>NZ_LBDA02000099.1 GCF_000980885.2 Streptomyces malaysiense | reverse complement strand
AGCGAGGTTAAACGCCAAGCTGAGTACAAGTGCTCATGCGCTTCATCACGCCGGAGTGTTGGGTGGTGGCATGCCTGATGAGCCGCTGGCCTCCTGGCTGCGGGCGGAGCGGCCCTACGCGGATGGCCAGTTCTCGGTCGCCCGCCGCTACGGGGTGACCAGGGCCTGTCACTGCTGGTAGCTAAAGTTGCTGGTGCGGATGTGAGCCGTCGGTTGTTCTGGCAATACGGGGAGGGTGTTGTGCTTCCGAGCGATGGCGGGGCGACGTCGGGCACGTCGTGGGCGTCCGGCCTGTTCGGCGTGGCACGGGAGGCCGTCGCCGATGTGGCCACGGAACTGTCGTCCTTCACCACCTTCCAGAAGCGCGTCGACGCCCTGATCCACGACCTGAAGGGCTCGCAGGCAGGCCCGGGCAAGATCGGGCAGGAGCAGCTCGCACGCCATCAGTTCGGGGGCGGGGCCGGAGCGTGGGCAGAGGCGGCCGGGCTGTTCAGCACCTACGCGACGGTGATCAGCGAGCTGGAGACGCTGTCGAAGCTGCTGTCGGACTCCATGGAGGGCATGGGCATCGCCGTCATGGCCTCACACAGGGGCTACCAGAACGTCGACCTGGACGTCCGTGACCGCATGGCGGCGATCAGCGCGGAAGCGACGAAGAGCTACGGCAGCGGTTACGACCCTGAAGTGCCGAGCAAGGCCCACGGCAGTGGGAACGGGACGCAGACCGGGCAGCCGTCGAAGCCGGCGCCAGCGGGTGGCGACGCGGGCGGTTCGATCTGATGGATCTGGTGGAACGGACGGGGACGGGGGAGTTCTGATGTCTGGCAAGGGATCCGGTGGCGGTACGTCCTTCGAGGACATGAGCCACGAGCAGATGCTGGCGTGGCTCGACCAGGCCGACCCCGGCATGGTGCAGGCCGCCGCGGACCGACTCACCGCGGCCGCCAAGGAGATCCGCAAGATCGCCGAGGAACTCAAGGTCCGTCCGCAGTGGGTGGAATGGAAGGGCGAGGGCGCGCACGCGTTCCGCACCTGGTCCGCCGACCTGGCCAACTCCACTCTGCGGCTTGGTGACTTCAGCGAAGGCGCTGGCAAGTGGCTGAGCGAGGCGTCCGGGGCGATCGCGCACGCGCAGGTATCGATCCCGCGCGACACCAAGGGAGCACAGGCGAACCTGGACTCGGCAAACGCAGCGCACAACGACCCGGACGCGGGAGCGGTGAGCGCGGCGGCCAAGAGCGAGCTGGCTGCGCTGGCGGCACACAAGGAGAGGGTCCGCCTGGAGGCGGCGGCGCAGATGCGGCAGCTGGGGCAGACCTACGAGTGGTCGGCCACGCAGATGAACGGGCTCGAGCGGCCGAAGTTTCCGCCGCCGCCGAAAGCGATTGTGCCGCCGTCGGGATCCCATGCGTTGGACGGTGGTGAGGCTAAGGCGCGCCCAAGCGGGTCTCCTCCAGGGCCCGCCTCGTCGTCTGATGGTGCTGCCGTCGTACACGTGGCGCAGGGTCGGGAGGGTTCCGCTGCTGCCCCAGCCCCAGGCGCCGGCGTGCGAAAGCCCACGGTTGTGGCATCACCTGCGCACATCGTTCCGGTAGTGGCGGAGCAGCAGCCCACGCGGATGGGTATCGACTCGGTAGCCTCTCCACCGCAAGCGCCGCACACACCGAACATCACGGCCGGTCTCCCGGGCCCAAGCCATGCCGACGCAGGCGTCACACCGGCGCCGCCAACCACAGGGACACTTCCATCGCCGTTCACCAGCGGGCCGAAAGCGACGCCGAGCCCGCTGAGCCCGAGAACGCCTTCGAGCCGGTCGATCCCGAACGCGCCTTCGGAGCCAACTGGTCCCCAGCAGCGACCAATCGGAGGCCGGCCTTCGGCCATGCCTGAACTCGGAGGCCGGACCCCGGCCCTGCCCGAACAGGGAGCAGCCACATCCCCGCCAGGCCGTGTGACGAGCGGTAGCCGCGGCGTCATCGGCGGCCGACCGGTTCCGTCTCCTGCTGGCAACCCCCAGGGCGCCATCCCCAGGGGGACGGTCGTGGGTGCCGAGGGACCGACCGCTCGCGGTCCAGCAGGGTTTGCTGCAGGTGCTCGCTCTTCGGGGCAGGTGGCAGGGCGGCAAGCACCTGGCCCAGGCGGCCGTCTCCCCGTGCGGAACAGCGGTGTGATCGGCGACAACACGCAGCAGCCGGGGCGCTCGGGTACTCGTCCGTCTTCCGCGGCAGGCGGCGCTGTGGAGCGAGGCGGAATTTCGGGCGGGAAACCTACCGTCATGCGAGCTGCTGGTGCACGCAGCGGCGGCACGCGGCAAGCTCCTCAGGGGGCATCCACCCGACGCGACGACACGAGACGGAGCGGACGCGACAACCGCACCGAGAACGAGGATGAAGCACAGCGACAGCAGGACCGTCGCTATGTGCCGCCAGTAGTCGACTGACAGGTCAACAACAGCGAGAGGGACATACATGCTCACCAGCGGAATGCGCCACCGGCATCGTCAGGCTGCGGTAGCAGCTGCCGTGGGTCTGCTGTTGGTGGGCGCCGCCGCAGTATCGGCGCAAGCGGAGTCGACGCGCCGGGAGGAGTGGTTCCTCGACGCCATGAAGGCCGAGCAGATGTGGGAGACCAGCACCGGCAAGGGCGTCACGGTCGCAGTGATCGACACCGGCGTCGATCCCACGAATCCCGACCTGACGGGCCAGGTACTCAAGGGCAAGGACCTCGCCCCGGACCAGCCAGGCGACGAGCACACCGACTACGAAGGTCATGGCACCGGCATGGCCGGCCTGATCGCAGGAACAGGCGCGTACGGCGGGGGAAACGGTGCCCTGGGGCTCGCCCCCGGCGCCAAGATTCTCCCCATCCGCCTGCCCAAGGGAGACACGGCAGCCAACCAGGCCGAAGGAGACAACCGCTTCAACGAGGCTGTCGCACAAGCGATCCGATACGCCGCCGATGAGCACGCCAAGGTCATCAACATCTCTCAGGGAGCACCAGAAGGGTCACTGCAGCTGACCGCAGCGGTCAAATACGCCCTCGACAAGGGATCGTTGATCTTCGCTGCCGTCGGAAACAACGGAGACGGGGCCAACGAGGTGATGTACCCGGCCGCCACGCCGGGCGTGGTCGGCGTGGCGGCCGTGGGCAAGGATCTCCACAGGACAGCTGAGTCCGAGACCGGCCCTCAGGTGGACATGGCCGCACCGGGCGAGGACATGGTCCACGCCTGTGGAAGCAAGACCGGGCTGTGTGAGACCCATGGGACAAGTGACGCCACCGCCCTCGCTTCGGCCAGCGCCGCCCTGATCTGGTCCAAGCACCCTGACTGGGCCAACAGCCAGGTCCTCCGCGTCATGCTCAACACCATCGGCGGCCCCACCAACGGAGCCAAGCGCAACGACGCCATCGGATACGGCATTGTCCGTCCGCGAATCGCCCTGCAGAACCCCGGCAGTCCCGGCCCGGCTAACGTCTACCCGCTCCCGGACTTCAAGACAGCGGCGTCTCAGTCGGCTTCGCCGAAAGCTTCGGGATCCGAGGGCTCCGATGCCCGGGCCAAGGGTGGCAACTCGCCCGCGGCAGCGTCAGCATCCCAGGGCATGAGCACCCCCTGGATCGCGCTGGGCATCGGCGCTGTCGTATTTTTCGGAGTAGGGATCGCGGTTGTCGTCGTCGTCCGGAAGCGTCGGACCGCCGCAGTGCCGCTCTCAGCGACCGCGCCCGCCCCGGGCCAAGGGCACTTCCCCGCACGTGGGTTCACGCCCTCGTCGTACGGGCCGCCGGTCCCACCGGACAACCTCCCCCCGCCCGATCGAGGACCTGGCGCTGTCTGAGTACGCATACTCAGACAGGCTGGTGGCTGATACGGATGGGACTCTCGACGCAGCGTTACTACTGTGCTTCTCGACCACCGCAGCGCTGCGGTGGCGCGTTCACAGCGTCTCGGCGACGTACGACCAGACACGGGGAGGGGCCACGCATGGCATGGGGAGGACAAGCGCGTGGGGTTTGACTGGGAGAAGGCCGTAGGCGTTCCGCCCCGCGCCGACGATGCGGGACACAGTCGCATGCAACTGGCGAGCGTGAACGGTGGGGGAGGCGGTGGCACCGAGGGCGGCGACGCCGACCTGCGGATCAGCAAGACACCGTGGACGAGCGCGTCCGGCGTGGCGGACGAACTGCACACCGCCACCAACAACGGTCTGACCGACCTCAAGGAGGCCAGCACCGGCTTAGCGGGCGGCACTGAGGGATTCGACTGTACGGCCGCGCTGAATGAGATACGCGCCACCTGGGATGCTCGGCTCACCGCTGTCCGGAACGAATGCGGCCGGCTGCACGGAACCCTGGCCAAGACCGGGAAGCACTTCGGTGAGGTCGACCAGCACGTCGGGGGCCGAGTGGGTGGAGTTCACGTGGGCAACCGCCCGGATTGGGCAAGGTGAGGCCGGTGTCCACATGGCAGCAACTTCGGGACCTGAAGCTGTCCGAGTACCGGGACGCCGCCGGCGGATGGGGCAAGGTAAGCCACCGCGCGGACGCCGCCCGACTTCGGGTCGACCGGGAGATGACGATTCCAGTCCGGTCCACCCAGAAGGGGGAGACGGCCACCAAGGCGGCCGGCGACCTGGACCGGCTAAGTCGTAACTACCAGTACATCCACGGTGAGTGCGGTCTGATCCGGACCACGCTGGAGTCCCTCGCCGCCGACCTGGAAGGACCTCAGCGAAAGCTGAAGCAGGCGTTGGAAGACGCCGAGGCGTTCAAGTTCACGGTGAACGAGGACGGTTCGGTGACGTATCCCCCGCCCATCTCGAAGGACGGCACCCCGGCGCCCGTCCCTTACGGGCCGTACGCCCCAGGCACGTCGCCAGCAGGCCCTATCGTGCCGTTCGCCCCCGGTGAGGGCGGTGGCACAGCGCGAGCGGGCGCACCGGTCCCTTACCTACCGGGCAAGGGCGAAGGCGGCGGCAATCCCAACAAGGCCATGGCCGAGAGCGTCGCGGAACAAATCGCGAGCGCTGTGCGCGAGGCAGGCGAGATCGACGCGCGCTACGCATCCGTGCTCCGCAAGCTCAAGGCCCCGGCCGGGCTCGACGTCACCGACGACATGCTGATCGACGCGGCCAAAGACCTGCAGGCCGTGCAAAAGACCGTCGGCGACTACCTCGACGAGAAGAAGATCCCGCACGGAAAGTCCCCCGCCGAGAACAGGAAGTGGTGGGACGGTCTCACCGACGAGCAGCGCGATGAGTACGCGACCCTCTATCCGTCCGAGATCGGCGCGCTCGACGGCCTGCCGTCCGAGGTGCGCGACACCTCCAACCGGATCGTGCTGGCGGAAACACGGGCTCAGTTTGCGCAGGAGTACGAGCGACTGGGGCCCGAGCCGCCGCAGTACGTCCGGGTCGGCAACCCTCCCTCAGCCGTCGTCAACCCGATCTGGCAGCAATGGCAGAAGGCCGGCGGCGTACGGGTGCGGGACATGCTCAGCGGCATGGACGACATCCAGGCCCGGCTGGACGCAAGCGGTGTGCCTGGCCCGGACGGCAAGCCCGGCCTGCCACAGGCGTACGTGCTCGGCTTCGACACCAAGGGTCTCGGACACGCGATCATCGCCAACGGCAACCCGGACACGGCGGACAACACGGCTGTGTACGTACCCGGGACGGGAGCGCAGCTGGCGAAGGCCGGCGGCGACATCAAGCGGATGACGGATACGTGGCACGAGGCCCACACACAGGCCCCCGACAAGACCACGTCTACCATCACCTGGATCGGCTACGACGCCCCGCAGAATGTCGTCACCGATTCCCCTTCGCCGAGCTATGCCTACGACTCGGCCCCCAAACTCAACAACTTCCTGGACGGTCTGCAGACGGCCCGCAGCGGCTCTGAAGCATGCACGCCGTCAAGCCACACGACGGTCATCGCCCATAGCTATGGCACCACGGTTGTCGGTGCTGCCACCAAGGAACACCACATCGCGGCCAACGACATCGTGGTCGCTGGCAGTCCAGGCATGCTGGTGGGCGACGCAAGCGACCTGGGCGTGGGCAGCAACCACGTGTGGTCCGAGGCCGCCAGCGACGACCCGGTGCCCTACATCGGCCGACCGTTCTTGGGTGGACAGAAGTGGGGCGTGCAGTACTACGACGGGGTTCCCTACAGTGCCGGTTACATCCAGACCATTCCGTCCGACGAGGCATTCGGGGCGCATCGAATGCATGTGAACACCAGCGGGCACAGTGGCTACTGGGATGAGGGGTCGGTTTCACTGGAGAACCAGGGGGCAGTTGTCGTCGGCAAGTATGGTGACGTTAAGGAAGACAATTGAACTCGCTCAGGAATTCGTTCCCGCGGCGTCGGCTCGCCCTTTGCGCCGCGGCCAGTGTTGTGGCCCTCGTCATGACGGGATGCTCAAAAGACGTGACAAACAAAGACGTGAGTGATGCAGGTAAGACTGCCGAGCCGACGACTCTGGCGGTCGAACAGGCTAGGACGAAGGCTAATCACCTCTCCAGTCAGATTCTTGACTTGATTGGAATCAAGGACGGGAAAGTAACGGAGGGAGGTGCTGGTGTCTCTCTCTGTGATGAGGACCCCGATCACCTTTACCGCATGCGTCACCCTTGGTCGATCTACGAAGTGGCCCCCGATAAGCTGGAGGCCGGCTTCCAGCGCCTCCGGGAGAGTCTGCCCAAGAACGGCTGGAAAGTCGTCGCATACGGCCGTGACGCTAGCGCAAACAAAAACCTCGAACTCACTGCCGATTCAGATAAGGAACCGTTCTCAGTTAACGCTTCCTTGCATATCACGGGTGCGTCCGGAACTCAGCAGCCCATGCTCCAGATCCGCGTCGTCTCCGGTTGTTTCCGTGCGCCGAAGGGAACGGACCTCAGTAAGGAGTACTGACATCGCGCCGCTATGGCCTCCCGTATCTCGTAGCGAGCAGCCACTCATACGGGTCATGCCTGGTAGGGGCAGCCACACAGGCGCCGGGCGGCATCCCGGAAGCCGATGAAATGATTCTCGTCGGAAGTCCCAGCACGGGTGTCGAGAAGGCGCAGGATCTTGGTGTGGTGCACGGCCACGAGCGTGAGGCCACCGAGGCGCCAGGGCCGGACACCGTCCAGCACATCCTGCGCCGCACCTCGTACGACGAGGCACGGGAGCATGAAGCCGAACTGATCGCCACCATCATCCTGGAATGGGCCTCGGTGCTCGACCGGGTGGCCCCGCCTCCCGCCGCGCAGCCGGACCTGCGGCGGGTCCAGACCGCACTGGGCGACCGGCGGGGCTGGCTGTGAACCTGCGTATCGTCGCCGTGAGGTTCCCCCGAGATGCGGAG
>NZ_LBDA02000098.1 GCF_000980885.2 Streptomyces malaysiense | reverse complement strand
CTTGGCGTTTAACCTCGCTGGGCTTGGTGTTCCTTGATCGATTCGGCGCGCTTGACGGTCTTGCCGACGTCGTGGCGCCTGGCCCGTTGTTTGTTTTTCGAGCCGGGAGGCCGTCCGGGGCCTGGTCGGGACGGTTTCGGTGCGCTTGCCGGGCGGGCTGCTGTCGCGCGGACGTTGCGAAACCCCCGACGGATCCGGGCGGGGGTGAGGCGGCGGGGTTCTGCGGGCCGTTCCCAGGGACGACGGAGGTCCTCGGCGAGGGGCCGGGCGAGGCGGAGCTGGGTGTGGGCGGCGATGATCAGCCAGGTCCACAGGTCGGCCGTGTCGGGGTTCCTGACCTTCGGGGCGGTCCAGCCCAGGGTCTGTTTCATCAGCCGGAAGGTGTGCTCCAGGTCGAAGCGACGGAGGAAGGACTGCCACCAGCGGTCCACGTCCGCCGGTGCGGCGGCGGTGGCCGAGCACCACAGCCAGACCGGTTTCGGGTCACGGTCACCGGGCAGGTGCTCGACCTTCAGGCGGATCAACGTGCCGTGCAGGATGAGGAGTTCTTCCTTGGCGTGGTTCAGCCAGGGGCCGCGGTGAGTGAGCCGGGGGTGCATCCGGTCCCAGGCCGTAGCGGTGGCCGTGCCGTAGCGGGTGGTGTCCGTGGCGGTCGTGACGTCGGGCTCGTGCCAGCTGTCGGGCTTCTTGAACGTGAGGACGCCGCCATGCCGGCGGGGGCGCCCGCCCCGGGGACCCGACCGGGCGGGGCCGGGGTCGCGGAGCATGACCCGATCCGAGCGCAGGCGCCCGACCAGTACGACGGGCAGGTCGGCGAGAGCGTGGGTCAGGTAGGCGACGTCGTAGCCGGAGTCCATCACGATCAGGATGTCCGGATCGCCGGGTCTCCAGTGGCCTGCACTCGTCAACCGCTCGACGACATCGTGGAGTTGGTCGGCAGTGACGGTCGTCGCGTCGTCGGCCGGGCCCAGGCGGACCGCGTCCAGGAGAGCGACCCAGGAGGTGCGGCCGGACTCCAGGGCCGCGACGAAGGAGTAGGGCCAGCCGGGCACCAACTGGTCCGAGCTGCGGTCGCCGCGTCCGTAGACATGACAGAAGAGCCGGTCGCGGCTGGTGGGAGCGTCGGGTCGCAGCCAGTGCGACACGTCCACGGCGAGCACGATCCGCCCGTCGGCCGCCTTCGGCAGCGGCAAGCCCGCCAGCGTGCGGCGCAACCGTGTCGGCTCCTGAGGTTCCCCCGGCGTGCGGGAAGTGCTGATCAGCTGGTCAGGAGGGGGTGACGGGGTTTCAGGTTCGTTCGTTCGGCCGTTGCCCGGTCGGCGTAGTGCCTG
>NZ_LBDA02000097.1 GCF_000980885.2 Streptomyces malaysiense | reverse complement strand
CCGCCTCACCGCCGGCTCCCTCGTCCTGCTCGGCCTCGCCCTCGGCGAGGCCGTCCACCCCGCCTTCAGGCTGCTGTCCGCGGGCATCGCGGGCGGCCTGGTGTTCTCCGCCGTCACCAACACCTGCGGCATGGCCGCCATGCTCGGCAAACTGCCCCACAACCGGCCCCGCAAAGCCGACCTGGACGCCACACTGGCCCGCCTGCGCAGCCTCTGACCAGAAGGTCCGTACGGCGGACGGCGGGTCCTCTCCCCGGTATGGCGCGACGCCGAGGCCACGCGGCTCGCGCCGCGCGCGGGACCGCCGGGCGCGGCGAGGCGCCCGGCGGTCCGGGAGTCGTGGGGCGGTCAGAACTTCGGGTCGGGTGACTGGGCCCTGACCAGTTCGACGGCCTCTGCCTCCGACTCCACGGACGGCGGGGAGCCGTCCAGCGGCTTGTTCGCCGTCTCCGTCATGCACAGGACGGCGATGACGCCTACGGCCGCCGCGCCCACGGCGTAGAAGGCCGGCACCAGATTGGTGTGGAAGACGCCGATCAGGGCCGTGATCACCAGCGGGGTGGTGCCGCCGAAGAGCGAGGCGGAGAAGTTGTAGGCGACCGAGAGGGAGCCGTAGCGGACATGCGTCGGGAAGATCGCCGGGAGGGCCGCCGACATCGTGCCGAGCATGGCCACCAGGGACAGGCCCATCAGCAGCAGGCCCAGGGTGATCAGGACGATGTCGCCCTGCCGGATGAGCAGGAACGACGGCACGGACAGGACCAGGAAGCCGAGCATTCCCGCCATCAGCAGCGGTTTGCGGCCGAATCGGTCCGAGAGGCGGCCGACCTGGTTGATGACGCACATCTGGAGGACCATCACGATGAGCAGGATCAGCAGCCCGTGGTTGGTGTCGTAGCCGAGCTCGTCGGAGAGATAGGTCGGCATGTACGACAGCAGCATGTAGTCGGTGATGTTGTACGCCGCCACGAGGGCGACGCACAGCAGCAGCGGCCGCCAGTAGCGGGTGAAGATCTTGCCGAGGTCGGCGGCGGCCGAGGTCTCGACCGCGTCGGCGGCCTCGGTGGCCGTGGCCTGGCCGCCCTCCAGCTTCTGGAAGGCGGGCGTCTCGTCCAGCTTGAGCCGCAGGTACAGACCGATGAATCCGAGCGGGGCCGCGACCAGGAAGGGGACGCGCCAGCCCCAGTGCAGCATCTGGTCGTCGCTGAGCAGGCTGGTCAGGGCGACGACGAGGCCGGACGCCCCGACGTACCCGGCGAGCGTGCCGAACTCCAGGAAGCTGCCGAAGTATCCGCGCCGTTTGTCGGGCGCGTACTCCGCGATGAAGGTGGAGGCGCCGCCGTACTCCCCGCCGGTCGAGAAGCCCTGCACCAGGCGGAAGAAGATCAGCAGGGCGGGGGCCCAGACGCCGATCGTGGCGTGCGAGGGGATCAGGCCGATGGCGAAGGTACCGATCGCCATCATGATCATGGTGAGGGCGAGGATCGTCTTGCGGCCGATCTTGTCGCCGAGCGGCCCGAGGACCATGCCGCCGACGGGCCGCACCAGGAAGGCCACCGCGAAGGTGGCGAAGGTGCTCAGCAACTGGGCGGTGTGACTGCCCGAGGGGAAGAAGACCTTCCCCAGGGTCGCGGCCAGATAGCTGTAGATACCGAAGTCGTACCACTCCATCGCGTTGCCGAGGGCGGCCGCCTTCGTGGCGCGTTTGACGGCCGGTTCGTCGGTCACCGTGATGTCGCTGCGCCGCAGCTTCGGGTGGCGCCGTTTCTCGATGGCGCGAAAGAGTGTCCGATGGCGCCTGACCGCGGCGGGATCCGCCGGATCCACCGGGTTCTCATGGTCAGTCGCCGTCATCGCGGTGTTCCTTTCGCCGGTCACATTGCACAAGCCAACGCATGTACAGATCTCGCACGCTCAAACCAACCGCTCCGTAGGGCGCTCACTCGGCTACTCTGAGTGGATGGAGCTCCGGTCCGGTGGTCCTCAGGGGATGTCGCCGCTCCAGTCGAGGTGGGTGCGGTCACCGGGGCGCGGGCTGTACACGGCCCGGCCGCCGGCGCCGAACCGCCCCAGTTCGGTGCGCAGCGGAACGCCCGTCGCGGGGGCGTGGCAGGGCCGGTCGGTGATGTCCAGGAGCAGGCCGTCCAGGGGTCCGCCGACCAGCTGGGCATACCTGCGGTCGGGGCGCGGGCCGGGGTCGTCGTGGTCGTGGCCGTAGACCCGGCCGCGCAGCAGCTGCTCGTCGTCGCCGTTCATGGTCCAAGCCTCGCAGCCGCCACTGACACCCGGGATCTTGCCGGTGCCGTCGCGAACGCGCGCCCGGACGGACTTTCCCCGGACCCTTTGCGGTTGCAGCTATAGGTGTGTGCACGTGCCCCGGCGGGGGAACCTGAATCCTTCAGGCGGGGCCCCAGCGGAGAGGAGCCCAGGTGACTACGTCGACGTCGGCGGCGGGCGGCCGCGGCCAGGGGGCTCAGGACACCGGCTACCAGCCGGATCCGCGCCGGTGGCGGGCCCTGTGGGTGACGCTCGTGGCCGGGTTCATGAGCCTGCTGGACGTCACGATCGTGGCGGTCGCCCTGCCCACGGTCCAGCGCGATCTGGGGGCCTCCCCCGCCCAGGTGCAGTGGGTGGTGTCCGGATACGCGCTCAGCTTCGCCCTCGCCCTCGTCACCGCCGGGCGGCTCGGCGACGCCCTGGACCGGCGCCGCATATTCCTGCTCGCGCTCAGCGCCTTCGTGCTGTTCAGCGCGGCCTGCGGGGCGGCCCCGGACATCACGCTGCTGGTGGTGGCCCGCCTCGCGCAGGGTCTCGCGGCCGGCTTCATGGCGCCCCAGAACTCCGCGCTCATCCAGCAGCTGTTCCGGGGTGCGGAACGCGGCCGGGCCTTCGGCTTCTTCGGCGCGACCGTCGGCATCTCCTCCGCCGTCGGACCCATCACCGGCGGTGTCATCCTGGCGTTGGCCTCCGGTGCCGACGGCTGGCGGTGGATCTTCTACGTCAATGTGCCCATCGGCATCCTCGCCGTGCTGCTCGGGCGCAGGCTGCTGCCCCGCGTCCAGGGGTCCGGGCGGGGCCGGGTGGACGGCACCGGTGTCGTGCTCCTCGGCCTCGGTGTGCTCGCGCTGATGTACCCGCTGGTCCAGGCGGACTCCGGCGGGATCGACCGGTTGTGGTGGCTGTTCCCGGTCGGTGTCGCCGTGCTCCTCGTCTTCGCCCAGTGGCAGCGGCGCCTGGTGGCGAAGGGCGATCAGCCGCTGCTCGATCCGCGGCTGTTCAGCACCGTGCGCGGCTACGCGGTCGGCGCGGGCGTCGGCACGCTGTACTTCATCGGCTTCAGCGGGGTGTGGCTGGTCTTCGCGCTCTTCTACCAGCACGGTCTCGGCTTCTCCCCGCTGCGCTCAGGGCTCGCCGTGACCCCGTTCGCCGTGGGCTCGGCGTTCGCTGCCGTGGTCGCGGGGCGGATGGTCGAGCGGCTGGGCCGGCTGCTCACCGTGTGCGGGCTGGCGGGTGTGATCCTCGGCCTGGGCGGCACGGCGCTGCTGCTGCGCTACGTGGACCTCGGCATCGCCCCCTGGGTCGCCGCGCCGGTGCTGCTCGTCGGCGGCATCGGCGGTGGCTTCGTGGTCTCGCCCAACTTCACGATGACGCTGCGGGACGTGCCGGTCCGCATGGCGGGCGCGGCGGGCGGCGCGCTCCAGACCGGGCAGCGGCTCGGCGCGGCGGTGGGTACGGCCGCGCTGCCCGGTCTCTTCTACCTGGTGCTCGGGCGGCACCAGGACTACCGTGCCGCCGTCGTCGTGGCACTGGGCGCGGGGCTCATCGGCATGGTGGCGTCCCTCGCGCTCGCCACGTTCGACTGGCGGCGGGACCGGCGGAAGCGCTCCGGGGGCGGGGGGCGGCCGCGGGAGACGTCCGACGATCCGGTGCGCTCCGGGCAGTCCTGACCGGCGGCCCCGGGGCCGCGGTCGTCCGGCGCCCACCGGGTCGTCGCGGTCGCCCCCCTCGGACGGCCGTCCGGCGCGGCTCAGAAGAACCCGCCGTCCACGGGGAGCGTGCGGCCGGTCATGTACGCGGCGTCGTCGCTGGCCAGGTAGGCGTAGCCCGCGGCGATCTCCTCCGGCGTGGCCAGCCGGCCGAGCGCGCCGTGCACGGACAGCCACTGCCCGAGCGGCATCTCGCCGCGCAGCCGGGGGTGCTGGTATCCGGCCGAGTTCTCGGTGGCCATGTCTGTGGCGGTGCCGCCGGGGGCGATGGCGTTGATGGTGATGCCGCGCTGCCCCAGTTCGGCGGAGAGGTTGAGGACCATGGACTCCACGGCGGCCTTGGACGCGGCGTACAGGGTGTGCTCGAAGACCGCGCGGGACGCGCTGACCGAGGAGGTGAGCACGATCCGGCCGCCCTCCCCCATCCGGGCGGCGGCGTGCTTGGCCGCGAACAGCTGGCCGCGGGTGTTCACGGCGAAGACGCGGTCGAAGTCGGCCGGGGTGAGATCCTCCAGGGCTCCGAAGTGCTCGATGCCGGCGCAGGAGGCCAGCACGTCCAGCCGGCCGAACTCCGCGACCGCGCGCTCGATCAGCGCCTCGCTCCGGCCCGGGTCGGCCACGTCCGCGCCGAGGGCGAGGGCCTTGCCGCCGTCCGCCTCGATCGCGGAGACCAGCGCGTCGGCCGCCGCGCGGTTGCTCCGGTAGCCGATGACGACGGCCGCCCCCTCGGCCGCCAGGCGCCTGGCCACCGCCGCCCCGATCCCCCTGCTGCCGCCGGTCACCACCGCGGTCCTGTCCACGAAACGCCCGGTGTCCCTTGCCGTCATGGAGGTCATCCTTTCCGTGCTTCACGGCCCCGTCGCCGCACGTGTCCAACGGCGGCCGAGCACAGGCGAGTTGCCAGTGACTCGATAGCGCGTGCGAATCGGGCCATTGCCGGGCCGGCATCTCGTCAAGGTTGCGAGCCCGGTGGGGTTATGTGATCAAATCTGCCGATGCGTACCCCCCACACATCGACGCATCACACCGCTCACTCCGACGGACCCGGCCCTGACCGGGTTCCGCCCGCGCGAAGTCCGTACGACGAGCTGGCCGCACTCGCGGACGATCCGGCGGACCGCCCGCAGGAGGGCCCACCGGACGACTTCCTCCGCGTGCACGATGCCCCTGAGCAGCAGGACGACGACACCGACGAGTCCTGGGCACCCCCCAACCACAGGCGCCGCGGCCGCCGCCGCGACCGGGCCACCGGACTGCCCACCATGCTCAGGCTGACCGTCTGGGTGCTCACCTTCGCCTGCCTCCTCACCCTGGCCGACCGATGGGCCCTGCTCTACGTCGAGCGGCAGGCCGCCGACCGCCTCAAGGACCGGCTGCACCTGACCGCCGCGCCCGAGGTACGGATCGGCGGCTTCCCGTTCCTGACCCAACTGCTCTCCCAGCGGCTGGACTCGGTGCAGGTCACGGTCCCGGACGTGCCGGCCGACCGGGTCACCCTGACGCAGGTCACCGCCACCGCACGCGACATACGCATCGACGGCGACGGACCGACGGCCGTACGGGGAGCCCTCGCTCGGCGGATGCACGGCCAGATACTGCTCTCCTTCGCCGACATGGACCGTGAACTGGGCGCCTCCCAGGTGGCGTTCGGCGCCCAGGGCCCCGCCCGGATCAGGGCGCCGGGCTCACTGCGGCTGGCCGGGCACGACGTGCGGGTGCGTGCCGATGCCCGCGTCCGGCGTGACGGGGACCGCGGCATCAGCACCTCGGTGGACGGGATGCGGCTGGACATCGGCGACCTCGCCACCTACCGGCCCGGTACCGGCCGTACCGAGGGGCTGCACCTGACCCGCGCCGCCGCGCGCCGGGTCACCCGGGAGGCGGACGAGGTCAAGGCACAGCTGGGCGTGCCGGAGATCGTGCGTCGCATGGGCGTGCCGGAGGGCACCGTGAACGCCGCGCTGCACGACGAGGACAAGCTCCACCGGCTCACCGGGGCGCCGCGCTTCCCGCACCGGCTGACCCGGGTGAACCTCGTGGACCTGGCGCTCGCCCACCCCGAGGTGCTCAAGCGGCTCGGGGTCGACCTCTCCATGCTGACCTCCCTGACCAGGCTGACCCGCCCGCAGATCGCCGACCGGTTCCGACTCGCCTTCCGGATCCCGGCCCCGCCCTCCGGCGACCTGCGGCTCCAGCGCGTCGCGGTGGAGAAGGACGGGATCCATGTCTACGTCAGCGGGGCGGGGATGCTCCTCGGCAAGTGATCCGCCCCGGGCGGGACCGGCCCCGGGCTCACCCGGCCGCCTGCGACGGGAGCGGGACGGGGTAGGGCTCGCCGAAGTCGGCCGAACGGCTCACCTCCGCCCAGGCGCTCGCCTCGGCGAGCCGGCGGTGGGCGTGGTCCAGAGCCATGGTCGCGGCGTTCACCCCGAGCGGGAGGTGGCCCGGGACCTCGCCGCGCCGTACCGTGCGGACGATGATCTCCGCGGCGCGGCGCGGGTCCCCGGCCGCGCCGGCCGTGTTCTGCCGCATCAGCCGGTTCATCGCGCCCACCGTCGCGTCGTAGGCGTCGGGGACGTCGTGGACGGTCATCGAGGAGCCGGCCCAGTCGGTGGCGAAGCCGCTCGGCTCGACCACCATCACCCGTACGCCGAAGGGCGCGGTCTCCGCGGCCAGCACCCGGCTGAAGCCGTCCACGGCGAACTTGGCCGCCTGGTACGACGCGATGCCCGGCGAGCCGCCGACCCGGCCGCCGATCGAGGAGAACTGCACGACGGTGCCCGCTCCCTGCCGGCGCAGAACGGGGAGCGCGGCCTTGGTGACGTGGTAGACGCCCCAGAAATTGGTCTCGAACTGGGCCCGGAAGTCGCCGTCCGCACCCGTCTCGACGGGCGACACGTTCGCGTACCCCGCGTTGTTCACGAGCACGTCGAGGCGCCCGAAGCGGGCGACGGCCGCCTCGACGGCCGCCCGTGCCGCGTCCGGATCGGTGACGTCCAGGGCGAGGGGCAGTACGCGGTCGCCGTACCCGGCGAGGTCCGCCGCGAGGGCCTCGGGACGGCGAGCGGTGGCGACGACCCGGTCACCGGCCTCCAGCGCGGCGTCGACCAGGGCGCGGCCGAAGCCGCGCGACGAACCGGTGATGAACCAGACCTGGGATTCCTGTGCACTCATGTCATTAGTACAACACCGTTCTCTTATTAACGCAACACCGTTGTGTTAACTCTTTCTATGATGTCCCGCATGAGTGAGCCTGCCTTTCAGCGTGCGCGCAGCGCCGAGGCCAAACAGGCGCGGGAAGCCGCGATCCTGGACGCCGCCCGGACACTCGGCCGGGCACGAGGGGTGCGGGACGTCACCCTCACGGACATCGCCTCGGCCGTGGGCGTGCACAAGTCCGCGTTGCTGCGCTATTTCGAGACGCGGGAGCAGATCTTCCTCGCGCTGACCGCCGAGGGCTGGCGGGAGTGGTCCGCCGAACTCCGCGCCGACCTGGGACGACGGACCGAGGCGACGGCCGCGGAGGTCGCGGCCGCCCTCGCGGGCTCGCTGGCGGCACGGCCCCTGTTCTGCGACCTGCTGGCGCAGGCACCGCTGAACCTGGAGCGGAACGTGTCGATCGAGTCGGTGCGCTCCTTCAAGCTCGCCACCCTGAAGGAGGTCGAGCTGATCGGCGGCGAACTGGGCCGGCTTCTCGGCCTCGACGAGTTGCGGAGCGTCGACGCGATCGCCACGGCGACCAGCCTCGCCGGCGCCCTGTGGCAGATGGCCACGCCCGGCCCGCGCCTGCGCGAGCTGTACACGAGCGATCCCCGGCTCGGCCACGCGGTGGTGGAGGTGGAACCGCGGCTGAACCGGGTGCTCGGCGCGTATCTCACGGGGGCCGGCGCGAGGACGGCGGAGGCCGGCTGAGCCGGGGCGGACCGGGCCGCGCCCGCGCGCGTCGCCGGCCCGGCCTACGGCCGCCCGCCGGGCCGCTCCTGCCCCGTTCCCCGCCCCGGCTCCCCACCGGGCAGCACCGGGAGCAGCCGGTCCAGTGCCGCGAGGACATGCGCGCAGACCGCGTCCGGTTCGGCGGTGGCCAGGGGTTCCTGGCGTACGACGACGCGCATCAGGCCGATGCCGAGCAGCCAGGCCATGGCGAGCTGGGCGCGCAGGGTGCCGTCCTCGGCCCCGGAGAGGGCGGCGAGCGCGGTGGCGTACTCCTCGCCGAGGGCGCGCACCGTCTCGGGGGCGGCGTCGGCGCTGCCGATGGAGCGGAGGTAGACGGCCAGCCGGTCCGCCTCGGCACCGCCGCCCTCCGCGAGGACGCCGCGCAGCGCGGTCTCGAACAGCAGCTCGGGGGGCGTGGTGCTCACCTGCTCCTTGCCGTCCTGAGCCATCACCTCGGTGAGCAGGGCCTTCTTCGAGCCGAAGTAGCGGAATATCAGCGCCTGGTTCACCCCGGCGCGGGCGGCGATGTCCCGGACGGTCGCCGCCTCGTAACCCCGCCCGGCGAAGACCGCTCCGGCGGCCCGCAGGATGCGCGCGCGGGTCTCCCGGGCATCGCGCGGACGCTGCGGCGACTCCCCCTCCAGGGCGCCCCCGGCGCTCCGGTGCTGGTCCCGCGTGTACTCGCCGCCGTCCACCCGCTGCTCCTTTGCCGCCCCGCGCCCGACGCGCGTCTGCCGAGGACCCGCAGAGTAACGGCCGATTAGCGTCGTTGCGCGCCCGGTGCGCAGCTCCTAGCGTTGTAAGCGTGTGCTTACACAAGGGAGACAGCTGTGACGGCAACGGACCACGCACCCCTCGCCTACCCCTTCAACTCCGGCCAGGACCTGGATCTGTCCGAGGCGTACGAGCGCGCCCGTGACACCCCCGGGCTGCTGCGCGTGCGGATGCAGTACGGCGAGCCGGCCTGGCTCGCCACCCGGTACGCGGACGCCCGGCTGGTCCTCGGCGACCAGCGGTTCAGCCGTGCGCTGAGTCTCGAACACGACGAGCCGCGGGCCTCCGAGGGCCGTCGGGACAGCGGGATCCTCAGCATGGACCCGCCCGACCACACCCGGCTGCGCTCGCTGGTGGCGAAGGCGTTCACCGTTCGCCAGGTCGAGAAACTCCGGCCCCAGATCAGGGAGTTGACGACATCCCTGCTGGACGCGATGGAGGCGGCGGGCCCGCCCGTCGACCTGGTCGACAGCTACGCGCTGCCCATCCCGGTCGCGGTGATCTGCCGCCTGCTCGGGGTACCGGAGCGGGACCGCCCGCAGTTCCGCGCGTGGAGCGACGCGGCCCTGTCCACCAGCTCACTGACGGCCGAGGAGTTCGACCGTAACCGCGAGGAACTCCGTTCCTACATGGCCGATTTGATCGCCGTACATCGAGCCGGACCCCGGGACGACCTGATGACGGCACTGATCGAGGCGCGCGACCACGGCGACCGGCTGTCGGAGCTGGAACTGGTCGACCTGTGCGTCGGCATCCTCGTGGCCGGTCACGAGACCACCGCCACCCAGATCCCCAACTTCGTGCTCACCCTGCTCGATCACCCGCAGGCGCTGGCGCGGCTGCGTGCGGAGCCGACGCTGATCACAGAGGCGATCGAGGAGCTGCTGCGGTTCGTCCCGCTGGGCAGCGGGGCCGGGCAGGCCCGGTACGCCAGGGAGGACGTCGAGGTCGGCGGCACCCTGGTGCGGGCCGGGGAGCCGGTGCTGGTCGCCATCGGGGCGGCCAACCGGGACGCGCTGCGCTTCACCGAGGCCGGGGCGCTCGACATCACCCGCGGCGGCAACGCGCACCTCGGCTTCGGCCACGGCGTGCACCACTGCCTCGGCGCGCCGCTCGCCCGGCTCGAACTCCAGGAGGCCATCGGGGCGTTGGTGGCCCGCTTCCCCCGGCTGCACATCGCGGGCGACATCACCTGGAAGACCGAGATGCTGGTACGCGGGCCCCGCGTCATGCCGGTGGGCTGGTGAGGCGGCGATGAGCTGGCGACTCAGTGTGGACCCCGGCGAGTGCATGGGCTCGGGCATGTGCGCCGGGACCGCGCCGGACCTGTTCGCCCTCGACGGCGACCGCTCGCGTCCGGTGCGCGAGCACATCCCGGAGGGCGACGAACGCGCCCTGGACGCGGCCGACATCTGCCCGATGCGGGCCATCAGCGTCCAAAACGCCGACGGGAGGAAGATCGGACCCCGTGAGTGACGCCGGACCGGCTGTTACAAGACGGGGACAAAACGTCAGTGAACGCCCGCACTCGTGGTGACGTCGTTCCAAGTGACCGCGCCAATCGGCATGTTCCTCTCCTTTGGCGTGAACAGTTGAACTCACCACAGAAAAGGACAGATTCATGATGGTCACGAAGCGGCGTTCCCTGCGCGTTGCCGTCGTCGGCGTCCTGGGCGCGGCCTCCCTCGCCCTCGCGGGCACCGCGATGGCCGCCACCCCGGCCGCGCACACCGCGGCTCCCGCCGGCGCCCGTTCGGCCGCGGCCGCCAAGCCCGCCATCACGGCCACGCCGTCGGTGTCCTCGGTGCGCGCCTGGACGCTGTTCCGGGTCACCGGCAAGACCACCGGCATCAAGGCGGGCACCAAGGTGACGCTCCAGCAGAAGCAGCACGGCAAGTGGGTCACCCTGCCGGCGTCCACGCCCGTCAACAGCGGCGGGTCCTACGCGCTGCGCGTCGAGCTGGGCCTGAAGGGCAAGAACGACCTGCGCATGGTCAGCGGCAGCACGGCGTCGCCGGTCTTCCGGGTCACGGTCAGCTGACCGCTTTCCGCGCACGCTCCAGCCTTGGAACACCGGTGCCGGGACGGATCCCTCCGTCCCGGCACCGGCATGTCCGGTCCCCTCCGACTGTGCCGCCCGACCTCGCCCGGCCCGGCGCGAAAATCCTTACGAAGATTTTCATAGGGTTCCTATATAGGCGGGTGATACTTAAAGAGTGTGGATCACTCTCACAGAGATGCGGACGTGCAGCGGACCGCACAGTCACTGGCGGAGACGGCATCCGCCGTGATCAGGGTCGTGACGGATCACCGGGACCTCAGTTTCACCGCGGCCTCCACCCTGGCGCGGCTGGAACGCGAGGGCCCGGTCCGGCTCACCCTCCTCGCGGCGGCGGAGGGCGTGGCCCAGCCGTCCATGACCCAGTTGGTGCAGCGGCTGGAACGCCAGGACCTGGTCATGCGCGTCGGTGACGCGGTGGACGGCCGGGTGGCGCTGATCGCCGTCACGGACGCCGGACGGGCGGTGCTCGCCGCCCGCCGGCGCTCGCGCGACGCACGCCTGGCCGACCTGATGGCCGGCCTTGCGGACGACGACAGGCGCGCGCTCGCCGAGGCCATGCGCGTCGTCGCCCCGCTCGTGCGGCGCATGCTCAGCGACGCCGCCGGGAGCACCCGGACAGCCCAGCCCGTCCAGCCCGCCCTCCAGCCCGAACGGCCCGAACGGCCCGACACCGGGAGCGACCGATGACGTCCAGGGAGACCGACCGCATACCCGGCGCCTCCGGCGCCGGGCAGCACCGCGGACGCGGATGGATCGGCGCGGACCATCCCGGCTACAAGTGGGTGGCACTGACCAACACCACGGTGGGCATGCTGATCGCCACGATCAACAGCTCGATCGTGCTGATCTCGCTGCCCGGCATCTTCACCGGCATCCGCCTGGACCCGCTGGAGCCCGCCAACGTCAGCTACCTGCTGTGGATGCTGATGGGCTACATGCTCGTCACGGCGGTGCTGGTCGTGGCGCTCGGCAGGCTCGGTGACATGATGGGCCGGGTCCGCATCTACAACGCGGGCTTCCTCATCTTCACGATCACCTCGGTGATCCTCTCGCTCGACCCCTTCCACGGCGGCGGCGGCGCGCTCTGGCTGATCGGCTGGCGCATCGTGCAGGCCGTCGGCGGTTCGATGCTGATGGCCAACTCGGCGGCGATCCTCACCGACGCGTTCCCGGCACGCCAGCGCGGTATGGCGCTCGGCGTCAACATGGTGGCCGGCATCGCCGGTTCGTTCCTCGGCCTGGTGCTCGGCGGTGTGCTGGTCACCTGGAACTGGCGCTCGATCTTCTGGGTCAACGTGCCCATCGGCCTGATCGGCACGGTGTGGGCGTACAAGTCGCTGCACGAGACCGGCATCCGCAGGCCGGGGCGGATGGACTGGTGGGGCAACGTCACCTTCGCCATCGGCCTGACCGCGCTGCTCGCGGGGATCACCTACGGCATCCAGCCGTACGGCGGCCACACCATGGGCTGGACCAACCCCTGGGTGCTGGCGGGCCTGATCGGCGGCGCCGTGATGCTCGTGGTCTTCTGCCTCGTGGAGGCCAAGGTCCCGGAACCGATGTTCCCGCTGCGGCTGTTCCGCGACGCGGCCTTCGCCGGCGGCAACGCCGCCACCCTGCTCGGCGCGATCGCCCGCGGCGGGCTCCAGTTCATGCTGATCATCTGGCTCCAGGGCATCTGGCTGCCGCTGCACGGGTACGACTACGCCGACACGCCCCTGTGGGCGGGCATCTACATGCTCCCGCTCACCATCGGCTTCCTGCTCGCCGGGCCGCTGTCCGGAGCCCTGTCGGACAAGTTCGGGGCGCGGCTGTTCGCGGCGTGCGGCTTCCTGGTGATGGCGGTGTCGTTCGCCGGGCTGCTGGTCCTGCCGAGCGACTTCTCGTACTGGGTGTTCGCCGCGCTGATCTTCCTCAACGGGCTCGGCGGTGGTCTGTTCGCCGCCCCCAACACGGCGATCATCATGTCCAGCGTGCCGGCCGACGCCCGCGGCGCGGCCTCCGGCATGCGCGCCACCTTCCAGAACGCGGGCATGGTGCTGTCCATGGGCGTGTTCTTCTCGCTCATGGTCGCGGGGCTCGCCGGGACCCTCCCCGACACCCTCACCACCGGCCTGACGGCCCAGGGCGTGCCCGCGGGCGCCGCGCACACGGTGTCCCAGCTGCCGCCGGTCGGGGTCCTGTTCGCGGCCTTCCTCGGCTACAACCCCATCCAGCACCTGCTCGGCCCGGACATCCTGAGCCGTCTGTCCCCGTCCGCCGCCGCGCATCTCACCGGCCGCGAGTTCTTCCCCCACCTGATCTCCCAGCCGTTCCACGACGGCCTGGTCGTGGTGTTCTCCCTCGCCATCGCGATGTCCCTCGCGGCGGCGGGCGCCTCGCTGATCCGCGGCCGCCGGACGGGGACGGTGCCGGCGGGCCCACCGTCCCCGGCACCGGACCCGGGTCCGGCCGCCGGGGCGGAGAGCACGGCGACGACGCCCACCCCGCCCACTGAGGTGCTGCGCGGCGGGGTGTACGACAGCGCCGGCCGGCCCATCGCACGGGCGGCCCTCACCCTCGTCGACCGTTCCGGCCGGCAGCGGGCCCGCGCCAGCACCGGTGAGGACGGCACGTACGAACTGGCGCCTCGGGAAGCCTCGTCGTACACCCTGGTCGTCTCGGCCGCCGGGCATCACCCGCGGGCCGTGCGGCTCGACGCCGGCGCCGGTCCGGCCGTACCGGACGTCACCCTCGCGGGCCTCGGCAACGTGCGCGGCACGGTGCGCCACGAGCACACCGGCCGGCCGGTCCCGGACGCGCGCATCACCCTGCTCGGCGCCTCGGGCGAGGTGGTCGCCTCGGCCGCGACCGGAGCCGACGGCACCTACACCCTCCAGAACCTGGCCCCCGGCGCCTACACCGTCGTCACCTCCGGCTTCGGCCCCGTCCTCGCGGACGTGACCCTGGGCGAGGGCAGGTCCTGCGTGGTGGACCTCGACGTGGCCCACCAGGACACCGACTGACCTCCGGCGTTCGTAGGGGGCACGGTTCAGGGAACCGCGCCCCCTTCTCCCGTACGCGCACGGCACGTCGGCATCGCCGGGGCCGGTCGAGCGAACGGTTTCCGGCCACCCGGTCGCCTTGCCGCGCCCCTGGCCTCGTAGCGGCGCCGCCGCCAAGCGGTGGAGGCGATGTCGCTCGTACGGGTGCACCGGGGGGTGATGTCCGTGGCGCGTGAGGGGTTGCCTCGTTCGGCATCTGTGTGATGTTCCGCATGTGACGTGATGGAACGGGGAGCAGCGGGCAGCAGTGCCCTTCATTGCCCACGCCAACCCTCAGCGGCAGGTGATTCGATGACCACGGCGACGACCCGGGCGCTCCGGACGACGCCGCTCGCCCCGACCGGCACGGCGAACACCCGTGTTCCGCCCGCCGCCAACCCCTCCCTGCCGTCCCTGACCGGGCTGCGGTGGATGGCGGCGCTGCTGGTGTTCGGACTGCACGTCAACAACTTCGGCTACTTCGGCGGCACCGCCGGCCATCTGGTCGGCTGGGGATTCGGTGCCGGTGCCACCGGCGTGTCGTTCTTCTTCGTGCTGTCGGGTTTCGTCCTGACCTGGTCGGCCCGGCCCGGTGACCGGCCCCTCGCCTTCTGGCGGCGGCGCGTCGCCCGGATCTACCCGGTGCACCTCGTCACCCTCGCGGTGGCGCTGCTGATGGCCCTCACCCTGGCGCACCAGGGCAACCCCGCGCCGGAGCCGGCGCTCGCCAACGCGCTGCTGCTGCACTCCTGGTGGCACCCCTGGTGGCAGACGCTCAACCCGGTCAGCTGGTCCCTCGCCTGCGAGGCCTTCTTCTACGCCGCCTTCCCGCTGCTGATCGTGCTGCTGCGCCGCCTCGGCGCCCGCGCGTCGGCCGCGCTGGGCGCCCTGTCGGCGGCATCGGTGCTGGTGCTGGCCTGGTCGGACGCACACCACTGGTGGACGTACACGCTCTACACCTTCCCCGCCGCCCGGCTGCCCGAGTTCGTGCTCGGCGCGGTCACCGCCCGGCTGGTGCTGCTCGACCGGTGGCGCGGGCCGGGGCTGGAGGCGTCCCTCGCGCTGGCGATCATCGGCTACTTCCTGGTACCGCAGGTCACCCCCGGCTACTCCGCCACGGTGTGCACCCTCACCGGGTTCGCCCTGCTCATCCCCGCGGCCGCCGTCGCCGATCTGAACGGGCAGCCGTCGCTGTGGCGGCACCGGCGTCTGGTGCGGCTCGGCGAACTGTCGTTCGCCTTCTACATGATCCATCTGCTGGTGCTGCGCGCCACCACCAATCTGCTGGGCACCAAGCCCCACTTCGGCCTCCTCGCCGGGTTCGCCGTCACCGCCACCGCGTTCGCCGTCTCGCTCGGGCTGTCCTGGGTGCTGTACGAGGCGGTCGAGTGCCCGGCCAGGCGACTGCTGCTGCGCCGTCGGCGGCCCGTGGAAAAGCGGCAGCCGCAGCCGGATCCCGTGCCCGCGAGGCGCGAGCCCCCCGCGGGCGCTTCGGGCTGAGGAGGAGAGGCGGCGGGGTGGGAGGAGGGACATGTGGGAACAGTCGAAGAAGTGCTCCCCGGCCCGTCCTCAGCAACCTTTCCAGGGGTGCCGGCCGGGGGCGTCGACCGCGAACGGCGAAGGCCCGGTGGAAGTCCCCGCCCCGCTCCCCGGCGCCTGCTGGGGCACCCGTCCACGCCCTCGGCCCGTCTCCGGTGACCTGGTGCGGAGCCTCGTAGGTCCCTAGGTTCTCCGTATCGGAGGGAGGGCCGGATGGACCGGGGCATTCGCACAGTGGAGGACGTACTGCGGCTCCTGGACGGGCTGTTCGCGCCGGAGACCGATCGCTGGACGGGCGGGGCGGCCGGCTGGTGGGACGACTTCTACGCGGACCCGGACAGACCCGTCCCGTTCTTCGCGGCGAAGCCGGACGAGAGCCTGGTGTCCTACCTGGACCGCGGTCTGATCGCACCCGGGCGGGCGCTGGACCTCGGCTGCGGGCTCGGCCGCAACGCGCTGCTGCTCGCCGAGCGCGGCTTCGAGGTGGACGCCGTCGACCTCTCCCCCACCGCACTCGGCCTGGCCGGGCGGCGGGCGCGGGCGGCGGGCCTCGACGTCCGTCTCCTGCACGGTGACGTGTTCGCGCTCGCGGCCGACGCCCCGCTGGGCCCCTACCGGCTGATCCATGACTCGGGCTGCTTCCACCATCTGCCGCCGCACCGCCGGATCAGCCATCTCGCCCTGCTGGAGCGCCTCCTGGCGCCCGGCGGTCACTTCTCGCTGACCTGCTTCGCCGCCGGGCGGATGGGGTCGGAGCTCTCGGACGCGGACCTCTACCGCGCCGGGAGTCTGGGCGGCGGTCTCGCGTACACTCCCGAGGCGCTGCGCCATGTCTTCGCCGGGCTGGAGGAGATCGAGCTGCGCGCGATGCGGCCCCAGCCGCCGGGCTCCGCGCTCTTCGGGGAGCCGTTCCTGTGGACGGCCCTGTTCCGCCGACCGGTCCGGGACGTGCGGGATGTGCACCCACAGGGGTGACATTCGCAACAGCCGGGAGACCCTCGCGCGATCCGGGGTAGTCGGCCACCCGGCACCCGCGCCGGATCGGAGCGGAGTCCGCGCCGGGACGGTCGCCACCGGGTCGACTGTCGGCGTGAACTCGCCATGCGGAACGGAGAGTTGGCACGTCAGCTGATGCGGCCGTCCGGCCAGGCGTCCGCGACCAGCGTGCCGATCGGTTCGGACGCGGATCTGGCCTGGGCGCGGCAGCAGGTGCGGCAGTGCGCGGCGGCCCTCGGATTCGGTCTGGTGCAGCAGACGAAACTGGTCACGGCGGCGAGCGAGCTGGCCCGCAACACCCTGGTGCACGGCGGTGGCGGGCACGCGGAGATCACGCCGCTGGACGACGGCCGCGCCCGCGGCCTGAGGATGCGCTTCGTCGACAGCGGCCCCGGGATCCACGATCTGGAGCTGGCCATGACCGACGGCTACACCTCCGGTGGCGGCCTCGGGCTCGGGCTCAGCGGTGCCAGGCGGCTGGTGCAGGAGTTCAGCGTGGACACCGAGCCGGGCCGGGGTACGACCGTCACGGCCGTCGCCTGGGTGTCCCAGGTGCCCTCCTCGCGATCGGGGCTGGGATGAGCCGCGTGTGGGAGGTACCGGTGCACGACTCCACGCGCGTGCCGGACGCCCGTACGGCGGTCCGCGAGGCGTGCGCAGGGGCCGGACTGGGGCCGGAGCGCACGGCGGCCGGCGAACTGGTGGCCACCGAGCTGGCCACCAATCTGCTCCGGCACGCGGGCGGCGGCACCCTGGTGGTCAACCTGGAGACACCGCCGTCCGGCACCGGGACCTCGGTACGGCTGTTCGCGCTGGACCACGGGCCGGGCATCGCCGACGTCAGCGCGGCCCTGCGCGACGGCCGCACCACCGCCGGCTCCTCCCTCGGCGCGGGCCTGGGCAGCTGCCTGCGCAATGCCGACGTCTTCCGGCTGTACGGCGCCCCGGGCCGGGGCACGGTGGCGACGGCACGGATCGATCCGGAGCGCGCGGAGGGCGGGCGTACTCCCGGCGGGCCCTCGGCCGGCGGCGTCGTCGTGTCGCTCGACCGGGCGGAGACCTCCGGTGACGCCTGGGCGTGCGTGCGCCACGCGGGGCTGGTGACGCTGCTGCTCGCGGACGGGCTCGGGCACGGGCCCGAGGCCGGGCAGGCGTCCGGCGCGGCGGTCACGGAGCTGCGGCGGGCCGCGCAGTCGCCGCCCCGGGAGATCCTGCGGCGGCTGTACACCGCCCTGCGCCCCACCCGGGGGCCGCGATCGCCGTGGCCCAGGTGGACTCGGCGAAGGGGGAACTCGGCTTCGCCGGGGCCGGCAACATCGGCGCCCGGCTGCGCACCCCGGACGGGTGGACGTCGCTGGTGTCGCACCCGGGGATCGTCGGGGCGTACTTCCCGGCGCACGTCCCCTCGCGCCGGGCGCCGTGGCACCGCGACAGTCTGCTCGTGCCGCACAGTGACGGGCTGCCCAGCCGCTGGACCCCGCCCGAGGACCCCCGGCTGCTCGCCCACGATCCGTCGGTGCTGGCCGCGACCGTCC
This sequence comes from Streptomyces malaysiense, assembly GCF_000980885.2. Taxonomy (GTDB): domain Bacteria; phylum Actinomycetota; class Actinomycetes; order Streptomycetales; family Streptomycetaceae; genus Streptomyces; species Streptomyces malaysiense. Next base: position 22,654 of record NZ_LBDA02000097.1, on the reverse strand, counting down.
TGCGGGACGCCGGCAGTGCCGCCCGCCCCCCACGCGACGACACCGGCGTCGCCGTACTGGCCCCGGACCGGCGCCCATGACCCAGATCTCCGAGACCTGGACCCTGACCGGCCCCGTCGACGCGGCCCGTGCCCGTGCCCTGCTGGCGCGGCTCACGGCGGACGCGGGGGTGCCGGCCCGGGACCGCGCCCGATTCCTGGCCGTGCTGACCGCACTGCTGCGGCCCTGCCGGGAGGGGCGGCGGCAGCGGCTGACCGTGACCGCCGACGAGGACCTCCACATCGCCCTGGACGGTTCCGGGCCCTGGCGGCACACGCTGGCCTGCCCCGCTCCCCCGCCCAGGCCCCTGCCCCGGCCGGACGACCTGGCCGAGGCGGACCTCGCCGAGGCGCTGCTCGGCGCGGGCGAGGACACCGCCGTCGTACTGGCGGGTCTGGACGAGGCGGAGGAGCTGGTCCGGTTCCACCGCGAGGAGCTGCACCAGACCAACCAGGGCGTGCTCGGGGTTCCGGTGCCCTACGAGTACGAGGAGCACCGCGAGGAGTTGCCGGACGGGGCCACGCTCGCGCTCTACACGGACGGCCTGGTGGAGCGCCGGTCCGCGGGGATCGACGCGGGCATAGAGCGGCTGGCGCGAGCCCTGGACGCCCTCGGCGTGGCGCAGCTGGAACGGCTGGACGCGGCGGCCGACGCGCTGTTGGAGCCGATGCTGCGGGACTCCGAACACGACGACGACATCTGCCTGTTGCTGTGCCGCACCGCCGTCTGACGTGCCCGTGCGCCGGACCCGGGACAGGGCCGGCGCACGGGCGTGCCGTCACTGGTTGACGCAGGTGTTGCCGGCGGCCGGGTTCAGCAGTCCGATGATGTCGACGGAGTCACCGCAGAGGTTGACGGGAATGTCGATCGGGACCTGGACGACGTCCCCGGACAGGACACCCGGGCTGTCCATGGCCACGCCGGTCGTCGGGTCGGGGTCGGCCGCGAAGGCGCCGGCGGTGCCGCCCAGCGCAAAGACACCTGCGAGTACGGCCGTTGTGGCGATGCTGCGAATGCGCATGAAACTGCCTCACTGGTTGACTGAGGGACAGCACCATCACACCCGGCCGGGAGGGGGTCCGCCTCTCCGGGTACGCCGACGGGGTGGCCCCCTTCGGGGGGAACCGCCCGCGGCCGACCACAGGTCGTGGGGGTCGGGCCCGGGACGGCGGGGCGCGGTGGGCCGAGTGGTTCCGGCCGGACATGCGGCGGCGGGTCGAGCGGACCGTCCGCCGAGGTCCCCGGGCCGGGGCGTCCGGAACCGGGAATCGGGGGATCTCCCGGCCGGGGTGAAGTCGGGCCGTCTCCCGTAGAGTTGCCGGGGCAGCTGGCCCGCCGGACGCGCTGGTCCGGTCCCGGGGACCGCTCGGGCTGGGTCAGGTCTCCTCGCCGGGGACTCCTTCGGCGGGGCCGCTGCCTTGACCCGGGGCGGGGCGGCGGCCGGCCGCCCGTGTACGACACCCTAGGGGGTGCCCCGGGTCGGCGCAGTCCGGCAGGGTACGTCTGGTTCGCGGGAGCCCGGGAGCGGACCGGTGAGACCGGTCCGCTCCCGGGGTGGGGCGGGTCACGGGAAGGACGTCACCTTGGAGGGGACGGTGCTGGTTCCCGAGGTGGCCGCTCCGGTGTCGTCGACGACGTGGGCGTACTGGCCGTTGCCGCCGAGGGAGATCACCAGGAGGTCGTGCAGCTTGATGCCGGGTCCCGTCGGCACCTGGAAGCCGTGGGCCTGCACGATCGTGGGGTCGGCGGTGTAGTTGCAGTAGCTGCCCAAGCCCCATGCCTCGTGCGTGGTGACCGAGTCGTCGACCTTGTAGGCCGCGTAGCCGGTGATGCCGTCGTGGGTGACGGCTGCGGCGTTCGGGGCGTCGTACGCCTTCTCGTTCTGGAAGAAGATGGTCCGGCCGCGTTCTCCGCTCCAGTAGACGTCGTACTTGTTGAAGTGTTCGACGAACAGGCCGGTGGCGAGGACGTCGTCGCCGTTGACCCGCAGGCCGTAGTCCGCGCGGTTGGTGGTCCAGCCGACGCCGCTGCCGTGGTCGGCGCGCCAGATCCAGGTGTGGTCGATGATCGTGTCGTCGCTGTCGACCACCAGCGAGTTGGTGGCGAGGCCGGGTCCGGCGCCCCCGATCCGGAAGAACACGTCCTGCACGGTGGTGGGGTTCGCGGAGTGGTCGGCGCTCGGACCGGGGGCGCCGATGCGCAGGAGGGTGTCGGAGTTGACGGATCCGGCGTCGATCAGGAGTCCGGCCAGCCTGACCCCGTCGACGTCGGCGACGTGCATGGCGTCGACGCCGTTGTCCGGGACCAGGGTGGCGAGCCCGAGCCCGAGGACGACGGTGTTCGGGCGGTTCACGTCGATGGTCCTGTCGAGGTGGTAGACGCCCGGGGTGAACAGGAGGTTGAGGCCCTGGGCGAGGGCCGCGTCGATGGTGGCCGCGGTCGCGCCCGGCTTGACGACGTAGAACTGGTCGAGCGGGAGGGAGGTGCCGGGTGTGTCCGGCCAGGAGACACCGCGGGCGTCGGTGCGTTCGGCGGGGACGAACACCTTGTACGTGGAGCCGTCCAGGTAGAGGAACGGCTTCTCGCGGGAGACGGGCGTGCGGTCCAGGGTGGTGTACGGGCCGCTGTCGAAGTCGGTGGCGGGCGCGCCCTGGACACCGGAGAAGGCCATGTTCCACACACCGTTGGTCCAGCCGCCGACCGAGCTGTCGCGGGTGTACCACTGCTGCTGGGAGTAAGGGCCGACCGTGCCGTCGATCTTCGAGTCGGCGATGTAGCCGCCGGAGGCCCAGCCGTAGCCGTTCGGGGCGAGGTCGAGGCCGCCCTCGACGTGGATGCGGCGGAAGGGCGCGGCCTGGGCGACGGCCCAGCGGTCGTCCCCGCCTGAGGGCTTGATGGCGAGGTTCTCGGCCGAACGCCAGAAGTTCTGGGTGGCGTTGCCGTTGAACCAGCCCGCGTCCACGGTGACGTCGCCGTTGATCCGGGTGTCGTCGGGGTTGCGGCCGAGTCCGGAGACCGAGGTGTAGAAGCCGATCTGGGCGTTGATGCCGTCGTAGGTGCCGGGCTTGAGCAGGAACTGGTAGCGGCCGGTGCCGAACTGGGCGGATTCCTGCCGGTCGAAGACGTCGTCGAACTTCTGCTGGAGGTTCGGCGTGGAGGGGTCGACGACGATGACGTTCGGCCCGAGGTCGCCGCCGCCCTGCACGGGCGGCGTGCCGGTGGTGCCGGTGTGCACGGCGACCTCCCACAGGGAGTAGCCGTAGCCGGTGCCGCGGGCGGTGCCGTAGACGCGTACGTACCGGCCGGAGCCGCTGACGTCGTAGGACGCGGTGCCGCCGGTGGCGCCGGTGACGCTCTTGAGGGTGCTCCAGTTCCGGCCGTCGGTGGAGGTCTGGATCTGGAAGTCCTTGCCGTAGGCGGTCTCCCAGCTCAGGTCCACCTTGCACAGGTCCTGCACCGAGCCGAGGTCGACCTGGACCCACTGCGGGTCGGACGCCTGGCTGGACCAGCGGGTGCCGGTGTCGCCGTCGAAGGCGGCGGAGGCGGGGGTGCCGGCGTTCTCGGTGGAGGAGGCGGTGGCGGGCCTGCCCTGGGCGGCGTCGGCCGGGCCGCAGCCGGGCTGTGCGGTGTCCGTGCTGCCGTAGACCTGGAACTCCCACAGGGAGTAGCCCCATGGGGTGGCGCGGTGCACGCCGAGCATCCGGACGTAGCGGCCCTGGCCCGAGACGTCGAGGGTGTCGGTCCCGCCGTCCGATCCGGTGACCGATTTCAGATCGGTCCAGTTGACGGCGTCCTCGGATATCTGGACCTTGTAGTCCTTCGCGTACGCGGCCTCCCAGTCGAGGACGACGCGGGTGACGGAGGCGGTGGCGCCCAGGTCGGCCTGGAGCCACTGGTCGTCGGTGGCGGCGGAGGACCAGCGGGTTCCCGTGTCGCCGTCGACGGCGTCGGCCGCGGTGGTGCCGTAGTTCTCCTCGGAGGAGGCGGTAGCCGTCCTCCCCTGGGACAGGGGGGTCTCGGCCGCCGCGGCGCGGCCGGCGCCGAGTGGCAGGGTGATCAGCGCGGCCATGGCGGCCAGCGCGACACCCGCGGATCGGAATCTCATGTGCGGCTCCCTGAAGACCGGTGGGTGAACATCGATCGCTCACTACTTAGTTCACGTTTTGATTTAAGTGGCGAGACGGATGCCGCACAAGCCTTCGGGGCCGGACCTTTCGGCGCGTGCCGCTCAGGGCGTCACGTCAAGCCCCTTTTCGCGCCTGCCGTCGAACCATCGCGAGGAGTGCGGCATGGGTGCCGGGGTCGGCGGCGGCGACCAGTCCGCCCCGGCCGGTGAACGGCGGCTCGCCGTACAGGCCGGTGACCGTGCAGCCCGCGGCCTCGCACAGGGCGATGCCGGCGGCGAAGTGCACGCTGTCGACGAGGTGGCCGTCGGTGACATAGGCGGCGCGGCGCCCCGCGGCGACCCAGGCGAGGGCGAGGGTGCTGGAGATCACCCGGGGCCGATAACACTCGGTGAAGTCGGGGTCGGCGAGCAGCAGCGGGGCCCGGAAACCCGGGGCGTTGGGGAAGGGCGGGTCGAGGTTGACGTCCACCAGCGCGGAGGCGGCGGACGGGGTCAGCCCCTCGTCCCCGTCGCCGGTGCTCAGCCGGGCCCGGGTGCCGTCGGTCCAGAACACCTCGCCGGTGAACGGGTCGGCGGTGGCCGCCGCCGTGGTCTCGCCGTCCACCCGCAGCGCGACGTTGACGCCGACGAGCATGTTCCGCACCGCGTAGTTGAGGGTGCCGCACAGCGGGTCGACCAGCCAGCGGCGCCGGGCCCCGGCGGCGCCGCCGCTGCCGCTCTCCTCGCCGGTGACCGCGTCGTCCGGGCGGGCGGTGCGCAGCACGTCCAGGATGGCCCGCTCGGCGGCGAGGTCCGCCTCGGTGGCGAAGTCGCCCGCGCCCTTTGCGTAGCGCGCGAGCCGGTCGCCGTACAGGTCGCGTACGACGACGGCGCCCGCCCGGACCGCGGTCACGGCCAGGCGGGCGTCGGATTCCCCGTCGGTGGTGTTCATGCGGGCAGCCTATGCACAACCTGCCTGCGGTACCTGGGAGTTCAGCCCCTCGCCGGAATGAGCGTGAGGGTCTGCTCGGCGGCGGTGCGGCCGCGGCCGACGGCGCCGCGACCGGTGTCGGTCCAGGTGCGCAGCGGGACCGTCTCCGCGCCGCGGCCGGGATCGGCGGACAGGCCGAGGACGAGGCCGCTGTAGCGGTTGACGAGGTGACAGGTGCCGGCCGGGGAGGCGTCCCGGACCAGGAACCACTGCTGTCCGACGGCCGGGCTCTTCCCCCGTCGCCGGGTGGCGGTCGGCCGGGTGCCCCAGGCACGGTCCCGGGTCCTGGTGGAGTCGACGCCCAGCAGGGCGCCGGTGGCGGTGTTGGTCACCGTGTAGGCGCCGTCGCCGGTGGGCCGGAAGGTCCAGGTGGCGCGGGCGGTGGGGGTGGGCCGGACCGCCGCGGTGGTGGCGGCGCCGGGGTTCTGGGCGAGGACGCGGCCGGTGCCCGCGGCGATCCGGTAGCGGTGCCCGGCGGCCACCGGCGGGGCCGCGGGCGTGGCGGGGTCGAGGGTGAGGTCGACGTACTCGCCGTCGGCACCGTGCGCGCAGCCGTAGGCGCAGTACGAGCGGACGGTCCTGCCGACGATCGAGGAGCCGGTGCGGTTCGCGCCGTCGAGGAACCAGCGGTACCAGGAGGCGTTCGTGTAGTCGCCGGTGTCGCCGATCAGGTGCCACTTCTGGGTGGCGAGGTCGTCGGTGGCGTAGAGGTGCTGCGGCGAGTTCCCGCTCTGGTCGACGGCCTGCGGTTCGCCGATGTACAGCCCCAGGTAGGCGTCGTAGGCGATGTTCATCACGAACAGCGGGGAGGTCGGGGGCGTCTTGCCGGCCGCGATCTGCTCGGCCGTGGTGCCGGTGCTGGCCGGGTCGTACTCGTCGGCGGCGGGGACGCGGCCGGTGGGGTGGTCGGCGTCGACGGGGACGATGTCGCTCTCCTTGCCGCCGGTGCCGGGCTGCGACCATGCGCCGTCGTACCACTTGCGCCAGGAGCCGGGGGCCATCTTCGCGGCGATCGGGGCGCGGGCGACGTGCTCGTAGAAGGCCTTCCAGCCGCCCTTCTTGTCCACGATCCGGGAGCCGTAATAGACGTAGAAGTAGCCGGAGGCGGTGTCCACGAACAGGCGCTGGTCGCCGTCGCCGTAGTCGTACGTCTGGTTCGGGAAGGCGGCCGTGTCCCCGCGCACGGTGCTGAACGGGGACGTGATGACGTGGTCCTCGATGGTCCAGGTGCGGCCCCGGTCGGTGGAGACCGCGTAGTCGACGGCGTCGAAGTGCAGCCCGTCGCCGAAGGGTTGGGGGGTGAACTCGTTGTGGACCAGGCCGTACCAGTCGCCGGTGTCGGGGTCGATCCACACCCCGGACAGGTCGCAGTAGTTCTTCTGCGAGTAGCCGGAACCGGCCGGCGGGTAGCTCGCCTCGCGGCCGGTGGGGCTCTCGTCGCACCGACGGGTGGTGTCGTCGTTGCGGTCGGCGGGGTCGGCGGGGTTCACCGCGGTGCTCAGCGCGCTGTCGAAGACGGCGGTGTCGAAGTCGGTGCCGGTGTAGAAGTCCCAGCTGCGCGGGTCACTCGCGCCGTACAGGGCGGCGGACTGCTGGTAGTGGAAGGTGCCGTCCCGGTCGAGGAAGGGGCTCGCGGGGGTGTCCGTCGGGTACGGGAAGGGCACCGGGCTGCCCACGGTCACGGTGTAGGCGGGGGCGGGGGACGCCGGGGACGCGGTGGCGCCGCCCAGGACGAGGGCGACGGCCGCGGCCACGGCGCCGCCCGCTCTGCTCAACAGTCGCACGGATGCTCCTCGTTGCCGGAGGTGATGCCGAAGGACCGGTCCCACGGAACGATCAGCCCCCGACGGTGTCCCGGCAATGGACTCCCGTGCGCCGCCTCTTGCACTTTCGCGCGCGGGCCGTCCGGTCAGGCTCTCTCGGACAGCGCTGTGTGCCAGTCGAGTTGGCGGATCAGCTCCTCGTCCAGGTGATCGGGGCGGTGGTCCGGTCCGGCGGGGCGGGCGGGTTCACGGGTGCCGCGGGAGATGCCGCCGCTGACGATGATGTTGTGCTCCGCACGCGGGCGCCGGTGCCGCTCGTACGCCTCGAACGCCTTGGCGGCGTCCGGCAGATCGCGCAGCGCCTTGGCGAGGACGACCGCGTCCTCCAGCGCCGTCGACGCGCCCCGCCCGGTGGCCGGGGAGGCCGCGTGGGCCGCGTCGCCGATGAGCAGCACCCTGCCGGTGTGCCAGCGGGCGCCGAGCGGCATCTCGGTGGCGTTGGTGGCCATCACGGGGTCCGGGCAGGCCGCGACGAGTGCGGCGGCGGGCGTGGCGTCCTTGCGCAGCAGGGGCAGCAGTTCCGCGCGCGGTACGGCATTTCGCGCGCCCGGCCCCCGCTCGGGCAGCGGGTCGCCGCCGACGCGGGCGAACCAGTACGCCTCCCCCGTCGGCGCCGTCGCGTATCCGAAGGCGCTCTCGCTGCCGCGCACCATGGTGATGACACCGTCGCCGACCGCGCCCGGGGCGCCGGGCGTGCGGCCGTAGAAGACCCGCTGTCCCGCGTGGACGGGCCGGATGCCGGGCGTGAGGGCGCGGCGGACGGCGGAGTTCAGGCCGTCGGCTCCGATGAGCAGGTCGCCGGTGGCGGTGGTGCCGTCGCCGAAGCGCGCGGTGACCCCGTACGGGCCGTCCGTCACCGAGGTCAGCCGGGCGCCGTGGACGAGGCGGACGCCGCGGCCCGAGACCTCCCGCTGGAGAGCCGAGTTCAGCTCGCCCCGGCGCAGACAGCGGTAGCGCAGATCGGGTTCGGCGACCTCGCCGAGCGGCACGTGGGCCAGTTCGGTGCCCTCCGCGTCCAGCAGGCGCAGTGAAGTCAGCGGAAAACCGATGGCCGTCACGGCCCGGGTGGCGTCCAGCTGGGCCAGGGCGCGCATGCCGGTGCTGGCCAGGGTGAGGAAGGCGCCGACGTCCTGGTCCGCGCCGGAGTGCGCCTCGTACACGCGCACGTCGAAGCCCGCGCGGCGCAGGCCCAGGGCGGCGGCGCTGCCCGCGATGCCGCCGCCGATCACCAGGACTCTGGTCGCTGCCGTACCGGTCATGTGCCGCTCCCCATGCCGACAGTGGTGACGACCATCCAAGTACAGCCATGGACCGGGGGTGCCGGGTGGGGCCCGGATCCGGACAGGAGCGGGCACCCCGCCGTCGCGCGCCGGTGGGTGCCCGTGTGCCCCCGGGCGCCGACCTCGAGGGCGCGGTGTGCGCGCGACCGCCCCTCGGGGGCAGGCGTTCCGGCGGGCGGAGTGGGTACGGACCCGGCCATGCGGGTGAGCGTGGTGGACGCGGGTTCGAACACGGTCCGACTGGTGATCGCGGATGTGGAGGGGGGTGTTCCGCTGCCGGTGCACACCGTCAAGTGGAAGCTGCGCCTGTCCGAGCAGGTCGCCGCGGACGGCACGATCGCCGAGGAGGCGGTGGAGCGGCTGGTGGGGGCGGTGGCCGAGGCGGGCGAGACGGCGCTGCGCTGGAAGGCCGCGGGCCCGCTGGCGTTCGCCACCGCGGTGGTCCGGGGCGCGCCGAACCGGGCGGAGGTGCTGGAGCGGGTGGCGGCCGGGACCGGGATCCGGATGTGCACCCTGCCGGGTGAGACCGAGGCCGAGCTGACGTTCCTCGCGGCCCGCCGCTGGCTCGGCTGGAAGGCGGGCCCGCTCGCGCTGCTCGACATCGGCGGGGGCTCGCTGGAGGTGGCCTTCGGGCGGGGCCGGCTGCCCGACTTCGCGGCCTCGCTCCCGCTGGGCGCGAACCGGCTGACCCGTGAGTACCTGGACGTCCAGGACCCGCCCGGGGCGGGCGAGCTGAAGGAACTGCGCCGCCGGATCCGGCACGAACTGCGGGACGTGGCGGCGCGGATCCGGTGGGAGTCACCGCGCACCGCGGCGGTCAGCTCCCGTACGTTCCAGCAGCTGGCCCGGCTGTGCGGGGCCGCGCCGGGACGGTTCGGCCCGTTCGAGCCGCGCGCGCTGCGGCGCCGGGACCTGCGCGAGGCGACGCACACCCTGGCAGCGCTGCCCGCCGCCGAGCGGGCCCAGTTGCCCGGCATCTCCGCGCCGCGTGCCGCGCAGAGCCTGGCCGGTGCCGTGGTCGGGCACACGGCCCTGAAGCTGATGGGGCTGCGCCGGGCCGTGGTCTGCCCGTGGGCGATCCGCGAGGGCATCCTGCTGCGGTACGTCGAGGACGGCGCCGACTGGTGGACGCGGACCACGCAGGCCTGTCCCACTGCGGCGCCGTCCCCGGCGGTGTCGCTGCGGAGCGTCGCGGGGCCCTCCGCCTAGCGCGCGGGAGGGGCGGCCGGGCCGCCCCTCCCCCGGCCCCGGTCAGCGCAGCTTGCCGACCTTGAGGGTGTAGATGCCCCGGCCGTGCGTGGCGGCGTACAGCGTGCGGCCGTCGGGGCTGGTCTTCAGCTGGAGCACGGCGACGGCCGGCAGGTCGCCGGCGCGCTTCCAGGTGGTGCTGCCCGGCGCCCGGTAGACGACGCCGAGGTCGGTGCCGACGGCGAGGCCGCCGTTCGCGGTCACCAGCGCGGAGTCGGTGGGCACGTCCGGCAGATTGCCGGAGATGTCCTTCCAGGTGGTACCGCCGTCCATGGACTCGAACACGTGGCCGACGCCGGCGCCGGGGCCCTCGGTCCACTGCCGGGAGAAGCCGTTGACCGTCAGATAGACGTGGTCGGCGTCGTGCGGGTCGATGGCGAAGCCGCTGAGGTAGCGGTTGGGCACCGTGCCGTCCACGGGCAGGTTGATGTCGTGCCAGCCGGTGCCGTCCGCGTTGCCGACGGCGATGCCGCGGGCGAAGCCCTGGTTGTTGCAGGGGCCGCACCAGGCGGCGTAGACCTTGCCCCCGGAGGCGGCGACGGCGGTGGCGGTACGGCCCGCGCCGAGGTCGTGGGCGCTGGTCCACTCGGAGCCGCTGCGGATGGCGTAACCGTGGTGCTGCACCCAGACGTGGCGGCCACCCGCGACCCAGGTGTCGCCGTCCTTGAGGTCGGCTGCGAGCGGGGCGATGAAGCGGGCCTCGTCGGTGGCGTTGTCGGGCGGGGCGACCGAGTACGACGTGATCTTGCTCGGATCGTCGACCCAGCCGCCGTCGTTCACCGCGCAGTTCTGGGTGACCTGGATGGCGAGGTAGACGTACTCCTGGGCGATGTCGCACCCGTTGGCGGGATCGGTGAGGGTGTCGCCGCCGTCGCCGCCGAAGTTGGAGCCCATCACCTTGTCGTCGCCGCGCAGGATGGACTGGCCGTTGTCCTGGAGACCGCCGGTGACGGAGACGCCCCCGTTGTCGAGGTCCTTGCCGATGCCCACCGAGTAGTACTGAAGGGCGTCGATGGTGCCGTCGTTCAGCGAGGTCCAGTCGGTGGCGTGGCCGTCGGCGTCCTGGGAGCCGTTCACCGGACGCTTGTAGATGCCGCCGTCGTTGCCGACGTACACGTACGGCTTGCCGTGGTAGGTACCGATGGCGACGCCGTGCTGGTCGGAGTGGGTGGTCGGGTTGCAGTCACCGGTCTGCTTGGAGGGGTCGATGTTCCAGCAGGAGAAGGTGAAGTTCCAGTACGGGCCGACGGTGGACCAGGTGCTGCCGCCGTCCTCGGTCTCGTAGACCTCCTCCAGGCCGGCGTACAGGTGCTCCGGGTTCTTCGGGTCGACGGCGAGGAACTGGTTGTACCAGGCCTGCACCCCGGGCATGTAACCCGCCGAGTCCAGCGCCGAGTTGTCGGCGGCCAGGCCCTTGTAGTCGGCGATCTTCGTCCAGGGGCCGGTCGGCGAACCGGACTTGGAGACGTAGATGCCCTCCAGACCGCTGTCCGGGTTGGTTTCGAGCTGCTGCGGCGACTGGTCGATGGCGTAGTAGCGGGAGCCGTCGGCGGAGCGGGCGAAGGTCACGTTGCCGACGTCGTCCGGGTCGGCCGGGAGGTCGCCGAGTCCGTCGGTGATCCGCTTCCAGGCGCCGTCGCTCCTGGTGTAGAAGCCGTTGTAGTCGTCGCCGCTGCGCCAGCCGATCGCGAGGACCACCTTGGAGGGGTCCTTGGGGTCGATGGCGATGTCGTTGGCGATGTTCTTGTACGCCGCGTCCGGGTCGTGGGCCTTCGGACCGTTCGGCAGATAGTCCGGGTTGGGCGCGAACTCCAGCTTCCAGGGGCCCTTCAGATGCCTGGTGGAGTGGCTCCACACGCCCTCGCTGGTGGCCGCCCACACCGTGTCGCCGGCGAAGCGCAGCTCGTGGATGCTGGTGCTCTCCAGCTCGTCGCCGCCGACCCGGGTGCGCTGGGAGAATGTGCCGTGGTGCGGGTGGGCGAGGACGTAGACGCCGCTGCCGAGGTAGGCGTCGGCGTTGGTGGTGGCCTCGCCGGTGCCCAGCCACAGCCTGCCACGCGGGTCGAGGGCGAGGGCTCCGGTGGACTGGGAGGGCAGCTTGTCGCTGATGGGCTGCCACCTGCCGCCGCCGGTGCGCGAGCGCCAGACGCCGCCGCCCGCGCTGCCCGCGTACACGTAACCGTCGTCGTCAGCGGCGACGGCGGCCATGCGGCCGGTGACATTGCCCGAGCCGCCGCTCGAGTTGGAGTCGTAGTCGCGGTAGCGAGGGTCGTCCGAGTTGTACGGCAGGTCGGTGATGTTGTGCCAACTGCCGCCGGTCTTCTTGAGTTTGCCCAGGTCTCCCCAGGCGGCGCCGTAGGCGCCCGGAGCGACGACGCCGGGCGAGGTGCGGGCCTCGGCGAACTGGTCCGCTCCCTCGGCGATCTCGTCCGCCTCGTTGCCGCCGTCGTCGTCCCCCGACAGGTGCGGCGTCATGGCGCCCACCGAGTGCGTCCGCGCCTTGGCGAGCTGGTCGAGGGTGCGGACGCCGAAGGGGCTCGCCGAGCGGCCGGCGGCCGACGACGGGGGTATCGCCACGAGCGCCGCCGACGCGGTGATCGCACAGACGGTGAACCACCGTCGTCTGCGGGATGGTTCGGACACCAGACCTCCAGGAATGAGGCGTTCGACTCTGCCGACGCAGGAGACCTGATCACACACACGCGCCGCGTGGGGCCACTTGGCAAACTTTTGACGCGTACGTGTCAGTAATATCCGGCGGCCCCTCGTGGACCCCTTCGGCTCAGGGCCCCGCCGGGCCCTGCCCTCGGGTACGCAGGGCGCCCGCCGTCCGCAGCAGCCGGTCGGCGGGTTCACGCAGCCGGGGGTGGGCCAGCACGGTGTTGCGCAGACCGCGCGCGGGCCCTCGCCACAGGCGATGGGCGAGGGCCACCGGGTGCGGCCGGGTCAAGAAGCCTTCCCCGACCCGGAGTTCGCGGGTCTTCAGCCAGTCCTTGTACTCCTTGTCGCCGCGCCCGAGATCCACCGTGCCGACCCCGTGCCGGGCGGCGGCCTCGGCGGTCCGCAGATGCATCATCAGCCCCGGTGAGTAGCGGTGCAGTCCGGGGTCGTACGCGGTGAACCAGGCCGCCAGGACCGTGCCCGACCGGGGCCCGAAGTGGGCGGCGACCGGGCGGTCCCCGGCGTAGAGGACGGACAGCACACCCGCGCAGTGCTGCGCGCGGAGGCGGAACAGCTCCTCGACCAGGGCGACGATCCAGGGCCGGGCGAACCGGTCCATGCGGCCGGTCCTGCGGTACTGCGCGGACTTCCAGCGCATGAGGGTGCGCAGCACCTCGGGGTCCCGCTCGTCGAACACGAAGCGCACCTCGCCGACGTCCCGGCCCAGGCGGCGCTCCTTCTTCAGGGTCGTCTTGGCCTGCCGGGGGTAGGTGCCGCGCAGCCATGCGGCGTAGTCGCCGTCGCCCGGCCGCACGTCGATGACGGGGGAGGCGAAGGTTCCGGTGACGTAGGGCGCGAACGGCCGCTGTCCGGCGACGAGATGATCGAACTCGAAGCTGCTCAGCCCGCAGGTCCGCAGCAACTCCCCGGAGTCCCAGGTGACTCCGGGCCGGTGCACCAGGGCCTGGCAGTCGGAGAGCCCGAGTCCGATCGCCCGGCCGACGCCGAACGGCCGCCGCTCGTAGGGCAGGAAGCCGACGTCACGCCCGCCCTCGCGCAGCACGGCCACCCGGGCCCCGCCCCGGTGCCGGCCGACGGCGAGGGCGAACTCCGGGGCGAGGAAGGGGTTGGCGAACTCGGGCGACCCGTCCATCGCCTCGTGCCAGGACCGGAGCTGACCGGGTGTCAGCTCACCGGTTCCGTGGACGGTGATCTCCACTCGGCTCCCCCGCCTTCCAGCCGCGCCGTGGACGCTCGCTCCCCGCCGTGCGCCGCTGCTCAAAACTGGCGAAACCGACGGACCCTGTCAAGGGCGCGCAGGGCGACGCGGGGGCGGCCGCACGCTCGTGGACCCCCCGTTCCGCCACGGCGGAGGACATCGGCTGGCAGACTTCCTGATCATCCTGGCCCTCATGAAAGGCGGTACGTCATGACGTCCCACTTCGAGCCCGCCGAGCTGCTGGCCACCATGCCGTTCGCGGCCGGTCTCGGCATCGAGCTGCGGGAGGCCACCGCAGAGCGCACCGTGGGCTCACTCGCCTGGTCACCCGAGGCGTGCACGGCCGGCGGCGCGCTGCACGGCGGGGCGCTGATGGCGCTGGCGGACAGCGTGGGCGCGGTGTGCGCCTACCTCAACCTGCCAAAGGGGGCGGCCGGCACCTCCACGGTCGAGTCCAAGACCAACTTCCTCCGGGCCCTCACCTCGGGGCACGTCCACGCCACGGCCCGGCCACTGCACCTCGGCGGCACGCTGATCGTGGTGCAGACGGATCTGCGCGACGACCGGGACCGGCTGGTCGGGCAGACCACGCAGACCCAGATCGTGCTGCGCGGACAGGCCGGCTGAGACCTCGCGGCCGCACGGGCCGGACCGCGCCGGGGGGCGGGGTCCGGCCCGTCGCCGTGTGCGCCCGCGCCCTCCCGGGAGGCGTCCCGGATCAGCCCGCGGTATTGACATGAACCTGTGCCTCCTTCGAGTCTTCGTGCGTGAAGTTGCTTGAATGAGCACTTCTTCAAGCACTTCCACGCAAGCTCATGTACTCCGCACCGACGCGAGGGGAGCTGTTCCGCCGTGCGAAGACTCCGACATCGGGTGCCGTGGCCGGCCTGGGTGCCGCTGGGGCTGGTGACCGCCCTGGCCGGCACCGCGCTGGTCGTCCCGGCGCCCGCCGCGGCCGCCGCCACCGGCGCCGTGCTGGACCCCGCCCACAGCAGTGTCAGCTGGCAGAGCCCCGTCTACGCCAAGGGCACCGGCGGCGGCCCCGGGGACTGCCCCGCCCCCGGCACCGACCCCGGCAACGAGGTCTGCGACCGCTTCGACCTGGCCGTCTCGGTGCCGGCCGGCTACTGGGACGACAACCCCGAGGGCGGCGTCCCGCTGGCCGTCAGATGGGAGCACCCCACCGACGACTTCGACCTGTACGTGTACGACGACCACGGCGCCCAGGTGGCCTCCAGCGCGGGCACCGCCGACCCCGAGGCCACCGTGATCCCGCGCGCGTCGGGGACCTACCACGTGGTGGTCGTGCCGTACGACGTGCACGACAACTCCTTCACCGGCACGGCGTACCTGCCCGCGACCGAGGACGCCGGTGACCTGACGTCCTTCTCCGGGCGCGACGGCAGCTACACGATCAGGGCCGGCGGGCTCGTGGCGCGCGCCGATTTCCTGACCGGTGGTCAACTCCGGCTCCAGGCTGACCCGTCGGGCTCGCTGAGCGACCCGGCCGGCACCGAGATCGTGCGAGCGGAGCCTGCCGCGGACCGGCACACCTCGTCCTTCGACGCGGGCGACTACTACGGTGTACGCGCCTCCGGCGCCGTGCTGCGCGTGTACAAGAAGCCGCTGCGGTTCGGTCTGTACAAGGCGGACGACCGCACCCGGATCTGGCAGGAGGACAAACCGCTGCGGTGGTCCACCGGCGGGATGCGGCAGAGCCTCGACCGCGGCGCCCACGAGCAGTTCTTCGGCGGCGGCGAGCAGAACGGCGGCTTCTCGCACCGCGGGCGGACGATGTACGTGTCCAACAGCTTCGACTGGGACGAGGGCGGCTACAACAACTCCCAGCCGTTCTACCTCTCCAGCGCGGGCTACGGCGTCTTCCGTAACACCTTCGCCCCGGGCGTGTACACCTTCGGCGCGCCGGTCACCACCGGACAGCAGGAACGGCGCCTGGACGCCTACTACTTCCTCGGCGACGCCAAGCAGGTCATCGGCAAGTACACGAAGCTGGTGGGCAAGCCGTTCATGCCCCCGGTCTACGGCCTGGAGCCCGGCGACTCCGACTGCTATCTGCACAACGCCAACCGGGGCGAGCGGCACACCCTGGACGCGCTGAAGGTCGCCGACGGCTACACCGAGCACCAGATGCCGCTGGGCTGGATGCTGGTCAACGACGGCTACGGCTGCGGCTACGAGGACCTCCAGCAGACCGCCCAGGGCCTGCGGGACCACCACGCCCAGCTCGGCCTGTGGACGCAGGACGGCATCGACAAGCTGGCCGACCAGGTCAAGGCGGGCCAGCGGGTGGCCAAGCTGGACGTGGCCTGGGTCGGCGACGGCTACCGGTTCGCGCTGGACGCCTGCGACGCGGCGAAGAAGGGCATCGAGGACAACAGCGACGCGCGCGGCTTCGTCTGGCTGCCCGTCTCCTGGGCGGGCGCCCAGCGCTGCGGGGTGCTGTGGAGCGGCGACCAGCAGCTGTCCTGGGACTACATCCGCTGGCAGATCCCGACCTACGCCGGGGCGACGATGTCCGGCATCGCCTACGACACGGGCGACGTGGGCAGCATCTACCGCCACGACGCCAAGATGTACGCCCGCGACCTCCAGTGGAAGGCGTTCCTGCCGTCCATCATGACCATGGACGGCTGGGCCACCGACCTGACCACCAAGAAGCCCGCCGACCAGCAGCCGTGGCTGGACGGCGAGCCGTACACCTCCATCAACCGCAAGTACCTCCAGCTGAAGGAGCGGCTGCTGCCGTACATGTACACCCTCTCCGCCGGCGCGGCGAAGAGCGGTGTGGGCGCGGTGCGTCCGCTGTGGCTGGAGTACCCGGACGACCCGGGCACCCTGGGCGCGAACGCCAAGTACGAGTTCCTGTCCGGCCCCGACTTCCTGGTCGCGCCGGTCTACCAGGACTCCGACACCCGTGACGGCATCTACCTGCCCAAGGGCACCTGGACCGACTACTGGACGGGCCGCACCTACCAGGGCCCGACCACGGTCAACGGCTACCACGCGCCGCTGGACACGCTTCCGCTGTTCGTGCGCGAGGGCGCGGTGGTCCCCATGTGGCCGAAGGGCACCACGAGTTGGCAGACCCGGGACCGGCACGAGCTGGACTGGGACCTGTACCCGTCGGCCCACGGCACCAGCCACTACACGCTGTACGAGGACGACGGCGTGACCCGCGACTTCGCCAAGGGCGCCGCCGCCACCCAGCGGGTCTCCGTGCACCGGGACCCGCACGGCACGAGCGTCTCCGTCGGCGCGAGCAAGGGCGCGTACACGGGCAAGGTGACGGACCGGACGTACCGGTTCACCGTGCACGGCGGTTCCGCGCCCGCCCAAGTGCTGGTGGACGGGCGCCGGCTTCCGGCCTCCGCCTGGTCGTTCGACCCGGCGACCCACGTCACGACGATCACCACGGCGAGCCTGCCGCTGGACCGGGGCTTCGGTCTGCGATTGGTCGACAAAAGGTAAAGCAATCGCATGGTCTAGTCCAAAGAGCAAGTTGGTCTAGGCCAACTTGTTGACGTGGCCGCAACAGCTCCCGGAGGGTGGGGGCTCCTCCCCCACCCGGGTTCTCCCCACCCTCTGGAGGCACGCAGTGAGACGTCTTCACGCCTGTCTGAGCGCGGCGGCCGCCGTCGTACTGACCGCCGCGGGCACCACCGGCCTGGTCGCGGCCAACGCCTCGGGCGCCACCGGCCAGGACGCCCTGGGCAACCGCTGGTACGCGGCCGCCCCCTATCTGATGCCGCTGGACAACGACCCGCCCGACCCGGCCGCCATCATGGACGCCACCGGTCTCAAGGCGTTCCAGCTGGCCTTCGTGCTCGCCCCCAACGGCGGTGGCTGCTCCCCCACCTGGGGTGGTACGGCCCCCGTCTCCTCGGACACCGCCGTACAGTCGACGATCTCCACCATCCGCGCCAAGGGCGGCGACGTGTCCGTCTCCATCGGCGGCTACGGCGGCACCAAGCTCGGCCAGGCCTGCGCGGACGCGGCGTCCACGGCGGCGGCGTACCAGCAGGTGATCACCAAGTACGGCCTGCACGCCATCGACTTCGACCTGGAGGAGCCGGAGTACGAGAACACCGCGGCCATCAAGAACGAGATCGGCGCGGCCAGGATCCTCCAGCAGAACAATCCGGGTCTGTACGTCTCCGTGACCACGGCCGGCACGGTGGACGGCACCGGCTGGTTCGGCAAGCAGATGCTCCTGGAGGCGAAGTCGCAGGGGTTCATCCCGAACAACTTCTCCATCATGCCCTTCGACGGCGGCTTCAGCGGCGCGGCGAGCCAGACCGCCGCGCTGACCAATTTCAACTCGATCCTCCGGTCCACCTTCGGCTGGGACGAGGCCACCGCCTACGCCCACGAGGGCTTCTCCGGCATGAACGGCCGCAGCGACACCGGCGAGATCTTCAGCCAGAGCGACTTCCAGACCGTGCTGGACTACGCGACCAGCCACCACATGGACCGGTTCACCTTCTGGGCACTCAACCGCGACCGGCAGTGCAGCCCGCCGGACAACGGGGGCCGTACGTCCGGGACTTGTTCGAGCGTGGCGCAGAGCGACTGGGACTTCGCGAAGTACTCGGTGAAGTTCGCGGGCGTCACCCCGCCGACCGGCACTCCGACCCCCACCCCGACGCCGACCCCGGTCTCCTGCGAGCCCGCGTGGAACTCGTCCACCGCGTACACGGGCGGGTCCGAGGTGTCGTACGCGCAGCACAACTGGAAGGCCAAGTGGTGGACCCAGAACGAGGTGCCCGGCGCCTCCACCTGGGGTCCCTGGCAGGACGAGGGCGCCTGCTGAGCCCGCCCCCACCCCCCGTGGCCGGGGACGCGTCCGGTGTTCGTCACGCCGGCCGCGTCCCCGGCCACGGGCCTGTCCGGAACCGGTCCGTCCGGGTGACACGCGGTGCGACCTGCGCGACTGGTGGAATGCGCCAGGTGGCCGTAGCGTCGATGTGACCTGCTCGGACACGGCACGAACGGTGGGAGCGGCCATGCGCGGATCAGTGGTGGGAACGGCGGTGACCCTGGCGGCAGCGGCTCTGCTGGCGGCGGGGACGACGACGGCTTCGGCCAGTCCGCCGACCACGACCGCGTCGCCGGCCGCGACGGCGCGGGGCGGGGCGGGGAACCGGGTGCTGGTGGACTGCTTCTCCCACCGCAATGTGCGCCCCACGGACTTCATCCTGGCCTGCGGTGACGGCAACAGCCGCCTCAAGGGGCTCCACTGGACCTCCTGGGGGTCCGGCGGCGCCACGGGCACGGGCACGAACTGGGTGAACGACTGCCAGCCGTACTGCGCGGCCGGCACCTTCCACCCCTACCCGGTGGTCATCCGGCTCAGCGGCGGCACGCAGTGGAAGAAGCACCCCTCCTTCGAGCGCTTCACGCAGCTGACCCTGACCTACACCGGCGCGCGGCCGCAGGGGTTCCAGCACGTGATGTCGTACCCGCTCTGGGACGGCCCCGCGAGCCCGCGCGACTGATGACCCGATGACGCGGAAGCGGCCGTGTCCGGTGCGGACACAGCCGCTTCCGCGCGGGCTCAGCCGATCTCGACCAGCAGGTCGCCGCCCTCCACCTGCTGGATCCGGTTGATGGCCAGCCGGGACACCCGGCCCGCCTTCGGAGCCGTGATGGAGGCCTCCATCTTCATCGCCTCGATGGTGGCGACGGTGACGCCGGCCGCCACCTCGTCGCCCTCGGCCACGGAGAGCGTCACCACACCGGCGAACGGCGCGGCCACATGGCCCGGGTTCGAGCGGTCGGCCTTCTCCGTCACCGGCACGTCCGAGGCGGCCGCCCGGTCACGCACCTGGATGGGCCGCAGCTGGCCGTTGAGCGTGGACATCACCGTGCGCATACCGCGCTCGTCGGCCTCGCCGATCGCCTGGAGCTCGATCAGCAGCCGCACACCGGGCTCCAGGTCGACGGCGTACTCCTTGCCCGGACGCAGACCGTAGAAGAACGCCTTGCTGTCCAGGACGCTCGTGTCGCCGTACGACTGCCGGTGGCCCTCGAACTCCCTGGTGGGCGCCGGGAACAGCAGCCGGTTGAGGGTGGCCCTGCGGTCCTTGGCCAGGCCCTCGCGGTCCTCGGTGGACAGCTCGGGGACCGGCTTGGCCGCCGCGCGGCCCTGGAGCGCCTTGGTGCGGAACGGCTCCGGCCAGCCGCCGGGCGGCGTGCCCAGTTCCCCGCGCAGGAAGCCGATCACCGAGTCGGGGATGTCGAACCTCTCGGGGGTCTGTTCGAAGTCCTTGGGGGAGACCCCGGCGCCCACCAGGTGCAGGGCGAGGTCGCCGACCACCTTCGAGGACGGGGTGACCTTGACCAGGTGCCCGAGGATGCGGTCGGCGGCGGCGTACATCGCCTCGATGTCCTCGAAGCGGTCACCGAGGCCGAGGGCGACCGCCTGGGTGCGCAGGTTGGACAGCTGGCCGCCGGGGATCTCGTGGTGGTAGACGCGTCCGGTCGGCGCGGCGAGGCCCGCCTCGAACGGAGCGTAGATCCGGCGCACGCCCTCCCAGTACGGCTCCAGGTCGCCGACCGCCTGGAGGTCGAGGCCGGTGGGCCGCTCGGAGTGGTCGGTGGCGGCCACGATCGCGGACAGCGACGGCTGGGAGGTCGTCCCGGCCATCGAGGCGACCGCGCCGTCCACCGCGTCCGCGCCCGCCTGGATCGCGGCGAGGTAGGTGGCGAGCTGGCCGCCCGCGGTGTCGTGGGTGTGCAGGTGCACGGGCAGGTCGAACTCGCGGCGCAGCGCCGAGACCAGGGTGGCGGCGGCCGGGGCGCGCAGCAGTCCGGCCATGTCCTTGATGGCGAGGACATGGGCGCCGGCGTCGACGATCTGCTCGGCGAGCCGCAGGTAGTAGTCGAGGGTGTAGAGCCGCTCCGCGGGGTCGCTCAGGTCGCCGGTGTAGCAGAGGGCGACCTCGGCGACCGCCGTGCCGGTCTCGCGCACGGCCTCGATGGCGGGGCGCATCTGGCCGACGTCGTTGAGGGCGTCGAAGATGCGGAAGATGTCGATGCCGGTGGCGGCGGCCTCCTGCACGAAGGCGTCGGTGACCTCCGTCGGGTACGGCGTGTAGCCCACGGTGTTGCGGCCGCGCAGCAGCATCTGGAGGCAGATGTTGGGCACGGCCTCGCGCAGGGCGGCCAGCCGCTCCCAGGGGTCCTCGGCGAGGAAGCGCAGGGCGACGTCGTAGGTGGCGCCGCCCCAGCACTCCAGGGACAGCAGTTCGGGCAGGGTGCGGGCGACGACGGGGGCGACGGCCAGCAGGTCCTTGGTGCGCACCCGGGTGGCGAGCAGCGACTGGTGGGCGTCGCGGAAGGTGGTGTCGGTGACACCGATCGTCGGCGACTCGCGCAGCCGCCGGGCGAAGCCCTCGGGGCCGAGCTCCACGAGGAGCTGCCGCGATCCGGCGGGCGGCTCGGCGGCGGCCGGCACCGGCAGCTTGGTCGACGGGTCGAGGAGGTCGGGCCGTTCGCCGTGCGGCTTGTTCACGGTCACATCGGCGAGGTAGGTGAGCAGCTTGGTGCCGCGGTCCGCGGAGGAGCGGGCCGTGAGCAGGTGCGGGCGCTCCTCGATGAACGAGGTGGTGATCCGCCCGGCCTGGAAGTCCGGGTCGTCCAGCACCGCCTGGAGGAAGGGGATGTTGGTGGACACTCCGCGGATGCGGAACTCGGCGACGGCACGCCGGGCGCGGCCGATGGCGGCCTTGAAGTCCCTCCCCCGGCAGGTGAGTTTGACCAGCATGGAGTCGAAGTGGGCGCTGATCTCCGTACCGGCGTGGGTGGTTCCGCCGTCGAGCCGGATGCCGGAGCCGCCCGGCGAGCGGTAGGCGCTGATCCTGCCGGTGTCCGGCCGGAAGCCGTTGGCGGGGTCCTCGGTGGTGATACGGCACTGCAGCGCGGCCCCGTGCAGGGTGATCGTCTCCTGGGCGAGGCCGAGGTCGGCGAGGGTCTCGCCGGCGGCGATCCGCAGCTGTGCCTGGACCAGGTCGACGTCCGTGACCTCCTCGGTGACGGTGTGCTCGACCTGGATGCGCGGGTTCATCTCGATGAAGACGTGGTTGCCGTCCCGGTCGAGCAGGAACTCCACGGTGCCCGCGTTGCGGTAGCCGATCTCGCGGGCGAAGCGTACGGCGTCGGCGCAGATCCGCTCGCGCAGCCCGGGGTCGAGGTTCGGGGCGGGCGCCAGCTCGATGACCTTCTGGTGGCGGCGCTGGAGCGAGCAGTCGCGCTCGAAGAGGTGGACGACATCGCCCTCGCCGTCGGCGAGGATCTGTACCTCGATGTGGCGCGGGTCGACCACGGCCCGCTCCAGGAACACGGTCGGGTCGCCGAACGCGGACGCCGCCTCCCGGGAGGCGGCCTCGATGGACTCGCGCAGCTGGGCGGGGTCCTCGACCCGGCGCATGCCGCGACCGCCGCCGCCCGCGACCGCCTTCACGAACACGGGGAAGCCGATCTCCTCGGCGGCCCGCACCAGTTCGTCCACGTCGGTGGAGGGCTGGGAGGAACCGAGCACCGGTACGCCGGCCGCGCGGGCGGCGGCGACCGCGCGCGCCTTGTTGCCGGTCAGCTCCAGCGTGGCCGTGGCGGGGCCGACGAAGGTGATGCCCGCCTCCTCGCAGGCGCGGGCCAGCTCCGGGTTCTCGGACAGGAAGCCGTAGCCGGGGTAGACGGCGTCCGCCCCGGCCCGGCGGGCGGCGGACACGATCTCCTCGACGGAGAGGTAGGCGCGCACCGGGTGCCCCGGCTCCCCGATCTCGTAGGCCTCGTCGGCCTTGAGCCGGTGGAGCGAGTTGCGGTCCTCGTGGGGGAACACGGCGACGGTGCGCGCGCCGAGTTCGTAGCCCGCCCGGAACGCGCGGATCGCGATCTCTCCGCGGTTGGCGACCAGCACCTTACGGAACATCCTGGAATCCCTTCAGCTGCCTGGCGGCGACGAACGTCATGGTGGTCAAGACACGCCCTGCCCTGCCGTTTCCCGCGCAACCCTAGGGGCTGCCCGTGCGGGGCCGTATGCGAAAACCATCACACCGAGGGTGTGGGCGGCGCCACAGGTGTGTGCGCCGGTTCGGGGCGGGTTTCCGGCCGGGGCCGCGGGGCCGGGGGCGCGGGCAGGGGCGTGAGCCGTGGCCCGGGGCGCGTCCCGGTCAGCGTTCGAGGGAGGTCATCGCGGTGCTGCCGGTGCGGCTGACGGTGGGACGGGGGGAGGTGGGGGCGGGGACGACGGCGGAGGCGGGGGCGGCC
>NZ_LBDA02000096.1 GCF_000980885.2 Streptomyces malaysiense | reverse complement strand
CTCCGCATCTCGGGGGAACCTCAGCCCGGTGGGCGGCCGTCGCCCGGTGGGCGGCGGGGGCGGGATCGGAGTCGGGGTTGGCTGCGGGTGGCCGTTGCCCGGTGCCGGACCGGAAGCCGCCGTGGCGACAACGCCGGGCCGAGCCGAGTCCGAGGATTGGCAGCTGGAGCACGTCTCGGCCGTAGTGCGAGGAGCGCGCGCAAGGGGCCCAGGCCCCGGCCTCGTTCTGGGCGGCCACCTGTTACCCGAGCGACCGCCCGCCGGCCAGCCCGAGACGGCAGGAGTGGAGGGTGGTCCTGGAGTTCCTCAGGGCCCTGGGCACCGGCATCGCGCTCCCCCGGCTGCGCCCGCTGGTGTGTGATCACCTTTGCCGGGCCAAGCTCTCGACCTTGCCCGAGGAGGTCTGATCAAACGCATGAATCAGCCTCCCGTGGCCGGAACGCGGGTGGCTCATGTACGTGAGGTCAATGAGTAGCGCGCCCAGGACCGGTACTCATTGACCCTACGTACATGAGCTCTGCTCTTCCGAGCCGATCAGGTTGCTCGGCGCAGGGGTACGACGACGTCCTCGCCGGTGCTCTTCGCGCTGAGTCTGTAGTAGCTGATGTGCGCGAGCCGCTCGGATTCCTCAAGCCAGCCGGCCTCCACCACCTGGCGCCGGGTGCGGGAGAACACGGTCGGGGACATGCCGACGAGCTCGGCGAGCTTGGCGCCGGTCTCGATGACCGCGCCCGCGCGGTCCGCGGGGTGCATGGCGTAGAGCATGACGATCAGGCGCTGATTGGCGGTCATGCCGGCGGTGCGGTGCAGGACGTCCAGGAGCTTCTGCTTGTCGTCGTTGTTCACTGGGCCTCCCACAGCAAGGGGGTTGTGTTGTCGAAGCCGGGAATGTCCGGCGGGTTGCACGTCTTGATCGCTTCCCGTTGCTCGATCCCAGTCCCGTGGAAGGCAATGTACGGGCTGATCCGGTAGAGCCGGTAGTTACCGATGCGCCCACGCTCGATCAGAATGCGCAGTTTGAGAAGCTTCCGGTTGATCTTTCCCACGGCGTCAGCGGTCATCCCGACCTTCTTGGCGATGTCCGCGCCGGTTGCCCTCAACGGTGCCATGCCCTGGGGAGAGACTCCGATCCACCACAGGACCATGTACTTCTGGCTCGGGGTGAATTCCTTGCTCTCGGTGATCGCCTCGACCCTGGCCTTGTCGACCTGGATGTGCTCACCGGAGAAGGCGTAGGGCGCATAGGGGATGGCCTCGCCCGTGTCGGCGTCGACCAGTCTGCGTACTGCTCCCAATGGGCCCTCCGTGGCCGGCCATTGCCTCAACGTGTATGAGTAGCGACCCTCAGGCCGACCAGATGAACTTAACGTACATGAGCGCGAAGTTCATGTAGTCCGCCTCCAGGGCGTGTCGCTGAATCAGACGTCGATCCGCCACACCCCCGCTCCCCGCCTGGAAACGGCGTCTTCCTCATGAACGTCACGTCAATCTGGTCAGTTCCTGCAACCGTGGTCACAGATCACAGGACATGGGCACTCAGGCCTGAGGAACTGCCTGCCCTGCTCCTACAACCTGGGTGCACGATGCTGGGAACCCGGTGCCAGATCGTCAGAACTTGCTGTAGAAACCGTTTGTGCAGGTCAGCCCGGCTCTACGCGCTGCGCCCTCTTTAGCAGCAGGACAGGAGGTTCCCCGCTGCCGTTCCCGCCCACGCCTGGTGTCCCGTACGCGGTCACCCGAAGCACTGTTCAGTGGGCCCTGGGGCGTTCATGCCCTTCGCCCCCGCCGATCGATCGACGAAAATCCGCCCCTTGCCCCCGACAGCTCCTCAGCCACCGAAAGCACGCCACCACGCGACCGCACACGACGAAGTACCCGCCACGTATGTCTTGATCAGCCCACGCCTGGCTCGGCCCCGTTGTCGGCGAACACCTTCCACCGTGCCGCAGCCGCCCGATCGGCTGTTGGCCCCGTCGGGCACCCGGAGGCCCCCTAGGGCCGAGGATGCACCGACCCTGGGCGCCGGAGAGCCGCGATTGGGGTGCTCCATGGGGCTGGCGGGCCAGGAATCACGCTGGTCCGCCACTGACTGGGCTGTAGAGAAGGTGGGGTTCCCTGTACCAGCGCAGCTTCCCGGAGGCCGCGGATGTTCGTGTTCTTCGGCGTCTCGGCTCTGCCGCCGGCGGGTGCGCGAGCGAGTGCCGATCGCGACTATTTGCCGAACTAGTCGAACCCGCTCCGCAGGTCGGCGGGCACCCTGGCGGCGTCAGCGTCACGTCTTTCGATGATCTGGCGTGGGAGGAAATGGACTGGTTCGCCGTCCTTGAACGGGGCGAACGACGGTTCGGAGGGCGGGCTGTGCGCGAAGTAACCACGCATCCGGGCGAGGGCTTCACAGTCCTGTTCGGCGAAGACGGTCAGCAGCCTGTGGGGGCACCCGGAGTCGCCCGCGAGAGCGATGCGGGCGCCAGAGCGGGCCACGTCGGCCGTGGTGCCAGACACGGCGTTGACGACCACCGGCGTCAGCCCCTCTGGGCGTCCTGCATCGCAGCGTCCACGTCCAGGGGGGTGAGCAACTCCTTGAACCCGATCGAGGTCAGCTCTTCCCGCATAGGCTTGACCAGAAGTGGCGAGTAGGACATCCCAGATCCTCACGTATTGCAATGTGCTGATAACCGAGAGTAGGTGGGCGTGTCGAAGTGCGCGCACCGGCGGTAGATCCGGATGACAGGAACTCCGCCTTTGCGACAGGTTTTCCGCTTCGGCTCACTGGCCGTGCCGAGGTTCTGTAGTTGTCGGACGAGGTAGACCCCCAGGGGGTGACTTCGTCCTGTGGGACTGTCTGGTCCCGGTCGACCGGCACGCGGACGTCTTCCGGAGCCGGATGCACCATTCCGGGAAGCGTGGCCACACGATCGGCGGACGCCGACCACCGGTCGAGCGCGGTTCTTCGGTGTCGAGCAGCACAGCGGCCCGACGCGCCGGTGTGGTGAGTCGGGCCGCTGTATGTCGAGGCTGTTGTGGGCTCGTGTCGGGTTCGGGGGTCAGATGCCGAGGGCGTCGATGGCTGCCTGGAGGCGGCGGCGTTCGGCATCGGCGTTCATCAGGTGCAGGTTGACACCGTCGAAGATGCCTCTGTCGCTGTCAGAGGGGCCTGCGGTGATGGTGTCCTGCAGCGCCTTTGCGTAGTCATCTTCAGCCTGGTGGTAATCCCTCAGGAGGGTGGCTTCGGCGTCGCTGTAGGTGTCGGCGGGGGCGTGGAGCTGGTGTTCGGCCACGGGGTTGGGGAAGCCGGGGGCCTGGACGGGGGCCCGCATCGGGTAGAGGCCGTACTCGCCGCCGCTGAGATACCTGAGCCAGCCGGAGTAGACGCCGGCGCAGGCACGCATGTCCAGCTTCGTCCACTGCCCTTCCCTGCCCGGGATGGTGGTGGACTCAGTGTGGCTCTTGCGGACCTCGGTGGTGTGCGTGGTGCTCTTCGACCAGCGGAACGAGGCGGTCTGCTTAACGCTGGTCCCGTCCTTTTCCATGCCGGCCTCGGCGGCCAGGCCGAACTCCCACCCTTCCGTGGTGGAGTCGGTCACCGAGATGCTCGCCTCATCGACGTAGGACTTGTTCTGCACCCCCTCGAACGGGGTCGACCCGCAGATGAACGGCGCGACCGCCACACGCTTCCCAGCGAAGTGGCCAGACTCCGCGTTCGCGACCGACATGAGGGCGACCGGCCCGTACGGCGCGGCCCAACACGCGGCCGTCTTGAGCCTCTCCGGGGTTCCGATGGCCCACTCGGTCCAGTTCTCGTGGACTCGAGCAACCTGGCTGTCGTCGATCCCGAACTTCTTGTATGCCTCGGACAGCGGGAACTCGGCCTCGATCTGGGACTTCGTCACGGAGTAGTCAAAGCTCGCCCGGAATGTGGGGCCCGCCCTGAAGAATTCGACCTTGGGGGCCCGCTTGAGGTAGATCTCTTCGGGTGCGTTGTAGCCGACCTGGCGGTCGGGCGGCAGACAGTTGTAGATGCCGACGCTGACCTGGCCGTAGCCGTCGGGCGCGTAGCCCATGTGTGGTGTCCTTCCGCATGGTCGTCAAGCCCGCGGGATGCCCGGGCGGGCCACTCGGCGCCGTCGATCGCGATCTCGGCATCGTCCGCACGACCCCCACGGCCATCCCTACGGGCTGGTTGGATGGCGCGGATCCACCCTCCCGCAGGGCCCCGGCATCGGCCGGGCTCCCCCGCCCGGGTTCACCTACACGGCGGAACGCGCGTCCCGGCGCGCACCGCAGCTCACGACACCGAACCCGCAGGCCCACTGCCCCGGTGAGGAAGCAGACGCCCATCCGGCGAGGGAATTCGCCCTTCGGCGCTTCGCGCACCTGCGGGCAGTCCGAGGGGCCGCATGGCTGGGGCTAGCTGCTTCTCGGCCTGCGAACCAGGCGCTGCATCGCCACGCTCTCGTCGATCTGATCGGCTATCACCATCACCAGCTAGAGCTCGAACTCGAGGTGCTCGACGTCGGTGAAGCGGACTTCTTCCAGGGTTCCGGCGCGGCGGCCGCCGTCCTGGAAGTACACCTCCTTGAGCGCTTCGGCCGCGATCTGCTTGAGTTCGCGGTCGCCGGCGCCGGTCTCCTGTGCGTGGAAGAGGCGGGCGGCGTACTGCGGTGGCAGGGCCACTGTCAGGTGCCGGATGCGGTCCTGGTCCGTGGATCCGATGGGCGCGGTGTAGCCCATGCGGGCGCGAGTGTCGATGACGATGCCGCCGGTCGTCGCCGCTCTCTGCCGTGCCTTGGCCCGGATCTGCGGTTGCCACCGCCTCATCACCTCGCGCTCCAGGCGTGCGGCGAGGTCCGGGCGGGGCTTCTTGAGCTGGTCCTTCACGTATCGCTCGACGGTTCGCTGGGAGATGCCGAGCAGTTCGGCGACCGGTCTGGTGCCCTTGAGCTGTTTGACCAGGTACCGCATCCGCGGACCCGCGGCCTTGGGTGCCGGGCGGGTGAACGCCTTCTGCACGGCGGCGTCCAGGCCGTCCCCGAACAGGCTCATCGCCTTCTCCTACTCGCCGTTGTCGACGTCGGTGACGGCGCCGTCCTTGATGTAACGGGCGAGGTTGAGCTCCGGGGCGTCGAACCGCTCGCGGACCTCCTCCCCCCACAGCACGCTCTGTGTGCCCTCGTGCTTGACCAGGCCGGGGTTGATGCCGAGCTTGAACCCGCCGGGCAGCGGCTTGCCGTCCTGGTACGGCAGGAAGTCCAGCGGGCTCTCGCCGCTCGCGGCGTAGACGACGCAGTCGGACAGGATCGCGACCGGGTACTGCCCGGTGAACGCGGCGTGCTTGACGATCTTGCGGTGCAGGTTGATCCGGGTGCGGGAGATGACCGCCGCGCGGATGTCCGGCCGCCAGGTCGGGCGGGACAGGGCGCGCCAGGGCTCCCCCGGCCGCCAGCCCTCGCCGCGGGGCCGCTCGCGCAGCTTTCCCAGGCCGCCCTTCACCGTCGCCTTGACCGCCGACACGACGATCGCCAGTTCCGGGTCGCGGCTCTTGTAACGGTCCATCGCCGCGAGGAAGTCGGCCGGGGCGAGGTCGGCGTCGACACCGAGGTCGGCCATCGTGGCGAGGTAGGCGTCGCGCAGTCGCTGGTACCAGCCGTCCAGGTAGCGGCCGTTCGCACGCCGCACCCATGCCTCGGTCGGGCGCACCTCGTAGCCGAGCTCCTGGGCATAGGCGACGGTGGGCGTCGCGTACCAGGCCGGGCCCTCAGGCCGCTCGCCCTTCGGCGTGAAAGGGCTGGGCAGCAGCGAGCCGTCCAGCTGCACCCACTTGTCCTTGCCGACCCTCACCCGGGACAGGTCGACGTGGGACAGGTCCACGAGCCAGGAGCCGGGCAGCTTCGGATCGAAGACCGGGTTCGTGACGTGTGTCGGCGCGTCGAGTCCGACGGTCAGGCCGTTGGCGCCGGCCGCGAAAGCCATGTTGACGTCGATGCCGACCAGGTGCCGCAGGGTGCACTCCGCGTCGGTCATCGGCCGCGCCCAGTCGTACGCCTCCTCGAACAGCTTCTCCGCAGGTCCCCGGATGTGGAAGCGCGGCAGGTCCCTGAGGACCGGGTGGCCGTCGGGGGCCTCGCACGGCGCGCAGTCCACGGGGTCCTTGCCGAGGCTGCCGGGGTTGTGCTCGGAGTGCCGCTTGCCGTCGGCATCCGGCTCGGAGGCCCGGGTCGGCGGGTGCAGCGCGGTCATCAGCTCCAGCCCGGTCACGGCCGTGGAGCCGCGCGGTGTCATCACCCGGGACGCGTACACGCCCAGGACGCGGGCGAGTTCGGCCGGTGGGAGCTGCCCGGCCGTACCCCAGTGCCGGGTGTCCAGCGCGTGCCACGACGGGATGCACAGCTGCACGCAGGCCCGCTCCGAACCGGTCGCGGGGCGGTAGATCCGCGCCCACGGCCCGAAGCCGCGCTTGGTCAGTTTCCACTCCGCGCGCGAGAGCTGCTTGATGACCTTGTGGCTCTCCGGGATCCGCCCGGCGAGCCGTTCCTCATCGGTGAGGGCCACGGGGAGGCCGTAGCGCTCCAGGGCGGCCTCGGTGAGTACGAGCAAGGGGTCCGCGTCCTTGCCGGGCCCGGCCAGCTTCGGCTGTCCGAGCTTCGCCTCTCGCAGCGTCCACTCCACCAGCGCCGGGAGCGACCTGGCGGGCACGTCGAGGACCAGACCGCCGGTGCAGTACGCCAGTACTTGCCCGTCCTCGACGTCGACGACCGCCAGCGGGCCGTTCTCGAAGCGTGGGTCGGTGCCACCCGCCGGGGTACCGGCCGGGGTGCCTGCCGGAGTGCCGGCCGGGACTGCCCTCCGCGTGCCGGGACGGTGCGACGTCGATGGCCTGGTGGTGGTCGCCGGACGGGACGTGGCCACCGGGGCAGCGGCGACGGGGGCCGGGGTGACAGTGGTTGGGGTGACGGGGGTCGGGGCGGGGTTCCGGGTGCTCTCTGCTGCAGTCATGACCGCAGCCTCGGAGGCCGGTCCTGTGGGCTGGGGCGGCACTTCCGCCGGGTCGTCGGAGGAGCCGGTGAACATGTCGGGCGGCGGCGCGGGGTAGAGCTCCGAGAGCTGCCGGAGCAGTCGTGCGTACGCCTCGCGCTCCAGTCCGCGTGGCTCGGTCGGCTTCTTCGCCGACTCCCAGCCGGACACCGTGGCCCGCCGCACCTTCAGCGCGGTGGCGACCTCGTCCAGCGTCAGTCCGTGCGCCGTGCGCAGCCGTTTGCGCTCCTCCGCGGGCGGCAACGGGGAGCGGGACGCGACCAGCGCATCGACCGCCTCGAACAACTCGGACATGGAACACCTCCTGAACGCACAGACTATCGCGCAAACCGTACGGTTCTCGGTCTTCGGCCGTACGGATCACGTACGGATCGCGTTCAGGAGTGCCGGGGGTGGCCTTGGCCAGGGAAGGGCCGGAAATCGTCGCGTCGCGCCGGGCCTTCATGGGGAGATATGGGCGGGTTGATTGCCCGGAGTAGTCAGGAGGTCACGTGGGGTGGAAAGACGCGTTCGGTGACGCGATGAAGAGGCTGGAGGCGATAGGAGAGCAGCTCACGCGTCTCGGCCGTCTCGACGATCCGACCGTCGGGCTGACAGCACTGCACGGCGAAATCACGCAGAGCCGGTTGAAGATCCTGGAGCAGATCCAGGGGGGCGTCACCGGACTACGCGAGGAGAACCGGGAGGTCCGCCGACGTCAGGACCGGATGATCAGCGATCTGAACGAGACACGGGGCGAACTCCGGGAGCTCCAGGACCTTGTCGACATCCTGCGTTCGTTCGCGCCACCCAGGGGGGCGGCCGGGAAGCCCGGCGAGGACGCGCAGACACATGTGGAGGAGACCGTGCAGCCGCCCGAACCGGTGGTGGAAGCCGACTGCGGCTCGACCGCCCCTGCCGAGGCTCATCCGCCCGTCTCATCCGACACCGGCTCCCAGGGGGGAACCATGGAGAAAACCGAGCACCGGCCGCAGCCGGAGACCGGGGGCGGGGACCAGGACCTCGCGCTGAAGAACGCCATCGAGGCCGCCTACCAAGGCATCGGCACCCCCTCCGACCAGACCTCTGCCACCGCGCCGCAGGCATCCGCCGGCGGCGCGGACGATCCACGCATCGCCCACGGCGTCATGCTGCTGAAGGCCGCCGGTGTGGCTTCCGCCGAACTGGTCACACACCGCGACACATGGGAGTGGCTCGCCGCCCTGGCCGTCGATCACAGCCACTTCCGTACCCCGCCGTCCGTCGAGGACATCAAGGAAGGCCGCGTCCAGACCGTACTGTCCGGACGCTCCCTCATCGCCCTGCTGATCGAGCTGTGGAACACCCGCTCCACCGCCGCCCCGCTCCAGGGTGACTGGGCGCTGGCCATGACCACCTACAACCGCATCGCATCGGAACTCACCGACGTCACCGGACAGGGCGAGACCATCCGCATCGTCCTGGACGACGGACTCCCCCACGGGACCGGCAACTGACCAGCACGGCAGGACAACTCCCCCGGTCACACTGTGGTCCGCTGCTCCGCGGCCCACAGTGTGACCGGCCGTGCCTGCGGAATGGGGCGGGGGCGGTGTCGCTGTCGGCGAGGAGCAGGATGCTGCCGATACTCGCGACTTCCACTCAGGTGTAGGAAATGCGTATGCGGGGGCTGAGGGGGTGGCGGCCGTCGTCTTCCCCGGTGCCGGCAGATCGTGCATCTCGGCCGCCCGCGCTTCCTCGCCACGGGGCGCTTGGCCTGGGTCGACGACTCCCGCAGAGCGGCCATCAGGTTGAGCACTTGGCCTTCGCTCCCCCGGTGCCCTCGGTTCCTCCGGCTCCCCCGGTGCCTTCGGCTTCTCCGGCGGATCACTGGGAGTCGCGGCGGCGCTGGCCTTTCTTGGACAGCGAGGACGGATGCTTGGGTGTAGCTGCCTCGTGAGCCAGTGCCGTTGACCACGAGGCTGAGCTACTCCACCCAAGTGCCGCGGTTCAGCGGCATGTCCGCGTCCGCTGTGCCAGATCAGCTGGCGGGCACGGCCTGTCCATCGCGATGCTTGACAAGTTGGTCCAGCATCTTGCGGAACTCTTCTGGCGGCATCTTGTGGATCAGGAGTTGTGCCACGAGCATGCCGTCGTTGTAGGGGAACAACTTCGGCTGCTGCCGACCCCCTGTTCCGTCGGTCGCTTCGGCGACAGTGGCCTGCTCCGGTACCGAGGGTGTGATCTCCTCTGTTCTGTCGGCCGGCGGTTCGCCCTGTGCGGGCGCAGGCGCGGGGGCCGGCGACTCGACTTCGGCAGCCGCGGGCTTCGGTGCGGGGCGAGGTTCCGCATCCGGCCTGTTGGTGATTACGGCGTAATCAGCGGCAGGGCTCGTTTCGCCGGTGCCCTGGGTGCTGCTGTCGGGCTCGCCGGTGATTACGGCGTAATCAGCCGGGCGATCCTTCTCCGTGGTGTCCGAGTCTTCGTGCTGAACCTGGGCAAGGCGTGTCTTTGCCGCCTCCTTCCGGGCCCGCTCTGCCTTCAGCTCGTCCAGGACTGCTTCCTGCTGGTCGGCCGGCTTGTTGCCGACTGCGCGGAGAAGATCGATGGGTTCTTCGCCGATGCGGGCCTGCAGTTCGGGTGTCAGGTTGAGCAGGGCCAGACGTTGTGACACCCAGCCTTGGGAGCG
Organism: Streptomyces malaysiense; assembly: GCF_000980885.2. Lineage (GTDB taxonomy): Bacteria > Actinomycetota > Actinomycetes > Streptomycetales > Streptomycetaceae > Streptomyces > Streptomyces malaysiense. The sequence goes on along the minus strand of NZ_LBDA02000096.1, from coordinate 21,826 downwards.
GTGAAGGCGCTTGGCCAGGGCTCGTTGGCTCCCATGGATGGTCAGGAGCCGTTGGAGGGCTCGGGCCTCGTCGATCTCCTCAAGGTCCTGCCGGTGGATGTTGGCGACGAGGGCGGACTCGAGAAGCTCCTCGGAGGTGGCGCCCTGCTCGTCGCTGACCATCACCTTGATGGTGGCGAGTCCCGCTTCACGTGCGGCGGCGAGACGGCTGCTGCCGTCGACCACGACGTGGGTGGTGTCCGGCTCAAGGGCATCCTCCTGGCCCGGGTTGGCTTTGACGTAGGCGTCACGGTTCATGACCGTGATCGCCTGCTTCTGGCCGTGGGTTTTCAGGCTGCCGGCAAGGTCTGTGAGGTCCCCGAGGGTGGAGCGCGGGTTGTCGGGGTTGGGGCTGATGCGGTGGACGGGAAGCTCTGTAGGGGCTGCGATGCCTTCGGTGGGGACCCCGGTGGCAGCGGCCACAGCCTGGCGGCGCGCGCTGACGGGGCGCACTCCCCCGCCGAAGCGTCCTGCGCCGAGCTGGTCGGCCTTGCTCACAGGACCTCCCTGGCCAGGGCCCGCATGCCGATGGCCTGCTGCGACTTGGGTGCATAGGCCAGCAGGGGCCTCTTCACGCGCACGGCTTCCTTCTGTTCCTTGAGATCACCGATGAGTCCGACGACCCGGGGATCCTTTATGTCGACCCACCCCTGGAGCGACGAGGTGGCGATGTAGCCGCGGCGGGAGTCGTACAGGTTGACCACGATGCCGAGGTAGTCGATGTGGACTTGCAGGTCGCCCCGGAGGTCGTCGACCTGGGTGGTGAGCAGCTCATAGGCGTCCGCAGAGCTGTCTTCCGCCTGGACGACGATGAGGGCACCCGACTGGCCGGGCTTCTCGCCGTCACGGCGCCGGCCGTAATAGGCGGCGGCGTCCATGCTGAGTCCGAGGCTGGGAGGGCAGTCGACGATGATTACGTCGTAATCACTCTCGATCGGGGCCAGCGCCCGTTCAAGTGCTGCTTCCCGCGCCCGCACCGCGGAGAGACGTACATCGAGCAGGAAGGCGTCGTTACAGGCGGGCAGAAGGTGAAGTCTGCCGCCGAAGGTCTCGTCGTCGATCGAGACGATGAGATCCCGGAGATCGCCCTTGGGATCGCCCGCCATGTGGCTGGTGAGGCTGTCACCGTTCATCGGTACCGGTGCGGCCCCCAGCTGGTTGGTGAGGTGGCACTGCGGATCGAAGTCGACGAGCAGCACCTTCAGACCGGGGCCAGGAAGGTTCTCGATGTCGAGCGGGTCCTCTGTCGGCGGGGCTTGGCCTGCCTGGGTCTCGCTCTCCCTCAGAGCCTTGGCGAGCGCCTTGGCCACTCGTACCGCGTGCAGGGCCTCGGGGCTCTCAGCCAGTGCCTCGCCAAGGCCCGCGGTGATCGCCGTCTTGCCGACACCGCCCTTCTGGTTGCAGACGATGATGCGGCGGGTGATCTCGGGACGTTCGACGTTCGGGGCCGGGTTGGCGTCGAGCCACAGCTGGATCGACTGAGCCAGCCCTTGGGTGAGTGAGACCCGTCGGTCTGCGGCGGTCTGCCGGAACTCCTCCCACTGCCCGAAAGGCAGGAAGGTGGAGAAGGAGTCGGAGCCGGCGGTGTCGATGGTTGCCACGGCGGAGGCCAGGCTGCACCACTCTCTGATGCCCTGTTCAACCGCGGCCTGGATTTCGACACCGTGCTGGGCTGCTCTGATTTTGAGGTTCTGCCGGAGCCATCCCGGCAGCTTGGAGACGACCTTCTCGCGGTCGTTCGAGGTGACTGGGGAACTCATGGGGACACCATACTAACGTCCTTGATCGATTGCCCCATCGACACGTTAGTTAGGCACCCTTGTTGGGATGTCAGCTCCCCCGCCGGTTGATTACGCCGTAATCACTCGCCCTTGAGTCCCTACTCTTTCGCTACGAAGCAGATGATTACGGCGTAATCATCATGGAGCGTCGCGGCCTGGATTCGGTGTATTTCGAGGTCTCGTCGCGCCAGGAGCAGCAGCAACGTCACGCCAGTCCCCCGTCGGCGCCCCCGTTGGAAGGACATTGCCGAGCCATGTGCTGCCCCCTCATGCCTGGCCGGAGGCGCTCTCAGGTTCGAGCAAGTCATGGCGGCTATCCGGGTCTCGTGTCACTCGCGACCGCCTTCTACGACGAGGCTTCTGCGCCGTGCTCCCGCAGCAGGACGACCAGATCGCAAACAGGAAGCGCAGGGGACCTGTCGGTGGCCGCCGCCCAGTTTCGACCGCGAGTCGTATGCCTGCGAAGCACTCAGAGGCAAAGCCATCCTCGCGGGGGACATGGACACACACGTTCTCGCCCTGGCCTGCGATCTCGAGCAGGCCGCCATCGCAGACTCTCAGCAGGTCCCTGGCTGCACAGCCGAGCACCAGGCCCGGACTACCTGTCAGGACGAACAGGTCCGTCTCGCGTCTCAAGGCAGGCAGCACCTCGAACACCGGCCTACCGTCATCTCCGTGCCCAGCCAGGAGACTGATGGGGCAGGCGCCCGCCGGGCGAGGATCGAAGGTGGCGAGCGTGCGTGCTCGTGCCACAGGCCGCGCTCCCGACTGCCACGACTCCACTGACCACCCCAGGTCGAACCAGCCGCCTTTGGTGAGAAGGCTCAGCCTCCGCTACGAAGGGGCATCTGGCCGAGCTCCGAAGCAGCTGCTCCTTGCCGTGGTGGGGGTTGGTGATTACGACGTAATCACCAACCAGCCCGGGGGCTGGCTTCGGTCGCTGGTCGCTGAGCAATCGGACGTGGAGGTGGCCGAACCGCTCACCTCCACCGTCGGCACGGACGGTGTACCTCAACTGGCGCCATGACGAAGCAAGCCTCGGCCTGAGCTCAGGAACGCTCGCGCGAGGGACCGTCGCGGGAGCGTGCAGGAGTCACCGGTGGTCGGACGAGCTTTGTCGTCGAGAGAGAACCAGCCTGCGGCGCTCCCGGTCGACCTCGGTGACGACAACCGTGACCTCGTCGGTGACCTGGACGAAGACGCCGAACGGGGGGCCAGCTTGGGGACCCGTCCGTGCAGTTTCCGCCCCACCGCAGTGCGGTCGGCGAATCTTTGGAAGGGCTCCGGCTGTGCCGCCCGCAAGGACAGTCTGGCCTCCAGGTTCCATGTCACGAGGAACTGCGCACTCGGCAGCGAACGGCGGTCACGCCGGTCCAGTTTCGCCTCACGGACCAGGTCGGGGGATTCCTTCCAGGTTTTGGTGCGCTGGAAGCTGACACCGCGGCGGGCGAGCAGGCCGCGTAACGCCTCGCGGCCGATGCGGATCTCCCGGCCGTGTACTTTTCCGCAGGTAGGCGACGAGTTGGCGTAGGGGCCAGCGGGGGAGGGGCTGGCCGAGCTTGGTGGGGCGGGTGGTGGCCGTCTGGATGACGAAGTCCTCCTCGTCAGGGCTGGGTTGGCGGGGACGGCCTCCCGCCTTGAGGGCCCAGGCACGCCAGGCTGATCTCGTTGAAACGGTGGATCAGATCGCGGACGGTGTCCCCGTCGGCCTGCACCGGTTGGGCGATTGCCGGCACCCGGTTCCCGTCGGCCGAGGCCAGCAGCAGCAGCATCGTGCGCCGGTAGCGCACCGAGCCGGTGCTGCCGCGGCGCACGATCTGCTTGCAGCTTCTGCCCCTCCTGGTCGGTCAGCCTGCGCACGCGGACAGGCTTGGCCACCACACCTCCAGTAGTCGGATCGGATGTCACCCCGCACCCAAGCGCCTCGACCACCACCTCGGCGAACCTGTGCGGTCAGAGCGCCAGCCCCGTACCTCGCGGGTCACCGTTTCAGGTCTGTGGCCGGCGGGTTCGTCTGATGTCGACGCCGAGAAGGTCGAGCAGATGCAGCTGGACGCCACGGGTGATCGCCACGGCGGGGGGATAGGTGGCACTACCTGTCCGCACGGTCAGCTCTCCGAGGTGGTAGAAGACCATGCGGCCGGTTGGACGCACCCGTCGGCTGTCCGGATACAGGCCCGCCGTCTTCTTCTCCCCACCCAGCGCGCGTCGCGCCTGTCGCTCGATCAGGCAGAACACCAGCAGCACCAGGCAGATGACCTGGATCAGGGCGGCAGCGCGGTGGTTGCTCTGCACGAACAGCGGGGGGACGGCCAGCGGGCCTTTGATGTCGGAGTACCGGCGCTCAGAGAAGATCGCGGCCCGCGCCGGGGGAATCGCCGCCGATCGCCGGGTGGTTGCCTGCCAGCACTGGCAGGCCAGGCGCTTGTGACGGGCGGCTTGCCGGCCTGCGGCATTGCCCGTGGAGTGCATCAGGACGCGCCGCAGCCGAAACACCGGGTCGCTCTTGCGGCGAGTGGAGATGACGTGCACATCCTCCAGCACCCGGTAGCTCTCGCGCCGGCCGGGATCCTTGTGCGCGTCCCGGGCTGGAACCCGGTCCACGACCGTCGCCCGGTCGAGGTCTAGGCCGGCATGGAAAACATCGCTGATCCGGGCGGCCGGGACCGGAGCGATGAACGGCACCTTCGCCTTCAGCAGCGCGCCGATGTTCGTATAGAAACACCAGCTTGGGGGGCGCGATCACCAGGAACTCCTGCTCGCCCGCCAACTGTCGCAGGTCCCTCATCGTGCCGACGATCTGGCTGACCTCGGCGGCCCCGCCGTCGAAGACCCTGGAGTGCACTGGGATACCGCCATCGGTCCAGGCCGCGGTGCCGACCTGGACCTGCTTCAGGGCCACGCGGCGGTCCTTGGGATGGCCGAACTCGATGGCGGGGAAGGCCTCGTCCTGATCGGGAGCGGGGTAGGCGCCGTGCACGGACATGCTGGTCATGTCCCAGTGCAGCCGGGAGCAGTCGATGCTGCCGACCTGGCCGAACACGGCAGCTACGCCCAGGTTCCTCGGCTTCCCGGGGTGCGAAACGTTTGTAGACGGTCTGCCAGGGTCCGTACAGCTCTGGTGGATCACGCCACGAACGATCACGCCCGTCCACCCACGGCAACAGGGGCTCTGTTCGCTTCTGTGCTGCGCCCGTCAACTCACCTTGACCTGCTACAAGATCAGTGATCAGAACGCTAGTGCTCTGACTTCCGCACGGGGGTCGTCACGAGACGGCTCAGCCGATAGGCAGTCAGCAGCGCCAGTCGTACGCACAGCGTGTCGATCCGGATCACCGACCCGTCAGCTGACAGTGGGAAGTGGTTGTCGAGACACCGGACCAGGCAGAGATCCGTACGAGGTTGCGCCGTTTCCGGGCGACAGGAGCTCAGGCCGACGGGCACGGGATGGGCTGGCGGCCAACCCACTTGACCCGTACGGGCTGGCGGCGGGGGTTGTGGGGGAGGGCCCGGTCGGGGGCTGTCTCTGGTGCTGGGCTCCCGGCTCGGGAGGGCTGTCGGGGGAGTCTGTTCGTCAGTAGCTGGTTTTGGCGTCGGTCGCTGGGGTCACGGACTGGAAAAGGCCAGTTCAGCCGCGTAGGAGGGGGCTGAACAGCGACTGAAGCGACTGAAGCTTCCTATCTATGACACGCACGCGCACACGGTTGTGTCGTTATAGTTCCGACCTTGAGTCGCTAGGGTCGCTCGGGCCGGTGCTGCACATGCTTTGACCTGGGGTTTCTTAAAGCGACTGGGGCCAGCTACCGAACAGCGAAGGTCGCTGGTTCTTCGGTAGCTGGCCCCAGTCGTGTGCCGTTGGCCGCTTTCAGCGCCGGAGTTCGGTCGCTGGGGAGGAGGCCGTCAGCTCTTCGGTAGCTCTATGCCGAGTTCGCGCATGGCGTCCGAGGGTGGGCCGCCCTCGGAGCGTTCGGTCTTGTAGCCCTTCACACCGGCGCCGAGGGTGCGGGGGTCGATCGCCTCCGAGGGCGCGGCGGACGCGTACAGGCCCGCCGGCTGCTGGTCCCGGTCGTGGGGGAGGAGCCAGAACACCCGGCGCAGGAAGGTGCCGGAGGCGCGCGAGGCGCGGGCCTCGGGGGAGAGGACGGCGTAGCCGACCATGCGTCCGTCGCGGTGGTAGGCGGGCTTCCCGCGGCGAGTGGGCAGCCGGTCGAGGCTCTGGCGGACGTAGTCGAGGTTCTCGATGTCCTCGAGCCAGATCAGGGCCTGTTCGTGGGCGATCTGGCTGGGTTCGATCAGGGAGCTCATGCTGTCGCTTCCTCCGCCTCAGCGTTGAGACCGATACCCGGATAGTACTTGCGCTGGTTAGACAAGATCATTTCTTTGGGGGAGGAGAGGCCGACGGTCTCGCGCACCCGTGCCGCGAAGGCCCGGGAGGAGACGGGGTTGGCGCCCTCGAGGGCGCACCACTGCTTGTACGACGTATACAGCTGTGCCTGCTCGGCTCGCATCGCGGGGTCGAGGGTGCAGCATTCGGTGAGGAAGCGGCCGGTGTGGTCCTCGGTCTCGGCGTAGGCCGTGGTCGCGGTGCGGACCCGCTGCGGGCCGGTGAGGTCCTTCTCGCCGTTGAGGTAGCGCCGAGCGCCGGTGATGAGCCAGTGCAGGATCCCCGGGCCCTCCTCCGTGACCAGGACGTCGGCGAGGTTGTCTACCTTGCGGTGGTCGGCGACGACCCGTTCGAAGGGGATGAGCTTCATGCGCCGCCAGAAGGCGTAGCCGCCGGTGTTCACCTCGGGGCGGTGGTTGCCCAGGAGCCACAGCTTGTGCGTGGGGGTGAAGGAGAAGAAGTCCTGCCGCATTCTGCGGGCCTTGATCCGGTCACCGCCGGTGAGGAGCTTGACCCTGGCCTCGTCGAAGCGGTCGCCCGGTTTGAGCTCGGAGCAGACGATGATCCGCCGGCCGTGCAGTTCCGCCAGGTCGGTGGGGTGGCCCTCGAAGGGCTTGGCCATGAGGAACCCGGGCGGTGCCGCGTCGGCGTAGTCGCCGAGCAGCTTGACCATCACGTCCAGCAGGACGCTCTTGCCGTTCTTCCCCTGCCCGTACAGGAACGGCATGATCTGGCCGCCGACGTCACCGGTGATGGAGTAGCCCAGCAGCAGATGCAGAAAGTTGATCATTTCCTGGCCGTCGGCGTCCTCGCCGAACGTGTCCAGGAGGAAGCGCTGCCAGCGCGGGGCGTTCATCGCGCGGGGTGCGAGCGCGGTGGAGCGGGAGTGCAGGTGCTTCTCCGGATCCGGGCTCTCGAGCATGCCCGTCCGCAGGTCGACGACCCCGTCCGGGGTGCACAGCGCGTACGGGTCGGCGTCCAGGAGCGCGGCGTTGAGGACCATTCCGGGCGCCGACTTGGCCTGCATCAGCATGGCCTTCATCCCGGAGGTCGACAGGGCGCGTCGGCGGTGGCGGCGCAGCATGGTGGGTGACTGGCGCCCGCTCGGGTCCTCCTCGGCGAGTGCCTCGGCCATCTCGCCGGCCGCCCACAGGACGGCGTCGTCCTCGTCGATCTCCCAGCGGAAGCCCGACCACCGGTACCAGCCCAGTCCGGGCACATGGCGGAAGTCGCGGCCGTAGAGGTGCACGAACAGCTTGGCGTTGCCGCGATCGCTCAGCGAGTCGGGCAGCAGCCCGCGGGACGTGGCCGCCGGGGAGGCCGGCGCGGGCGAGGCCTGGGTCTGGGCGGGCAGAGCGGGGTAGTTGAGGATCTGCTGGGCGATGGCCGCCGGATCGAACAGCCCGTGGCCGGGACGGTTGTGGTTCACGGGCGGTCGTCTTTCAGGACGAGGGGACGTTGCATACCCGCCGCGAGGCCGGCACGGATGACGGAGAGGGAACGGCGCTGCTGCCCGGGGCGGGCGTGCTCGGCGGCCTCCAGGAGTGCGCTCTCGGCGGCATGGTGGGGCAGGTGCCCGGCGGCGACCAGGCCCCCGGTGGTGAAGGCGGCCCGGTTGAGCTTCTCGGTGAAGGACGCCCCTTCAGGGGTGGCCCTGCACTCGGCGACCGTGGCGAGCGAGGCCGCCAGGACGCGGGTGGCGCTGTCGCGGCCGGCTCCCGCGGCGATCACGGCCTGACGCGCCCGGAACGGGGTCGTGTGCCCGGTGCTCTGCCGTGGTACGGCAGCGGGCTGGTGACCGGTGCGGACCAGTTCGGTCTCCAGCCAGCCGGGCAACTCGGCCGGCAGCCGGCTGCCGGGCTGGACCTCGTAACGGCCGCTCGCGGTGGTGGTGTTGGGTGCCACGATGTAGCCGCCCTGCGCGCGGACGTCCACCTGCCAGGCGAGGGCCCGGCGCGGGCTGGAACCTGTGGAGCACAGCCAGGTCTGCCCGGGTTTGGTCCGGTACCACACGTGCAGTCCGCCGCTGGGCGTGCGCACCCGCAGGGTGCCGGTGTCCTGGGCGGGATCTGCCTCCTGCCGCAGCGCGGCGAGCAGGGCCAGGCTGTGGAATCCGTGCTGGAGCCCGTCCAGACTGACGTGTTCGCCGATCGTGATGCCGGGCAGCAGTCGCTCACGCTGCGGCAGCGGTGTCTCGTGGGCATCGATGTCGAGCACGAGCAGGCCGGCCGCCCCGCAGGCCACCCCCACGCCGAAGCGAGGCTGGATGTGCCACCAGCGACGGATGCGGTCCGGATCGTCGGTCGCTGCGTGAAAGCCGTGGCACCAGTGACCGAGGGCGATGCATTCGCAGGAGGCGGGGGAGTGGCCGGCGCCCTGGCAGCGCGCGCAGTTGGCCGCGGGAGTCTTGCGTCCCGGGGCCAGAGGCAGGACCGGCCAGCCACGCGCGCCGCAGGCCAAAGCCGTCTCCAGGGCGATCCCGGACGGCTCGGTCGCTGCGTCGGCACGTGAGTAACTGGGAGAAAAGCCCAGCTCATTCAGCATGTAACGACCCTTCCAGCGACCGAAGCGACTCAACATCGGAATGTGTTGCGCGCATAGGCTAACGCTTCGCGGCCGCCGGAACCGGTGACCTGGCCGTGGCGGGAAGGCTGTACGTTCATGCAAGTGCGGCTGTGCGTCGCTTCGGTCGCTGCCTGTTGGTTCTCTTGCGGCAGGCACGAGACGCGAGCGACCGAAGCGACTCTGTCTTTGAACCATCGCCGAGTGCGAGGCAGCACGTCGAAGACGGGCACACCACCTTGTGGTCCCGCCCCGCCCGAGCGGACCGGCACGGTCGTGACCGCTGTGCCGGACCTGCCCCGGGTGAGGGGCGGCGACCGTCGGTACGGGCGTGGGGTACGGCCGTACGGCGTGCGTCAGGCCGTACGGCCGTACCCCACGGCACCGAAGGTGGTGTACCGGTGGGACCGGAGGTGTGATGCGCGACGGCGAGACGACGGAGTCTCCGTCGGGCTTCGCCGCTCGCACGTCGGCGGACGGCTTCTGCTGGCCCAGGGCCTTTCTCGGATCAGGCCGGTTCCGGGCTACGGCGCCCTGCCGCCGACCGGAGCGGGCTCCGGTGCGTGCGGACGCGAGGCGCGGGAGTGAGCCGGCGCGGAGCGTCGGCGGGCGACGGCGGCGCCGCGGCCGGGCGTGCCGGACCCCGCGGCCCCGACAGGATCCGAGAAGGCCTTAGAGCGGCACGACGGTGGCCAGCGCGGTGAAGGCGGGGCGCTCGTCCTGGTGCGCCTCGACCGACACCGTCGTACTGGTCTGGTCCGCCGTGGCCACCGTGGAACTCCGCAGGTGGCAGGGAGAGTCGAACTCCACGTACTGGTTGAACGTGATGTCCATACCACTCACGACCGAGGGGGACGCCGGGGCGAGCGCGGCGTGGGAGCACTGCCGGATCGCCTCCAGGATGAGCATGCCGGGAGCGTGGTCGAGCGGGTGGTCGAACAGGATGGGGTGGGCCGTGTCGATGCGCAGCGACCATTCCCGGGGCGTGTCCGTGGCGGCCAGGACGACGTCACGGGGCCGGGCCCGCCCCGCTCGCGCGGGCGGGACCGCCTCCGGGAGCAGGGAGACCGCCGCGGTCCGCATGAGCGCCGCCGCCTCCGTGCGGCCGCGGCGCAGGCGCTCGTAGATCGCGGGGGAGTGGCACCCGAATCCGGTTTCCGACACGGCCATCAGCTGACCGTCGCGGAAGACCTCGATGGTCATGGACATACGGGTGGGGACGGAGCGCTGCCGCTTGATGTCGTGACAGCGCACCCGCAGCTCCAGTTCGGCCGGACGCTGGCGTATGTCCATCTCCTGAGGGTTGACCGAGTACTGAAAGCGGCTCCAGCTCAGCGCGTACCCCATCGGCATCCCGTAGGCCGCGTGGGCGAGCAGGGGAAAGGTCTGGCGAATGGTTTCGCACAGCAGCATCGGGTCGTACAGACCGGTCTCGTCGGCGTAGAAGCTGTGGAAGCGGGGCCACTGGGCGGTGACGTGGAAGGTGTCAGCGGCCGTCTCCTGCCAGCCCGTGAGGAAGACCTCCGCCAGTGCTGCCCGGTGTACGTACTCCCTGGCCACGGTGGTGGTCAGAGCGGGTCCAGGTTGCTCGGAACGCAGAGCTGTAGCCAGCATGTTCACTTGTACCCCCTGTAGTGAGGCCGTTCCCGGACGTGGGAGGGCCGCTGTGCTCTGTAAAATAAAGGTTGTTCGTTTTCTTTGTCGAGGGAGTAGTGAACCTGTGAAGTCAAAGGTTCGTCAAGAACGTGCGGTCAGGACCCGTGAGGCGATCCTCCAGGCCGCGGCCGAGGTCTTCGACGAGGTCGGGTACTCCAAGGCCAGCATCCGGATGATCATGGAGCGGGCCCAGGTCACCCAGGGAGGCATGTACTTCCACTTCAAGTCCAAGCAGGGCATCGCCGAAGCCGTCGTCGCCAGCCAGCAGAAGTTCGTCCAGCTGCCCGAGGGCACGGACGGCCTGCAGCGGCTCGTCAACATCACCTTCCACCTGGCCGGTGAGCTCCAGACCAACGCCAGGTTCCGTGCCAGTGTCCGACTGGCCGTGGAACAGGAGGAGTTCGGAGGGCGCGACGCCACCGCGTACCTGGAGTGGGCGGAGCAGTTCCACCGCCAGCTACTGGCCGCGCGAGCCCGCAACGAGCTCCGCTTCGGGGTGGACGAGCTGGAGTTCGCCACCCTGCTGATGTCCGCCTACACCGGGGTGCAGATCTTCTCCAACATCTCCACCGGACGCGCGGACCTGGTCGAGCGCGTGGCCTCGCTGTGGCGCTACCTTCTGCCCGCCCTCGCGCAGGAGGACGTCATCAACCGGCTGCGCATCTCCCCGCCCGACTCGCTTCCCGCCGCAGAGAAGGCATGAGACCGCCATGCGCGTAGTGATATCCGGGGCCACCGGTTTCATCGGCTCGGCCGTGCTGCGCCGCCTGGCCGGGGTCCGCGACGCGGAACCGGGCAGCCTCCACCTCACGGCGCTGGGACGTGCCGCCCGCCCCGCGGCCGAAGCCCCATGGGACGCCTGGTGCCCGGCCGACCTGTCCGCGCCCGCGTCACTCGCGCGCTCCTGCCAGGACGCCGACGTCCTGCTGCACCTCGGCGGCACGCTGAGCCCTGATCCGCAGGAGTGCCACGCCGTCAACGTCATGGGCACCGAGGCCCTGATGCGGGAGGCGCGGCGAGCGGGCGTCGAGCGGATCATCCACCTGTCCACGGCTGCCGTGTACGGCAAGGGGCCGCACCGGGGACCGGACGTCGACGAGATCCCGCCGGCCCCCGTCTCACCGGCCAGTGCGTCCCGTCTGCGGTCCGAGCGCCACACGCTCGAAGCCGGCGCGACCGTGCTGCGCCCCGGCCTGGTCCTGGGCAGCGGCGACCGCTGGGTCGTGCCCGCGCTCGAAGAACTCACGCGACGCGTGCCGGCTCTGTGGGACGGCGGCCTGTCCCGCCACTCGGCAGTCGCCGTCGACCGCCTCGCCCACCTCATCACGGCCCTGGCACTGCGCCCCGAGCCGCTGCCGGCGGGCATCTTCCACGCCAGCCACCCGCGGCCGGTCACCACGGAAGAGCTGCTGACCGCCCTCGCCGGTCTCGGGGTGCTGAACCGGCTCACCGAGTCGTGGTCCTGGGAGCGGTGCCTCACCGCCTTCCGTGCCACCGACGGAAAGATCAGCGAACGCCAGTTCCATCTGCTGGCCCAGGACCACTGGTACCTCAGTGAGGACGTCTGGCGTCACGCGCGCCTGGACCCAGGGCCCCCGCCCCACCTGGATCTCGTCCGGGCGCGCGAGTGGTACCGCGGCGCCGCCGCCCGCTAGACCGGTCCGCCCGCGGCGGCGCTGCCGGACCGCGCCCCGCGAAAGGCCAGCTCACAGACCTCTTTCAGACGACGGCTGCCATGTCTGGCGGCCGGTGACGAGCGGCGCCGTGCCTCGGCGCCGCGGGCCAGGTACTCGGCGAGGTCCACCACGTCCTGAGCCGGCACGTCGGCCTCCAGCAGACCGGCGGCACCGGCCCGCCGGACCAGCTCGCCGACCCTGGGGAGCCAGACCGCCGTGAGCAGGTCCACGGCCGAGCGCTCGTGCGCCAGCCGGAGCGCCGCTCGCACCATGACGTCCTGCTCCAACAGGTCGGCGAACGTGACGATCAGCTCGATCACGGTCCTCAGCGGGGCGTCCGCGGGCTCGGCGGCCGAGAGCACGGCCGCTGCCAGCGCGGCCGCCGCGCGCTCCCCGCCCTCCCGTTCCACCGCGTCGGCCAGGTCCGCCTTGTTCGCGAAGTGGAAGGTGATGGCGCCGACCGACAGCTGAGCGGTGTCGCAGACCTGGGCCAGCGAAGTGGAGTTGTAACCAGCTTCGTCGAAATGCTTCGATGCGGCTTCCAGCAGGCTCGCCCGCGTCCTGGTCGCCCGCTCCTGTCGCTTGGCCATGTTGTCTCCGGCGTCGAGTTGTGACGGGGGGTGCCCCGCCTTCACTCTCGCTGCCTGCGGGGACTGCAGTGTGTAGCGCCGGCCGAGCGCACAGCAACACAGAGTTGCCGAAGCCGCGGGCTCTTTCCGAGGGCCTGCGGTCCGTGGGGGCGAAGGCGTACCGGGTAGCGGTCAAAGTAACCCAAGTGTCGTGATTCCGCGCCGACTTCCTGAAGTTGCGTCGGAGGACACCCCGGCTCTGGAAAAAAAAGGGTCGATCGTTATTCTTTTTGGTGCCGGTGGAGTACTGGCGCACACAGGGGGAGGACCACGTGTACGAGCTCACGCCGCAGAGACAGCAGCAGCTTCGCGCGTTCACCGCGGAGCTGTTCGTCGAACTTCCGCGAGCGGACCAGCGCCGATGGGCCAGCACCTACCTGGAGGGGTTGCTGACCACACCGGGCAAGAAGACGCTGCGGCGCATGGCTCAAGCACTCGGTGCCTCGGTCAGCGCGTCCCAGAGCCTGCACCAGTTCGTCAACGCCAGTCCCTGGGAATGGGGTCCGGTCCGCGACCACCTCGCGCGCTGGATCCTGCGGCAGGCTCCGGCGGACAGCCTCGTCATCGACATGGCCTACCTGCGCAAGCGAGGCAGCCAGTCCTGCGGTGTGCACGCCCGCTACATCCCCGGCCAGGGCGTCGGCTCCTGCCAACTCGGCGTCGCCGCCATGCTCGCGGGCCGCCAGTACATCGCCCCGGCCGACTGGGCTCTCCACCTGCCCACCGCGTGGATCGAGGACGAGGCCGGCCGCGCGCGTACCCGCGTCCCCGTCTCGGCGTGCGCCAGGACAACCGGCCGGCAAGCCCTCGATCTGGTCGACGCACAGGACCACGCCGCGACCGCGGCCCTGCCGGTCGTGGCCAACCTCGCCGACGCGGACGAGATCGCCTCCCTGGTCATGGGGCTCAGCCTGCGCGGCAGGGAATTCGTCCTCGCCGTGCCCCCGACCGTGCTGGTCCAGACCGAACGCGGCGCCACCCTGCGGGCCGGCCGGCTCTGGGAGGCGAACCAGCGGGTCCGCGACGAATCTCCCGAGTCCGCGGCCGACTGGCTCACCCCGCCGGCCATGGCGACCGCCATGGTCCGGCTCGCGCTTCCCCAGGGCACGAGCCCCGCGCTGCAGCTCATGACCGTCAGGCCGGCCGGCGGCGGGCGCCGGCCGCAGCTGTGGCTCAGCAACATCCGTGACCGCCGGCGGATGTATCTCCTGTCGGGGCGCCTGGACGACTCCGCCCGTCTCCTCAAGGGCCTCGAAGCCGACTTCGGCCTGGCGGACTTCGAGGGCAGGTCCTACCCGGGGTGGCACCACTACATGACCCTGGTCTCCGCGGCCTGCGCGTGGAGCCAGGTGAGCCACGTCTACGAGAGCGTGTGACCCGTGCTCCGCGGGCTCCCGCGCTCCTTCAGGGCGGCGAGGCGCGCACCGACGTCGTGGACCAACCGGTCGCGTTGGTCCACCAGATAGAAGTGGTCGCCGGGGAAGACCTTGAGCGTGAAGTCCACTGAGGAGGCTCTGGCCCAGCCCCGCACGACTTCCACGTCCACGTCCGGGTCGGCGTCGCCGACGTAGGCGACGACCGGGAGGGGCAGGGCGACGCAGTCCCGGGGCGTGTAGCCGCTCACGACCTTGAAGTCGGCGAGCAGGGCGGGAAGGACGAGTTCGCGCAGATCGGGATCGTCCAGGACCGCGGCGTCGGTTCCGCCCAGGCGGCGGACCTCGGCCAGCACCGACTCGACGTCGTCCGGGTCCGGCAGGGTGTCGTCCGGCGTGTCCGGGGGAGTGCGCCCGGACACCATCAGAGCGGCCGGACGAAACCCGTACCGCCTCGACAGACGCAGGGCCGTCTCGTACCCGAGCGAGGCGCCCATGCTGTGACCGAAGATCGCCAGCGGCACATCGATGAACCCCCGCAGCGCGGCGCACAGCCGGTCGGCGAGCTCGTCCATGGTGGTGATCACGGGGTCACCGATCCGGTCGTGGCGGCCCGGGTAACGCGCGACGAGCACCTCGACGTCGTCACCGAACCGACGCCCCCACTCGTGGAAGAAGGCCGCCGAGCCTCCCGCGTGGGGCAGGCACAGCAGGCGGAGCCGCGGCGGGCCGGCACTGGGGTGCCGCTTCACCCATTCACTGGCGCACAGATCAAGCATGACGGAGCCGTCCTTCGCTGCCCGACGGATAAATCCCTGACCAGCGGATGCTAGCGGCGCATTGCGAGCCTACCGGCAATGAGTTCCGATCCCGGAGGTTCCGGTACGTCCTGTCGACGGGACAACTTCACCGGAGGGGCCCGCCCTTGCAATGCCGGACACCGCATCTTTAGCGTGGAGAACGGTGTGCTGCAGGCAATGGAAGAGATTTCTCCGAGCAGGACGTGGTCATTGAGCCTGGTGCAGGCGCCAGAGATCTGCATGAGGAATTTGCGGCATTCCTGACTCGATACGCCATCGAGCCACCAATGTGACCGGAGTGATGTGTGGCGTTCTCACGTCATCGAATCGGGAGAAGTTTCCATGGATGCAACTTCGGCAGACGTCTTCGATATAGTCGGAATCGGATTCGGCCCGTCCAACCTGTCGCTCGCCGTCGCGCTCGAGGAGCTTGGCCAGGGCTCGTCCGGCAACCGGGCATCCGCGCTCTTCTTCGAGCGGCAGGACGACTTCGGCTGGCACCGCAACATGCTGCTTCCATCCGCGACGATGCAGATCTCCTTCCTCAAGGACCTGGCGACCTTCCGCAACCCCACGTCGAAGTACAGCTTCGTCTCCTACCTCCATGACGCCGGCCGCCTGGCCCGCTTCGTCAACAACCAGGACTTCTTCCCCACCCGCCGGGAGTTCCACCAGTACCTGGAGTGGGTGGCCGCCGGCTTCCGCCACCAGGTCCGCTACTCCCACGAGGTCACCGCGATCCGCCCGGTCACCGACGCGGCCGGCCCGCACGGATGCCTGGAGGTCGAGGTACGGCACACCGGTGACCGGTCCGTGCGGGTGGTGCGCACCCGCAACGTGGTCGTCTCCACCGGCCTCGCCCCGCGGATGCCCGAGAACGTCGCACGCGACGAACGGGTCTGGCACAGCTCCGAATTCCTCACCAGGTACCGCGCCCTCGACCCCGCCCGCCTCAACTCCGTCGCCGTCGTCGGAGCCGGCCAGAGCGCGGCCGAGATCACCCGCTTCTTCCACGACGAACTGCCGCACGCCCAGGTGTACTCCGTCATCCCCTCCTACGGATACGCGCTCGCCGACGACACCCCCTTCGCCAACCAGGTGTTCGATCCCGCCGCGGTGGACGACTACTACTTCGGCACCGACTCCGCCCGGCAGGCGTTCTGGGACTACCACAAGAACACCAACTACTCCGTCGTCGACGACGACGTCATCCGGGACCTCTTCCGCCGCTCGTACGACGAGGACGTCAGCGGCGACCGGCGGCTGCACTTCCTCAACCTGACGCGCGTCAGCGGCGTGGAGCGTGCGGGGGAGCACACACGCCTCACCCTCACCCAGGGGGACCCCGGGGAACTGGAGGTGGACGCCGTCGTCTTCGCCACCGGCTACCGCGCCATGGACCCCTCGGGGCTGCTCGGCGACTTCGACGCGCACTTCCTGCGCGACGCGCAGGGCAGGCACCAGATCGCACGGGACTACCGCCTGGTCACGGCCGCCGCGGAGACCCACGGCCGGGTCTACCTCCAGGGCGGCACCGAGCACACCCACGGTCTGACGTCGTCCCTCCTGTCGAACCTCGCCACGCGCAGTGGGGAGATCGCCGACTCGATCCTCGGCTTCCGCCTCATCGAGGAGGAGCTGGCCCTGCCGACGGAGGAACGGGTCGGCACCGCCGGCTGAGCCGAGGACGCGGGAGGGGCCGGACACCGACGGTGTCCGGCCCCTCCCTCTGCGACGCCCTAGGAGGCGCTGGTCGCCACCGTGACGTCGTTCTCCATCGCGATCCGCAGGCTCTTGGGACGCAGGTCCAGCCAGTTCTCCTCCACGTACTTCAGGCACTCCTGGCGGCCGTCCTCACCGAAGACCACCCGCCAGCCCGCGGGGACGTCCGCGAATGTCGGCCAGATGGAATGCTGCTCCTCGTCGTTCACGAGGACGAAGAACCGTCCCTCATCGTTGTCGAAAGGGTTGCTGCTCATAGTCCCTCCAGGACGTAAACAGAGATGGGAACTTTGCGGAGACGCCGCGGTGCCGCCAGGTGCATGCCGTGCGAATGCTGCCTCCAGAAACCTGATTCAGAAGCCAGCTTGGCAGTCTCCTCACCGGCCGTGCAATAGACCTGTGTCCTGTGGACAGGACAGGGCAGGACAGGGCGTTGACACGGTGCAAATGCTTCCCGGAATGCCTACCGTAGGGTGGTCCATTTCGGTGACCATGCAGCGTGCGTGGCGCCTGCAAACAAATTCTTAGACCGCGCTCCGGCCCAACGGAGAGCGGGAGGGGGACGAATGACCCTGCGAGTAGCAGTGGCTGGGGCCAGTGGCTACGCAGGTGGTGAGATCCTGCGGCTTCTGCTTCATCACCCCGAGGTACGCATCGGGTCCCTCACCGCAGCCGCGAGCGCCGGTCAGCCACTGGGGAATTTCCAGCCGCATCTGCCCCAACTCGCCCAGCGGACCCTGGAGGCCACCACGCCCGAGGTGCTGAAGGGCCACGACGTGGTGTTCCTCGCACTGCCGCACGGCGCCTCCGCGGCGCTCAGCGCAGACCTCGACGACGTACCGCTGGTCATCGACTGCGGTGCGGACTTCCGGCTCGCGGACGCCGAAGCCTGGGCACGCCACTACGACGGCGAGCACGCCGGGACCTGGCCCTACGGGCTGCCCGAACTGCCCGGCCAGCGCGAGCTCCTGCGCACCGCTCGCCGCATCGCCCTGCCCGGTTGCTTCCCCACCGTCGTCACCCTCGCCCTGGCCCCCCTCTTCCGGGCCGGACTGGCGCGGCCGGCCGTGGACGTCGTCGCGGTCACGGGAACCTCCGGCGCGGGCAGGACGCTCAAGCCGCACCTGCTGGGCAGCGAGGTCATGGGCTCCGCCACCGCGTACGGGACGGCGGGCACCCATCGGCACACTCCGGAACTGCGGCAGAACCTGGCGGCCCTGGCAGGCGGCCCCGTCGAGGTGTCCTTCACGCCGGTGCTCGCACCGATGACCCGCGGCATCCTCGCCGTGTGCGGCGTCCAGGTCCGTGACCACGCCACCGCCGAGGACGTCCGCACGGCCTACGCGGCCCACACCGCGGACGAACCCTTCGTACGGCTCCTGCCCGAGGGCCGGTGGCCCACCACGGCAGCCGTGCTCGGCTCGAACGCCATGCACCTTCAGACCGGGTTCGACGAGGAGCGGCGACGCCTCACCGCCGTCGGTGCCATCGACAACCTGACCAAGGGAACCGCCGGAAACGCCGTTCAGTGCATGAACATCGTCCACCGATTTCCCGAAGACACCGGGCTCACCACCACAGGAGTCGCACCATGAGCATCACGCTGCCGCAAGGCTTCGCCGCGGCCGGCGTCGCCGCCGGCATCAAAGCAGCAGGGACCCCCGACCTGGCGCTGGTCGTCAACCAGGGCCCCCGCAAGGCGGCCGCCGGCGTCTTCACGTCCAACCGCGTCACAGCGGCACCCGTCGTCTGGTCGAGGCGCGCCCTCGCGGACGGCCGGATATCGGCGGTGATCCTCAATTCCGGTGGTGCGAACGCCTGCACCGGGCCCGCGGGCTACGCGGACACGCGGACGACCGCCGACAAGGTGGGCACGCTCCTCGACATCCCCGTCGACGAGGTGGCCGTCTGCTCGACGGGGCTCATCGGCGTGCGGCTGCCCATGGACCGGCTGCTCGGCGGAGCGGAACGAGCCGCCGCCTCGCTGTCCGCCACCGGGGGCGAGGACGCGGCGATCGCCATCAAGACCACCGACTCCGTGCACAAGACGGCCCACGTACGGGCGGACGGCTGGACCGTCGGCGGCATGGCCAAGGGGGCGGGCATGCTGGCCCCCGGGCTGGCCACCATGCTCGTGGTCCTCACCACCGACGCCGACGTACCGGCCGCCGTCCTGGACGAGGCGCTCCACGACGCCGTCGCCGTGACCTTCGACCGTGTCGACTCCGACGGCTGCATGTCCACCAACGACACCGTGCTCCTGCTGGCGTCCGGCGCGAGTGCCGCGAGGCCCTCGGACGAGGAGTTCGCGGACGCCGTACGGCGTGTCTGCGCCGACCTGGCCCGCCAGCTGATCGCGGACGCCGAAGGCGCCACCAAGGACATCCGTATCGACGTCATCGGCGCCGCGAGCGAACAGGACGCCGTCGACGTCGGCCGGGCCGTCGCACGCAACAACCTCTTCAAGTGCGCCCTCTACGGCGAGGACCCGAACTGGGGCCGTGTGCTGTCCGCCATCGGCACCACACACGCCCGCTTCGACCCCGACCTGATCAATGTCGCCATCAACGGCGTCTGGGTCTGCAAGGACGGCACGGTCGGCGAGGACCGCGGCAACGTCGACCTCTCGGGACGGGACGTCGTCGTCACCGCCGACCTGGCCGCCGGATCCGCGCACGCCACGATCTGGACCAACGACCTCAGCGTGACCTACGTCCACGAGAACAGCGCCTACTCCTCATGAGCACTCTTCCCCTCGCCTCCGCCACCGGCCGCACCGTCGACGCCCTCGGCGAGATCGCCGTGATCAAGCTGGGTGGAAGCACCATGGTCGACGACGACCTGCGACGCGACTTCGTCCGCGACGTGGTGCGACTGCACGAAGCCGGCCTCAGACCCGTCGTCGTACACGGCGGCGGCCCGCAGATCAGCGACGAACTCCGACGGCGGAGCATCGCGTCCGAGTTCAGGAACGGCCTGCGCGTCACTTCCGAGGAGGCCATGGGCGTCGTCCGCATGGTCCTCACCGGCGTCGTCCAGCGCGAACTCGTCGGCCTGATCAACGAGCACCGCCCGCTCGCCGTAGGCATCACGGGCGAGGACGCCGACATGCTCGTAGCCGCCCGCCACCGGCCCGAGATGGACGGCGGACCCGTCGACATCGGCCGGGTGGGCGCCGTCACGCACGTCGCCCCGCAGCTCCTGGAGAGCCTGCTCGCCGACGGACTGATCCCCATCGTCTCGTCCATCGCCCGCAGCGCGGAGGACGCGCATGTCTACAACGTCAACGCCGACACCGTGGCCGCGGCCATCGCCACCGCCCTGCGTGCCTCGAAGCTGCTCCTGGTCACCGACGTCGCCGGGCTGTACGCCGACTGGCCGCACACCGAGGACGTGTACGAGCGTCTGACCGCGAAGGAGCTGGAGCGCCTGCTGCCCGGTCTCTCCTCCGGGATGCTGCCCAAGATGCGTGGCTGCCTCGAAGCGGTCCGGGGCGGCGTCCGCAGCGCGCACGTCGTCGACGGACGCGACCGCGACGCGATCCTCACGACCATCCTCACCGACCGGTCCGTCGGCACGACGGTCCTGCCCGATCCCCCGGGAGCGAAGACGTGACCACCAACGCCTCTCTGCGCCGGCGCTGGACCGACGCCATGATGTCCAACTACGGCACCCCTCGGACCGCGCTGACCCGGGGATCCGGCACGCGCTACTGGGACGCGGACGGCAACACGTATCTCGACTTCGTGGGCGGCATCGCCGTCAACGCCCTGGGCAGCGCCCACCCCGCCGTGGTCGACGCCGTCACCCGGCAGATCGGCAGGCTCGGCCATGTGTCCAACCTCTACATCAGCGAGCCTCCACTGCGCCTGGCCGAGGCCCTGCAGCGGCTCACCGGCCGCATGGCACGCGCCTTCCTGTGCAATTCGGGGGCCGAGGCCAACGAAGCCGCGTTCAAGATGGCCAGGCTGACGGGCCGCGGTGAGATCGTCGCCGCCGACGGATCGTTCCACGGCCGCACCATGGGTGCCCTGGCGCTGACCGGCCAGCCGGCCAAACGCCGGGCCTTCGAGCCGTTGCCGGGCGGCGTCCGGCACGTTCCCTTCGGCGACGTCCAGGCTCTGGGGGAGGCCGTCAGCGAGCGCACCGCCATGGTCATCCTGGAACCGTTGCAGGGCGAGGGAGGGGTCGTCGTGCCCCCGGCCGGCTATCTGCGGGCCGCCCGCGAGATCACCCGTGCCACCGGCACCCTGCTCGCCCTCGACGAGGTGCAGACCGGTGTCGGCCGCACCGGGTACTGGTTCGCTCACCAGGCCGACGACGTCGAACCCGACATCCTCACCCTGGGCAAAGCGCTGGGCGGCGGCCTCCCCATCGGCGCCGCCCTCGCCTTCGGCGAGGCCGCGGAACTGCTCGGACCCGGAAGCCACGGGTCGACGTTCGGCGGCAATCCCGTCGCCTGTGCGGCGGCCCTGGCCGTTCTGGAGACCATCGAGCAGGACGACCTCCTGCGGGCGGCACACCTGCGGGGCGAGCAGCTGCGCGCCGGGCTCGGCGAGATCGGCGATCCCCGGATCGCCGAGGTCCGCGGCCGGGGCCTGCTCCTGGCGATCGCGCTGACCGGACCGCACGCCAAGGCCGTCGAGGACGCCCTCGCGGCTGAGGGAGTCCTGGTCAACGCCATCGCCCCCGACGTGATCCGGATCGCCCCACCGCTGACCGTCACCGAGGGCGAGGTGCGGATCTTTCTTCGTGCCGTGTCCACCGTCCTGCACGGCATGACCGATGGACAGGCCGCGTAGACCACCTGTGACCGAACTGCGGACCCGCGTCGGTGTGAGATCTCCCGGAACCTAGTGCCGCGGCAGGCAGCGTTCGCCCGTCAAGGAGCGGCGTCCGGTGCGTGCTCTCGGCGTGCCGGACGGAAGCCCTCGTACTGGACGTACTCGGGCTTTCGCCCGGTGCGGCGAGAGTGCGTGCAGGGCGTCGCGACGGGGCGGACGTTGCCTGTCGCGGCACTAGACTCGCAGCAGTTCAACGCCCAAGTCGACGCCATCGCGGAGCAGTTGGCGTACCGTTTCGTCCCTGGTGCCGGACCTCGACGCCCGCCCAGACTCGCCGAAGGAAAACCGATGACGCAGTACCGCCAGGTGCCCGCACAGGTCGACCTGCCCGCCCTCGAGCACGCGGTGCTCGACTTCTGG
>NZ_LBDA02000095.1 GCF_000980885.2 Streptomyces malaysiense | reverse complement strand
AACCGCAACACGCAAAGTCCCTGATGATGGACTGGGCTGTCGTTAACGAGATCATCGGCCGGAACCCGTGCAAGAAGGTCAAGGGCGCCGGAAGCCGCGCCAAGGAGATCCGGGAGCAGAAGAGCACCGCAAGGCGGCTCACGACGCGGGAAGTCCTGGCGATGCTGGATGCCGCTCCTCCGCGATACCGCGCGATGCTGTGGCTCATGGCCGGGTGCGGCCTGCGGCTGGGTGAGGCCATGGCGGTGTCCCGCGATCAGATCGACTTCAAGGCCGAGACGCTTCGCGTCGACTTCCAGATTGCGGAGGACGGAGACACCGAGTCGGGGAAGAACAGCGCCATCCAGCGTCGGCACATCAAGGCTCGTGACGAAGGCGAGCCAGGGCGCACTGTCCCCCTCCCTCCGAACGTCGCCTTCGAGCTTCGGCGGCACATCAAGAACCACGGCGTATGGGGGCCGGAGCGGCTTCTCTTCCCCAACGTGACGCGGACCGGCTACCTCTACGCGTCGTACTTCTACCCGAAGATCTGGATGGAGGCTCTGGGCAAGGGACAGGTGAAGTACTGCAAGGCGCACTCACTCCGGCACTACTACGGGTCGCGGCTGCTGTACGCCGGAGTCCCCGAGAACGATGTGGCCGACTGGATGGGCCACAGCAGTACGGACGTGTTGAGGGAGCACTACCACTACATCTTCGAAGGGGCCGAGCAGCGCGGTCGGGCCGCCATCGCGACGATGTTGACGCCCGGCGCCGACGACCCGACAGAGGCATCAGAGGTCGCCTGATACGCGTACGACAACAGCCCCCGGCGTCGCGCCGGGGGCTGTGTTGTTTGTGCAGGTCAGTCGCTGTTTTCAGTCCGGCATCTGCCCAGGATTCCCCCAGCATGACGCCCAGGAACAGCCCTGATCGGGCCGCAACGGGCAGAAACCCGAGGGTGTCCCTCCGGACCTTCGAAACAGCTTCTGACCTGCAAAAACCCTGCTAGGGCAGGTTCCTCGCCATCACGATCCGCTGAACTTGGTTCGTGCCCTCATAAATCTGGGTGATCTTGGCGTCGCGCATCATGCGCTCGACCGGGTAGTCGCGGGTGTAGCCGTAGCCGCCGAGGAGCTGGACGGCGTCGGTGGTGACCTCCATGGCGACGTCCGAGGCGAAGCACTTGGCGGCGGCGCCCAGGTAGGTGAGGTCGGCGTCGCCGCGCTCGGAGGCGGCGGCGGCCTGGTAGGTGAGGGCGCGGGCGGCGGAGATCTTCATCGACATGTCCGCGAGCATGAACTGGATGCCCTGGAAGTCGGCGATCGCCTTGCCGAACTGCTTGCGCTCCTGGACGTAGCCCTTGGCGTAGTCCAGGGCGCCCTGCGCGACACCGAGCGCCTGGGCCGCGATGGTGATGCGGGTGTGGTCCAGGGTCTTCATGGCCGTCATGAAGCCCGTGCCCTCCTCACCGATCATGCGGTCGGCGGGGATGCGGACGTTGTCGAAGTAGACCTCGCGGGTCGGGGAGCCCTTGATGCCGAGCTTCTTCTCGGGGGCGCCGAAGGAGACGCCCTCGTCCGACTTCTCGACCACGAAGGCGGAGATGCCCTT
Source organism: Streptomyces malaysiense (assembly GCF_000980885.2). Taxonomy (GTDB): domain Bacteria; phylum Actinomycetota; class Actinomycetes; order Streptomycetales; family Streptomycetaceae; genus Streptomyces; species Streptomyces malaysiense. Next base: position 54,207 of record NZ_LBDA02000095.1, on the reverse strand, counting down.
GGAGCGCTTGGCCGGGTCGGTGACGGCCATGACCGTGTAGTACTCGGAGACGCCCGCGTTGGTGATCCAGCGCTTGACGCCGTTGAGGATCCAGTGGTCGCCGTCGCGGACCGCCTTGGTCTTCATGCCGGCCGCGTCCGAACCCGCGTCCGGCTCGGAGAGGCAGTACGAGAACATCGCGTCGCCCTTGGCCAGCGGGCCGAGGTACTTCTTCTTCAGCTCCTCGGAGCCGGAGAGGATCACCGGGAGCGAGCCCAGCTTGTTCACCGCGGGGATCAGGGAGGAGGAGACGCAGGCGCGGGCCACCTCCTCGATCACGATGACCGTGGCGAGCGCGTCGGCGCCGGCGCCGCCGTACTCCTCGGGGACGTGCACGGCGTGCATGTCGTTGGCCACCAGGGCGTCGAGGGCCTCCTGCGGGAAGCGGGCCTCCTCGTCCACCGCGGCGGCGTACGGCGCGATCTTCGCCTCGACCAGGGAACGGACGGCGTCGCGGAGCATGTCGTGCTCCTCGGACGGGCGGTACAGGTCGAAGTCAGCCGATCCGGCCAAGGTCTCTCACGCTCCAAAGACGCAGTGATTGTGACGCATCACGGACATTACAAACGCTAATTACCGTTAAGTAACCCAAATTTTAGAGCCCTGGCCCCGACTCGCCTACGTGAGGTTGGCGACAGCGGGAAAGTTGCCCCCCGGGCGGCCCGGCTATGCTCGGGCTCCGCACGAGAGAATCCCCGAGCTGGAGCGCGTCCATGAGCCTGAAGATCACCGTGATCGGCACCGGGTATCTCGGCGCCACCCACGCCGCGGCCATGGCCGAGCTGGGATTCGAGGTGCTGGGCCTGGATGTCGTCCCCGAGAAGATCGCCATGCTGGAGCGTGGCGAGACCCCGATGTACGAGCCGGGGCTGGAGGAGCTGCTGCGGCGGCACGTGGCCGGGTTCGAGGGGTCGACCGGGCGGCTGCGCTTCACCACCGACTGGGCCGAGATCGGCGCCTTCGGCGATGTGCACTTCGTGTGTGTGAACACCCCGCAGAAGCACGGCGAGTACGCCTGCGACATGTCGTACGTCGACTCCGCGATCGCCTCGCTGGCCCCGCACCTGCGCGGCCCGGCCCTGGTGGTCGGCAAGTCCACGGTCCCGGTGGGCTCGGCCGACCGGCTGGCCGCCTACCTCGCCGAGCACGCCCCCGCGGGCGGCGACGCCGAGCTGGCCTGGAACCCGGAGTTCCTGCGCGAGGGCTTCGCCGTCGAGGACACCCTGCACCCGGACCGGATCGTGGCCGGGGTGCGCGGCGAGCGGGCCGAGAAGCTGCTGCGCGAGGTGTACGCGACGCCGATCGGCGAGGGCACCCCCTTCGTCGTCACCGACTTCCCGACCGCCGAGCTGGTGAAGACCGCCGCCAACTCCTTCCTCGCCACCAAGATCTCCTTCATCAACGCGATGGCGGAGGTCTGCGAGGCGGGCGGCGGCGACGTGGCCAAGCTGGCGGAGGCGATCGGGCACGACGACCGGATCGGGAGCAAGTTCCTGCGCGCCGGGATCGGCTTCGGAGGCGGCTGCCTGCCCAAGGACATCCGGGCGTTCATGGCCCGCGCCGGCGAGCTGGGCGCGGACCAGGCGCTGACCTTCCTGCGGGAGATCGACTCCATCAACATGCGCCGGCGCGGCCAGATGGTGGAGATGACCCGCGAGGCGCTGGGCGGCGGCTCCTTCCTCGGCAAGCGGGTCGCGGTGCTCGGCGCCACCTTCAAGCCCGACTCGGACGATGTCCGCGACTCGCCCGCGCTGAACGTGGCGGGCCAGATACACCTCCAGGGCGGCCAGGTGACCGTGTACGACCCGAAGGGCATGGCCAACGCCCGCAGGGTCTTCCCGACGCTGGGATACGCCGAGACGGCACTCGACGCCGTGCGCGGCGCGGACGTCGTGCTGCACCTGACCGAGTGGCGCGAGTTCCGCGAACTGGACCCGGCGGAGCTGGGCGCCGTCGCGGCGGACCGGCTGCTGCTCGACGGGCGGAACACGCTCGACCCGGAGCTGTGGCGCCGGGCGGGCTGGACGTACCGGGCGATGGGACGGCCGACCGCCTGACGGACGGATGCCGCGGACGGGTCGGCGCGGGCGGAGGAAGCGGCGCTGGTTCGGCCGAGGCTCAGTCGGCCGAACCGGCGCCGTCCCGCATTTTGCCCCAGCCGCCGGTGGCCCAGGGCCCCGGCTTCCCGCGTTTTACGCCCCCTTGGCTCGGTAGCGCCGCATCTTCTCGCGCGCCCCGCAGACCCGCATCGAGCACCAGCGGCCACGCCCGGCGGGGCTGCGGTCGTAGTACGCCCAGTGGCAGCTCGCGGCCTCGCACGCCTTGAGCCGCATCCAGGTGCCCGCCACCAGCGCCTCGGCGACGGCGGCGGCGACCCGGGAGAGCAGGGCGGCGTCCGCGGCGGGGGCGAGGGCCGCCGAGCCGTCCCCCTCGTCCACGGCGACGTACAGCGGCGCGCGGGCCAGCAGTTCGCCGAGCGGGGTGACCGTCCGGTGCGGCGGATGCCCGGCGTGGGCGAGCAGGGCGGCGCGCAGCGACTCCCGCAGCTCCCGCGCCCCGGCGAGTTCCCCTTCGGTGACCCCGAGGCGCCCGCGCCCCTCCTCGGTGTCCAGCGAGTCGGCGCCGTCCGCCAGGTCCACGGTGTTGACCAGGGACTCGACCAGGGCCAGACCCCCGGGAGCGGCCGATCTCTCATTCATGGTTGCGACGTTACCCCTTGTCCGGGAGCATGAGGTCACCGTTACCGGTTACCCGCTCCTATGGGTAACCGCCTCTCTGGATGGCAGAAGGAGGTCGACATGGCTCTCGCCAAGCTCGGTGTGGTGGTCCTGGACTGTCCCGATCCCGACGCGCTGGCCGGTTTCTACGCCGAGGTGCTCGGCGGCACGGTGGAGCGCGACGAGAAGGGCGACTGGGTGGACCTGGCGCTGCCCGGCGGGCAGTCGCTGGCCTTCCAGCGGGCCGATGGGCACACCGCGCCGCGGTGGCCGCGCGCCGAGAGCGACGGTCAGCAGTTCCACCTGGACCTGACCGTGCCGGACCTGGACGCGGCGCAGGAGGGCGTGCTGAAGCTGGGGGCGACGCTCCTGGACGCCGGGGAGCCCGCCCGTACCTGGCGGGTGTACGCCGACCCGGCCGGGCACCCGTTCTGTCTCTGCGCCTGCTGAACCGATACCGAGGAGGACATATGGCGTCCGTCGCCCATTTCCGCACCGTCGTACTGGACTGCCCCGACCCGCACGCCCTGGCCGCCTTCTACGCGGCGCTGGGCGGGGGCACGCCCGTGACCGAGAGCGACACCTGGGTCGTCCTCCAGGTTCCCGGCGGCCCCCGGCTGGCCTTCCAGCGGGCCGAGGGCCACACCCCGCCCGAGTGGCCGCACGCCGACCACAACGGCCAGCAGTTCCACCTGGACTTCGACGCGGGCAGCACCTGGGCGGAGATGGACACGGCCCATGAGCGGGTCCTGGCGCTCGGCGCCCGCCCGCTGGACCTGGAGGACCGCGAGAAGAAGGACTTCGTGGTGTACGCCGACCCGGCCGGGCACCCGTTCTGCCTGTGCCGGATCGAGCAACGGTAGGGCGCGCGCCGGTACTGCGAAGGGGGCGGGGCGGCCGGTCGGCCGCCCCGCCCCCTCACGTCACCGCGTCAGCCGTCCAGCGACTCGATCGTCGCGTTGGACGGCGCCTGCTTGGACCGGAGGTCGCGGGCCACGTCCTCCGCCGCACCCAGCACCCGTACCGCGTTCTGCCAGGTGAGCTTGGCGAGGTCCGCCCTGGACCAGCCGCGGTCCAGCAGCTCCGCCAGGAGGTTCGGGTAGCCGGAGACGTCGTTCAGGCCGTCCGGGGTGAAGGCCGTGCCGTCGTAGTCGCCGCCGATGCCGAGGTGGTCGATGCCGGCGACCTCGCGCATGTGGTCCAGGTGGTCGGCGATCACCGGCACCGTGGCGATCGGGCGCGGGACGCGCTCCTCGAAGGCGCGGTGCACCTTCATCGCCTCGGCGGTGGTGTCCAGGTGGTGCAGGCCGTGGGCGCGCATGTTCTCGTCGGCCTCGGCCGTCCAGTCCACGGCCGCCTGGAGCACGAACTTCGGCACGAAGGTCACCATCGCGACACCACCGTTGGCGGGCAGCCGCTCCAGGACGTCGTCCGGGATGTTGCGGGGGTGGTCGCAGACCGCGCGGGCCGAGGAGTGCGAGAAGACCACCGGCGCGCTGCTCGTGTCCAGCGCGTCGCGCATCGTCGACGGCGCCACGTGCGAGAGGTCGACCAGCATGCCGAGCCGGTTCATCTCGCGGACCACCTCGCGGCCGAACGCGGTCAGGCCGTTCGCCTTCGGGACGTCGGTCGCCGAGTCCGCCCAGTCCACGTTGGAGTTGTGAGTGAGCGTCATGTAGCGCACGCCGAGCGCGTACAGGCCGCGCAGGGTGCCCAGCGAGTTGGCGATGGAGTGGCCGCCCTCGGCGCCCATCAGCGAGGCGATACGGCCCTCACCGCGCGCCGCCTCCATGTCGGCGGCGGTCAGCGCGGGCGCCAGGTCCGCCTGGTAGCGGTCGAGCAGCTGCCGTACGCAGTCGATCTGCTCCAGGGTCGCGGCGACCGGGTCCGGCTGCTCGGCCGGCACGTACACCGACCAGTACTGGGCGCCGACGCCGCCCGCGCGCAGCCGGGGGATGTCGGTGTGCAGGTGCTCGTGCTGGTGGCCCGAGATGTCCAGGCGGTCCAGGTCGTAGCCCGCCTTCTCGCGCAGCGCCCAGGGCAGGTCGTTGTGGCCGTCGACCACGGGGAACTCGCGCAGCAGGGCGCGGGCCTCGTCCAGGTTCGTCACGGCGCTCACTTCCCGAAGCCGAAGCCGCCGGAGCCCGCGACCTTGGAGCGCAGCCGCTTGCCCTTCTCGGTGGCCTGCTCGTTCAGGTCGTGCTGGAAGTCGCGCATGCGGTGCAGCAGGTCCTCGTCGTGCGTGGCGAGGATACGGGCCGCGAGCAGCCCGGCGTTGCGGGCACCGGCGACGGAGACCGTGGCCACGGGGACGCCGGCCGGCATCTGCACGATCGACAGCAGGGAGTCCATGCCGTCGAGGTACTTCAGCGGCACCGGCACACCGATGACCGGCAGCGGGGTGACGGAGGCGAGCATGCCCGGCAGATGGGCGGCGCCGCCCGCACCGGCGATGATCGCCTTGAGCCCGCGGTCGGCCGCCTGCTCGCCGTACGTGATCATCTCGCGGGGCATCCGGTGCGCGGAGACGACGTCGACCTCGTAGGCGATCTCGAACTCGTCCAGGGCCTTGGCGGCGGCTTCCATGACGGGCCAGTCGGAGTCCGACCCCATGACGATGCCGACCAGGGGAAGGGGGCGCGCGTCAGAGCTCGTCGAGGGGCCGCGGTCGGGTGACGGGGGGGCGGGACTCATTCGGTGATGGTGCCTCTCAGGTAGCCGGCTGCGTGACGGGCGCGCTCCAGCACGTCGTCCAGGTCGTCGCCGTAGGTGTTGACGTGTCCCACCTTGCGGCCGGGCTTCACGTCCTTGCCGTACATGTGGATCTTGAGCTTGGGGTCGCGCGCCATGCAGTGCAAGTACGCGGAGTACATGTCCGGGAAGTCGCCGCCGAGCACGTTGACCATCACGGTCCACTTCTCGCGGGGGCGCGGGTCGCCGAGGGGCAGGTCGAGGACGGCGCGGACGTGGTTGGCGAACTGCGAGGTGATCGCGCCGTCCTGGGTCCAGTGGCCGGAGTTGTGCGGGCGCATCGCCAGCTCGTTGACGAGGACGCGGCCGTCGCGGGTCTGGAACAGCTCGACGGCGAGGTGCCCGACGACGCCCAGTTCCTTGGCGATGGTCAGGGCCATCCGCTCGGCGTGCAGGGCCAGCTCGTCGGCCAGGCCGGGGGCCGGGGCCACGACCGTGTCGCAGACGCCGTCGACCTGGCGGGACTCCACCACCGGGTAGGCGACGGCCTGGCCGTGCGGGGAGCGCACGACGTTGGCGGCCAGCTCGCGGACGTAGTCGACCTTCTCCTCGGCGAGGACCGGCACGCCCGCCCGGAACGGCTCGGCGGCCTCCTCGGGGGTCTCCACGACCCACACGCCCTTGCCGTCGTAGCCGCCGCGGACCGTCTTGAGGACGACGGGGAAGCCGTCCCCCTCGCCCGCGAACCGGACCACGTCCTCCGGGTCCGCCACGATCCGGTGCCTCGGGCACGGGATGCCGATCGCGTCGAGCCGTGCCCGCATCACGCCCTTGTCCTGGGCGTGCACGAGCGCGTCGGGACCCGGGCGGACGGGGATGCCGTCCGCTTCGAGGGCCCTGAGGTGCTCGGTGGGCACGTGCTCGTGATCGAAGGTGATCACGTCACAACCGCGCGCGAAGTCACGCAGCGTGTCCAGGTCGCGGTAGTCGCCGATGACGACATCGCTCACGACCTGTGCCGCGGAATCCTGAGGGGTGTCACTGAGGAGCTTGAACCTGATGCCCAGCGGGATGCCCGCCTCGTGCGTCATACGCGCGAGCTGACCACCGCCGACCATGCCGACTACCGGGAACGTCACACCTACAGCGTATCGGCCATCGGGGACCGGCCGGATCGCCTCCCTCCGCACCGGCCCCTCGCGAGGGTGTTCCGGGCGGGTCCCCGGCTCTTACCCACCGCTTTCCGGCCTCTTTCCGACCTGTTTCCCCGCGCTGGCCTGGTCCTCGGGCGTCGAGCCCCGCACGCCGATAGCATGGCCGGGTTGACCAAAATCTACCGACGGGAGCTGCAACGCGATGGAACAGCGTTCCTCGGGGCTGCAACGGCTCGTGGGCGAGATGGCCAAGTTCGGTGCCGTGGGCGGCGCCGGCGTCCTGGTGAACCTGGGTGTGTTCAACCTGGTCCGGCACGTCTCCACCCTGCCGGTGGTGCGCGCCAGCATCATCGCGACCGTGGTCGCCATCGCCTTCAACTACGTCGGCTTCCGTTACTGGACGTACCGGGACCGCGACCGCAGCGGCCGCACCAAGGAACTCACGCTGTTCCTGTTCTTCAGTGCGATCGGCCTGGTGATCGAGAACGGCGTGCTCTACCTGGCCACCTACGGCCTCGGCTGGGACAGCCCGCTGGAGAGCAACGTCTTCAAGTTCCTCGGCATCGGCATCGCGACCCTGTTCCGGTTCTGGTCGTACCGCACCTGGGTGTTCCGCGCGCTGCCCGCGCAGGAGGCGGAGTCGATCCTGGCGGCGGAGTCGCGCCGCTCCCCTAGCCTGCCCGAGCCGAGGGCGCAGCGGGTTCCGTGACCGCTGCTCGGCTCGGCGGACCGTGGTGAGCACCCCTGCCGGCCGTGCCGCTCAGCGGACGGTCGGCAGTTCCTCGTCCGTCTTGCGGGCCGGGGGTGTGCGCGAGAGGAACAGGCCGAAGACCGGAGGCTGGGCCTGGAGCAGTTCCAGGCGGCCGCCGTCGGCCTCGGCCAGGTCCCGGGCGACGGCCAGGCCGATGCCGGTGGAGTTGCGGCCGCTGATGGTCCGCTCGAAGATCCGCGCCCCGAGGTCGGCCGGCACTCCGGGCCCCTCGTCCGTGACCTCGACCACGGCCTGGTTGCCGGTGACCCGGGTGCGCAGGGCGACGGTGCCGCCGCCGTGCATCAGCGAGTTCTCGATCAGCGCGGCCAGCACCTGGGCGACCGCGCCCGGGGTGCCCACCGCCTGGAGGTGCCGCTTGCCGGAGCTGACGATGGCCCGCCCCATGCCGCGGTAGGCGGGCCGCCATTCGGCGAGCTGCTGCTGGATGACCTCGTCCAGGTCGAAGGTGACGGCGGAGCCGGTGCGCGGGTCGCGGGAGTTCGTCAGCAGCCGCTCGACCACGTCGGTGAGCCGCTCGACCTGTGTCAGCGCGACGTTCGCCTCCTCCTTCACGATGTCCGGATCGTCGGTGAGGGTGATCTCCTCCAGCCGCATGGACAGCGCGGTGAGCGGGGTACGCAGCTGGTGGGAGGCGTCGGCGGCGAGCCGCCGCTCGGCGGTCAGCATCCGCGCGATCTTCTCCGCGGAGGAGTCCAGCACATCGGCGACCCGGTCCAGTTCGGGGACGCCGTACCGCTTGTGCCGCGGGCGCGGGTCGCCCGAGCCGAGGCGCTCGGCGGTGGAGGCGAGGTCGGTCAGCGGGGAGGCGAGCCGGTTGGCCTGACGCACCGCGAGCAGGACGGCCGCGACCACCGCGAGCAGCGCCACCAGGCCGATGATCAGCAGGGTGCGGCCGACCTCGCGGGTGACCGCGGAGCGCGGCTCCTGCACGGTGACGGTCTCGCCCTCCTCGCCGTGCTGGGTGGCGTGGATGACGTCGCCGACGGGCCGGGTGCCGATCTCGATCGGCGTCCGGCCGGGCATCCGGATCACCGCGTACTGCTCTTTGCTGACCGGATTGCGCAGCGCGTCGGCGTTGACGTTCTCCGCGGCCAGGATGCGGCTGTCCACGATGCTGGCCAGCCGCACCGCCTCGGACTCCACCCGCTCCTGGGCACTGTTGGTGATCGTCCGGGTCTCGACGATCACCAGGGAGACGCCGAAGACGGCGATCACCACGAGGACGACGGCGAGGGTGGATTGAATGAGACGTCGACGCATGTTCCGTTACCTGAGGTGACCGCCGGCCCCCGGTGCGGGGCTCAGCTCTTCTCGAAGCGGAAGCCCACGCCACGGACCGTGGCGATGTAGCGGGGGTTGGCCGCGTCGTCGCCGAGCTTCTTGCGCAGCCAGGAGATGTGCATGTCGAGGGTCTTGGTGGACGACCACCACGTGGTGTCCCAGACCTCGCGCATCAGCTGGTCGCGCGTCACCACGCGGCCGGCGTCGCGCACCAGCACCCGGAGCAGGTCGAACTCCTTGGCGGTGAGCTGGAGTTCCTCGTCGCCCATCCACGCGCGGTGCGACTCCACGTCGATGCGCACGCCGTGTGTGGCCGGCGGCTGCTGCGGCTCGGCCGCGCCGCGGCGCAGCAGGGCCCGTACGCGGGCCAGCAGTTCGGCGAGGCGGAAGGGCTTGGTGACGTAGTCGTCGGCGCCCGCGTCCAGGCCGACGACGGTGTCCACCTCGTCGGCCCGCGCGGTCAGGATGAGGATCGGCACGGTGTGGCCGTCGGCGCGCAGCCTGCGGGCGACCTCCAGGCCGTCCATGCCGGGCAGGCCCAGGTCCAGTACGACCAGATCGACGCCCCCCTGCATTCCGGCGTCGAGCGCGGTGGGGCCGTCCTCGCGCACCTCGACCTCGTAACCTTCCCGGCGCAGGGCGCGGGCCAGCGGTTCCGAGATGGACGCGTCGTCCTCGGCGAGCAGTACACGGGTCATGAGGTGATGGTAGACCGCCCGCGTGCGGCGGCGGGGTGTGATCGGTTCCCGGGATTCTTACCCGGGGTGCCCGGCGGTACGAACCATCGCCTGTGGGATGCGATGGTAGAGGGGGCCTTCGAAATCCGTCGCGCGGTTCCACCGACACCTGTGATCCGTGTCTCAAGTCCTTCCATACCGGGCGGTGTCCTGACGTACAGTGACGTGAACGCCTGTAGTACACCCGAGGACCTTTGGCGGGCATTGACGCTGAAGGTCCTTCTTGTGTGCGGGCCGGTCGTGTCCGACCGGCCTTGAAAGGAATGACCTCTGGCCGGGCTCCGGACGCATCGTCGCGTCACAGAGCGTGGATCCCGGTGGTCGCCGTCCACCGCTTCGTGATCCGGAGCGGACTCCCCCCGGGCGTTGGGGGCGGACGGCCGACCCCGCCGGTGCCGGCCGCTACCCCCACCGGGCGCGCAACGCTCCACCGCGCGTCCCGACCAGCAAGGAACGACCATGGCGTCCAGCCTGACGAAGGACTCGGTCCACCCGGGCACCCCCGGCACCGAGAAGACCTTCTTCGGCCACCCCCGCGGCCTGGCCACTCTGTTCATGACCGAGATGTGGGAGCGGTTCTCCTACTACGGCATGCGGGCCCTGCTCCCCCTGTATCTGGTGGCCCCGGGCGGCCTGCACCTGACGGCGGGCACGGCGACGGCGATCTACTCCGTTTACCTGTCGCTCGTCTACCTGCTCACGCTGCCCGGCGGCTGGGTCGCCGACCGGCTCCTCGGCCCCCGCAAGACGGTCACGGTCGCGGGTCTGATCATCATGCTGGGCCATCTGTGCCTGGCCCTGCCGGCCGCCGCGAGCTTCTACGTCGGCCTGGTGCTGGTCGCCGTCGGTTCTGGTCTGCTCAAGGCCAACATCTCCACGATGGTCGGCCACCTGTACAACGGCCCGAAGGACGCGCGCCGCGACGGTGGCTTCACGCTCTTCTACATCGGCATCAACCTGGGCGCGTTCGTCGCCCCGCTGGTCATCGGCACCATCGGTGAGAACGTCAACTGGCACTTCGGCTTCGCGCTGGCCGCGCTCGGCATGGCGCTGGGTCTGGCCCAGTACCTGCTGGGCGGCCGCCACCTGAGCGAGCAGAGCGCGGTCGTCCCGACGCCGATGACGGCCCAGGAGAAGGCCACCACCCTGCGCAAGGGCCTGATCTGGCTGGCCATCGCCGTCGTCTTCTACGGTCTCGTCGGCTTCACCGGTCACTTCACCCTCAACTGGGCGCTGATCCCGCTGACCCTCATCGGTCTCATCGTGCCGATCCTGGTCATCAGCCGGATCCTGCGCGACAAGGACCTCGACGGCGAGGAGCGCTCCAAGGTCCGCGCCTACATCTGGTTCTTCGTGGCCGCCGCGGTCTTCTGGATGATCTACGACCAGGGTGGTTCGACCCTGTCGCTGTTCGCGGACGCCTCCGCCAAGAACACGATCTTCGGCTGGAACTTCCCGGTCTCCTGGTACCAGTCGGTCAACCCGGTCATGATCATGGCCCTCGCGCCGGTCTTCGCCTGGCTGTGGCTGTGGCTGAACCGGAGCGGCAGGGAGCCGAGCACGATCGTGAAGTTCTCCTCCGGTCTGGTGCTGGTCGGCGCTTCCTTCTTCCTGTTCCTCGCCCCGCTGTCCATCGCGCAGGACGGCCACAAGGCCGCCGCGATGTGGCTGGTCGGCATCTACTTCTTCCAGACCGTCGGTGAGCTGACGCTGTCGCCGGTGGGTCTGTCGGTGACGACCAAGATGGCGCCGAAGAAGTACGCCTCGCAGATGATGGGCGTCTGGTTCCTCGCGGTCACCGCGGGCGACTCCATCACCGCGCTGCTGTCGAACCCGGCGATCGGCGGGGTCAACCTCGACAAGATGGGCTTCGTGGCACTGGAGTCCGTCCTCGCGGTGCTCGCCGGCGTGGCGGTGTGGATGTACCGCGGCAAGGTGAACAAGCTGATGGGCGACGTGCGCTAGTCGCCGGGACCTGGCCGAGAGGGCCGTCGCACCCCGGGTGGGTGTGGCGGCCCTCTCGGCTTTTCGCCCAGGCGCGTGGGGGAGTCCGCGCGTCGGCGAGTGCGGGTGGTTCGCGGTCGTTCGCGCGGTTCCCCGTACCCCAGGAGAACAGGTCGGCTAACGCGTCCGGCGCCGTGGCATGAAGGTGAGGACCGCGCCGCCCAGCAGGATCGCCGTCCCCGCGACCAGACCCAGGGCCTTCAGGGCTCCGCGGCCGTTCGCGCCCGTGTCGGCCAGACCGCCGGAGCCACCGGTGCCGCTGGAGCCGCCGGTGCCGCCGGTGCCGCCCGTCGGTCCGCCGGAGGCCGACGTTCCTCCCGAAGTTCCGCCCGGCTGCCCGCTGGTGTCCAGGGTGAGGGAGACCTGCGTGCTGGTCGGGGTGCACGTGGTCGTCGTGCCCAGGGCGTTGATCGTCAGGACGCCCGGGGAGAGGGTCGAGGAGCCCGTCGCGCCGGGTCTGTAGGTGCCGGTGAGGTCGGGGATCTCGATGGGGTCGCCCGCCTTGACGGGAGCGGCGTTGGCGGGGCCCGCCACATGCACCGTGCCCTTGTCCGCGCCGCCGGCGACCACCTCCATGGACGGTTTCACGGAGCCCGCGGGGATGTCCGCGGGGCTGTCCATCACCGACTTCCCGAACCGCACCGTGAGGGCGTAGTCCCCGCCGTCCCGCCTCGCGTCGATCCGCACCGGCGAGGTCGCGCTCCTGTCGCCGATCGGGGTCTTGCACGCGTAGGGGATCCGCACCTCCTTGCCGGTGAAGTCGGTCTGCCCGGTGCCGCCCGACGTGGACGGGGTGGGGGTCGGCGTGGCGGTGTGGGTCGGGGTCGGCGTGGGGGTCGGGGTCGGGGTCGGCGTGGGGGTGCCGCCCGCCGCGGTGACGTCGATCGTCGCCGACCGCTGGACCGCCTCCCTGGGCGTGCACTTCGTGTCCGTCGACATCGCGTTCACCGTGTACGCGTCCGGCGTCAGCGTCACCTGCCCCGGCGCCGTCAGCTTCACGCTGCCCTTCATGTCGGACAGCACCATCTGGGCGCCCTTGGGGATCGCGGGGTTCTGCCGCGGACCCCGCATCGCGATGTCGGCGCTCTGCGCGCCGGCCGCCTTCAGCACGCCCGAGGGCTGCACCGAGTTCGCGGGCAGGTCGATGATGTCCGGGTTCCTGGACGCGGCCTGGACGAACTTCCACACGACGTCCACCGTGTCGCCCACCTTCGCCGTCGCCGGCGCGGTGATCTCGACCTTCGTCGTGCCGTCGACGGGGCTGATGCCCGCGGGCGGCACGCAGTGCGTGGCGTACGCCACGGTGGCCGCCCACGCGGGCGTCGCGGCCTGGCCCAGCAGGGCACCCGCACCGCCCAGCACCAGCGCGGCGCCCACCGCCGCGCCTCTCCTTCGCATGCTCACGTGGGTCCCTTCCTGGTGGGGGGCGTACGACCCGTCGGGTCGTCGGCGTGCGGTGCGCGGAGCGGGCCGGGCGCCTCGCCCGGGGCGAACCACGGGAGGGCGGCGGCCGGGGACCGGGCGGACGGGGACTCGCGGGGCGGGTTCTTCGCACGGCGGGCGGGGCGCGCGACGCAAAAGCGCGGAGGGCGGGGCCCGGCCGGGCGACCGGGCCGTACCCGGTCGACCACCGCCATCCCGGCACGGAACAACGCGGCCGGTACGACCAGGCAGAGCAGGAGCCAGAAGAGGGTCACACCCCAGGGCCGGCCCACGCCCCAGGGCTGCTGGGCGAGGAGCTTGCCGTCGTACTTCACGGTGACGGTGTAGTCGCCGTGCGCCCCGGCGGACAGTTCCACCGGCAGTTCGATCTGCGCCTTCTTTCCGGGCGCGAGGGTGCCGTGCCACTGCCGGTCGTCCCACTCGGGGGCGAACACGCCGTGCGCGGTGCCGACTTGGAAGACCGGGTCCTCGACGGGCGTGGTGCCGAGGTTGCCGGCGGTGAAGACCAGGGTGCGGGCGGGCGGGGCGCCGAACCAGGTCAGTGGGGACCCGGACCCGGTCAGCCGGGTGTCGGAGAGGATCGACAGGCGCCCGCCGGAGGGCTCGGCGGGCAGCGGGGCGACGGGGTGTCCGGCGACGTCGAGGACGGCGTCCGCCTGCGCGGGGGCGCCGGTGACCGTGGCCACGTGCACCACGCAGGGGCAGGGCACGGGCGGCTCGGCGACCGGCAGCCTCTTGGCGAAGGCGCCCTCGCCGTCGGTGGTGACGGCGCGACCGTCCGCGTTGGCGCAGGAGCTGGTGCCGCCGACGACGCCCCGGGACGGGGTGGCCCGGCCGCAGACCAGCAGCGTCAGCAGGGTGCGTGGCCGCCATCCGCTGCCGTGGACGGTGACCGAGCCGCCGGTGCCGGCCTGCGCCGCGGACAGCCGTACGGCAGGTCCGTCCGCCGCCGCGGGACCCGCGAGCGGCAGCAGGAGCAGCGCCGCGAGCGCCAGGACCGCGATCCGCCGCACGGCACCGCGCCCGCCGGACCGGCCTCCCGGGACGGGGCTCCGCTCCCGCCGGTACGACGTCCACACAGCCGGACGGGGAACACGGCCGGCCGGGCGGGCGGGTGACGCGGTGCCCGGCGGCGTCGGCGGCGTCGGTCCGAGGGCGCGTACGGCGGACGGCATGGGCGGCTCCAGCGCTGGTGCCCCGAGGGGGCGGCGTGCGGCGGCGGGGTTCAGCGGCGTACGGCGGGGCCGCGCCGGGTCAGCCAGAGGGCGCCCGCCGCGCCGGCGAGGAGCACGGTGCCGCCGAGGGTGCCGAGGGCGACGGCGGAGTCGTCGGGGCCGGTCTGCGGGAGGGTGCCGCCGGGCGCGGAGCCGGAGGAGCCCGAGGAGGAGCCGGTGGAGCCGGTGGACGAGCCGGTGGAGCCGGACGAGGAGCTTCCGGTCGAACCGCCGCCCGCCGCCGTCACGTTCAGCGTCAGGGAGGGGCCCGGGTTGTTGGTGGGGGTGCAGGTCGTCGTCGTACCGAGCGCCTTGATGGTGAGCGTGCCCGCGGTGAGGGTGACCTTGCCGGACTTCCTGGGCGTGTAGGTGCCGCTCAGGTCGCTGATCTTGATGGGGGTGTCGGCGGGGATCGCGGCGGCGTTGGAGGGCCCGCTCACCGGGAGCGTGCCGCTGTCGGCGCCGCCCAGCTTGATGGTGGCGCTCGGGCTCATCGCGCCCTTGCCCAGCTCGACGGGGCTGGAGGAGACGCCCTTCTGCCAGGACATGGTGACCTTGTAGCCGGCGCCGCTCCGGACGCCCTTGATGTCGATCGGCGAGAGCGCGCTCTTGACCCCGATCGGCGTCTCACACCTGTAGTTGACGTCGACCACGTCGGCCTGGGCCGTCGGCGCGGTCAGCACCACGGCCGCTCCGGCCAGCGCCGCGGCGGACGCGAACGCGGCGGTTCGTTTCGGGTACGACACGATCGGTCCACCCCAATTCGTTCCCGGCGGTTTCCTGACGGTGCATCAGGTAAGCCGTCAAGGTACGCCCGGGGCCCCGAGGAAGGAAGACACGTACCGGCGGGGGTTGTGTGAGGGTGAGGGCCCCCGCGGGCCGCCCGGAACGACGGACGGGCGACCCCGGAGCCGGGACCGCCCGCCGTGCCGCTCGGTGCCGCCGTCAGGCCGGAGCGCCCAGTTCCGCCCACACCGTCTTGCCCGGACGGCCCTCGGCACGCACCACGCCCCAGTCCAGGCACAGGCGCTGGACGATGAACATGCCGTGGCCTCCGGGGCGGCCCGCGCGGTGGGGGTTGCGGGGCGCCGGCTGGCCGGTGCCGCGGTCGGTGACCTCAAGGCGGATCACCTTGTTGTCACAGGTGAGAGCGAGTTCGTCGGGTCCCTCGGCGTGCAGGCAGGCATTGGTGACGAGCTCGGAGACGACGAGCAGCACATCCTCCGCCGCGGCCCGCTGGTCCGCGCTCGCGGCGGGCAGCCAGCCCCAGTCGTACAGCGCCTGCCGGGTGAAGTCGCGGGCGAGCGGGACGACGCCACTGGCCCCTACTAGGTCGAGTCTGCGGACCTGCCGGCCCCGCGCCGCCGCTACGCCGCCCATGTCCGCCGGGGACGGCGGCGCGGCGGTCGCGCCCGTCGCGGACGCCATGGCGGCGCCGGCCGGCACGTCCTCCCCGGAGGACCCGGACACCCCGGAAGCGCCGCTGGGCTCATGGCCGCGGTCGCCCGGCGGGTAGGGCCGGGTGGTGCTCATCAGCGCTTCACCTCACCGAATCACCAGTTCACGATTGAAAATTCCGGTACTCCCCCGCACCGGTCGGTCCGTCCGTCGCCGGCAGCGCCGCCCCGTCGTACGTCCCGTCATCCGCACATCAGCCCCCGTCCGCTCATCGCGTGACGCCTCGCACTCCTGTTCGTGGCAGTCCCGTCCGGGCAGGTTCCTGCCCGTTCGAGCCCGTCGCACACCCACGGGTACGTCACACCCGGAGCGCGGCGACGCCGCCTTGACGGTGGATGGTCGTCAGCATGTCTCCTGCCCGACCCGGGCGCCGGAACACCCCCGTCTTCCGTGGGATACACGGGCCCCCCGGGACACCCGGTGACTTCCGGAGTCGTGAAGGGAAGAGCGAGGAGAGTCGCGTCGCACCCGGCCGCGTGTGATCGCGGACTCAGTCGGTGCCGTCACCCTCCCCGGCCAGGGCGTCCGCAACGGAGTCATGGACGGTGAAGACCGCCTCGGCTCCGGTGATCTCGAACACGCGGGCGACTACAGGCTGCATTCCCGCCAGATGGACACCACCACCGGCGGCCTCCGCCTTCAAGCGGGCTCCGAGCAGGACGTTCAGCCCCGTGGAGTCGCAGAACTCCAGGCGCGAGCAGTCCACCACGAGCCGCGAGAAACCCTTGCCCAGGAGGTCGTCGAGGGGTTCACGCAGCAGATCGGCGGTGTGGTGGTCAAGCTCACCCGCCGGTGTGACAACCGCGCTGGCGCCCTCTTCACGCACCTCCACCAGAAGCCGGCCCGACTGTGCGCTGCCGACCATCCCGTGGTCCATGCCGTCTCTCTCCCGAGGTCGTGGCTTGCTGATGCCCTCGAACATTACGCCTTCCTGGCGCAGTCCGGCACCCGAACAACCTCACATAATCGGACATACCCGAACGAAACGCACTTGCGATCGCTCCATCAAAGCCGATAGGGCTAGTAAAGACACGTACTTCTACACGCCGGCTTTGGAGGCGCCGCACTCCGTAGTGCACCTGATGGCTTCGGCAGCCGTATGCCGAGAACGATGGAGGACACCCATGTCACCCCGGCTCGACGCCTCGTCTACCCCGACCGCGACGTCGACATACCCACCGGATCAACTGGATCATCCCATCGATCTCCACGACCCTTTCGAGGGCCTCCCGGAGATCCCCCCGTACGACGAGGTCGACCCCGTCGACGCGCGGGCTCTGTCCAAGACCCTCTTCGAACGCCTGGGCGTGCTGGAGGAAGGGACGCACGAACACGCGTACGTCCGCAACACCCTCGTCGAGCTGAACCTCGCGCTCGTCAAGTTCGCCGCCTCCCGCTTCCGCTCCCGCAGTGAGCCGATGGAGGACATCATCCAGGTCGGCACC
Source organism: Streptomyces malaysiense (assembly GCF_000980885.2). Taxonomy (GTDB): domain Bacteria; phylum Actinomycetota; class Actinomycetes; order Streptomycetales; family Streptomycetaceae; genus Streptomyces; species Streptomyces malaysiense. The sequence continues at coordinate 37,252 of NZ_LBDA02000095.1, read as the reverse complement.
ATCGGCCTGATCAAGGCGATCGACCGCTTCGAGCTCTCGCGCGGTGTCGAGTTCCCCACGTTCGCGATGCCGACCATCATCGGCGAGATCAAGCGCTTCTTCCGCGACACCTCGTGGTCCGTGCGCGTACCGCGCCGGCTCCAGGAACTGCGGCTGGACCTGGCGAAGGCCGGGGACGAGCTGGCCCAGCAGCTGGACCGCGCGCCGACCGTCACGGAGCTGGCCGAGCGCCTGGACATCTCGAAGGACGAGGTCGTCGAGGGCATGGCCGCCTCGAACGCGTACACCGCCTCGTCGCTGGACGCCCAGCCCGAGGAGGACGAGACCGAGGGCGCGCTCGCGGACCGCATCGGCTACGAGGACCACGGGATCGAGGGCATCGAGTACATCGAGTCGCTCAAGCCCCTGATCGCCGGGCTGTCCCAGCGCGACCGGAAGATCCTGTCCCTGCGGTTCGTGGCCAACATGACCCAGTCGGAGATCGGCGAGGAGCTCGGCATCTCCCAGATGCACGTGTCCCGCCTCCTGTCCCGCACGCTGGTACGGCTGCGCAAGGGACTGACGGTGGAGGAGTGACCCCGGGGACGACGGCCCCCGGCCGTCCTCCGTCCCCGTCCCCACGTATACGCCGAAGCGGCCCGGACGCCCCGTCCAGGCCGCTTCGGCGTGTGCGTACCGGGTTCCCGCCCGGACCGCGCGGACGTCTCAGACGACGCGGACGCCGCTCCGCCACACCCCGCTGACCAGGGGCACGCCCGGCCGGTAGGCGAGGTGGACGTGGCTGGGCGCGTCGAGGAGGGTCAGGTCGGCGCGCGCGCCGGGGGCGAGGCGGCCGACGTCGGTGCGGCGCAGGGCCGCGGCGCCGCCCGCCGTGGCGGACCAGACCGCCTCGTCGGGGGTCATGCCCATGTCGCGGACGGCCAGGGCGATGCAGAAGGGCACGGACGAGGTGAACGAGGAGCCCGGATTGCAGTCCGTGGACAGGGCGACGGTGACCCCCGCGTCCAGCAGCCGGCGGGCGTCGGGCCACTGCGCGCGGGTGGAGAACTCGGCGCCGGGCAGCAGCGTGGCGACCGTGTCGCCGCTCGCCAGGGCGTCGACGTCCGCGTCCGTGAGATGGGTGCAGTGGTCGGCGCTGGCCGCGTCCAGTTCCACGGCCAGCTGGACACCGGGGCCGTAGGAGAGCTGGTTGGCGTGGATGCGCGGGTGCAGGCCCCGCGCCTTGCCCGCGGTGAGGATCGCGCGGGCCTGGTCGCCGTCGAAGGCACCCTTCTCGCAGAACACGTCGATCCAGCGGGCGTGCGGCACGCAGGCGTCCAGCATCTCGCCGGTGACCAGGGCGACGTAGGCCGCCGGGTCGTCCGCGTAGTCCGGGGAGACGATGTGCGCGCCGAGGTACGTCACCTCGTCGGTGTGCTCGGCCGCGATGCGCAGGGCGCGGGCCTCGTCCTCGACGGTCAGGCCGTAGCCCGACTTGGTCTCGAAGGTGGTGGTGCCCTGGCGCAGCGCCTCGGCCAGGTAGTGGGTCAGGTTGGCCGCCAGTTCCGCGTCGCTCGCGGCGCGGGTGGCGGCGACGGTGGTGCGGATGCCGCCGGCCGAGTAGGCGCGGCCGGACATCCGGGCGTTGAACTCCTGGGTGCGGTCCCCGGCGAAGACCAGGTGCGAGTGGGAGTCCACGAACCCCGGCAGCACCGCCCGGCCGCCCGCGTCGACCCGGTTGTCGGTGGCGGGTGCTTCACCCGACTCACCGGTCCACATGACGCGGTCGCCCTCGATGACGACGGCCGCGTCCTGGATCAGGCCGAGGGGGGAGTTGTCACCGAGGGAGGGGTCGTTGGTGACCAGTGCCGCGATGTTGGTGATGACGGTGCTGCTGCTCATGGTGTCGTCCTCGTGGGGGGCGGTGGGGGTCGGCGCCGGGACCGGCACGGTCAGCGCAGGGCTTCGACGGCCGCGGCCAGCGCCCGCGGCACGTCCGGTACGAGCGTGTGCGCGCCGTCGCGTACGACCTGCCGGCCGCCCACGACCGTATGCCGTACATCGGCCGCGCCCGCCGCGAATACGGCCGTCTCGGCGCCCAGCCGGGGCTCGGGGCCCGCGGTCCTGACCGAGTCCAGGGCGATCGTGGTCAGGTCGGCGAGCGCGCCCGGCTCGATGCGGCCGCCCTCGTCCCAGCCGAGGGCGGCGTGTCCGTCGGCGGTGGCGGCCCGCAGCAGGCCGGCGGCCGTCCAGTGGCCCCGGGTGCGGGTGCGCAGCCGCTCGTTCAGCTCCATGGCACGCGCCTCTTCGAGCAGGTCGATGACGGCGTGGCTGTCGGAGCCGAGGGAGAGCGGGGAGCCCGCCCGCTGGAGGGCGACGGCCGGTCCGATGCCGTCGGCCAGGTCCCGCTCGGTGGTCGGGCACATGCAGGTGCCGGTGCGCGAGCCGCCGAGCAGGGCGATGTCCTCCTCGGTGAGGTGGGTGCTGTGCACCCCGGTGGTGCGCGGCCCGAGGACGCCGTGGTCGGCGAGCAGCCGGGTGGGGGTGCGGCCGTGCGCGGCGAGGCAGGCGTCGTTCTCGGCGGTCTGCTCCGACAGATGGACGTGCAGCGGGGCCCGCCGCTCCTCGGCCCAGCGGGCCACGGTCGCCAGCTGGTCGGCGGGCACCGCCCGAACGGAGTGGATCGCCGCCCCGATCCGCGCGTGGTCCCGTTCCTTCAGAACCGCGCAGCGTTCGGCCCAGGCCGCCGCGCTGCCGTCGGAGAAGCGGAGCTGGTGGGTGTTGGGCGCCTGGTCGAAGCCGGCCGCGAGGTAGCAGGTGTCGAGCAGGGTGATCCGGATGCCGGCCTCGGCGGCTGCCGCGATCAGTGCCTCGCCCATGGCGTTGGGGTCGGCGTAGGGGGTGCCGCCGCGGGCGTGGTGCACGTAGTGGAACTCGCCGACACAGGTGATGCCGGCCAGCGCCATCTCGGCGTACACCGCGCGGGCGAGCGCGTGGTAGGTGTCCGGGTTCAGCCGGTCGGCGACGGAGTACATCACCTCGCGCCAGGTCCAGAAGGTCCCGCTGCCGACCTGGACGGTGCCGCGCAGTGCCCGGTGGAAGGCGTGGCTGTGGGCGTTCGCCAGTCCGGGCAGGGTGAGTCCGCGCAGCGCCTCGGCGCCGGGCGGCGGGACGGGCGTCCCGGTGCGCACGGCACCGATCCGCCCGTCGCGGGTCTCGACCAGCACCCCCGGCTCGACACGGTCGCCGAGCCAGGCGTGCTCCAGCCAGTACGTCGCCCTGGTCAACAGGCCAGCCCTTCCAGTACGTCGGCGAGCGCGCCCACCCCGGCCACGCAGTCGTCCTCGGCCGCGAACTCGGCCGGGGAGTGCGAGACGCCGGTGGGGTTGCGCACGAACAGCATGGCGGTGGGGATGCTCCCCGAGAGGATGCCGGCGTCGTGTCCGGCGCCGGTGCCGAGGACGGGCACCGTGAGCCCGGTGTCCCGGCCCAGGATGCGGCCGAGTTCGTCGCGCAGCGCGTGGTCGAACTCCACGACGGGCGTGAAGGACTCCCGTACGACGTCCAGGTCCACGCCGTGCGCGTCCGCGTACTCCCGGGCCGCCTTCCGGATGCCGCCGACCACCGTGTCCAGGGTCTCCTGGTCGGCGGCGCGGGAGTCGAGCCAGCCGCGCACCCGCGAGGGGATCGCGTTGACGCCGCCCGGATCCACCGCGATCTTCCCGAAGGTGGCGACGGCACCGGCGAGTTCGGCCTCGCGGCGGGCGGCGAGCACGGTCTCGGCGTACGACAGCATCGGGTCGTGGCGGTCGGCCAGCCGGGTGGTGCCGGCGTGGTTGGCCTCGCCCCGGAAGTCGAACCGCCAGCGGCCGTGCGGCCAGATGGCGCTGGCGATGCCCACCCGGTCGCCGGACAGGTCCAGCGCGCGGCCCTGTTCGACGTGCAGCTCGACGAAGGCGCCGATCCCGGCCAGCCGCTCGGGGTCGGGCCCGATCGCCTCCGGGTCGTATCCGGCGGCCGCCATGGCGCGGGGCAGGCTGACGCCGTCCCCGTCGGTGAGCCGGTGCGCGTCCTCGACGGTGAGCGCGCCCGAGGTCAGCCGGGACCCGACGCAGGCGAGGCCGAACCGGGCGCCCTCCTCGTCGCCGAAGTTGACGATGGCGAGGGGCTTGGCGAACCGCGCTCCCCTGCGCAGCAGTTCGTCGAGCGCGGCGAAGGAGGACACGACCCCGAGGGGCCCGTCGAAGGCCCCTCCGTCCGGCACGGAGTCCAGGTGCGACCCGGTGACCACGGCGTCCCCGGCTGCCGGGTCGCCGAGCCAGGCCCACTGGTTGCCGTTCCGGTCGACCTCGTACCCGAGCCCCCGGCCCACGGCCTGCGCCTCGAACCAGGCCCGGCACTCGGCATCGGGCCCGGTCCAGGCGTGGCGCCGGTATCCGCCGGAGTCCGCGTCACGGCCGATCGGCAGCAGCTCCCGCCACATCTCGTGGAAGGAGGAGCCGGGCCGGGCCGCGGCCGGCGGCGGACCCGCGGCCCCGACCGGAGCGTTGCCGTGCCCGCCCAACGCCTGCGTCACGCCTCGTCACCCTCACGCATCGGCACCCGGACCCCACGCTCCGCGGCGACGGACTCCGCGATGTCGTACCCGGCGTCCACGTGCCGGATGACGCCCATGCCCGGGTCGTTGGTGAGCACGCGGCGGATCTTCTCGCCGCCGAGCCTGGTGCCGTCGGCGACGGTGACCTGGCCGGCGTGGATGGACCGGCCCATGCCCACGCCGCCGCCGTGGTGGATGGACACCCAGGAGGCGCCCGAGGCCACGTTGACCATGGCGTTCAGCAGCGGCCAGTCGGCGATCGCGTCGGACCCGTCGAGCATGGCCTCGGTCTCGCGGTACGGCGAGGCGACGGAACCGCAGTCGAGGTGGTCGCGGCCGATGGCGAGCGGCGCGGCCAGCTCACCGGAGGCCACCATGTCGTTGAACCGCTCGCCTGCCTTGTCCCGCTCGCCGTAGCCGAGCCAGCAGATGCGCGCGGGCAGGCCCTGGAAGTGCACCCGCTCGCCGGCCATCTTGATCCAGCGCGCGAGGGACTCGTTCTCGGGGAAGAGTTCGAGGAGCGCCTTGTCGGTCTTGGCGATGTCCGCCGGGTCGCCGGACAGCGCGGCCCAGCGGAAGGGGCCCTTGCCCTCGCAGAACAGCGGCCGGATGTAGGCGGGCACGAAGCCGGGGAAGGCGAACGCGCGGTCGTACCCGGCGAGCTGGGCCTCGCCGCGGATGGAGTTGCCGTAGTCGAAGACCTCGGCACCGGCGTCCATGAAGCCGACCATGGCCTCGACGTGCCTGGCCATCGACTCGCGCGCCCGCGTGGTGAACCCGGCCGGGTCCTTCGCGGCGGCGTCGGCCATGTCCTCGAAGGCGACGCCGACCGGCAGGTAGGCCAGCGGGTCGTGGGCGGAGGTCTGGTCGGTGACGATGTCGATGGGGGCGTTCATCGCGAGCAGCTGCGGGACCAGCTCGGCCGCGTTGCCGAGGACGCCGATGGACAGCGGGCGGCGGGCGTCGCGGGCCTCGGTCGCGAGCCGGAGCGCGTGGTCGATGTCGTCGGCCTTGACGTCCAGGTAGCGGTGCTCGATGCGGCGGTCGATGGCGCGCGGGTCGCAGTCGACGCAGATGGCGACGCCGTCGTTCATGGTGACGGCGAGCGGCTGGGCGCCGCCCATGCCGCCGAGGCCGGCGGTGAGGGTGATGGTCCCGGCGAGGGTGCCGTTGAACTTCTTCGCGGCGACGGCGGCGAAGGTCTCGTAGGTGCCCTGGAGGATGCCCTGGGTGCCGATGTAGATCCAGGACCCGGCGGTCATCTGGCCGTACATGGTCAGGCCGAGGGCCTCCAGGCGGCGGAACTCCTCCCAGTTGGCCCAGTCGCCGACCAGGTTGGAGTTGGCGATGAGCACCCGCGGCGCCCACTCGTGGGTCTGCATGACGCCGACCGGGCGGCCGGACTGGACCAGCATGGTCTCGTCCTGCTTGAGGGTCCGCAGGGTGCGCACCATCGCGTCGAAGGAGCGCCAGTCACGGGCGGCCTTGCCGGTGCCGCCGTAGACGACGAGCTTGTCGGGGTGCTCGGCCACCTCGGGGTCGAGGTTGTTCTGGAGCATGCGCAGGGCGGCCTCCTGCTGCCAGCCCAGGGCGCTGAGTTCCGTGCCACGCGGTGCTCGTACGGGGCGGGGTCCCGACATCGTCTGCCTCCTGCTGTTGCTACGTCTATTCACATCCTGACTTCATGAATAGAACTAGTCAATACATCGGGGCGGCCCCGTCCGCGCGTCCCGGGTGTTTGGCTGGAACCAGCTGACGTCCGACAGGAGGGAATCGCGGTGGACCACGAGGCCGAGACCGAGGCCCGGGAGCGGGCCGGGCGCCGGGACGAGGCGGTGCGCGCCGCCGTGGAACAGGGCCTGCTGGGCCCGGACGCGGCGGTGGTGGGGCTGCTCGACGCGATCGGCATCCGGGAGTCGGCGACGGCGCTGCGGACGGCGTTCGAGGCGGTCCTCGCGCCCGGCACCCCGGTGCTGCACGCGTTCGCGGTGAAGGCGTCCCCGCTGGTGCCGGTGGTGCGGCTGCTGCACGAGGAGGGCATCGGCGCCGAGGTGGCGAGCCCCGGCGAGCTGGCGCTGGCGCGCGCGGCCGGCGTACCGGCGGGGCGGACCGTGCTGGACTCGCCCGCCAAGACCCCGGCGGAGCTGCGCGAGGCGCTGGCGCTGGGCGTCGCCGTGAACGCGGACAACCCGCAGGAGCTGGACCGTCTGGACGCCCTCGTACGGTCCGCGCCGACCCGGTCCCCGCTCGGCATCCGGGTCAACCCGCAGATCGGCGGCGGCAGCATCGGGTCGACCTCGACGGCGACCGAGACCTCGAAGTTCGGGGTGGCGCTGCGCGACGAGGGGGCGCGCGAGTGGGTCGTGGAGGCGTACGCGCGGCGGCCGTGGCTGACCCGGCTGCACGCGCACACCGGCTCGCAGGGCATTCCGCTGGAACTGCTGGCGCGGGGCGCGGCGGAGACGTACGCGCTGGCGGAGGAGATCAACGCGCGGGTGGGGCGGCGGCAGATCGACACGCTCGACATCGGCGGCGGCCTTCCGGTGAACTTCGCGGGGGAGGCGACGGCGCCGACGTACGCGCGGTACGCGCGACTGCTGGCCGAGCGGGCGCCGGGGCTGTGCGCGGGGCGCTACGGACTGGTGACCGAGTTCGGGCGGTCGCTGCTGGCCAAGCACGGCACGGTGGTGGCGCGGGTGGAGTACGCCAAGCGCTCGGGCGGGCGGCGGATCGCGGTGACGCACGCGGGGGTGCAGGTGGCGACGCGGACGGTGTACGCGCCGGGGGCGTGGCCGCTGCGGATCGCCGCCTACGACGCCGAGGGGCGGCCGAAGTCGGGGCCCGAGGTGGTGCAGGACGTGGCGGGCCCGGCCTGCTTCTCCGGCGACCTGCTGGCCGAGGGGCGCGCGCTGCCCGAGCTGGCGCAGGGGGACCACGCGGCGGCGCTGGACACGGGCGCGTACTACTTCGGGCACCACTACGCCTACAACTCCCTGGCCCGGCCCGGGATCTACGGCTTCGCGCCGGACGGGACCGGAGGCATCGCCTTCGCCACCGTACGGGAGCCGCAGACGATCGCGGAGGTGGTGGCCGAGTCCGGGGGCGCGCACGCTTCGGCGCTCACCACCCTGCGTGCGCCCGAGAGCCGTTGACGCGCCCCCGCCGCACTCGAACAAATGGATCGACTCCGCTGACGCACGGGCCAGTCGGCCAACTCTAGTACGCCGGACGCATGTTCCACTGGAAAATGCCAAACGACTCACCCCTCCCCCACACGTTGCGTAGTGTCGGGGTCACTCAGCCGAGTCCCAGGCGGGAGGGGAGCCACGCGGTGCCCGGAATCGACGAGTGTCTGCTGGAAGCGATGCGATTGCCCGGTGCCCGGGGGGCCGCGCTGGTGGACTGGACGAGCGGCCTCGCGCTCGGCACGGTCGGGGAGGCGCCCGGCGGCGACCACGAGACGGCCGCCGCCGAGGCCGCCGAGCTGGCCCGGCTGGCCGCGGAGCACGGCACGTTCACGGTGCAGGGGGCCGACGGGCCGCCGGTGGAGGACGTGATCGTCAGCAACCCGGACAGCTACCACCTGCTGCGGTTCATCGACACGTCCTTCGACAGCAGCGTCTTCCTGCACCTGTGGCTGGGGCGCGAGGAGGGCAACCTCGCGCTCGCCCGGATCCGGCTCGGCGAGATGGCCGCCCGGCTGGTGCTGGGATGACCATGGTCCGTACGCCGCCACCGCTGCCGGTGCGGGACAAGGACGCCGCCCGCGCGCTGTCGCCGATGCTGAACCGGCTGGCCGAGGAACGGGCCACCGGCGTCCTGGTCCGCGAGCACGGCACCCTGCACCTCGCCGAGGGCCGGGTGGTGTACGCCGAGAGTCCCCTCGCCCCGGGTCTCGACGTGCTCCTCACGGCCCACGGCACCCTGGCGGCCGCCGCCTGGCAGCGGGCCGCCGCGGCGGCCGAGGGTCCGTTACGGGCGGCCGAACTCCTCCTGGAGTCCGGCCTGTTACCCGCCGGCGCCCTGGAACTGTGCCATCTGGACGCGCTGTACGACGCCGGGTACTTCGCCCTGGCACCGAGCAGTACCCCGGGCCGGTTCCACTACGACGGCGCGCCCCGCACCGGCCCGCTGCCCTCGGTCCCGGTGGTCGCGCTGGAACGCGAGACGCTGCGCCGCCGGCTGCAACTGCACCGCCTGTGGCCGGACCCGGCCGCGGACACCGCGCCCCTGATCCGCGCCGACCCACCGGCCCGCCGGCGCCCTCGCGAAAACCCCGGGCAGCCGGCGGCCGAGCCCGCCGGACCCGCTCGCCCCGCCCCCGTCGCCCCCCGCCAGCGCGCCGTCCTGGACCGCGTGGACGGCACCCGTACGGCCGCCCACATCGCCCGGGAACTGGGCCGGCAGGCGTTCCACACGCTGGTCGACGTCCGCAGGCTGGCGGCGGCCGGGCACCTCAGACCCCTGGCGCCGGTCGTTCCCGTACTCGCGCCACCGCCCCCGACCGCACCGGAGCAGGCCCGGAACCTTCCTCCGCCACTGCCCCCGGTCACCGACCCCGACATCGCGCTGCTGAAGAGGCTCAGGGATGCGCTGGAGGCCCTTTGAACGGCCACGCCCCGCCGAGAGGAGAGAGTTGATGGTGTCCGAGGACGACCTTCGGACCGTCCTGGAGGAGCTGCACCGGCTGCGCACCCGGGTGCCGCAGCTCACCGGTGCGCTCGCGGCCGGCGTCGACGGACTCGTCGTCGCCCATGACACGCCCGGCGTCGACCCCGAGGGGCTCGCGGCGCTCACCGCGGCCTCGCTCGGCGTCTCCGTGCGGGTCGCCGACGCCACCGGCAACGGCGGCCTGCGGGAACTGCTGGTGCGCGGCGAGCGCGGCTACGTCGCCACCTACGCGGCCGGGCGCAGCGCCGTACTGACCCTGCTCGCGCAGGACCGGGTCAACGTCGGCCGGCTGCATCTGGAGGGCCGCCGCTCCGGCGCCCGGATCGGCGAAGTCCTGGACGCCGCCGAGGCCCAGGCCGCCCGGAACGCGCCCGCCCGCGAGGCCACCGCACCCCCGCGCACCCGCCCCACGCGGACCCCGCGCACGACCACCGCACGTACCACAACCGACAGTTGAGAGGACCCGACATGGCCAACACCGAGACCGCCCTCAAAGAGGCGCTGACCTCTATCGAGGGCGCCACCGGCGTCGCGCTCGTCGACTACACCAGCGGGATGGCGCTGGGCACGATGGGCGGCGGCAAGACCTTCGACCTGAACGTGGCCGCCGCCGGCAACACCGACGTGATCCGCGCCAAGATGCGCACGATGGAGATGCTGGGCATCAAGAGCGAGATCGAGGACATCCTCATCACGCTGTCCGACCAGTACCACCTGATCCGGCTGCTCAAGGGGCGCGGCGGCAACGGCCTGTTCCTCTACCTGGTCCTGGACACCACTCGGGCCAACCTGGCGATGGCCCGCCACCAGCTCAAGCGGATCGAGGAGGACCTGGAGGTCTAGGACCTCCGGATCAGACGAGGGCCGCGGTACGGCGGCGCGCCCCGCCCGGGGCCGCGTCGCCGGCCGCGACGCCCGTACCGCGCAGTCCACCGACCGTCTTGCCGGCCGGGCGGCCGGCGCGTGCGTCGAGCTGGTCGACGCGTACCCACAGCAGGCTCTCCAGGGCCCGTTCGCGGCGCCCGAGCCAGCCGGCCTTCAGCCGCAGCCCGGTGCCGCACCCGGCCAGCAGCAGCCCGCCGGCCACCGGCACCGCGAAGGTGGAGCCGAGCGCGAGCACCCAGGCCAGCACCAGCCACCAGCGGTGCCCGCGGCGCCAGTTGCGCACGGTCACCGCGCGGTCCTGGAGCACGTCGTACCTGCCCGCGCGGGTCGCGCCCCGGGCGAGGATGTCGTAGCGTCGCCGCCGCGTCAGTGCCACCACCGCGGCGGCGAGGACGAAGAGCACGGCCCCGGCGAGCGCCCCGGTCCGGCGTCCCGTCCATCCCTCGGGCACGGCGCCGACGCCGGCGGCGACCACCCCGGACCACCACAGCGGGGCGGCTCCCGCCCGTACGACGACGGCCACCCGGGCCAGTCCCCGGCCGCCGCGCTCCCTGCCTTCTCCACGCTCTCCGCGCGCCACGTCACCCTCCCGTGTCACGAGTCCCCGTACCGCCTCTGTCCGGCGGGGACGTTAGCGGGCGAACCTGAGACAGATCTGAGAGGACCGGGACTCACTCCACGAAGAGCCCCCGGGCGGCGGCCTTCGCGTCGAACTCCTCCAGGCGGGCCTGCGCGTCCGGCAGGTCGTCGCAGACCGCTTCGAGCAGCACCCGGCCCAGCAGCATCGGCGCGCACGCGGTGTCGAAGGCGAGGCCGGTGCCGACGGCGGCCGGCAGCAGCAGGTCGGAGTGCTTGGCGACCGGCGCGAACGCGGAGTCGGCGACGGTGACGACGGTCAGCCCGACGTCCTGGGCGTAGGCGAGGGTGTCGACCACCTCGCGCGGATGGCGGGGCAGCGCGAAGCAGAGCAGGGCACGGGCGCCGGCGCGGACGGCCGCGTCGATGCGGTCCTGGATCATCGTGCCGCCCTCGTCGAGCAGCCGGACGTCCGGGTGGACCTTGGCGGCGAAGTACGCGAAGCCGTACGCCTGGGAGGCGGCGGCGCGCAGGCCGAGCACCGGCAGCGGGCGAGAGGCGGCGAGTATCCGCCCGGCCTGCTGCACCGGACGCGGGTCGGCGAGCAGTTCGGCGAGGTGGCGCAGATTCTCGATCTCGGCCTCGACGGCGAGCTGGTACTCGTTGTGCACGCCGTTCTCGGGGGCCGGTTCGGCGGGCACCACCTCGCGCAGGTGCCGGCGCAGCGCGGGGTAGCCGTCGAAGCCGAGGGCGACCGCGAACCGGGTCACCGACGGCTGGCTGACCCCGGCCAGTTCGGCCAGCTCCACGCTGGACAGGAAGGGCACGTCGGCGGCGCGCCGCACCATGCTGTGCGCGATGCGGCGCTGCGTCGGCGTGAGCCGGTGGCCCTCGAAGAGCGCCTGCAAGCGGTTGGCCGGGCTGTCGGTCACGCTCATCACGTACTCCCCCTCGGGTGTCCTCGACGCCCCGGGAGAGTACAGCGCCGGGGCCGCGTGGAACACGGACCGATATTCAGTCAAGATTTCGTTGTATACCGTTATACAGCGCGGAAGCGGCCCGCCGCACCGTCGCGCCGCCTGCTCGTACTCGCCCATGAGGCGGTGCGGCGCGTCCACTGCCGGCCCCCCGGAACTGTCGCACGCGGGAAACAGGCCAAGTTCGCCATGGATGAGGACAGGTACTCAGCCACTCAGTACTCGTACTCAGGCGCTCCCGGGACCGGATTCATAGGCTGACGCACCGCGGCAACGCATCACGGCACACACCGCGTCGCCGCCACAAGGAGGGGGAGGGCCACACCGATGGCATGGGACGAGTGGGAGCAGCTCAAGGCAGGTGCGGCCCAGCGGATGCAGATCGACCATCTGGTCGATCCGGGAGGCGGGGGGCCAAGCAGCACCCCCGGCGGATCGGCTCCTGATCTGAAAGCGTCGAAGGGTCCGTGGACCAAGGCTTCCGGCGTGGCTCAGGACCTGCGGACGGTCACGAGCGCGGGGCTGACGGAGCTCAAGACGGCCCACGAGGGTGTGAAGGGCGGGACCGACGGCTTCACGAGTACCGCCGCGCTGAACGAGATCCTGCCCACCTGGGAGAAGCGGCTGACCTCGGTGCGCGACGAGTGTGACCGCTTGCACGGCGCGCTCGCCATGACCGGCCGGGACTTCGGCGAGATCGATCCCGCCGTGGCCGCCAAGGTCAACGGTGTGCACGTGGGCGGCTACAAGCCCGATTGGGTGCGGTGAGCCGAGCATGCCCAGATGGCGGCAACTGCGCGACGCGAAGCTGACGGAGTACGAGAACGCGGCAGACGGCTGGACCATGGTCAGCAACCGGGCCGACGCCGCGCGTATCCGGACCGAACAGGAGATGGCCGGCCCGCTCCGTGCCACGCAGAAGGGTGAGGCACAGACCTCGGCCGAACGGGATCTGACGCGGCTGAGCCGGAACTATCAGTACATCTACGGCGAATGCGGTCTCGTCCGCACGACGCTGAGCGCTCTCGCCTCCGAGCTATCCGGCGCGCAGAAGAAGCTGAAGCAAGCGCTCGACGACGCCGCCGGTCTCAAGTTCACGGTCAACGAGGACGGCTCGGTCGAGTACCCGAGAAGCACCGAGCTTCCCATGGCCCCCGGCACCTCCCTCGGCAGCGGAGTCGCCAAGCCGGGCGCTCCGGTCCCGTACCTGCCCGGGGCGGGCGAGGCGAACGGCGACCCCGACAAGGGCAAGGCCGAGGACATCGCCGAGCGCATCTCCCAGGCGGTGAACAGCGCCGTCGAGATCGACAACCGGTACGCCAGGATCCTGCGCGAGCTGAAGGCGCCGGACGGCCTGGCCGTCACCGACGACATGCTCGTGGACGAGGCCCGTGACATGGGCGACGTCCAGAAGGCGGTCGGACCCCACCTCGACAAGGGCGGCATCCCGCACGGCAAGTCCCCGGCTGACAACAGGAAGTGGTGGGACGGCCTTGCGCAGGAGCAGCGCGAGGAGTACGCGACGCTCTACCCGGCCGAGATCGGCGCGCTCGACGGACTCCCCAGCGTGGTCCGTGACTCCGCCAATCGAATCGTGCTGGACGAGGCCCAGGCGCAGGTCAAGCACGACCTCGCGGCGCTGGGGCCGGATCCGCCCAGGACAATCCTCGACGCGGGCGGTAGGACCCACAGCAACCCGGAGTGGAACATATGGAACGCCAAGGGCGGCACGCGGTTCCAGAACCAGCTCAAGGGCATGGCCGCCGTCGAGTCCCGCTTCGACCAGACCGGCGTCGACGGCCTGCCTCCGGCCTACCTGCTGGGCTTCGACCTCAAGGGCAACGGACACGTCGTCCTGGCCAACGGCGACCCGGACACGGCGGACAACACGGCGGTCTATGTGCCGGGGACGAAGTCGAAGCTCGCGGGTGCCGGAGGGGACATCGGACGCATGATGCGGGTGTGGAAAGAAGCCAGCAGCATGTCAGTCGGCCAGTCCACCTCAACGATCACATGGATCGGATACGACGCCCCGCAGAGCATCGCCCCCGAGGCCATGGAGAAACACTGGGCCTACGAGGGTGCACCCAGGCTCGACAATTTCCTGGACGGTCTGCAGACGGCCCAGGGCGGCCCGGACGCCAGCCACACCACCGTCATCGGCCACAGCTACGGATCCACCACCGTGGGCGCCGCGTCCAAGGCCCCCGGGCACTTCGCGGCGGACGACATCGTCGTGGCGGGCAGCCCCGGCATGTTGGTCGGCGACGCAAGTGATCTGGACGTCGGCAGGAAGCACGTCTGGTCCGAGGCCGCAGGCGACGACGCGGTCCCGCTGGGCGGCAAGATCGCCCATCTCGGCGGCTATAAGTGGGGCGTCCAGACCTGGGACGGGATTCCGTACGACGCCGGGCCGATCCAGACGGTCCCGTCCGACGAGGCTTTCGGTGCCCACAGGATGCACGTGGACACCAGCGGCCACAGCGGTTACTGGGATGAAGGATCGGACAGCCTCAAGAACCAGGCGGCGGTGGTGGTCGGCCGTTACGACAAGGTCCGGGAGGACAATTGATTCCCCCCTTCCGTTGCCACTCCCGGGGCAGTCGGCTTGGCATCGCGTTGGCCGTCACCGTCCTCTCCCTCACCGGAACAGGTTGCTCGAACACCATGGATCACCGAACAGACGCCACACCGACGCACGAGATGACCGACTCGAAACCCACCGTCCTCGACGTGGACAAAGCCCGGGAGAAGGCGAAGGCCGTATCCAGCCAGATCTACGATTTGATCAACATCCCCTCCGGCAAGGTCACCGAGCCGGGCCCGAGCATCGCCCCTTGCGACGAGGACCCCGATCACCTCTACAAGACCGAGCACCCGTGGTCGGTCTACGGCGTGCCCGAGGACGAGCTGAAGGCAGGCTTCCAGCGGCTGCGGGACGCCCTTCCCGGGAAGGGGTGGAAAATCTGGCGGTACGGCCCGAACAAGAGCCGCGCCAAGACCCTCGAACTCACGGCGGACTCCACGACCGAGCCCTTCTCCGTGGACGCCGAACTCTGGGTGTCGAGCCCGACGGCCGGCCGCGAGAAGGAACCGAAGATCCTGATCAACATCGTCTCCGGCTGCTGGCGGGCGCCAAAGGGCACGGATCTCAGCACCCAGTACTGATCGGAGCGTGATGCCCGGTTGATTCCTTCACCTGGGCGCCTCAAAGCACCCTGGACGTGGGCCCGGCTGCCCGCCGCGTCCGGCACCGGCTTCCAAGAGGCGGTATCGCGGCGGCGATGATCCGGCGCGGAAACGACCAAGTGTCGTTAAATCGCCACCCAGAGTGATGGCGCGCGTGCCTACGGTGAACACCACTGACACGAACACCGAGGAAGCGTCATGGCCACCCCCCACCGGGCCCTACGGACGCCGACCGCGCCCGCTCCCCGTCCGCCCTGTCCCGCCTTCCCCTCCCTCGTCCCCCCACCCGACGCGGACGAGCCACGGCCCACCGCGGCCGCCGTCCTGGACGAACTCCTCGCCGGCAACGCCCGCCGCACCGGTGGCCTCCCCCGGCAGCCGTACGTCCGTCCCACCGGACGGCGGCCGTGCGCAGTGGTCATCGGCTGTGTGGACGCGCCCGTACCGCCGGAATTGGTCCTCGACCAGCCGCTCGGGGAGCTGCTGTGCGTCCGCACCGCCGGGCTGGTCCTGGACGAGGCCGTGCTCGGGTCCGTGCAGTACGGCGTGCAGGAACTCGGCGCGCCGCTCGTGCTGGTCCTCGGACACGAGCGGTGCGCCGCCGTGGCCGCCACGCTTGAGCGACTGCGCACCGGGGCGCCGGTGCCGGGCCATCTGGAGCTGCTGGTGGAGGAGATCGCCCCCGCCGCCCGCCGCACCCGGAACCGGCCCGGCGACTGGGCGGAGCACGCGCTGCGGGCCCAGACCACCTGGGTACGGGACGCGATCCGGGCCGACCCCGCCTTCGGGGCGGCCCAGGTGGTGGCCGCACGGATGGACGCCGGGTCGGGGCTGGTGTCGCTGCTGCCCTGAGCGGGCTGCCCCGAGGGGCCCGCACCAGCAGGAGAAGGGGGGCTTTCCCCAGTGCGGTGGGGGTCCGGCGTTTCCTAGGGTGAGGGCATGAGCACACGTGACCCGCAGGACGTCGGACTCAAGGGCGACGCCGAGCTGCGGAAGGACCTCGACGCGACCGTCCGGGCCCGCCGGGACCTGGGGGACGACTACGACTCCGCCCTGGTCGAATCCTTCCTGGAGAAGGTCGAGCAGCGGCTCGACGGCGCGGTGGACCGGCGGGTGCGGCGGCAGCTGGCCGAGCATCAGATGGCGGCGGCGCGCGGCACCGCCGTGCGCCGGAACCCGGTGGACTCCTGGGGCGAGCGGTACGGATTCGCCCTGCTCACTCTGGTCCTCGCCATCCCGCTGTCGGCGATCGCCGGCGCCCTCACGGGATTCGCCGGAATGGTGGTCGCCTGGATCGGGATCGTCGGGGTCAACGCGGCCCAGGCGATACGCCAGCACCCCGAGCTGCTGTCGGGGCGCCGCCGGTCGTCCGGCGGGGACGAATGACTCCGGCCCGCCGCACGCGGAAAAGGATTTGCGCGGGGACCGCCGCACCCCCGTTGCCGGGGGGCGGGACGACGGCGGTCCCCGCGGGGGACGCGGGCCGGGTCAGGGCCGGGCCGCGCGTCCTTGGCGTCCATGGAGGTCCGGGAGCCGCTCCGGAGGTCCGTGACGCCGACAACCCCTAATCTGCTGGACGCGTGTTAAGGGGGTGCTGCGTCCACGTGACACCCTCGTACCACTTGCACGGCGTTTCGAACGGCCGTGGTCACCCCGAGTTCGCCGAGGTCACGGGCCCGTGGACGAAGAACCGGGCCGTCACCCACCAGATCCGGCTCCCCGCCGAAACCGTCCTCGGGGTCGGCGTACTGCCACTCGCAGCGTCCGGGGTGCCCCTTGAAGAGGGTGCAGCCCGTGGCCAGGGGGTTCGGCCTGTTCATGCAGCACTCGATGTCCTCGATCCACTGCGCGGACGCCCCGTCGCGCCAGCACACGAAGACGTCGGAGTCCGGAGCCGCGCTCGCACCGGTGCGGAGGAACGCCATGTGGTGGTCGTGCGGCACGTCTTCGAGCATGCACCGGAGCGACGGGGACGGCGCCCAGTCGATGTCCGCACGCGGGGACGGGATCTGCTTCGCGAGGGCTCGGACGGCGTCGTCCAAGCCGGTCATGGCCTTGCATCGGAACATTCGTGGGCTCCCGGGCGCGGGATTGCGATGAGGGGCGGTCATGTGGCGGGACGCTGGTCCCACTGCTGGTTGCAGCGGTGGATGTAGGTCCGTACGAACGCACAGCAGTCCTCGCAGGCATAGGCCGGCGCGCGCTGTCCGTCGTGCTCGACCGGACCGATCCAGAAGACGTACTTGGTGTGGCGGCACAGGAGGCAGAAGCCTCGCGTCAAGGGCCGGGGCCTCATGGGCGGTTGCCGTGACGGTGCCTCGGACATCGGCACGGAGGCCAAGCGCTGGAGAATTCCGGCCACTTGAGGGGAGTCACCTCGTGCTCTTTCCGCACCACGTGCCGGTTCCCCCGGCGGTCCACCCGGTACACGGCGAGAGTCATCGTCAAACCTTGATCACCCTGGCCCTGACGCCGGCCTGGACCGTCAGAATCAGCTCGTCCGCGTGGTCGAGCCCCAGGCCGTCGCGGAAGGCGAGGCGCGGCCCCCAGGCGGTCTGGATGACGTCCAGGTCGACCAGCCAACCCGCGTCGCTGAAGGCGCACTTCAGCCTGGCCAGCGTGTCGTCCGGCTTCCCCTCGGGCGTCAGGGGTCTCACCGGAGCGCTCGCCCGGGACTCATCGGCATGCCTCTGGCGCAGGATCAACCCGTCCAGCAGCAGACCGAGGAGGGCCCGCCCCTGCCGCCCATTGCAGTCACCCAGCCGGACGACGAAGTCCCGGCACTCGTTCGGGGCCAACCTGGCGTGGAACTGGGGGAGTTTGATGGCGGCCTCGTTCAGGACCGCCGCGAGCGAGTTGGTGATCTCCGCGACCTCGACGGCCATGCCGGTGTGGGGGTGCATCGCCCAGCCTTTCTCAACCACTCCTCTGTGTAGCGGAATCGCTACCGTGCGACTTCAGAGTGACCTACAGTGGAAACCCCTTCAACTGGTCAGACTGGAACGGAAGGACGTCGTACGACCCTTGAACCGCAAGGAGTTGAACCCCGACGCCTCGCCCCAGGCGGCCTTCGGGGCGCGTATGCGCAGCAAGCGCGAGGCTCGCGGCTGGACCCAGGAGGACCTCGCCATCCTCACGGAATATTCCAGCGTGCATATCTCGGCCATCGAAACTGGTCGGAAGCCTCCAACCCTTCGCTTTTCGCGTAGTGCTGACAGGGCATTCGGTGTCTCCGACACAGCGGAGTCGTTCGAGCGCGAATACCGCGAGATCAAGCACGGCAACCTGCTGGAAGGCTTCCCGGAGTACATCAAGTACGAGGGGAGGGCCGCGGAGATCCGGCTGTACGAGATCGGAATCGTCCCCGGACTGCTCCAGACACCGGAGTACGCAAGGGTGCTGGCGAACAGCGCGGTGCGGCGAGGCACCATCACACCCGAACAGGCGGATGAACGCGTCGCGTTCCTGGCGGAGCGGCAAGCCGCCCTGGAGCGGCCCCGCCCGCCCATGATCCTCGTGGTGATGGACGAGAGCTGCGTTCGCAGACCGGTCGGCGGCTCCAAGGTCACGAACGCTCAGCTCGACCGGTTGGCACAGTTCGCCGAACTACCGAACACCGTGCTCCAAATCGCCCCGTACGGCATAGGGGAGCGCCGCACGTTCGACCTTCCCATGAACCTACTGACGATGTCAGACCTGTCCGTCGTCGCGTACGCGGAATCCCAGTTGCGAGGGCATGTGGAACGCGATACGGCAGCCGTACTGCCCCTGTTGTCGGCCTACCATCAGTTGCAGGCCGAAGCTCTGCCCCAGGCGGCATCGGTGGCCATGATCGACGAGGTACGAAAGGGCACCCCGTGACGACCGACTTCCCCCGCTGGTTCACCTCCTCCTACAGCAACAACGGCGGCAACTGCGTGGAAGTCGCCACCAACGTCCCCGGCACCATCCCCGTCCGCGACACCAAGGACCGCGACGCCGGCACCCTCACCTTCCGCACCGACTCCTGGTCCGCCTTCGTCCAGTTCGCCTCTCAGAAGGGCACCCCGTGACGACCGACTCTCCCCGCTGGTTCACGTCCTCCTACAGCAACAACGGCGGCGCCTGCGTGGAAGTCGCCGCCAACGTCCCCGGCACCATCCCCGTCCGCGACACCAAGGACCGCGACGCCGGCACCCTCACCTTCCGCACCGACTCCTGGTCCGCCTTCGTCCAGTTCGCCTCTCAGAAGGGCACCCCGTGACGACCGACTCCCCCCGCTGGTTCACCTCCTCCCACAGCAGCAACGGCGGCGACTGCGTGGAAGTCGCCGTCAACGTCCCCGGCACCATCCCCGTACGCGACACCAAGGACCGCGACGCCGGCACCCTCACCTTCCGCACCGACTCCTGGTCCGCGTTCGTCCAGTTCGCCTCTCACCAGACCGTCTGAACGCACCGGGCACCAGAACGGGCCCCTTCCCGGGCGGGAAGGGGCCCGTGCCGATGGGCTACTTGTTGCCGCCCTTGGCCAGGAAGGCCAGCAGGTCCTGGCGGCTGATGACACCGGTGGGCTTGCCCTCGACCAGGACGATCGCCGCGTCCGCCGTGCCCAGCACCTGCATCAGGTCGCCGACCGGCTCACCGGAGCCGACCTGGGGCAGCGGGGCGCACATGTGCTTCTCCAGCGGGTCCTCCAGGGAGGCGCGCTTGGAGAACAGGGCGTCGAGCAGCTCGCGCTCCACGACGGAGCCGACGACCTCGGCGGCCATCACGTCCGGGTGGCCGGCGCCCGGCTTGACGACGGGCATCTGCGAGACGCCGTACTCGCGCAGCACCTCGATGGCCTGGCCGACGGTCTCCTCCGGGTGCATGTGCACGAGGGAGGGGATGGTGGCGCCCGCCTTGTCGTTCAGGACGTCGGCGACGCGGGCGCTCGGGCCCTCGTCCTCCAGGAAGCCGTAGTCGGCCATCCACTCGTCGTTGAAGATCTTCGAGAGGTAGCCACGGCCGCTGTCCGGGAGGAGCACCACGACGACGTCGTCCGGGCCGAGCCGCTCGGCGACGCGCAGCGCGGCGACCACGGCCATGCCGCAGGAGCCGCCCACCAACAGGCCCTCCTCCTTGGCGAGGCGGCGGGTCATCTGGAAGGCGTCCTTGTCGGAGACGGCCACGATCTCGTCGGCGACGGTGCGGTCGTAGGCGGTCGGCCAGAAGTCCTCGCCGACGCCCTCGATCAGGTACGGCCGCCCGGAGCCGCCCGAGTAGACGGAGCCCTCGGGGTCGGCGCCGACGACCTGGACCTTGCCCTGGCTGGCGTCCTTCAGATAGCGGCCGGTGCCGGAGATGGTGCCGCCGGTGCCGACGCCCGCCACGAAGTGGGTGATCTTCCCCTCGGTCTGGTCCCACAGCTCCGGACCGGTGGAGTGGTAGTGCGACAGCGGGTTGTTCGGGTTGGAGTACTGGTCGGGCTTCCAGGCGCCCGGGGTCTCGCGCACCAGGCGGTCGGAGACGTTGTAGTACGAGTCCGGGTGCTCGGGGTCCACGGCGGTCGGGCAGACGACGACCTCGGCGCCGTAGGCACGCAGCACGTTGATCTTGTCGGTGCTCACCTTGTCAGGGCACACGAAGATGCACTTGTAGCCCTTCTGCTGGGCCACGATCGCCAGACCCACACCGGTGTTTCCGCTGGTGGGCTCCACGATGGTGCCGCCGGGCTTCAGCTCCCCGCTCTCCTCGGCGGCCTCGATCATGCGCAGGGCGATGCGGTCCTTCACGGAACCGCCCGGGTTGAAGTACTCCACCTTCGCCAGGACGGTCGCCTGGATGCCCTTGGTCACGTTGTTGAGCTTCACCAGCGGGGTGTCGCCGACGAGGCTGATCATCGAGTCGTGGAATCGCACCGTTGTCTCCGGTCGCTGCAAAAAAAGTGGTCGTAGTGGTGCCGTCAGCCTACGGCCCCCGGCACCGCTCGGGCGGTCGTTCACTCCCCGTCGAGATTGGCGCACGCCCTGTACGGGGCAAGGAGTGGGTGTACGGCTATGAGGAGGTGGCGGCGACGCATGACGAACATGTCGAGGGCACGGGTGGCCCGGCGGATCGCGGCCGGGGCGGCCTACGGCGGGGGCGGGGCCGGGCTGGTCGGAGCGGCCGCGGTCGGGTTGCTGCTCGCGGAGGTACGGCTGGCCCGGCGCCATGTGGGCAACGGCACCGGTGAGCGGGTGCCGGGCGCGGAGGGAGTGTACGGCCGGGTGTACGACGTGCCCGGTGAGCCGCCCCTGCGCCTGGTGATGCTCGGTGACTCCACGGCCGCGGGGCAGGGGGTGCACCGGTCGGGGCAGACCCCGGGCGCCCTTCTGGCCTCCGGGCTCGCGGCGGTCGCGGAACGCCCGGTGGAGCTGCGGAACGTGGCGCTGACCGGGGCGCAGTCCGACGATCTGGACCGCCAGGTCGCGCTGGTGCTGTCGGCCGGACTGCCCGCGCCGGACATCTGCGTGATCATGATCGGCGCGAACGACGTGACGCACCGGATGCCGCCGACGCGTTCGGTGCGGCACCTGTCGGCGGCGGTACGCAGGCTGCGCACGGCCGGTGCGGAGGTGGTGGTCGGCACCTGTCCCGATCTCGGCACGATCGAGCCGGTGCAGCAGCCGCTGCGCTGGCTGGCCCGGCGGGCGTCACGGCAGCTGGCGGCGGCGCAGACGATCGGGGCGGTGGAGCAGGGCGGGCGCACGGTCTCGCTGGGCGATCTGCTGGGCCCGGAGTTCGCCGCCAACCCCCGGGAACTGTTCGGTCCGGACAACTACCACCCCTCGGCCGAGGGCTACGCGACGGCGGCGATGGCCGTGCTGCCCACGGTGTGCGCGGCGCTGGGCCTGTGGCCGGCGGAGGAGGACCGGCCGGACCTGACCCGGCGCGAGGGCTTCCTGCCGGTGGCGCGGGCGGCGGCCGAGGCGGCGGCGGAGGCCGGCACGGAGGTCACGGCCGCGATGCCGACGGGGCCGCGCGGCCCCTGGGCGCTGCTCAAGCGGCGCCACCGCCGCCGTGTCCCGGAGCCCGAGGCGGCGGCGCCGTCGCCCTGACGGCGCCCGCCCGGCCCGCCGATGACACCCATCAGCCAAAGCAAGCGCTTAGAAACTGCGGCCAGCGTCACACCCCCACACCGATGACCTGTCAACTACGGGCGGGTAGCTTCCAGACCGGCCCTGCACAAAACCCCGTTCACCTGGAGCCCCGATGCCCGAAGCCGTGATCGTCTCGACCGCCCGCTCCCCCATCGGCCGCGCCGGCAAGGGGTCGCTCAAGGATCTGCGCGCCGACGACCTCACCGCCACGATCATCCAGGCCGCGCTCGCCAAGGTCCCCGAGCTGGACCCGACGGACATCGACGACCTGATGCTCGGCTGCGGTCTGCCCGGCGGCGAGCAGGGCAACAACCTCGGCCGGATCGTCGCCGTGCAGATGGGCATGGACCACCTGCCCGGCTGCACCATCACCCGCTACTGCTCCTCCTCGCTCCAGACCTCCCGCATGGCCCTGCACGCCATCAAGGCCGGTGAGGGCGACGTCTTCATCTCGGCCGGCGTCGAGACCGTCTCCCGCTTCGCCAAGGGCAGCTCCGACAGCTTCCCGGACACCCGCAACCCGCTGTTCGCCGAGGCCGAGGCCCGCACGGCGGCCGTCGCGCAGCAGGAGGGCACCACCTGGCACGACCCGCGCGAGGACGGGCTGATCCCGGACGCGTACATCGCGATGGGCCAGACCGCCGAGAACCTGGCCCGCTGGAAGGGCATCACCCGCCAGGAGATGGACGAGTTCGGCGTCCGCTCGCAGAACCTCGCCGAGAAGGCCATCGCGGCCGGCTTCTGGGAGCGCGAGATCACCCCGGTCACGCTGCCCGACGGCACCGTCGTCAGCAAGGACGACGGCCCGCGCGCCGGGGTCACCATGGAGGGCGTCTCCGGCCTGAAGCCGGTCTTCCGCCCCGACGGCCTGGTCACCGCCGGCAACTGCTGCCCGCTCAACGACGGCGCCGCCGCCCTCGTCATCATGAGCGACACCAAGGCCCGCGAGCTGGGTCTGACCCCGCTCGCCCGCATCGTGTCCACCGGCGTCTCCGCCCTCTCCCCGGAGATCATGGGCCTCGGCCCGGTCGAGGCCAGCAGGCAGGCACTGCGCCGAGCCGGTCTGACCTCGGACGACATCGACCTGGTCGAGATCAACGAGGCCTTCGCCGCGCAGGTGATCCCCTCCTACCGCGAGCTCGGCTTCGACCTCGACAAGGTGAACGTCAACGGCGGCGCGATCGCCGTCGGCCACCCCTTCGGCATGACCGGCGCCCGGATCACCGGCACGCTGATCAACTCCCTCCAGTGGCACGACAAGCAGTTCGGCCTGGAGACGATGTGCGTCGGCGGCGGCCAGGGCATGGCGATGGTCATCGAACGCCTCAGCTGACACGACCCGCCCGCGGCGGCCGGGACACCCTCCGTAGCAGTCCGGGCACTTGACGTCACGGATCGGCCCAGAACCCGCAAAACCGCCGGGTTCTGGGCCTTTCTGTGATCCAATCTCCCCCAGGATGTGACCTATCTCCCCGCCCCGGACATCAGCGCAGGTCAGCCCCGGACGGCACACTCCCGGAGATGACCGCCGAACCAAAGAACTGTCCGTTTCGTGACGTTACGCACTGACAGCTGGGTAGTCCGCCCTTCAAGCTGATGTAGGAAGTCGGGGGGTCGACTTTTGAACCAGGGAGTACGTCAGTGAGCGCCATGCCGATCGCCCTGCTGCTCACCACGGCCGCCACCGGCGCCGTGGGCGTCGCCGTCCTGCGCACCGTGCTGAAGCTGCGCCGTCAGCTCACGGAGCTTCAGGCGCAGCTCGCGGAGAACCAGTCCGCCGCGACGCACGCGCTGCTGCCGCATGCCCGTACCCACGCCGACACCGAGCGGATACGCGCGGCCGTGGCCGAGGCGCTCGCCGAGGAGCGGGAGCGGGAACTCGCCGAGGCGCGTGCCTTCTGGGCCGCACAGGAGGCCCGGGACGCCTCCGACGGGCCCTCGGCGCTCGGCCTGCCCGACCACGAGCCCTTCCTGCCGCGGCAGTCCGACTTCGCGGGCCTGGAGCCGGTGACGGAGTCCGCCGCCGACGCCGACGAGTTCGCCGGTGAGTCCCCGGAGCTGGCCGCGGCCCGCCGCCGGCACCCCTCCCACCCGGACTTCGTCCCGGCCCAGTCGGCCGCGGGCGACCACGAGCGCACGGCCACCACGCTGGAGCACCTGGCCGACGAGCGCGTGGAACTGTCCGATGTGCGCCCCGGCCCGCTGGGCACCCTCGACGTCTACGTCTTCGCCGACGGCACCACGCTGTGCATGACCCCGGGGCACCGGGAGACGGCCGAGCGCCTCGCGCGGGCCGTGGAGGCGGGCGACGCCCCCTATCTGCTGGGCGGTTCGGGCGTCTCCGGCGCCTACACGCTCACCTTCGCGTGCGGCGAGGACATGCTCTACATCCTGGCGGACCGCGTCATCGCGTCCCTGTAGCCGAACGGCGCCGGCGCACGGCGCCCCAGCCCCGGCCCAGCTCCGGACCCGGCGGCGCGCTCAGACCCCCGCCCGCGCCCGCGCCTCCTCGACCAGCCGCACCGCCTCGCCGACCTCGTCGTCGCTCCTCAGCACCAGCGCCAAGTCGTGCGCGGCCACCAGGATCTGGTCCGCCACCGCGAACATCCCCGCGTCCGGCATCTCCCGCGGCTCGGCGCCCGGCTCCTCCACCGCCTGCGCCCGCCGGGACAACTCCCGGGCCAGCGCCAGTGCCTCCCCGGCAGCGCTGCGCTGGAGCCTGCTCTGCGGCGCGGCACGCAGCCGGTCGGCGAAGTGATCCACTGCTTGG
Organism: Streptomyces malaysiense; assembly: GCF_000980885.2. Lineage (GTDB taxonomy): Bacteria > Actinomycetota > Actinomycetes > Streptomycetales > Streptomycetaceae > Streptomyces > Streptomyces malaysiense. The sequence continues at coordinate 12,506 of NZ_LBDA02000095.1, read as the reverse complement.
GTCAGGGGCGTCGTATCAACCACGCGCCGAGCGTAACGCGCCGCACTGTTGCCAAGAGGCGAACCCTCGGGCACGGTGACGTGAAGGACCGGCTCACATCCCCTTTGCGCCCGGAGGTGCCGATGTCCCAAGTCTTCTCCGAGGAGACCCATCGCAACATGCTCGCCCGCATCCCGCACTGCACCGGTCGTGAGGTCTCCGACTGGCTGCGCACCGTCGAAGAAGGCCCCGCCCTGTTCCGCTTCGAGGAGAAGGTCAGCTGGCTGAGGCACGAGTACGACCTGGCGTACGGCCACGCCAAGGCCATCGTGCACGAGTACGACCTGCGCAGGGCGGCCCGCAAGCTGCTCTGAGACACCCGCCCCCGGACGGCGAAGGGCCCCGGACGGGAAGCCCGGGGCCCTTGGCCGAACTGCGTGCCGTACGCGCGCTAGTCGTTGTTGGTGAAGATCGCCACCAGCCGCAGCATCTCCAGGTAGATCCACACCAGGGTGACGGTGAGGCCGAACGCGGCGAGCCAGGACTCGCCCCGCGGCGCGCCGTACGCGATGCCGTCCTCGATCTGCTTGAAGTCGAGGGTCAGGAAGAACGCGCCGAGCAGGATCGCGATGATGCCGACGACCGCGCCGAGCGGGCCGAAGCTGCGCAGGCCGCCGTCCTCGGCGACACCGAAGACGACCAGCAGCAGATTGACCACCATGACGGCCATGAAGGCCATCGCGATGGCGAGGCCGATGCGGGCGTAGCGCGCGGTGACGCGGACCCAGCCCGCCTTGTAGACCAGGAGGGTGGCGCCGGTGACGGCCATGGTGCCGAGCACCGCCTGGAAGGGGGCGCCCTGCCAGCGGCTGTTGTACATCTCGCTGATGACACCGAGGAAGACGCCCTCGAAGGCCGCGTATCCGAGGATCAGCGCGGGCACCGGGGTGCGCTTGAAGTTCTGGACCATCGCGAGGACGAACGCGATCAGCGCGGAGCCGACGGCCAGTCCGTAACTCGTGGGCGAGACCGGCAGCAGGGCCCAGGCCAGGACGGCGCCCAACGCGACCGTACCGAGCGTCAGGGCCGAGCGGACGACGACGTCGTCCATGGTCATCCGGCCGGTGGCGGCCGGGGCCTGCGGCGGGGCGCCGTACTGGACGCCCGGCTGTCCGTGGCCGCTCGGCGCGTACGGGTTCTGGCCACCTTGCGCGTACGGGTTCTGCGCGTACGGGTTGCCGCCTGCGTACCCGGCCTGCGGTGCGGTGTTGAAGCCGGCGTAGCCGTTGTCGCGGCTGAAGCCCCGTCGCGAGAAGACCGGGTTGCTGCTCCTCATCTCACTCCTCCATGGCTGCCTCGCGCAGCCTTGGCTCAAGCGTAATGGATTGGCAAAAGATCGATCGTGCTACCTGAGGAGGATCTTTCCCCTGCCGTGTTGACTCACACGCTACGCGGAGGAGGCCGTCCCGGCCATGGATGATCGTCTTCTATGACGAACCTGCTACCTGGCCGAACGGGTGGAGTGGTGGTGCCCGGAGCCGGACTTGAACCGGCACGCCCGCGAAGGGGCAGCGAGGTTTAAGCTCGCCGTGTCTGCATTCCACCATCCGGGCAGGCCATGGGCTCCGCTTCGAGGGTCCGAGCCTATCGGGACGCATCCCCCGAACAGCGGAACGTCGGACCGATGTTGTCTTATTTTATTGACGTCTGAGGGTGCATCAGACCATGGAACTCGCCATCCGCACTTGCCAGTAGCGTGACGTGACACACGTGCACCTGTATGTGAAATGACGGAATTTCACCGTCCGAAGAAGGGCGCTCCCCCCGTTCTTGGCGCCGGGCCCCTCCCGGCCTCGGGGTCCGGGGTCCTCCCCAGGTATGAGGCGGCACCTCCCTGGTCCGCCCCGAGTCGCCCCCGGGAACCGGAACAGCGGCTGACTCCCCGGGCGTCCGGCGCCGGGAGGATGGAGGGGTCCCCACGACCCGTCGCCCCGAGGAGCACCGTCCCGTGACCACCACACCCACCGCCGCAGGCACGGCCACCGCCGTGGCCGCCCGCGCCACGGAGCTGTCGAAGATCTACGGGCAGGGTGAGACCCGGGTGGTCGCCCTGGACCAGGTCTCCGTCGACTTCCGGCAGGCCGAGTTCACCGCGATCATGGGCCCCTCGGGTTCCGGCAAGTCCACCCTGATGCACTGCGTGGCCGGCCTCGACACCTTCTCGTCCGGCTCCGTGCGCATCGGCGACACCGAGCTGGGCTCGCTGAAGGACAAGCAGCTCACCAAGTTGCGCCGGGACAAGATCGGCTTCATCTTCCAGGCCTTCAACCTGCTGCCGACCCTGACCGCGCTGGAGAACATCACCCTCCCGATGGACATAGCCGGGCGCAAGCCCGACAAGGCATGGCTGGACCAGGTCATCTCGATGGTGGGCCTGTCCGGGCGGCTGAGCCACCGGCCGTCCCAGCTGTCCGGCGGCCAGCAGCAGCGCGTCGCCGTCGCCCGCGCCCTGGCCTCCAAGCCGGAGATCATCTTCGGTGACGAACCGACCGGGAACCTCGACTCGCGTTCCGGCGCCGAGGTCCTCGGCTTCCTGCGCAACTCCGTGCGCGAGCTGGGCCAGACGGTGGTCATGGTGACCCACGACCCGGTGGCCGCCGCCTACGCGGACCGCGTGGTCTTCCTGGCCGACGGCCGGATCGTGGACGAGCTGTACGGCCCGACCGCCGACTCGGTGCTCGACACCATGAAGCAGTTCGACGCGAAGGGCCGGACCAGCTGATGTTCCGCACCGCCCTGCGCAACGTCCTCGCGCACAAGGCCCGGCTGCTGATGACGGTGCTCGCCGTGATGCTCGGCGTGGCCTTCGTCTCCGGGACGCTCGTCTTCACCAACACCATCTCCGACGCCTTCCAGAACAGCTCCGCCAAGGGCTTCGACCAGGTCGACGTCGCCGTCGTACCGAAGTACCAGGACTCCGCGGGCGACAAGGTCGGCAAGCTGCCGGACCTGACCCAGGACATGCTCGACAAGGCCGCCGGGGTGCCCGGCGCCGCCTCCGCCACCGGGGTCGTGGGCGGCTTCACGGCCGTCGCGGACAAGCACGGCAAACTCGTCGGCGGCAACTGGCAGTCCCGCGGCGGCAACTACTGGGGCACCAAGGACGCCCGGTACCCGCTGACCAGCGGCCACGCGCCGCACGGCGCGAACGAGGTGCTGCTCGACGCCAAGACAGCCCAGCGGGCCGGCTACAAGGTCGGCGACACCGTACGGCTCTCGGTCGACGGCCCCGTGCTCACCCCGACCGTCGCGGGCGTCTTCACCACCGACGACGGCAACGTGACCGCGGGCGGCAGCCTCGCCCTGTTCGACACGCCGACCGCGCAGAAGCTGTTCGACAAGAAGGGCACCTACGACGAGATCGACGTCAAGGCGAAGCCCGGCACCGGCCAGGCCGCGCTCAAGGACGCGCTCGACAAGGCGCTGCCCACGCAGAAGGTGAAGACCACCACCGGCCAGAAGCTCGCCGCCGACCAGGCGAAGGCGATCGCCGACTCGATGAGCAGCATGAAGCAGGGCCTGCTGGTCTTCGCCGGGATCGCCCTGTTCGTCGGCACGTTCATCATCGCCAACACCTTCACCATGCTGGTCGCCCAGCGCACCAAGGAGCTGGCCCTGATGCGGGCGGTCGGCGCCTCCCGCCGGCAGGTCACCCGCTCGGTGCTGATCGAGGCCTTCGTGGTCGGCGCGGTCGCCGGTGTGGCCGGTCTGGCCGCAGGCATCGGCATCGGCGCGGGCCTGCGCGCCCTGGTGGGCTCCTTCGGCGCGAGCATGCCCGACGGACCGCTCGTGATCAGCCCGGGGACCGTGGCGGCCGCCCTCGCGGTCGGCATCCTCATCACCATGCTCGCCGCCTGGCTGCCCGGCCGCCGGGCCGCCAGGATCCCGCCGGTGGCGGCGATGAACAGCGTGCACGCCCAGGCGACCACCAAGTCGCTGGTGCTGCGCAACACCATCGGCGCGCTGTTCACGGCGGCCGGTGCCGCGGTGACCGTCGCCGCCACGTCGATGGACGCCTCCTCCGGCGAGGCCCCGATGGGCCTCGGCGCCGTCCTGCTCATCATCGGCGTGTTCGTGCTGACCCCGCTGCTGTCCCGCCCGCTGATCGCGGCCGCCGCCCCGCTGCTGCGCGCGTTCGGTGTCTCGGGCAAGCTGGCCCGCCAGAACTCGGTGCGCAACCCGCGCCGTACGGCCGCCACCGCCTCCGCGCTGATGATCGGCCTGACCCTGATCACCGGCATGACGGTGATGGCGGGCAGCCTCCAGTCGTCCATCGACAAGATGGCCGCCTCCGCGATCCGCGCCGACTACGTGGTCTCCATGGCGAACCACTCCCCGCTCTCCCCGGACGTGGCGCGGAAGATCGCCGCCACCGACGGAGTGAGCGCGAGCAGCCCGCTGCGCAACGCCGAGTCCCGCATCGACGGCAAGACCGAGTTCGTGACCGGCGTCGACGGCGCGTCCATCGCCGAGCTGACGGACCTGAAGGTCGACCGGGGCCGTTTCACGGTCGGCGGCAACGACGTCGTCGTGGACAAGGACCGGGCCAAGGAGTACGGCTGGACGCCCGGCTCGCACTTCACCGCCCACTTCGAGGACGGCAAGGCGCAGACCCTGACGGTCGCCGGGATCTACGACGGCAACGACATGATCCGCGGCATCATGCTCGACGACAAGGTGCTCACCCCGCACCTGCGCCGGCCCGCCGACATGCAGGTCATGGTCAAGACGGTCGACGGCGCCTCGACCGCCACCAAGGACCGGCTGGCGAGCGCCCTGGGCTCCAACCCGGCGATCAAGATCCAGGACAAGAAGGACATCTCCGATGACATCGCGCAGATGTTCACGATGATGCTGAACATGGTCTACGGACTGCTCGGCATGGCGGTGATCGTCGCGGTCCTCGGCGTCATCAACACCCTGGCGATGTCCGTGTTCGAGCGCTCCCAGGAGATCGGCATGCTCCGCGCGATCGGCCTGGACCGCCGGTCGGTCAAGCGGATGGTCCGCCTGGAGTCCCTGGTGATCTCGCTCTTCGGCGGCGTGCTCGGCATCGGTCTCGGCGTGTTCTTCGGCTGGGCGGCCGGTGAGCTGCTCGGCACCACGATGCCCACGTACGAACTGGTCCTGCCCTGGGGCCGGCTGGCGCTCTTCCTGCTGCTGGCGGGCGTGGTCGGCATCCTCGCCGCCATGTGGCCGGCCCGCCGCGCGGCCCGGCTGAACATGCTGACGGCCATCAAGGCCGAGTAGCGAACGGCCGTACGACACCGGGCCCGTACGGCACCCGTACGGCGCCACGCTCGTCCGGCACCGAGAAGGGCCCCGCTCCGGCACCGGAGCGGGGCCCTTCGGCGTACCGGCCGGATCAGACCTGCCAGGTGCGGGTGCGCGGCGGCAGTACGGAGGCGCCCGAGGGCGGGGTGCGGACCGCGAGGACCTGGTTGACACCGATGCGGTTGTGCTCGAAGGCGAGCGCGGAGGCGGCCATGTACAGCTGCCACACGCGCGCCCTGCCGGGGCTGGTGAACCGGACCGCGCGCTCCCAGCCGGCCTCCAGGTTGGCCACCCACTCGCGCAGGGTGCGGGCGTAGTGCTCGCGCAGCGCCTCCACGTCGCGCACCTCGAACCCGGCGTGCTCCAGCTGGGTGACGGTGGTGCCGATGGGGGCGAGTTCGCCGTCCGGGAAGACGTAGGCGTCGATGAACGCGTCGACGCTGTACGCCGATTCGTCGGTCTGCGGGCGGCGGGCGATCTGGTGGTTCAGCAGCCGCCCGCCGGGCTTCAGCAGGCCGTACAGCTGCCGCGCGTACTCCAGATAGCGTTCGGCGCCCACGTGCTCGGCCATGCCGATGGAGGAGATGGCGTCGAAGGGGCCGTCGGAGACGTCCCGGTAGTCCTGGACCCTGATCTCCACCTTGTCGGTCAGACCCTCGTCCGCGATCCGCTTGCGGGCGTAGCCGGCCTGTTCCTGGGAGACGGTGACGCCGACGACGCTCACGCCGTGTTCACGGGCCGCGTGCAGGGCCATGGAGCCCCAGCCGCAGCCGACGTCCAGCAGCCGCAGGCCCTCCCTGAGGCCGAGCTTGCGGCAGACCAGTTCGAGCTTGTCGCGCTGGGCGGCCTCCAGGGTGGCGTCCTCGCCGAAGGACTCCCAGTAGGCGCAGGAGTACACCATCGAGGGGCCGAGGACGAGCTCGTAGAAGTCGTTGCCCACGTCGTAGTGGTGGCTGATGGCCCGTCTGTCGCTGTGCCGGGTGTGCAGATGACGGTGCCGGCGGACCTCCTCCTGCGGCGGCGCGGGCGGGACGGGCGGCCCGGCGAGCTTCAGCAGCTCGCGGCCCGCGGCCCGTACGGCCGGGTCGCGCAGCGCCTGGACGAGCGTGCGGCCGCCGTCGTCGCGCTCCCAGATCAGTCCCGACACGGCGTCCAGCGCCGCGTACAGGTCGCCCTCGATGGCCAGGTCGCCGGAGACCCAGGCGCGGGCCAGGCCCAACTCCCCGGGTTTGAAGAGAATCCGGCGCAGAGCGCGCCGGTTGCGCACGACGAGCGTGGGAGCGCCGGGAGGTCCGGCCTGTGATCCGTCCCAGGCCCGCAGTCGTAGCGGGAGCGGGGCCCCCAGCATCTGCTCGGCAAGATTGCTCAGCCGCGACGCGGCGTCGGTCATGACGCACACCTCCAAGACGAGATCCCGGATGCCGGATACCACGTAAACACCATGGAGCGTCCGGCACAGTCCCGCGAAGGAGTTACGGCTGGGCAAAACAGTCGCACAGACCACCTGGACGGGCCCGGAACGGCGAGGGCGGGCCGGGAACGCCGAAGGACCTCCCGCACCACGGATGGCGGGAGGTCCTTCGGGTCGTTCGGTGACCGGGCGTCAGGAAGCCTTGGCCTCGGTCTTCGCGGCGGCGACCGGCGCCGGCTTGGCGGCCTCGTAGAACTCCTCGCGGGGGTTCTCCATGGCGCCCAGGGACACGACCTCGCGCTTGAGGAACATGCCCAGCGTCCAGTCGGCGAAGATACGGATCTTGCGGTTCCAGGTCGGCATCGCCAGACCGTGGTACCCGCGGTGCATGTACCAGGCGAGACGGCCCTTGAGCTTGATCTTGGTCTTGCCCATGACGATCATCGCCACGCCCTTGTGCAGGCCGAGACCGGCGACCGCACCCTTGTTGGCGTGCTCGTACTCCTTCTGCGGGAAGCCCCGCATGCCGGAGACCACGTTGTCGCCGAGGACCTTGGCCTGGCGCAGCGCGTGCTGGGCGTTCGGCGGGCACCAGGCGTTCTCGTTGCCCGCCTTGCGGCCGACGAGGTCCGGGACCTGGGCGTTGTCGCCCGCGGCCCAGATGTAGTCGGTGCCCTTGACCTGGAGCGTGGGCTCGCAGTCGACGTGGCCGCGCGGGCCGAGGGGCAGACCGAAGCGGCTCAGGGCCGGGTTCGGCTTGACGCCGGCGGTCCAGACGATCGTGTTGGAGTCGACCTCGAGGCCGTTCTTGAGGACCACGTGGCCGTCGACGCAGGAGTCCATGGAGGTGGAGAGGTAGATCTCCACGCCCCGGCTCTCCAGGTGCTCCTTGCCGTACTGGCCGAGCTTCGGGCCGACCTCGGGAAGGATCTTGTCCGCGGCGTCCACGAGGACGAACCGCATGTCCTCGCGGGAGACGTTCTTGTAGTACTTGGCGGCGTCGCGGGCCATGTCCTCGACCTCGCCGATGGTCTCCGCACCCGCGAAGCCACCGCCGATGAAGACGAAGGTGAGCGCCTTGCGGCGGATCTCTTCGTCGGTCGTGGAGTCAGCCTTGTCCAGCTGCTCCAGGACGTGGTTGCGCAGGCCGATGGACTCCTCGATGCCCTTCATGCCGATGCCCTGCTCGGCGAGGCCGGGGATCGGGAAGGTGCGGGAGACCGCGCCCATGGCGATGACCAGGTAGTCGAACGGCAGCTCGTACGCCTCGCCCACGAGGGGGGCGATCGTGGCGACCTTGCGGTCCTGGTCGATGGTGGTGACCCGACCGGTGAGGATCTCCGCCTTCGGCAGCACGCGTCGCAGCGGGACGACGACGTGGCGAGGGGAGATGCTGCCGGCGGCGGCTTCGGGGAGGAAGGGCTGGTAGGTCATGTACGACCGGGGGTCGACGACCGTGACGGTCGCCTCGCCGTAGCGCATCTTCTTGAGAATGCGCCGAGCTGCGTACAGGCCTACGTACCCACCGCCTACTACGAGGATCCTGGGACGCTCCGTGGTGCTCATGGCATCGAGTATCCACCCGCTGGAGGGGGGTGGCTCGTGCGCCCCTTCACAAGGTTGTGGAGGGGCTGTGCTAAACTCCGCGGCCCGCGTGACACAGATCATGTCGCCGAGGAGGAACCGCGAGGCGGTTCGTACCGTTGTCAAGGCCGCGTGAGCTGCTGGTCCGAGTCTTCGAGGCGATCGTAGAGACTCCGGGGCGACCTGTGGAACCCCTCCTTCCGGCCATCTTTGCGCGCCTCATCTGAACATGTTCAAACGGGTTTTGACCCCCCGGAAGGGCCAACCGGCCCCCTCCAGGGAGCAGTCATGACCCATTTCCTTGTGAAGAACTTCACGAAGGTTTCCGCCGGGGTGCGGACGAGGGGCCCCTGGGGGCCCCTCGAAGACGCTCAAACGTTATCCGACCTGCTCAGCCGGATGCTACCGATGGGTAACAAAAGAGAGCTACGCCACCGACCAGGCGATGCCGTCGAGGATGTCGTGCTCGCTGACGACGACCTCCTCGGCGCCGATGCGGTCCATGATCGCGAGGAGCACCAGGGAGCCCGCCCCGATGACGTCGACCCGGCCCGGGTGCATGGAGGGAATGGTGGCGCGTTCGGCGTGGGTGGAGTGCAGCAGGTGCTCGGTGATCTCGCGGACCCGGGCGCGCGAGACACGGGAGTGGTGGATGCGCGCGGAGTCGTAGTCCGGCAGGTCCTGGGCGATCGCGGAGACCGTGGTGACCGAGCCGGCGAGGCCGACCAGGGTGCGCGCCTCGCGCAGCGGGACGGTCTGCTCGGCCAGGTCCAGCGCGGCCTCGACGTCGGCGCGGATCGCGGCGATCTGCTCCTCGGTGGGCGGATCGCTCACCTCGCCGCCGTGCACCAGATGCCGTTCGGTCATCCGCACGCAGCCGATGTCCACGGAGCGCGCGGCGCGCACGTGGTCGTCGCCGACGACGAACTCGGTGGAGCCGCCCCCGATGTCCACCACCAGATAGGGCCTGGCGAGATCCGTGCGGCCGGTGAGCTCCCTGGTCGCACCGGTGAAGGAGAACTCGGCCTCCTGGTCGCCGGTGATGACCTCCGGCTCCACGCCGAGGATGTCCAGCACACCGCGCACGAAGTCGTCGCGGTTCTCGGCGTCCCGGGAGGCGGAGGTGGCGACGAAGCGCAGCCGCTCGGCGCCGTGCTCCTTGATGATCGCGGCGTATTCGCGGCACGCGGCGAAGGTGCGCTCCAGCGCCTCGGGGGCCAGCCGGCCGGTACGGTCGACGCCCTGGCCGAGCCGCACGATCGTCATGCGGCGGTCCAGGTCGACCAGTTCGCCGGTCGCCGGGTCCGCGTCCGCGACCAGCAGCCGGATGGAGTTCGTACCGCAGTCGATCGCGGCGACCCGGGTCACTGCGCCTCCCCCTCGGGCTCCTGCGCGAGCGTCACGCACGCGCCCTTGCGCCACCACTCGGGCAGCATCGCGATCGCCTCGTCGCCGAGCGGGTTGACGCCGGGGCCCGCGGCCAGCGAGTGGCCGACCAGGACGTGCAGGCACTTCACCCGGTCCGGCATGCCGCCCGCGCTCGGGAAGCCCTGGAGGACCTCGATCTCGTCCCGGCGCCTGATGTAGTCCTCGTGCGCGGCCCGGTAGGCGGCGGCCAGCTCCGGGTCGCTCCGCAGGCGCTCGGTCATCTCCTTCATGACGCCGCCCGCCTCCAGCGTGCCGATCGCCGAGGCGGCCTTGGGACACGTCAGGTAGTACAGCGTCGGGAAGGGGGTGCCGTCGGGCAGGCGCGGCGCCGTCTCCACGACGTCCGGCTGACCGCACGGGCAGCGGTGCGCGATGGCGCGCAGGCCCCGCGGGGGGCGGCCGAGCTGCTGCTTGAATGCCTCGACGTCCGCGTCGGTGGGCTCGGTGCGCGGAGTGGGCGGCGGAGGGGTTTCCATGACTGCTCTCAGAGTGGCTTTCTGTGGGTCACCGGCCGGGGCCGGTCACTGGTCGGAGGCGTCGGACTTGTCGACCCCGTCCCAGATGTTCGTGTACCAGGGCCGGTGGGCGGCCCCGGTGTCGGTGCGGGACTGCCGGACGGCGCCCGGGTCGACGACCACGTACCCGGTCTCGCCGGGCATCACATAGTGCAGACGCCTGCGGATCTGCTGCTCTGCGTAGGCGTCGTCCTGCCAGCGCGCCTTGAGGTCGCGCAACTGTTCGACGCGCTCGCTGGCCTCGGACTGCTGCCGCTGGAGGTCGGAGATCTGGGCGCGCTGGGAGACGTACTGACGCATCGGGTAGGCGAGCGCGACCACCATCGAGCACAGCACCAGCGCGAGCAGCGCGGCGCGGCCGGTCAGCCGGGAGCGGCGCGCCTGCCGCTTGGTCTGCGAGCGGTAGACCCGGGCCGCCGTCTGCTCGCCGAGCAGCCGCAGCCTGGTCGCGGTGGAGAAACGGTCCCGGTCCCTTGCGGCCATGTCGGCTCTCCGCCTCCCCTTTCACGCCCTCTTCAGGCGGTCGCACACGTGCGTACGTCCCCGGACACGGTACGGGACCGGGTACGGGGACGTACGTACGACTGGCCAAGAGGTGACCCGGGGTGGGTCAGCCCTCGCCGTGCTCGCGCCTACTGGTTCGCGGAGCGGAACCGCGGGAAGGCGCTGCGGCCGGCGTACACCGCGGCGTCGTCGAGGATCTCCTCGATGCGCAGCAGCTGGTTGTACTTGGCGACGCGCTCGGAGCGGGCCGGGGCACCGGTCTTGATCTGGCCGCAGTTGGTGGCGACGGCCAGGTCGGCGATGGTGACGTCCTCGGTCTCGCCGGAGCGGTGGGACATCATGCACTTGAAGCCGTTGCGCTGGGCCAGCTCGACGGCGTCCAGGGTCTCGGTCAGCGAGCCGATCTGGTTGACCTTGACCAGCAGGGCGTTGGCGGAGCCCTCCTCGATGCCGCGGGCCAGGCGCTCGGGGTTGGTGACGAACAGGTCGTCGCCGACCAGCTGGACCTTGTCGCCGAGCCGGTCGGTGATGACCTTCCAGCCGGCCCAGTCGTCCTCGAACAGCGGGTCCTCGATGGAGACCAGCGGGTAGGCCGCCACCAGCTCCTCGTAGTACTCCGTCATCTCGGCGGCGGAGCGCTCCTTGCCCTCGAAGAGGTACTTGCCGTCCTTGTAGAACTCGGAGGCGGCGACGTCGAGGGCGAGGGCGATCTGCTCGCCGGGCGCGTAGCCGGCTTCCTTGATGGCTTCGAGGATCAGGTCCAGGGCCTCACGGTTGGAGCCGAGGTTCGGGGCGAAGCCGCCCTCGTCGCCGAGACCGGTGGCCAGGCCCTTGCTCTTCAGGACCTTCTTGAGGGTGTGGTAGACCTCGGCACCCCAGCGCAGCGCCTCGGAGAAGGACTCCGCGCCGATCGGGGCGATCATGAACTCCTGGATGTCCACGTTGGAGTCGGCGTGCGAGCCGCCGTTCAGGATGTTCATCATCGGCACCGGCAGCAGGTGCGCGTTGGGGCCGCCCAGGTAGCGGAAGAGCGGCAGGTCGGACGCCTCGGAGGCGGCGTGCGCGACCGCCAGGGAGACGCCGAGGATGGCGTTGGCGCCCAGCGAGCCCTTGTTGTCGGTGGCGTCCAGGTCGAACATGGCCTGGTCGATCAGGCGCTGCTCGGTCGCGTCGTAGCCGACCAGCTCCGGGCCGATCTGCTCGATGACGGCGAGGACGGCCTTCTCGACACCCTTGCCCAGGTAGCGGTTGGGGTCACCGTCGCGCAGCTCGATGGCCTCGAAGGCGCCGGTGGAGGCGCCGGACGGAACGGCGGCACGACCGGTGCTGCCGTCGTCGAGGCCGACCTCGACCTCGACCGTGGGGTTGCCTCGGGAGTCCAGGATTTCCCGGGCTACGACGACGTCGATGGACGGCACGAGCATCTCCTTCTTGGATGTGACGCTGGAAGTGCGGGGCGGCGGCCGTGCGGCTGCGCCTTGCGACTAGAGCCTAACCGTCCCGGGGTCGCCGGCCACCGACCGACCGTCTGGTGGGCGACGGGGACATGCAGACGGTACCCATTGTTCACTGCCGGAACAAAGGGGTTCGCGGATGAGACCCGGCTGAAATCCTGGAAAACGGCAAGACCCCGCCCCGGCGTGAACGGGGGAATTCGCACCGGGGCGGGGAGTTCGGGGGCCGGGGGGAACCGTGGGGGGCGGGCCCTGTGGCGGTTGGGGGTGGCGGCCACAAGAGCCGGGTTCCCCGGG
>NZ_LBDA02000094.1 GCF_000980885.2 Streptomyces malaysiense | reverse complement strand
GTCCGCGGCACCACCGGCCCCGCCCACCCCCGGTCCCTCCCCCGCTCCCCCCGCTCCTCTCGGCGCCCTCTCCGAACTCGACGCCGAGGAGCTTCTGGAAGAGCTGGCCGCCCGCGGCCTCCTCGACCCCACCGACGCCCCCGCCCTCGACCAGCTGGGCGCCGGGGGGCTCGGGTTCGAACTGGCGCCGGCGTCGCACGGCCAGGCCTCGCTGTGGTTCATGCAGCAGATCGAGCCGGACGCCGTGCCGTACAACTTCATGGTGGCCGCCCGGGTCCGGACCAAGGTCGACGCCCCGGCCCTGGAGCGCGCCGTGGCGGCCGTGATGCGGCGGCACCCGGCGCTGCGCACGATCTTCGTGGAGGCGGGCGGCCGGCCGTACCAGGTCGTCCTCGACAAGCCGGAGTACGAGTTCCTCGTCGCGGACAGCACGCACCTGGACGACGAGCGGGCCCGCGAGGAACTCGCCGTGTACGGCCACATGCCGCTGGACCTGGACAACGGGCCGCTGGTCCGCGTCGTCCTGATGTCACGCGGTCCGGCCGACCACTATCTGCTGGTCCTCGTGCACCACATCGCCTCGGACGCGGCGTCGGCCGATGTGATGATCCGCGAACTCCAGGCGTTCTACGAGGGGGTCGATCCCGGCGCCGCGGAACCGGTCGCTCCCTACACGGAGTTCGTGGAGTGGGAGCGGCGGTGGCTGGCCGGCCCGGCGGCGGACGCGGCGCTCGACTGGTGGTCCCGGCAGCTCGCCGATCCGCCCGCCCGCCTCGATCTGTCCCCCGTCGAGCGACCGCCCGGCGTCACCTACGAGGGCCGCGACCTCACCTTCCGCTGGAGCGCCGAAGAGACCCGGACACTACGGGAGTTCGCGGTGCGCGAGGGGGTGTCGATCAGCACCGTGGTGCTGGCCGGCTTCTTCGCGACGCTGAACCGCGCGGCCGGCGTCGAGGACTCGGTCCTCGCCACCGCCATCGCCCAACGCGCGGAGTCCGGCTGGGAGTCCGCCATCGGCTACTACCTGAACACGGTGCTGGTGCGGGCGAGGCCGGGCGGGGACCGCGGCTTCCGGGAGCTGCTGCGCGAGGTGCACGCGTTCTCGCTCGGCCTGCTGGAGCACATGAACTACCCGCTCGACCTGCTGGCGTCCGAGCTGAAGCCCCCGCGGGCCGAGGGTCGCTCGCCGTGGTTCGACGTCGTCCTCAACTGGCTTTCCTCGGAGGCCTTCCCGCGCTCCGTGAAGCTCTTCCACGGCATCGGCGACACGATCGCGCCCGAGGGCGCGCTGCCCCTGGAGCCGCTGCCCGTACGCAGGCACCTCGCCAAGTTCGACCTGGAGATCTCGATGGCCGAGATCGGCGGCGAGGTGGTCGGCCACGTCCAGTACAAACCGAGCTACCTGGAGAAGCGGACCGTGACGGCACTGCTCACGCTCTACCGCACCGTGCTCTTCGACTCGATCGCCCATCCCGACCTGGCACTCGACGACATCGCGCCGGGCGGCCGTCCCAAGGAGACGGACCAGTGACCCAGACCCTGCACACCAGGTTCACCGAACAGGCCGCGAGGACCCCGGACGCGACGGCCGTCCTGTCCGACGCCGGGACGCTGACCTACCGCGAACTGGACCAACGGTCGGCCGAGTTGGCCGAGCGGCTCGTCGCCGAGGGCGCGGGTCCCGGGGTCCCGGTCGGCGTCTGCGTCGAGCGCACACCCGGTCTCCTCGTCGCCGTCCTGGCCGTCCTGCGCGCCGGCTCCTGCTATGTGCCGCTGGACCCGAGGTACCCGGCCGAGCGGCTGGAGTTCATGGTGCGGGACAGCGGCACGAACCTGCTGCTGACCACGCCCGCGTCCCGGGAGAGCTGCCCGGCGGGCCCGACCCTGGTCGTGCTGGACGAGGCCGTGACGACGGAGCCCGGCGAGAAGCCCGTACCGGTCGTGCCGGACGACACCGCATACGTGATCTACACCTCGGGGTCCACCGGGCAGCCCAAGGGGGTCGCGATCCGGCACAGCGGCTGCGCGGCCATGCTGACCGCCTGGGACCGGGTTCTCGGCGACCGCGACCTCGGCGGAGTCTGCGCGGCCAGCTCGATCTGCTTCGACATGTCCGTGATGGAGATCTTCCCGGCCCTGAGCCGGGGCGGCGCCCTCGTGCTCGTGGAGAGCACCGTCCATCTGCCCGAGAGCCCGTACGCCGACCGGGTCACCCTGCTGCACGCCATCCCGTCCGTGACGAACGCCCTCCTGGACGCCGGCGGGCTGCCGCCGAACCTGCGCACGGTCGTGTTCGGCGGCGAGCCCCTGCGGCGCAAGCTGGTGGACCGGGTGTACGCGGAGACCGGCGCGGACGTCTTCAACGCCTACGGCCCCACCGAGGGCACCGTCTTCTGCACCCTGGGGCCGGTGCCGAGGGACGGGACCGGCGAGCCCACGATCGGCCGGGCGGCGGCCGGTGCCCGGCTCCACGTGCTGGACGAGGACCGGAAGCCGGTGCCGGCCGGCGTCCCCGGCGAGCTGTACCTCGGCGGCGCGGGCGTCGCGAGCGGCTATCTCAACCGGCCGGAGACCACCGCCGAGCGGTTCGTGCCGGACCCGTTCCGGGACGGCGGGCGCATGTACCGCACCGGCGACGTCGTCGTACTCACCGCAAGCGGTGAACTGGAGTTCGTCGGCCGCACCGACAACCAGGTCAAGGTGCGCGGCCACCGCATCGAGCTGGAGGAGGTCGAGTCCCGGCTGACCGGCTGCCCCGAGGTCCGCGAGGCCGCTGCCGTCGTACGGGGCCGCCGGCTCGTCGGCTACGTCGTGACCGAGGGCGCCGGCCGGGGCGGCGCCCGGCTGGACGCCGGGCTCCAGGCCGCCATCACCGGCAAGCTCGCCGCCGAACTGCCCGAGTACATGGTGCCGCAGGCGATCGTGGTCCTGGACGAGCTGCCGCTGACGCCGGGCGGGAAGCTCGACCGCGCCGCGCTGCCCGAACCGCCGGCCGCCGGCGGCGGGCCGGTGACGGCCGCCGGTACGCCGACGGAGGTGGCGCTCTCCGAGATCTGGGGCCAGCTGCTCGGTCTGGAACCGGCGGGCATCGACGTCCGGGCCGCCTTCTACGACCTCGGCGGCGACTCGCTCCTGCTGGTCCGGCTGGCCCGGCTGATGACCCGGCGCTTCGGCCGCCGGGTGCGGGTGCCCGACCTCTTCCGCTTCCGTGACATCCACTCGCTGGGCCGCTGGCTCGACGAGGACGGCGACGCCACCCCCGAGGTGGTCGAGTCGGCCCGCCGCCGGGCCGCCGTGCGCCGCGCCGCGCTGCGCGGCCGTGCCTCCTCCACCGGTAACTGAGCCTTCCCACCACCCACTTGAGCAGGAGCCCTTCATGTCCGAAAGTCCCGAGCAGGACTACGACCCGGGCGACGTGGCCGTCATCGGCATCTCGTGCAAGGCGCCCGGTGCCCGCACCAAGGAACAGTTCTGGGACAACCTCGTGCACGGCAGGGAGTCCGTGCGGTTCCTGGAGAAGGACGAGATCAAGGTCGACGAGACGCTGATCAACAACCCGTACTACGTGCGGGCCTGCGGCGTCCTCGACGGGTACGACGCGTTCGATCCGTCGGTGTTCGGCATCAGCGACCGGATGGCGGCCGCGATGACCCCGGAGAACCGGCTGTTCGTGGAGAGCGCCTGGGAGGCGCTGGAGGACGGCGGTTACGACCCGGACCGGGTGCCGGGCGAGGTGGGGATCTACGGCGCCAACAACCCGCAGACGGCGGCGCTCTACGGCGCTCCACCGGACCGGGTGTCGGTCGGTCCCGAGGCGATCGAGCACGGCCTGGCGTGGTCGCCGGACACCATGACGTCCAACGCGCTGTACTACATCGGGCTGACCGGCGAGGCCGTCACCGTGACCACCGCGTGCGCCGGCTTCCACTACGCGGTGCACCTGGCCTGCCAGTCCCTGCTGCTGGGGCAGACCGACATGGCGATCGCCGGTGGCGCGATGGTCCGGCTGCCGCACCCGCGCGGTCATCTGTGGGAGGAGGGCCGGATCCTGTCCCGGGACGGCCACTGCCGCCCGTTCGACGCGGCCGGTACCGGTGCCGCGCTGTCCAGCGGTGTGGTCACGATGCTGCTGAAGCCGCTCGCCCAGGCCGTCGTCGACCGGGACCACGTCTACGCCGTGGTCAAGGGCTCGGCCATCAACAACAACGGGGTCAGCGCGATGGCCTACGGGCTGGCGCAGCCGGAGCGGCTCAGCGCGTGCATCGCGGCCGCCATGCAGGTCGGCGGTGTCACCCCGGACACGGTGTCCGTGTACGAGGCCAACGGGCTCGGACTGCCGATCACCGACCAGCTCGAAGTGCACGCCGTGAGCATGGCGTTCGGCAAGCAGACCGGCACCTGTTCGATCGGCGGGGTCAAGGGCAACGTCGGCCACGGCGGGGTGGTGGCGGGCGGCTTCGGCGCCATGAAGGCCACGATGGCGTTGTACCACCGGACACTGGCCCCGACGATCAACCTGACCGAGGCCGACCCGGAGATCGA
Source organism: Streptomyces malaysiense (assembly GCF_000980885.2). Lineage (GTDB taxonomy): Bacteria > Actinomycetota > Actinomycetes > Streptomycetales > Streptomycetaceae > Streptomyces > Streptomyces malaysiense. The sequence goes on along the minus strand of NZ_LBDA02000094.1, from coordinate 60,228 downwards.
CTTCCCCAGCACCCCGTTCGTGCCGCAGCTGGAGGCCGCTCCCTGGGAGCCGGAGGCCGGCGTCCGCCGCGCGGGGATCACCGCGATCGGCGGCGGGGGCTACAACGGGCACCTGGTGCTCGAAGAGGCGCCGACGCTGGCCGAACGCGCTCCCGAGGCCGTCGGCAGGCCGCGCCTGGCCACCCTGTCCGCGCTGGACGACGACGCGCTCGGGCGCCAGCGCGCCCGGCTGCGGGACCGGCTGCTGGCCGACCCCGGGCTGCGTCTCGACGATGTCTGCTTCAGCCTCAACCTGGGCCGCAGGACGATGGACCGCCGGTGGGCGGCCGTGGTCCGCAGCCGCGAGGAGCTGATCGAGGCGCTGTCCGCCGACTCCGCGGGCGGACCGGCCGTCACGACCGCCGCCGCTCCGCAGGTCGACGTCGACTCCCTGCCGCACGGTGACCGGGGGATCGTGCCGGCCGCGCCGGACGACGACCGGGCGCTGTCCGCGCTCGCCGCCGCCTGGGTGAACGGCCGGCGGGTGGACTTCCGTCCGCTGCACCGGGGCGAGACGAGCCACCGGGTGCCGCTGCCCACCTACCCGTTCCAGCCGCGCCGGTTCTGGCGCACGGAATGGTGACGGCGGGCGCCCCGGCGCCGGCGACCGTGGACCTGGGCGACCCGGACACCTTCGCGGACCACGACCTCGACGGGTTCTGGCGCACGCTGCGGGACACCGCACCGGTGTACTGGAACCCCCCGGCCGGCGGCCGCCGCGGGTTCTGGGTGCTCTCCCGGTACGAGGACATCATGGCCGCCTACCGGGACGATCTGAACCTCACCTCCGAGCGCGGCAATGTGCTGGTCACGCTGCTGGGCGGCGGTGACGCCGGGGCCGGTCGGATGCTGGCCGTCACCGACGGCCGGCGCCACCACGAGCTGCGCAAGATCCTCCAGCGGGTGCTCTCGCCGAGGGTGCTCAGCGATGTCGCGGCGGCGGTGCGGGCCAACACCCGGCGGCTGGTCCGCGAGGCGGTCGAGGCGGGGGGCTGCGACTTCGCCGAGGAGATCGCGAGCCGTATCCCGATGACCACGATCTCCAATCTGCTCGGCGTGCCCGAGCACGACCGGGACCATCTGCTCGCCCAGACCAAGGCGGCGCTCTCGGCCGACACCGAGGACGTCGACGAGGTCGACTCCGAGATGGCCCGCAACGAGATCCTGCTGTACTTCATGGACATGGTCGAGGAGCGGCGGGCGGCGCCGGGCGACGACGTGATCAGCATGCTGGTCGCGAGCTCCGTCGACGGGGTGCCGCTGTCCGACGAGGACATCGTCCTCAACTGCTACAGCCTGATCATCGGCGGCGACGAGACCAGCCGGCTGACGATGATCGACGGCGTGCACAGCCTCGCCGCCCGGCCCGAGCAGTGGCGGCGGCTCAAGGACGGCGAGGTCGCGATCGACACCGCCGTGGACGAGGTGCTGCGCTGGGCCTCCCCCACCATGCACTTCGGGCGCGCCGTGGTCCGCGAGACCGAGGTGCACGGTGTCCGGCTGCGTCCGGGCGAGATCGTCACGCTCTGGCACGCCTCCGGAAACCGGGACGAGCGGGTCTTCGAGCGGCCCGGGGAGTTCGACCTCGGCCGCACCCCCAACAAGCATCTGGCCTTCGGCTACGGCCCGCACTTCTGTCTCGGCTCCTACCTGGCCAGGGTGGAGATCGCCGAACTCCTCATGGCACTGCGGGACTTCACCACCGGCTTCGAGCAGACCGGCGACGCACTGCGCATCCGGTCGAACTTCCTGACCGGGTTCTCCACGCTGCCGGTGCGGTTCCGGCCCGACCCCCGCTCGACGAAGGAGGCGGCAAGCCAGTGAACATCTACCTTTCGGGGCAGGGGGCGTTCGCGGTACAGGTCGCGGACGCCCTGGTGGCGGAGGGCCACCGGCTCGCGGGCGTGGCCGCCCCCCGGCTGCGCAAGGGCCACTCCGACGAGGGCAACGCGCTGTCCTGGGACCGGCTGCGCGCGTGGGCGTATCCGAGGAGCGTCCCCTGGACGGACTCGGCCGAGCTGCGCGCGATGCATGTGCCCGACGGGGTGGACCTCATCGTCGCCGCGCACTCGCACGCCTTCATCGGACGCCGGACCCGGGCCCGCGCCGCCGTCGCGGCCATCGGCTACCACCCCAGCCTGCTGCCGCTGCACCGCGGCCGGGACGCGATCCGGTGGACGATCCGCGACGGGGACAAGGTCACCGGCGGCAGCGTCTACCACCTCACCGAACGCACCGACGGGGGCCCCGTCGCCGCCCAGGAACACCTTTTCGTGCCCCCCGGCTCGACCCCCGGGACCCTGTGGCGCGAACACCTCGCCCCGCTCGGCGTACGCCTGCTGGTCCGGGTGGTCACCGACCTCGCCAAGGGCCGCCGCGTCGAAGTCCCCCAGGACGAGGAACTGGCCACCTGGGAGCCCGCCATGGGCGCGCCCCCGCTGTTCAAGCCCGAACTCATCGCGCTGCCGGGCTCGGAGCCCGTCGACGGCAGCAGATGGGCACTGCACGAGGAGTGATCAGGTGCGGCCGGCCCGCACCGCGCGCCGGAGCGGGTCCGGACCGGTCGCGTGCCGTCCGTCGCGCGGAAACAGTCGCGCGGGGGCAGTCGCGCGGGGTCGTCGCGCGCCGGCCCGCTCGCTCGCCTCGCCGTCCGCCGAGGGAGTGTCGGAAACCTGTCGGCGGCGAAGGTGATCTGTCGGCGGTATGTCGGTGGCGTCCGCGACCTTGGGCGGACCAGGTGGCGCTCCCGACGAGCACACCGCCCCGGAGCGCAAGGAGCCTTCCGACGTGTCCTCTCCCTCCCCGAACCTGTCGTGGGACGTCCACCGCCTGCCGCCCGCCGAGGGCCGGACCTTCCTGGTCACCGGGGGCAACGCCGGGATCGGCTACTTCACCGCGGAGCAACTCGCCGCGACCGGCGCCGTCGTGGTGCTGGGCGGCCGGGACCGCGCGAAGGGCGAGGCCGCCATGGCCTCGATCCGTTCGCGCGTCCCCGGCGCGCTGGTGCGCCACCTCCGGCTGGACCTCGCCGACCTGTCGTCCCTCCCCGCCGCCGTGGCCGGGCTGGACCTCGATCGTCTCGACGCGGTGGTCCACAACGCAGGCGTCGCGCTCGACGACCCGCCACGCCGGGTGACCGAGGACGGCCACGAGCTGATGTTCGGCACCAACCACCTCGGCCACTTCGCGCTGACGCGGTGGCTGGCCCCGCTGCTGACCGCGGCCCCGGCGGCCCGCGTGGTGACGGTGGGGAGCTTCGCGGCGCGGTCCGAGCGACTGGACCTCGGCGATCTGCAGTCGAACCAGGACTACCGGCCCAAGCGCACCTACGGCCGGTCGAAGCTGGCGCAGATGAGTTTCGGCTTCGAACTCGATCGCCGTCTGCGCGCCACCGGCAGCACGGTGCTCAGCGTGGTGGCCCACCCCGGCGGCGCACTGGACTCCCTCACCCCGTCCCGCCCTCCGGTACGTGTGACGTCCCCCGGCGAGCGGCTTCGCGCCCTGCCCGCCACGCTCCTGGTGCAGGGCAAGGACGCCGGGGCATGGCCCGTCGTCCGTGCCGTCCTCGACCCGGAGGTGGCGGGAGGACAGCTGTGGGGGCCCCGGGTGTTCGGGCTGCGCGGCCTGCCGCGGCGTGAGCCCGTCCTCCCTCATATGGCCGACCCGGCCGTCGCCGCTCGTCTGTGGGCCGCCAGCGGGGAGCTGGCCGGCGTCGATCCGGGCCTCGGGTTCAGGTAGGCGCGCCGCCGTCGAAATCCGCGAATCCCGCGAATGCTACGTTCGCGGGAACGGCGGGCGGGACCGGGAGGTGTGCGCGTGGCCGGCGAACGGCCGAGCGTCCCGGCTCGGCGGCACCCGGCCGCCGTGGACGGTGTACGAGGCGTTCCCGGTGCCCGGCCGGATATTCACCGAGGTCGCCGAAATGCCGCACGGGAAGCGGTACTTCCGGGTGGCGCGCACCATCACGCGGGGCGGCTTCGGCCGGCGGGCGCCTCGCCGTCGATCCGGACCGGCGCGCGTACGTGCCGTACCCGGTGGAGACCCGTACCCCTTGACGACCCCGCAGGAGTGTCCCGCGTGACCAGCCGTGTCCTTCTCGTCTCCCCCGCCATGACCCCCTCGCTGCGGCAGGCCCGCTTCTACGACGGCGACCGCGTCGAGGACCTCGGTGCGGCGCGGGCCCGTTCGGCTGCCGGGTCGCTGCCCGCGGCCGCCCGGTCGGTGGTGTCCCCTAGTGCGCGCTGCCGACAGACGGCGCGGGCCCTCGGCCTGGACGGAGGTGTGGAGGAGCCCGCTCTGCGGGGCATGGACGTGGGCCGCTGGCGCGGTCGCACCCTCGACGAGGTGACGGCGGCCGAGCCCGAGGCCCTGGGCCACTGGCTCACCGACCCCGACTGGGCCGGCCACGGCGGGGAGCCGGTGCGCGAGGTGTGCGCACGGGTCGGGGCCTGGCTGGACGGCGCGCGCGACGGTCGTACGGTGGCCGTGGCCGAGCCGGAGGTGGTACGGGCCGCGGTCGTCCAGGCTCTGGGGCTGCCCGCGAGCACGTTCTGGCGACTGGACGTGGTGCCGCTGACGGTGACGGAACTCAGCGGGCGGGCCGGGCGGTGGAACCTCCGGCTCGGGGGGCCGCTGGCCGCGCCGGAGGCGTGAACGAGGGGCGCCCTTCGACGGGTTGAGGGCCGCGCCCCGCCGGGGGTGCGGCCCTCGGTGCGTCATGCGCGCCGGTCGGCGTGCTCGACGCGGTGCCGGTCGGGGTGGGTCACGCGGCACCCGCCGGTTCCGCGGCAGCCCGTGCCGCCGGATCGAGCAGCCGCTCTGCCATGGGGGCGAAGACGAGACCCAGGGTCGCCCAGAGCAGGGCCTGGGCGGCGACCGAGTAGAAGCGGAAGGAGGCCAGGACGTCGGCCGGGAAGCCCGGGTAGACGATGGTGCCCTTGGGGTCGGTCAGCGGCAGCGGGGTCTCGGTGGCGTGGTGGCCGTACTCGCCCACGTTGGCGGAGAGTTCGCCGATCGCCGGGAGCAGCGCCATCACGATGCCGATGGCCACCACGTAGGCGCCGGCGCCCAGCAGGGTGGCGTTCCAGTTGCCGAAGCGCGGCCGGAGGCGCTTGCCGAGCCAGACCGCGGCGACGAGGAAGGCCACCGAGCAGACCACCATCGCCAGATAGAGATTGCCCCGGTCCCTGATCGTCTCGGCGTGGCCGATGGCCGGCGGGTTGGCCGGGTACTTGATGAACGGCACCAGGTACATGCCGAGGAAGCCGCCCAGCGCCACCAGCATCGCCAGACTGCGGGGGCGCAGCTTGCCCGCGCGGCCGAGGCAGACCGCGTAGGCGACGGCGAAGAGGGCGCCCATGGCGACGCCGAAGAGGACCATGCCCACGCCGATGCCGGCGTCGGCCTGGATCGTCCGGCTGAAGATGTCGGGGCCCTCGGCCCCGGCCGTGATTCCGGCGGCCTTGTCGAGGACGGCCTGCGCGGCGTCCCGGCCGCTCTCGTAGTCGATCGCCCTGGCGATCTGGGGCTCGGCGAAGATCCGTGCGAAGACGAAGGCGAGCAGACCGGCGACCGCGCCGGCGATGACGCCGCGCAGAATGAGTCTCTTTTCCATGTTCAGATGTCCGTGCCGGCTCTCGTCAGTGGCAGGGGAAGCCCAGGAAGTGGCGGGCGTCGTGCACGAACTCGTGGACGTGCATGTCCTTGCCGAAGACGGAGTAGGCGCCCTGGTCGACGCCGATGAAGTAGTAGACCGCCAGCGCGAGGAGCGCGGTGCCGACCAGCCACAGCACGGCCTTCGTGGCCGGGAGGACGACGGGGGTGGGAAGCGCGGCGGGCGCGGACAAGCTGCTCATGGGTGAGCCTCCTTCAGGGGATCGTGCGTCCCTCAGCCAATGGAGCGTCGCGATGGCCAGGTGTCTGACTTCGTGCCCGCTCTCGCGGAGAGGCACGTACACAGTGGCGCGACCGTGCTGGATTCCCACCAGCTTCCTCAGACCATCACTATGAGCGGAGAGTACGGAAACGAGGATCGTCCGTCAATCAGGCCGATGCCCGCGGAATACGCGCGTACGGACGCGGGCCGGCTCCGGATCAGCGCGGGGCGAAGCCGGGCCGGTGTCCCGGTCGGCGGGGCTCACCGGGACCGGCCCCGGGACCAGGACATCTTCGCCGCCTGCCCGGCACCGGGACTTCGGCGCCGGTCACTCCGCCGGAGGCGGACGCGTCAGGATGCCGAAGAAGCCCGGGACGTGGCACCGGGCGCCCGGCCGGTGCCGCTCACCGCACCGCCCCCGTCGGATCGCCCGGCCCGGCGAGGCCGAGTTCGCGGTCGCCGAGCGGGGCGAAGAAGCGCTCCACGTCGGCCTCGGCGACCTCGGCCAGGGTCGCGGGTGACCAGTGCGGGTCACGGTCCTTGTCGATGATCTGGGCGCGGACGCCCTCCACCAGGTCGGGGCACTTCAGGCCGACGCACGAGACGCGGTACTCCTGGTCGAGGACCTCCTCCAGGGATCCGAGCCGCCGGGCGCGGCGGACGGCGGCCAGGGTGACCTTGAGCGCGGTGGGCGACTTGGCGAGCAGGGTCTCGGCCGCCGCCTTCGCCTCCGTGCCGCCGTGCGCGAACAGCCGCTCGACGATCTCCTCGACGGAGTCGGCGGAGCAGCAGGCGTCGATCCAGTCCCGTCGCTCGTCCAACTCCCCCTGTGGCGCGGGCTCCACGTGTCGCTCCAGGGCGTCCGGGACGGGCATCCGGGCGAGGTCGTCCAGCAGGACGTCCAGGGCGCCGGACGGCACGTAGTGGTCGGCGAGACCGCACGACAGGGCGTCACCGGCGCCGATCTGAGCGCCCGTCAAGGCGAGCAGGGTACCCAGCTCGCCGGGCGCGCGGGAGAGCAGATAGGTACCGCCGACGTCCGGGATGAAGCCGATGCCGGTCTCCGGCATCGCGATCCGGGAGCGCTCGGTGACGATCCGGACGCCGCCGTGCGCGGAGATGCCGACCCCGCCGCCCATCACGATGCCGTCCATGAGGGCGACGTACGGCTTGGGGTAGCGGGCCGTACGGGCGTTGAGGCGGTACTCGTCCCGCCAGAACGCGGCCGAGGCGGCCCCGTCGCCGTCCCGGGCGTCGTCGTGGACGGCGCGGATGTCGCCGCCCGCGCACAGTCCGCGCTCCCCGGCACCGCTGATGACGACGGCCCGCACGGCGGGATCGTGTTCCCAGTCGGTCAGCGCCGCGTCGATACGGGTGATCATCTCGTGCGTGAGGGCGTTGAGGGCCCTGGGCCGGTTGAGGATGATCCGGGCGGCCCGGCCGCTGGTACGCAGGAGGACGGGTTCCGCGGCGTCGTTGCTCATCCGAAAACCTCCGTCAGGCCGCGGGCCGTGATGACGCGCATGATCTCGTTGGTTCCTTCCAGGGTGTGGTGGACGCGAAGGTCGCGGACGATCTTCTCAATGCCTTGCCCGGCGAGGCAGCCGTATCCGCCGTCCGGTGGCGACCGGGTACCCGGTGCCGGTGGCGAGCCGCTTCGTCACGGCGCACGGATACGGCGTCCGGGACGTCTGGCGGGTGGGCCGGACGGGCCGGGGCGGCGCGATGGCCGCGGTGACGCGAAGGAGGCTGTGGCGGGACGGGCACCGCGGCGGGACCCGGGAGTACGCCGCCCGTGGCCTCGCCGCCGCGCCGGCCCGGGTCCTCAGGGGTTCGCGGCCCGCCCCGGCGGCGTGCAGGCGTACAGGCCGAGGATCTCCGGCAGCGGGGCCACGCCCGGTCCTCCGGAACGGACCCAGTCGATGATGTCCTCGGTCGCCTCCGGGTCGTTGACGAGCCCCAGCCAGACCGGGCGGGCTCCGGCGGCCCGGCCGGCGGTGGAGGGCTGGACGACGATGACGTTGGCCTGGTCGCACACGTCGAGGCAGTCGGAGATCCGCACCGGTACCTCCGCCCGCAGCCGGGCGGTCTGCGCCGCGTGGTCGACGCCGGTCACCTTGGGGCTGCCGCAGCAGCAGTCACGGCACACGACGACACGGCACGGGACCGATCCGGCCATCTCTACCCCCCGCACTTCCGGCTCGACTTGACGATCATCATCTCACCGGCTGACGCGGTGACCAGCCCGGTGGTCCGAACACGTAGCCGACCCGGTCCCGCCACCGCGCCGCGGCGCGGACGTCGCGCCAGGCGGCCGCGTACTCGTGGAAGGCCACCCGCACCGGGTTGTAGGTGCCGATGTTCTTCGTCAGCCCGTACACCACCCGCTCCCCCTCCGGCTCGAACGTGCGCAAGAGCCGGTCCCAGATGATGAGGATGCCGCCGTAGTTGCGGTCCAGGTAGACCTGGTTGGAGCCGTGGTGGACCCGGTGGTGCGAGGGCGTGTTGAAGAACCACTCCACCGGGCGCCACAGCCTGTCCACCCGCTCGGTGTGCAGGAAGAACTGGTAGACGAGGCTGACCGCCTGCTCGACCAGGATCATCCAGGGCGGCACGCCGAGCAGCGCCAGCGGCAGCCAGAAGGGCAGACCGGTCATCGGCGTCCAGGTCTGGCGCAGCGCGGTGGACAGGTTGTAACGCAGGCTGGAGTGGTGCACCACATGGCTCGCCCACAGCACCCGTACCCGGTGGTGGGCGCGGTGGTAGGCGTAGTAGGCCAGGTCGTCGCCGAAGAACAGCAGCAGCCAGGTCCAGCCGGAGGACGGCGACAGGTGCCAGGGGACGGCGGTGTAGGCGGCGGCGTAGACCACGATCGTCGCGACCTTCCACGGCACCGCTATGACCTGGCTGCCCGCGCCCATGGACATGCTGGTGACGGTGTCGCGCAGCTCGTACCCGCGCTCGTCGTCGTCCGGCAGGAAGCGGTAGGACAGCGCCTCCACCACGACCAGCAGCACGAACGCCGGGATCGCGTAGACCACGGTGGGGATCATCGCCGCGCACCCTTCCGGGCGCGCGGCGCGGCGGGCACGCTGCGGGCCAGCAGCTCGCGGGCCAGCAGCTCGGCCGCGCCGGCCTCGCGGGCCGAGATGTGCCCGGCCAGCCGGCGGTGGGCCTCGACGTCGAGGATCTCGCCCGCGCCGAGGTCTGCGGGCACGTCGGCGACCGGGATCATGCCGTCGACCAGGCTGTTGAAGGCCAGCAGGTAGGCGATGTTCCCGGAGCCCTCCACAATCAGCCGCCACCAGGCGATGTAGGTCTCGTCCAGGTCGGTCAGATCGGGCCCGGCCTGCGCGTGCGCCTCCACGGCGGCGGCTATCTCGGCGGCGGCCCGCGCGGAGCAGCGCAGCGCGCACAGCCGGGCGGCGTCGGCGCCGATACAGGCCCGCATCTCCAGGGCGTCACGGGCGATGTCCTGCACGGTGGGCCCGCTGTCGGCGGCGGCGATGCCCACGGCGAGTTCCAGCCCGGCGGTGCGCCGCCAGTCCAGTACCTGGGTGCGGCCGCCATGGCTGACCTCGACCAGCCGGGCCTGCTGGAGCCGTTTGACGGCCTCCCGTACGGCGTGCCGGTTCACCCCGAACTCGGCCGCCAGTTCCCGCTCCGCGGTGAGCGCGCCGCCCGGTGGCAGCGCCCCGCCGAGAATCCTGTCGCGCAACAGGGCGAAGAGCTGGTCGGAGACCGCCTCGCGCCGTATGTGTCCCTCGGTCATGGCGACCAGGGTGGAGGCGGTCCGTGCAGTGGTCAACTGGTTGGACCAGTCTTTCCGCGCGGGCCCGGGAACATGTCGGTGTTCGTCCTGATCCGTCAAACGGCTCTCTTTCCCGGCGCGTTGGCGCGCCGCTCCCGGCCGCCGCCCGGGTGGCCGTGCGAGGTCCCCGGTCTCGCCCCATGCTGGATGGGAGGGGGCGGTACGGCGGAGGAGGAAGTGGTTGCGATGCAGACCGTTGTCGACCTCACGCGCTGCCAGGGCTACGCGCAGTGCGTGTTCCTCGCGCCGGACGTGTTCCGGCTGCACGGCGAGGAAGGACTTCTGTACGCCCCGGCCGTCCCGGACGACCAGGTCGAACGGGTGCGCCAGGCCGCGGCGGCCTGCCCGGTACAGGCCATTCTCCTCGGGGAAGAGGTGAGCGGCGGTGCCCGATGACCTCACGGACGGCCGGATCGTCATCGTGGGCGCCTCGCTGGCCGGACTGCGGGCCGCGGAGGAACTGCGCGAGCAGGGTTTCACCGGCTCCCTGACGGTGGTCGGGGACGAGCCCCATCCGCCGTACGACCGCCCGCCACTGTCCAAGCAGGTGCTGCTGGGCGTCGCGCCGGCCGACTCCACGGGGCTGCCGATGCGCCGCGACCCCAAGGCGGAGTGGCTGCTCGGTGTAAGGGCCACCGGTCTGGACACGCTGGGCAGGCGGGTGCTGCTCGACAACGGGGAGTCGCTGCCGTACGACCGGGTGCTGATCGCCACCGGTACCCGTGCCCGGCCCTGGCCGAACCCGGCGGAGGCGGCGCTGGACGGCGTGTTCACCGTGCGCACCCGCGAGGACGCCGCGGGGCTGGCGGCCGCCCTGGACGCCGGGCCCCGGCGGGTGCTGGTGATCGGCGGCGGGTTCACCGGCTCCGAGATCGCCTCGGCCTGCCGGGAGCGCGGTCTGGAGGTCACGGTCACCGAGCGCGGCCCGGCGCCCCTGGTCGGCGCGCTGGGCGGCACCCTGTCCAAGCTCGCGGCCGTGATGCAGCGCAACAACGGCGTGGACCTGCGCACCGGGGTGACGGTGACCAGGCTGCTCGGCGACAAGGCCTTCACCGGCGTGGAGCTCTCCGACGGCAGCCAGGTGGACGCCGATGTGTGCGTGGTCGCGCTCGGCGCGGTGCGCAACGTGGACTGGCTGGCGGACTCCGGGCTCGCGGCGGGCCCGCGCGGGCTGGCCTGCGACGCGGGCTGCCGGGCCTTCACCATGTACGGCATCGTCACCGACGACGTCTTCGTGGCCGGCGACGTCTCCCGCTTCCCGCACCCGCTCTTCGGCTACCAGCTGCTGTCCCTGGAGCACTGGGGCAACGCGGTCATCCAGGCCGAGGTCGCGGCCCACAACATGGTCAGCCCCGGGCCGCTGCGCCGCCCGCACCTGGCCCTGCCGACGTTCTGGTCGACGCAGTTCGGGCTCAACATCAAGTCGGTGGGGGTGCCCACCTACTCCGACCACGTGGTCATCGCGCAGGGCTCCCTGGAGGCGCGCCGGCTCGCCATGGTCTACGGCTACCGGGGCCGGGTCACCGCCGCGGTCACCGTCGACATGGCCAAGTCGCTCGACTACTACCAGCATCTGATCGAGACCGGCGCGCCGTTCCCGCCGCCGCCGGGCGCCGCCGACCGGGCCATCGCGGCCGAGATCCCGATCCCGTCCGACGTACCGGACCCGTCGGTGCTGTCCCACGGCCCGACGGTCGCACTGACCGGCTATCTGCCGGACCGCCGGCTGACGGTGGTATAGCCCAAGCCCGATACGAGGAGCCGACATGGACCCCGGCACCCTGCTGGCCAGGATCACCGACTACGCCAACCGCCCCGACCCCTACCCCCTGTACGTGGAGCTGCGCGAGGCCGGCGCCGTCGTCCCGCAGGCCGACGGCAGCCTGCTGATCGGCGGCTACCACGAGGTCGCCGCGCTGCTGCACGATCCGCGGATGAGCGCCGATCCCCGCACCCGCGGCGTGGAGACCGCCAAGCCGCCGTTCCTGCGCCTGGACGACCCGGAGCACCACCGGCTTCGCACGCTGGCCATGCGGCCGTTCGGGCCGCCGCACACCCCGCACCGGGTGGACGGGATGCGCACCGAGATCGAGGACATCACCGAGGAACTGCTGGCGCCGTTCGAGCCGGGCGGGCGGATCGATGTCGTGGACGACTTCGCCTATCCGCTGCCGGTCACGGTGATCTGCCGGCTGCTCGGCGTGCCGCACGAGGACGAACCGCTCTTCCGCGCCTGGTCGGACACGCTGGTGGCGTCCGCCGACGTACGGCCGGACGCGAGCTCGGCACCGCGCGACGAGGCCGAACGGGCCCGACAGGAGATGGGCGGGTACCTGGTGGGCCTGGCCGAGCGGCGCCGCGACGACCCGGGCGACGACCTGCTCTCCGCGTTCGTCGCCGAGCCCGACCCCGAGCTGCGGCTCAGCCGGGAGGAACTCGCGCAGACCGCGGTGCTGTTGCTGATCGCCGGGCACGAGACCACGGTCAACCTCATCACCAACGGCGTCCTGACCCTGCTGCGCAACCCCGAGGAACTCGACCGGCTGCGCCGCGAACCCGGCCTGATGCCGCGCGCTGTGGAGGAGCTGCTGCGCTTCGAACCCCCCGTGCACATGCGCGAGCGCATCCCCCTGGTCGACTTCGAGGTCGCCGGCACCACGCTCCCCAGCGGCTCCTCCGTGTTCCTGGCCCTGGCCTCGGGCAACCGCGACCCGCGCCGCTTCACCGATCCCGACCGCTTCGATCCGACCCGGTTCGACAACGAGCATCTCGGCTTCGGCTCCGGCATCCACCTCTGCTACGGCGCCCCGCTGGCCCGCCTGGAGGCCCAGTACGCGCTCACGGCGCTGCTCCCCCGGCTGGCCACGGCGGAGCTGACCGAGGACCCGCCGCCGTACCGGCAGAACGCGATGCTGCGGGGGCCGCGCCATCTGGCGCTGAGGCTCTGACGGTTCGGACGTCTCCCGCCGGTGGCACGGGGCTGGGACGATCGTCCCATGACAGAGATCATCCTGATGTCCGATCCGGAAGTCGCCGCCGTGCCCGTACGGGAGTGCGGTGAGCGGCTGGTGGATGTGCGCCGCGACGGCCGGCTGCCGGTCGACGGACGCAAGGCGGACGAGGACGGTGCGTTCGCCCGGCTGCGGGAGGGCGTGTTCGAACGGCTGCTCACGGCGCAGGACTCACTGCCGAAGGGGCTGCGGCTGCTCTTCGTCGAGGGCTACCGGCCGCCGTCCCTCCAGCGGCGCTATTTCGAGCAGTACGGCGCCGGGCTGAGCGCCGCCCATCCCGACTGGCCCGCCGAACGGGTGCGTTCGGCGGCGAGCCGCTACGTCTCGCCACCCGGGATCGCACCGCACAGCGCCGGGGCGGCCGTCGATCTCACGCTCGTCGACAGCGCCGGCCGGGAGCTGGACATGGGCACCGCGATGAACGCGAACCCGGAGGACAGCGCGGGCGCCTGCTACACGGGGGCCGCCGGCATCAGCGACACGGCCCGCGCCCACCGGCAGGTCCTGGGTACGGCCCTGACCGCCGCCGGACTGGTGAACTACCCCACGGAGTGGTGGCACTGGTCGTACGGCGACCGGTACTGGGCCCTGGCGACGGGCGCTCCGGCAGCGCTCTACGGCCCCGTGCAAGTCGGGTAGACCGGCGCCGGGCGGGGCCGGGGCGGCACCCTCGCCGGCCGGGCCCCAGGCCGCGGCACGGCCCGCGTCCCGAAGCCGTGGCCCACGCCCGGGTGCCGGCCGGGACCGACGCGCCGCCGGCGGGGGCCGCCTGAGCGTGCGAGGGCCTCAGGCCGGCAGCCGGGACCGCACCAGCTCCGCCAGTTCGGGGATCTGGTCGGAGAGGTAGAAGTGGCCGCCCGGGAAGATCCGGAGGTCGAAGGGGCCGGTGGTGTGGGCGCGCCAGGCGTGCGCCTGCTCGGGGGTGACGCGGGGGTCCGTGTCCCCGGTGAGGGCGGTGACGGGGGCGGCGATGACGGTGGAGGGCGTGGCCCGGTAGGTCTCGATGGCCGTGTAGTCGCTGCGCAGGACCGGCAGGATCATGCGCAGGATGTCCTCGTCGTCCAGGAGCCGGTCGTCCGTGCCGCTGAGCCGGCGCATCTCGGCGATGATGCCGTCGTCGTCCCGCTGGTGCACGTTCTCGCCCGCGTAGGCCGACGGGGCGCGGCGTGCGGAGGCGAAGAGGTGGACGGGGCCCTCGCCGTCGCGTTCGAAGCGGCGGGCCACCTCGAAGGCGACGATGGACCCCATGCTGTGCCCGAAGAACGTCAACGGGCGGTCCGCGTAGGGCTGCAGCGCCTCATGGGCGCGGTCCGCCAGCTCCGCGATGGTCTCGATGCCCTTCTCCGCGTGCCGGTCCTGCCGTCCCGGGTACTGCAGCGCGACCACGTCGACCGTGCCGCCGAGGGCCGCGGAGAGCGGGAAGTAGAAGGTCGCCGAACCGCCGGCGTGCGGGAAGCACACCAGCCGGGCGGGCGCCTGCGGCGCCGGGTGGAAGCGGCGCACCCACGGATCGCCGGTCGGGCAGGCTGTCGTCACGGTGTGCTCCAAGGGCCGGGAGAAGCAGGTGGTGGCGGGGTCCCTCGCCGGTCCGGCCGAGGGCCCTCGGCGAACCCGGTCAGACGGTCAACCAGCCCTTTTCCCTGGCCAGTTCGACGACCCGCTCCCTGACCTGGCGGATCTGCGCGGCCGTGAGGGAGTCGACCGAGGCGACCAGGACCTCGGTCAGCTCGGTGCGGAAACGGCCCGCGCCGGTGCCCTCCCCGGACGCCGCGGCGGCGGGGCGCTCGGCGGTGGCGGAGCCGTCGGAGAAGACGGGGCGGTTGGGCAGGCGGTGCGAGGAGGGCTGGTAGACCAGCCGGATCTGGGAGGCCTTCGGTCCCTTGTCCCCCATCTCCAGGTGGAACTCGACCTCGCTGCCCTCGTGGTAGAGGTACTTCTCGTCCAGCAGGTCGTTCGCGTGCATGAAGACGTCCTCGCCCGGTTCGGAAGGGGCGATGAACCCGTATCCGCGGACCTCGTCGAATCGCAGCACCTTGCCGGTCATCAGCACCGCCCACACACCTCCAGCAACACCAGCACAACGACAACGCTGCTGAACTTACACAGGTTCGGGCCCGGTTTCGACCCCGGGGGGCGGTAGTCGTCGGGCGGCCGGCCCTCACTCCGGCAGCACCAGCCGCACCGTACGTCCCGGCCGCACCGTCACCACCTGGTCCGCCAGCCGTACGTCGACGGGGGCGCCCTCGGAGTCGGGCACGGCGATCTCCAGCTGCCTCCTGGCCAGGCGGACGCCGATCCCCCAGTGGCCGAGGTAGCGGATCGAGAAGCCGTAGGAGGAGAACTCGGGCAGCGGGACGGGGTCCAGCCGGAGGGCGCCGTCGCGGGTCTCCAGGCCGGTCAGCCCGCGCTGCACCAGATCGAGGGTGCCGGCCATCGCGCCGAGGTGGATGCCCTCGCCGGTGGTGCCGCCCTGGATGTCGGCGATGTCGCCGCGCAGCGTCTCCTGGACGTAGGCCCAGGCGTCGGCACGGCGGGCCCGGGTCAGGATCCAGCCGTGCACGAGTCCGCTGAGGGTGGAGCCGTGGCTGGTGCGGCCCAGGTAGTAGTCGACCGTCGCCGACCAGGTGTCCTCGTCGATGTCGTGGCCCAACTGCCGGAACAGGGCATGCAGTTCGCGGGGCGCGAAGAGGTAGGCCAGCATCAGGACGTCGGCCTGCTTGGACGCCCGGTAGCGGTTGACGGTGTCGCCCTCGGCCTCCAGGATCCGGTCCAGGCGCCGGATGTCGCCGTAGCGCGCGCGGTAGGCGTCCCAGTCCAGCTCGGCGAGGTCGCCGTAGCCCGCGAACTGGCTGATCACGCCGTCGTGCCGGGGCACATGGAGGGTGTGCGCGACCTCCGCCCAGCGCTCGCTCTCGCCGGGTTCGAGACCCATGCGCTCGGTGAGTTCGCGGCGGCGCGGCTCGGGCAGGGTGCGCAGCAGGTCCAGGGCGCGGGCGAGCACCCAGGCGGCGGTGGCGTTGGTGTACGTGTTGTCGTCCAGGCCCGGCCGGCCGGCGCCGGGATAGGCGTCGTGGTACTCGTCGGGGCCGACCACGCCCCGGATGCGGTGCCGGCCGAGGTGGTCGTCGTACACCGCGGAGTCCGCCCAGAAGCGGGCGATCTCCAGGAACAGCTCGGCGCCCTCGCCCGCGCGGAAGTCGCTGTCGCCGGTGGCCTCGCAGTACCGCCACACGTTGTAGGCGACCGCCGACCCGACGTGGTGCTGAAGGCGGGAGTTGTCGGGCAGCCAGCGGCCGGAGCGGGGGTTGAGATGGAGTTCCTGGGTCTCCTCGTGACCGTCGCTGCCGCTCTGCCAGGGATAGCACGCGCCGCGCCTGCCGAGCCGGGCGGCCGCCCGCCGGGCCGCGTCCAGGCGGCGGTGCCGGTAGCGGAGCAACCCCCGCGACACCTCCGGCAGATGGAGGTCGAGGTAGGGCAGCACGAAGAGCTCGTCCCAGAAGACGTGGCCGCGGTACGCCTCTCCGTGCAGTCCGCGCGCGGGGACGCCGACGTCCAGGTCGGCGGTGTGCGGGGAGAGCGTCTGGAGCACGTGGAAGAGGTGCAGGCGCAGGATCCGGCCGGCCTCGCCGGGTACGTCGAGCACGGTGCGCCGCCACAGTCGCGCCCAGGCGGCGCGGTGGGATTCCCGCAGGTCCGGGAAGCCGGGGGCCCCGGCCAGCCGGTCGAGGGCCGCGCGCAGCGGGTCGCCGATGGCGGGGTCGTGGGACGTGTGCAGGGCGACGGTCTTGTCGACGGTGACGGTACGGCCGGGGGACAGGGCGAGGCGCAGCGTCTGTACGGCGCGGCGGGGTTCGGCGGTGGCGGCGACGGGGGGCGGGCCGGTGAGCCGGCCCGCGAGGGCGATCCGGATGTCGGAGGTGCGGGTGCGGCAGTTGAGCCACACGGTGGCGGCGTCGGCGACTCCCGTGTGTACGCCGGTGAGATGGCGGCCGTCCAGGTCGCGGTAGCGGGCGACGCCCGCGTTGGTGACGTCGCCGTCGAGCGCGGCCTCGACGTCCAGGTCCAGGGCGGCGCCCTCGGCGGTGAACTCCGTTCGGAGCGCGGCCAGATGGGGATCACCGAGGTGGACCAGGCGCGACTGGGTGACCAGCAGTGACCCGTGGGAGCCGAGGGAGTAGCGGGTACGGCGCTCCAGCACACCCGCGTCGAGGTGCAGGGTGAGGTGGTGTTCGGTGACGGCGGCCGTGTCGGGGGTCAGCCAGCCCGCCCCGTCCGCCGACGGACGGAAGCGCAGGGGGAGCCAGTTGGGCAGGTTGACCATGTCCTCGTTCTCGACGCGCCGCCCCGCGATCTCGGAGGTGAGCCGGTTGTAGCAGCCGGCCGCGTAGGTGCCCGGGTAGTGGATCTCGTCGGCGGTGCACTCGGGCAGGGCGCCCCTCGTGGCGACGTAGCCGTTGCCCAGGGTGCACAGGGACTCCCGCAGCCGCTCCCGTTCGGCCTGGTACCCCTCGTACTCCCAGGTCGGCCCGGTCACCGTCATCCCGCGCCCGGCGCACCGGCGGGGAGCCGGCCGGGGGCGCGGGAGGGTTCGCGGCGGCGGACGCCGGTGGCGTGGCCGGGGCGGCGGCCCGCGGGGCCGGCGGGCGTGCCGACGGCGGTGGGGCCCGGGTCCGCGCGAAGCGGGTCCGGCGGGACGCGGTGGCGGCCGGCGTACGGGGCGTGCGGCCCGCCCGGCGTCCCCAGGACGGTCCCCGATCTCGTGGCGGGCGCGTTCTCGCTGGTCATGGGCGGTGGGCCTTCCGGACGTACCGTGGTGCCGTGCGCTCCGCGTATCCAGGTTCGCGGAGCTCACACGTAGGGGCCGCGCACGGGCGAGGGGGCGGCTCGTGGCCCGCGGACGCGGTCGCGGGGGTGCCGCCGGGCTTCCTGGTGCCGGTCGCGCTCGACGCGGCCGGGCCCGGCCGCGGAGGCTTCGGCCGGGCCCGGCGCCGCCTCAGACCGCCCCCACCTCCGTCTCCGCCGTCACCGCGTCCCCGGCCTCGTCCCCCTGCGCGAACTGTGTCCGGTACAGCTCGGCGTACCGCCCGCCCGCCGCCAGCAGTTCCTCGTGCGTCCCGCGTTCCGCGATCCTCCCGGCCTCGATCACGAGGATCTGGTCGGCGGCGCGGACGGTCGAAAGGCGGTGGGCGATGACCACGGCGGTGCGGCCCTCCAGCGCCTCGGTCAGGGCCTCCTGGACGGCGGCCTCGGAGGTGTTGTCCAGGTGGGCGGTGGCCTCGTCGAGGATGACGACGCGCTGGCGGGCCAGCAGCAGCCGGGCGATCGTCATCCGCTGGCGCTCGCCGCCGGACAGCCGGTAGCCGCGCTCGCCGACGACCGTGTCGAGGCCGTCGGGCAGGGACCGTACGACCTCGGCGAGGCGGGCGCGGCCGAGGGCGTCCCACAGTTCCTCGTCGGCGGCGTCGGGGCGGGCGAGCAGCAGGTTGGCGCGGACGGTGTCGTGGAAGAGGTGGCCGTCCTGGGTGACCATGCCGAGCGTGGCCCGCAGCGAGGCCGCCGTCACGTCACGCACGTCCACCCCGCCGACCCGGACGGCGCCCCCGTCGACGTCGTACAGCCGCGGCAGCAGCTGGGCGATGGTGGACTTGCCCGCACCCGAGGAGCCGACGAGGGCGACGGTCTGTCCGGGTTCGGCGCGGAAGGAGATGCCGTGCAGGACCTCGGTGCCGCCGCGGGTGTCGAGGGCGGCGACCTCTTCCAGGGAGGCGAGGGAGACCTGGTCGGCGGCCGGGTAGGCGAAGCGGACGGCGTCGAACTCGACGCTGACCGGGCCCTCGGGCACCTCGCCCGCGTCCGGCTTCTCCTCGATCAGCGGCTTCAGGTCGAGCACTTCGAAGACCCGTTCGAAGCTGACCAGTGCGCTCATCACCTCCACCCGGGCCCCGGCGAGCGCGGTGAGCGGCGCGTAGAGGCGGGTCAGCAGCAGGGCCAGCGAGACGACCGCGCCGGCCTCCAGGGTGCCACGCAGCGCGAACCAGCCGCCGAGGCCGTAGACGAGGGCGAGCGCGAGGGCGGAGACCAGGGTGAGGGAGGTGATGAATACCGACTGGGCGGTGGCCGTGCGCACCCCGATGTCCCGGACCCGGGAGGCGCGGGCGGCGAACTCCGCCGACTCCTCGTCGGGGCGGCCGAACAGCTTGACCAGGGTGGCGCCGGGCGCGGAGAACCGCTCGGTCATCCGGGTGCCCATGGCCGCGTTCAGTGCCGCCGCCTCCCGCTGCATCCGGGCCATCCGGCTGCCCATCCGGCGCGCGGGCAGCACGAAGACGGGCAGCAGTACGAGCGCGAGCAGGGTGATCTGCCAGGACAGGGTGAGCATCACGGCGAGCGTGAGCAGCAGGGTCACCAGATTGGTCACCACACCGGAGAGGGTGTTGGCGAAGGCCCGCTGGGCGCCGATCACGTCGTTGTTGAGGCGGCTGACCAGGGCTCCCGTGCGGGTCCGGGTGAAGAAGGCGACGGGCATGCGCTGCACATGGTCGAACACGGCCGTTCTGAGGTCGAGGATGAGTCCCTCCCCGAGCGTGGACGACAGGCGCCGGCCGAGGATGCCCAGCCCGGCCTCCGCGAGGGCGACCAGGGCGATCAGCAGGGACAGACGGACCACGGTCCCGGAGTCGTGCCCCGACACGATGGCGTCCACGACGTGCCCGGCGAGCACCGGGGTCGCCACGGCGAGCAGCGCCGTCACCACCCCGAGCAGGACGAAGCGGATGATGCCGGCGCGGTGCGGGCGGGCGAAGGCGGCGATACGGCGCAGCGTGGCGCGGGCGAGGGGACGGCGGTCGGCCTGCGCGTTCATCACGCTGTGCAACTGCGTCCATGCGGTGGTCTCCATGCTCATGAGGAGAACGTAGAACCTCAAGCATCGTTGAGGTCAAGGTCCGAGGCTTTTCACCCGCTCCGGCGTCCGGGAACCGGGGCGCCCCGACGAGACCGGGCGGCCCCCATGACCCCGCCGACCACTGCCCGTAAGCCGCCGTCCCCGACGACGCCATTCCCTGTTGGGGCGGTGCCGCGACCCTCTGCGGATGTGACCGCCGTCCCCACTCCCCCGCTCTCCCGGGTACGACTCCCCCGTCGCGTGCCCGTCCGCCGGGCGCTGTGCCTGCTGCCGCTCGCGCTGGTCGCCGTGGCCGCCGTACGCAACCGCGCGCTGCTCGGCGCGGGCTTCGGCCAGCTGCGGGCAGCCTCCCTGCCCTGGCTGCTCGCAGCGGCCGGTGCCACCTGTCTGACCTGGGTGGCGGCGGCCGTCACCCGGCAGGGCGCGGTGGTTCAGGCGCTGCCCAAGGGCCGGCTGCTGGCCACCCAGTTCGCGGCGGCATCAGCCAACCACCTGCTGCCCACCGGGCTCGGCGCGGGCGCGGTGAACCTGCGTTTCATGACCGTGTGCGGGGTGCCGGCGGCCCGTTCCTCGGCCGCGCTGGCCCTGTACGTGCTCGCGGAGAGCGCGGGCCGGCTCGGGCTGCTGGCCGCCCTGCTGCTCGCCTTCCCCCACGCGCTGCGGCTCGGCCCGCTGCTGCCGGACGGCTCGGCGCGGCCGCTGCTGCTGGGCGCGGCCGCGCTGGTGGCGGCGGTGGCCGCCGGGGCGCTGGTACGACCGCTGCGTGTCCGGGCCTCCGCCTTCGTACGGGACGCTGTGGGCGAGGCGCGCTGCGTGCACACCCGGCCGGCCCGCGCCCTGGCCCTGTGGGGCGGTTCGCTGGCCTTCCCGGCGCTCCAGGCGGCCGGGCTCGCCGCGGTGGGCCGGGCTCTGCGGCTGCCGGTGCCGCCCGCCCACATGGCGCTCGCCTATCTCGCGGCGACGGTCGCGGTGGCCCTGGTCCCGGCCCCGGGCGGGCTCGGCTCGGTCGAGGCCGCGCTGATCGTGGCCCTGGTCGCGGTCGGCGGCCCGGCGGCGCCGGCCACGGCCGTGGTGCTGGCCTACCGGATCATCACGGTCTGGGCGCCGCTGCTGCCGGGGGCGTTGACGCTGGGGGCGCTGGTGCGGCTGAAGGTCATCTGAGGCAGAGTGGCACTCCCAGTCGTCTGGAGAGGGAGTGCCCGCCGTGCCGGTCCGTGTGGAGCGCGAGGAGTACGTCACCACCGTCGTCCTGTCCCGGCCCGCGGCACGCAACGCCGTGGACGGTCCGACGGCGGCCGAACTCGTCGCCGCGTTCCGTGAGTTCGAGGCGGACGAGAACGCCCGGGTGGCGGTGCTGTGGGGTGAGGGCGGCACGTTCTGCGCGGGGGCCGACCTGAAGGCGATCGGCACCGAGCGGGGCAACCGGGTGGCCGAGGACGGCGACGGTCCGATGGGTCCGACCCGGCTCCGGCTGTCCAAGCCGGTGATCGCGGCCGTCGCCGGGCACGCCGTGGCGGGCGGCCTGGAACTGGCCCTGTGGTGCGATCTGCGGGTGGCCGAGGAGGACGCGGTGTTCGGCGTGTTCTGCCGCCGCTGGGGGGTACCGCTGATCGACGGCGGCACCGTACGGCTGCCCCGGCTGATCGGGACGAGCCGGGCCATGGACCTGATCCTGACCGGCCGGCCGGTGCCGGCCCGGGAGGCGTACGCGATGGGGCTCGCCAACCGTGTGGTGCCGGCCGGCACCGCCCGCGTGGAGGCGGAGGCGCTGGCCGCGGAGATCGCCAGGTTCCCGCAGGCGTGTCTGCGCAGCGACCGCGCCTCGGTCCTCGATCAGGAGGGCCTGCCGGAGGAGGCGGCGCTGCTCGGCGAACTCCGCCATGGCGCGGGCGTGCTGGCGCAGAGCGCGGAGGGCGCCGCCCGGTTCGCCTCGGGGGCGGGGCGGCACGGTTCGTTCAGCTGAGCACGCCACGGACGGGCACGCGGCGTACGAGCGCTCCCGTCACGGTCGTTCCCGCGGCAGTCCGGCATAGGCGCGCAGTGCGTCGCGCGGGGCGGGCAGGCCCCAGGAGCGGACGATGCCCCAGAAGTTCGCCCACTGCCAGGTGGCCCGGTCGAGTTCCGCGAGGACCCGGACCAGGCGGCGCTGGGGCTCGGTCAGCTCCGTGAACGCGCCGGGTCCGTCCGTGCCGGGTTCGCCGAAGGCCAGCCGCAGCGCGGCCGTGGCGAGCGGGAAGCTCGCCGGGCCGCTGGTGGCGGCGAGTCCGTCGGTCACCGCGTCCAGGGCCTCTCGCGGGTACACCTCGGCGAGCAGGGTGAGGGACGCGGCGGAGTAGCCGCGCAGATCGCCCTCGTGGAACGGGATCGGGGGCTCACCGGGCGCCGGGTCCCGGGCTGCGGCCACGAGTTCGGCCGCCACGTCGGCGGTGACGGCCGCCTCGACGCCCCGGCCGCCGAGCCGGGCCAGCGCCGTGGCCGCCGCCCACCGCACCACCGGCTCTCCGGCGCCGAGGAACGGCCGCAGCCGGAGCGCCAGTTCGGGGCCGGTCCCGGTGTCCCCGAGCAGCCCGGCGGCCACCAGGGCGGTGGCCAGGACCACCGGCTCGCGCTCCTCGTCCAGCGTCGCCAGCAGCCGCGGCAGGCTCTCCCCGGCCGCCTCCGGGAACCAGGCCAGCACATACGCCGTGCCCGCCCGTACGGCCGCGTCCGCGTCCCCGAGCAGGGGAAGCAGTGCCGGTGCCCCGGCGCGCACCGCGTCGTAGGCGCCCAGCTCGGCGGCCATGGCCTCCAGATGCCGGTCATGGTCGTACAGGTCGCGGCGGAACTCCCGCGTCCGGCGTTCCCCTTCGTCGGCCGCCGCCCCGACCCAGGCGTCGTACTCGGCGCGTATCGCCGCCGGGTCCTGCGCGCGGACCTCGGCGACGGCGGCCCGCCACTCGGCGACCGCCACACCACCGGGCAGACGGGCCTCGTCGTAACCGACGGCGAGGGCGGCCAGCAGTTCCAGGCACACGGCGCGGCCGGGCAGCGCGGGGTCCGCCGCCATGCGGACCAGGAACGGCACCGCGGCGGCCGTGGCCGGGTACCGGCTGCCCTGGTGGAAGATGTTGCCGTACAGCGCGTCCAGGGCCTGGTGGCGCTGCTCCGCGTCCGGGGAGCACAGGGCGCGCAGCAGTCCGGGCACGTCGTCGGCGGGGCCGTAGGCGTGCGTCAGCGCGGACCAGTCGAGGCCGTCGAGGCCGGACAGCGCGGCGGGCACCGGAGTGTCGATCTCAGTCACGACGGCACTGTCGCACGCGCCACTGACAGCGCCCCCGGCTCAGCCCGCGCTCACCCTCACCTCCGGACCGTCCGGGTCCACCCTCCCGTGCCAGGAGCCGTCGAGCCTCAGGGCGCGGTGCGGCCGGGCGGTGCCGGGGCCGAGGCGGGCGCGGTGCAGCAGGCGGCCGTCCTGATGGACGTACAGGACCGGGCGGGGCAGGGGGGTGTCGGTGCGCAGGAGGTGGGGCGGGCCGGCCGGGTGGCCAAGACGGCCGCGGTCGGGATCGATCCGGTTCGGGGTGACGTGGCACAGCGGCCGCTCGACGGTGACCGGGATCCCGGGGCGGGGCCAGGGGGCGCCGGACAGATGGCCGAGGACGGCGGCCGCCGCCCTGGCCCCCTCACGGGCCGCGGTGCCCGCGGGCTCCACCGCGTGCAGGAGGTTTCCGGCGGCGAAGACGCCGGGGCGCGAGGTGTGCAGGCCTGCGTGCACGGCGGGGCCGCGCGTTCCGGGGTCGAGATCGAGGGCGCCGCGCCGGGCGAGTTCCTGGTCGGGGACGAAGTCGCCGGTGAACACGACGGTGTCGCAGGGCAGTACGGCCGTGCGGCCGTCCCGGTGGCGGACGCGCACACCGGACAGCCGTCCGTGGCCGAGGAGTTCGACGACCGCGGTGTCGGTCAGCAGCGGAATGCCCTCGACGAGACGGGCGGACCGCGCGCGGGCGCGGCCGGTGCGGGCCCTGGGGTGTTCGGTGACCAGCGCGACGACCTCGGCGCCGGCCGTGCGGACCGTCCGGGCCGCCGCGTACGACACGTCCCGCGCGCCGACCACCACCGCCCGGGTACCGATGTGCTGCCCGAACAGGTGCACCGCCTGCTGGAGTTCACCGGTGGTGTAGACGCCGGCGGGCCGGGTGCCGGGCACCAGACGAGCCGCGCGTGGGCGTTCGCGGGCCCCGGTGGCGAGGACGACGGCCCGCGCGGCGAGGGCCTCGGGTCCGCCGGGCCCGACCGTCAGCACGACGTTCGGGGCAAAGGCGGCCCCGGCCTCCCAGTCCAGCACGGTGGTTCGCGTCCTGATCACGGCGCCGGCCCGTTCCGCCTCCGCCGTGAGGAGGCGGGCGTAGCGCGGACCGGTCAGCGTTCGGGGCCAGGTGCCGAACCCGCGGTGGGCGCAGTGCCTGGGCACTCCGCCGGGCCGCGCCTCCCGCTCCAGGAGTTCCACGCGTCCGGCTCGGGCGGCGGCGAGCCGGGCCGCCGCGGCGAGGCCCGCGGGCCCGGCCCCGACCACGAGGACGTCGACCTGCCGTACCGCCGTCATCCGCGCTCACCCCTGCCCCGCCGTTCGAGCAACTCCCTTACCGCCGCCCCGCAGTAGAACCCCTGACAGCGTCCCGCCCGCGCCCGGGTGCGGCGGCGCAGGCCGTCGGCGCCGCGGGGTGGGATCGGGCCGGCGAGGGCGTCGCGGATCTCGCCGAGGGAGACCCGCTCGCAGTGGCAGACGAGGGTGCCGTAGGCCGGGTCGGCGGCGATCAGTCCGGGGCGCTGGTGGGGGCGCGGGAACGCCTCGCCGAGGTTGGGCATGTGCACCGGTTCGAGGTCACGTTCGGGGCCGAGGTCGAGGCCGGTGCCGGTGAGCAGGGCGGTGACGTGCTCGGCGATGGCCAGGGAGGCGGTCAGGCCGGTGGAGCGGATGCCGCCGACGGTGACGCAGGACCGCTCGGGGTGTGCGGCGATCCGGTAGTCCTCCTGCCCGGTGGCCGCGCGCAACCCCGCGTACACGGCGGTGACCTCCTCCTCGATCAGCGCGGGCAGGACACGGCGGCCCCGCTCCCGCAGCAGGGCGATGCCCTCGGCGGTGGAGCCGGTGGCCCGTCTGTCGTCCAGGTCCTCGGCGGTGGGACCGAGCAGTACGTTGCCGTACACGGTGGGGGCGACCAGGACTCCCTTGCCGAGCGCGGTCGGTACGGGCAGCAGGATGTGCCGGACCAGCGGACGGGCGAACTTGTCGAACACCAGGAGCTGGCCGCGGCGCGGTCTGACGCCGAAGTCGTCGCGTCCGAGGTGGTGGTCGAGGATGTCGGCGCCCAGGCCGGCCGCGTTGACGAGGTGGCGGGCCCGCAGAGTGCCGCGGGTGGTGTGGAGATGGTGTCCGCCGTCCCAGGTCGCGCGCTCCACCATCGTGTTGAGGTGCAGGTCGACTCCGGCGCGGACGGCCTGGGTGGCGTACGCCAGGGTGGTGGTCCAGGGGCAGATGACGCTCTCGCCCGGGATGTGCAGGGCGCCGAGCGCGCCGGGGCCGAGGTGCGGCTCGCGGGCGTACAGCTCCGCTCGGTCCAACAGGCGGGTGTCGGAGCAGGAGTTGGCCGCCGCCTTCCGGGCGAGCCGCGGCAGCGCGGCGAGTTGCTCCCCGTCCCAGGCGACGAGCAGCGCGCCGACGGGTTCGACGGGGATGCCGGACTCGGCCGCGTAGGCCGCGAGCCGGGCGGATCCCTCGCGCACCAGCCGGGCCTCCAGGGTGCCCGGTACGGCGTCGAACCCCGTGTGCAGGATCGCGGTGTTGGCCTTGGAGGTGCCCTGGCCCACGTCGTCCTGCGCCTCGACCAGGGCGATCCTGGGACGTGGATGGCGGGCGAGTCGACGGGCGATGGCACAGCCGACGACTCCGGCGCCGACGATCGCGATGTCGTACGACCGGTCGGGCAAGGGGCCTTCGGCGGTGACGGTCACGGCCGCCGCGGGCGGACCCCCGGCCGTGTCCGTCCGACGTGCGGACGGCGGGACGCGACCGGCCTCCGCCGGCCGCGGCTCCGCTTCGCCGGGGCCCCTCATGAGCCGGGCAGGGCGGCTACGGCCGCGCGGAAGCGGGCGCGGCGTTCGGCCGCCCGGTCGGGCGGGACGCGGGGTTCGTACACGGCGGCGGGGCGCTCCTTCGGCAGGGCGTCGGCGATGCTGAGGTCGGGGTCGGCACCGAGGCGGGCCAGGGTGGCGGCGCCGAGCGCGGTGGCGTCCGGCAGCGCGGACACCTCGACGGGGAGCTGCAGCAGGTCGGCCTGGGTCTGCATGAGCAGCGCGGAGCGGGTGAGGCCGCCGTCGACGCGCAGCGCGCCGAGCGGGGTGCCGAGGTCGGTGGCTGCCGCCTCGGCGAGTTCGGCGACCTGGGCGGCGATGCCCTCGCACAGGGCGCGCACCAGGTGGCCGGCGGTGGTGTCGAGGCCGAGCCCGGTGAGGGAGCCGCGCAGCTCGCCGCGCCACCAGGGGGCGGCGAGTCCGGCGAGGGCGGGTACGAAGGTGACGCCCCCGCTGTCGGGAACGGCGCCGCCGACCGGGTCGAGGTCGGCGGCGGAGCCGATGACGCCGAGATCGGCGAGCCAGCGCACCGCGGAGGCGGCCGTGTAGACCTGCCCGTCCAGGCAGTAACTGGTGGTCCCGTCCAGCCGCCAGGCCACGCAGCTGACCAGTCCCGAGCCGCCGCGCCGGGGGCGTCCGCCGGTGTGTGCGAGCAGGAACGCGCCGGTCCCGTAGGTGCACTTGGCGGCGCCGGGGGCGGTGACGCGCTGGGCGAGCAGCGCGGCCTGCTGGTCCACGATCAGGCCGGTGAGCGGGATGTCGTAGCCGAACTCACGCGTATGCCCGACCGGTTGGGCGGTGTCGGTGATCTCCGGGAGGCGTTCCCCGGTGAGGCCGTAGATGTCGAGGGCGCGGGACGACCACCGGACGTCGTCGAGATCGAGGAGCTGGGTGCGGCCGGCGGTGGCGGCGTCGGTGACGAAGGCGCCCGTGAGGCGGTGCACCAGCCAGGCGTCCGAGGTGGTGACGACGCCCTCGCGGGTGAGACGGCGGCGGATCCAGGCCATCTTGGGAGCGGCGAAGTACGGGTCCACGGGGAGACCGGTGAGGTGGCGCAGCTCGTCGCCGTGGGGGCCGAGTTCGGCGCAGACGGTCTCGGCACGGCGGTCCTGCCAGACCAGGGCGTCGGTGAGCGGGCGGCCGGTCGCGGGGTCCCAGGCGAGGACGGTCTCGCCCTGGTTGGCGAGGCCCAGGGCGACGACACGCTCCCCGGCTTCGGCGAGGGCGCCGCGACCGGCCGTGAGCACCGAGGCGTACAGCGTCTGCGGATCCACCTCGACCAGCCCGCCGGGCCGGTGCCGGGGCCGGACCTCGGCGTATCCGGTGCCGAGGACACCGCGCTCCGGGCAGACCACGAGGGCCTTGGTGCCGGAGGTGCCCTGGTCGACGGCGAGCACCGGCCCCGTCGTCACGCCGGTCCAGCCGTCCGGCGTGCCGCCTGCGCCATCCGTACCCTCCCGTGCCCGGTACCAGAGATCACCGCGTCAGCCTGCCGCCGCGCGCACTCGGCGTCAAGCCGGTCCAAGCCCGCGCGAGTCGGCCCGATGATCTGCCAACTCACCTGACTGGCTTATTGAGTTGGCAACAATGGTGAGGCGCAGGCACCACCTCTATAGTGTCCGCCGACCACCACGCACCGCCCAGGGGAGGGCTGTTGCCACCTCATTCCGCCGCCTCGTCCGTGCGTCATCGGCTCCGGGGCTCCGGCTGATGGCACGCGTGGGAGCGAGACCCTCCTACGACCCCGCGGGGCCCGACCACGCCCTGCGCGCGGTGCTCCAGGAGTTGCGCGCCGGGCGCTGGGTGGCCATGCGCACCCTGCTCGCGGAGACCACCGGGTGGTGGACGTGGACCCGGCGCACCCAGATCCTCGCGGCGGCGGCCGCCGGCAGCGACGTGGTGCGCGCCTGGCTCGCGGAGGAACCGGACAGCGCCCACGCGGCGGTGATGCGGGCCCGCATCGGGGTGGAGCGGGCATTACGGGCGCGCCGGGCGCGGTACCTGCGGGCGCACGAGCTGTGGATCGAGGCGTGGGACGCCGCCGAGACCGCCACCCTGCTCGCTCCGCACGATCCGGTGCCCTGGATCTGTCTGCTCGCCCTCGCCCAGCTGGACCCCGAGCAGCGCTGGGCGGAGCACCGGGCCGACCCGCCCGAGCCGTACCTCGTGCCGGGCCCCTGGGGGCTGCTGGCCGAGGCCGCCGAGCGCGACCCGTTCAACCGCGAGGCGCATCACCGGATGCTCCAGTTCTTCCACGCACGGGGCGGCGTGGACGGTCGCACGGGAGCCCCGGTGGCCGACGGCGACCCCGACAGGCTCACGGAGTCGGCCGGTTACGCCCGCTGGGCCGCGGCACAGGCCCCGCCCGGATCGGCGCTCCATCTCCTGCCGCTCTACGTCCGGGTCGAGCGGCACCGCCGCGCGCGCCGCCCCGACACGCACTGGGCCACGGACGCCGCCGCCGACGAGGCGCGCTCCGCCCTGCACTCCTGGTTCGAGCACGCGTCGCCCGGCCGGCGCGCGCAACCGGACCTCAACCATCTGGCGCACGCCCTGTGGGGAGCCCGCCGATTCACCTGCGCGGACCGGGTGTTCGAGGCGATCGGCCCGTACTTCGGTCCGCCGCCCTGGATGTACCGCGCCAAGGACGGCGAGCGCGCGGTGGACGTGTTCACACGCGCCCGGGAGCACTGCCGCGCGCTGGCCCACGGCGCCGCCGCAGGTACTCGTACCGAGGTCTGCGCCGCGGCCTGCGCCGAGCCCCGCGCCCGCACCGGAACCCGCCACTGAGCTCCCTGACCGTCCCCACGGGCTCCCGAGCTCCCAGGTCCCCCACCCCCGGAGGTCTCCATGTCCCCCTCCCCGGAACCGCCCCAGCAGGACGAGGAGCGGCGCCTGCGCGAGCTCGGCTACCGTCCCGTACTCGCCCGCCGCATGGGCGGCTTCGGCAACTTCGCGATCAGCTTCTCCGTGATCTCGATCCTGTCCGGCTGCATGACCCTGTACGGGTTCGGCCTGAACACCGGCGGGCCCGCCGTGATGCTGTGGGGCTGGGCGGGCGTCGGACTGTTCGTGCTGTGCGTCGGGCTCGCGCTCGCCGAGGTCACCAGCGCGTACCCGACCTCGGGCGCCCTGTACTACATGGCCGACCGGCTCGGCGGCCGCCGCTGGGGCTGGTACACGGGCTGGCTGAACCTGCTGGGGCTGCTCGGCGCGATCGCCGGGATCGACTACGGCGCCGCCCTTTTCACCGGTGCGTTCGCCGACCTCCAGTGGGGCTTCGTGCCGTCGCCGGGCAGGACGATGCTGATCTTCTGCGCCATCCTGCTGCTGCACGCGGTGCTGAACCTGTTCGGCGTCCGCGTCGTCAGCCTGCTCAACTCGGTGAGCGTCTGGTGGCACCTGGCGGGCGTCGCGCTGATCGTCGGCGCGCTCGCCGTGGTGCCCGACCACCACCGGTCGCCGTCCTTCGTGTTCACCACGTTCGTCAACGGGACCGGCTGGTCGAACCCGGTCTACGTCGCGGCGATCGGCCTGCTGCTCGCCCAGTACACCTTCTCCGGCTACGACGCCTCCGCCCATCTGTCCGAGGAGACCTCGCGCGCCTCGGTGTCCGCGGCCAAGGGCATCGTCCGTGCCATCTGGGTCTCCTGGCTCGCGGGCTTCGTCCTGCTGGCCGGGCTCACCTTCGCCATCCAGGACTACGACGCCACGCGCACCACGGCCACCGGGGTGCCGCCCGCGCAGATCCTGCTCGACGGCCTCGGCGCCGGCGGCGCGAAGGCGCTGCTGCTGTTGGTGATCGTGGCCCAGCTGTTCTGCGGGAACGCCGAGGTGGCCGCGGCCAGCAGGATGGTGTTCGCGTTCAGCCGGGACGGCGCGCTGCCCGGCTCCCGGCTGTGGCGCGCGGTCAGCGGCCGCACCCAGACCCCGGTGGCCGCCGTATGGCTGTCGGTCGGGGTCGCCGGGGGCCTCGCGCTGCCGTCGCTGTACTCGGCGACGGCGTACGACGCGGTGACCGCCATCAATGTCATCGGCATCACCCCCGCGTACGCCATACCGGTGCTGCTGCGGCTGCGGGCGGGCGACCGGTTCCGCCGCGGGCCGTGGCATCTGGGCCGGTGGAGCAGGCCGGTCGGCTGGGTCGCGGTGGTCTGGGTGGCGGGTGTCACGGTCCTGTTCTGCCTGCCGCAGTCCTCACCGGTCACCGTCGGAACGATGAACTACGCGGCCGTGGCCCTGGCCGCCGTCCTCCTCCTCGCCAGCGTCTGGTGGTACGTCGCCCGCCGCTCGTACGGCACCCCGAAGGCGGCGTACGGCAGCGGCCGCGACCAGGCCGAACTCGCCGAGGACATCATCTGATCGATGGCTCCGGGGTGCCCGCGGCCCCGGTGGTAGGGCGCGTTCCGGATACGGCAGGATGAACGTTCGTGCCGGTCACCGGAGTTCCGGGGCCGGCACGTTCGTACTTCCCGCACATCGAGCAGGTGACAACGTGACGAGACCTCGCATACGGCGCTCCGCACAGATCCCGGGTTCCGGAGGTGACCGGTGAACCGTGCGCTGACCCTGCACGACGCGGTGGTCGCCGGCATCGCGGTCGCGGCGGGCCTGGTGGCCGCCCTCCTCTCCCGTTCGCTGCTGCGCCGGCTGGCCGAGCACGCCAAGCGGACCCGCTGGAGCGGTGACGACGTCATCGTGGACGCGCTGCGCTCGATCGTGCCGTGGGCGCTGATCGCGGCGGGTGTGGCGGCCGGGGCGATCGTGCTGCCCCTCAGCGGCACCGTGCGGCACCACACGGATCAGGTGCTGGAGGTGTGGCTGATCCTCGTGGCCACGCTGTCCGCGGCGCGGGTGATCACCGGTCTGGTGCGCACGCTCACGCAGTCGCGGTCGGGCGTGGCGGGCTCGGCGACGATCTTCGTCAACATCACCCGGGTGCTGGTCCTGGCGATCGGCTTCCTGGTGGTGCTCCAGACGCTCGGGATCTCCGTGGCGCCGCTGCTCACCGCGCTGGGCGTCGGCGGTCTGGCGGTGGCGCTCGCCCTCCAGGACACGCTCGCGAACCTCTTCGCGGGCGTCCACATCCTGGCGTCCAAGACCGTCCAGCCGGGTGACTACATCCAGCTGAGCGGCGGCGAGGAGGGGTACGTGGTGGACATCAACTGGCGTCAGACGACGGTCCGCCAGCTGTCCAACAACCTGGTGGTGATCCCCAACGGCCAGCTCGCCAAGGCCAACATGACCAACTACACCCGGCCCGAGCAGCGGCTCACCGTGTCGGTGCAGGTGGGGGTGAGCTACGACGCCGACCTGGAGCAGGTGGAGCGGGTGACCGCCGAGGTGGTCGAGGAGGTCATGCACAAGGTGCCGGGCGCGCTGCCGGACCACGAGCCCGCGATCCGCTTCCACACCTTCGGCGACTCCCGCATCGGCTTCACGGTCATCCTCGGTATCGGTGAGTTCAGCGACCAGTACCGGATCAAACACGAATTCATCAAGAGCCTGCACCGCCGCTACCGGGAGGAGGGCATCCACATCCCCTCCCCCGTCCGCACGGTCGCCATCCAGCAGGGCTCCCTCACGATTCCGCGGCAGCGCGGCGGTGCGGGGGACACGGCTCCGGAGGCCACCGAGTAGGGGGCCGGTCGCGGAACCGGGGCGGGCGGGTCGCGGGGGGCATGGCCGACCGGGACGGCGGCTCAGCAGGGCCGAGCACCTGTACGTCGTGGAGGTGATCTGCCGCTGGACCGAGCGCGAGCGCGCCCGCGGGGCCGGGGAAACGGGCGGGGGCGGCCGACCGGGCGCGCGGCCGGTCGGCGGAAAACAGTGGCCCCGGGCGCCACCCCTGTCGAGCCCGCCCCCGGCACGAGATATCTTGATGTCGAGCAATGTTGCAGACGTGGAGCGGAGCACCCGGTGACTGACTCGACCATCATCTACACGTACACAGACGAGGCCCCGGCCCTGGCGACGCATTCGTTCCTGCCGGTGGTCCGGGCGTACGCCTCGCAGGCCGGTGTGCCCGTGCAGACCCGCGACATCTCGCTGGCCGGGCGCATCATCGCCGTCTTCCCGGAGTACCTGGACGAGGACCAGCGCATCGCGGACGCGCTGACCGAGCTGGGCGAGCTCGCCAAGACCCCTTCGGCCAACATCGTCAAGCTGCCGAACATCTCGGCGTCCATCCCGCAGCTCAAGGCCGCCGTCGCCGAGCTGCAGGGCAAGGGCTACGCGCTGCCGGACTACCCGGACGACCCGAAGTCGGACGAGGAGCGCGAGATCCGCGCCCGCTACGACAAGATCAAGGGCTCCGCGGTCAACCCGGTCCTGCGTGAGGGCAACTCCGACCGCCGTGCCCCGGCCTCGGTGAAGAACTACGCCAAGACCCACCCGCACCGCATGGGCGCCTGGACCGCCGAGTCCAAGACCAACGTGGCGACCATGAGCGAGAACGACTTCGCGAGCACCGAGAAGTCCGCGGTGATCACCGAGGACACCACCCTGCGCTTCGAGCTGGTCGGCGCCGACGGCACCACCACCGAGCTGCGCGCACCGCTGCCGGTCGTCGCCGGTGAGGTCGTGGACGCCGCCGTGCTGCGCGCCGCCGCCCTCAACGAGTTCCTCGCCGCGCAGGTCGCCCGCGCCAAGCAGGAGGGCGTGCTGTTCTCCGTGCACCTGAAGGCCACGATGATGAAGGTCTCCGACCCGATCATCTTCGGTCACGTGGTGCGCGCCTTCTTCCCGAAGACCTTCGCGAAGTACGGCGAGACGCTCAAGGCGGCCGGCCTCTCCCCGAACGACGGCCTCGGCGGCATCTACAAGGGCCTGGAGAACCTGCCCGAGGGCGCCGAGATCAAGGCGTCCTTCGACGCCGAGCTGGCCGACGGCCCGGCGCTGGCCATGGTCGACTCCGACAAGGGCATCACCAACCTGCACGTCCCCTCGGACGTCATCGTGGACGCCTCCATGCCGGCGATGATCCGTACCTCCGGCCACATGTGGGGCGCGGACGGCCAGGAGCACGACACCCTCGCGGTGCTGCCGGACCACAGCTACTCCGGCGTCTACCAGGCCGTGATCGAGGACTGCCGGACCAACGGCGCCTTCGACCCGTCGACCATGGGCACGGTGCCGAACGTCGGCCTCATGGCGCAGAAGGCCGAGGAGTACGGCTCCCACGACAAGACCTTCGAGATCACGGCCGCCGGCACGGTCCGCATGGTGGACGCGGCCGGCAACGTGGTCCTGGAGCAGGCCGTGGCCCCGGGCGACATCTTCCGCGCCTGCCAGACCAAGGACGCCCCGATCCGCGACTGGGTCAAGCTGGCCGTCACCCGCGCCCGTGCCACCGGCGACCCGGCCGTGTTCTGGCTGGACGAGAACCGCGCCCACGACGCGCAGCTGATCGCCAAGGTCAAGCAGTACCTGCCGGAGCACGACACCGAGGGCCTGGACATCCGGATCCTGTCCCCGATCGAGGCCACCAAGCTGTCGGTGGAGCGCATCCGCCGCGGCGAGAACACCATCTCGGTCACCGGCAACGTGCTGCGCGACTACCTGACCGACCTGTTCCCGATCCTGGAGCTGGGCACCAGCGCCAAGATGCTGTCGGTCGTCCCGCTGATGGCGGGCGGCGGCCTGTTCGAGACCGGCGCCGGCGGCTCCGCGCCCAAGCACGTCCAGCAGCTGGTCAAGGAGAACTACCTGCGCTGGGACTCGCTCGGCGAGTTCTTCGCGCTCGTGCCCTCCCTGGAGCAGTACGCGGCGGCCACCGGCAACACCGGCGCCAAGGTCCTGGCCGACGCCCTGGACCGCGCCACGGCGACCTTCCTCAACGAGGACAAGTCCCCGACCCGTCGCATCGGCGGCATCGACAACCGCGGCAGCCACTTCTACCTGTCCCTGTACTGGGCGCAGGAGCTGGCCAAGCAGACCGACGACGCCGATCTGGCCAAGGCGTTCGCGCCGCTCGCCGAGGCCCTCTCGGCCGACGAGCAGCAGATCGTGTCCGAGCTGAACGGTGTCCAGGGCAACCCGGCCGACCTCGGCGGCTACTACCGCGTCGACCAGGAGAAGGCGGACGCGGTGATGCGCCCGTCGGCCACCTGGAACACGGCGCTCGCCTCGCTGAGCTGACCGCGGCTCGCCCCGGCACCACCGCGCCCCACCGCCCTCGCCGGGCGGTGGGGCGCGGTGTCGTCCCCGCTACGGGTGGTAGATCTCCGACAGGGCGCTGATCTGGCCCTTGCCGTTGACGTGGTAGTAGAAGTACGGGCTGTTGGCGAGCTTGTGGTTCGCCAGCCACGTCGGGGCGACCTTCACGCTCGTGGTCTCGCGCAGGACCTCGACGGAGGCGCCCGGCGCGAAGCCGAGCGAGCGGGCGGCGCCGTTCGGGGTGTAGACGACGTCCTCGTCGTTCCTCGTGTTCACCTTGCAGGTCTGCGGGGTGACGCGCACGACGGCCTTGCCCTTGACGTTCCTGGCGGAGTCCAGCTTCAGGAAGTGCCGGCCCGCGGGCAGGTAGCACGGCTTCCAGCTCGTGGCCCTGGCGGTGTGGGCGGCCCCCTCCCTCGGGACGGCGCCGGCGGACCCGCACGAGGTGGCGAGGAGGGCCACGGCCGAGGCGGCGACGAGGGCGGCGGAGATGTGACGGTGGTTCATCGGGCATCCTCTGCTGTGAAGATCTGCTGACACCGAGGGAGATAGCGGACCGGGATCACGGGTTTCACCGGCCCCCGCGGCTGTGACGGGACGGTGACAACCGGTACCCGACCGGGACGATCGCCGCGGGCCGCGCCCGTACGGCGGCGCGAGCGCTCGCCCGCACGGCGGCGGCCCACGTCCCCCGGAGCGTGTGCCTGGGCATCCGGCCACTGCCACACCCCTCCGAAGCTGCTCGACGCCGCCCGTGAGGCGGTCGCGGGGGAGCCGGACAGCCCACACGCGGGAGCCGGGCGGACCGGCGGACCGGCCTCGCGGGACTCGACCGGCTCGCGGCGGCGCTCGCCACCCCGGTCGGCACGCCGTAGCGGGGCCCGGCCGATATCGCCGCCGCCACGCCGGCCGGCGGTCGGCGGACCCTCCGCCTGGAGCAGTCCCGCACGACACCCGCCGCGCCCCGGCCCATCGTGGAGGGCATGACGACCTTGGAGACCAGTGCGCCCACCGGCCAGGAACCGCCCCCCGTGCGGGACTGGCCCGCGCTCGATCTGGACGGCACCGAGTTCGACCCGGTGCTCGCGGGACTGGTGCGCGAGGGGCCGCTGACCCGAATACGGCTGCCGTTCGGGGAGGGCTGGGCCTGGCTGGCCACCCGCTACGAACACGTGAAGCTGATCACCAACGATCCGCGCTTCAGCCGTGCGGCGGTCGCCCGCGGCCAGGTCACCCGGCTGGCGCCGAACTTCGCGCCCCGCCCCGGTTCGCTCGCCTGGGCCGACCAGCCGGACCACAACCGGCTGCGCAAGCCCGTCGCCGGCGCCTTCACGGTCGGCGCGATGAAACGGCTGCGGCCCCGCGCCCAGGAGATCCTGGACGAGCTGGTGGACGCGCTGGTCCACGAGGGCCCGCCCGCCGATCTGGTCGAGCGGGTGCTGGAGCCGTTCCCGCTGTACGTCGTCAGCGAGGTGATGGGTGTCCCCGACACCGACCGGGACCAGGTGCACTCCTGGACCCGGCAGATCATCTCCCTGTGCGGGGGCGCGGAGGCCGCGGACCGGGCCAAGAACGGTCTGTA
The DNA here is from genome assembly GCF_000980885.2 of Streptomyces malaysiense. Classification (GTDB taxonomy): domain Bacteria; phylum Actinomycetota; class Actinomycetes; order Streptomycetales; family Streptomycetaceae; genus Streptomyces; species Streptomyces malaysiense. Next base: position 24,738 of record NZ_LBDA02000094.1, on the reverse strand, counting down.
CGGCTGGATCACCGACATCGTCCGGGCCCGTGCGCGCAGCGCCGGCGAGGACGTCTACTCCATGCTCGCGCGGGCCGTGGCGCGCGGTGAGATCGGCGAGGAGGAGGCCGTAGGACTCGCCGGTCCGCTCCAGATCGGCGGCGAGGCGGTCACCCACAACTGCGGGCAGATGCTCTATCTGATGCTGACCCGGCCGGAGTTGATGGCGCGCATGCGCTCGCGGCCGGACGAACGAGGCCCGGTGTTCGACGAGTTGCTGCGCTGGATCCCGCACCGCAACACGGTCGGGCTCGCCCGGATCGCCCTGGAGGACGTGGAGATCGCCGGCCACCGGATCGCCGCGGGCGAAGCGGTCTACGTCTCCTACCTGTCCGCCAACCGCGACCCCGAGGTCTTCCCGGACCCGGACGGCATCGCACCCGACCGGGATCCCAACCCGCATGTCGCCTTCGGCAACGGCCACCACTACTGCACCGGCGCGGTCCTGGCCCGACTCCAGCTGGAACTGCTGGTGGACACGCTCCTCGACCGGCTGCCGGGGCTGCGGCTCGCCGTGCCGGCGGAGGATGTCGAGTGGCGGCGGCAGACGATGATCCGGGGGCCGCGCACCCTGCCGGTGACCTGGTGAGCCGGTCCCCGCTCAGGCTCGCAGCCACTGCGTGACGATCACCTCCGAGCCGGTACGCAGCCGCAGGGCGAAGGGGCCGGAGGGCGGGTCGTCGCTGATGAAGCGGCCGAGGGTGTCGACGGCGACCGGGCGGGCGGCACCCGGACCGCCGAGCACCTCGATCCGCGCCGAGCCCGGCGGCAGCACCTGCCCGATCAGACCGTCCCCCGTGACCTCGACGTCGACGGTGAGCGCGCCCGCACGGAAAGTCAGCATGCGCGGCGCGTCCGTGACCCCGCGCACCGGCAGCGCGTCCACCAGCGAGTCGAAGGTCAGCTCGGCGATCCGCGCGTCGAGATCGCGCAAGGCGTAGGCCTCCACCGCGAGTTGGCGCAGGAAGTCGGGCACGGGGTCGAGGACGGCCGCCGCCTGGCGCAGCTCCTCCTCCAGCAGCGTGTCCGCCGTGGGCGCGGCCGCCGGCTCGTCACCGCCCCCGTCCGCCTCGTCGTACCGGAACCCGTCGTCCTCGTTCATGCCGCACCCCGCTGGTCCATCCGGGCCCGCAGCCGGCGCAGACAGCGCTGGCGCAGGGGGCCGATGCTGCCGACCGCGATGCCGAGCGCGGCCGAGATCTCCACATAGCTGGGCGGCGGCGAGGAGACCAGCACGCGCAGCAACTGACGGCAGCGCTCGCCCAGTTCGTCCAGCTCCTGCCACAGGCGGCGGACCCGTTCGGCCCGGTCCGCCGCCTCCTCGGAGTCGATCAGTGTCTGTTCCGGCGTACGGTCGTCGCTGGCCCGGTCCAGGACCTGCGGATCATCCGTAAGGGTGAGCCGCGTCATGCCCTTGATGACCTTCAGGCATTCGTGCCGGGCGGTACTGGCGAGCCAGGCGCCGGTCTTGTCGGGTTCCCGGATGCGCCCCAGGTGCTGGGCGAAGCGGAACCACACGGTCTGGTAGACCTCGTGCCCGTCGGCGTCGGAGAGCCGATGGGCGCGCACCACCGACCAGACCAGCGGGCTCATGCCCTCCACCAGCGCCTTCCAGGCCGCGGCGTCCCCGTCGACGGCGGACCGGACGAGCGCGCCGACCTCTGTTCGGTCCACGGCTCCACCCCTCGTATAGGGCTCGTCATGGTACGCCGTGGAGCAGAGGGTTCCGGCGCTCACGCCGGCAGCGCCGGGGCCGGGACGGGAACCGGGCGCCAGGTCGGGGGCCGTAGCGCGCGCACCTTCGCCCCGCGCACGTCGGTGCGGTGGGTCGCGTCCGCCAGCAGCCGGGCGCCCGCCGTGCGCGGGTCGCGCTCGCGCTCCGCCGTCATCAGGGCGGCGACGAGCCCGGCGGCGACCGGGGTCGCGAAGGAGGTGCCGCTCCACTGCGCGAACCCGTCGAACATCACCTGGTCCGGCTTGCCGCCGGTGCTCTCCCGCGCCTCGCTCAACGCGCCGGTGTGGCGGGGGTACTGGCAGGTGCAGGAGTAGTCGAAGCCGTACCGGCAGTCGTCGTAGGTGGAGTGCTGGTAGAGGTAGGGCACCGGGGTGCCGAAGCCGGTGAGGGCGCTGGTGAGGCGCTCGCCGGGGGCGAAGACACGGACCCAGCGGCCGTGGTTGCTGAAGCACGCGGGGCCCTCGCCGTCCGAGCGCAGCGCGCCGACGGACACGACACTGTCCGCGTACTCGGGCAGGGCCGAGTACGCGGCGGGCCAGAACGGCACGTCGCTGCCGTTGTTCCCGGCGGCGGCGACCAACAGGGTGCGCTGGTCGCGCAGTTCACGCATGAACGCCTCCAGGCCGAGCAGCCCGTGCAGGCCCGGGGCGGGGCTGCCCGCGGAGAGGCTGATCACATCGGGCCACCCGGCGCCGTCCACGGCATCGAAGAGCCGGGCGCCGAACTCCGACTCCAGTACGGCGCCCGCGTCGTTCAGGGTGCCGCGGACGGTGATGTCGGTGTTGGGCGCGACGGCCGCGAGGATGCCCGCGATGAACGTGCCGTGGCCGACGTACTGGCGCAGCATCCCGCCGCCGTCGGTCTCGGCCGCCTGGGTGTCGCCGGTGGTGTGGGCCAGCAGCGGGTAGGCGTGGTGGTCGTGCACGAGACCGGTGTCGACCACCAGGACGCGGACGGCGGTGCCGGGGTCGTGGCCGGTCCCGGCGGCGGCCGGGTTGGGCGCCGCGGAGCGTGCGATGGGAACCGGTTCGTCCCCGGGGCAGGCGTTGACCGCGATGTGCACCACGTGGTTGCGGCTGACCAGCCGGCGTCCGTGCCGCTCCTCGGCGGACCGCAGGGCGCCCAGGGCGTGCGGTACGGCGTCTTCCCCGAGGTCGGGGGCGCCGACCCGGATGCGGGTGACCCCGCTGCGGCCGCCGTCCGGGCCGTCGCGGCGCACGTGTTCGGGCAGCAGTCCCCGGGTCTCGCCGAAGTGGGCGCGCACCGCGTCCTCCACGGCGCGGGCCTCCTCCCCGGAGCGGGCGAGGACCACCCCCTTCTCGTACAGCGGGTGGGCGTCGGAGTCCGGGCCCATGACCAACGGGACTTCGGGCATCGAGCGCTGGATGTGGTCGAACTGCTCGCGGTATCGCTGGGGTGCCATGCCGTGTCCTCCCCCGGTAGAGCGGTCTACGACAGTGAGAGCCGCGGGTCCGCCATCTGATACAGGCCACTACCATGCGAGGCGTGACAGCGGGAAGCGAGCCGGCCCTCCAACTGCTGCCCCTGGTGTTCGCCGATCCCGGCGAGGCACGGGCGCGCGCAGAACTGCTGCTCGAATCGGCTCCGGCGCCGCTGCCCGCCAGCATCGCCCACCAGGTCCTCGGCATCTGGCAGCGGGATTTCGGCGATCTGCGGATCGCGCTCACGCACCTGCGCCGGGCCCGGGACCTCGCCGCGCGCGCCGAGTCCGCCGACCGGGAGGCGGATGTGCTGGCGACGCTGGGGGTCGCACTGGTGCACGCGGGGCGCACACGGCAGGGGCTCGCCTCCTTCGAGCGGGGGGTCGCGCGGGGCACCGGGCACACCCGGGCCCGGGTGCTGTACCGGCGGGCGTACGTCTGGTGGGTGCTGGGGCGTCACCCGGAGGCGCTGGAGGACGTACGGCGGGCCCTGCCGGTGCTCAGACAGCTGCGCGACGACATCTGGACCGCGCGGGCGCTGACCCTGCGGGCGACGGTGCATCTGGCGCTCGGCGCGGTGGAGCGGGCCGACGCGGACTTCACGGCGGCGGAGCGCCTCTGGGACACCACGGGCCAGGAGCACGACAAGGCGGACGCGGTGGAGAGCCGGGGCCTGGCCGCGTTCCGCTCCGGGGACATCCCCCTCGCGCTGCGGCTGCTGGACGAGGCGGAGGAGCGGTACGCGAAGCTCGGCACGCCCACCTACATGCTGTCGGTACGGCGCTGCGAGGTGCTGATGGCCGCGGGGCTGGCCCCGGAGGCGCTGGCCGAGGCGGACGCGGCGATCGCCCTGCTGGACCGGCTGGGCGGGCAGTCGACCCGCAAGGCCGAGCTGCTGCTGGCGGCCGCGCGGGCGGCCCGTTCGGCCGGGGACGCGCCCACCGCGATCGCCCGCGCGGCCGTCGCCGTACGGCTGTTCGCGGCGCAGCGGCGGCTGTGGTGGGAGACGCACGCCCGGCTGGTGCTGATCGAGGCACGGGTGGCGGCCGGGCGCCGCTCGGGGCGGCTGGTCGGGGACGCGGCGGCGGTGGCCGAGCGGCTGGCCTCCTTCGGCTCGCCCGCGGCGCCCGAGGCATCGCTGCTCGCGGGCCGTATCGCGCTGGCCCTCGGCTGGACGGCGGACGCGGAACGGCATCTGGCGGTGGCGGCCCGCAGCCGCCGGGTCGGTCCGCCACCGGCCCGGATGACCGGCTGGGCGGCGCAGGCGCTGCGGGCACGCGCGGCCGGGTCCCGGCGCGGTGTCCTGGAGGCGTGCCGGCGCGGCCTGGGCGTCCTGGACGACCACCGGATGACGCTGGGCGCCTCGGAGCTGCGCGCCCATGTGACCGCGCAGGGCGCCGAACTGGCCGCGCTGGCCCAGGAGGCGAGCCTCACCCACGGCGGTCCCCGGCGGCTGCTGGAGTGGAGCGAGCGGTGGCGGGCGACCGTGCTGTCCACCCCGCCGACCCGGCCGCCCGCCGACGCGGCGCTGCTCAGCGGCCTCACCGCCTACCGGGAGATAGCGGCCCGCGCGGAGGAGTCCCGCATGGAGGGCCGTCCGGTGCCCGCCCTGGAGCGCGAACAGCGGCGCCTGGAACGGGAGATCCGCTCCCGCACCCGCCATATCCGCGGCTCCGCCCCGCACGAGGGGGCCCGCTTCGACGTGCCCCGGCTGCTGGACCTGCTCGGTGCGGGCCGGCTGGTCGAACTCGCCGTCGTGCGGGGGCGGGTGCATGTGCTGCTGTGCGGTCAGGGCAGGGTGCGGCGGTTCGCCGGCGGTCCGCTCGCGGACGCGGTGGCCGAGGCGGAGTACGTGCAGGCCGGGCTGCGACGGCTCGCGCACCCGGGTGCGGAGGCGCGGCTGCCGCTGGTGGAGGCGGCGGGCGCCCGGCTCCAGGAGCTGCTGCTCGGCGGGGCCGTGCCGCATCTGGGCGCGGGCCCGGTGGTGATCGTGCCGCCGGGCGCTCTGCACCGGGTGCCGTGGGCACTGCTGCCCGCGCTGCGCGACCGGGTGCTCAGCGTGTCGCCGTCGGCGGGCAGTTGGCTGCGCGCCCGGGAGACGGAGCCGCCGCGGGACGGCCGCGCCGTCCTGGTGCGGGGCCCCGGTCTCGCCACGGGCGGGGCGGAGGTGCCCGAACTCGCCGACCGCTACGGCACGGCGACGGTCCTGGAGGGCGACGACGCCCAAGTTCCCCGGGTGCTGTCCGAGCTGGACGGCGCCGGGCTCGCCCATCTCGCCGCCCACGGCACCTTCCGCGCCGACAGCCCCCTCTTCTCCGCCCTGCGGATGTCCGACGGCCCCCTGATCGTGCACGACTTCGAACGCCTGGCCCGCAGCCCCTACCGGATCATCCTCTCCAGCTGCGACACCGCGCGGCTCGCCTCGGTCGGGGCCGATGAACTCCTCGGCCTGGTCACGGCGTTGCTCCCGCTGGGTACGGCCGGGGTGGTCGCCAGCAGCGCGCCGGTCAACGACGCGGCGGTGATCCCCCTGATGCTCGCCCTGCACAAGGGCCTCGCCGCGGGCCTCTCGCTGGCCGAGTCGCTCCGGGACGCCCGGACCGCCCTGCCGTCCGACACGGTGCACCAGGCGACGGGGTGGGCGTTCGCGGCGTTCGGAGCGGCGTGAGCCGGGCGGGGCGGGAGTCCGGCCGGGCCCCTTCTTCTTCCGGATCGTGTCCTTGGGGTCTTTCGTTCGGATCAGCCCGGCGTGATCCGAACGAAAGACCCTAGGCCGGCCTGTCCAGCAGGCAGGGCAGCGCGCCCCGGTTCCCCGTGCCGAGCCGGGTGTACGCGCTGTACAGGTGGTTGCCGACCGTGCGCACGGACAGCGTCAGCCGCTCGGCGATCTCCCGGTTGCTGAGGCCCGCCGCCGCCAGGGCCACGACCTGCCGTTGCCGCGCGGTGAGTTCACCGAGCACCAGCCCGGCCAGCGCCGGGGTGCGCGCGCCCTGGCAGCGGCGGGCGAGGGCGAGCGCCCGGGTGCGGGAGCGGCGCCCGGCCCCCGGGTCGCGGTGGGCGCGTACGGCCTGGGCGTGGGCCTCCGCCGCGAACAGCAGGAATCCGCGCTCCTCCAGGGCGGCCGCGGCACGGTCCAGCGCGCCCCCGTCCCCTCGTGCCAGCGCCTCGGCGTGCCGCGCGAGCACACTGCCCGCGGGCAGCGCGCCGGCAAGCTCCCCGGCGCGTACGGCCCCGTAGCGCGCGTACACGTCCCCCTCGGCGAAGCCGTGCCCGGACTCGTCCGACTCCGCTTCCGCCAGGGCGAGTTCCGCTGCGCAATCGGCGTCCTCCGGGGTCCACCGCAGACCCTCCCGCGCCCATGCGGCGGCGTCCCGCACCGCGCCCCCCAGCCGCGCGAACCGAGCCCGTACGGCCGCGTACCCGGCCGGCACCGGCTCCCCCTCGGCCACCACCCAGTCCCCCACCGGCGTGGCCACCGGCCGCACGTCCATCCGCGTCAGCCTCCGCAACAGGAAATGCCGTTCGGCGTCGAGCGCGGCACCGCGGCCCGCCGCGGCCCGGCTCAGCCGGCGTGCGCGCAGCCGCCCGGTCGCCGCCCGCAGCGCCGGTCCGTGCAGCGGGTCGGCGAGCCCGACCCCGCCGGCGTCGTCCACGGCGACCAGGCCGGCCGCCTCCAGCCCTTCGAGGACGTCCAGGCCGAGGCCGTGCGGCGGCAGCGGGGCCGGCTCGGCGAAGGCGAGGCGTTCCAGGATCTCGCGTTCACCGGGCGTACGGTGCTCCAGCACGAGGGCGAGCCGGTCGCGGACGGCCGGGGTGAGGGGCAGCGGCCCGCGCCAGGCTCGCTCACCGGTGCCGGGTACGGCGACCATGGCAGCCCCGGTCCGGAGCGCGTCCGCCAGGGAGCGCAGCAGCCGCAGATCACCCCGGCACAGCCGGTGCAGCCGCCGTACCGTGAGCGCTTCGAAGCCGGCCGCGCCGAGGAGGGCGGCGGTGTCCTCCTCGGGCAGCGGGGCGAGGGCCAGCCGGGGCAGCAGTTCCCCGGTCCACAGCCGGGACACGGCGCCGGGTGCCGCGCCCTCGTCGCACGCGGTGACGACCAGCCGGGTGCGCCCGTTCGCGGCCAGCTGGTGGACCAGCGCGGCGGAGTCCTCGTCCAGCAGATGGGCGTCGTCCACGACGAGGAGCCGGACGCCGGACAGGGCCCGCACCGCGCCGGGCAGCGAGCCGGTGCCGGGCAGCAGGTGCGCGAACGCCGCGAGGGGCAGATGGCGGGCCTCGGGCGTGCCGGTCACCCGGGCGTGGTCCGTGCCCCGGACCACCTCCGTGACCAGCCGGGTCTTGCCGCGCCCGGCCGGGCCGGTCACCACGATGCCGCGCCGGCCCGAGGCCACCGCCCCCCGTACCAGCTCCAGTTCGTCCTCCCGGCCGGTGAACGGCCAGGGCAGTTCCAGAGTCTTCGCGTCCTGTTCGTAAGTCCTCACACCAACCAGAGCGCGCGTACTCGGGTTTGATACAGGGCGACTTGAGTAGCCCCCGACTCAGGCGCCCGCGGCCGGGGGCGGGCACGCTGACGGCATGACCCGACGCCTGTGCTCGCTGTCGCGGCAGCCGGCCCCGTCCTTCGGACCGGGGCTGACCGCCGAGCGGCAGGCCGCGCTGCTCGCCGGACGGCGCATGTGGGTCAACGGCACGGTCCTGCACTACTGCTTCCTCGACGCAGGCCACGACGCCTCGGTGATCCAGGTCCCCGGGAGCGGGGAGCTGCGCCGGGTGGCGTGGGCGGGCGGCAAGGAGCAGCTGGACGTGGTCCGCGAGTGCTTCGCGCAGTGGGAGGCGCTCGGCATCGGGGTCGCCTTCGCGGAGGTCGGCGACCGGGGGGAGGCCGAGCTGCGGATCGGGTTCCAGGCCGGCGGGGGGTCCTGGTCGGCGGTGGGCCGCGAGGCCCTCGCCGTCGGCCGGGGCGAGCGCACCATGAATCTCGGCTGGGACGTGACCGCGCGGGGGGAGCGCGGCACCGTCCTGCACGAGATCGGGCACGCGCTGGGACTGGTGCACGAGCACCAGAACCCCTGCGCCGGGCTGCACTGGGACGACGAGGCCGTCTACGCGGAGTTGGCGGGCCCGCCGAACCACTGGAGCCGGGAGACGGCGTACACCAACGTCCTGCGGGCGCTGGACGCCGGGGAGTCCAGGGGCGCGGTGTGGGACCCGTGCTCGGTGATGGCCCTGCCGTTCGGTCCGGGGCTCGTGCTGGAGCCGGAGCAGTACCGAGGGGGGCTGCGTCCGGCCGGCCGGCCCTCGGACCGGGACCGGGAGTTCGTCCTGCGCTGGTACCCGGGTACCACGTCCGGACCCGACCCGCTGGTGCCGTTCCGTTCGGCACCGCTGGGCCTGGGGCCGGGCGAGCAGGCGGACTTCGTCGTCGAGCCGACGGGGACCCGCGACTACACCGTGGGGACCTTCGGCGACGCCGACACCGTGCTCGTGGTCTTCGAGGAGCGGGACGGGGAGCCGCGATTCCTCGCCGGCCACGACGACGGCGGCACCCCGGACAACGCCCGGCTGCGGGTACGGCTCGTCCGGGGCCGCCGCTACTTCGTCCGCGTCCGCCTCTACTCCGTCTGGGGGTCGGGGCAGACGGCGGTGATGTGCTGGTGAGCACACGCGGGCGGCACGGCCCACGGTCCGGCACCGGGGGAGCGGGCGCGTACGTCACCCACGGGGGAGGTGACGTGCGCGCCCGCGCCGGTGCCCTGCCGGTGTCCACGAGGCCCGCTCGGCCAAAAGCGGCGACCGGGGGGCGGCCGAGACGGTCGCGGGGGGACGCGTTCTCGTGGCCGGCCTGGGCGCGGTGGCGCCGCTGACCCGGCTGCGGGACGAGCGGCCCCGCCGCTCAGGGCTCCCGGTGCTCGGACGCGGCGCGTTCCAGCTCCTCCGCCTCCGCACGCGCCAGCCGTTCCTCCGCCTCGACGTCGAGGGAGCGGGTCAGCCACCAGTACAGCAGGGCGGAGACGGGCAGGCCGATGAACAGGGAGATGTCCGCTCCGCCGAGCGCCTTCGCGGCGGGGCCCACGTACAGGGTGCCGACGGAGAAGAACGGGACCATGACCGCGAAACCGACCAGATAGGAGATGATCCCGTGCCAGCCCCAACGGCCGTAGATGCCGCGGGGGTTGAAGATCTCGGCGACCGCGTAGTGGCCCCGGCGCACCACGTAGTAGTCCATCAGGTTGACCGCGGTCCACGGGATGAACAGGTAGAGGACCAGCAGCAGGAAGTCGTTGAAGTCGGCGAGGAAGTGCGCGGTGGCGGCGAGCGCGCCGATCACGGAGAGGGCCGCGGTGAGGGCGAGGGTGAGCAGGCGTACGGACAGCGTCGGCCGCACCCGTCGTACCGAGTCGATGGCGCTGATGAGGGTCAGTGAACCGCCGTACATGTTGAGCGCGGTGACGGAGACGAGGCCGAGGGCGGCGAAGAGCAGCACGATCGCGCCGAAGCCGTCGAAGACCTTGTCACCGGCGGCGTCGATCGAGGTGATCGTCTCGAAGCGGGCGCCCGCCCAGGCCGCGAGCAGGGTGCCGAGGACCATCATCCAGATACCGCCGAGCGCGGAGCCGAAGTAGGTCCAGTAGAAGGTCCTGCGGACGGTCACGTCCGGCGGCAGGTAGCGGGAGTAGTCCGAGACGTAGATGGCCCAGCTGATCTGATAGCCGGCGACCACGCCGAACTGGGCGAGGAACGGCGTCCACTCGAAGGCGCCGAGGTCGAAGGAGCCGGCCGGGTAGTGCAGGGTGAGCAGCACACCGACGGTGAAGATCCCGAAGACGACCAGGAAGACGTAGGTCAGGATCCGTTCCGCCTTGTGGATGACGTCGTAGCCCACCAGGGCGATGACGAGCGCGACCACGGTGACCGCGAGGACCCAGGGCTTCACCCCGCCGTGCAGCGTGGCGTGCAGGGCGTCGGCGGCGAGGATGCTGTTGAAGACGTTGAACCCGGCGTACTGCACGTAGGCGAACAGCCACACCAGGAGCGCGCCGACATAGCCGAACTGCGGCCGCGACTGGATCATCTGCGGCAGGCCCAGCTGGGGTCCCTGGGCGGAGTGGAAGGCCATGAAGAAGGTGCCGAGGACGGTGCCCGCGACGATGGCCAGCAGCGACCAGACGAGGTTGCCGCCGCCGGTGATGCTGATCAGCCCCACGGCCAGGGTGGCGATCTGGGCGTTGGACATGAACCACAGGGGCCCCAGGTGCCACAGTTTGCCGTGCCGCTCGTTCAGCGGGACGTAGTCGATGGACCGGACCTCGATCCCGGACACCCTGCCCTGCTCCGACACGCTCATGCCGCCTCCCGAGCCCGCCTCGTCACTCGGATCACATGGTGCCCCGGCGCGGGCCCGGTGACGAGACCGCGGACGACGGCACCCCGGGGCGATCGCGGTGGGGCGATCCCGGCGGGGCGGGCGGCTACCGGAGATATCACGGCCCGAGAGGCCCTCCGGCTCAGTTTTTACGTGTACGGAATGCCCGGACGAGACAAGAAACGGCGATTTTGCCACCGGTAGGGGCGTCACCGACCATGACTGGGTCCCGGCGATCCCGGGACGTCGGCTTGATGAGAGGCGCACCACCCATGCACGTCACCGGAACCGCTCCCCCGCCGGCTCCGGCCCCCTCGGAGAGCCTCGCGGCGCCCGTCGGGGACCCCCAGGGCCCGAACGGCAGCCGGCACGCGCGCCGGTTCGGTCTGCCCGTGGCCACCGCCCTGGTGATGGGCAACATCATCGGCGGCGGCATCTTCCTGCTGCCCGCCTCCATCGCCCCCTACGGCACGGTCAGCCTGGTCGCCTTCGGCGTGCTGACCGTCGGCGCCATCGCCCTCGCGCTGACCTTCGGCAGGCTCGCCGCGCGCGATCCCCGCACCGGCGGCCCGTACGTCTACGCCCGCGGGGCGTTCGGCGACTTCGCGGGCTTCCTCGCGGCCTGGTCGTACTGGATCACCACCTGGGTGTCGAACGCCGCGCTCGCCGTGGCCGCCGTCGGCTATCTGGACGTGCTGATCCCGGTGAGCGGACACCGCTGGACCGCGTGCCTGGCCGCGCTGGTGATCCAGTGGCTGCCCGCGCTCGCCAACTTCGCCGGCACCCGGTACGTGGGCGCCGTGCAACTGGTCTCCACGGTGCTGAAGTTCGTGCCGCTGCTGCTCGTGGCGATCGGCGGGCTGTTCTTCTTCGACCCCTCCCGGCTCGGCCCGTTCAACTCCAGCGGCCACGGCGCGATCGGCGCGGTCTCCGCCTCCGCCGCGCTGCTGCTCTTCTCCTACCTCGGCGTGGAGTCCGCCGCGGTCAGCGCCGGTGAGGTCAGGAACGCCCGGCGCAACGTGGGCCGGGCCACCGTGATCGGCACCGCGGGCGCGGCGCTGGTGTATCTGCTGGGCACGCTGTCCGTGTTCGGTACGGTCCCGCACCACCGCCTGGTCGACTCCACCGCGCCCTTCTCGGACGCCGTGAACGCGATGTTCGGCGGCAGCTGGGGCGGCTGGGCGGTGGCGCTCGCCGCGCTGGTGTCGATGATCGGCTGCCTGAACGGCTGGACCCTGCTCAGCGCCCAGACCCCGTACGCCGCCGCGCGCGACGGACTCTTCCCGGCCGCCTTCACCCGGCGCCGCCGGGGCGTGCCGACGGTCGGGGTCGCCGTCACCGTGGTGCTGGCCTCCCTGCTCACGGCCTACAACTACCTCTCCGGCTCCGGCAGGGTCTTCGAGGTCCTGGTCCTCGTCACCACCTTCACCGCGACCGTCCCCTACCTGCTGGCCACGGCCGCCCAGCTCTTCCACCTCGTCTCCGGCCGCGCCGGCTCGGTGGACCGGGGCCGGCTGGTCCGGGACGCGGTGGTCGCCTCGGCCGCCGCGGCCTTCTCGATCTGGCTGATGGCGGGCGCCGGGTACGCGGCGGTGTACCAGGGCGCGCTGTTCCTCTTCGCCGGCGTCCTCGTCTACGCCGTGATGGCGGCACGGCGGGAACGGGCGGCCGAACCGGCCGCCGAGCGGCGCTCCGCGTAGCGCATCCGGGCTGGGCCGGTCATCTCCCCCGGTCGCGGGCCTTGCGGAACCGGTCCAGGCCCTCGGACAGCCCGACCACCGGGTCGGGGTAGTCCAGTGCGGCACGCTCCGCGCCGGGCAGCTTCCACGGCTCGTGCACGAACCGGTCGGCGACGTCCGCGAGTTCGGGTACCCAGCGGCGCACATAGCCGCCGTCGGGGTCGTACCGCCTGGCCTGGGCGACGGGGTTGAGGACCCGGTTGGGGCGGGTGTCCGTCCCGGTCCCGGCGACCCACTGCCAGTTGAGCTGGTTGTTGGCGATGTCGCCGTCGACCAGCCAGTGCAGGAAGTGCTCGGCGCCGGTCCGCCAGTCGACGTAGAGCGTCTTGGCCAGGAAGGACGCGGTCAGCAGCCGGGCCCGGTTGTGCATCCAGCCCTCGTGGCGCAGCTGCCGCATCGCCGCGTCGATCACCGGGTATCCGGTACGGCCCTCCCGCCATGCCTCGGCGTCGGCGCGCGCGGCCTGCCCCGTGCGCCAGCGGTCGCCCTTGGTGCGGTAGTCGGCGCGGGCGACCGCCGGGCGGGCGGCGAGCACCTGGCGGTGGAAGTCGCGCCAGGCAAGCTGCCGGACCAGCGAATCGGCGCCCGGACCGCCGTGCCGGCGGGCCCGCTGGACCAGCTCCACCGGGGACAGGGTGCCGAAGTGCAGATGCGCGGAGAACCGGGAGGTGGCGTCGGCGGCCAGATCGTCGCGGGTGTCGTCATAGGCGTCCAGGCCCCTGCGCCAGTAGGCGCTCACCCGCTTGCGGCCCTCGCGCTCGCCCCCGTCCGGCAGGGCGGGCGAGACGCCGGTGACGTCCTCGCGGGCGGGCAGCGCTTCGCCCTGCACCCCGTCCGGCACGGGCACCCGGCGCGGGGCGGCCAGGGGCGCGCGCAGCCCGACCTGGGACCAGCGGCGGTAATACGGTGTGAAGACCGCGAAGTGGTCGGAGCCGACCGGGGTCACCTCGCCGGGCGGCACGGCCACGGTCACCGCGTCGTGCACGAACAGCCGCCGCCCGTCGGCCTCCAGCGCCCGCCGGAGCAGGTCCTCCCGGCGTGTGGCGAAGGCGCTGTGCGCGGCCGCCAGGTGCACCTCGTCGGCGCCCGCCTCCGCCGCCGTGCCGCACACCTGGGACACCAGGTCGCCGGAGCGCACCACGAGCCGCCCGCCGCGCTCGCGCAGGGACGCGTCCAGGTCGGCCAGGCAGTCGGCGAGGAACGCGGTGCGGTTCGGGGTGGCGAACCCGGCCGCCTCGACGGCACGGTCCCGGACGAACAGCGGGACGACCTGGTCGGCGGCGGCGAGCCCGGCCCGCAGCGGCGGATGGTCGTGCAGACGCAGGTCGGAGGTGAACAGGACGAGCGAGACGGACATGGCGGTCAGCCTATTCGCGGTGACCGGGGCGGTCGCGGTCCTCCGGCGGCGCGGCGGCCCGGACGCGGATCCGGGTCGGCCCGGGTCCGGGTCAAGGTCCGCGTCGGGTCCGGGTCCGGGTGGCGGTGGTCATCCTGAGGCGCCGTGCCCGGTCGCGGCCGGGTCGCGGTCGTGGCGGCCTTCGTCGTCCTGGGCGCGGGCGGCGGCGCGCACGATGTTGCGGGCCATGCCGCCGAATACGACGGCGTGGAAGGGCGAGACGCTCCACCAGTACAGGTGGCCGAGCAGCCCGCGGGGATGGAACAGCGCCCGCTGCCGGTACCGGACGTCGCCGCCGTCGTCGTCCACCCGCATCTCCAGCCAGGCCAGGCCCGGCAGCCTCATCTCGGCGCGCAGCCGCAGCAGCCGGCCGCGTTCGATCTCCTCCACCCGCCAGAAGTCCAGTGAGTCGCCGACCCGCAGCCGCCGCGCGTCCCGACGGCCCCGGCGCAGGCCCACACCGCCGACGAGCCGGTCGAGCCAGCCGCGCACCGCCCAGGCCAGCGGGAAGGAGTACCAGCCGTTCTCGCCGCCGATGCCCTCCACGACCCGCCACAGCGCCTCGGGCGGCACGTCCGCCTCGCGTTCGCGCACGTCCGTGTACAGGCTGCCGCCCGCCCAGTCCGGGTCGGTGGGCAGCGGATCGCTCGGGGCGCCCGGCACGGCGGCGGAGGACCAGCGGGTGACGACCTGGGCCTCGCGGACCCGCTGGAGCGCCAGGGCGAGCGCCCGGTCCAGGCCGAGGGGGTGGCCGGGCGGGCTCGGCACGTACCGCTCGATGTCGTTCTCGTGGCAGACGACCTCGTGCCGCAGCGACTCCGTCAGCGGGCGCGCGATGGCGGCCGGCACCGGGGTCACCAGCCCGACCCAGTGGCTGGACAGGCCCGGGGTGAGCACCGGCACGCGCAGGATCACCCGCCGGGGCAGCCCTGCGGCGGAGGCGTAGCGCTGCATCATGTCCAGGTAGGTGAGCACCTCGGGGCCGCCGACGTCGAAGGCGCGGCTGACGTCCGGGGGCAGCTTCGCGCAGCCCACCAGCAGACGCAGCACATCCCGTACGGCGATGGGCTGGATCCGGGTGTGCACCCAGCGCGGGGTGACCATCACCGGCAGCCGTTCGGTGAGGTAGCGGAGCATCTCGAAGCTCGCGGAGCCGGAGCCGATGATGACGGCGGCACGCAGCACGGCGGTCGGCACGCCGGAGGCGAGCAGGATGTGGCCGACCTCGGCCCGGGAACGCAGATGCGGCGACAGCTCGCGCTCGGGCACTTCGGCCGGGGTCAGCCCGCCGAGGTAGACCAGGCGCCGCACGCCGGCCCGGCGGGCCTGCTCGCCGAAGACCCGGGCCGCCTGCCGGTCGGTGCGCTCGAAATCGCGGCCCGTGCCGAGCGCGTGCACCAGGTAGTAGGCCACGTCCATGCCGGTCATCGCCCGCGCCACCGACGCCGCGTCCGTGACGTCGCCCTGGACGATCTCCACCCGGCCGGCCCACGGGTGGTCGCGCAGCTTGTGCGGGGTGCGGACGAGGCAGCGCACCCGGTACCCGGCGTCCAGCAGTTCCGGCACGAGGCGGCCGCCGATGTACCCGCTGGCGCCGGTGACCAGGCAGGCCCGCGAGCCGTCCTCGTGCGCGTTCTGGGCCACTGTCTCGTCCGTCACGGATCCGCCCCGTCCACGCTCGCCTCCCGGGGCGTCGGATCGCGCTCCCGGCTGTCTCCAGCGTGGCGGTCGCGTGCGGGGACGCGCCCGGGGCATGGACCGATCGGGTGACGTACGGGAGTGTTTCGAGGGGGTTCGGGGGCGGCCCCCAGGTCACTCGCCGGGTCGCAGCGGGCTCGTCCGCCACGCCCAGCCGTGCCCACTCCTCCGCGACGATCCGGCGGGCCCGCTCGGTGTCCGGCACGTCGACCGCGTCGGGGGTCGCCTCGGCCGCGGCGCTGCGGCGCGCGCAGAGCAGGAGAGGACGACGGCCTTCCGGACGAGGTGCCGCGCAGCGGGTCCACCGAGATCCGCGCCGGCGACTCGGGCAGGCCCGCCTCCTCGGCCTCGGCGACCGGCGAGCGCGGTCGGGGCGCGCGCCCGGTCCGCGGCGCACGGCGGACGACGCCGAGGTCAACGCCGGATGAGCCCGAGATCCGTGGCCGCGGCGACCGCCGCCGTGCGGGAGTCGACGCCCAGCTTCGTGTAGACGCGGGCGAGGTGGGACTTGACGGTTCCCTCGGTGAGGTGGAGGCGGTGGCCGATGGCCTGGTTGGAGAGGCCGTCGGCGACCAGCGTGAGGACCTCGGTCTCGCGCCGGGTCAGCGCGGTGCCCGGCATGCGCAGCCGGTTCATGAGCCGCTCGGCGACCGTGGGCGCGAGGGTGGTGCGGCCGGCCGCGGCGGTGCGCACGGCGGCGGCCAGGTCCTCGGGCGGCGCGTCCTTGAGGAGGTAGCCGGTGGCCCCGGCCTCGATGGCGGGCAGGGTGTCCGCGTCGGAGTCGTAGGTGGTGACGACCAGCACGCGCGGGGCCCCCGGCCTGGCGGTGATCCGCGCGGTGGCCTCCGCGCCGCCCATGCCCTTGCCGAACTGGAGGTCCATCAGCACCACATCGACGTCGCCCCCGGCGGCACGGTCCACGGCCTCCTCCGCGGTGGCGGCCTCGGCCACGACGACGAGGCCGGGCTCGGTCTCCAGCACGGCCCGCAGCCCGGCCCGGACCACGGGGTGGTCGTCGGCGAGGAGCAGCCGGATGGGGGTGCCGGGGGAACTGTCGTCGGTCATGGGCGAGCCTCGGGCGTGGTGTCGGGTGCGGAAGTGGGTGCGGGGGTGGACGTGCTGTCGTACATGATCCCGGACGCGCTTCCCGGCCGGTCGCCGGCGGCCTCGCCGAGCGGAAGCCGGGCGGCCAGGGAAGTGCCCTTGCCGGGCGCGGACCCGATGGTCAGGGTGCCGCCGAGGGCGTGCATCCGGGCGCGCATCGCCGCCAGGCCGAAGCCGCCGCTCTCCGGATCGGGCGCGGGCAGCAGGGCGGGGTCGAAGCCGGTGCCGTCGTCGGCGATGTCGAGGGCGACGCGGTCGCCGAGGTAGCCGAGGGTGATGTCGGCACTCGTGGCGTGGGCGTGGCGCACGGTGTTGGCGAGCGCGGACTGGGCGATGCGCAGCAGGGCGACCTCGTGCTCCGTGGCCAGCGGGACCGGGTCGCCGGTGAGGTGGAAGCGCGCGGCGATCCGGTGGTTGGTGCCGGTGGTGGCGCACAGCCGGGCCAGCGCGTCGGCCAGGGTGGTGCCGTCCAGGGCGGGCGGGGTGAGGGCGGCGACGAAGCGGCGGGCCTCGGCGAGGTTGTCCACCGCGGCCCGGCGGGCCGCCTCCACATGCCCGGCGGCGGCATCGGGCCGTGCGGGCAGGGCGCGTTCGGCGGCGCGCAGCAGCAACTGGATGCTGGACAGGCCCTGGGCGAGGGTGTCGTGGATCTCACGGGCCAGGCGCTCGCGTTCGGCCAGCACCCCCGCGGTGTGCTGGACCCGGTCCAGGTCGGCTCGGGTGGCGGTGAGTTCCTCGATCAGGCGCCTGCGCCGCTCGCTCTCCCGGTACAGAGCCTCGTAGCCCCGCACCACCGCGACCGCGACCGCGGCGCCGAGCGCGGGGCCGATCGCCATGGCCGCGCTGAAGAAGCCCTGATGGGCGGCGAAGCCCACGACGGCCGCCGCGGCGGTGGCGGCCACGGCGGCGAGCCCGGCCCGGCGCGGCAGCAGATGGAGCTGGAGGAAGTACAGCGGGAACGCCATCCACACGGCGTCGGGGGAAAGGACCAGCAGCGCCAGCCATACGGCGCCCACCGCGGCGAGCCACAGGGCCGCGGCCCGTCGGGAGCGGCGGACGCCGGGCAGCAGCGGCCCGGCCGCGTACACCCCGGCGCAGGCCGCGGCGGCGGCGACGACCGGCCAGGCGGTGGGACGGCTGTCGGCGACGGCCCGCCAGGCGGCCAGCGTGAGCAGGCCGAGGACCAGCAGGTGCAGGCACCAGGACAGGGCCCGGGTGGTGGGGGTCAAAGCGGGGGAAGCGGTGTTCACAGTGCCTCCCAGGCTACGGAAGTCCCCGGCCCGCCGGCCTCTGTCGAAAGTTGGAACCCGCCCGCCGCCTTCCGGCCCGTGAAGTGCCGTCCTGCGCCGGACGCGCGGACGGGGGCTCGGCGGCGACGGTGGGGACGTACCGTTTTCACCGCTGGAAGGACAGCCGAGGCCGTGTTCGTCGCCTGGAGAGATCTGAGGTTCGCCAAGGGGCGCTTCGCCCTGATGGGAACCGTCGTCGTACTGATCACGCTGCTGGTCGGGCTGCTGTCCGGGCTGACGGCCGGACTGGGCCGGCAGAACGTCTCGGCCATCACGGGGCTGCCCGCCACCGAGATCGCCTTCCAGGCCCCCGCCCACGGCCAGGGTCTGTCGTACGCCGATTCCACCGTCACCGAGGCCCAGCTGCGGCAGTGGGCCGGGGCCCCCGGCGTCGAGAGCGCCGAACCCCTCGGGATCACCACCACCAAGGCCACAGCCGGGAACCGGAGCACGGGGGTCTCCGTCTTCGGTGTCCGGCCCGGCTCCCGCCTCGCCCCGGACGGCGACAGGCTCGGCGACCGTACGGTGGTGCTGTCCACCGGGGCGGCCGACGACCTCGGCGTCGGGGCCGGCGGTTCCCTCACCCTCGCCGGACAGCGGCTGACGGTCGCCGCGGTGCGGGGCGACGCCTTCTTCAGCCACACCCCGGTCGTCTGGACCGGTCTCGACGTCTGGCGCGGGACCGCGCCGCCCACCGGCGACGGGGAACGCCCGGCCGCCACCGTCCTGGCCCTGACCACCACCTCGGGGACCGACATCGCGGCCGTCGACCGGCGGGCCGGCACCAAAACCGTCTCCACCGCCGACTCGCTGTCCGCGATCGGCTCCTACACCTCCGAGAACGGCTCGCTGCAGCTGATGCGCGGCTTCCTGTTCGCCATCTCCGCGCTGGTCATCGGCGCCTTCTTCACCGTGTGGACCATCCAGCGCGGCGCCGACGTCGCCGTGCTGAAGGCCCTGGGCGCCTCCACCGCCTATCTGCTCAAGGACGCGCTCGGCCAGGCCGTCGTCCTGCTCGTCGGCGGCACCCTGCTCGGCACCGGCATCGCCGCCGCCCTGGGAGCCCTCGTCGTGGATGGCGCCGTGCCGTTCGTCCTCTCCCCCGGCACCGTCCTGGTCCCGGCCGCGGTGACGGTCGTACTCGGCGCCCTCGGGGCCGCGCTGTCCGTCCGCCGCATCACCTCCGTCGACCCGCTGACCGCCCTGGGGAGCGCCCGATGAGCCTGAGCCTGAACGACATCACCCTCACCTATCCCGACGGGGACACCCGGCTGACCGCCCTGGACCGGGTCAGCCTGGAAGTGCCCAGGGGCAGCCTGACCGCCGTGGTCGGCCCCTCCGGCTCCGGCAAGTCCAGCCTGCTGGCCGTCGCCGCCACCCTGATCACGCCCGACACCGGGACCGTCACCATCGACGGCACCAGTACCACCGGGCTGGGCCGGGGCGAGCTGACCGAGCTGCGCCGGGGCCGGATCGGCATCGTCTTCCAGCAGCCCAACCTGCTGCCCTCGCTGACCGCGGCCGAGCAGCTCCAGGTGATGGCCCACATCGACGGCCGCTCGCCCGCCGGGGCCCGTGGGCGGGCCATGGCGCTCCTCGACGCGGTCGGCCTCGCCGACCAGGCCGGGCGCCGCCCCCACCAGCTCTCCGGCGGCCAGCGTCAGCGCGTCAACATCGCCCGCGCGCTGATGAACGACCCCACCGTCCTCCTGGTCGACGAGCCCACCAGCGCCCTGGACCACGAGCGCGGCACCGCCGTCCTCGACCTGCTGGTCCGGCTCACCCATGACCGGGACACCGCCACCGTCCTGGTCACCCACGACCGCACCCACCTCGCGGCCGCGGACCGGACGGCCGAGGTGCGGGACGGCAGGCTCGTGCCGGTGCCGAGACCGGCGAAGTGACCCGGGGTACCTCGCACGGTGTCCGGACGGCTACCTTGGCCGGCATGGCAGACATGTTCCGGCGGCCCGGTCGGCTGCGCCGGCACGCCGGCTTCGACGGGCGCGCCGGGCAGGCGGCCTTCGAGGCGCTGCACCGCGCGTCCCTCGCGGCGCCGGCGTTGCGCGCCGGCCTGACCGAGACGTCGGCCGGTGCGGCCGCCCGGCACCTGCGCGAGCTGCTGGGCGCCCCGGGTCTCGCCGTCACCGACACCGAGCGGGTGCTCGCCTGGGACGGCGCCGGGAGGCACCATGGCGCGGGCGCGGCGGAGCTGGCGGGGGACGTGCTGGCCGGGGGCGGGAGCGCCGTGCTGAAGGCGGACCGGGTGTGGTGCGGCGACCTGCGCTGCGAGCTGCGCGAGGCCGTCGTGGCGCCGCTGGTGGTGGAGGACCGGGTCGAGGGCGCGCTGCTGGTCTACGCCCCGGGTGTGTCGGCGGGCCTGGTCCGGGCCGCCGGAGAGGTGGCGCGCTGGACCTCCGGTCAGCTGGAACTCGCGGAGACGCACCGCTCCCGCACCCGCCTGGTGGAGGCGGAACTGCGGGCGCTGCGCGCGCAGATATCACCGCACTTCTCCTGCAACGCGCTGACCGCGATCGCCTCGCTGGTGCGCACCGATCCGCAGCGGGCCCGTGAACTGCTGCTGGACTTCGCCGACTTCACGCGCTACTCGTTCCGTCGGCACGGCGAATTCACCACCCTGGCCGAGGAGTTCCGATCGATCGGCCAGTATCTGGTGCTGGAGCAGGCACGGTTCGGCGACCGGCTGTGCATCGACGTCCAGGCGGCCGTGGAGGTACTGCCGGTGGCCGTGCCGTTCCTGTGCGTGCAGCCGTTGGTCGAGAACGCGGTGCGGCACGGCTTCGAGGGCGGCACCGGGCCGGGGCGGATCACCGTGCTCGCGGGGGACGTCGGCGCCGAGGCGCACATCACGGTGGAGGACGACGGGGCCGGCATGGACCCCGAGATGCTGCGCCGCATCCTGGTCTCGGGCGGCACCTCCGCGGCGGGCGGCGGTTCGGGCGGCGTGGGCCTCGGCAATGTCGACGCCAGGCTGCGGCGGGTGTACGGCGACGCGTACGGGCTGGTGGTCGAGACCGCGCCCGGCGCGGGCACCAAGGTGCGGCTGCGGGTGCCCAAGTACCGTGCGGGGGTGACGGCCCCGCAGATGTGGCCAATCCCACACTCCTTGAGTGATTGACCAACTATATGAGCAATGCTCATATTTGCGCATGCTGCGCATCCTGGTGGCCGACGACGAGCCGCACGCCCGCGACGAGCTGGTCTACCTGCTCGGACTGCACCAGGGCGTCGGCCCCGTCGAGTGCGCGGCGGACGGCCCCGCGGCCCTGCTGGCCCTGGACCGCGCCCTGGCCCACGGGCACCCCGTGGACGCGGTCTTCCTCGACATCCGCATGCCCGGTCTGGACGGGCTGGAGGTGGCCCGGGTCCTGTCCCGCTTCGCCGAGCCGCCGCCGGTCGTGTTCGTCACCGCGTACGACGACTTCGCGGTGCCGGCCTTCGAGGTGCGCGCCCTCGACTACCTGCTCAAGCCCGTCCGCGCCGAGCGGCTCGCGGAGACCGTGCGGCGGATCGCCGAGCGGCGGACCTCGGCCGGCGCCTCCCCGGAGCCGGCCCCGGCGCCCCCGCCCGCGCCGCCCGCACCCCGCACGCAGCCACCCGCCGCCGACGAGACGATCCCGGTGGAGATATCCGGGGTGACCCGCTTCGTGCAGCGCTCCGAGGTACGGCACGTGGAGGCGTGCGGCGACTACGTACGCCTGCACCTCGCGTCCGGCAGCTGTCTGCTGCGGGCCCCGCTGTCCAGCCTGGAGGACCAGTGGCAGGACGCCGGGTTCGTGCGGGTGCACCGCCGCTATCTCGTCGCCACCGGCCATATCGAGGAACTCCTCGCCGACTCGGGGCGGCTGTCGGTCCGGGTGGCCGGCACCGTGCTCCCCGTGAGCCGCCGCAGCAGCCGCCGGCTGCGCGAACTGATGCTGCCGCCCGCCTCCGGTCTCCCGCGCGGCGGACGGGCCGCCCATGGGTGACCCGTCCAGGCGCGTGAGCGTCAGCCACCCCCGCACCCGTGCCGCCCGGCCCGGCAGGCGGGACGCCGCGGTGCGCGACGTGCACGAGCAGACCCCGCTCGGCGAGGTGTACATGAAGGCGCTGATGCGCACCCAGCTCCGGCTCGGGCTGCTGGTCTGCGCCGCGGTCTTCCTGCCGCTGGCCGCCCTGCCGCCGCTGCTCGGACACGTGCCGCTGCCCCACTGGGCGCGGCCGTGGGGCACCGCGCTGCCCTGGCTGGCCCTCGGACCGCCCGTCTACGGGCTGCTGGTGACGGCCGGGATCTGCTACGTGCGCCGGGCCGAGCGCAACGAACGCGACTTCGACGAACACGTCCGCCGCTCATGACGGCGAGCCGGCCGGCGTGTCCGCCGCTCACGAGCAGGTGCCGGTGAACGCGCCGGCGAACCTGACGGCCGTCCTCCTGGTCGTCGCCGTGACGGTGGGCATCGGGGGCTACGGCCTGCGGTCCCGTTCCACCCCGGACTTCTACGTCGCCTCCCGTACCGTCTCACCGCTGCGCAACGCGGCCGCCGTCAGCGGCGAGTACCTCTCGGCCGCCTCCTACCTGGGCATCGCCGGGCTGCTGGCGACGTACGGCAGCACGATGCTCTGGTACGGCGTCGGCTACACGGCCGGCTATCTGGTGCTGCTCGTCCTGGTGGCCGCGCCCCTGCGCCGCTCGGGGGCCTACACCGTCTCCGACTTCGCCGAGGCGCGCCTCGGCTCGATGGCGGTCCGGCGGACGGCCACCGTGTTCGTCGTACTCATCGGACTGCTCTACCAGGTACCCCAACTGGTGGGCGCGGGGCTCGCGTTGCACACGGTCCTCGGCGCGCCCGCCTGGTCGGGTACGGTGCTGGTGACCGCCGTGGTGCTGGTGAGCGTGATCACCGGAGGCATGCGCAGCGTCACGCTCGTCCAGTCCGTCCAGTACTGGCTGAAGCTGACCGCGCTCGCCGTCCCCGCCCTGGCGCTGCTGCTCGTCTGGCGCGGCGTCTGGCACCCGGGCGGCGGCCCCGCCCCCGCTCCCGTGCCCGTGGCGCACACGGCGAGCGGGCACGGCGGCGGGCAGGGGCTCTACAGCGTCTACTCGCTGATGGTGGCCACCTTCCTCGGGACGATGGGCCTGCCGCACGTCACCGCCCGCTTCTACACCAACCCGGACGGCCGCGCGGCCCGCCGAACGACGGTGGGCGTCCTCGGCCTGCTCGGCGTCTTCTACCTGCTGCCCGAGGTGTACGGCGCCCTCGGCCGGCGCTACGCACCGGGCCTGGCCGCGGCCGGCCGGGCGGACACCGAGGTACTGCTGCTGCCCGGACACCTGGTGCCGGGCGCCACGGGCCAGTTGCTGACGGCGCTGGTGGTCGCGGGTGCCTTCGCCGCCTTCCTGTCGACCTGTTCGGGGCTGGCCCTGTCCGTGGCCGCCGTACTGTCGCAGGACCTGTTCGGCGGGGACGTACGGGGATTTCGCCGGGCCGCCGCGCCGGCCGTCGTGGTGCCCTGCGCGATCGCGCTGCTGCTGCCGGGCAGCGGGATGTCCGTCGCCCACGAAGTCGGACTGGTCTTCTCGGTCGCCGCCTCCACGTTCTGCCCGCTGCTGGTGCTGGGCATCTGGTGGCGGCGGCTGACCGCGGCCGGAGCCGTCGCCGGGATGGTGGTCGGCGGCGGGCTGTCCGCGGCCGCGCCGACCCTCGCGCTGCTGGGGGTGGGCGGCTGCGGCCGGGCGGGGGCCCTGCTCGCCGAGCCCGCGGCCTGGAGCGTCCCGGCCGCCTTCCTGACGATGGTGGGCGTCTCCCTGCTCACGCCCGGCCGGGTGCCGGCGGCGGCCTCCGTGATGCTGGCCCGGCTGCACCTTCCGGAGGCACTCGCGGCGGGTCCGGCCGACCGCTCGGCAGCGGATGGCGACCGTTCGTCCTCCGCCCCCGTCCGTTCGTCGCGCGACGGCCGCCGCTGACCGACAAGTCCCGTACGGGGACTCCCCGGCGGGGCGGGTGTGCCGCACAGTAACCGACCAGAGAAAGGCACCGGCAAGGGACGGCCGGCCGCTCCCCGACCGGGAACGGCGGCCGGACCCGCTCCGTCCGTCCGCGCACCCGCGCCCGGACCGGCCCCGCGGCCCGACGCACACCGCCCCCGCGTGTCGCCGTGCCCGCGTCCGCACCGCCTCGCTCCCGGACCGCTGTCCGAGCCACTCCTCGACCCTAGGACCGCACCATGACCGACACCCAGACGCCCGGCACCGACGAGCGGACCCCGGCGAGTCCCGCGGCCCGTGCCCAGATCGCCGACCCCGGTCCCCTGGGCCTGGCGGCCTTCGCCCTCACCACCTTCGTGCTCTCCGTCTTCAACGCCGGCCTGATCAAGGACGGCGCCCTGGAGGGCGTGGTGCTGCCGCTCGCCCTCTGGTACGGCGGCATCGCCCAGCTGCTCGCCGGGATGTGGGAGTTCCGCAAGAACAACACCTTCGGCGCCGTGGCCTTCACCTCCTACGGCAGCTTCTGGCTCTCCTTCGCGGCCTACGTCCGGTTCGTCGCCCCGAAGCTGCCTGCGGCCCACGCCTACCAGGCCACCGGCCTGTTCCTGCTCGCCTGGGCCGTCTTCACCGTCTACATGACGATCGTCGCCACCCGGATCAACGCGGTCCTGCTCGCCGTGTTCACGGTGCTGTCGCTGACCTTCGTCCTGCTCGCCGCCGGAGAGCTGGGGCAGAGCACCGGCGTCTCGCACGCCGGCGGCTGGGCGGGCCTGCTCACCGCGCTGCTGGCCTGGTACGGCTCGTTCGCCGGCGTGGCCAACGCCACCTGGAAGGACAAGTCCCTGCCCACCTGGCCGCTCGCGGGCTGATTCCGCCACCGCCGCCCACCCGACCGACCACGACGGAGTCCTGATGAGTGACATGAGCCTGGCCAACCTGCTGAAGGA
>NZ_LBDA02000093.1 GCF_000980885.2 Streptomyces malaysiense | reverse complement strand
AACACAGTGGACGCGAGCAACTGAGGACAAGCCCTCGGCCTATTAGTACCGGTCACCTCCACCAGTTACCTGGCTTCCAGATCCGGCCTATCAACCCAGTCGTCTACTGGGAGCCTTACCCCATCAAGTGGGTGGGAGTCCTCATCTCGAAGCAGGCTTCCCGCTTAGATGCTTTCAGCGGTTATCCCTCCCGAACGTAGCCAACCAGCCATGCCCTTGGCAGAACAACTGGCACACCAGAGGTTCGTCCGTCCCGGTCCTCTCGTACTAGGGACAGCCCTTCTCAAGACTCCTACGCGCACAGCGGATAGGGACCGAACTGTCTCACGACGTTCTAAACCCAGCTCGCGTACCGCTTTAATGGGCGAACAGCCCAACCCTTGGGACCGACTCCAGCCCCAGGATGCGACGAGCCGACATCGAGGTGCCAAACCATCCCGTCGATATGGACTCTTGGGGAAGATCAGCCTGTTATCCCCGGGGTACCTTTTATCCGTTGAGCGACGGCGCTTCCACAAGCCACCGCCGGATCACTAGTCCCGACTTTCGTCCCTGCTCGACCCGTCGGTCTCACAGTCAAGCTCCCTTGTGCACTTACACTCAACACCTGATTGCCAACCAGGCTGAGGGAACCTTTGGGCGCCTCCGTTACCCTTTAGGAGGCAACCGCCCCAGTTAAACTACCCATCAGACACTGTCCCTGATCCGGATCACGGACCCAGGTTAGACATCCAGCACGACCAGACTGGTATTTCAACGACGACTCCACAACCACTGGCGTGGCCGCTTCAAAGTCTCCCAGCTATCCTACACAAGCCGAACCGAACACCAATATCAAACTGTAGTAAAGGTCCCGGGGTCTTTCCGTCCTGCTGCGCGAAACGAGCATCTTTACTCGTAGTGCAATTTCACCGGGCCTATGGTTGAGACAGTCGAGAAGTCGTTACGCCATTCGTGCAGGTCGGAACTTACCCGACAAGGAATTTCGCTACCTTAGGATGGTTATAGTTACCACCGCCGTTTACTGGCGCTTAAGTTCTCAGCTTCGCCCCACCGAAATGGAGCTAACCGGTCCCCTTAACGTTCCAGCACCGGGCAGGCGTCAGTCCGTATACATCGCCTTACGGCTTCGCACGGACCTGTGTTTTTAGTAAACAGTCGCTTCTCGCTGGTCTCTGCGGCCACCCCCAGCTCAGACCGTAAAGATCATCACCAGGAATGGCCCCCCTTCTCCCGAAGTTACGGGGGCATTTTGCCGAGTTCCTTAACCATAGTTCACCCGAACGCCTCGGTATTCTCTACCTGACCACCTGAGTCGGTTTAGGGTACGGGCCGCCATGAAACTCGCTAGAGGCTTTTCTCGACAGCATAGGATCATCCACTTCACCACAATCGGCTCGGCATCAGGTCTCAGACACAAAGTGCGCGGATTTACCTACACACCGTCCTACACCCTTACCCCGGGACAACCACCGCCCGGGATGGACTACCTTCCTGCGTCACCCCATCACTCACCTACTAACCGCTTGGTTCAGCGGCTCCACCACTCCCCTCAACTCCGAAGAGATCAGGGCGGCTTCACGGCCTTAGCATCACGATGCTCGATGTTTGACGCTTCACAGCGGGTACCGGAATATCAACCGGTTATCCATCGACTACGCCTGTCGGCCTCGCCTTAGGTCCCGACTTACCCTGGGCAGATCAGCTTGACCCAGGAACCCTTAGTCAATCGGCGCACACGTTTCTCACGTGTGAATCGCTACTCATGCCTGCATTCTCACTCGTCAACCGTCCACAACTACCTTCCGGTGCTGCTTCACCCGGCAGACGACGCTCCCCTACCCATCACAGCACCCGTTGGGGCTATTGCTGCAATGACACGACTTCGGCGGTACGCTTGAGCCCCGCTACATTGTCGGCGCGGAATCACTAGACCAGTGAGCTATTACGCACTCTTTCAAGGGTGGCTGCTTCTAAGCCAACCTCCTGGTTGTCTGTGCGACTCCACATCCTTTCCCACTTAGCGTACGCTTAGGGGCCTTAGTCGATGCTCTGGGCTGTTTCCCTCTCGACCATGGAGCTTATCCCCCACAGTCTCACTGCCGCGCTCTCACTTACCGGCATTCGGAGTTTGGCTAAGGTCAGTAACCCGGTAGGGCCCATCGCCTATCCAGTGCTCTACCTCCGGCAAGAAACACACGACGCTGCACCTAAATGCATTTCGGGGAGAACCAGCTATCACGGAGTTTGATTGGCCTTTCACCCCTAACCACAGGTCATCCCCCAGGTTTTCAACCCTGGTGGGTTCGGTCCTCCACGAAGTCTTACCTCCGCTTCAACCTGCCCATGGCTAGATCACTCCGCTTCGGGTCTTGAGCGTGCTACTGAAACGCCCTGTTCGGACTCGCTTTCGCTACGGCTTCCCCACACGGGTTAACCTCGCAACACACCGCAAACTCGCAGGCTCATTCTTCAAAAGGCACGCAGTCACGAGATGCAGCAAGCTGCATCCGACGCTCCCACGGCTTGTAGGCACACGGTTTCAGGTACTATTTCACTCCCCTCCCGGGGTACTTTTCACCATTCCCTCACGGTACTATCCGCTATCGGTCACCAGGGAATATTTAGGCTTAGCGGGTGGTCCCGCCAGATTCACACGGGATTTCTCGGGCCCCGTGCTACTTGGGTGTCTCTCAAGCAAGCCGCTGACATTTCGACTACGGGGGTCTTACCCTCTACGCCGGACCTTTCGCATGTCCTTCGTCTACATCAACGGTTTCTGACTCGCCCTACGGCCGGCAGACCGTAGAAGAGAGATCCCACAACCCCGCACACGCAACCCCTGCCGGGTCTCACACGCATACGGTTTGGCCTCATCCGGTTTCGCTCGCCACTACTCCCGGAATCACGGTTGTTTTCTCTTCCTGAGGGTACTGAGATGTTTCACTTCCCCTCGTTCCCTCCACACTGCCTATGTGTTCAGCAGCGGGTGACAGCCCATGACGACTGCCGGGTTTCCCCATTCGGAAACCCCCGGATCAAAGCCTGGTTGACGACTCCCCGGGGACTATCGTGGCCTCCCACGTCCTTCATCGGTTCCTGGTGCCAAGGCATCCACCGTGCGCCCTTAAAAACTTGGCCACAGATGCTCGCGTCCACTGTGCAGTTCTCAAACAACGACCAGCCACCCATCACCCCGAACCCATCAACAGGTCCGAGTGCACTGGGGCCGGCGACTGAGGAGAAGATCAGATCATTCCCTCAGACACCCAACAGCGTGCCCGACACCCCTCGCTGACAAGATCCGCTTTCCACGCCGAAGCAGTACTGGCGTTCTCATCCATCCGAAGTGTGCCGAGTAGTCAACGTTCCACCCATGAGCAACCAGCATCAGACATTCGCTGATGTACTGGCCTCTGACCGGGCGAACCCGGTAAGAAGTGCTCCTTAGAAAGGAGGTGATCCAGCCGCACCTTCCGGTACGGCTACCTTGTTACGACTTCGTCCCAATCGCTGGTCCCACCTTCGACAGCTCCCTCCCACAAGGGGTTGGGCCACCGGCTTCGGGTGTTACCGACTTTCGTGACGTGACGGGCGGTGTGTACAAGGCCCGGGAACGTATTCACCGCAGCAATGCTGATCTGCGATTACTAGCGACTCCGACTTCATGGGGTCGAGTTGCAGACCCCAATCCGAACTGAGACCGGCTTTTTGAGATTCGCTCCACCTCACGGTATCGCAGCTCATTGTACCGGCCATTGTAGCACGTGTGCAGCCCAAGACATAAGGGGCATGATGACTTGACGTCGTCCCCACCTTCCTCCGAGTTGACCCCGGCGGTCTCCCGTGAGTCCCCAGCACCACAAGGGCCTGCTGGCAACACGGGACAAGGGTTGCGCTCGTTGCGGGACTTAACCCAACATCTCACGACACGAGCTGACGACAGCCATGCACCACCTGTACACCGACCACAAGGGGGGCACTATCTCTAATGCTTTCCGGTGTATGTCAAGCCTTGGTAAGGTTCTTCGCGTTGCGTCGAATTAAGCCACATGCTCCGCCGCTTGTGCGGGCCCCCGTCAATTCCTTTGAGTTTTAGCCTTGCGGCCGTACTCCCCAGGCGGGGCACTTAATGCGTTAGCTGCGGCACGGACAACGTGGAATGTTGCCCACACCTAGTGCCCACCGTTTACGGCGTGGACTACCAGGGTATCTAATCCTGTTCGCTCCCCACGCTTTCGCTCCTCAGCGTCAGTATCGGCCCAGAGATCCGCCTTCGCCACCGGTGTTCCTCCTGATATCTGCGCATTTCACCGCTACACCAGGAATTCCGATCTCCCCTACCGAACTCTAGCCTGCCCGTATCGACTGCAGACCCGGGGTTAAGCCCCGGGCTTTCACAACCGACGTGACAAGCCGCCTACGAGCTCTTTACGCCCAATAATTCCGGACAACGCTTGCGCCCTACGTATTACCGCGGCTGCTGGCACGTAGTTAGCCGGCGCTTCTTCTGCAGGTACCGTCACTCTCGCTTCTTCCCTGCTGAAAGAGGTTTACAACCCGAAGGCCGTCATCCCTCACGCGGCGTCGCTGCATCAGGCTTTCGCCCATTGTGCAATATTCCCCACTGCTGCCTCCCGTAGGAGTCTGGGCCGTGTCTCAGTCCCAGTGTGGCCGGTCGCCCTCTCAGGCCGGCTACCCGTCGTCGCCTTGGTGAGCCGTTACCTCACCAACAAGCTGATAGGCCGCGGGCTCATCCTGCACCGCCGGAGCTTTACACCGTCAAGGATGCCCAAGACGGTCATATCCGGTATTAGACCCCGTTTCCAGGGCTTGTCCCAGAGTGCAGGGCAGATTGCCCACGTGTTACTCACCCGTTCGCCACTAATCCACCCCGAAGGGCTTCATCGTTCGACTTGCATGTGTTAAGCACGCCGCCAGCGTTCGTCCTGAGCCAGGATCAAACTCTCCGTGAATGTTTACTCGGCCGAAAAAAATCCAGCCGGTGCACATCCGAAGAGCGGAACAGTCGGAGGAATAGTCCGACCGTTCACAGCGTCCTCGCTGTGTTTATTTCAAAGGAACCACGTCCCGGTCATGACGACCGGAGACGGGGTATCAACATATCTGGCGTTGACTTTTGGCACGCTGTTGAGTTCTCAAGGAACGGTCGCTTCCTTTGTACTCACCCTCTCGGGCTTTCCTCCGGGCTTCCCTTCGG
>NZ_LBDA02000092.1 GCF_000980885.2 Streptomyces malaysiense | reverse complement strand
GCCATGACCATCTTGATGACGCCCGCGACGCCGGCTGCTGCCTGGGTGTGGCCGATGTTGGATTTCACCGATCCGAGCCACAGCGGGCGTTCGGCGGGCCTGTCCTGGCCGTAGGTGGCCAGCAGGGCCTGGGCCTCGATGGGGTCGCCGAGGGTGGTGCCGGTGCCGTGGGCTTCGACCGCGTCGACGTCGGCGGGCGTGAGGCGGGCGTTGGCCAGGGCGGCACGGATCACCCGCTGCTGCGAGGGACCGTTCGGCGCGGACAGCTGGCTGCTGGCACCGTCCTGGTTGATGGCGGTACTGCGGATGACTGCCAGCACCGGGTGCCCGTTGCGCTGGGCGTCCGACAGCCGTTCGATGAGCACCAGACCGACGCCCTCCGAGAAGCCGGTGCCGTCCGCGTCGGTCGAGAACGCCTTGCACAGACCGTCGGGTGCCAGACCCCGCTGTCGGGAGAACTCCACGAAGGCCGCTGGGCTGGCCATGATGGCGACGCCGCCGGCGAGGGCCATGGTGCACTCGTCGTTGCGGATGGCCTGTGCGGCGAGGTGGATGGCGACCAGGGACGAGGAGCAGGCGGTGTCGATCGTGACGGCCGGCCCTTCCAGACCCAGGGTGTAGGCGATGCGGCCGGAGGCGACGCTGGTGGCCGTCCCGGTCAGCATGTAGCCCTGGATGTCCTCGGGGATGGCGGTGGAGTCGCCGCCGTAGTACTGGGCGCTGATGCCGGTGAAGACGCCGGTGCGGGTGCCCTTGAGGCTGGCGGGGGTGATGGCGGCGCGTTCCAGCGCTTCCCAGCTGGTCTCCAGGAGCAGGCGCTGCTGCGGGTCGGTGGCCAGTGCCTCACGGGGGGAGATGTTGAAGAAGTCCGGGTCGAACTCGTCCGCGTCGTGGATGAACCCACCCTTGCGCACGTAGGTCTTGCCTGTCTGGCCCGGGTTCGGGTCGTACAGGTCCGTCAGGTCCCAGCCGCGGCCGTCGGGGAACTGCGAGATCGCGTTGCGGCCCTCGACCAGTTGCTGCCAGAACTCCTCGGGGGTGTGGGCGCCGCCGGGGAACCGGCAGGCCATCGACACGATGGCAAGGGGCTCGTTGACGTTGGTCCGACTGCCGGTCGTCGCCGGTGCCCGGGTCGCGGACGGGGCGTCGGCGAGCTGTTCCAGCAGATGACGGGCCAGTGCGTCGACCGTGGGGTGGTCGAAGATCAAGGTGGAGGGGAGACGCAGCCCGGTGGCCGTGGTGAGGCGGTTGCGGAGTTCGACGGCGGTGAGGGAGTCGAGCCCCAGGTCCTGGAAACCTCGGCCGGTGTCGAGGGAGGCGGAATCCGCGTGGCCCAGGACGGACGCGGTGTTACTGCGCACGACCTCGACGAGGTACTGGAGTCGCTGAGGGCCGGTGAGCTTGGCCAGGTGTGTCCGGAGATCAGCCGTGCGGGGGGTGGCGGTC
Source organism: Streptomyces malaysiense (assembly GCF_000980885.2). Taxonomy (GTDB): domain Bacteria; phylum Actinomycetota; class Actinomycetes; order Streptomycetales; family Streptomycetaceae; genus Streptomyces; species Streptomyces malaysiense. The sequence continues at coordinate 25 of NZ_LBDA02000092.1, read as the reverse complement.
CGCCTGGTCGGTGTGTTGATGAGGT
>NZ_LBDA02000091.1 GCF_000980885.2 Streptomyces malaysiense | reverse complement strand
ACTCCGCATCTCGGGGGAACCTCAACCACCGATCGCACCACGCTTCGGGCCACAGTGGTGAAGCCCTGCGAAGCATGGCGTGCGCCCAGGCCTCACACCCCGCGCGGCCACAAATCTGCGACCGCCCAAAACACTTGTCCGCTAGGGGAGTTCCGCAGGCATTCGCCAGTTGATCATGCTGGAACCCGCTTTCTCACGGGTCGCAAAAGCTTGTTACACACCCCTGACATGCCGCAGGAGGACTCGACCCCAGGCCCCAGCCCGTGTCACTGAACCCTGGTCAGCCACGTGGCAGAGGTCAAAGCGCCGGCCAGGGCGGCTGGCGGAGCGGATCAGGCGGCAGGCCGGGCATGACGGGCGCCGTGCGGGGCGGGCCACGCGTGCGGGTACCGCTGGGACGTCCGGCCAGGTGTACGTTCAGCCGCCCTGGCCGGCGCTGTCCACCGGCCCGACGGTCACCTGGGAGGCGGTGTTGTCCGTGACGGGCAGCGTGGCGGCGTCGGGCCACTTGAGAGTGACCGTCCTGGTCTCGTTCGGCGGCGTCATCAGCAGCCCCGTGACGCGGACGCCGCAGCCGCCCGTGTCGTTGGACGGGTAATGGATGCCGAAGGCGATCGACTGCCCGTTCCTGAGGACCGCCGAGGTGGCCTTCTCACCCGAGCGCTTCGCGGACAGCGAGCCCTTCCTGTGCTGGAGGTCGACGCCGGCGTACCCCGAGATCGTGCAGTCCCGGCCACCGTGGTTCCTCATCGTCACCGCGACGGTGCGGTCGGGGTCGCGTCGATGGTGTTGTCCACCGCCGTGACCGCCGGATCGTCGGTACTGCACCAGGCCGTGTTGCCGGTCCTGCCCGCCGCGCCGGATCCGCTGCCTGCGGCTGTGCCCTGCGCGGAGGAGTCCTTGCCCGCCGAGCCGTTCCCGGCCGACGTTTCCGACCAACAGGACCGCTCAGTCACTGCGAGCCGTTCCCCCGAACACCAGCTGGGCACAGGCCTGTTACACACGCCGTCGCCCCACGCATCCCACCATCGGCCCCGCCCCCTGGCGCCTGCCGCCTGCCGCCTGCCGCCTGCCGGAAACCAGCGCCGGCCGGGACAGACCCGTGACGCGGTGGATCTTGACCAGTGACCCGGGCACGGCCGCCACGACGAGCAGCTTCTTGTCCTGGGCAATACCCTGGCGCAGCTCCAGCACCGCGCGGTGCTCGTCACGCATGAGCGCCCACGCGATGTGCGCCACCGGCGGCGCCCGGAACATCAGGTCGAAGGCCGGCCAGGGCGTCCGCTCCTCGGCCTTCTCGGTCTTCGGCGGCTTGCTGTACGCGATGAGCCTGCCCAGCACGGCCGTTCATTGCCGAGCGCGGCCGACTCCGTCGAGTTCCCGCCTCGCCGCCACCGCCGCCGCCACCGTCACCATGCCGCTTCGCCGGGTTCATCACATTTCACACAAGGTGTTGTCACAACCATCAACTCGACTGTCACAGCGTCATCTTGAACTGACCCACATCGCAACGGCCCGCCCGGAAGCAGTCATCCCCAGGAATGACAGCGGCTCGCCAGTTCGAGCGGACCGGACAAGACCACTTCGCAGGAGTGCCCATGCGCGTCAAGAACATCTCCGCCCTCGCCGTGATCCTCGCCGCGGCCGGCCTCTCGTTGACCGCGTGCGGCGGCAGCGACGGTTCGAGCACGGCGGCACGGAGCAGCACGTCGGCTTCCGCGAGCGGTTCCACGGGCGGCCAGGGCACGGCCACCGCTTCCTCCGGCACCTCCAGCGACACCACCGGCGGCACCGGGAGCGGCAGCACCGGCACAGGCACCGGCACCGGCACCGGCACCGGCGGCACAGGGAAGAAGGCCGGCACCCGGACCGGGACCACGGCGTCGGCCACCATGTGCAGGACAGCGCACCTCGGTTTCAGCGCCGCGTCAGCCGGAGTCAAGAACGAGATCGTCGTCAACCTGAGGAACACCGGCTCCACCACCTGCACCATGCACGGCTTCCCCGGCGTCCAACTCCTCGGTGCCGACGGCCTGGGCGACAAAGGCCCCGACGCCGCCCGCACCGACACCACCGCGCCCACCGTCACGATCGCCCCCGGCGAGGAGACCCGCTTCCTCCTCCACTACATCCCCGACACCAGCGGCTCCGGCAAGACCTACACCAAGCTCTCCGTCACCCCGCCCAACGAAACCGTCTTCGACGTCATGAACCTCGACGGCCAGAACATCACCGTCCCGGCCACCACCGGCAACGCCCCCGACGTGTACGTCGACCCCGTCGGCTACCACACCGGCACCGGCAAGTGACCGCACCACCAGTTCCTGCCCGCGCGAGGCCCGGCCCAAGAGCCGCTGCGGGTTGCAGGTCGTGGCCCACGCGGCCGGAGGGTTTCACGAACGCGCGCCCCAGCAAGGGGCTGCGGAGAACCAACTCCCCCTGCGCCAGGGACGGCCGTAGTGGACGGACAGGCCGCTGGCGACCTCACGCCGGTCTTTGACATGTCAGTCCCGTGTCAGGGGCCCGTGCCACTCTCTTTCACGTGAACGACCCTGGAGACCAGAGGGGGTCGGGAGCGAGGAGAGGTGCCCGGAGTGGTTGATCGGGGACCAGCGAGCACGCCTCGAGGTCGGATCCCTTCGGGGGTCCACGCAGGTTCGAATCCTGCCCTCTCCGCATCATGCGGCACGCCGCTCGCCGAGGAACACCCGGTGAGCGGCGTGCCGATGCGTTGCGGTATCGGTGGCGTCCGCCACGAGCTGATCCGCTGGACCTCGCGTCACAGGGCTGAGCCTCGGCGGTCTTCAGTACTCGCCTGCTGCACCGGGGGAGTTTTCGTTGCGCGGCTCTGGCCGCCGTCCAGGTGCTGTCAGTAGTGCTGTTGCCGGTCGACGCCGTCGTTGTCGGCGCTGCGGCTCCAGTCGCCGGAGCTCGTGTTGCCCAGTTCGATGTCGACGATGAAGGAGCCGGCTGCGGCGAGGGCGATCCTGAACGGGTCGTCGTCCTCGTCGGGAAGATTGTTCACGGCCGGCAGCGGTAAGTCCGCTCCGGAGGCCAGAGGCTGTTCGTCGGCGATGAGGAGGGTGCTGTCGGGCCGGTCCTCCGCGCCGCGGCTGATCCACGCCTGGAGCTGGTCTGCCGTGAAGCCTGTAGGGACCGGGTTGTCGATGACGGTGATCGAAGGATGTGCGGGCCAGGAGGGTGCCGGCGGCCTCCTCGATCACGGGGCCGCCGGCTCGGGTCCGGCGCCGGTGACTGCGCCGCAGTCATCGCACCACGATCGCGGACCGACCGCGGCGAAGGCCCCGGACCTGATCAGCCGCGACTTCACCGCGAGCGAACCGAACACGACATTGCGTCAGGACGGTCAGTTGGGCCCGCTCGGACTCCGGGAGAAGGCCGTGTCGCCGGCCGTCGCCACGATCGCGTCCCCGACCAGCAGCACTCGCGGCGGATAGGCCTGCGTCTTTTCCCCGGGGTCGTCCAGCGCGGAGGTGCGCCAGACCTCCGCTCCGGTGCGGCTGTCCAGTGCCAGCAGACGGCCGAAGCGGTTGGAGAAATAGACCCGCTTGTATGTGTCCGACACGGCGGGCGCGGACAGGCTCTCCACGTCCGTGACCTTCCGCCACAGTTGTCTGCCGCTGACCGCAGACACGGCGGTGACCGATCCGTCGGACCGGACGAAGTAGACGACGCCGTCTGCAAGAGTGGCCGCGCCGGTCAGCGGATGCGCCAGTGCTATCCGTTTGATCTGCCCGGTCTCGGGGACGACCCGCAGCAGCGCGTTGTAGGGCCGTTCGTACCCGGCTTCGTACACGTCCTTCGCGGTCTGGGGGGCGAGGAACAGGGGTTGCCCGCCGACAGCGCCGAGCGCTTCCGCCTTCTCGGGCAGTGTGGCGGTCGCGGTCAGGCTGCCGGGGCGGAGCCTCATCAGCTCGACCGGGGCCTGGCCGGGCTCGGTGCCCTTCGAGCACAGGGCGTAGGGGACGCCTCCCAGCACCGACGGAGTGCAGTTCTCGTCCAGTGAGGGCGCCCGCCACAGTTCCTGGCCGGAAGGCCCGTAGGCCACGAACGACGAGTAGTCGGGGGACAGGGTCAGCAGCCCGCCGTCGTACAGGACCGCGTTCTGCGACTTGTTGATGCCGCGTTGCCACCGCCGGTGTCCGGTAGCGGCGTCCAGGGCCACCACACGTCTGGCCGCGTCGTCCGGATCCTCGTACACATAGACCAGACCGTCGCGAACGCCGATCGGCTGCGCGCCCTGAGGTCGGGTGCCGGTCCGCCACACGGTGCGGCCGGACGCCGCGTCGACCCTGGCGACCGTGAAGCCCGTACCGCCACAGAACAGGGCGCTGCCCTCGGCCACGCATCCGGGGCTGTCGTAGTCGAGAGGGACGCCCTTCACGTCGTCCCGCAGTTCCGTGCGCCAGGGCCGCCAGCCGTCGGGCAGGGACGCCGCAGGGGCGCTCTCGGAGGCGGTGCTGGTGTGCGCAACGGACGCGAAGACCCCCGCCCCGACAGCCAGCGCCGTTACGGCCGCGCCGAGGCCGGTGAGCAGCATCCGTGTCCGGCGGCGCCTGCCGGTTCCGGTGCCGGTCGCGGCATCCGCCGAGACACCGGCCGCGCTCCGGGAATCGGGGCGGGGCCGGGGGGCCGCGGACTGCTCGGTCTTCGCGGAGCCGGTGACGTCGGACTCCGGCAGCGCCTCGAGCATGCGCTGTAGTTCCGGCAGTTCGGGCCGGGCGGCCGGGTCCTTGTCCAGGCAGCGCTCGACGATGCCCAGGAGCGCTCCGGGTACTCCGGCGAGGTCCGGGGTCCCGTGGATCACCTGGTAGCCGGTGATGTACGGGCTGTCGGCGTCGAACGGCCCCGTGCCGACGGCCGTGAAGACCAGCAGTGAGCCCAGCGAGAACACGTCCGAGGCCGGGGTCACGTCCCGGGGAGCGGCCAGTTGTTCCGGCGACATGAAGGGCGGAGTGCCGATCATCCGGCCGGTCGTGGTGAGGGTCTGGTTGTCGGCAGCACGCGAGATGCCGAAGTCGATGACGCGCGGCCCGTCCTCGGTCATCAGGACATTGCGGGGTTTGAGGTCCCGGTGCACCAGACCCGCGCGGTGGATGTCGCGCAGCGCCTCGGTGAGCCCGAGCCCCAGCGCGCGCAGTTCCCGCAGGTTCAGCGGGCCGTCCCGTTCCACGACTTCGGCGAGGTTGAGCCCCGGCACGTAGAGCGTCGCCATCCATGGCCGGTCGGCCTCCGGGTCGGCGTCCACGACCGGCGCGGTGAAGGCACCGCTCACCCGGCGAGCTGCCGCGACCTCCTGCCGGAAGCGCGTCCGGAACTCCTCGTCCTGGACACGGGGCCCGTGCGCGAGCTTGACCGCGACCTGCCGTCCCGAGGCGGAGACTCCCAGGTAGACGACTCCCATGCCCCCCGCGCCGAGCCGGCCGAGAAGGGTGTACCCGCCTATGGACTCCGGGTCCCCGATGCTCAGGGGCGTCATCGCCGATGGTCCTTCCGAGCGCCTGTCTGCCTCACGGGATCAGACTAGGGCCTGCGGCCGCGCGTCTCGCGCATCGGTGAGCTGGACGCCGTCTGATGACCTGGCATGTACGCACGAACGAGGTCGTGAGGTCTGCAGACGTATCGACCGCGCATGCGGCCGCTCTCCCACCGCCGTGCCACCGACCACCGCGTTGGCTGCCATGTCGGAGTTGGCGGGTGGGACCGGCGGGCAGGGCCCCGGGCGCAAGGGCGGCCCGGAGTCCTTCGCTGTCTGCGGACCAGCGGCGCCGCACCCGGGTCCTGCACATGTGAGTGCGATGCCCCGGGGGCCGAGCCGTGGCATCGTCCTGGCGTGCGTTTAGACCCTGGGGCCTTTCGGCCGCTCCCGTTCCGCCGGCTACGGTGCGGTGTCACCTCGCCCCTGACGGCCTGGCTACCCGCCGCCGGCTCCGGGCGGCGGGGCTGCGACCCGGCGGTCACCGTCCGGCCAAGATGGTGGCGAAGAACCGGACCGCGCTGCTGGCCTCGAACCTGGGCGGTTCCAAGTGCGTGCCCGCGTTGCGTGCAACGTCCTCTCCATCGGGGCGCAGGACCGACTCACCGGCCCGAGCCGAGCGGCAGCGGCGTCCGGTCCGCCCGCGCGCCGCCAGGGGGTGCTACCAGCCGTACTCAGCGGCATGGTCCGGGGCCGGACGCGAGCCGGCGCCACCTGTGCGGCGGAAGCTCGGGGCCGGGTTCGCCGTCCTGCACGGGCAGAGCCACGCCACGACTTCGGCCGGCCGTGGCCCACGACCGGCTTCGCCGTCTGGGAACCCGCGGGACGCCTGGAGGGCCTGAGGTGTCCGCGTGCCTGCGGTACCCCGGTCCCCGCCCGTGCTCGTGCCTCGCCGTCCACTGCCCGGCCCGGAGCGGCGGGCGGCGGCAGTACGGGCGGCTCCGCCTGCGTCCGCGGATGCCCGTGCCGTGTGGGTGGCGTTCGCCCCGCCGGACGCCCGGCACACCGCGTTCAGCGGCGAACTCATCCGGCTGCTGGACGAGAGTGAGCCGAGCGGTCCGGCCCAGTTGAGCCTGGCCTACCCGCACCGCCGACTGGACGAGGTGCTGACGCGGCGCTGGGGCACCGCGCCGCGGGTACAGATCACCGGCCACGGCGGAGACCTGGTCCTGGCGGCCAATCCCGGCTACCACCAGCCCCGCCAGGACGAGGGCTCCGCAGTGACCGTGCCACCGGACGCGGAGGCCCCGTACATCGGACTGCGTTCCTACGGCCGGCACAACAGCGGACTGTTCTTCGGGCGCGGGAAGTTGGTCGACGAGCTGGTGGGCCGGCTGCGCGGCCGGCTGTGGCAGCCGGGACCGCTCACGGTGGTGGGGCCGTCGGGATCGGGCAAGTCCTCGCTGCTGCGGGCCGGCCTGCTGCCCGCCATCACCCAGGGCGCACTGGGCGTCCCGGGGTCGGCGGGATGGCCGACCCCGGTGGTGCCCCCGGGCGGCGCACCGCTGGACCAGCTGCTGTCCGCGCTCAGTCGGCTCGGCCAGCCTCCCGACAACGGTCCGACGGCCGCCGACCGGGGCCGGGAGATCACCCACGACCACGTGTTCCGTGATCCGGGACTACTCGTGCAGGCCGTCCGCGCGGCGGTGGCTCGCGTCTCCGGTCGCCGAGCGGGCCCGAACTCGTCCGCCGTGGCGGATCGTCTGGTGCCGGTGGTCGACCAGTTCGAGGAACTGTTCACC
>NZ_LBDA02000090.1 GCF_000980885.2 Streptomyces malaysiense | reverse complement strand
GGTGGGTGTGGGGGTCGGCGTCGGTGGCGGCGTGGGCGGGCACGTCGGCGGTGGCGGCGGCGGTGGGCAGTGCCGGTGCGGCGGCCGGTGGCGGTGGCGGGGCGGCGTCGGCCGGTGGTGACGCCCGCCGGGGAGGAGCACCGAGGCGCCCCCCGCGGAGACCGGGGCGCCGCCCGCCGAGAGCGCCGGGGCGTCCGCGGCGGCCGGGTCGGTGGCCGCGAAGGCCCAGGCACCGCCCGCGAAGGAGGAGGTGCCACCCCCCGAGGCCGAGACCGTGACATCGCCCGCCGAGGCCACCGCCACCGTGCCGTCCGGCCCCGTGGAGGCGTACGCGCAGGCGTCGGCCGACGCATGTCCGACCGGGCAGCCCGTCAGTGCGCAGGCCAGCGCCAGCAGGGCCAACACCCTTGGGGTGGGCGCGCGTCGGGTCAGGTGGAGTCCATGCACCCGGAGATCATGGAACGCGCGCGGCGGCCGTGATCCGGACTACGGCGGTATTGGTCCGAAGGAGGGATAAAGCCGATCAGTGGTTTGACGATCAGATGAGTCCGACATGGCCGAAAAAGCACCTCAGTTCGACCTTCGAGCCGGGCGGGGACGCCACCGGCTCGTCAAACGAAGGCCCCCGCCGGGCGTCACCCGTCCCGATGGCACGCGGTGGACGGCGGTCGACGCGGCCTTCTCCCCCGGAAGGTCACCGAGCGGGGTCGCTCGGGCACTTCCCGCAGGCAGTGACCGGGAACGGATGGTCAATTTCCGGTTCGGGTCGCTCCTTTGGCGGGCGATCAGTAGCCTCAGCTCGAACACCGGATCGCCTACGTCCACGTCCCCGCCTTGGAGAGATAATGGAGCGTCCCGCCTGGGCCCCACGCAGCATCGACATCTCGGTGCCGAGCGTCTCGCGCATCTACGACTACTACCTGGGCGGTTCACACAATTTCGAGGTCGACCGGGCGGCCGCCCGCAAGGCCATGGACTTCATGCCGGGGCTGCCCAAGACGATGCAGGCCAACCGGGCTTTCCTGCGCCGGGCCGTGCGCTTCGCAGGCCAGGAGGGCATCACCCAGTTCCTGGACATCGGCTCCGGCATCCCCACCTACGGCAACGTCCACGAGATAGCCCAGGCCGCCGTCCCCGGCGCGCATGTCGTCTACGTCGACCACGACCCGGTCGCCGTCGCGCACAGCCAGGCCGTGCTCGCGGGCAACGACACCGCCGACGTGGCCGCGGCCGACCTGCGCAAGCCGCAGGAGATCCTCGCCAGCCCCGAGGTGCGGCGGCTGATCGACCTGAACCGGCCAGTCGCCCTCCTCCTCGTTGCCATACTGCACTTCGTGGAAGACGCGGACGACCCCTACGGGGCGGTGGCCGAGCTGCGCGATGCGCTCGCACCCGGCAGCATGCTGATCCTCACCCATGCCTCGTACGAGGGAATCCCCGTGTCCGCGGAGCGGGCCGAGGGCGCGGTGGACGTATACAAGGACATTCGCAACCCGCTGATCATGCGCTCGCGCGACGAGGTCGCGCGGTTCTTCGAGGGGTACGACATGGTGGAACCCGGACTGGTGCCGATGCCGCTCTGGCGCCCGGAATCCGCGCCGGAGGACGAGGATCCGTTCGCCTTCGCCGGATACGCCGGCGTGGGGCGTACGGCGTGAGCGCGGAACCGGACGGGCCGGAGGACAGACTGCGCCGGCTGACGACGATCTGGAGCCGGGCGCTGTACCCGGTGACCTCCACGTCGCTCACCCGTGCCGAGTTCGAGGAGCAACTCCTGCCGCTCGTCCGCCGGTTGAGCGAGTCGCTGCGGGCCCGCAGCTTCGACGCGGAGGTGGCGAAGGCGGTCGGCGCGGCCCTGGTCGAGGCGCACTGCACCGACCCCGAGGCGCTCTCGCGCACCCTGGACTGCGTGGACGCCTACCTGGTGCTCTACTGCGGCGGCGACGGCCCGCAGGACGAACTGCGCATGCGTTCCTCGCGGTTGCAGCACGCGATGGCCGCGGGCTACGCGCGGGCGTTGCGCGAGCGGACCCTCGCCGAGCAAGAGGCCATCGCGCAGGCCGCGTTGCGCGCCCAGGGCGTGGTCGCGCAGGCGCTGCACGCGAGCGAGGCCCGGTTCCGCGCGGTCTTCGAGGGCGCCGCCATAGGGATCGGCATCGCCGACCTCGACGGCCGCATCCTCCAGGTCAACGAGGCGCTGCTGCGCATGTTCGGGGTCACCCAGCAGTCGCTGCGCGGCCGTCTGGTGCAGGACTGGACCCACCCCGACGACGCCCCCCAGACCTGGCGGCTCTACGACGAACTGGTCCGCGGCGACCGCGAGCACTACCACCTGGAGAAGGCCTTCAACCGGCCCGACGGCACGGTGCTCTGGACCAATCTGACGGTCTCGCTGCTGCGCGACGCCGACGGCAGACCGCAGTACCAGCTCGCGCTCATGGAGGACACCACCGAGCGCCGGCTGCTCAACCTGCGGCTGCGGTACGAGGCGACCCACGACGCGCTCACCGGTCTGCCCAACCGCACGCTGTTCTTCGAGCGGTTGGAGAAGGTCCTCGCCAGCGGGGACGGCCAGCGCTTCGGGCTGTGCTACCTCGATCTGGACGGCTTCAAGACCGTCAACGACAGCCTCGGCCACGCGGCCGGCGACCGGCTCCTGGTGGAGGTGGCCGACCGCCTCCAGTCCTGCGCGACCGCGCCCGGTGAGATGGTCGCCCGGCTCGGCGGCGACGAGTTCGTGGCGCTGACCACCGGACCCGGCACCGATCGCACCGTGGACGACCTGGCCGAGCGCATCATGAACGCGCTGGTCACCCCGGTCAGCGTCGACGGCCGGGACCTGCTGGTGCGCGGCAGCCTCGGCATCGTGGAGGGCCCGGCGGGCGAGCGTACGGCCGCCGAGGTGCTGCGCAGCGCGGACATCACCATGTACCGGGCCAAGTCGGCGGGCGGCAACCGCTCCGAGCTGGCCGACCCGGAGGCCGACGCCCGCGCGATCACCCGGCACGGCCTGACCACGGCCCTGCCCACCGCCCTGGAACGCGGCGAGTTCTTCATCGAGTACCAGCCGCTGGTGCACCTCGGCGACGGCAGCGTGCGTGGCGCGGAGGCGCTGGTGCGCTGGCTGCACCCGCAGCACGGCGTGCTCGGGCCCGACCGCTTCATCCCGCTCGCCGAGCACACCGGGCTGATCGTCCCGCTCGGCCGCTGGGTCCTGGAGGAGTCGATCCGGCAGGCCCGCGCCTGGCGGGAGCGGCACGGCGGCCGGGACGCGGGGCCGCTGCGGATCAACGTCAACCTGTCCCCGTGCCAGCTCAGCCACCCCGGCCTGGTCCAGGACACGGTGGACATCCTCGAACGCGCGGGCGTCACCCCCGACGCCCTGTGCCTGGAGGTCACCGAGTCCGCGCTCATCGGCGCCGACGACGACCTGCTCAAACCCCTTCGCAGGCTCGCCGAGATGGGCGTGGACATCGCCCTGGACGACTTCGGCACCGGCTACTCGAACCTGGCCAACCTGCGCCGCCTCCCGGTGAGCGTCCTCAAACTGGACCGCTCCTTCACCCAGGGCATGCAGCAGTTCCCCGCCGATCCCGTCGACCTGAAGATCGTCGAGGGCATCGTCACCCTCGCCCACAGCCTGGACCTCGCCGTCACCGTCGAGGGCGTGGAGACCGGCGCCCAGGCCGAACAACTCCGGGTGCTCGGCTGCGACACGGCCCAGGGCTGGTACTACGCGCGGCCGGGCCCACCGGAGCGGCTCCACGACCTGGCGCTGGCGGACGCGAAGGGCTGAGTGGGGGAGCGGCCGGGGGGCGGACGCGCTTTCGCGCAAAACGCCCCCTCACCGTTCCATCAGCATCCGCTGAAGCTCCCGCGCGGCCCTCGGCGGAGCCACGTCACTGCGATGCGCCAACGCGATCACCCGGTGCAACCCAGGCCGCGCCAACGGGGTGACCCGCAGACCCAGTCCCGTCCGCGTCGCCACCATCCGGGGGACGACCGCCACCCCCAGCCCCGCCCGCACGAACCCCAGCACCGCGTCCATCTCGCCCCCCTCGACCGCGAACTCCGGCTCGAACCCGGCGGAGCGACACGCCGCGACGGTCAGCTCCCGCAGGTCGTACCCGTGCCGGAACATCACCAGGCGCTCACGCTCCAGGTCGGCGACGTGCACGATCCGGCCGGCCCGCCCGGGTGCCGGTGCCTCCGGGGAGGAGACGACGACCAGGTCCTCGCGCAGCACCTCCTGCGTGGTCAGCGCGGGCGACGGCGTCGGCAGCGGCAGCACGATCAGCGCGAGGTCCAGCGCGCCCCGGGCCAGCTCCCGCACCAGGTCGTGGGAGCCGCCCTCCTCGATCATGAGCCGGATGCCCGGATAGCGGTCGTGGAAGGCGCGCAGCACATCCGGCAGCAGGCCCGTGCACAGGCTCGGCGTCGCACCGAGGCGCACCCGGCCGCGGCGCAGCTGCACCAGCTCCTGCACCTCGTGCCGGGCGGTGTCCGCGTCCGCGAGGATCCGCCGGGCCAGCGGCAGCAGGGCCTCGCCCGCGTCGGTGAGCGTGATGTTGCCCCGCGCGCGCAGGAACAGATCCGCGCCCAGCTCCCGCTCCAGCGCCTTGATCTGCTGCGACAGCGACGGCTGCGCCACATGCACCAGCTCGGCGGCATGGGTGAAGTGCCGGGTCTCGGCGACGGCCACGAAATACTGGAGCTGCTGGAGCTGCATACAGCAACGATAGCCCCAGCCTATGGAAACGAGCCGCACCATGTCTTGGACCGATCGGGATGTTCGGCCCTAGCGTGCTGTTCCATGGCACTGGCAACGCGGACGGGCCGACGGCCGTCCATGGCGCGCACGATGTGGGACTCCACCGTCGGCAAGAAGACGGTGATGGCCGTCAGCGGTCTGATCATGCTGCTCTACCTGGTGGTGCACATGATCGGAAACCTGAAGATCTACTTCGGGGCGGGCGAGTACAACCACTACGCCCACTGGCTGCGCACCATCGGCGAACCCTTCATGCACTACGAGTGGACGCTCTGGATCATCCGGGTCGTCCTCGTCGTCGCCGTGGCCGCCCACGCCACGTCCGCGTACCAGCTCAGCCGTCGCGACATCAAGGCACGGCCCAGCAAGTACGTCCACAGCAGGCCCAGGGCGAGCTACGCCACGCGCACCATGCGCTGGGGCGGGATCATCCTCGGCCTGTTCATCGTCTGGCACATCCTGGACCTGACCACCGGCACCGTGCACTCCGGCGGCTTCCAGCCCGGCCATCCGTACCAGAACGTCGTCGACACCTTCTCCACCTGGTACGGCGACGTGATCTACATCGTCGCGATGCTCGCGCTCGGCCTGCACGTCCGGCACGGCTTCTGGAGCGCGGCGCAGACCCTCGGCGTCGGCAGCCGCGCCCGCGACCGCGCCCTGAGGACCGCGGCCGACGTCCTCGCGCTGCTGCTCACGGCCGGCTTCATCGCCGTACCCGTGGGCGTCATGACCGGAGTGGTGAGCTGACATGAACGACTACGTGAACTACACGACCGGCGAACCCGTCGCCGACACCATGGCCCCCTCCGGCCCGATCCACGAGCGCTGGGACACCCGCCGCTTCGAGGCCAAGCTGGTCAACCCCGCCAACCGGCGGGGGCACACGGTCATCGTGGTCGGCACCGGCCTCGCCGGCGGCTCCGCCGGCGCCACCCTGGCCGAACAGGGCTACCACGTCGTCCAGTTCTGCTACCAGGACTCCCCGCGCCGCGCCCACTCCATCGCCGCGCAGGGCGGCATCAACGCGGCGAAGAACTACCGCAACGACGGCGACTCGGTCCACCGGCTGTTCTACGACACCGTCAAGGGCGGCGACTTCAGGGCCCGCGAGTCCAACGTCGCCCGGCTGGCGCAGATCTCGGTGGAGATCATCGACCAGTGCGTGGCCCAGGGCGTGCCCTTCGCCCGTGAGTACGGCGGCCTGCTCGACACCCGCTCCTTCGGCGGTGTCCAGGTCTCCCGCACCTTCTACGCCCGCGGCCAGACGGGCCAGCAGCTGCTCCTCGGCGCCTACCAGGCGCTGTCGCGGCAGATCGCCGCCGGGAACGTGGAGATGCACCCGCGCACCGAGATGCTGGACCTGGTCGTCGTGGACGGGCGGGCGCGCGGCATCGTGGCCCGGGACCTGGTCACGGGCCGTATCGACACGTACTTCGCGGACGCGGTCGTGCTGGCCTCCGGCGGCTACGGCAACGTCTTCTACCTGTCGACCAACGCCATGAACTCCAACGCGACCGCGATCTGGCGGGCGCACCGGCGCGGCGCCTGGTTCGCCAACCCCTGCTTCACGCAGATCCACCCGACGTGCATCCCGCGCACCGGCGACCACCAGTCCAAGCTCACCCTCATGAGCGAGTCGCTGCGCAACGACGGCCGGATCTGGGTGCCCATGGCCAAGGGCGACGACCGCCCCCCGAACCGGATCCCCGAGGACGAGCGCGACTACTACCTGGAGCGCCTCTACCCCTCCTTCGGCAACCTGGTGCCGCGCGACATCGCCTCCCGCGCCGCGAAGAACGTCTGCGACGAGGGCCGGGGGGTCGGCCCCGGCGGCCAGGGCGTCTACCTGGACTTCGCCGACGCGATCCGGCGGATGGGCCGGGCGGCCGTGGAGGCCAAGTACGGCAACCTCTTCGACATGTACCAGCGGATCACCGACGAGGATCCGTACGAGGTGCCGATGCGGATCTACCCGGCCGTGCACTACACGATGGGCGGACTGTGGGTCGACTACGACCTCCAGACCACCGTCCCGGGCCTGTTCGCGGTCGGCGAGGCCAACTTCTCCGACCACGGGGCGAACCGCCTCGGCGCCTCCGCCCTGATGCAGGGGCTGGCCGACGGCTACTTCGTGCTGCCGGCCACCGTCAACGACTACCTGGCCCGCCATCCCCACCAGGACCCGGTCACTCCCGAACACCCCGCCGTGCAGGAGGTGCTGGCGGAGACCGAGGACCGGCTGAACCTGCTGCTCGCCGTCGACGGCGACCGTACCCCGGACTCCTTCCACCGCGAACTCGGCGAGATCATGTGGGAGTTCTGCGGCATGGCCCGCACCGACGAGGGGCTGCGCAAGGCCCTGGATCGCATCCCGCGGATCCGAGAGGAGTTCTGGCGGCGCATCAAGGTCCCCGGCACCGGCGAGGAGTTCAACCAGTCGCTGGAGAAGGCCAACCGCGTCGTCGACTACCTCGAACTCGCCGAACTCATGTGCCTCGACGCGCTGCACCGCGCCGAGTCCTGCGGCGGCCACTTCCGCGAGGAGTCCCAGACCCCGGACGGCGAGGCCGCCCGCAGGGACGAGGAATTCGCCTACGCGGCCGCCTGGGAGTTCGCCGGTACGGGCTCCGCTCCCGTCCTGCACAAGGAAGACCTGGTCTTCGAGTACGTCCACCCCACCCAGCGGAGCTACGCATGAAGCTCACCCTGCGCGTCTGGCGGCAGAAGAACGCCGACGCCGACGGCACGATGTCCACCTACGAGGTGGACGGCATCTCGTCCGACATGTCCTTCCTGGAGATGCTGGACCTCCTCAACGAGCGGCTCATCCTCGCGGGCGAGGACCCGGTCGCCTTCGACCACGACTGCCGCGAGGGCATCTGCGGCGCCTGCTCCCTGGTGATCAACGGCGACGCGCACGGACCCGAGCGGACCACCACCTGCCAGCTGCACATGCGGTCCTTCGAGGACGGCGACACGATCGACGTCGAGCCGTGGCGGGCCGCCGCGTTCCCGGTGATCAAGGACCTCGTGGTGGACCGGTCCGCGTTCGACCGGATCATCCAGGCCGGCGGCTACGTCACCGCGCCCACCGGAGCCGCGCCCGAGGCGCATGCCACGCCGGTACCGAAGGCCGACGCCGACTTCGCGTTCGAGCACGCCGAGTGCATCGGGTGCGGGGCCTGCGTGGCGGCGTGCCCCAACGGCGCGGCGATGCTGTTCACCTCGGCCAAGATCAACCATCTGAACGTGCTGCCGCAGGGCGCGCCCGAGCGGGAGACCCGGGTGCTCGACATGGTGGCGCAGATGGACGACGAGGGCTTCGGGGGCTGCACACTGACGGGGGAGTGCGCCACGGCCTGTCCCAAGGGCATCCCGCTGATGTCCATCACCGGCATGAACCGGGAGTGGCTGCGGGCCACCCGGAAGGCGGGCAAGCGGTAGCGCCGCTCGCGCACAGGGTCGTTCGCCCACAGGGGCGGGCGGGCGGGGCCGGGAGTGTGGTGCTCACCCGGCCCCGTCTCGTGTTCCTCGTGCCGGTACCCTCCGTCCATGATCTTCGGAAACAAGGGGCGAGAGCGGTTTTGCGAAGCCGTCGCCGGGTTCGAGGCCGCCGTGCTGGAGCGTGACACCGCTCGCGCCGAGCACGAGTTCCAGCAGCTTCACCAGCACTTCCAGGGGGCGGGGGCGCAGGAGACCGCGCAGGCCGCCCCGCGCCTCGCCGCGCTTCTGCCCGAGATACCGCCCGGACCTCGTGGCACCGTGGCCGTGATCGTCGGCGCCTGCGTCGAGCGGGGCGCCGATCCGGCCGTCTGCGCGCCGCGCCTCCTGGACGGACTGGCCGGCACGCTCGCCGGCGTCCGGGAGTTCTGCGAGCGCTGGGCGGCGACCGGCGGTGGCGAACTGCCGGACCCGGAGGGCGAGCAGGACCCGGGCCTGTTCGACCGGGTCGGCCCCGAGGCCGCCCTGGCCTGGCTGACGCTGCCCCAGTGGGAGATGGCCGGCGTGGCCATGCTCAACCACGCGGCCGTGCGCACCGCGCTCGGCACCGATCGCCGCACCGCGCTGCTCACGGCACTGCGCGAGGTGCAGGAGGCGTCCGGACACGAGTTCAAGTGCCTGCACTACGCGCTGCTGGTCCTCGACGACGAGCCGCTGATCGTCCTGGACCGCCCCACCGGTACCGGCTTCGCGCTGCGGATGAGCGGACTCGGCGACAACTTCCAGCTGCACACCCTGCTCGCCGACGTGCTGATCGGCGGCGGTCACCTCCCCGGCCGGGCGCCCTCCGCCGAGGAGGCCGCCGTCTGCCGTGACCAGCCGGGCCAGGTGCACACCACCGGCTCCTTCAATCTGGTCAGCCCCACCGGGGAATGGGTGTGGAACGAGGGCACCCCCTCGGACATCCCCGTCGTGGACGGCACCCGGCTCCTCGTGCTGGACCCGCCGCCGTACCAGCGGAGCTGGCCCGCGGGCCGCTTCTTCCCGCACATGAGCGGCGACCTCGTCCTGGAACGCGCCCTCGCCCCCGAGGAGGCCGCACGGCTGCTCGCCGGCTGCGTGACCAAGGAGGCGCGCGGCGACTAGGGCCTCTCGCTCGGATCAGGCCGGGCTGATCCGGCCCGATCCAAACGAAAGACCCTAGCGGCCCGGCGTCCCCGGCCGTTCAGCATCCCCACATCCGCTCTCCCGGAACACGTCACGCGCCGGCCAACCGGCGTCGGAAGAACAGGAGCGGCGGGCCGTGGACCACCGGTCCGCCGCCGCTGCCGCCGACCCGGCCCCGTGACCAGGAGAGAGCCATGACCGGCGTTTCCACCCTCGACCGTCCCCCGGGGCCCTCGGCGCCCGCCCGCTACACCGTCGCGCTCGCCCGCGACGAGGACGACGTACGGGCCGCGCAGCGGCTGCGGCACGATGTCTTCGCCGGGGAGCTGGGCGCCGTACTCGCCACCCCGCGGCCGGGCCACGACATCGACGCCTTCGACGCCCACTGCGACCATCTGCTGGTCCGCGACACCGTGACCGGGCAGGTCGTCGGCACCTACCGGCTGCTGCCGCCCGAGCGGGCCGCGGCCGCCGGACGGCTGTACTGCGAGGGCGAGTTCACCATCGACGCGCTCGACACGCTCCGGCCGGGCCTGGTCGAGGTCGGCCGCTCCTGTGTGCACCCCGACCACCGCGACGGCGCGGTCATCGGCCTGATCTGGGCCGGTATAGCCCGCTACATGACCGATCGCGGCCACGAGTGGCTGGCCGGCTGCTGTTCCATACCGCTCGCCGACGGCGGCGCCCTCGCCACGGCCACCTGGGACCGGGTGCGCGACAAGCACCTGGCGCCCGAGGAGTTCCGGGTACGACCGCTCACACCCTGGACCCCGAACGCCGGGGCCCCCGCCGGACGCGCCGAACTGCCCGCCCTGCTGCGCGGCTACCTGCGCCTGGGCGCCTGGGTGTGCGGGGAGCCCGCGCACGACCGGGACTTCGGGGTCGCCGACCTTTACGTGCTGCTGTCGATGCGCCGGGTCAACCCGCGCTATCTGCGGCACTTCCTCTCCCTCCTGCCGGCCTGATGAGCGTCTGGCTGCCCAGCGCGCCCTGCACCCCCGACGCCTGCGTGGAAGCGGCGCCCGCCGCCGTCGCCGTACCCCGGGCCGTGCTGCGGCTGGCCGCCGTCGCCCTCCTGGTGCTGGCCGGGATCACCCTGTCCCCGCTCGGCCGCAGGATTCCCGCCGAGTGGATCGGGCGCTGGTGCCGGGCCGTCGTACGAGCCATCGGGGTACGGGCGCGCATCACCGGCGCGGTCGCGCCGGGCGGCGGGCTGCTGCTGGTCGCCAACCATGTGTCCTGGCTGGACATCCCCCTGCTCGGCGCCGTGCGGCCGGCCCGGATGCTCGGCAAGACGGAGATACGGCGCTGGCCGGTGGCGGGCGCGCTGGCGGCGCGGGGCGGGACCCTGTTCATCGAACGGGACCGGCTGCGCGCCCTGCCCGGCACGGTCGCGGTGATCGCCGACGCCCTGCGCACCGGCTCCGCCGTGGCCGCGTTCCCGGAGGGCAGCACCTGGTGCGGGCGTGCCCACGGCCGCTTCCACCGGGCCGTCTTCCAGGCGGCGCTGGACGCGGGCGTGCCCGTGCAGCCGGTCCGTCTGCGCTACCGGCTCCAGGACGGCGGCACCGGCACCGCCGCGGCCTTCGTCGGCGAGGACACCCTGGTCGCCTCCCTGTGGCGGGTGGCCCGCACCAGGGGCCTGCTCGCCGAGGTCGAGGTGCGGCCCCTGATCCCCGCCGACAGCCATCCGGACCGCCGCGCCCTCGCCACCGCGGCCCAGCCGACCGCCCCCGCCCCGGCCTGGACCCACGTGGCCCTGGTCGACGACCACCGCGTGGCCACCCGCGCCCCCGGGCGGACCCCGGCACCCGGCCGGGAGGGGACGACCCGGGCGGGATGAGCCGGCGCGGCGTCCCCTACGGCATCACCCGGGCCAGATACGGGGCCGTCGCGCTGCCCTCCGTCTCGGCCACCCGCCGCGGCGGACCCGCGGCGACGACACGGCCGCCCTGGTCGCCGCCGCCCGGCCCGAGGTCGACGACCCAGTCGGAGCCGGCGACCACCGACATGTCGTGCTCGACCACGACGACCGTGTGTCCCGCGTCGACCAGGCCGTGCAGCCTGTCCATCAGGACCTCGACGTCGGCCGGGTGCAGTCCGGTGGTCGGCTCGTCCAGCAGGTACAGGGTGTGGCCGCGGCGGCCGCGCTGCAGCTCGCCGGCCAGCTTGATCCGCTGGGCCTCGCCGCCGGACAGTTCGGTCGCGGGCCGGCCGAGGCTCAGGTAGCCGAGGCCCACGTCGAGCAGTGTGCCCAGGCTGCGGGCGGCGGCCGGCACGTCCGCGAAGAACTCCGCCGCCGCCTCCACCGTGAGGTCCAGCACCTCGGCGATGTTCCGCCCCCGGTACGCCACCTGGAGCGTCTCCGGGTTGTAGCGGGCACCGCCGCAGTCCGGGCAGGGCGCGTACGTGCTCGGCAGGAACAGCAGCTCGACGCTGACGAACCCCTCGCCCTGACAGGTCTCGCAGCGGCCGCCGGCGACGTTGAAGGAGAACCGCCCGACGCCGTACCCGCGCCCGCGCGCCTCGTCCGTCGCCGCGAACACCTTCCGCACGACGTCGAACAGCCCGGTGTACGTGGCCAGATTGGAGCGCGGGGTACGGCCGATCGGCTTCTGGTCGACCCGCACCAGCCGGTCGACACCCTCCAGCTCCTGCGTCAACTCCCCGATCAGCGTGGACTTCCCGGACCCGGAGACCCCCGTGACGGCGGTGAACGCGCCCAGCGGGAACGCGGCCGTCACCTCGCGCAGGTTGTGCCGGGTCACCGGACCGACCTTCAGCCAGCCGCGCGGCTCCCGGACCGCACGCGGCGGTCCCGGCGCCTCGTCGAAGAGGAACGCGGCCGTCGCCGACTCCGGCACCGACGCCAGCTCGGCCGGCGGCCCGCTGTACAGCACCCGCCCGCCGTGCTCGCCCGCGCCGGGTCCCACGTCCACCAGCCAGTCGGCGCCGCGCACCACCTCCAGATGGTGCTCCACCACGAACACCGAGTTCCCCGCCGCCTTCAGCCGGGCCAGCACGGCGAGCAGCGCCTCGGTGTCCGCCGGGTGCAGTCCCGCGGACGGCTCGTCCAGCACGTACACCACACCGAACAGACCGGACCGCAACTGGGTGGCCAGCCGCAGACGTTGCAGCTCGCCCGCGGAGAGGGTGGGTGCGGAGCGGTCCAGGCTCAGGTAGCCGAGGCCGAGTTCGACCACCGGCGCGATCCGCGACTTCAGGTCCTGGGTGAGGACACGGGCCGTCTCCGAGTCGCCGTCCAGCAGCCGGGCGAGGCCGGTCAGGGGCAGCGAAGCCAGCTCGGCGATGGTGCGGCCGCCGAAGGTCACCGCCAGCGCCTCGGGCCGCAGCCGGCTGCCCCCGCACCCCGCACAGGGCGCGCTGGTCAGAAAGCGCTCCGCCTTGGTGCGCAGGGTCGGCGACCTGGTGTCGGCGAACGTCTTGAGCACATACCGGCGGGCGCTCATGTACGTGCCCTGGTACGGGCGCTGGATACGGTCCGCGTCCCGCACCGGATGCACCGTGACGACCGGCTGTTCGTCCGTGAACAGGATCCATCGCCGCTGCTCGGCGGGCAGTTCACGCCACGGGAGGTCCACGTCGTGGCCGAGCGCGTCCAGGATGTCCCGCAGGTTCTTGCCCTGCCAGGCACCCGGCCACGCGGCGATCGCGCCCTCGCGCACCGACAGCGAGGGATCCGGCACCAGCAACTCCTCGCTGGTGTCGTGCACCTGCCCCAGCCCGTGGCACCGGGGGCAGGCGCCCGCCGTCGTGTTGGGCGAGAACGCGTCGGAATCCAGGTGCCGCGCGCCCGGCGGGTACTCCCCGGCACGCGAGAACAGCATGCGCAGGGAGTTGGAGAGATTGGTGACCGTGCCCACCGAGGAGCGCGAGGTGGGGGCCGCGCGGCGCTGCTGGAGCGAGACCGCGGGCGGCAGACCGGTGATCTCACCGACCTTCGGCGCGCCGACCTGGTGGATCAGCCGGCGGGCGTACGGCGCGACCGACTCGAAGTAGCGTCGCTGGGCCTCGGCGTAGATCGTGCCGAACGCCAGGGACGACTTCCCCGAACCGGACACCCCGGTGAACACGGCCAGTACGTCACGCGGGACGTCCACGTCGACGCCCCGGAGATTGTGTTCACGGGCGCCGCGGACACGGACGTAGGGATCATGGGGGCTGTGGCGCATGGAAGACACACCCTATCCGCCCCCGCCCGCTATGACCGCGGAGGGTCGCCCGGGTCCTGCCGGGTGCCGAACTCGTCCCGCGCCTTGTCCTGGGCGGCGTCGACCTGCTTCCGGTACTTGTCGCCGGTGCGCTGGTCGATGTAGTCGCCGCCCTTGTCGATGCCCTTGTCGGCCTGGCTTTCGTGGCCCTTGATCATGCCCTTGAGCTTGTCCATGAAGGACATGGCGGTCCTCCTCCTCGCTTACGTCCTTGCCCTCCCAGAGTCACCGTCGCGGGCCCGCCCCGCATCTCGGAGAGCCGCCCCTCGCGGGTCAGGGAGCGGGCGCGAAGAGTTCGGCCAGAGCGCGGTAGGAGTCCAGCAGCGCCGTACGGTCGTAGCCGCTGGTCGTGACCAGGACCTCCGCCGCGCCGGTCTCCTCCAGCACCGCCTCCAGCTCGTGCGCGACCTGCTCCGGCGTGCCCGCCAGCCGGCCGGCGAGCTGGGCGTCGTACGCCTCCCGCTCCCGCGCGGTCAGCGGCCGGGCCTCGGTCTCCTCGGCGGGGGCGAGCGGCGGGAAGGTGCCGTGCGTGCGGGCGTACGCCATCGACCACGCCTCCGGTACCAGCAGCCGCCGCGCCGCCTCCTCGGTGCCGGCGACCGCGACCGCCCCGGAGACCACCACGTACGGCTCGGCCGCCCAGAGCGAGGGACGGAACCCGGCGCGATAGCGCTCGACACCGCGCAGCAACCGCTCCCGGTCGCGCAGGTCCCCGATGACCAGGGGCAGCCCGGCCCGCGCCGCGATCGCCACACCCTCGCCCAGGGCCAGCACGAACGGCGGCACCCGCAGTCCGTCCGCGGGCCGGGCCCGCACCCCCGCGGGGGACGGCCCGGAGAACCAGTCGAGCAGTTCGCCGAGCCGGGCCTCGAAGTCCTCCGCGTCGCCCTTGTCCCGGCCGAGCGCCCGGCGCACCCCGTCCGTGAAGCCCACCGAACGCCCGAGGCCCATGTCGATCCGCCCGGGGAACAGCGACTCCAGCACCCCGAACTGCTCGGCGACGACCAGCGTCCGGTGGTTGGGCAGCATGACCCCGCCGGTGCCCACCCGGATCGTCCGGGTGGCGGCGGCCACGGCGGCGGCCAGCACGGTCGGCGCGGAACCGGCGACACCGGGCACGCCGTGGTGTTCGGACACCCAGAACCGGTGGTACCCGAGCGCCTCCGCCTCCCGCGCCAGCGCCACCGTGTCCCGCAGCGCCTCGGCGGGCGGGTGCCCCTGCCGCACGCGCGAACGGTCGAGGACGGAGAACCGGGTCCGGGCGATCACTGAACTGCTCACGTACGGTTCAACGCCCTGACCGCCCGCGGATTCCCGTATGTGGCTAGGGTCTTCGTGTGAGCGACGACAACGCACGGCCGATCGCCGTGTTCGACCTCGACAACACCCTGGCGGACACCGCCCACCGGCAGCACTTCCTTGGGCGGCGGCCCAAGGACTGGGACGGGTTCTTCGGTGCCGCGCCCGCGGATCCGCCGCTCGCCGAGGGCGTCGAGCTGGCCCGGCGGAGCGCGCGGGACTGCGAGGTCGTGTATCTGACCGGCCGTCCGGAGCGGTACCGGCGTGACACCCTGGACTGGCTCGCCGCGCACGACCTGCCCGCGGGGGACCTGTACATGCGCGGTGACGCGGACCGCAGGCCCGCCCGGTTCACCAAGCTCGCGACCCTGCGCCGGCTCGCCCGGGGCCGTGAGGTGCGCTTCCTCGTGGACGACGACGCGGTGGTGTGCGACGACGCCGAGCGGGCCGGATTCACCGTGGTGCGGGCCCGCTGGGCCGAGGATTCCGCCGCGTTGCGCGAGGCGCAGGAGAAGGAGGGCCGTACCTGAGCCGGCCCGGTCAGTCGCCGTCCTCGATGCGGAAGCCCACCTTGAGGCCCACCTGGAAGTGCTCGATCCGACCGTCCTCGATCTGGCCGCGGACCTGAGTCACCTCGAACCAGTCCAGGTTGCGCAGCGTCTGGCCGGCGCGCGCGATGCCGTTGCGGATGGCCTGGTCGAGGCCCTCGTGCGAGGTGCCGACGATCTCGGTGACCCGGTAGGTGTGGTTCGTCATCGGGGGGCTCCTTGGGCCGAGGGACACGCCGTACTCCACGGTGCCGCATGTCCGCCCGCTCCGCACGGCGTAGCGGGCGTGACCTCGCGTAATCGCCTGCGGCCCTTGACCTCGGCATTGGTCCATACCAAAATCCAGCCACACCCGTACGAGCATGTGCGCTCGTCCCCCCACGTCGGGCCTCCACCCCTGCGCGCGTTCGCCGCGCCGGACAGAACAGGACCCCTCGTGAGACGTCGTCTACTCGCCCTCGGCTGTGTCACCGGCTGCCTCGTCAGCGGCTGCGGGATGCTCCCCGGCACCCATCAGCGCGAGACCGTCACCGTGTGGCTGATGAAGGACAGCGCCTCGGCGGACTTCCTCGACCGCTTCACCGCGGACTTCGAACACACCCACCCGGACCTGCGCCTGGACATCCGCATCCAGGACTGGACCGGCATCGTGGCGAAGGTCCGCAAGGCGCTCGCGGAGACCTCCGGCGACGCGCCCGACGTGATCGAGGTCGGCAACACCCAGGTGCCGCTGTACGCCGACGGCGGCCGACTCGCCGATCTGACGCTGGAGTCGATGCGGGACTGGGGCAAGGACAAGTGGCTGCCCGGTCTCGCCGAACCCGGCAAGGAGGGCAACCAGCAGTACGGCATCCCCTGGTACGCCGCCAACCGCGTCGTCATCTACCGCAAGGACCTGTTCGCCCGGGCGGGCGTCTCCCACCCGCCGCGCACCCGCGCCGAATGGCTCGCCGACACCGAGAAGCTCGACTCCGGCGCGAACCAGGGGATCTACCTCGCCGGACAGGACTGGTACACGCTCTCCGGTTTCATCTGGGACGAGGGCGGCGACCTCGCCCGCAAGGTCGACGACTACCAGTGGAAGGGTGCCCTGGACACCCCCGCCGCGCTGCGCGGCATGGACTTCTACCGGCGCCTCCAGTCGCTCGGCGACGGGCCCAGGGGCGCCGACGAGGAACACCCGCCCCAGGCCGGGGTGTTCGCGGGCGGGAAGGTGGCGCAGATCGTCGCGGTACCGGGACTCGCCCAGGCGATCGTGAAGCAGAACCCGTGGCTCAAGGGGAAGATCGGGTACTTCCCGGTGCCCGGCCGCACCGCCTCCCGGCCCGGCGCCGTGTTCACCGGCGGCTCCGACCTCGTCGTACCGCGGAACACCGGGGACCAGTTCGCGGCGACCGCCGTGGTCGGGGCGCTCACCGGCGCCAAGTGGGACACCGAACTCGCTCGCACCATGAACTACGTGCCCAACAAGACCAACCTGGCCGCCGCCGTTTCGGGCGAGGAGGGGGTCGCCGCCATGGCCGCGGGCGCGGCACACGGCAGGGCGACCCCCAACACCCCCCAGTGGGCGGACGTCGAGGCCGACAACCCGATCAAGCAGTACATGACCAGGGTGCTGAACGGCGCCGATCCGGCCACGGAGGCCCGCCGGGCGTCACACCGGATCACCGAGGAACTCACCCCGGACCTCTGAGCCGCTCGGCGTGCCCCGCCCCGCTCGGCGTGCCCCGCTCACCGCGCCACGCTGAGGGACAGCGCGAACCGCTCCCGGGCGTCGGTCCACCAATGGGTCAGCTCAAGTCCGGCGTCGCCCAGTTCGCGGCTCACCCCTTCCCTCCGGAACTTCGCCGACACCTCGGTGCGCAAGTCCTCGCCGGGCGCGAACTCGACCGCGAGGTTCAGCGCGGACACCTTCACGGTCTGCGCGGTGCGCGAGCGCAGGCGCATCTCGATCCACTCGCGGCGGGCGTCCCACACCGCCACGTGCTCGAAGGCGTCCGGGTCGAAGTCGGCGCCCAGTTCGCGGTTGACGACGTTCAGCACGTTCTTGTCGAACGCGGCCGTCACCCCGGCCGCGTCGTCGTAGGCCCGCACCAGCACCTGCTCGTCCTTGACCAGGTCGGTGCCGAGCAGCAGGCCGTCGCCGGGTTCGAGCAGGGCCCGCACCGCGGCGAGGAACGCGGCGCGTTCGGCGGGCAGCAGATTGCCGATCGTGCCGCCGAGGAACGCCACCAGCCGGGGGCCCGGCGTCGCGGGCAGGTCGAGCGGCGCGGTGAAGTCGGCGATCAGCGCGTGCACTTCGAGGTCCGGGCGCTCCGCGACGAGCGCCCGCCCGGCCTGGGTGAGGGCGCTCTCGCTGACGTCGACCGGGACGTAGGCGGCGAGCGAGGTGAGGGCGTCGAGCAGGTACCGGGTCTTCTCCGAGGAACCCGATCCCAGCTCGACCAGGGTCCGGGCCCCGCTCGCGGCGGCGATCTCACCGGACCGGTCGGCCAGGATCTCCCGCTCGGCGCGGGTGGGGTAGTACTCGGGCAACTCGGTGATCCGGTCGAAGAGTTCGCTGCCCCGGGCGTCGTAGAACCACTTCGGCGGCAGCCACTTGGGGTCGTCGGTCAGGCCGTGCTCGACATCGGCGCGCAGCGCGGCCTCCGTCGCGTCCTCGGGGAGGGTGCGGGTGACGTGCAGAGGGCTCACGTGCAGGGCTCCTTAGGGGATGCGGCGGCGGGTCGTGCCGCCGGGGCGAGCAGCACACCGGTGCTGTCCGCGGTGAGCACGGTGCGGTCGGGGACCTCCCGCCACAGCGGGTCGTCGTCATAGGGCTCGGAGGCCACGACCGTGCCCAGGCCGGGCTCCGCGCGGTACCAGAGGCTGTCGCCCCAGGCGGTGGCGGCGATGGTGGCGCCGTCCGTCAGCAGCAGGTTCAGCCGGGAGGCGGGGGCGGCCCCCGCGACCTCGCGCACGGTCTCCGCCAGGGCCCGCGCCGGGTCGGTCCCGGTGCGCAGCCGGTGCAGCACCAGAGCCCAGACGAACGCCGAGTCGGTGCGCGCGGGCAGCGACAGCAGGTCGACCGGGGGCAGCGTCGGCACCAGGGGCGCCGCCGCGTCCGGCCAGCCCGCGACCGCCCCGTTGTGGCTGAACAGCCAGCGCCCCGCGGCGAACGGCGCCGCCGCGGCCTCCGCGTCCGCGCCCGCGAGGGTGGCGTCCCGTACGGCGGCGAGCACCGCACCGGAGCGCACCACCCGGGCCAGGTCGGTGAAGGACAGGTCCGCCCAGATCGGTCCGGCCCGCCGGTAGCGGGCGGGTTCGGGATCGCCGGGCGCGTACCAGCCCACGCCGAAACCATCGGCGTTGACCGTCCCGTACCGCTGCCGGCGGGGCGCCCAGGACTGCCGGAACAGGCTGTGCGGCGGCTCCGTCAGCAGCCGGGCCAGCGGCGACTCGGGCCCCACGTAGGCGAGGTGACGGCACATCAGGCGGACTCCGATCGGGCGGTGCGGAAGCCGGAGAAGATCTGCCGCCGGATCGGATAGTCCCAGTTCCGGAAGGTGCCCCGGCAGGCCACCGGGTCCACGGCGAACGAACCGCCGCGCAGCACCTTGTGCTCGGAGCCGAAGAACACCTCCGAGTACTCCCTGTACGGAAACGCCCGGAACCCCGGGTACGGCAGGAAGTCGCTGGCCGTCCACTCCCACACGTCGCCGATCAGCTGCCTCACCCCCAGCGGGGATTCCCCCGCCGGATAGCTGCCGGCCGGGGCGGGGCCCAGGTGCCGCTGGCCGAGGTTGGCGTGCTCCGGCGCCGGGTCGGCGTCGCCCCAGGGGTAGCGCCGGGAGCGGCCGGTGGCCGGATCGTGCCGGGCTGCCTTCTCCCACTCCGCCTCGGTGGGCAGCCGGCGCCCGGCCCAGCGGGCGTAGGCGTCGGCCTCGTACCAGCACACGTGCAGCACCGGCTCGTCCGGCGGTACCGCCTCGGTGGTGCCGAAGCGGCGGCGCAGCCAGCGGTCGCCCTCCCGGCGCCAGAACAGCGGCGCGTCGATGCCGTGCCGCCGGACGTGCGCCCAGCCCTCCGGTGTCCACCAGCGCTCGGTGGCGTAGCCGCCGTCCTCGATGAACGCCTGGTACGCCGCGTTCGTCACCGGGACGGTGTCGATCCAGAAGGGGGTCACCTCCCGTGGATGCGCCGGCCGTTCGTTGTCCAGCGCCCAGGGTTCACCGGAGGTGCCCATGGTGAACGGACCGCCGGGGACGAGGACTTCGGCGGGTCCCGTGAACGGCGGGCCCGGTTCCGGGTCCGGCGCGGTCAGCGCAGCCGGGCCCCTGCGCAGCTGATGGGTGATCAGCATCGTCTCGTCGTGCTGCTGTTCGTGCTGCGCGATCATCCCGAAGGCGAACCCGGCCTCGGTCAGCCGGGTGCCCCGCAGATCGGCGGACTCCAGCACGTCCAGGACCCGTCCGCGCACCTCGGCCGCGTAGCGCCGGGCCTCGGCGGGTGGCAGCAGCGGCAGCGAGGGCCGCTCCGCACGCGGATGTTCGAAGGCGTCGTACAGGCCGTCGATCTCGGGCCGCATCGCCTCCCGCCCGCCGACCGCCCGCAGCAGCCACAGCTCCTCCTGGTTGCCGATGTGCGCGAGGTCCCACACCAGCGGGGACATCAGCGGTGAGTGCTGCGCGGTGAGGTCGGGTTCGTCCACGCACGTGGTCAGCAGGGTGGTGCGGTCCCGGGCGGTGGTGAGCGAGGCCAGCGCGCGCTCGCGCAGGGCCTCGGTGTCCGGCTCCGCGGTCGTGGCCTCGGCCTTGGGGGCGGTCATGAGGGGATGTCCTTCCTGCCGCGGGCGGCGGGGCCGCTCCCGGCCGGGGCGATACGGGTGCCGGGCGGCGCGTCCAGCAGATCGTCGGCCGGGCAGCGGCCCCGGGCGACATAGCGCTCCAGGTACCCCGCGACGGCGTTCGTCACCTCGGCGCCGGCGCCGATCCGGGGCAGCGCGTCGAGGGCCGCCGCGAAACAGACGTTGGCCACCTCCCGCAGCTCCGGATCGGCGAGCCCGAGCCGGGCCGCGTCGTCCCACAGCGGATTGTGCGGGGCCGGCAGGTTCAGGGCCCGCTCGGCCAGCGGCTTCACGCACCGGTAGGCGGTCTCTGCGGCCTGCGGGTCGTCGAAGAGCGCCGCCGTCACCGCGAGCGGCACGATCCAGCCGTCCTCGCCCGGCTGCGCGTCGATCATCCGCAGCTCCAGATGGCCACGCGGTCTGACCGGCGGGAACAGGGTGGTCAGGTGGTAGTCGAGGTCCGCCCGGGTGGGCGCCCGGGATCCCTGGCCGCGTGTCCACTCCCGGAAGGTCAGCCCCTCGGGCACCTCCCAGGGCCCGCCGTCCCCGCGCACGCACATCACCGGGGAGTCCAGCACGTGCCGGGCCCACGCGGACCGCGGCTCCTCGTGCAGCGGGGGCGCGCCCGCCCGGCCCGCGCCGATCCGCGCCCACATCAGCTGCCGGGTCGACAGCCAGCCGGTCGGCCGCAGGCCGATCAGCGGGGAGTTGGCGAACGCGGCCACCAGGACCGCGCCCAGCTGGTGCGCCAGCCACCAGCGCCGTCCGTGCCCCAGCGGCCCCGGCTCCTCGTGGCCCGCGTCCACGCAGACCTGCACGGAGGCGGAGGCGCGCATCATGTGCCGGCCGGCCGGTCCGGCGCGGTCCAGGCAGGCCTCCATCGCGTCGTAGCGCGGTTCGCGCAGGAACCGGTCGGGGAGGCGGAAGGGTTCATGGCCGAGGCCGACGAGGACGAGCCCCTGCTCGTCGAGGACGGCGCGGACGGCCGCGAGGTCCGCGGAGACGGTGTCGACGCACTCCGTCAGGGAGGCGGCGGGCGGTGAGCTCAGTTCCAGCTGGCCGCCGGGTTCGACGGTGAGCGCCGAACCGAGGGGAAGGGCACGCGCGGCGCTGTGGGCCGCGCGCAGTCGCTCGGGTGTCACGGGGCGCTGCGGCAGGCCCCGGTCATGGATCAGCCACTCCAGTTCCACACCGAGGGCGCGGGGCGGCCCGGTCTTGAAGCAGATGCCCTGTACGAGGGCGTCCACCTCGGCCTCGGTGACGGCCGTGGGGTGTTCCGTACGGTCGCCGCTGTCGTCCATCGCATCGGACATGTCGGGATCCTCCTGAGATTCCACCATGTCTTCGGCCCGGCGTCCGGTCGGCCGGGCGGCACTCGCCCCAGCCAAGACCCTCGTGCCGGATCGCACAAGAGCGCCCTGCCGGGCGTTTCCCGGCCGGTCATCTCGGTGACCGCGCCCGTTCGCGGCGCGTTCCGGGCCCGGGAAACCCCGTTGCACCGTCCCACCAGCATCACCCAGGATGACCGCATGAGCACGACGGGGGAGACCGCGTGGGCGGCGGTCATGGCGTCCACGGGGGTGGCGCCATGAGCGCGCGCCTGCGCGGGATCGCCACGGAGACGGAACAGATCGTGGCCGCGGGCCGCTACCGGGCCCCGGACGGCCGGGAGGTGTGTCTCGCGCAAGCGGTCCGAGCCGCCCGTGCCGGCACCCGGATGTACGGCCCCGGGCCGGTCCCGGTGCCGTCCGCGCCGGACCTGGACACGGTCGTGGAGGTGACCGGCGAGAGCAGCACGGAGGCGGCCCGGCGACTGGCCGACGCACCCGTCGCCGTCCTGAACTTCGCCTCGGCGAGAAATCCCGGCGGCGGCTATCTGAACGGCGCCCAGGCTCAGGAAGAGGCCCTGTGCCGGGCCTCCGCGCTGTACACGTGCCTGCTCGGGGTCCGGGAGTTCTACGACCATCACCGCGCGGACCGGGACCCGCTCTACTCCGACCGGGTGATCCACGCCCCCGGCGTCCCCGTCTTCCGCGACGACCGCGGCAGGCTCCTCGCCGAGCCCTGCCGGGTGGGCTTCCTGACCGCCGCCGCCCCGAACGCGGGCGTCCTGCGGCGTACGGCGCCCGAACGCGCCGCCGAGATACCCGCCGCCCTCGCGAGCCGCGCCGAGCGGGTCCTGGAGACCGCCGCTGCCCACGGGTACCGCCGGCTGGTGCTGGGTGCCTGGGGCTGCGGCGTCTTCCAGAACGAACCGGCGCGGGTCGCGGGCGCGTTCCGGGAACTGCTCGGCACCGGAGGCCGCTTCGAGCGGACGTTCGAGCACGTGGTCTTCGGGGTGCTGGACCGGACGCCCCGGGCGGCGGTGCGGGAGGCGTTCGTGCGGGTGTTCGCACCGGTCGGGACGTGAGGCGCCGGCCGGTGTCTCGAGCCGATCGGGTCCGGGTGCCGCCGGCCGGTCTCCGGCCTCGCGGGTGCCCGCCCCGCGTTCCGGCGCCCCGCCGCCCGGCGCCGGCCGTCAGGTCCAGCCGTACCGCTCGTGCAGCCGCTGCCGGACGAGGTTGAAGCGCATGCGGTCCAGGGCGCACGCCTCGCGGCGCATGCCGTCCTCGTGGAGGCGCAGCACCCGGTCCACGTCCACCCAGGAGTCCCGCCCCGAGCGGTCCCAGGGGCCGCTGCCGATGGCCACCCATTCCCGGTCGCCGTCGTGCCGCTTGCTGGAGAGCTGCACGGCCAGGAAGCTGCCCGCCGCCTCGCGGGCGACGACCAGCACCGGGCGGTCCTTGCCCCGGCCGTCGTTCTCCTCGAACGGCACCCAGGTCCACACGATCTCCCCGGGGTCCGGGTCGCCGTCGTGGGCCGGGGAGTACTCGGTGCGCACCCGGCCGACCTCGCGCGGGTCGGCCTCGGTGGTGGCGTGCGGGCCGTGGCGGCCGGGGACGTTCTCATCGGTGTCGGTAAACGTGCTCACGGGGGCACCCTAGTGGTACGTCCCGCCGGGGTAACGGGCGCCCGTCGTATCCCGGTTGGGCCCTGTCCGGATCGGTCCGGATATGGGCCGGGACGGCCCGTCGGCGGACCGGGCGCGGATGGAACCGCGCGGCACACCACGCCGCCGTAGGCGTGGCGCCCGCCCTCACGGAGCTCCGCCGCACACGGACGGTACCGGCGGCTCCTCGGCCGGCTCCGCGCGGCTCGCCCCTGGAGGCGGCCCGCTCAGGGTCCGACCCCTCGGCCGGCCGGGTCCGGCGGCCACCGCTCGTGCCAGCGCAGCTCCGCCTCCAGCTGGGCCGCGAGCGACACCAGCAGCGGTTCGCTCCCCGCGGGCCCGAGCAACTGCGCCCCCACCGGCAGTCCGTCCCCGGCGAACCCGGCGGGCACGTTGACCCCCGGCCAGCCCAGCACGTTCCACGGCCACGCGTAGGGGCACGCGGCGATCATCGCCCGGTCCGTGGCCGCCCCGCCCAGCCCGTGCAGCGCGCCGATCCGGGGCGGGGGCGCCGCCGTGGTCGGGGCGAGAATCACGTCGTACGACCGGAAGAAGGCGCCGATCCGCCGTTGCAGCGCCACCTCCGCCCGCCGGGCCGCCCGCAGCGGAGCCCCGCCGAGCAGCCGGCCCAGCCGGGCCGCGCCCCGGGTGCGGGGGTCGAGCAGCGCCGGGTCGGGGACCTCGGCGGCCAGTTCGGCGATCCCCGCGGTGGCGCGGGGCACGAAGGCCAGCCCGATCTGCCCGTAGGGCGGGTCGTCCTCCGTCACCTCGTGCCCGCACGCGGCGAGTTGCCCCGCGAGTTCGGTGACCCGGGCGCGGACCTGCGGATGCAGCCGGGCCGGTACGGCGGTGAACGGCGGCTTCAGGGACAGCGCGACGCGCAGCCGGCCGGGATCGCGGCCGACCGCGTCCGCCACCGTCAGCGCGGGCGGCCGGTGCACGTCCCGGGCATGGCTGCCGCTAGCCGCGTCGAGCAGCAGGGCCGCGTCGGCGACCGTACGGGCCAGTGTGCCGTTGACCGTGATCCCGTGGAAGGGGTCGGGGCGCGGCCAGGTGGAGATGCGGCCGCGCTGCGGTTTGATGCCGATCAGCCGGGTCCAGGCGGCCGGTATGCGTACCGAACCGGCGCCGTCGGAGCCGAGCGCGGCCGGGACCAGACCGGCCGCCACCGCTGCCGCCGAGCCGCCCGAGGAGCCGCCGGGGGTGTGCCCGGGGTGCCAGGGGTTGCGGGTGTCGCCGAAGGCCCGTCCCTCGGTGAACGGCCACTGCCCCAGCTCGCACGTGTTGGTCTTGCCGACGATCACCGCGCCGGCCGCGCGCAGCCGCCGTACCGCCTCTCCGTCGGCGGCCGCCGGCGGGAAGTCGCCCGCGCAGCCGAACGCCGTCGGCTCGCCCGCCACGTCCGTGTCGTCCTTCACCGCGACCGGCACCCCGAGCAGCGGCCGCCGTCCGCCCGCCGCCAGCTCCCGGTCGGCGGCGTCCGCTTCGCGGAGCGCGGCCTCGGCGCGCACGACACGGAAGGCGTTCAGCACCGGCCCGCCGGCCTCGATCCGGGCCAGGGCCCGCTCCACCAGTGCCCGGGAGGTCACCTCCCCGGCGGCGAGGGCGCGGGCGGACTCGGCGAGACCGGGGGAGCGGTCGGGCGTCATGGGCGAGTACCTCCGGGAGGCTCCGGACACGGGGTCTACCGAACGGTAACGTCAACAGCCCTGGCCGGGGAGGGGTTTCCCGCCGGGAACGTGCCTCACCGCGCCAACAGCCGCCGCAGCCAGCCGAGCCGGGCGGCGCGCGCCGCCCGGGACAGGGCCGCCTCGGGGGCGAGGGTGTCGAAGCCGTGGAACGCGCCCGGCCAGACGTGGAGTTCGGCGCGGCCGCCGGCCGCCCAGAGGCGGGACGCGTGGGCGACGGTCTCGTCCCGGAAGGTCTCCGCCGAGCCGACGTCGAGGTAGGCGGGCGGCAGACCGGACAGGTCGGCGGCGCGTGCCGGGGCCGCGTAGGGGGAGACGTCCGGGCCGCCCCTGCGCGCGCCCAGCAGGGCCGTCCAGGCCGTCTCGTTGGCGGTGCGGTCCCACAGGCCGCGGCCGGTCATCTGCTTGCCGGAGACGGTGTCGTTGCGGTCGTCCAGCATCGGGCTCAGCAGCAACTGGCCGAGCAGGGAGGGCCCTTGCCGGTCCCGGGCGAGCAGTGCCGCGGCCGCCGCGAGCCCGCCGCCCGCGCTGGCGCCCGCGACGACGATCCGCCGCGGGGCGCCGCCGATCCGTGCCGTGTGCGCGGCGGTCCAGACGAGGCCCGCGTACACGTCCTCGACCGGTGCCGGGTGCGGGTGCTCGGGGGCGAGCCGGTAGTCGACCGACACCACCACCGCGCCCAGTTCCCGCGCCCAGTCCAGCGGCACCTCCACCCCGGCCCGGTCGGTGCCTGCCATCATGCCGCCGCCGTGCACGTGGTAGATCACCGGCAGCGGGGCCGTCGTACCGCTCGGGCGGCAGACCAGCAGCGGGACCCCGGGGGCGCCCGGCGGTCCGGGTACCGCGTGCTCGCTCACCTCGAAGGCGCCGCCGAGGGTGAGGTCCGGCGACGCCAGACAGGTGACCCGCCGGGCGGCGCCGAGGTCCTCCAGGCAGAACCCGGGCGCGGCGGCGTCCCCGAGCGACTCCAGGCACGCGGCCAGTTCCGGGTCGAACGGGGGCGGGACCAGGGGCACGGCTTCCTCCTCGGGCGGCTGACGCGATCACGGCCGTACGGCCATCGTCCGCATACCCCTGACCGGCCCCGGAAGTCGAGCGCGGCGCGGGGTCGTACCCCCGGCTGCCGCAACGGACCGGCAGGAGGGTCCGGGGAAACCCGCGAGGGTCCGGGAAAACCCCCAGGGGTTCCGGGAGGGCCCGTAGGAGCGCGGGAAAGACCCGTAGGGGCCGGAGGCCGCTCGGCTCCGGCCCCTACGGGCGGTTCGGACGGGGCTCAGGCGGCCGTGATCTCGGCGGCCGTGCCGTGCAGGCGCGCCACGACCTCGGTCAGCTGGGCGGCGACCTCGGCGTCGTCGACCGGGTGGGTCTGCGCGAAGCGGGTCATGGAGCCGGGGATCGAGAGCTTGATGTCCTCGATCACCTTGCCGCCGGCGATGCCGACCGACTTGCGGGTGTCGTCCTGCGCCCACACGCCGCCGAACTGGCCGAAGGCGGTGCCGATCACGGCGACGGGCTTGCCGCCGAAGGCGCCGGCGCCGTAGGGGCGGGACAGCCAGTCGATGGCGTTCTTCAGCACGGCCGGCATGGTGCCGTTGTACTCGGGCGAGAACAGCAGGAACGCGTCGGCGCCCTGAGCGGCCGCACGCAGGGCCGCGGCGGCGGCCGGGACGTCGCCCTCGACGTCGATGTCCTCGTTGTAGAAGGGGACGTCGGCCAGGCCCTCGAAGAGCACGACCTCGGCGCCCTCGGGGGCGAGCTTGGCGGCCGCCTCGGCCAGCTGACGGTTGTGCGAACCGGCACGCAGGCTGCCGACGAGCGCGAGGATACGAACAGACATGGGAAATCTCCAGGGGCTGAAAACATCGCCGTTACGATCCGGACCAAGGTCCGTTTAAATTTCTACCACCATAACCGGACCGGGGTCCAGTTCTGTTCCCGGTGCTTTACGCTGTCTTCATGTCCAGCGCGCCGCAGCCCTTCCCGATGCCGCAGGAGCCCTCCGACGCGCCACCCCTGCTGGAGCTCGGCACGGCCCCCGAGGAGCCCTGTCTGCGTGCCGACGCGGCCCGCAACCGGGCCCGGCTGCTGGAGGCCGCCGCCCGGCTGATCGCGGAGCACGGTGTGGCCGGCGTCACCATGGAGGCCGTCGCCTCGGCGGCCCGGGTCGGCAAGGGCACGGTCTTCCGGCGCTTCGGCGACCGCACCGGACTGCTCATGGCCCTGCTCGACCACTCGGGCCGGCGGCTCCAGGCCGACTTCCTTGGCGGGCCCCCGCCGCTCGGCCCCGGCGCGCCGCCCCTGGAGCGGCTGCGGGCGTTCGGCGTCGCGGTGCTCTACCGCTCGGCCGAGCAGCTGGAGCTGCAGCTCGCCGCCCAGCCCGAGGCGTGCCGCCGTTTCTCCCACCCCGCGACGCAGGCACTGCGCACCCACGTCACCATGCTGCTGCGCCAGATCGTGCCGGACGCGGACTGCGAACTGCTGGCCCACACCCTGCTGGCCTCCCTCGACCCGGCGCTCATCCACCATCTGACCCGGCAGCGCGGGATGCCCATGGCGCGTCTGGAGGCGGCCTGGGTGGACCTGGTCGCGCGGGTGACGCGCACTCAGCGGCCCGCGTGACAAGGGGCCGGACGGCTCTGTGCGGGTGGCCCGAACGGCCTTGCTCCGTAACGGAGTTCGTCCAAAGGCGAACCACGTTCCCCCGCCCGCCGCACCCCCGGCCCGCTCTGCCAGGATGCGGTCTGTCATGGTGCAGATACCGAACACTCCCACGAGTGCCGATGTGGCCCGCCTGGCCGGCGTCTCGCGGGCGACCGTGTCCTACGTCCTCAACAACACCGACGCCGTGCGGATCAGCGAACCCACGCGACGGCGGGTCCACGAGGCCGCGCGGGAACTGGGGTACGTCCCCCACGCGGCCGCCCGCAGCCTGCGCGCGGGACGCAGCCGCATGGTCCTCATGCCCGCCCCGGCACTCCCCGTCGGCCCCCTCTACGGCGCGTTCCTCGACGAGTTCCAGGGCGCCCTGGGCCGCCTCGACTACACGGTCGTGCAGTACGGCTCCGTCGGTCTCCAGGGCGACGAAGCCGCCCGCGCCTGGGCCGAGCTGCGGCCCGTCGCCGTCCTGGTGCCCGGCACCGGGATCGGGCCGCGGGGCGTGGCCGTCCTCAAGCGCTCCGGCGCCCGCGCGGTCGTCACCCTCGGTCCCGAACGCGTGGAGGGCGCGCACGCCCTGCTGATGGACCACGAGGCCGTGGGCCGGTGCGCGGCCGCCCACCTGTACGAGCGCGGCAGGCGCCGGATCGGGGTCGTCGTGCCCGAAGAGCCCGGCCTGGGGGTCTGTTCGCGGCCCCGGCTGGCCGGCGCCCGGCGGGCCCTGCGCGGCACCGGGGCGAGCGTCGTCGGCGTGCCGCTCGCCTACACGGAGCGGGCCGCCGCCGAACTCGCCGCGGACCTACCCGAGCTGGACGGGGTCTTCGCCTACAACGACGAGTACGCCATGCTGCTGATGCGCGCCCTCCAGGACGCCGGACGGCGCATCCCCGAGGACCTGGCCGTGATCGGCGCCGACGATCTGATGCTGGGCCGGCTGCTGCGGCCCCGGCTGAGCAGCGTACGCATCGAACTGCCCTCGGGCCGCGAGCTCGCCGCCCTGGTCGACCGCGCGGTGCGCGACGCGGGAGGCGAACCGGAGGTGCACCGGGTGCTGGGCGCCTCGGTCGTACGACGCGAGTCCACCTGAACCCGGCCGCTCAGGGACGGCTACCGCGCCTGGCCCTCCTGGGCGGCGATGCTCCTGCGGACCTCGTCCATGTCCAGCCCGCGGGCCTGGCCGATGACGTCCGTGAGGGCCGCCTCGGGCAGCGCACCCGGCTGGGCGAACACGGCCACCCGGTCCCGCACGATCATCAGCGTCGGGATCGACTGGATGCCGAAGGCCTGCGCCAGCTCCGGCTGGGCCTCGGTGTCCACCTTGCCGAACACCAGGTCCGGGTTGTCCTGGGCGGCCTTCTCGTACACCGGGGCGAACTGCCGGCACGGACCGCACCAGGACGCCCAGAAGTCGATGAGCACGAAGTCATTGTCCGTGACCGTCTGGTCGAAGTTGTCCTTGGTCAGTTCCACTGTGCTGCTCATGGCCTGGTTCCCTCTTCCTGGTCCGGGGCTGTGCCGAGGGCGGAAACGCGGCCGGTGGGCCGCCTATTCCGGGCAGTGTCCACGCCGGTGCGGGCACCGCGCACGCGCACCCCGGGAGCCTCTCGCCCACCTGGGAGCTTCTCGCGCACCCGGGAGCCTGTGGGCGCGCTCGTACCCATGTGGCCCCAGGGCACACCACCCACCAGAATGATCCCATGACGGAAACGACGGAATCGGAAACCATCGCGTACGACGTCGTGGTGCTCGGGGCCGGGCCCGTGGGGGAGAACGTCGCCGACCGCACCCGCGCGGCCGGCCTCACCACCGCGATCGTGGAGAACGAACTGGTCGGCGGCGAGTGCTCCTACTGGGCATGCATGCCCAGCAAGGCGCTGCTCAGGCCGGTCATCGCCCAGGCCGACGCCCGCCGGCTGCCCGGCCTCGCCGCGGCGGTACAGGGCCCCCTCGACGCCCCGGCCGTACTGGAACGCCGCGACAACTTCACCTCCCACTGGCAGGACGACGGGCAGGCCGACTGGGTGGAGGGCATCGGCGCCGACCTCTACCGGGGCCACGGGCGCCTGGCGGGCCCGCGCACGGTCACCGTCACCGTGTCCGACGGCGGTGTCACCACGCTCACCGCCCGGCATGCCGTCGTGGTCTGCACCGGCACCCGTGCCCAGCTGCCCGACCTGCCCGGACTCGCCGAGGTGCGGCCGTGGACCAGCCGGGAGGCCACCAGCGCGGACACGGTCCCCGGCCGGCTGCTCGTCGTCGGCGGCGGCGTCGTCGCCACCGAGATGGCCACCGCCTGGGCGGCGCTCGGCTCCCGGGTGACCCTGCTGGTGCGCGGCAAGGGCCTGCTCGGCCGGATGGAGCCGTTCGCGGGGGAACTGGTCGCCGAGGCACTCACCGAGGCCGGCGTGGACGTGCGTACGGGCGTGTCCGTCACGTCCGTCGCCCGGGAGGACGGCACCGTGGTGGCCCTCACCCGTACGGGTGAGAGGTTCGAGGCGGACGAGATCCTCTTCGCCACCGGCCGCGTCCCCCAGACCGATGACATCGGTCTCGACACGGTCGGGCTGGAGCCCGGTTCCTGGCTGGAGGTCGACGACACCCTGCGGGTCACCGGGACCGACTGGCTGTACGCCGCCGGTGACGTCAACCACCGTGCGCTCCTCACCCACCAGGGCAAGTACCAGGCCCGTGTCGCCGGTGCCGCCATCGGTGCCCGCGCGGCCGGGACCCCGCTGCTCGACGGTCCCTGGGGACCGCACGCGGCCACCGCCGACCACGAGGCCGTACCGCAGGTGGTGTTCACCGACCCCGAGGCCGCCGCGGTCGGCCTCTCCCTCGCCGAGGCGG
This sequence comes from Streptomyces malaysiense, assembly GCF_000980885.2. Classification (GTDB taxonomy): domain Bacteria; phylum Actinomycetota; class Actinomycetes; order Streptomycetales; family Streptomycetaceae; genus Streptomyces; species Streptomyces malaysiense. Next base: position 85,488 of record NZ_LBDA02000090.1, on the reverse strand, counting down.
AGGAGGCCGGCCACCGGGTCCGCGCGGTCGACGTCGAGTTCTCCTCCGTCGCCGGGGCGGCCCTGTACGGCGACGGCTACAAGGGGCGCGCCCGTATGGTCGTGGACCTGGAGGACGAGATCCTGCGGGGCGTCACCTTCGTCGGCCCCGGCGTCGGTGAACTCGTCCACGCGGCCACGGTCGCCGTGGCGGGCCGCGTCCCGATCAGCCGCCTGTGGCACGTGGTCCCCTCCTACCCGACCCTGAGCGAGGTCTGGCTGCGGCTCATGGAGGCGTACCGGGACAACTGAGGTTTCCGGTAAGCGTGTTCGCCCTCCGGGACCGCGCGACGCGGGCGCGGTCCCCGGAGGCGGGCGCCGGGAAGGGGCGCGGGACGAGCGGCCCCGGGACGCCGGCGCGCGGGAGGATCAGGGCAGTTCGAAGCCGAGGGCGGCGGCCGCCGCGGCCGGGGTCGGCTGGGACCACAGGGCGGCGACGGCCTCGTTGGTGGACAGGGAGCGCGGCTCGGCACGGTCGAGGTAGAGCGTGCCGTCGAGGTGGTCCGTCTCGTGCTGCACGATCCGGGCGGGCCAGCCGGTGAACACCTCGTCCACCGGGCGCCCCCGCTCGTCCTCGGCGCGCAGCCGCACCTCGGCGTGCCGGGCCACCACCGCCTGCCAGCCGGGCACGCTGAGGCAGCCCTCGAAGAACGCCGCACGGGCCGTGCCCACGGGCTCGTACACGGGGTTGACCAGCACCCGGAAGGGCTGCGGGCGCCGACCCCGGATCGTGGCGATGTCCTCCGGCACCGGCGCCGGGTCCTCCAGCACCGCGATCCGCAGTTCCACGCCCACCTGGGGCGCGGCGAGGCCCACGCCGGGGGCGGCGCGCATGGTCAGGCGCAGCGCCTCGACGAAGCGGGCCAGCAGTGCGGGGCCGAGCGAGCCGTCGTACGCCTCGGCGGGGCGGCGCAGCACCGGCCGGCCGGCGGCGACGATGGGCAGGGGGCCGCCGGCGGCGAGGAGTTCCTCGACCCGTTCGGCGAGCGGCGCGTGATCACTCTCGGGTGCCATCGCGCCAGGATGCCATGGGGCCAGGACGCGAGGGGGCCCACCCGGGCACGAGGCGCGCGCGGTCCGTCGACCCGGCGGTGCGGGCGTCCGCCCCGGCGTCGCGGGGAGCCGCCTCAGTGCCGTGAGACGCCGCCCCGGCCCCGCGGGAGCTCGCCCGCGAGCGCGGAGGCGATCCTCAGGTGCCGCTCCGCCTCCTCGTGCCGCGCCTGCCGTTCGAGCGTGCGGCCCAGCATCAGCCGGGCGTAGTGCTCCACCGGGTCGCGCTCCACGATCACCCGCAACTGGTCCTCGGCCCGCCGCAGCTGCGCGGAGTGGTAGTACGCACGGGCCAGCAGCAGCCGGGGCCCGGTCTGCTCCGGCACCTCCTCCACCAGGGCGGCCAGCACGCGCGCCGCCCCCGCGTAGTCCTTGGCCGCGAAGAACGCCTGGGCACGCTCCCAGCGCTCGGCCGGGGTGCCGTGGTCGTAGTACGTGGTCTCCACTTGTGACCTCCTTCGGCGGGCACAACGACCCCTGGTAGTTCAATATTCCACTACTTGTTCCCTGGTCCCGCCCGCGCCGGGCCTACCGCCCAAACAGGGATGAATTGATACCCTGTCGCCTTCGCGTTCCCTGTCCGCGGCGCCGAAGGAGAATGACGCATGGGCGTTCTGGAGACGATCCACGGTCCGCAGGACCTGAAGAAGCTCGACGCCGGTGAACTCGGCGCGCTGGCCGGGGAGATCCGCGAGTTCCTCGTCGACGCCGTCTCCCGCACGGGCGGGCACCTCGGACCGAACCTGGGCGTCGTCGAACTGACCATCGCGCTGCACCGGGTCTTCGAGTCCCCGAAGGACCGCATCGTCTTCGACGTCGGCCACCAGACCTATGTGCACAAGGTGCTGACCGGCCGCCAGGACTTCTCCCGGCTCCGCAAGGAGGGCGGCCTGTCCGGATACCCCAGCCGCGCCGAGTCGCCGCACGACATCGTGGAGAACCAGCACGCCTCCGCCGCCCTCAGCTGGGCCGACGGCATCGCCAAGGCCGACCGCCTGGCCGGCCGCCGCGACCGCTCCGTCGTCGCGGTGGTCGGGGACGGCGCGCTCACCGGCGGCATGACCTGGGAGGCGCTGAACAACATCGCCGCCGACAAGACCCTCCCCCTGGTCATCGTGGTCAACGACAACGGCCACTCGTACAACCCCACCATCGGCGGTCTGGCCGGCCACCTCGCCGCCCTGCGCACCACGGACGGCTACGAGCAGTTCCTGGAGCGCACCAAGGCCGTCCTCGACCGCACCCCGATCGTCGGCCGCTCCGTCTACGACGCGCTGCACGGCGCCAAGAAGGGCCTCAAGGACTTCATCGCCCCGCAGGGCATGTTCGAGGACCTGGGCCTGAAGTACGTCGGCCCGATCGACGGCCACGACACCGAGGCGCTGGAGTCGGCGCTGGCCCGCGCGAAGCGGTTCGGCGGCCCGGTCATCGTGCACTGCATCACCGAGAAGGGCCGCGGCTACGGCTTCGCCGAGGAGTCCGCCGAGCGTTTCCACCAGGTCAAGGTGATCGACCCCGAGACCGGCAAGCCGGTCTCCGTCGCAGGCAAGGACTGGACCACCGTCTTCGGCGAGGAACTGGTCCGGCTCGGCGCCGAGCGCGAGGACATCGTGGCGATCACCGCCGCGATGCGGGGCTCCACCGGTCTCGCGCCCTTCGCCGAGCGCTTCCCCGACCGCTTCTTCGACGTCGGCATCGCCGAACAGCACGCCGCCGCCTCCGCGGCGGGTCTCGCCACCGCGGGACTCCACCCGGTCGTCGCCGTCTACGCCACCTTCCTCAACCGCTGCTTCGACCAGCTCCTGATGGACGTGGCCCTGCACCGCTGCCCCGTGACCTTCATGCTCGACCGCGCGGGCATCACCGGCGACGACGGCGCCTCCCACAACGGCATGTGGGACATGGCCGTCCTCCAGGTCGTCCCGGGTCTGCGCATCGCCGCCCCGCGCGACGCGAGCACGCTGCGCGCCCAGCTGCGCGAGGCCGTGGAGATCGCGGACGGACCCACGGTGGTGCGCTACTCCAAGGGCACCGTCGGCCCCGAGGTGGCCGCCGTCTCCGCCGTCGCCGGCATGGACGTGCTCCGGGGCTCCGCCGAGGAGGGGGCCGACGTCCTCGTCGTCTCCGTCGGCGCGCTCGCCCCCATGTGCCTTCAGGTCGCCGACCGCCTCGCCGGGCAGGGCATCGGCGCCACCGTCCTCGACCCGCGCTGGATCAAGCCGGTGAACGCGGCCCTGCCCGGCATCGCCGCCCGGCACCGGCTCGTCGTCACCGTCGAGGACGGGGTACGGGCGGGCGGTGTCGGCGGGGCCGTGGCCCAGGCCCTGCGCGACGCCGACGTGGACGTCCCCGTGCGGGACTTCGGCGTCCCCGTCGAGTTCCTCGACCACGCCGAACGCGGCCGGGTGCTCGCCCGCGTCGGTCTGACGGCCGCGGACATCGCCCGCCGTGTCTCGGGCGTCTTCGCGGGTCTCGGCAGGGACGAGATGTTCTTCTCGGGCTGAGCCGGGACGTCCGGCCCCGGTCCCCGGGCCCCGGCGGCGATGGCGGTGGCCGTCGCCGGAAGCCGGGGTCAGCGATGGATCGGCAGCGGCGTCGTCTCCACCAGCCGCCGTCCCGTGCCGCCCCACCGCAGCGCGATGACCTCCGCCATGATCGCCACCGCCGTCTCCTCCGGTGTACGGGCGCCCAGATCGAGTCCGATCGGCGCGGACAGCCGGGACAGCTCCGCCTCGCTCACACCCTCCTCGCGCAGCCGCCGCAGCCGGTCCTCGTGGGTACGGCGGCTGCCCATCGCCCCGATGTAGCGGGCGGGCGTGCGCAGTGCCCGCCGGAGCAGCGGTACGTCGAACTTCGGGTCATGGGTGAGGACGCAGATCACCGTGTTCGCGTCCACCTCCGTCGACTCCAGATACCGGTGCGGCCAGTCCACCACCAGTTCGTCCGCGTCCGGGAATCGGCGGCGGGTGGCGAACACCGGGCGGGCGTCGCACACGGTGACGTGGTAGCCGAGGAACTTGCCGATCCGGGCCACCGCGGAGGCGAAGTCGATGGCGCCGAACACCAGCATCCGCGGCGGCGGCGCGAAGGACTCCACGAACACGGCCACGTCGTCGCGCCGCTCCTCGCCCGCGCGCCCGACCCGCACCACACCGGTACCGCCCTGCGCCAGCATCCCCTGTGCCCGCTCGGCCACGGAGGTGTCGAGGCGGGCGTCGCCGAGCGTGCCCTGCGCACCGGTCGGCGTGACGATCATCTGACCGGCGGGTGCGGTCGTGGGATCCGGCTCCGCGCCGCCCGGCTCGTCCGGCAGCGGCGACACCACCGCCACCGGCCGTCCCGCGCCCATCGCCTCCAGCACCCCGGGCAGCCCTGGGAAGCGGCCCGCGCCCGCCGGCCGCACCAGGATCTCGATGATCCCGCCGCAGGTCAGACCGACCGCCAGCGCGTCGTCGTCGCTGACGCCGTAGGTCACGAGGGCGGGTTCGCCGCTCTCCAGGACCTCGCGCGCCAGCTCGTACACGGCGCCCTCCACGCAGCCGCCCGAGACGCTCCCGATCACCTCACCGTCGTCGGCGACCGCCAGCGACGAGCCCGCCTGGCGCGGTGCCGACCTCCAGGTCCGTACGACCGTCGCCACCGCGAATCGCTTGCCCGACGCACTCCAGGAGGAGAGGCCCTCCGCGATGTCCCGCATCCGTGTGCCTCCTTCGGCGGAGTCCACCACCGCCACATCCACCGAATACCCGTTCGGGCCGGTGCGCAGGCCGCGGGCCGGTCCGTACCCCGGTTTCCGGCGCTCCCGATGCCGCCGAGGCCGCCCGCACCCGCGCGGCGCCCCGGAGCGCGCGGATGCCGTCCGGCGCATGTCAACGGCAGCTTAAGTCCTCGCTCGGATGAGCGCGCTCCGCGCGACGGGCGAGTTAAGCGAAGGCTTAAGCAGCGATTGACACCCCGTCCGGACGGAGGCGCAATGATCATTGGACAACGGCGCCCGACACGCCCGGCTGCCCGCCGGGCGGGACAGGGGAGTGCGGCATGCAGGTTCCCGCTCCGTTCGAGTACCAGCGGGTGGGCACGGTGGACGAGGCGGTCGCGCTCCTGGACCGGCTCGGCGACACCGCCCGGCTGGTGGCAGGCGGGCACAGCCTCATCCCGATGATGAAACTCAGGCTGGCCAATTTCGAGTACCTGATCGACATCAATGATCTGCACGACGAGCTGGGGTACATCCGGGTCGAACCCGGCCTGATCCGCATCGGCGCGATGACCCGGCACCGCGAACTCCTGGAGTCCGACGAACTCGCCGCCGCCTTCCCGGTCTTCCGCGACGCCGAACGGGTGATCGCCGACCCGGTCGTACGCAACCGGGGCACCCTGGGCGGCTCGCTGTGCCAGGCCGACCCCTCCGAGGACCTGTCGGCGGTCTGCACCACGCTGGACGCGTCCTGTGTCATCCGCGGGACGGACGGGGAGCGGGTGGTCCCCATGGAGGACTTCCACCAGGGCCCGTACGAGACCGCCGTCGGCGACGCGGAGATCCTCACCGAGGTCCGCTTCCCGGTCCGCCCGCGCGGATCCAGCGCCTATGAGAAGGTCGAGCGGCGCGCCGGGGACTGGGCGGTCGTCTCGGCGGGCGCGGCGCTCTGGCTGGACGAGTCCGGGCTGATCGCGGACGCCCGGGTCGGTCTCGCCGCCGTCGGTCCGAACACCGCCGGCATCCCCGGGATCGCCGGCGCCCTGCGCGGCCGGCCGCCCGCCGAGGAACTGTGGGCGCGGGCCGGCGACATCGCCGCCGAATCCTGCTCCCCGGTCACCGACCGGCGCGGCAGCGCCGAGTACAAGCGACATCTCGCCCGCGAGCTGACGATGCGCGTACTGCGCCGGGCCGAGGCCCGGATCAACGGACAGGAGGTGTGATCGTGCGGGTCACCATGACCGTCAACGGCGAGGAGGTCACCCGGGAGATCGAGGGCCGGCTGCTGCTGGTGCACTTCCTGCGCGACCACCTCCAGCTCACCGGGACCCACTGGGGCTGCGACACCAGCAACTGCGGCACCTGCGTGGTCTGGCTGGACGGCGAACCCGTCAAGTCCTGTACGGTGCTGGCCGCGATGGCGGGCGGGCACGAGGTACGGACCGTCGAGGGCCTGGAACGCGACGGCGAACTCGACCCGGTCCAGCGCGGGTTCATGGAATGCCACGGACTCCAGTGCGGCTTCTGCACCCCCGGCATGATGATGACCGCCCGCGCCCTGCTCGACCGGAACCCGGACCCCGGCGACGAGGAGATCCGTGAGGCCATCTCGGGCCAGATCTGCCGCTGCACCGGCTACGCCACCATCGTCCGCTCGATCCGCTGGGCCGCCGCCGAGCAGGCCGGCACCCGCACCACCGCCGAGGATCCCGAGCGGGCCGTCGCACCGGCCGACGCCCGCGACCGGTCCGCCGCGTCGACCCCGGGGAGCGCCTCATGACCGCCGTCGCCGCCAACGGCCACCGCACCGCCTTCGTCGACAACGACCGGAAGCCGGCCGGCCACGGCCGGATGCTGCGCAAGGAGGACCCCCGCTTCGTCCGCGGCAGGGGCCGCTACGTGGACGACCTCCAGCTGCCCGGCATGCTCCACCTGGCGATCCTGCGCTCCCCGCTCGCCCACGCCCGCGTCCTCTCCGTCGACACCGCCCTCGCCGAGGCCCACCCCAAGGTCCGCCTGGTGGTCACCGGCGCGATGCTCGCCGAGAAGGGCCTGGCCTGGATGCCGACCCTCTCGAACGACGTGCAGGCCGTCCTCGCCACCGACAAGGTCCGCTTCCAGGGCCAGGAGGTCGCCTTCGTCGTCGCCGAGGACCGGTACGCGGCGCGCGACGCCCTCGAACTGATCGACGTCGAGTACGAGCCGCTGGACCCGGTGATCGACGTACGCACCGCGCTCTCGCCCGAGGCGCCGGTCATCCGCGACGACCTGGAGGGCAAGAGCGACAACCACGTCTTCGACTGGGAGACCGGCGATGCCGCCGCCACCGAGGAGGTGTTCCGGCGCGCGGACGTGGTCGTCTCGCAGGACATCGTCTACCCGAGGGTGCACCCGGCGCCCATGGAGACCTGCGGCGCGGTCGCCGACTACGACGCGGTCGACGGCAAACTCACCCTGTGGTCCACCACCCAGGCCCCGCACGCCCACCGCACCCTGTACGCGATCGTCGCCGGACTGCCCGAGCACAAGATCCGGGTGGTCTCCCCGGACATCGGCGGCGGCTTCGGCAACAAGGTGCCGATCTACCCCGGCTACGTGTGCGCCATCGTGGCCTCCCTGCTCACCGGCAAACCGGTGAAGTGGGTGGAGGACCGCGCGGAGAACCTGATCAGCACCGGCTTCGCCCGGGACTACATCATGCGCGGTGAGATCGCGGCCACCCGCGAGGGCAGGATCCTCGCCGTCCGCACCAATGTGCTCGCCGACCACGGCGCGTTCAACGGCGTCGCCGCGCCCACGAAGTACCCGGCCGGCTTCTTCGGCGTCTTCACCGGCAGCTACGACCTGGAGGCGGCCTACTGCAAGATGACGGCCGTCTACACCAACAAGGCGCCGGGCGGGGTGGCGTACGCCTGCTCCTTCCGCATCACCGAGGCGGTCTACCTGGTCGAGCGGATCGTCGACTGCCTCGCCGCCGAACTCCGGATGGACCCGATCGAGCTGCGGATGAGGAACTTCATCCGGCCCGAGCAGTTCCCCTACCGCACCAAGACCGGCTGGGTGTACGACTCCGGGAACTACGCCCCGACCATGGAACTGGCCAAACGGCTCGCCGGATACGACGAGTTGCGCGCAGAGCAGGCGCGGAGGCGGGCCCGCGGCGAGATCATGGGCATCGGCGTGTCCTTCTACACGGAGGCGGTCGGCGCCGGACCCCGCAAGGACATGGACATCCTGGGCCTCGGCATGGCCGACGGCTGCGAACTGCGGGTCCACCCGACCGGGAAGGCCGTCGTACGGCTGTCGGTGCAGTCCCAGGGGCAGGGCCACGAGACGACGTTCGCGCAGATCGTCGCCGAGGAACTCGGCATCCCGCCCCAGGACATCGAGGTCGTGCACGGCGACACCGACCAGACCCCGTTCGGCCTCGGCACGTACGGCAGCCGCTCCACCCCGGTCTCCGGTGCCGCCGCCGCCCTGGTCGCCCGCAAGGTCCGCGACAAGGCGCGGCTGATCGCCTCCGGGATGCTGGAGGTCTCGGTCGCCGACCTGGAGTGGGAGAAGGGCACCTTCAGGGTGGCGGGCGACCCCGACGCCTTCGTGACCATCCAGGACATCGCGATGCGGGCGCACGGCGCGGGCGACCTGCCCGAGGGCGTCGAGGGCGGCCTGGAGGCGCAGATCTGCTACAACCCGGAGAACCTCACCTACCCGCACGGCGCCTACATCTGCGTGGTCGACATCGATCCGGGCACCGCGAAGGTCACGGTACGGCGGTTCGTGGCGGTCGACGACTGCGGCACCCGCATCAACCCGATGATCATCGAGGGCCAGGTGCACGGCGGGCTCACCGACGGCGTCGGCATGGCGCTGATGGAGATGATCGCCTTCGACGAGGACGGCAACTGCCTCAGCGGCTCCCTGATGGACTACCTCATCCCGACCGCCCTCGAAGTGCCCGACTGGGAAACGGGGTTCACGGTCACCCCGTCCCCGCACCACCCGATCGGCGCCAAGGGTGTGGGCGAGTCCGCGACCGTCGGCTCCCCGCCTGCGATCGTCAACGCGGTGGTCGACGCGCTCTCGCCGTTCGGCATCCGGCACGCGGACATGCCGCTGACCCCCTCCCGGGTGTGGGAGGCGATGCGGGGCCAGCCCGTCCCGCCGGTCTGAGGGCGGCGGCGCGCACCGGAGGGACAGGAGACGGCGACGGAGTCGAGGAGGTGACCGGGGTGCCCAGGACGGTGAGCGCGCGTGCGCTCGAACTGGCCCAGCGGCGCGTGCCGTTCGTGCACGCCCGCGTGGTGCGCGCCCAGGCGCCCGCGTCCGCGCACCCGGGCGACGAGGCGATCGTGTACGGCGACGGCACGATCGACGGGTTCGTCGGCGGGATGTGCGCCGAGGGCTCGGTGCGCACGGCGGCGCTGGGCGCCCTCAACGGCGGCGGGCCGGTGCTGCTGCGGGTGCTGCCGGCGGGTGAGACGGGCTTCCCGGACACCCCGGGTGCCCAGGTGGTGGTCAACCCCTGCCTGTCCGGCGGGGCGTTGGAGATCTTCCTGGAGCCGGTGCTGCCGCCGCCGCTGATCGAGGTGGTCGGCACGACCCCGATCGCGGAGGCGTTCATCGCCCTCGCCGACGTCCTCGGGTACGCCACCACGCGCTCCCTGCCCGACCGGCCGCTCGCCGAGTACACCGGCGCGGTGATCGTGGCCGGGCAGGGCCAGGGCGACGCCGAGGCACTGCGTGCCGCCCTGGACGCGGACGTCCCGCACATCGCGCTGGTCGCCAGCCGCCGCCGGGGCGCCGCCCTGCTGGACGAGCTCGGCCTCGCCGAGGCGGAGCGGGCCCGTGTGCACACCCCGGCCGGGCTGGACATCGGCGCCCGCACGGCACCGGAGGTGGCGCTGTCCATCCTCGCGGAGGTGGTGCGGGCCGTACGCGCGCGCGGCGCCCCACCGCCGACGGCCCTGCCCGAACAGCCCGCCCAGGCCGTCGACCCGGTGTGCGGGATGACGGTGACCGTCACCGCGGGCACTCCTCATCTCACCGCCGGGGAGAAGGAGTTCTGGTTCTGCGGCGCCGGCTGCCGGGACCGCTGGGCGGCGGGGCTGGTGGGCTAACGGGTGAGCGAACTCTTCCTGGACGCGGAGGACGTACGGCGCCGCCTCGCCGAAGTCGGCCACCTCGTGGACGAGGGCACCGCCACCGCCCTCTACCTGGCCACCGTCCTCGACCGCCCGCTGCTCCTGGAGGGCGAGCCGGGCGTCGGCAAGACCAGCGCGGCCAAATCGCTCGCCGAGGCCCTCGCCACCCCGCTGATCCGCCTCCAGTGCTACGAGGGCCTGACGGCCGGCGAGGCGCTGTACGAGTGGAACTACCAGCGCCAGCTGCTCGCCGTGCGGCTCACCGAGGCACGCGGGCAGCATCTGGCCGACGCCGACCTGTTCACCGAGGAGTTCCTGCTGGACCGGCCGCTGCTGCGCGCCGTACGCCATCAGGGGCCGCTGCCCCCCGTGCTCCTGATCGACGAGATCGACCGCGCGGACGACGAGTTCGAGGCGCTGCTCCTCGAGTTCCTGGGGGAGTGGAGCATCACCATCCCGGAACTGGGCACCTTCGCCGCCACCCGGCCCCCGGTGGTGGTGCTCACCTCCAACCGCAGCCGCGAACTCCACGACGCGCTGCGCCGCCGCTGCCTCTACCACTGGATCGACTATCCCGGCCCCGAGCGCGCGGCGGAGATCCTGCGCCGCTCGGTGCCGGCCGCGAACGAACCGCTGATCGCGTCCGCCACCGCCTTCATCGGCAAGGTCCGCGCGCTGGACCTGGACAAGGCGCCCGGCATGGCAGAGGCGATCGACTGGGTCTCCGCGCTCGCCGCGCTGCGCGTGTCCCGGCTGGCCCGCCGCGATGTGATCAGCACCCTCAGCGCGGTCGCCAAGAGCCCCGACGACCGCACCGCCATCACCGGCGCCCTCGGCGAACTCGGCTACCCCGAAGAGGCGAGGAGACCGTGAGCCATGATGATCGACGACGAGTCCCGGACGGGCGCGCCCCCGGAGCCGGCCCGGCAGCCGCCCACCGGCCCCGGCGGGCCCGCCCCCCGCGGGGCCGGCGCCCGGCTCACCGGGGTCGACGCCGACGCCCGCTTCACCGCGCGGCGCGAGGCCGGCCACCGCCCGGTCACCGGCGCCTGCGGCAAGCACAGCCGGGGCCGGGGCGACGCCACCGCGACCGCGCACCCCCGGCCGCGGCCCGACCGCACGGGCACCGCGATGCACGCGAGCACCGGCCCCGGCACCGGGGGGACACCGGTCCCGCCGGCCGCGTCCGCCCCCGTGGCCTTCGGCGCGGTCGTCGTGGGTGCGGTGATCCCCCGGGCGGTGCACCGGGTCCGGCGGTGCGGTGTGTCGCGGGCCGCGTGATGAAGACGGACGAGCCGTTCCTGCCCGCCGTCGACCGGGCCGCGTTCGCCGTGGCGCTCGCCGACCGGTTGCGCGGCCGTGGCGTACCCGTGGGCCTGACCGCGGCCCGGGACCTCGTCCGGGCACTGGCCGCCTCCTGGCCCACGACGCGGTCCGCCCTGTACTGGACGGCCCGGATCACCCTGGTCCGCGACCAGCCGTACCTGGCCCGCTTCGACGAGGTCTTCGACGCGGTGTTCGGCGACGCCGTGCTCTCCCTGGACCCGCATGCGCGCCGTACCGGCCGGGGCGCCGTGCCACGGGCCGGGGACGACGTGCGTGCACCGCTGCCCGCGGGCGCGTCCGGCCTTCCGGTGGAGGAGACGGGGCTGCCGTGGGTGACGCCGCCACCGGTGGTGGGGGCGGCCGGGCCGAGCGAGGAGCAGGTACGGAGCGTGCCGCAGCGGCTGCCGACCGAGCTGGCCGCTGCCGTGGACACGCCCTTCGAGCGGCTGGGCGAGCGGGAGGCGGCGCTGCTCGGGCAGTGGCTGGAGACGGGGCTGCGGCGGTGGCCGACGCGCCGTTCCCGTCGGTACGCCCGGCGTCCGGGCGGGCCCCGGGTGGCGATCCGCGAGACGGTGGCCCGCTCCCGGCGCACCGGCTGGGAACCGGTCCGGCTGGTGCGGACGGGCCCCCTGGAGCGGCCCCGGCGGGTGGTGGTGCTGTGCGACGTGAGCCGGTCGATGCAGGCGCAGGCCGTGGCGTACCTGCATCTGATGCGGGCGCTCGCGCTGGCCACGCGGGCCGAGGTGTTCGCCTTCGCCACCTCGCTGACCCGGCTCACCAACGTGCTCGCGCACCGCTCGGCCGAGGCGGCCTTCGAGGAGGCCTCGCAGCGGGTCGCGGACCGGTTCGGCGGCACCAGGATCGCGCACTGTCTGGAGACCCTGCTCGGCTCCCACCACGGGGGCGCGCTGCGCGGCGCGGTCGTCCTGATCGCCTCCGACGGCTGGGACGGCGACCCGCCCGAGCGCCTCGCCGCGGCCATGGCCCGCCTGCGCCGCCGCGCCCATATGGTGGTCTGGCTCAACCCCCGCGCGGGCGCCCCGGGTTACCGTCCCCGCACGGCGGCGATGACCGCCGCGCTCCCGTACGTCGACCTGCTCCTCCCGGCGGACACCTTCGCCTCCCTGCTGCGTGTGGCCCCGGAGATCGCCCGCCTGGCGGGACCGCGCGGGCATGGTGTCCGCCGGACCGGCGCCCGGTCCGTTCCCGTGCCGGTCGGGGCCGAGCCGCGTCGCGGAGCGGCGAAGCCCGGGTGCGGCGACGGCGAGGCGTCCGGATGATCATCCTGCCCGCCGGCCGCGCCGGGCGGTCTCGGCCCTCAGCTCCACAACGTCACATGGATCGCCGGGCGGAACCGGCCCGCCGTGACCCCCGTGCCCCGGAGCATGGCCTGGATGGCGCGGGGCGTGGTGACGAAGCGGCGGAGTTCGGCGGCGGCCGGCGGGGCCTCGCGGTCGCCGAGGGAGAGGAGGTTCCAGGAGCCGCGCGCGGGCAGCCCGGCGCCGGCGATCTGCCGGAGGTCGCCGTCGGCGAGGTCCTTGCCGACCGCGAACGTCAGCGCGAGCGCCACCCCGGTGCCGTGCTTCGCCTCGTCCACCGCCGCGGTGTGGCTCTGGAAGATCCGCTGGTGTTCCTCCGGGATCTGGAGCCGCCGCAGCACGGCCGGCACCATCCCGGCCCGCCCCACCGCCGAGGGCCCGAGCAGCCATGTCTGCTCGCGCAGCTCCGCCACCCCGGCCGGCCCGCTGCGGGCGGCGAGCGGGTGGGCGCTGCCCACGACCGCGATCATCTGGTAGTCGAGGAAGTGCGTGCAGCTCATCGTGGCCTCCACGGCGGCGGGCCGGGGTCCGATGGCCACGTCCACCGCCCGCTCCGTCAGCAGCGGCGGGAAGCGCTGCGGATCGTGCACGCTGAGTTCGACGTCGAGATCGTCGGCCCGCCCCGCGAAGAGTTCGATCAGGCCGGGCGCCGCGTACTCCGCGAACAGGCTCGACGCGGCGACCCGCAGCAGCCGCCGCCCGGACCCGGCCTGCCGCACCTCCAGCACGGTCTGGTTCTGAAGGCCCAGCATCTGCGCGGCGCGGCTGGCGAGCCGCAGGCCGCCCGGGGTGAACGCCAGCCCGCTGCCCGTGCGGGTGAACAGCTTGTCCCCGAGTTCCCGGCGCAGATGGGCGATGTGCAGCGAGACGGCGGCCTCGGTCACCGCGAGGTCCGCCGCCGCTGCCTTCACGGAGCCGAGCCGGACGGTAGCCGAGAACGCCCGCAGCTGTGCCGGGGTCAACCACAACCTCCCCTGATCACCACGGGTGCGCCAATGCCCGCGTGGCGGGTGTGACCTGTGTCTCAAACTACCGCACAGATCGTTCCCGGGCCATGAGACCGGCCGCGCCCCGGGCCCGGCCGTGCCTGCCGCGGGCCCCGCCGGGCACATCACGGACGCCCCCGTCCATGGGCCGTCCGGCCCCGGAATCTCTGCCGACAGGCACCTGTGCCCGGCGCCCGCGCATGACGATGATCAGCGCATGCGAGGAAGGGAACCCCAGGAGTGATCGCCGTCGTCGGACATCCGGATCTCACCGTGCCGACGCTGGCCCTCCTGGAGGAGGAGCTGCGCTCGCGGCTGGCCGGCCGCGCCCGCGCCGGCCGTGCCGGACTGGTCCGGGCCGGCCGGGGCCTGCCCGTGGCGTTCGGGCGGGCCGCGCACAAGGCCGGGCTGGCCCTGGTGACGGTGCTGCCGTCCCGCGGGGGCATGCCCGGCCATGTCGCCGGGCCGGACCGCGACGCCGCCGGGGAGCTGTTGCTGCTGTCGCGGATGGTGCGCCTGGTCGAGTACGACCCCGCCGACCGCGCCTCCTGCATCATCGCCGACGAGGCCCTGGTCCGCTCCTGCGCCCGGGTGCTGGCCGTCTGGGACGGCTCACCGTCCAACGGCCGCGACGCGACCGCCCATTTGGTGGCCTACGCCCGCAGCCACGGCGTCGACGTGGAGGTGCTGTGGCCGCGCGGCGCCGAGCACCGGACCGTCCCGTCCGCAAAGGCGCCGGGAGCCCGCGGACTCACAGGCCGTTTCCCGCGTACGACGGATTGAAAGTCTTGTAGGTCGGCCGGAGGTCCGGCACGACCGTGTCGGTCGACGCGACCGGGCCGGGCACCGCAGAGGAGGACCATGAGGGGGAGAGACGAGGCCGCCCCAGGCGGGGGGCCGCCGGCGCGACCGGCGGCAGCACGGCGGCGACCGCGGCCCCGGGCGCCTTCACGGGGTTCCGTCGGGCGAATCGGAGCCGGAACAGGCCGTCGGCCCCCCTAGGAGGGGCCGGTCTCCTCTTGTGGCGCCCGCAGATCGGCGAGCAACACCGCCTGTCCCGCCAGCACGCCGGACAGGATGGTCCGCGCCACCCGCAGCAGCTCGGCCACGTGCGGGCTGGTCAGGGAGTAGTGGACGGTCGAACCCTCCTTGCGGGTCCTGACCAGGTTGGCGCGGCGCAGCACGGCCAACTGCTGGGAGAGGTGGGCGGGTTCGATACCCACCTCGGGCAGCATCTCGCCGACGGCGTGTTCGCGCTCGCTGAGCAGCTCCAGGACGCGGATGCGCGCGGGATGCCCGAGCGTCTTGAAGAACTCGGCCTTCAGCTGATACAGCGGCGTATTCACCGCACCCACCCCTTCGTCCTGGTCGAGAGCATGCGCTCCATCCTCCCGCATGCCATGAGCCCGCCGGTTCAGGCCTTCTTGACCACGCTGGACTTCAGCTGCATCGCGCCGAAACCATCGATCCTGCAGTCGATGTCATGGCCGTCCACGCCGTCCACGAGCCGGATGTTGCGCACCTTCGTACCCGCCTTGATGCCCGACGGACTGCCCTTGACCTTCAGCGCCTTGACCACGGTCACGGTGTCGCCGTCGGCGAGTGCATTGCCGACCGAGTCCCGGATCACCCTCCCCTCCTCGGCGGCGGTGCCGGAGGACGCCGACCACTCGTGGCCGCACTCGGGGCAGACGAGCAGCGCGCCCATCTCGTAGGTGAACGTGCCCGAGCAGTCGGGGCAGGCGGGGAGGTTGTCGCTCATGGAACTCTTTCGCGGTGGGTTCGGCGGTGGGCCGAACAGGGGGAACGGTTGATCGAAAAGAGATCGTCCGCGGGTCAGGAGGTGGGCCAGCCGTCGGTCCGCCACTCCTGGCGGTCGTCGTCCGGCGTCTTTGCGCACCGGCCGTGCGCGGCGAGGGCGGCGGCCAGGTCGCAGTGGACCGGGATGTCGGGGCAGTCGCCCGCCGGTACCAGCGAGCCGTCGGCGGGTATCGCGGCCAGCTCCAGGCTCCGGCCGGAGGCGGCCAGCAGCCGCGCGGCCTCGGCGATGGCCACCTGGCCCTCCGAGGACCAGTTGCGCAGCTCGGTCAGGTCGAGGACGACCGGTCCGGCGCCGCGCGCGACGACCCAGCCGATGGCGCCGTTGAAGCGGTGTACGGCGTCCGGGCCGAGGTAGCCGGCGACGGAGAGGACGCCGAGGTCCTGCTCGATGGTGTAGCGCCAGTCGATGGTCATGCGGGGGCGGCTTCCTTGTGCGGGGGAGGAGGGGTGTGGGGGAGTGTGGCCCGGTGGTCCTACAAGGGCAGGGTGATCCAGATGCTCTTGCCCTCGCCGTCGGCGTCCGCGCGGACCACCGCGGTGCCGCCCAGGCCGAGGACCAACTCCATCACGGTGGCCAGGCCCCCCGGTTCGGCGGGCGCGGCGCGCAGGTGCGGCTGGTGGGGGTGGCGGTCGTGCACGGCGAAGGCGAAGCAGTCGCGGGCGGCCGCGTAGATGACGGTGACCTCGGGGGAGACGTGGGCCGCGTGCCGGACGCTGTTGGTGACCAGCTCGCTGAGGATCAGCAGCGCCGGGTCCACGACGCGGTGGCGCAGTCCGATGCCCCACTCCACGAGGGCCTGCTCCGCGGTCTCGCGCGCCACGCGCACCGCCTTGGGGGCGGCGGGCAGGGTGAGCACATGGCGGTGGGGAAGGGCCCGCGGGGCCTGGGACATCATCGCTCCGCCGGGCCGGGGTGGTGGTTTCCCGCGCTGGCCGTCTCGTTCATCGGACCGCCTCCTCGCCGGACGTCGGGGCGGTCCGCTGCGCGGGCACGACGCCCTCCAGGTGGCCGCGTGCCGCCCGGATCGCCTCGGGGGTGGTGGCGAAGTCCCGGCCGTCGGGCCGCAGCAGCTCCAGCACGCCGACCGAGTCCAGGACGCGTCGCTGTCCGGGCCGTATGCCGGAGGCCAGGACGACGATGCCGCGCCGGCGCAGCTTCTCCACCGCGTCCTTCAGAACCAGCGCGCCGGTGGCGTCGACGGTCGACACCCGCGACATGCGCAGGATCACCACCCGGACGTCGGCCACCTCGGCCAGTTCCAGCAGGAAGCGGTGCGCTCCGGCGAAGAACAGCGGGCCGTCGAGCCGGTACGCCACGATGTGCTCGGCGAGCAGCGCGTGTTCCTCCGCGCTGTGGTCGCCCCGGTCCAGTGGCACCCGGTCCAGACGGGCCTGCCGGGCCACGGCGCGCAGCGCGAGGGCACCAGCCACGGCGAGCCCGATGACGACGGCGTGGACGAGGTCCAGGGCGAGGGTGCCGGCCGCGGTCAGGACGAGTGTCACGGCGTCCGCCCGGGTCGCCCTGGTCATGGCCTTCAGCGAGCTGACCTCGACCATGCGCACCGCGGTGGCCAGCAGCACGCCCGCGAGCGCGGCCAGCGGGATCTTCGCGACCAGGGGCGAGGCGGCGAAGACGATCACCGCGAGGACCACGGCGTGGGTGAACGCGGCGGTGCGGGAACCGGCTCCGGTCCGTACGTTGACCGCGGTGCGCGCGATCGCGCCGGTGGCCGGTACGCCGCCGAACAGCGGGGCGGCGATGTTCGCCAGGCCCTGGCCGAACAGCTCGCGGTCCGGGTCGTGCTTCTGTCCGACGGTCATGCCGTCCGCGACCGACGCCGACAGCAGGGACTCCAGGGCGGCCAGCGCGGCGACGGCCACGGCGGGCGTCACCAGGGAGCCCAGGTCGCCGAGGTGGAGGAAGGTGAGGGAGGGCGCGGGCAGCCCGGACGGCAGGTCGCCGATCGGCCTGGCCGCGTCCAGGTGCGCGAGCTGGGCCACGACGGTCGCGGCGATCACGGCGAGGATCGAGAAGGGGATCGTGGGCCGCCACCGGGCGCCGAGCAGCATCGCCGCGGCCACGGCGAGCGCGAGACCCGCGGCGGTCCAGTTCGGCGCCTTCGCGAACTCCTCGACCGCCCGCCAGGCCGTCACCAGCACCCTGTCGGCCTTGGGCGTGGGCACGCCGAGCGCGTTCGGTACCTGCTGGAGCCCGATCACGCAGGCGATGCCGAGGGTGAAGCCCTCGACCACGGGAGCGGGCACGTATCGCATGTACTTGCCGGCACGCAGCGTGGCCAGCGCGATCAGCAGGACACCGGCCATCAGCCCGACCGTGAGCACACCGGTGGGCCCGTACCGGCCGACGATCGGCACGAGGACGACGGTCATCGCGCCGGTCGGCCCCGACACCTGGAGGTTCGAGCCGCCGAACACCGCGGCGACCGCGCCCGCGATCACCGCGGTGGCCAGGCCCGCCTCGGCGCCGAGCCCGGAGGAGACGCCGAAGCCGAGGGCGAGGGGGAGCGCGACGATCGCGACGGTGAGGCCCGCGAGGAGGTCCCGGCGCGGATCGCGCCGTACCGCGGCGAGGTCGGCGCGGCCGGGCAGCAGGGAGCTGATCCGGGTGTGCACGGTCCGTACACCCCGGGTGAGGGCGGTGCTCATCGGGCGGAGACCCCGGCTTCCCGCAGTTCGGTGAGCAGTTCGTGCTGCCCGGTGAGCATCTCGGTGAGGATCCGGCGCGCGGCCCGCATCAGGTCGGCCACGTCACCGCCGGACAGCTGGTAGACGACCGTCGAGCCCTCGCGGGTGGAGGTGACGATCCCCGAGCGGCGCAGCACCGCCAGCTGCTGGGAGAGGCTGGAGGGCTCCACCTCTATGGCGGCGAGCAGCTCCCGGACCGGCCTCGGCCCGTCCTGGAGAAGCTCCAGCACCCGTATCCGTACGGGGTGACCGAGCATCCGGAAGAACTCGGCCTTCGCCTGGTACAGCGGAACCGACACGATCCCTCGACTTCCCTCTCAGCGAATACAACGAACGTAGCATCTAATCAATTGCGAACTTTAGCAATTCAGCTATTGGTTTCGGTGGGGTCTGTGGGTGAATGTCAGGTTCGGCGGTGGTGCTTCATCCCCTCGGCTCGCGTGCCTGGGTCACGTCGGGAAACCCGCTGGGCCGGACGGGCGGGCGGGGTCGTCGTCCGGGCGGGGCGGGCCCGCCCCGCCCGGACCGCTGGGATCGCTGCGGCGCGCCCCCGCGGCGGCGACCCGCGTCGACGCCCCGCGTGCACGCGACATCCGGGCCCCGCCTGCCGCAACGGCGAACGGCCCGCCCGGGGCGTCGATGGCGGCGGCTCCGGTACGTGTGGGTGAGATCTCCTTGCCGCGGAGGCCGGGACCGCTGGAGGGCTGCCCGGTCCGGGGCCCCGGAACACCCGTACCCGCGGGCGGCCGTCTCGGATACCGGGCCCGTCATCAGGCCGTATCCGCTTCGCGCTATCCTGGTCGCGCGGTGCGACTCCGGTCCCCGCACGGCGGTGGGTCTCGCCGTACCCAACCGCGGCAATGTCGCCGCCAATGGTCCCTCCTTTTGTCGAAGTGCGCCCCGGCATGCCCCGGGCGCCCTGTACGAGGAGGCCCATGTGGCAGAGCGGACCGCGCTGAACGCATCCACCGGACGCGGCGTCGAGCGGCGCCCACCGGCCCGTCGGCTCCTGCCGTGGCGCACGCAGGGACCGGTTCTCGCCGTCATCGCCGCCGGTGGCGCCCTCGGGGCCTGCGCCCGCTACGGCACCGGGCTGCTGTGGCCGACCGCGTCCGGCGCCTTCCCGTGGACCACGTTCTGGGTGAACGTCACCGGCTGCGCCGTCATCGGCGTCCTCATGGTCGTCATCACCGACATCGGCGCCGGGCACCGTCTGGTCAGACCCTTCTTCGGCACCGGCGTGCTCGGCGGGTTCACCACCTTCTCCACCTACACCGTGGACATCGAGCGCCTGACCGGCACGGGCCGGGCCACCACCGGCCTGCTCGACCTCGTCGCGACCGCGCTCGGCGCCCTCGCGGCCGTCTGGACCACCGCGCACCTCACCCGGCGCGTCATCGAATGGAGGGCGTCATGACGACAACGACCGTTCCCGGCATCCGGCTCACGGTCCTCGTCGGCGAGGACGACATGTGGCACCACAAGCCCCTTTTCGCCGAGATCGTGCACCGGGCGCACCGGGCGGGGCTGGCCGGCGCCAGCGTGTTCCGGGGCGTGGAGGGATTCGGGGCGACATCCCTGATCCACACCAGCCGGCTGCTGTCCCTCAGTGAGGACCTGCCGGTGGCCGTGGTCATCGTCGACACCGAGCGACGCGTCCGGGACTTCCTGCCCCAGCTCGACGAGCTGGCCGTGGAGGGTCTGGTGACCGTCGACCACTGCGAGATCGTCTGTCCGGGCGGGCATGACGCGAAGGAGAGTTCGTGAACTGGCTGCTGGTCATCGCCGGAGCCGCCGTCGGCGCGCCACTGCGCTATCTGACCGACCGCACCGTGCAGTCCAGGCACGACACCGTCTTCCCCTGGGGCACCCTCACCGTCAACGTCGTCGGCAGCCTCCTTCTGGGCCTGATCACCGGGGCGGTCGTCGCCGGCGGGATGTCCTCGAACCTCCAGCTGCTGCTCGGCACCGGGCTGTGCGGGGCGCTGAGCACGTACTCCACGTTCTCCTACGAGACGCTGCGGCTCGCCGAGGACGGGGCGCGCTTCTTCGCCGCCGCCAACGTCGTCGCCAGTGTCGTCGCCGGACTCGGCGCCGCCTTCATGGGCGCCGCCCTCGCGCAGTCCCTCTGGGCCTGATGTGACCCCCCGCCGCGACATGGTGTTTTACAGTGGCTGCCGCCAGTTCCGACCACAGGATCCGTGAGGTAACCGCGAACATGTCGACGCAGACGTTTGAGTTTCAGGTGGAGGCCCGTCAGCTGCTCCAGCTGATGATCCACTCCGTGTACTCGAACAAGGATGTCTTTCTGCGCGAGCTCGTCTCCAACGCATCCGACGCGCTGGACAAGCTGCGCCTGGAGAAGCTTCGGGACGACGCGCTCGACGTCGAAGTGTCCGACCTGCACATCGAGTTGGACATCGACAGCGAAGCCCGCACACTGACCGTGCGGGACAACGGCATCGGTATGTCGTACGACGAGGTCGGGCAGCTCATCGGCACCATCGCCAACTCCGGCACCGCCGAATTCCTGCGCGAGCTGCGGGAGACGAAGGACGCGGCCGGCGAGGAGGGACTCATCGGCCAGTTCGGCGTGGGTTTCTACTCCGGTTTCATGGTGGCCGACGAGGTGACCCTGGTGACCCGGCGGGCCGGCGAGAGCCACGGCACCCGCTGGACCTCGCGCGGCGAGGGGACCTACACCCTGACGAGGGTCGAGGACGCCCCGCAGGGCACCTCGGTCACCCTGCACCTCAAGCCGGCCGACCCGGAGAACCAGCTTCACGACTACGCCTCCCCCTGGAAGGTCAGGGAGATCGTCAAGCGGTACTCGGACTTCATCACCTGGCCGATCAGGATGGCGTCCGGGACCCCGGCCGACGGCGGCGAGCCGGAGCCCGAGACCCTCAACTCCATGAAGGCGCTGTGGGCGCGGCCGCGCGACCAGGTGTCCGACGACGAGTACCACGAGCTGTACAAGCACATCGGCCACGACTGGCGCGATCCGCTGGAGACCATCCGGCTCCAGGCGGAGGGCACCTTCGAGTACCAGGCGCTGCTCTTCCTGCCCGAGCACGCACCCCACGACCTGTTCACCCGGGACTTCCGGCGGGGCGTACAGCTCTACGTCAAGCGCGTGTTCATCATGGACGACTGCGAGGCGCTGCTCCCGCCGTACCTCCGCTTCGTCAAGGGCGTCGTGGACGCGGCCGACCTCTCGCTCAACGTCTCCCGCGAGATCCTCCAGCAGGACCGGCACATCGAGATGATGCGGCGCCGGCTGACGAAGAAGGTCCTCTCCACCGTCAAGGACCTGATGGGCGAGGAGTCGGACCGGTACGCCACGTTCTGGCGGGAGTTCGGCACCGTCCTCAAGGAGGGCCTGGTCACCGACGCGGAGAACCGTGAGGCACTCCTCGCCGTCGCCTCGTTCGCGAGCACGCACCACGAGAGCGAGCCGACCACGCTGAAGCAGTACCTGGAGCGGATGAAGGACGGCCAGGAGGACATCTACTACCTGACCGGCGACTCCCGCCAGGCCATCGAGAACTCCCCGCACATGGAGGCGTTCCGCGACCGGGGCATCGAGGTGCTGCTGCTCACCGACGCCGTGGACGAGGTGTGGGTCGACGCGGTCGGCGAGTACGAGGGCAAGAAGCTGCGCTCCGTCGCCAAGGGCGAGTTCGACCTCGACGCGAAGAGCGGGGACGAGGACTCCGACGACGAGCGGGAGAAGCGCGACGAGGCGTACGCCGGCCTGCTGGGGTGGATGGGCGAGCGGCTGGCGGAGGACATCAAGGAGGTACGGCTGTCCTCCCGGCTCACCGTCTCCCCGGCCTGCGTCGTCTCCGACGCGCACGACCTCACCCCGGCCCTGGAGAACATGTACCGGGCCATGGGCCAGGAGGTCCCCCGGGCCAAGCGCATCCTCGAACTCAACCCCGGCCACGCCCTGGTCAAGGGCCTCAACGAGGCGTACACCGAGCGCGGCGACGGTACCGAACTCGCCGAGACCGCCGAGCTGTTGTACGGCCTCGCGGTCCTGGCGGAGGGCGGCCAGCCGAAGGAACCGGCACGCTTCGTGAAGCTGATGGCGGAGCGGATGGAGAAGGCGCTGTAGGGGACGTACGGAGGAGGGCGGCGTCGCCGGATCCCGGTCCGGCGGCGCCGCCCTCCTCGCTACCCCTGGGCGTACGGGGTGAAGTGCGCCGGTGGGTGCGCGATGGGCAGGCCGGGGCGCCACGCGGTGAGGATCTGCGCGCTGCACACGAACAGGCCGTCGGGCAGCCCGTCCAGGGGGTACCAGGCCCAGTCGCCGACCCGCTCGTCCGGTTGGGTGGCCGGCTCCCCCCGCCATGTGGTGACGAGCGCGCCGACGGTGAGGCGTACGACGTCCCCGACGTGATCGACCAGCGTGCCCAGGAGCCGGACCTCCTCAGTGCGCACGATCAGCCCGGTCTCCTCGGCGAGTTCCCGTACGACGGTCTCCTCCAGGGACTCCCCGGCCTCCACGGTGCCGCCCGGGAGTTCGAGGGTGCCGCGGTGATGGCGGCCGAGGAGGACGCCCCGCTCCCCGAGGACGATCGCGCCCACGCCGATCGCGGCGTGGGGGACGGGGGGCCTCGCGGAGCGGTTGCGGCTGGTGACGGGGTCGACGTCCGGTGCGGACACGGGGAACTCCTGGGTGAGCGGGGTGCGGAGGCACGGCCCCCGCCGGCGGCGGGGGCCGTCACCATGGTTCCAGCGGTTCAGCCGGTCGTGCCGGCGGTACCGTCCTCGAACTGGGCCGGATACACGCCCGGTTCGTCCAGCGGCAGCTTGAGCCAGGCGATCATCTGCCGCAGCTGGTGGTACGCTCGCAGCCGCTCGCCGTCGCTGTCCTGCCGCTCCGCCTCGGCGATCGGCTCCCACAGCCGGTGCACCATCACCGGCCCCACCTCCAGCAGGCCCCCGCTGCCGCCCGTCGCCCAACGCGCCAGCACATAGCGGGCGAGGGCGCCGACCGGGATGTCCAGGTTCTCGGCCATGCCCCGCAGGGTGGCGAGCGGATCGAGCCGCCCGTAGAGCACGACGTCCGACTTGAAGTTGGCGTGCGGGTCGTCGTCGGGCCAGGTGGCGTCCCAGCGGTGCAGCCGGACCACCGGCTCCTCCGGCGGCCCCTTCTCCTCGTACTCCTGGTGCGGCACGGTGGTCATCCGCCTCGGCCTCCCTCTCGGACTCGCTCCCGGACTTCGGGCAAGCCCCAGCCTCACGTACCGTGCCCCTGCCCGCGGACATCCGGCGCCACGGGCAACCGGATTCGGCCGTCGGCCGGTCGCGGCCGGCCGCGCCGGGGGAGCGGTGAGCCCCAGCCGTATGCGGGCAGTTCGATGTTCCCGGCCTTGGCGAACTGGGCCGCGAGCAGGTTCCGCATCGGCCGGCGGGTCATCTGCCGCATGGAGAGGTCGCGCAGCCGGATGCCGAGCCGGCCCGAGGGCGCGTATCCGGCGACGCCGAACGGCGGCAGCCGCTGGGCCTGGTCCACGTACGGGCGCATGACCTCGTCGTAGCGGCGCAGGGCGGCCCGGTGGTCGCCCGCGGCCGTGGCCAGCTCGCCGGCCAGTACGTACGCGCCGACCAGGGCGAGACTGGTGCCGAGGCCGGTCAGCGGCGTCGCGCAGTACCCGGCGTCGCCCAGCAGCGCGACCCGGCCGCGCGACCAGCCGTCGAGGCGGACCTGCCCCATGGAGTCGAGGAAGAAGTCCGGGGCGGTGCGCATCGCCCGCAGCAGACGCGGGGCCGCCCAGCCGACGTGGGCGAAGCGCCGGTCCAGCAGATCGTGCTGGGCGGCGACGTCCCGGCGGTCGTGGGTGAGGGGCGCCGAGCGGAAGCTGAGGCCCGCCTTGATCTCGCCGGGCACCCGGCCCGGCCGGGCGGAGACGACCAGACCGGGCGGCGCGTTGTGCATCATGTACCAGCCGTCGAGGTCCAGGTCGTCGGTGACGGTGAACCAGGCCGTGCTGAGGCCGAGCGGGCGGACGGACTCCCGCTCCGGCCCGAAGGCCAGCGCGCGCACCACGGAGTGCGGTCCGTCCGCGCCGACGACCATCCCGAACCGGCGCGGCGCAGCCCGCTCGAAGGTGACCGTGACCCCGTCCGCGTCCTGTTCCAGCGCGGTGATCGTGTCGTCGAACAGGTATTCCGTGTCCGGCAGGCTCGCCTCGTACAGCAGGCGGGCGAGGTCGCCGCGGAGGATCTCGATCTCGGAGACGATCCCCTCGCCGCCGAAGCTGTCGGCGGGCAGTGCGGCGGTGACGCGTCCCGAGGCGTCGACGAGGGCGAGACCGCGCTGGTCCACGCTCCTGGCCCTGGCCCGGTCCATCAGGCCCATCCGCTCGATCACGGTACGACCGGCGCCGCGCAGATCCACGGTCTGGCCGCCCGGCCTGGGCGCGGGCGCCCGCTCCACGAGCGTGACGGTGAAGCCCCCCTCGCGTAGCCAGTACGCCAGAGCGGGTCCCGCGATGCCGGCGCCGCAGACGAGTATTCCGTTGTCGGTCATGGCGCGAATGTACGCCGTACGCACGCTCGTGCGCAAGCGGCAAATAGCATGCCGTCAATGGGTGATGAGATCCAGTGTACTAGTGCGCATGACATACCGCACGGAGTCGTGCGGACGTATCGCCCGGCGTCGCGGGCTTACGATGGCCCCCTTCAGTGCACTAGTGCGGAGGGTGTCGATGAGCGGACAGGCGGAGTCGCGCTCCGGCCAAATCGCCGGCGAGTTGCGGCGGCGGATCGAGACGGGGGAACTGGCGCCGGGCGAGCGCGTGCCGTCGACCCGGGAGATCACCCGCCAGTGGGGTGTCGCCATGGCGACGGCCACCAAGGTGCTGACCGAACTGCGCCGCGCGGGCCTGGTCCGCGCCGTGCCCGGCGTCGGCACGGTCGTCGCGCCCCCGGCCCGCCCGGCCCGGCCGCCTCGCCCCGCCGCCACCCGCCAGGGCGGCCGGCCCGCCGACGCCCCCTCGGCGCTCACCCTCGACCGGATCGTCACCGCCGCGGTCGCGGTCGCCGACACGGAGGGGCTGGCGGCGGTCTCCATGCGCCGGGTGGCGGCCGAACTCGGCGTGGCGACCATGTCGTTGTACCGGCACGTGGCCGACAAGGACGACCTGCTGACGCGGATGCTGGACACGGTCATCGCGCGGCACCCGCTACCCGCCGACCCGCCGCGGGACTGGCGCGCGGCGATCGAGCTGGCGGCCCGGCGGCTGTGGGACCAGTTCCGCCGCCACCCGTGGCTCGCCCCGGCCCTTTCGGTGACCCGCCCCCAGCTGGTGACGTCGGCCCTGCCGTACAGCGAGTGGACGCTCTCCGTCCTGCGCTCCCGCGGCCTCGACCTGCCAACCGCCTTCACCGCGCACCTGATGCTGTTCAACTACGCCCGCGGCATCGCCGTCAACCTGGAGTCGGAGCGGGAGGCCGAGGCGTACAGCGGCCTCGACAGCGAGCAGTGGATGGACACCCGGGAACCCGAACTCCTGGACATCCTGGCCACCGGCCGTTTCCCCGCCCTCTCCCAGCTGGCCGCGGCCGGCTACGACCTCGATCTCGACGACCTCTTCGAGTTCGGCCTCCAGCGTCTGCTGGACGGGCTGGCGGCCCTGGTCGGCGAGGAGCGCCCGCGGTAGACGCGCCGCCGCGACGGGGCCGCGGCACCCCGGACGGCTCGGGCCGGCCCGCCGTGTCACCCGTCCGCGCCGCCGAGGGCGACGCCGGGCGGCCCTCGGCCGAGGCTGGGCCTGACAGAGGTACGCCGCGCCGCCAGGAGAAGAGGTCCCCCGCATGCCACACCACGCAGCGAGGACGTCGGAGCCCGCCCTGGCCGCCAGATGGGCGGGGGCTCTGCTGTGTCTCGCGGTGGCCGTCATCCATGTCATCGACCAGGGCGGCATCACCACGACCAGGGACCCCCACTACGTCGGCGTCGCCTACCACGTCCTGGAGACCGCGGCCGTGGTCGCCGCCGTGCTGCTCCTCATCGGCCTGGTCCGCCCGGGATGGCTGCTGGCCGCCGCGGTCGCCCTGGGGCCCCTGCTCGGCTACGTCCTCTCCCGAGGCCCGGGACTGCCTGGCTACAGTGACGACATCGGCAACTGGACGGAGCCGCTGGGGCTGGTCAGCCTGGCCGTCGAGGGCGCCCTGCTCCTGCTGTCGGTGCCGCTCTTCGTGCGCGGCGGGCGCCCCCGGACCTGTCGGGCCTGAGCGCGCGCGGCCGGTCGGAAGCCGCGCCGATCGACCGCCCCTCAGACACCCGCCGCCCGGCGTCCCCGCTCCGCCGCGCGCAGCAGTGACCGGGCCACCCGCTCCGCGTCGTCCGGGCACAGGTGGATCTCCTGGGTCCACAGGATCGACAGCCGTACGGCCCCGGTCAGCAGGTTCGTCGCCACGTCGGCCTCGACTCCGTTGCCGGTGACGTCGGTGACCTTCAGGTCCGGATCGCTCGCGTAGGCACTCATGCGGCCCAGCATGGCGGAAGAGCCGTGCCCCCGCCCCGGAACCGCAGTCGACTCTGCTCACACCGCTGCGTCTTCTTCCCTGGGGAGTGCCGGCGAGCGGCGGCAGGCTGCTGGGAAAAGAAGGCTGGGAGGCGACAGTGACAACAGGCCCGGCCCCTGCGGGGGCGCCGAACGACGTGGACGCCCGGACGGCGTCCTTCGCGCAGCGCCGGCTGTGGTTCATGGACCAGTTGGCGGGGTCCTCCAGCGGGTCGATGCTGCCGCTGGTGCTGCGGCTGCGCGGGCGCCTCGACGCCGACCTGCTGGAGCGGTCGCTGGGCGGGATCGTGGCCCGGCACGAGGTGCTGCGGACGCGCTTCACCGCCGTCGACGGGGAGCCGGTGCCGGTGGTGGACGCGCCCTGCGGATTCACGCTGCGCCGGGTCACGGCGGACGGGCCGGCCGAACTGTACGCCCGCTGCCTGGGCCGTCCCGTCGACCTGGCCGAGGAGCACCCGGTCCGCGCCACACTCGCCCGGGTCGCCGAGGACGAGCACCTGCTGCTTGTCGAGGTCCACCACATCGCCGTGGACGGGTGGTCCTGGGGCGTGCTGCTGGAGGAACTGGCCGCCGGGTACCGGGGGGAGACGGTCGAGCCGCCCGCCGTGCAGTACGCCGAACTCGCCCGCGCGCAGGCCGAACGGCTCTCCGGCGCCCGGCTGGAGCGGCTGCTCGGGCACTGGCGGGAGCGGCTGACCGGGCTGACCCCGCTGGAACTGCCCACCGACCGGCCGCGGCCCCGGGTCTGGGACGGCTCCGGTGACGTCGTCCGCTTCGATCTGCCCGCCGAGCTGGTCGCCGCCGTGGACGGGCTGGCGCGCTCCCGGCGGGTCACCCGGTACATGGTGCTGCTCACCGCCTACCAGGCACTGCTCGGTCACTGGTCGGGCCGTACCGACGTCGCCGTGTGCAGCACGCTCGCCGACCGGGCCCAGCGCGGTGCCGCCGAGCTGATCGGCCCGCTGGTGAACACCGTCGTACTGCGGACGGACCTGTCGGGGCGGCCCGGCTTCGACGCGCTGCTGGAGCGGGTACGGCGGCGGGTGCCGGCCGATCTGTCGCATGCCGAGGCGCCCTTCGACCTGGTGGTCGGCGCGCTCGGCGGATCCCGGGACCTGTCCCGGCACCCGCTCGCCCAGGCGTCGTTCACCCTGCTCAACTCCCCGATCCGGCCGGTGCGGATGGCGGACCTGGAGGTGGCGCTCGTCGAGCCGCCGCTGACCGAGACCCCGCTGGACGTCTTCCTGGACCTGACCCTGCGCACGGACGGCAGCATCGCCGCCATCCTCCAGTACGCCACCGCCCTGTTCGACGCCGCCACCATGCGCGCGTTCGGGAAGGCGTACGTCGCCCTGGTGCGGGCCGTCGTCGCCGAACCCGGCGCCCCCGTGGCCGAGTCGGTGCGCTCGCTGGCCGTCGGTCCCGGTGCGCCCGCGCGGCCCGGGAGCGACTGGCACCACGCACCCGACCGGCCCGCGGCACCCGCGCTGCCGGTCGCGTTCGCCGGGCGTCCCGAGGCGATCGCGCTGCGCTGCGGCGACGACCGCGCCACGTACGCGGAACTCGACGCCATGTCCGGCGGACTCGCCGCCGCGCTGCGCGCCGCCGGAGTCACCGCGGGCAGCCCGGTGGGCGTCCTGCTGCGCCGCGGCCTGTGGTCCGTCGCCGCCATCGAGGGGATCTGGCGGGCCGGTGCGGTGTACGTGCCGCTCGATCCCGAACTGCCCGCGCAGCGGCTCGCGTTCATGGCCGAGGAGGCCGGGCTGGAGTACGTCGTCACCGCACCGGCGACGGCCACCGCCGCCGCCCCGCTCGCACCCGTCGCCGTCGACGTCACCGCCGTCACCCCGGACGCGGACGGCCCCCGCCACCGCCCCGACCCCCGCCAGCTCGCCCACGTCATCTTCACGTCCGGGTCCACCGGACGTCCCAAGGCGGTCGGCGTCGAACACGCCGCGCTCGCCTCGCACGTGGCCGCCGCACGGCAGCGCCTCGGCATCACCGCCGCCGACCGGGTGCTGGCCTTCGCCTCCTTCTCCTTCGACGCCTCCCTGGACCAGCTGCTGCCCGCCCTCACCTCCGGCGCCACCGTCGTCATGCGCCCCGAGGAACCCTGGCTGCCCACCCAGGTGCCGGAGATCGTCCAGCGGCACGAGCTGACCGTGGTCAACGTGCCGCCCACCTACTGGTCCGAGCTGGCACTCTCCCTCGACCGCCGGCTGGCCGCCGCCCTCGCCCCGCTGCGGCTGCTGGTCCTCGGCGGCGAGGCGGTACCGGCCGACACCCTGGCCGTCTGGCGGGCCGCCGTGCCCTGGGTGCGGGTCTGCAACGCCTACGGGCCCACCGAGACCACCGTCACCGCCACCACCCACGACGCCGGGGAAGCGGTGGGCGGCAGCGTGCCCATCGGCCGCCCGCTCGGCGACCGGCGGGTGTACGTGGTGGACGCGGACGACGAGCAGGTACCCGTCGGGGTGTCCGGTGAACTCCTCATCGGCGGAACCGAGTTGGCGCGCGGATATCTGAACCGGCCCGCGCTGACCGCCGACCGCTTCGTACCCGACCCGTTCGGCCCTCCCGGTGGCCGCCTCTACCGCACCGGCGATCTCGTGCGCTGGACGCCCGGCGGAGAACTGGAGTTCGTCGGCCGCCGCGACGACCAGGTCAAGATACGGGGCTTCCGTGTCGAACTCGGCGAGGTGGAGGCCGTGTTGCGGGCCTGTCCGCTGGTCGCCGCGGCCGCCGTCCGGCCCGACCGCGCCACCGGACAGGCCCTGACCGGCTATGTCGTACCCGCCCCGGACGCGGCCTGCGCACCCGACCGGGCGGAACTGCGGGCCTGGTGCGCCCGCTATCTGCCGCACTACGCCGTCCCCTCCGACTTCGTCGCCCTGGAGGCCCTCCCGGTCGGCGTCTCGGGCAAGCTCGACCGGGGCGCCCTGCCCGACCCCGACCGGGTCCGCCCGGCCGACGGCGCGGCCTTCGCCGCGCCCCGCGACGAGACCGAGCGGATCGTCGCCGAGGTGTGGGCCGATGTGCTGGGCCTGGAGCGGGTCGGCCTCGACGACAGCTTCTTCGACCTGGGCGGACACTCCCTGCTCGCCACCATGGCGGTCTCCAGGATCGCCGGGCGGCTCGGCCGGGACATCGAGTTGCGCACCGTCTTCGAGCACCCGACCGTGCGTGGCTTCGCCCCGCACGCGGCCGGCGCCCGCACCTCCGGCACGGCGGAGGTGGTACCCGTCGACCGTGGCCGCCCGCTGCCGCTGTCCTTCGCGCAGGAGCGCCTGTGGTTCCTGGACCGCACCTCCGACCGCGGTGACTCGTATCTGCTGTGGTACTGCTGGCGGGTCCGGGGCGGACTCGAACGAGCCCCCTGGCAGCGGGCGTTGGACGACCTGGTGGCGCGGCACGAGGTGCTGCGCACGGCGCTGGTCGAGTCGGACGGCCGCCCGGTGCAGCAGGTGTGCGACCCGGTGGGCGTGCCGCTCCTGTGGGAGACGGTGCCGCAGGGGCCGGACGAGGAGTCCCGGCTGGAGTCCGTGCGACACCGTGCCGCCGGCCTCGCCACGCGCCGCTTCGACCTGGCCCGGCCGCCGTTGCTGCGGGCCGGTGTGTGGGAGCTGGCCGACGACGACCACGTGGTCCTGCTCGCCCTGCACCATGCCGTCACCGACGGCTGGTCCAAGGGCGTCCTGCTGGACGAACTGGCCCACCACTACGCGGCCCGCCGAGCGGGACGGGAGGTCCGCCTTCCGCCGCTGCCCGTCCAGTACGGCGACTTCGCCGTGTGGCAGCGGGAACGCGCCGAGAGTGGCGCGCTGGAACCGCAACTCGCCTACTGGGAGCGGGTGCTGGCGCGGACACCCGCCCTGGAGCTGCCCACCGACCGGCCCCGGCCGGCCGCGTTCACCGGGCGGGGCGGTGCCGTCGAGATCGACCTGCCCGCCGAGTTGGCGCACCGCGTGGACGCCTTCGCCCGTGAGCGTGGCGCGACCCGGTTCATGGTGCTGCTGGCGGCCGCCCAGGCGGTGCTGGCCCGCTGGTCCGGACAGACCGACGTCCCGGTCGGCACGCCCGTGGCGGGGCGCGGCCGGCTCGAACTGGAGCCGCTGGTGGGCTTCTTCGTCAACACCGTGGTGCTGCGCACGGATCTGTCCGGACGGCCCACCTTCGCCGGGCTCGTGGACCGGGTGCGCGAGGTGGTGCTGGGCGCCTTCGACCACCAGGAGGTGCCGTTCGAACAGGTAGTGGAGCGGCTGCGCCCCGCACGCGATCTGTCCCGCAACCCCCTGTTCCAGGTGATGGTGGACGTCCAGGACGCCTCCACCGGCGGCGCCGGGCTGCCGGGACTGGACACCGCCGACTTCAGGCTTCCCTGGGGCTCGGCGAAGTTCGACCTGACGGCCACCTTCGTGGTGCGGCCCGGCGGTTTCGCCCTGAACGTCGAGTACGCCGCCGACCTGTTCGAACCGGCCACGGCCACCCGGTTCGCCCGCCATGTCGGCAGGCTGCTGGCAACCCTCCTCGCGGACCCGGACACGCGCGTCGACGCGGCGCCACTGCTGTCCGCCGGGGAGCACGACCTGCTGGTGGCGACGGCGGGGCGAGAGGCGCCGGCCGCCCCGGCGTTCCGGGTGACCGGCCGCCCCGCGGACCCCGCCGTGGTGTGCGAGGGGGCGAGCCTCGACCATGCCCGACTGGACGCTCTGACCGGCGGCCTGGCCGCCACCCTCACCGCCCGGGGAGTGGCTCCCGGCGACCCCGTCGGGGTGTGCGTCGGGCGGGGCGTCTGGTCCGTGGCCGCGATGCTCGCCGTCTGGCGGACGGGCGGTGTCTACGTCCCGCTGGACGCCCTGCTGCCCGCGGACCGGCTCCGGTACATGCTCCAGGAGGCCGGCGTACGACACGTCGTGGCCGACGCGCACACCGGCGCGCGGATCACCGCGCTCGGGGTGACCGCCGTCGCCGTGGAGGAAGTACGACCACTGCCCGACGGCCCCCGGCACACCCCCGACCCCGGCGACCTCGCCTATGTCATCTTCACCTCCGGCTCCACCGGCCGCCCCAAGGCCGTCGGGGTCGAGCACCACGCCCTGGACGCCCATGTGGCCGCCGCCCGCGAGCGGTTCGCGCTCACCGCCGAGGACCGGGTGCTCACCTTCGCGTCCACCTCGTTCGACGCCTCGCTGGAGCAGATCCTGCCCGCGCTGAGCGCCGGTGCCGCGGTGATCGTGCGCCCGGACGAGATCTGGACGCCCGAGGAACTGGCCGCCCGGATCGAGGCCGAGCGGGTCACCGTCATGGAGCTCACCCCGTCCTACTGGGCGGAACTGGTGTCCCACCTGGACCGGCTCGCTCCGCGGCTCGCCTCGCTGCGGCTGCTGGTGACCGGCGGAGAGGAACTGCCCGCCGATCCGCTGGAGCGGTGGTTCGCGCACCTGCCCGAGGTGCCCGTGCTCAACACCTACGGCCCCACGGAGTCGGTCATCTCGGCCACCGCGCACACCGTCGTCGGTGCCCGCGGCGGACGGGTCCCCATCGGCCGGCCCCTGGGCGGACGTCGTGCCTACGTGGTCGACGCGCTGGGCGAACTCGTCCCCGAGGGAGTGCCCGGTGAACTCCTCGTCGGAGGGCGGGAGCTGGCCCGAGGCTATCTGGGGCGGCCGGCGCTGACCGCCGAACGGTTCGAGCCCGACCCGTTCGGGGCACTCGGCGGACGGCTCTACCGCACCGGGGACGTGGTACGCCGACTGCCCTCGGGCGAGCTGGAGTTCCTCGGCCGCAACGACGACCAGGTGAAGATCCGCGGTTTCCGCGTCGAGCCCAAGGAGGCCGAGGCGGTACTGCGCGGACACCCCGGGGTGCGGGGCGCCGCGGTCGTCGTACGCGGCCTGCGCGGCGAGGCCGCCCTGGTGGGCTACGTCGCGGGGGACGGACTGTCGGAGGAGTCCCTCCAGACGCAACTCCGGGCCCGACTGCCGCACTATCTGGTGCCGTCGGCGTTCGTCCTGCTCGACGCGCTGCCGCTGACGGTGCAGGGCAAGCTGGACATCGCCGCCCTGCCGGAGCCCGCGGCGCCCGAGGCGCGGGCGTTCGTGGCGCCCCGCAGCCCGGCCGAGACGGTCGTCGCGCAGATCTGGTGCGAGGTGCTCGACCTGCCCCGCGTCGGCGTCCACGACGACTTCTTCGCCCTGGGCGGCCACTCCCTGCGCGCCGTCGCGGTCGCCTCCAGGCTGCGCACCGCGTTCGACTGCCCGCTCCAGGTCAGGGACCTGTTCGAGCATCCCACGGTGGGGCGTCTCGCCGCCCTGGTGGAGGGCCGGCTGCTGGAACTGATCTCGCAGATGAGCGACGACGAGATCGACCTCTCCCTCACCGCCGACTTCTGAGGGCCTCCCGCCCGACCCCTGCTTCCTCCCCATGAGTTCAGATCGGAGTGCCCTCATGACCACATCCGACGTGCGCCCGGGACCCGCCGCCCCGGCCGCCACGCTGTCCCCGGCCGCCCGGCGCCTGCTGGAGCAGCGGCTGCGCGGACTGACCGGCGCGCGCGACGACGGACCGGTCCGCATCAGCCCGCGCCCCGACCGCGTCCCGCTGTCGCCCGCCCAGCAGCGCCTGTACTTCCTCGACCGCCTCGACCCCGGCGCCGCCACCTATCTGATGCCCGCCGCCTGGCGGTTCACCGGCCCGCTGGACGTCCCCGCGCTGCGCGCCGCCGTCACCGACCTCACGGCCCGGCACGAGCAGCTGCGAGCGGTCTTCCCCGAGCACGAGGGCCTGCCCCACCAGCGGATCCTGCCGCCCGACCCCGGCTGCCTCGACGTGCTGGACGCCGCCGTCCCGGCCGGCCCGGACCAGGAGCGACGGCTGGCCGCCACCGTGCACGCCGCCGCGCTGCGCCCCTTCGACCTCGGCCGGGAGCCCGCCTTCCGCGCCACCCTCGTCCGCGCCGGTGCCGACGACCACGTGCTGGTCCTCGGCATGCACCACATCGTCTCCGACGGCTGGTCCCTCGGCCTGATCGTCCGCGACCTGACCGAGCTGTACCGGGCCAGGACCCTGGGGTGCCCCGCGGTGCTGCCCGAACTTCCCCTGGACTACACGGACTACGCGATCTGGCAGCGGGGCGGCGACCAGTCCGCCGCCCTCGACCACTGGCGCACCCGGCTGGCCGGCCTCACCCCGCTGGAGCTGCCCACCGACCACCCCCGTCCCGACACCCCCGGCGGCCGGGGCGACGCCCACGTCCTCACCCTGCCGCCCGCCCTGACCGGCGCCCTCGCCGAAGTCGGCCGACGCGCGGGTACGACGTCGTACATGACGGTGCTGGCCGCCTTCCAGGCCGCGCTGGCCTTCCACAGCGGACAGCAGGACATCGCCGTCGGCACCGTCGTGGCCAACCGGGAGCGGGCCGAGACCGAGCAGCTCGTCGGGTTCTTCGTCAACACCCTCGTGCTGCGCGGCGACTTCACCGACGACCCGACACCGGCCGTGCTGCTCGCCCGTACCCGGGAGCGGGTCCTGGAGGCGTTCTCGTACCAGTCGCTGCCCTTCGAGCGGGTCGTGGACGCGCTGAGCCCCGAACGCGATCTCGCCCGCAACCCGCTCGTGCAGGTCCTGTACACGCACACCGACACCGGCGGCTCCGCGTTCGACCTCGGCGCGGCCGGCGGGGCGCCGTACCGGATCGACCTCACCACCGCCAAGTTCGACCTCACCCTCGACCTGCGCGAGGGCGACGGCCGCACCGAACTGGCCTTCGT
This sequence comes from Streptomyces malaysiense, assembly GCF_000980885.2. GTDB lineage: Bacteria > Actinomycetota > Actinomycetes > Streptomycetales > Streptomycetaceae > Streptomyces > Streptomyces malaysiense. Next base: position 51,092 of record NZ_LBDA02000090.1, on the reverse strand, counting down.
GTACCGGCCCGACCTCTACGACGCCGCGTCGGTCGCGGCCCTCGCCCGGCACACGGTGAACCTGCTGGAGGCGTTCTGTGCCACCCCGGACACCCCGCTCGGCGCCATCGACCCGCTGACCCCCGCCGAACGCGCCCACCTGCTCGGCCCGGACGGGCCCGCGAACACCGCGGGCGGGTTCCGGACCGCCCCGCGCACCGCCCCGGACCGGCTCGCCGAGCACATCGGCCGGGCGCCGGAGGCGGTCGCGGTGCGCGGCGGCCACTCCCTGACCTACGCGCAACTCGACAGCCGGGCATCGCGCCTGGCGCGGCGGCTGCGCGCGGCCGGGGTCACCCCCGGTTCGCTGGTCGGCGTCTGCCTCGACCGCACCCCCGACCTGGCCGTCGCGCTGCTCGCCGTCTGGCGGGCCGGCGCCGCCTATCTCCCGCTCGACCCCTCCCACCCGAAGGCCCGCCGCGAGTTCACCGTCGCGGACTCCGGCATCGAGTGGATCGTCACCGACAGCGCGACCCGCGGCGCCGTGGCACAGCTGCCCGTCCGTCTCATGGTGCTGGACGAGGACGGCGCCGAGGCGCGGACCCCCGACGTCCTGCCCGCCCCCGGCGACCTCGCCTACGTCATCTACACCTCCGGCTCCACCGGCCGCCCCAAGGGCGTCGAGGTCACCCACGGCAACCTGGCCTGGCTGCTGGCCGCCGCCGACCGGCACTTCGACTTCGGCCCGCACGACGTGTGGACGCTGATGCACTCGCCCGCCTTCGACTTCTCGGTCTGGGAGCTGTGGGCACCGCTGACCAGTGGCGGCCGGGTGGTCGTGCTCGGCGCCGACGAGGTGCGCGATCCGGCCGCCGTGCACCGGGTGCTGCGCGAGGAGGGCGTCACCGTCCTCAACCAGACCCCGGCCGCCTTCAAGGGCCTGCGCGCGCACCTGCGGAGCGAGGCCGGCGGATTCGCCGGACTCCCGCTGCGCACAGTGGTGTTCGGCGGGGACGCCTTCGACGTCCGGGACTACCGGGACTGGTTCACCGCACCGGGCCGGAAGCCCGCCCTGGTGAACATGTACGGCATCACCGAGACCACGGTGCACGTCACCTTCCGCACCGTCACCGAGGACGACGTGCACGGCGCCGTCCGTTCCCCCATCGGGCGCCCGCTCACCGGGCAGCACGGGTACGTCCTCGACGCCCGCGGCCGGCTCGTGCCACCCGGCAGCGTCGGCGAGCTGTACGTCTCCGGCGGCGGGGTGGCCCGCGGCTACCGCAACCGGCCCGAGCTGACCGCCGAACGCTTCCTGGACGATCCCTTCGGGGCCCCCGGTGCCCGGATGTACCGCACCGGCGATCTCGTACGGGTGCTGTCCGACGGCGAGTTGGCGTACATCGGCCGCGCCGACCACCAGGTGAAGATCCGCGGCTACCGGATCGAGCCCGGCGAGATCGAGACCGCGCTGCGCGCCCTGCCCGGCGTCGCCGACGTCGCCGTCGTCGCCCGCCGGGACGGGGACACGGCCCGCCTGGTCGCCCATGTCGTCACCCCGGAGGCCCGCCCGCTCGATCCGCCCGCGCTGCGCGAGGGGCTGCGGCTGACCCTGCCCGACTACATGGTCCCCGCGCTGTTCGTCCGGCACGAGCGGCTGCCGCTGACCGCCAACGGCAAGGTGGACCGCGCCGCGCTCACCGCCGTCGCCCCCGCCGCCGCCGGACCCGGCACCCATGTGCCGCCCGAGGGTCCGGTGGAGCAGGCCCTTGCCGGGGTGTGGAGCCAGGTGCTCGGCGCCGAACACGTCGGCCGCGGCGACAACTTCTTCGACCTGGGCGGCGACTCGATCCTGGCGCTGCGCCTGGTCGGCCTCGGCCGGACGGCCGGGCTCGGCTTCTCCGTCGCCGACGTCTTCCGCACCCGCACCCTCGCCGACCTCGCCGCCTTGGTCACCGAGGCCGTGGACGCACCGGCCCCCGTCGCCCCGTTCTCCCAGCTCGACCCCGCCGACGCGGGCCTGCTCCCCGACGGACTCGAGGACGCCTACCCGCTGACCATGCTCCAGGCCGGGATGCTGCACGAGATGCTCGCCGACCCCCGGCGCGGCGCCTACCACAACGTCACGGACCTGAAGATCAGCACCCCCGAGGGCTTCGACCCGCACGCGTTCCAGGCGGCCGTGGACGCGGTGGTCGCCGGGCACCCCATCCTGCGCAGCTCCGTCGACCTCGTCACCTACCGCGAACCCCTCCAGCTCGTCCACCGCACCGCCCGCCTGCGGGTCGGCTACACCGATCTGCGCGGCCTGCCGCGCGACGAACAGCGTTCACGGCTCAGGGAGTTCGTGGAGGGGGAGTTCGAGCGGCGTTTCGACCTGGCCGCCGCCCCGTTGGTCCGCATCCACCTGCATCACATCACCGACCACGATCTGCGGCTCGTGCTCACCGACTGCCATGTCGTGCTGGACGGCTGGAGCCTCACCTCGCTCGTCGCCGACCTGCTCGCCCTGCACCGCGAAGCCGTTGCGCACGGCACCGCGCCCCTGCCCCCGCAGGCCCCCGCGTTCGCCGAGTACGTGGCACTGGAGCGGGCCGCCCTGGACAGCGAGGAGTCGCTGGCGTACTGGCGCGAGAGCCTCGCCGACCTGCGCCCCGTGACCTTCCGCCGCCGGCCGCGGGGCGGCACCGGCGAGGACCGGCCGCCGGTGCACGAGGTACGGCGCTCCTACGCCCACCTCGCCGAGCGCATCGGCAGGTTGGCGAAGGACGCCGGGGTGCCGCGCCGTACCGTGCTGCTCACCGCCTTCCACCACACCATGAGCCTGTTCGCCGACCGGGACGAGAGCGCCCTCGGGCACAGCATCGGCCTGGTCACCAACGGACGGCCCGAGGTACCCGGCGCCGACCGGATGCGCGGACTGTTCCTGAACACCGTGCCGTTCGGCGTCACCCGCCCGCGCGGCAGCTGGCGCGGATACCTGCGGGACGTGTTCGCGGCCGAGCAGGAGATGCTGCCGCACCGCAGGGTTCCCCTGGTCCGCATCGCCCGGCTGCGGCCCACCGAAGCCAGTCTGACGGACACCGTCTTCAACTACGTCAACTTCCACCGGCTCTCGCACGACTCCTGGGACGACTCCCTGGAGATCGCCCGGACCATGTTCCCGCTGCTGGTCAACGCAAGCGTCAACGCCTTCACCCTCGACGTGGACCCGGAGTTCGTCGCCCCCGCCACGGCCGAGCAGCTGGCCGACGTGTACTGCGCCCAGCTGGAGGCCATGGTCGCGGGCCCCGACGCCCGGGTCGCCCGGCCCGCGCTCACCGGCGCGGCCCGCGCCACCGCCCTCGGTGTCTGGGCGCGCGGACCCGAGATCCCGTCCTCGCCGCTGATGCTCCACGAGCACATCGCCGGCCACGCGGCCCGCACCCCGGACGCGGTCGCCGTCGAGCACCGCGGGGAGCGGCTGTCGTACGGCGAACTCCACGAACAGGCGGAGCAACTGGCGCGGCGGCTGCGGGGACTGGGGGTCGGCCCGGAGACCGTCGTGGGGATCTGCGCCGAGCGCGGTCCGGACCTGGTGCGCGCCGCCGTCGGGGTGCTGCGCTCCGGCGGCGCCTTCCTCCCGCTCGATCCCCAGCACCCCACCGAGCGCCTGAAGTTCATGGCCGACGACAGCGGCATGCGGGTCCTGCTGACCCAGCGCGCCCTCGACGGCCGGGTGCCCTTCGACGGTCCCGTCCTCCACCTGGACGCTCCGGCCGCGCCCGTGGCGCCCGTGCCGGGCCGGGAGCCCGACGCCGACACCCTCGCCTACATCATCTACACCTCCGGCTCGACCGGTACCCCCAAGGGCGTCGCCCTGCCGCACCGCGGACTGTCCAACATGCTCGAAGGCCAGCGCGACCTGGTGCGCCCCACCCCCGGGGACCGGGTGCTCCAGTTCGCGTCCTTCGGGTTCGACGCCTCGATCCTGGAACTCACCTGGTCCCTCGCCAACGGCGGCCGTCTGGTCACCGCGCCCAAGGAGGACCTGCGCCCCGGTCCCGACCTCGCCCGCACCCTGCGCGAGGCCCGGATCACCTGCGCCATGCTGCCGCCCAGCGCCCTCGCGGTGCTCGGCGAGGACGACTTCCCCGAGCTGCGGGTCCTCCAGGTCGCCGGCGAGTCCTGCCCGGCCGAACTCGCCGACGTCTGGTCGCGCGGCCGCCGCTTCCACAACGTCTACGGCCTCACCGAGACCTCCGTGTGGTCGGTCGCCGCCGAACTGAGGCCGGGCCAGGGACAGCCGCCGATCGGCACGCCGATCCGCAACACCCGCATCCACGTCCTCGACGAGGACCTCCAGCCCGTCCCGGCCGGCGTCCCCGGCGAGATCCACCTCGGCGGACAGGCCGTGGGCCGCGGCTACCTCGGCCGCCCCGGACTCACCGCCGCCACCTACGTACCCGACCCCTACGGGCTTCCCGGCGAGCGGCTGTGCCGCACCGGCGACCTCGGCACCCACCGGGCCGACGGCTCCGTGGAATGGCTCGGCCGCCGCGACTCCCAGGTCAAGCTGCGCGGCTTCCGCATCGAACTCGGTGAGATCGAGCACGCGCTGCGGGCGCTGCCCGAGGTGCGCCAGGCCGTCGTACTGCACCGCACCGACCTGCCCGGCGGGGAACCCGCCCTGGTCGCCTACCTCGTCCCGCGGGCCCCCGCCCGGCCCACGCCCGAGGAACTGCGCCGCGCCCTGCGCGCCTCGCTGTCCGCGTACATGATCCCCGCCCGGTTCGTGCTCCTCGATGAACTGCCCGTCAACCGCAGCGGCAAGACGGACAAGCGGGCGCTGCCGCTGCCGCCCGCCGAACTCGACCAAGCCGAAACCGAGTTCGTCGCTCCCGCCGCCCCGGCGGAGAAGGTCCTCGCCGAGATCTGGCGCGAGGTCCTCGGCCTCGCCCGTATCGGCGTCCACGACGACTTCTTCCGCATCGGGGGCAGTTCCCTGTCCACCGTCCGGGTCTCCCTGATGGCCGCCGGACGCGGCCTGACCGTCTCCGTCGGCGACCTGATCGAGCACCCGACCATCGCCCAGCTCGCCGAGCACGCCACCCGCGCGGCCGGCCAGGGGCTGCCCACCGCCGTCACCTCCGAGGTGCGGCTGCGCGAGGGCACCGGGGAGCCGCTGTGGTGCGTGCACCCCACGGGCGGCAGCGCCGCCTGGTTCGTGCCGCTCGCCCGTGCCCTGCCGCCCGGCCGGCCCGTGCACGCCTTCCAGGCGCGGGGGCTGCTCGGCGGGGTGGACCCCAGCACCGTCACCGGGATCGCCGCCAACTACGTCGCCGAGATCACCGACCGGGCCGCGGACACCACCGGCGGGCGGGCCCCGCACGCCCTCCTCGGCTGGTCCATGGGTGCCAACATCGCCCTGGAGATGGCCACCCAGCTGCACCGTGCCGGCCACCCGGTGGCCCCGCTCGTGCTGATCGAGCCGTACCTGCCCAACCCCGCCGCCCGCAAGAGGCTGAACGGCGTCACCGACGACCTGCGCACCGCCTGGCGCCGGCGCGACCTGATCCGGCGGCTGCCGCCCTCCCCGGAGCGCGACCGGGCCACCGCCGAACTCACCGCCACCCTGCTGGGCGCCGGCATGAGCCCCGCCGAGGCGGCACTCGTCGAGAACGCGCCCATCGAGGTGTGGCACTCGCTGCTCGCCGCCCTCGCCGGCTACGAGGTCCGCCCCTACCCCGGTCACATCCACCTCGTGGTCGGCAGCGAGGCCGCGGGCCTGCCGCGCGGACGCACCATGCCGGGCCTGGACGTCGACTACGACACCTACCTCGCCCGCTGGCGCGAACTGGCCGGTGGCGGAATGACCGTGCACATCAGCGAGGGCGACCACATGTCGATGATGGCCGAGCCGAGGGTGTCCGGCATCGCCGAGATCCTCGTCGCGGTCCAGGAGGGGGAGAACCGATGACCGCGGCGACCCCGACCGCGGCCGGCGCTCCGGGCGCCCCCGAGGCCCGGCGCACCGCACCCGCGGCTCCCTTCACCGAGCGCTACCTCCTGTCCCCGGACATGATCGCCGACCCCTACGGCCACCTCGACGCCCTCCGCGCGCACGCCCCCGTGCACTGGAGCCCGATGCACCACGCCTGGCTGGTCACCGGCTACGACCAGGTGATGCGCTGCCTGCGTGACCCGGCCGTCTCGGCCGACCGGGTGCGGCCCCTGATGGACGCCGTGCCGCAGGGCGCCCGCGAGGACGCCGAGCGGGCCTTCGGGATCCTGTCGCGCTGGATGGTGTTCAACGACCCGCCGCAGCACCGCAGACTGCGCCAGGTCTTCCAGGAGGCGTTCGCCGCACGGGCGGTGGCCCGCTACCGGACCTTCACCGAGAAGGCCACCCGGGCCGTCCTCGCCCGCAAGGCCGTCCCGGGCCGCACCGGCGACCTGATGGCCGACGTGGCCAGGCCGCTGCCCGCGCTGGTGTTCGCCCGCTGGCTCGGCATCCCCCGCACCGACGCCGCCGCCTTCTGGTACTGGAACGCCCGCGTCGCCGACCTCGTGCTCGGCACCGCCCAGGAGGAGAGCGAGTACCGGGCCTCCCTCCAGGCCCTGGTGAGCCTGGAGGACTACCTCGCCGGCCTGGTGGCCGAGCGCCGCGCCCGACCTGCCGACGACCTGATCAGCCAGGTGCTGAAGGAGGGCCGGGTGGGGGAGTCGGTCACCGAGGAGGAGTTCGTCGGGATGCTCACCCAGATGGCGTTCGCCGGCGGGGAGACCACCAGCAACCTGATCGCCAACACCGTCCTCGCCCTGCACACCCGCCCCGGTCAACTCGCCGCCGTACGCGAGGATCCCGCGCTGGCGCAGGGCGCCGTGGAGGAGGCGCTGCGCCTGGACGGCCCGTCCAAGATGTCGATCCGCGCCGCCGTCGCCGACCTGGAGCTGGACGGGCACGCCCTGCGGGCGGGCGACCGGATCTTCCTGGTGACCGCCGCCGCCAACCGGGACCCGGCGCGCTTTCCCGACCCCGGCCGGTTCGACGCCCGGCGCACCGGAGCCACCCATCTCGGCTTCGGCTTCGGCGCCCACTTCTGCATCGGCGCCGCGCTGGCCCGGCTGGTGGCCGTCGCCGCGGTGGAGACGCTGGTCCGCGACCACCCGGGCCTGACCCTGACCGACCCCGGCGCGCTCACCTGGCAGCCGTCCCTCCTCAACCGCAGCCTCACCGCGCTGCCCGTCCGCTACTGACCGGACCGCCGCGAGCGTCCGCACCCCGAAAGGCACATCATGGCCACCACCCTCGCCGGCGCCGGTCCCCGGCTGTGGGCACCCGCCCGGCAGCGGCCCTTCCGACTCCTGTGGCTGGGACAGTCGTTGTCCCTGCTCGGCGACGGCTTCAGCGTCGTCGCGTTCTCCTGGATCACTCTCGGCCTGACCGGCTCCACCCTCACCCTCGGATACGTCCTCGCCTTCCAGGCCGTACCCCGCGCCCTGCTCACCCTGGTCGGCGGCACCCTCAGCGACTCCTGGTCCACCCGCACCCTGATGATCGCCTCCAGCTGGACCCGCGCCGTCCTGATGGCCGGGGTCGGAATGGCCGGTCTCACCGGGCACCTGACGGTCTGGATGCTGTGCGCGGCGGCCGCCGCCTTCGGCGCGGTGGACGCCTTCTTCCAGCCCGCCCGGGTGTCGATCCTGCCCTCGGTGGTGGACAAGGACCTGCTCACCCCGGCCAACGCGCTCCTCGGCGCCGGCTCGCGCACCGCGGCCGTGCTCGGCCCGGCGGTCGGCGGTGTGGTCATCGCGCTGACCCGGGCGCCGGTCGCGTTCGTGGTCGACGCCGTCTGCTTCGCGCTGTGCGGATGGTGCGTGTCCCTGATCGCCACCCGGCCCCCCGCCGCCGCGGCGCGGAAGGCGGCCGGTCCCGAGGACGGCGGGGAAGCCGAACGCCCCCCGTCCCTCGCCGCCCGCATCCGCGAGGGCGTCGCCTTCACCCTGCGCGACCCGCGCCTGCGGACGGTCGTGGTCCTCGACACCGCCGTCAACTTCTGTTACGCCGGGCCCTTCACGGTCGGCTTCGCCACGCTCGCCGAGCAGGTGCTGCGCGGTGGCTCCGCCACCCTGGGCGTGCTCAACGGGTCCCTCGCCGGCGGCGCGATGCTCGGCACGCTGGCGGGCGGCGCCATGGGGGGCCGGCCCCGGGTCGGTCTGCTGGTGGCCGGACTGGCCGGCTGGCTCGGCGCCGGGATGGCGGTCCTCGGTCTGGTGCACAGCACCCCGGCGGTCGTCGCGACCGTGCTGGCCATGGGCTTCGCCATCGGCTTCCAGGGGGTGTTCGGACTGAGCTGGATCCAGCGCAACATCCCCCAGGACGTGCTCAGCCGGGTCATCTCCGTCGACATGGTCCTCGGCTACGCCGCCGCCCCGCTGTCGCTCATCGTGTGCGGCGCGCTGGCCCGGACCGGCACGCTCGCCCTGTTCGGGGTGGTCGCCGCGGTGCTCGCCCTGACGGGGCTGGCGGTGCTCGGGTCCCGGGCGGTGCGCGAGATGCGTTAGGAGGAGTCCCGCAGGGCGGCCGAACGCGCGCACAGATCGGCGCGGTTGGCCGCCTCCGTCTTCGTGATCAGACTGGCGATGTGCTTCTCCGCCGTACGCGGGGATATGAACAGCCGGTCCGCGATGTCCTTGTTGGACAGCCGCTCCGCGAGCAGCCGGAACACCTCGAACTCCCGGACCGTGACGCCCTGGGCGCGCAGCTGGTCCGGGATGCCGCTGCTCCCGGTGCGGTGCTGGCGCACCGGGGCGCCGAGCCGGCGCAGCCCGGCCCGGCAGGCGCCCGCGACGGCCGGGACGTCTCGCTCGTGGAAGTAGTGCTCCGCCTGCCGCAGCCAGCCGACCGGATCGCCCCAGCCGTCCTGCTGCGCCGCGTCCGCGATCAGCCGCAGCCCGAGATGCCGGGCCAGCGGATACGGCTCCGCCACCGCCTGCGCCGCCTCGACCGCGCGTGCCGCCCCGGCACCCGCGCCCTCCCGGCCCAGCAGCACGGCCTCGGTGAGCAGCACGAAGTGCCGGTTCCAGCGCATCCGGGCCATCGCGGTGGCGGTGATCTCCGCGTGCCGGGCGCGGTCCGCGCGACCGGCGAGCACGTCCAGCAGCAGCACCATGCCATGGGTGCCGCTGAGATGGTAGGTCGAGGGATTGTCCGCCTCCAGCGCCAGCACCGTGCCCAGATCCTCCCGGGCCTGCTCCCGGTCCTCCTCCAGGAGCGCGCAGAAGGCACGCGCCAGACCGTGACTCAGCGGCTCCTCCTGCGAACCGGCCCCGTCCCACTGCGCGAACGCGGCCAGCGCCGTCTCCATCCCGGCACGGTCGCCATGGTGCGCGGCCAGCACGGCCTGCGCCATCAGGACGTACCGCACGGCGGGCGCGAGCCGCAGCCGTCGTACGACGGCCAGGCACTCGGCCGCGGTGGCGCGGGCGGCGTCGTCGTCACCACGCAGCACGGCGTCGAGCACGAGGATGCCGTCGACGGTGTGCACGATGTTGACCGAGCCGAGCCGCAGCGCCTCCTCGCGTGCCGCCAGCAGGCCGGTGGTGTCGCCCTCGGCGAGCCAGGCGTTGCCGCCGAGCCGGGTGGCCGCGTACATCCGCTGCAGGGGCAGCCGGTGGCGTTCGGCGGTGGCGAGGGCCTGGCCGAGCATCGCCTCGGACTCCTCCGGGTCCCGTTCGCGGGCCACGGTGGCGAGCAGTTCCTGTGCCTGGCAGGCGACCACGGGCAGTCCGTGGCGTTCGGCGGTGTCGGCGGCCGAGCGGGCCAGCTTCTCGGCGTGCTGGGTGCGGTCCGGACCTGGTGTGTCCAGGGCCAGGTAGGCGGCCGTCACGTCGACGGTGGCGGTGGTCATCTCGTCCGGCGCGGCCGCCAGCACCTCACGGGCGCGGGCCACCTGCCGGTTGCCGTCGCTCCACCGCCCCGCCGTGTGGGCGACCTTGGCCAGCCGGGCGTGCAGGGTGGCGAGCCGGACGGGACTGAGCCCGGAGCCGCCCAGCACGTGCAGGTCCTCGGCCAGTTCGAAGGCGCGCGCGAAGTCGCCGGCCTCGGCGAGCGCCGGCAGCAGGTTCTCCAGGGCAGCGGCCCGGCCCTGGGCGTCCCCGGCCTCGGCCAGCAGGTTCTCGGCACGGCTGAGCAGCGTCACGGCGGAGCCCAGCGCACCGGCCGCGAGGGCCCGGCCGCCCGCGTCCGCGAACAGCAGCCCGGCCGCGCCCCGGTCCCCGGCCTCGCTGCGCAGCCCCGCCGCCAGCGCGCACCAGTCGCCGCCGAGTTCGGGGTGCAGCTCCTCGACCGCCTCCGCTCCCCGGCGCGCGAGGTCGGCCCGCTGACCGGGGGTCATCTGCGTGAACAGGGCCTCCACGGTAAGCGAGTGCCGGAAGGAGTACCAGTCGGGGGCCGGTTCGTCCGGGATCACCAGGCGGGCCGCGACGCCCGCGTGCAGATGGCTGAGCAGCGCGCGGTCGTCGACGCCGCTCATCCGCTGGAGCACGGTCAGCGGGAAGCGGCGGCCGAGCACGGCGGCGGCCGACAGCAGGGTCAGTCCCTGCGCGCCGAGCCGGTCGATGCGGCGCAGGATGTCCCGGGCCAGGGTCGAGGAGACGTCGCTGCGCGGATCGCCGATCGCCCGCCAGCCGTCCTGGCCCTGTACCAGGGTGCCGGCCCCGATCATGGTCTGGAGCAGTTCCTCGACCAGGTACGGGCTGCCGGAACTGTCCTCCCACAGCCGCTGGAGCACGGTGTCCGGCACCTGGCCCGGGTCCGCCGCGCCCAGTTGGGCCGCGACCATCTCGTCCGCCTGCTCCCGGGTCAGCGGCGGGATCTCCAGCAGGGTGGCGGCGCCGCGCCGCCGTGCGGACTGGGCCAGGTCGAGGGCGTCGCTGAAGTCCGTGCGGACGGTGGCGAGCAGCAGGACGGGCGTGTACTCCAGGTTGTCCACGAGGTATTCGAGGACGCCGAGCGTCTCCGGGTCGGCGTCGTGCAGATCCTCCAGGAGCAGCAGCTGGCCCTGTCCACGGCCGGCCGCGATCAGCAGCCGCAGCACCGCCTCGCCCAGGATGACCATGGAACTGCTCTCGCGCTCACCGGTGTCCCAGTCGGGAATCAGCCGTCCGAGCACCGGCCGGTACGGGCCGAGGGCCAGGTCGTCCATGGACTCGCCGCCCCGGAACAGGGACATGAGCGCCTCGGTCAACGGCCGGAACGGCACCGCGGGGCCCGTGGTGCTGCTGCGGCCGCGCAGCACCCGCATGCCGGCGTCGAGCGCGCCGCCCACGACCTCGGCCGCGAGCCGCGACTTGCCGACCCCGGCCTCACCGACCAGGAAGACCACACCGCCGCGTCCCTGTTGAGCGCCGCTCAACGCACGTTCGAGAAGGTGGAGTTGGGGACCCCGTCCGACCAGGGAAGGCGCATGGGAACGCATGAACGCAGATGATAATCGGAATATCGCCACCTGTGGCAGGTCGCCCCGCCCGGACCGTATCGCTCCGCTTGGACACACGGCGGCGCGGACCCGCAGGACGGGTCCGCGCCATCACGCCTGTGGCAGCCGGCGGTCGCCTACCGGGGAGCGGAGACCGAGGTGTCGATGGTGCTCAGCGTGATGACAAGGCCGCTGGTGAGGACCATTCCGGCCAGCACCCGGGCACGGGCGCAGGCGCGGTTGCGGCCCTTGAGGGTGATGCCACCGGCCGCGTCCTGCTCGTCCGCGGCGTTCTCGTCGACGTCGGCGGCGGTGGCGGTGAGGTTCTTGTCCATGAGGTGATCCCCTTCAGGTGGTCCCGCGCGGGTGGGCGCGGGGGCGGAGGCGGAGACGGGCGACGAGGTCGGTCGGTTGCCCTACCGGCCGGGGTGTCCCAGGAGCAGGACGGAGGGCACGGAGTCGGGGTGGGCCAGACGGAGCAGTCCGTAGCCGATGCCGGACAGACCGGTCAGCAGCCCGGGGGAGGGAACGTGGTCGGGGGTGGCGCAGCGGTGGCCCTGCGCCTCGACGAACGCGAGCGCCTGGCCGGTGCGCAGGGTCAGGGCCTCGGCGGCCGGGGTGTCGCCCCGCTCGGCCAGGACCGAGAGGGCTTCCAGCGTGCCGAGGGCACCCTGGCCGAGGCTGAGGTCGGGCCCGACCCCGGCGTCCCGCAGCCGGGCCGAGAACCCGGCCGCGCAGGAGGGGAGTTCGGTGAGGGACGAGGCGGCGGCCGCCACTCCGGCGAGCCCGCGCGCCCACGACGGATCGGTGTCCGCGTCCCGAGCCCGCAGGGCCGCGCCGTCGAGCAGGGCCCGGCCGGCGCTCGCGTGCGCCGCGGACCGCTCCGGCCGGGCGGCCGCGTACCGCAGCAGTGACCAGCCGATCCCCGCGGCGCCGTCCGCGAAACCGGCGTCCGTCACCGGCCCCGCCTGGCACAGCCGGTCCGCCAGGGCGTCGGCCAGCTCCAGCGCGCCCGGGGTCCCGGCCGCCTCGTGCACGGCGACGGCGGCGGCCAGCGCCCCGGCCGTACCCCCGGCCAGCCCCGGGTCCGTGCACCCGGCCGCCGCGTGGGCGAGCGCGGTGAGCGCGTCCGGCAGACACCGGGTCGACTCGCCGCCCAGCAGCGCCGACAGCCGGACCAGCGCGTAGCAGACACCGCCGAGACCGTCGTAGGCGCCGGGGCCCGCCGCCGCGCCCAGTTCGGGGTCGGCGGCCAGGGCCGTCAGCAGGGCGGGCAGCGGCCGTACCGCCTCCCGGGCCAGCGCGGTGTACCGGTCGGCGCCGGTCAGCGCGCCGGTGTGGGCGAGGAAGAGCGCGACCCCGCAGTAGCCCTGCGCGAGCCCGGCGCCCATCGGCAGCACCGCCCAGTGCGGGCCCGAGACCCGCTCCAGACCGAGCCAGTTGGCGCGGCCGCCGTCGCGTACCGCACGCGCGGCGATGTCGTCGGCGATCCCGCACACCGCGGCCAGCAGCCGGGAGGCGTCGGGCACGACGGCCGGCACGGTCGCCACGGCCAGCGCCGACCGCGGCCGGTCCGCCGGGTCGCAGGCGCCCCGGGCGGCCAGGGTCGCCGAGACGATCCACTCCTGGTCGCGGCAGTCGATCTCGTCCATCCGCGCGATCTTCTTGCGCACCGCGGTCAGGCTCGCCTCCGGCAGCACATCGGCCAGCCAGGTCCCGTCGGCCGTCCGGACCCCCGTTCCGGACGGCCGATGGGTGAACAGGGGGACGTCGCCGCGCCACAGGTCGGCCGTCTCGTGCTCGATGAGCCGCGAGCGCGCCCGGTCGTGCTCGGACTCGGTCCACAGCACGGCGAACACCCCGTCCCGGGCGAGCGCGTCACCGAGCAGCGCCGGATGCGTGGACTCCTCCAGCAGGGTCGCGTACAGCCGGGTGGCACGGGCGATCAGCCGTGCCGGGCTGTCCGCGCCCGCCGTCAGCGGGCCGTCCTCGCCGATCAGTTCGCCGCCGTGCGCCGCGATGGCCGCGTACGCCGTGCGGAATCCGTCGAGCAGGGCAGCCCGGTGGTCCGCGCCGTCCAGCGGGCGGCCGTCGGGCAGCGGCTGGTTCTGCGCGGCCGGGCTGAGCAGCGGCCCCCGCACGGCGCGCATGGTGTCGCGGCCGCTGTCCGCCCAGTGCAGCCCCTCGCTGGGGAAGGTGCCGTCGGTGGAGCGGCCGAGCGCCGAGATGTCCAGCGCGCCGTGCTCGCCGATCAGCAGATGAGGCAGCAGGCAGGTGCGGTGCACGGAGGTGTGCAGGGCGTCCGCGGCCGGGTCGGCACCGGCCGTCATGGCCTGCCCGAGCCCGGTGTGCAGCAGTGTCTCGGCGTCCACCAGGACCGGCTGGCCGCCGCAGGCGATGACGTTCTCGTAGTGCATGTCGGCGCCGTCCACCGCGTAGAGCAGCGCCAGCAGCACACCCTGGCGGCGGTAGAAGGCGTCGGTCTCGGTCACCGAGCGGCACCAGCGGTGGGACACGAACTCCAGCCAGCCGTAGCCCTCCCGGCGCACGGTGCGCGCGGTGCGCAGCGCGAGATCGGGCACCTTGGTGTCCATCCAGGCCGCCAGTTCGTCCAGCAGGGCGTGCTGGCCGAGCGGCCGCGGCTTGTACACCACACGGGCGCCGTCGGCGAAGCGCAGGACGGCCACCGACCGGTTGCCCTGGTGGGCGTCGCCCAGCCCGAGTTCGACGCGGGTGAGCGCCCCCGGCTCGCGTCCGTCGAGGAGAGCGGCGACCAGCTCGTCCCGGTCCGCCCGGAAGCGGACGACCAGTTCGGCCGCCGCGTCCAGGGCGTCCAGCGCGGTCTGGCCGAGCATCCGGGCCAGCACCGGGTAGGCGGCGAACAGCTCGCCGAGCCCCCGCCGGGTGCCCGCGCCGGCGACGAAGGACGCGAACCGCTCCCGCGAGGTCGCCCCCGCGAGCCGCCCGGCGCGCCGTGCCCCGGCGAGCTCCCGTACGAGGGTACGAGCGGCCAGCCGCGCCAGCTGCGAGGTCAGCCAGGTGCCGAACTCGCGCTGCCACACCGTCCGTTCGGTTGCGGCGAAGCCCGGCAGCAGGGTGGACAGACGCGCGGCGGCCGGGGCGACGAGGGGCTGTACGACGTGGGCGAAGACCTCGGCGCCCGTACCGTCCGTGGCCGGCTCCCCGCCGTGCTCGGGGGCGGCGTCCAGGGCCGTCTCCACGTACCGCGCCCAGCGGGGCTCCGCGGCGCGGGCGGCGAGCCGCTCCGCGGGCTCCGCGGCGAGGGCCGCCGCCGTTGCGCCGTCCACCCCGAGGTGTGCCAGCCGCAGCGCGAATCCCTCGGCGTCACCGGCGGCCCAGGGGGCGCGGACGGGGGCGTCGGGGTCGGCGGGCGCGGCCGGCCGGCCGGGGGCGGCGAGGCGCTCCGCGAGGGAAAGCGCCGGGGCCCACCAGGCGAGCGGCAGGCCGGCGCTCCGGGGAGTCGGGAGGCTGGCGGTCTCAGTCACGTCAACGAAGGTCCCAGACGGGGGCCGACCCCCACATGGGGAAGTGACCCCCATATTCTTCCCGGCCCCTCCCCGCCCCTGGGTGGGGCCACCCCGAAGGATGGGGAAACCGCAGGTCGGAGCCGTACTACCCATAACCCCCACGACCGTCACCCACACGTCCCCGGCGGCACCCCCCCACGCCCCCGCGGCCGCCACCCGTACGCTCCACCCCCATATGGGCCCCCACGCCGCCCGGCGGGCGCCCCACATGGGCGGCGGCCCCCGGGCCCGGTGCCGCACCCGCCCTCACGGGAGCCGCGCACCCCCGCGCCGGAGCCGGCCCCCACCGCCCGCCGGCGGGCCCGCACCACAAAGGTGGGGACCGACTACCGATGCCCGCCCCCGGACGGCGGCGGCAGGGTGGGCGTCGTACCC
Source organism: Streptomyces malaysiense (assembly GCF_000980885.2). Lineage (GTDB taxonomy): Bacteria > Actinomycetota > Actinomycetes > Streptomycetales > Streptomycetaceae > Streptomyces > Streptomyces malaysiense. The sequence goes on along the minus strand of NZ_LBDA02000090.1, from coordinate 35,728 downwards.
CACAGGCCGCCCGCGGTGCTCACCACCGGGCGAACGACCTTGCAAGGAGCAGAAGATGGGAGTTCCCGTACCCGTCGGTGTGGTCGCACTCGACCAGGTCCTGGAGGCCGGCACCCGCAGTACCCTGCTCGCCTGCCCGGAACTCACCGTGTGCGAGCCCGGGAACGCCCGGGTCGCCGTGCTCACCGTGGACCGGCTCGGCCCGGCCGAACTCGACATGGTGCGCACCACCCGCGCCCAGCCGAAGCGTCCCGCGGTCGTCCTGGTGGCCGGCTCGCTCGCCTCGGGAGACGCCCTGCACGCCCTCGCCGCCGGCGCCCGGGGCCTGCTGCTGCGCCGCGACGCGGACGCGTCCCGCCTCGCCCACGCGGTGCTCGCCGCCGCCCAGGACGACTGCACCGTCCCCACCGACCTGCTCGAACAGGTTCTCGACCAGCCCGAGGGCGCCGAGCGGGGCTGGGCCGGCGGATCGCTCTCCGACCGCGAACGCTCGGTGCTGCGCCTGGTCGCCGACGGGCACGAGACGGCCGAGATCGCCCAGCGCCTCGCCTACTCGCCCCGCACCGTGACCACCGTCGTGCACGACATCACCCAGCGCTTCCGACTGCGCAACCGCGCCCACGCGGTCGCCTACGCACTGAGAGCGGGCCTGCTGTGACCGCCACGCTGACCGCCGCACCCGGCGGAGTGACCACGACCCTGCCCCTGCGCGTCCAGCCGTCACGGCACGCGGACCGGGTGCGCGAACTCGCCCGCCGGGCCGGCCTCGACTGCGCGATCGGCCACGGGCAGCCCGGGACCGTCACCGTCGTCGTCACCGACGACGCCGAACGGGCCCTGCGCGTGACCAGGTTGCCCGGCCCGCTGCTGCTGGTGTGCGACACGGTGGGCCGCGCCGGGCTGCTGCAGGCCCTGCGCGCCGGAGCCGTCGTGCTGCGCAGGGCGGACCTCACCGAGGAGAGCCTCAGGGCGGCCGTCCGCCGCGCCGGGGCGCCGCACCCGAGCATCCCCTACCCGGAGCTGTCCCACCTGCTGACCACCGGCCCCGGCGCGGCCGCCGCGCACGAGGACCGGCCGCCCTCGCTGACGAGCCGTCAGATGTCCGTGCTGCGGCTCATGGCGGAGGGCCACGGCAACGCGGGCATCGCGCGGCTGCTGCACTGCTCCGAGCACACCGTGAAGAACGTCGTCTACGAGATCATGGCCAGGCTCGGCGCCCGCAACCGGGCCCACGCGGTGGCGCGCGCGGTGCGCCACGGACTGATCTGAGATGCGGCGGCCGGCGACCCGGGGGCCGTCACGTCCCGGAGGCCGGCAGCAGCCGGGGAGTGATGCGCTCCTCCACGGCCCGGCCGTCCTCGCGGCGCACCACGTACGCGCCCTTGTCCGGCAACTCCGCGACCGCCTCGACCAGTTCGGTGCCCCGGTAGACCAGGCCCACCCCGTCGTCGGTGCAGTGCGCCGTGGGCAGGGTGCCGTCGGCGACCAGCCGGTGGATCAGCGGGCGCCGGCCCGGGTCGGAGTCGTAGTGCACCCCGTTTCCGTACGGCAGCAGCCCCAACGCATCGGTCACCGGTTGGAGTTCGGGCCCGTAGGAGTCCGTCGCACCGCCCTCGAACCAGCAGATGGAACCCGCGCTCACCCCGGCGAGCACCACCCCCGCCCGCCAGGCCCGCCGCATCACCGCGTCCAGCCCGTGCACCCGCCACACGGCGAGCAGGTTCGCCACCGAGCCGCCCATCACCCAGACCACGTCGTGGTCGAGGACCGTCCCCTCGACGTCCTCGACGTTCGGCATGGGGAACAGATGCAGCGGCGTCAGGTCGAAGCCCGCCACCCGGGCCGCCTCCGACATCCGCGCCGTGACGTGCTCGGCGTCCCCGATCGCGGTGCCGACGTACAGGATGCGCGGTCGCCTGCCGTGCGCACCGGAGAGATCCACCGCGTGCCGGACCAGGGCGTCGAAGAGCACCCGGGTGCGTGCGGCGGCGCGATGTCCTCCGGAGGTGGCGACGATGGTGGGTTCCGGGGCGGTCACGCGGTGATCGTAGCGCGGGGAACGTGGTTCGGACGTGGGGGAGTCGTGAAGGCGCGCCCCCGAAGACGGGCGGGGGACGACGCGGCGGGGACCGGTCGTCGGACCGGTCCCCGCCGTCTTCGCGTGCGCTCGTCCTCCCGCCGCGCCCTCACTCCCGTCGCAGCGCCACGGCCGCCGCGTACCCCGCCGGGACCAGGACGTCCCGCAGGTTCCAGTCGGGCGACGGCGACATGGGCCGCGGCCCGGTGCCGACCTGGTCCAGGGCCGGATCGCGCACCAGTCCCGTCCCCAGCCCCTTGAGGTAGGCCTCCTTGCGCACCCATGTCCGGGTGAAGGCCGCCTGCCGCTCGTGTGCCGGGAGCCGGGCCAGTTCCGCCACCTCCGCCGGGTGCAGCGCGCACTGCGCGCTGCGCACCGCCTCCACGGTGGCCACGCCCTCCACGTCGACCCCGACCGGTGCGCCGGCGAGCGCCACCAGCACCAGGTCCCCGCTGTGCGACAGGGAGAAGTGCACCCCCGGGGCGCGCAGCGCCGGCCGCCCGTGCGGGCCCCCGCATCCCGCGCACGGCTCCCGTATCAGCGGCAGCTCGTCCGCCGGGACGCCCAGCAGGGGACCGAGCAGGGCGCGCAGCGTGGCGTGCGCGATCACGTACGCGTCCCGGTCCCGGGGCCGCCGGAACGCACGGGCCCGCGCCCGCTCCCGCGCGTCCAGCAACTCCTGGGCGCGCAGCAGCGACCGGTCGTCCTGGCTGCCCACCTCGGTCAGGTACAGCTCCAGCGGACCGCGCAGCGGCCGGGGGCCCACGGGGTACGCCGGGTACCGCGGGCCGGGCAGGTCCAGGAGGGCGGGGCACAGGGGGCCGGGGGGCGCGGCCGAGCGGGGCGAGCCGCCCGGTGCCGCGGGCATCCGGGGCGTGGTCAGTACGCCGCCCGCCGCCGTCGGCGGGTCGCCCGCCCCCGCCGCGAACCGGGCCGTCGGCGGTGCGTTGGCCGGCCTGGCCGGCACCTGGGCCGGCCGGACCTCAGACATCGGCCCCGGCGAGCCGGCGGCGCAGGCTCAGCGGACGCATGTCCGTCCAGACCGCGTCGATGTGGTCCAGGCACTCCTGCCGGCTGCCCTCGCGGCCCTCCCGGTGCCAGCCGGCCGGCAGCTCGCGGTCCGCCCGCCAGATCGAGTACTGCTCCTCGTCGTTGCGCACCACGAGGTACACGTCCTCGCCGCCGGGGCGCGCCTCGTCGCCGCCGGCGCCGTTCGCGGAGTTGGGTTGCGTCACGGTGAACCTCCCGCAGGTGATGGGCCGGCCGCGGATCAGGGTCCGGCGACGCAAGAGTGCCCGGCCCCCGCACCGCCGGGTCAGGGACGAACGCGCCGAAGCGGTGGCACCCGTTGCTGCCGGATCTTCCCTGGTGACCCATGGCCCCGACGCGGGACCGTGCTGTTCGGTCGCGGGCCGCCCGGCACCCCGGAAACCCCGGGCCACGCGATTCCCGCGCACCCCATTCGGAAGGAGCACGCGATGTCGGACGAGCACGCACCTGTCCTGCTGCCGGGCGGAGGCTGGCGGCTGTGGGAGCAGTTCGCGCTCCGCGGCCCCGGCTTCCCCGCCGACGGCGTGCTGCGCCTCGCCCCGCCCGGACTCGCCGAGGCCGCCGACAAGTTCGGCCCCGAGAGCGCACTGTCCGGACCGGAGTGGGCGGCCTTCAGGGAGGACCTCGCGGTGGCCGCCGTGGACACCGCGCGCCACCTCCAGGAGATCGCCGCCCAGCCCCGCTTCCAGGCCGCGCTCGCCTGGCAGAACCCCGCCGTCCTGCGCACCGGGATCGCCCCGTTCCTGCGCTGGACCCCGACGGCGGACAGCCGCAGCAGCATGCCGCGTCAGCGCGAGGAGCTGGTCGCGCACTACTGGCAGCGGTTCTGCGTGAAGAACGACACCATCGGCTTCTTCGGCCCGGTCGGCTGGGGCCACTGGGACCTCACCGACCGGGGCGGCGTCACCACGATCCCCGGCGACGGCTTCCTCGCCGCCCGGGAGGTGTACTTCTCCGGCTGGGCGATCGACGCCCTGGCGAAGGTCCTGGCCGCGGACGGCGCGCTGATGCGCTGGATCCCGCCGCGCCGGGTGTCGTTCGTAGGCTGCGCGGACGGCACGGTCCGGGTGCCCGGCCGCCCCGCCCGGCCGGCCGACGCCCGTGAACGTGCCGTACTGGAACGCTGCGACGGCACCCGGCACCTGCCCGCCATCGCGGCCGAACTCGATCTGCCCGAGGACGAAGTCACGCGGATCGTCCGGGACCTGATCTCCCGCCGCTGGGTGCAGTGGCGGCTTGAGGTGCCCGCCGCCACCCACCCCGACCGCGCCCTGCGCGACATCCTGGAGCGCGTCCCCGAACAGGGCCCGCGCGACGCGGCGCTGGAGCGCCTCGCCGTGCTGGAGCGCGGCCGGGACGCGGTCCGTGCCGCCGGCACCGACGCCACCGCGCTGACCGCCGCGATCACCGCGCTGGAGGCCGACTTCGCGACGCTGACCGACAGCGAGGCCCAGCGCGCCAAGGGCGAACGCACCGCGCCCTGCCGGGGGCTGGTGTACTCCGACGCCCGGCGCGCCGCCACCGCCACCACCGGTGCGGCGCTGCTGGACCACCTCGAACCGCTCCAGCTGTGCCTGACCGCCGCCCGCTGGATGACCAACCGGTTCGCCGAGGCCGTCCGCGCCCGACTGCACACCGTGCACCAGCGGCTGAGCGCCGGCGGCGCGCGGGTCGACCTGGGCACCCTGTGGCTGCACACCCTGCCCTCCCCGCACCCGGACGCGGGCGACCTCATCGACGCGATCCAGGCCGAACTCCGCGCCAAGTGGGCCCGCGTCCTCGAACTGCCCGAGGGCGCGCGCCGGGTCCGGGTGACCACCGCCGAGCTGGCCGAACGGGTCCGCCGCGAGTTCGACGAGCCCGGCGACGGCTGGTCGCTCGCCCGCTACATCAGCCCCGACGTGCTGGTGGTGGCCGCCGACGAGGCCGCCCTCGCCCGCGGCGACGTGGACCTCGTCCTCGGCGAGATGCACTGCGCGCTCAACACCATGGGCGCCTCCCTGTTCGTGCACCAGCACCCCGACCGCGACGAGCTGCTCGCCGAGACCACCCGCGACTTCCCCGGCCCTCGCCTGCTGCCCATGCTGCCCAAGGAGCTGCCCCTGAAGTGGTCCACCCGCAGCCGACCCTCCCTGGACCGGCCCCGGGACCACTACGTCGCCCTGGTCGACCAGACCGGCGACCCGCACCGCCCGCGCACCGTGCTCAGCGCCGACGTCCCGGTCGAGGACCGGGCCGGCCGGCTCACCGCGGTGCTGCCCGACGGCACCGCGTACGACGTGCTCGACGCCTACGCCAACACCCTCACCCAGCGCGTCATGGACCGCTTCACCCTGCGCCCCGAGGGCGAGCACACCCCGCGCATCACGCTCGGCCGGATGACCGTGGCCCGCGAGACCTGGCAACTTCCGGTCTCCGAGGTCGACTTCGCCGACGAGAAGGCGGAGGCCGCCCGCTTCGTGAAGGCCCGGCACTGGCAGCGCCGGCATGAGCTGCCCCGGTTCGTGTTCGTGGTCTCACCGACCGAACCCCGGCCGTTCTACGTCGACTTCGACAGTCCCGTGTACGTCACCATCCTGGCCAAGGCGGCCCGCAGGCTGGCCCGCAAGGACCCCGGCGCCCGGCTCAAGGTGAGCGAGATGCTGCCCACCCCCGAGCAGGCCTGGCTCACCGACGACGAGGGCAGCCGCTACACCTCCGAACTCCGTTTCGTGGCCGTCGACATGACCGTGACCGACGCGGGGGAGCAGTGATGCGCACGGTCGCCGACGACATCGCCGCCCACGCCCTGCGAGACCCCGGCCGCACCGCGCTCAGCACCCCGGCCGGCGAGGTGTCGTACGCGCGGCTGGCCGCCCGGATCGAGGAGATCGCCCGCCTGCTGCGCGACCGCGGCGTCCGGCCCGAGACCGTCTGCGCCGTGGCCGTGGAGCACGGCACCGACGCGGTCGCCGCCATGGCCGCCGTGCTGCGCTGCGGTGCCGCCTTCCTCACCCTGGACGTGAGCCAGCCCCGCGACCGGCTGACGGCCTTCGTCCGCGGCGCCGGCGCCCGGCTGCTGCTCACCCACTCCAGGCTCGCCCCGGCACTCGAACCGGGCACACCCACCGTCCTGCTGGACCGGGAGCAGGCCACGGGCGGCCCGCTCCCGGACACGGGTGCCGACCCCCAGGCACTCGCCTACGTCAGCCACACCTCGGGCAGCACCGGCGAACCCAGTGCCGTGCTCGTGGAACACGCCGGCCTCGACGCCTATCTCCGGGACACCGCGGAGGCGTTCGGCCTCGGCCCGGACACCGTGGCCCTCCAGACCGCGCCGCTCGGCTACGACGCCTCCATCCGGGACACCTTCGTACCGCTGCTCGCGGGCGCCCGGCTGGTGATCGTGGACCGCGCCAGGCTGCTGCGCCCCGCGGAGTTCGCCGCCACCGTCCGCGAGCACGGGGTGACCGCGCTGCTCAGCGTCACCCCGTCCTTCCTCACCCACCTGGGCGGACAGACCGACCTGGCCGAACCCCTCGCGGGCGTCGCACTGGTCGCCTCCAGCGGCGAGTCCCTGCGGCCCTTCCTCGCCGCGGGCGGCCGGCGCCTCGTACCCGGGCGGCTCGTCAACCAGTACGGCCCCACCGAGTGCACCATGACCACCACCCGGCACAGCGTGCCCGCCGCCCCCGACCACACCACCGACCTCGTCGGCGCCCCGCGCGAGGGCACCGTCGTGCGCATCCTGGACGCGTCCCTCGCCCCGGTCCCCGAGGGCACCGTCGGCGAGGTCTACATCGGCGGCACCGGCGTGACCCGCGGCTACGGCGGCCGGCCCGCCCGCACCGCCGCCGCGTTCGTCCCCGACCCCCTCGGCCCGCCCGGCAGCCGCCTCTACCGCACCGGCGACCTCGGCCGCTGGGGCGCCGGCGGCCTGCACTACACCGGCCGCACCGACCGCCAGCTCAAGATCCGCGGCTACCGCGTCGACCCCGCCGAGATCGAGGGCGCCCTGCTCTCCCACCCGGGCGTCACCGGCGCGGTGGTCACCCCGCACACCGACGACCTGGGCCGCGTCCACCTGCTCGCCCATGTCACCGGGGCCCTGTCGGACACCACGGACGCCGCCCTGCGCCGCCACCTCGCCCGCACCCTGCCCCCGCACCTGATGCCGCGCCGCTTCGTACGCCTGCGGACGCTGCCGACGACGCGCGGGGGCAAGGCCGACCGCCGGCTGCTGGCGGCCGGGAGGCCGGTATGAGCACGGCCGGGCCGGGGGCCCCCGCGAGCGCGCCCCTCCGCGGAGCCGGCGGGAGCACGGCGGCCCTCGTGGCCGGTACGGACATCATCGCGGCCGGAGCCGGAGCCGGAGCCGGAGCCGGAGCCGGAGCGGGGACGCTGGGCAGGGCCGACCTGCTGGCCGCCGCCTCCCGGATCGCGCCGTACGTCGTCCGCACCCCCCTGCTGCGCGGCCCGGTGACCGCGGCGCACGGGACGGAGCTGCTGCTGAAGGCCGAACACCTCCAGCTCGGCGGCTCGTTCAAGATGCGCGGAGCCGCCAACGCCGTCCTCGCGCTGGGCGCCGCCCGGGTCGTCACCGGCTCCTCGGGCAACCACGGCATCGCCCTCGCCCGGATCGCCCGGACGCTCGGCATCCGGCTGACCGTCGTCCTCGCGGCCGGCGCGCTGCCCTCGAAGGCGGCCGCCATCCGCGCGCTCGGCGCCGACACCGTCCAGGTGGGCGGGGGAGTGGCGGAACGGGAGGAGCGGGCCCGCGCGCTCGCCGCCGAGCGGGGCGCCGTCCTCGTACCGTCCTCCGACCACCCCCTCGTCGTCGCCGGACAGGGCACCGTCGGCCTCGAACTCCTGGCCGCGGCCCCCGACACGGAGACGGTCTACGTCCCCACCGGCGGCGGCGGACTCCTCGCGGGCCTGTGCCTCGCCGCCGCGGACCACCCGGTCCGGGTGGTCGGCGTCGAACCCGCCCTCACCCCGCGCTACGCCCGCTCCCTGGCCGCCGGCCACCCGGTGCGCCTCCCGCCCTGCGCCACCGTCGCGGACGGACTGCGCGGACAGAGCCCGGGAGCCGTGCCCTACCCGGTCATCCGGGACCGCGTCGACGAGCTGATCGCCGTCGGCGACGCGGAGATCCTCGCCGCCACCGCCCTGCTGCACCGCCTCGGTGTCGACGCCGAACCCAGCGGAGCCGTCGCGCTGGCCGGCGCCCTGCGCGCCGGGCGCCGCGAACGCGCCGTGGCCATCGTCTCGGGCGGCAACACGCCGGCCCGGCTGCACACCCCGCACCACGGCCGCACCAGCGCCACCACCCACACCCTCATCCGTACGGAAACGAAGGAGCCCACGCCATGACCCCGAACGCCACCGCCGCCACCCCCGTCGTCACCGCCGACCTGCTGGTCGACATCTTCCGGGACGTGCTGCGCCTGCCCGACCTCACCGCCGAGACCGACTTCTACGAGGCCGGCGGCGACTCGCTCACCGCGTTCCAGATCACCGGCCGCCTCCAGGAGGTCCTCGGCGCCGACGTCCCGGTCTCCCTGGTCTTCGCCTACCCGACCCCGCTGGAGCTGGCCGAGGTCGTCGAGGCCGACTACGGCACCGCCTGACCTGTTCCCCCTCGCGTCGCGCTCCTTCCGGCGCCTCCCGTCCCCGTCGTCGCTCCCGTCCGTCCGCGCTCGCCAAGGAGAGCCGTGCCATGACCGAAGATCTCGTGCCGTCCCTCGGCCGTTGGCGGCTGTGGGAGCAGTTCGCCCTGCGCGGGGCGGGCTTCCCCGCCGACGGCGTGCTGCGCCTCGCCCCGCCCGGACTGGCCGCGGCGGCCGACAAGTTCGGGGCCGGCGAGCCGCTCGACGGCCCGGAGTGGACCGGCTTCGCCGGCCTCTTCACCAAGGCCGCGGTGGCGACCGCGCACACCTTGCAGGACATCGCCCGTTCGCCGGCCTTCCGGGAGGCGGTGGCCTGGCAGAACCGGCCGGTGCTCGCCTCCGGGATCGCCCCGTTCCTGCGCTGGACCCCGACGGCGGACAGCCGCAGCAGCATGCCGCGTCAGCGCGAGGAGCTGGTCGCGCACTACTGGCAGCGGTTCTGCGTGAAGAACGACACCATCGGCTTCTTCGGCCCGGTCGGCTGGGGCCGCTGGGACTCCGGCGCCCGGACGGTCGGCGTGGACCCCGGAACCGGACTGATCGCCGAATCCACCGTGTACTGGGCGAGTTGGGGGATCGACGCCCTCGCCAGGGCGCTGGACGCCGACCCCGCGCTGCGCGAGTGGATTGCCCCCCGACGCGTGCCCTTCCTCGTGCTGGACGGCGACCGTGTCCGCGTCCCCGGCCGGCGCCCGACGACCGTGCCCACCGAGACGGCGGCCGTCCTCGCCCGCTGCGACGGCACCCGCCCGGCCCGGTCCATCGCCGCCGAACTCCCGGACACCGACGTCCCCGCCGTGCTGGCAGACCTGGTCGCCCGCCGCTGGGTGGTCTGGCGCCTGGAGATCCCCGCCGACGCCCACCCCGACCGTGTCCTGCGCGCCTGGCTGGAGACCGTCGGCGCGCCCGGACCCCGGCTGCGCGGCCTGCGGGCGCTGGACCGGCTGGAGCGCGGCCGCGCCGATGTGGCGGCGGCCACCGACGTGGACACCCTCGTCCAGGCCCTGTCCGCCCTCGAACAGGACTTCACCGACCTGACCGCCACGGCCGCCGTACGGGAGAAGTCCGCGTCGACCGCGCCCTGTCGCTCGCTGGTCTACTCCGACACCCGGCGCGCCGCCACCGCCCGCCTCGGCCCCGGGATGCTCGAAGCGCTGCGTCCGCTGGAGCTGCTGATGGACAGCGCGGCCTGGCTCACCTCCGGGCTCGCCGCCACCGTCCGGGAGGAGACACGCGCCGTCCACGACCGCCTGGCCGCCGAGGGCCCGGTCGACCTCGCCTCCTTCTGGTTCGCCTGCCTCCCGGTGCTGCACGGCGCCGCCCGTGCCAAGTCAGCCGAACTGCAGCGGGAGTTCGCCGCCCGCTGGGGGCAGATCCTGGCGGTGCCGGAGGGCGCCCGGCGAGTGACCGTGCCGACGGCCGGCATCGAGACGGCGGTACGGGAGCGGTTCGCGTCCGGCGGCGACGGCTGGACGACGGCCCGCTACCTGAGCCCCGACGTGCTGATCGCCGCCGAGAGCACGGAGGCGATCGAGCGCGGTGACTTCACCTTGGTCCTGGGCGAACTCCACATGGCGTCCAACACGTTGGGCGCCTCGCTGTTCACCTGTCAGCACCCGGACATCGCCGAACTCCTCGACCTGACCGACCGCGACCATCCGGACCCGCGCCTGATGCCCCTGATCCCCAAGGAGCACCGCGCCCGCCTGTCCGCCCGCGTCCGGCACACCCTCGTGCGGCCCCAGGACCGTCAAGTGGCCCTCGCCGACTTCACGGCGGACCCCGCGCGGACGGTCCGCAGCGCCGACGCGACCGTGCGGAACCGGGACGGCGACCTCGTGGTCAGCCTCCCGGACGGCTCCGTCTTCCCCGTGCTGGACGTCTTCTCCCACGTCCTGACCACCCTGTCGATGGACCTCTTCCAGATCCTGCCCCAGGCCGGCCACAGCCCCCGCGTCACCCTGGACCGGCTGGTGGTGGCCCGTGAGACCTGGCGCCTGCCGGCCGCGCACGCCTCGTTCGCCGACGAGAAGGACGAGGCCCGCCGCTTCGTGGGCGCCCGTCGCTGGCAGGCCGAACTGGGCCTGCCCCGCTATGTCTTCGTCGTCTCCCCGACCGAATCCCGGCCCTTCTACGTCGACTTCGACAGTCCCGTCTACACCACCATCCTCGCCAAGGCCCTGCGCCGACTCGCCCGCAAGGACCCCTCCGCCACCGTCACCCTCACCGAGATGCTCCCGACTCCCGAACAGAGCTGGCTCACCGACGACCAGGGCCGCGGCTACACGTCCGAACTCCGCTTCGTGGCCTTCGACACCGCGCCGGCGCGATGAACCGCCGCGGATACGGGACGGTCCCGCGCGTACCGGGAAAACCGGGTCGACGGCGGACACGGCCGTAAACGATCATGCGTCCATGCCGTTGAACGACACGCTCGCCCGGGTTGACGCAGACCTGGCCGCCGGCCGCATCCCCGCCGCGCGCCAGCGTCTGCGCGGCCTGGTGTCCTCGTTCCCGGACGACCTGGCCCTGCGCCGACGGCTGGCCGAGGTGTACCGCCTGTACGGCGAACCGGCCGAGGCCGGCCGCTGGATGTACCTCGAAGAGGACCGCGACGCGGCGGAGACGGCGGCCTTCGAGTCGAGGTACGGCACAACCGCCGGGCGGATGCGGGCCCTTGGCTGGACGGGCTCCGAGTCGCTCGCCGCGACCGCCTTCGCCAGGGAGCGGTTGGCGGCCCTGCGTACCGCCTGCTCCCAGGACCTGGGGCGCCCCGTCGACTGGGACACGGTGCCGTCCGCCGGGGAGGAGGAGAGCCGGCCGAGGTCCCTCACCGGCTGTCTCGCGGGCGCCGGATGCCTCGTCGCGGCCCTCGCCTTCCTGGCGATCTGGGTGAACGGCCTCATCGCCCTTCTCGACTGATCCTGGTGGCCGACCGGAACAACTTCCCCGCTCACCACGGCACTCCCGACGGAGAATCGCGCGCCCCCGAGCGTGCGCCCCCGTAGTGAAATCCACGAACACCTCACCTCCGACACTCCGTCACGGTTGGTGATCAAGCAACTGCGACCTGTGATCAACTGTGCCCTGGTCGTCGGGCAACGGGCCCGAGATGTCCAAGGAGAGTTCATGTACAGAGTTGTTGTGGGCAGGCGCATCGCCTCCGCCGTCGCCACCGCGTCCCTCGTCGGCGCGCTGGGCGTCGCGGGTGCGGCACCGGCCCTGGCGGCGACGCCCGCGCCGCTGAGCTTCACCATCGACTACACGAGGAACACCTCCATCCCGCAGTCGCCGACCCTGGGCGCCGGGTTCGCCGGCAACGGGCCGGTGTTCGACGCCCAGGGCCGGGTGATCGGCCGGACCTTCGACACGTGCGGCATCGACGGTGTCGAGAGCCCGACGAAGGTGGACGCCGACTGCGGTGCGTACGTCGTCTTCGACAACGGTGACGAGCTCAACCTGAGCACCCAGGCCGTCATCGACGCCAACCCCATGGACTACCCCTACCGGTTCAAGGCCGTGGTCGAGGGTGGAACCGGCATGTACAACGGCGCCCAGGGCGAGGCCACCGTCACCGCCGAGCGGCCCGGTGTCTACAAGGTCGACGTCAAGTTCGCGTGACGTCCTGAACCGATGTGTGGGGAGCCGCCGGCCCGGTCCTGCGGCTCCTCCTCCACCCACCAAGTGGGCCCGCCCGGCGCCGAGTCGGTGCCCCCGAGGGATCACCACGTCCCGCGAGACGACCGCTGCCGGTGCCCACAGCCACGTACGTTCCAGCACGTCAGGAGCTTCGGTGAAGCCCTCTGCCCCCACGTCGGCCGTCGCGGTCGCCGAGCCCGGTGCGGGACACGCCCCCGTGGACCCGCCGCCCGCCGTCGCGTTCCACCCCGTCCGGCCCCCGCGCACCCGTCTGGCCGCCTATCTCCGGCTGGCCAAGCTCGGGATGGTCGACTACTACCTGAGCCTGGTCGTCGTGGTGTCGCTGCTGCCACCGAGCGGCGGCCGGATGCCCGACGCGACGTCCTGGCCGACCCTCGCGGCCTTCCTGCTCGGCGAGCTGTGCCTGGTGGGCGCCGCCGTCGCGTACGACGACGTCACCGGGTACCGGGACGGAAGCGACGCCGCGAACTACGGCACGGACGCCGCCGTACGCCGGCTCGCCCGCAAACCCCTCCTCGCCGGCACCCTGACCGAGGCGGACGCCCTCCGCTTCGCCCGCGCCGCGATCGCCGTCGGCGTCCTGTGCTGGACGGCGGCACTGGCGCTCGCACCGCACCGGCCGCCGTGGGCGGTGCTCGGCGTCGTCGCCGCCGCCCTCCTCGTGCCCCAGTACTCCTGGGGCCTGCGGCTCGGCTACCACGGGCTCCAGGAAGTGTTCCTCGCCGCCGTCGGCTGGGCCTTCGTGCTGCCGCTGTACGGCCTGCTCACCGGCCAGGTCACCGCCCTCGCCGCCGTGGAGGGATTCCTGTTCGGCCTCGGGCCCCTCCTCTTCGGCGTGTACTCGAACACGAACGACATCGCCGGAGACCGCGCGGTGGGCCGGCCCACCGCCGCCTGCCTCCTCTCCCGCCGCGGCAACGCCGTCCTCATCGGCGCGCTCTCCGCCCTGGAGACCGCGGTGATCGTCACGGCGGCCGTCCTCGGGATCGCGCCCTGGTGGTTCCCGCTGGCCCTGCTCCCCGTGACGGCGGCCCGCACCGCACAGTTCACGGTCGGCATGGTGCGCGGCGACGTGCTGCGCGGGCGGCTGATCGGCATCCGGGCGCACCGGGTCCTGGTCGTCGCCCTCGTGGCCGCCAACGTGCTGTGCGCCGCCACGGCCTGACCGTCCGACCCGAACCCGTCCGGCCGCCCCTCGACCGGCTCCCGCTCACCGCGACGGGAGAGGTACGGCGCCGGGAACCGCGGGACCGGCTGCTCGGCGGGCCGCGCACCCGCCCCGCCCACCACGGCGTGGGCGGGTTCGGCCGCGCCGGACCGCCTTACAACTACGCGAGGAAGAACAGCAGATGGCCGACACAGACGTCGACGTCGCCGTGGTCGGAGCCGGGATCTCGGGCCTGGCCACCGCCTTCCACCTGACGCGCACCGGCAGATCGGTGCGCGTGTTCGAGGCGGGCCCCCGGGTCGGCGGGCGGATGGCCGCACGACGCCACGAGGGGTACGTCCTGGACGAGGGCGCGGAGCAGATCGCCACCCGCGGCTACGACGCCACGTGGCGGCTGATCCGCGCGGCCGGCCTGTCCGCCGACGCCGTCGTGCCGGTGGGCGGCCGCATGGCGGTCTGGCGCGACGGCCGCGCCCGCCCCGACTTCGGCCATCCGGCCGGGCTGTTGACCGGCGCGGGCATGTCCTGGCGCGGCCGGCTGTCCTGGCTGCGCTTCACCGCGGCACTCCTGCGCCACCGCGAGCGCTTCGACCCCGAGCACCCGGAGTCGACACCGTTCGGCGACCGGACCGTCGAGGAGTACGCCCGCCGCCACCATCGCGACCTGTACGAGCGCCTGTTGCAGCCCATGTCCGGGACCTTCTTCGGCTGGCGGCCCGAGCGTTCGGCGATCGGGCCGATGGCCGTGCTGCTGCTCGCCGTCGGCGGTGCCGGAGAGCGCTGGGTGGCGTACCGGGACGGCATGGACACCCTGGCCAGGGCGCTCGCGGACCGGCTGGACGTCGCCACCGGCACCGCCGCCCTCGCCGTCAAGCCGGGCCCGCGCACGGCACGCCTCGACCTCGCCGACGGTACGACGGTCACCGCGGGACACGTCGTCCTCGCCGTACCCGCGCCCCTGGCGCTCGCGCTCCACGCCGACGTCCCGGACGACGAGCGCCCCTATCTGACGGCGAGCACCTACCGCCCGATGCTCAAGGTGTCGTGCCTGCTCGACCGTCCCCTGCCGAGCCCCACCCGCCGGCCCTGCTACGGACTGCAAGTGCCCGCGGTGGAGGACCGGGTGTTCGCCGGGGCCATCCTCGACCACGTCAAGGCACCCGCCAGGGTACCGCCCGGACGCGGTCTGATCAGCCTGTTCGCCTCCCCCTACGCGTCGACACGGCTGCTGGGACGAACGGACGACGAGATCGTCTGCGAACTCGGCGCGCACGCCGAGCGCTATCTGCCCGGTCTCACCGATTCGACGCGCACGGCCTTCGTGGCCCGCTGGCCGCACGGCCTGCCGGAGGCGGCACCGGCCGCGCTGCGGCTGCGCCGGTCCTTCCTCGAACGCCCGCTGCGCCGCGTCGACTACGCCGGCGACTGGCTGGCCCTGCGCCCCAACAGCGAGGCCGCCGTCCACTCGGCCACGCTCGCCGTGCGCCGGGTCCTCGCCGCCGGAACCGACTGACGGCGAAGGAGGGCCGCGATCGAGCCGGCCGGCGTGCTGGCGGGGCCGTACGCTCCGGGGGTCGCCCGTAGCGGCGCGCCGCCGTGACGTACGACACAGGAACCCTCCGCGTCGTGCGGAGAGAAGTGAGTGTGAACAAGTCAGAGAACGACATCCGCCGACGCGTACGCGAGGGGGATCGCGAGGCGTTCGCCCAGCTGTACGAGGAGTTCGCCCGGCCCGTGTACAACCACGGGCTGCGGCTGACCGGTGACTGGTCGACGGCCGAGGAGATCATGTCAGAGACGTTTCTGACCGCGTGGCGCTCGCGTGCACGGGTCCAGGAGGACGGCGGCTCGCTGCTGCCCTGGCTGCTGGGCATCGCCACCCACAAGGCGGACAACGCGCGCCGCAGCACCTGGCGGCGGCAGATGTTCCTGGCGCGCCGGCTGCCGCCCCCGGACGTGGAGGACTTCGCCGCCCGTTCGGCCGGGCGCATCGACGACGCGCGTCGGCTCCGGGCCGTGCACGCGGCGCTGGGCCGGCTGCGGCGGCAGGAGCGCGAGGTCCTCGCCCTGTGCGTCTGGTCCGGGCTGGACTACCAGGAGACCGCCGAAGCGCTGGGCATCGCGGTCGGAACCGTCCGGTCCCGGCTCTCGCGCGCCCGCGGGAAGCTCGCCCGGTTCGCGGACGAGAGCGCCGCGCGGGACCGGGAACCCCAGGTCCGCCGCGGAGAGGTAACCGGTGTGGCCGCGCTCGCGGCCCTGCCCGTGCGGGAGGAACTCACATGAACGACCGTCACGCTTCCCCGGCGCGGCACGACGACCGCGACGAGATCGCCCGTCTGCTGCCGGCCCCGGCCGACTGGGACCTCCCGCGCGAGCAGCACCTTCGTCACAAGGATCTGCTGATGCGACACATCGACCGCGCCCAGGCCGAATCCGCCACCACCGCCACCCCCGCACGCGCCGCCACCCCCGCACGCGCCGCCACCCCCGAAGCCACCGCCGCGCCCGCCCGGCGCGCCCGGCCCCTGCTGCGGCCCGCGTTCGTCGCCTCGGCGGCCGCGCTCGCCCTGGCCGCCGCGGTGACCGCGGGTGCCGTCCTGACCGGCAACGGCGGGCAGCGCGCCACCGCGGGGCGGCCCGCCGCCGCGGACATGCGGCCCGCCGCCGCCCTGCTGCACCGCATCTCCGACGCCGCGGCGGACCGGGACACGCTCACCGTCCGCGACGACCAGTTCGCCTACACCCGGGAGAAGGTCCGTGAGGCCGATGTGACCAGCGGCAAGGCCGTCGTCGGCCCGCTGAAGGACTACGAGACGTGGCTGTCCCAGCAGCCCGGTCCGCTGCACAGGCTCGGCCTGTTCCGCACCGACGGCGAGACCCTTCCCATCAACGCCGAACTGGGGGACACCAAGGGCACTCCGGCCGGTCTCACCCGGCCCACGTACCGCTGGCTCGCCTCCCTGCCCACCGACCCGGACAAGCTGCTCGCCTACCTGTACGCCAAGACGCCCGCGGTCGAAGGACGCGAACGCGACCAGGCGGTGTTCGAGCAGATCGGCAACCTGCTCGGCGGAGTGACGCCGCCCCGCACGGCCTCGGCCCTCTACCAGGCCGCGGCGAAGATCCCCGGTGTCGACCGGACGTCGCGGGCGCGGGACGCCATCGGCCGGCAGGGCCTCGGCATCGTCCGCGACGACACGCGCTACGGCGTGCGCACCGAGTGGGTCTTCGACACCAGGGACTACTCCTTCCTCGGCTCCCGGAGCTACCTGACGAGGGACACGTCGTACGGGAAGGCCGGCACCCCGCTGTCCAGCACGGCCGAACTCGCCCACGCCGTGGTCGACAAGGCGGGTGTGCGGCCCGCCGGCGGGACGGGTGAGGACCGCACGGGAACCGCCTGACGATCCGGCCTTGCCCCGCGGGCGAAGTAGTCCCGCGGGGCACGGCCGGATCGCACGGGAACACGGCGGCACCGTCTTTGAGTGTGATGCTTCTGCGAAGGGCCGCCCGGTCCGTCCGCCGCCCGCCCGACCGCGCGCCGGCGTTCCGTATTCTGGCGGCCGGAACTGCCGTGAGGCCAGGGGAGGGGCGCGTGCCGCTGCACAAGGACGACCCGGGATCCGTCGGCGGCTACAAGCTGACCGACCGGCTCGGCGCCGGCGGCATGGGCAGGGTCTACCGGGGCAGATCGCGCTCCGGACGCGAGGTCGCCGTCAAGGTCGTCCATGCCGAATACGCCCAGAACCCCGTCTTCCGGGCCCGGTTCCGGCAGGAGATCGAGGCCGCCCGCCGGGTGAGCGGCGCCTTCACCGCCGCCGTGGTGGACGCCGACCCGGAGGCGGCCTCGCCCTGGATGGCCACCCAGTACGTGCCCGGTCAGTCCCTCGCGGCCCGTGTCCGTGACCAGGGCCCCCTGCGCATCGCCGAGTTGCGGCCGCTGGCGCTGGGCCTGGTGGAGGCGCTGCGCGACATCCACCGGGCCGGGGTGGTGCACCGCGACCTGAAACCGGCCAACGTCCTGATGGCCGAGGACGGGCCCCGCGTCATCGACTTCGGTATCTCCCGGGCCGTGGAGAGCCACCACACCCTCACCGAGACCGGGCAGGTGATCGGCACCCCGCCCTTCATGTCCCCGGAGCAGTTCACCGACGCCCGCACGGTCGGCCCCGCCTCGGACGTCTTCTCGCTCGGCGCGCTCCTGGTGTGGTGCGTCACCGGACGCGGCCCCTTCGACGCCGAAAGCCCCTATCTGACCGGCTACCGGGTCGTCCACAACGAGCCCGCCCTCGACGGGGTCACCGGATCGGTGCGCACGGTGCTGGAGCGCTGCCTGGCCAAGGACCCCGCCGACCGGCCCGCACCGGACCAACTGGCCAAGGAGCTCGCCGAGTCCCTGCCGGAGCCGTCACCGGGCGAACCGGGCACGATGACGCTGCGGCTGCCCTCCGTGCGCCCCGCCGGCCCGCTCCCCGACGGCGCCACCACCACCGCCGACCGCCGCCCGCGACGGCGCGCACCGCGCGTGCTGCTGGTCCTGCCCGCGGTGCTGGCCGCGGCCCTGGCCGGCTACCTCCTGCTCGGCTCGCCGGCCGACGGCGGCGGCACGGAGCGGGCCGGCTCCACGGCCCCCGGGCGCTGGGCTGCACTCCCGGCCGGCTGGAAACCGTGGCAGACGACCGCGTTCGCCGACGCCGAGAAGGGCGTGAGGAAGGCGCCCGGATACGAGGGGAACAGGGCACCGGCCTGCGTACCGGACGGCGGTGCCCTCTACTGCGCCGGCAGCGCGCTCCTCCCGGAACGGATCGACGCCACCACCGGACGCACCCTGTGGCGCTCCGGCATCGCACCCGCCGGGATCCCGGCCGACCGGTACGTCACGAACGTCCTCGGCACGTACGAGGGCGTGGTGCTCGTGGAGCTGACGGTCACCGGCTCGGGCGGCACGGGACGGTCGCAGTCCGTCCTCGCGCTCGACGCCGCGAACGGCACCCGGCTGTGGTCCCACCCGGTGCGCACCGACAGCCTGGGCTCGGCCTACGCCGCCGGGGTGACGATGACGCAGGAGGGCGACGGCGGCGCGGTGACCGTACGCTCGGCGCGCGACGGAACGGTGCGCGGGCGGATCCCCGTACCCGCCGGGTACGACTGCTACCCGCTCGCCGCCGGGAGCCGCCCGTACGTGGAGTGCCTCATCCGGGCGGAGGGCTCGCACACCACGAAGTTCCTCCTCGTCGACCCCGCCGACGGCTCCGCGCGCACCCTGACGTCCCCCGCCCAGCAGCGGAGCTTCGTCGGCGTCCTGGACGGCAGGCTGGTCTTCGTGGAATCCGCCGACACCCCCGTCCCCGACAGCCCCGACCTCATCTGCACCCGTATCGTGCGGGTCGACCCGCGCACCGGCGGGCGCGCGCTGACACCGCTGCCCGAGCGGTACCGGGGAGGGATTCCGGCCCTGGCCCACGGCACGCTCTACTTCGCCACCTCCAGCGGCATGGTCACGGCCGTCTCGCCCGTGACCGGGGCCAAGCTGTGGCAGAGCCACACGACCCTGGAGACGCCGGGCCAGATCTCGGTGGACCCGGCCGGCCGCACCGTGTACCTGGCCGGCGGAAGCGGCCGGGTGGCCGCCCTCGACGCGGCCCGCGGCACCGTGCTGTGGGAGTCCTCGGCCCGCGCGGAGGTGCTGGACAGCGGGCTGCTGCCCACCGTGTGGTTCGACAAGGGCGCGCTGGTCCTCGCGACCTCCGACGGCACGCTCTTCACCCTCGACCCGGCCCACCCGGACCGGAAACCCGTTCCGGGGTGACGCGATCCGGTCCCGCCGGCCGGCGGGACCGGGCGGGAACTCGCCGGCGCCGTGCCTCGGCGCACCGGGCGGCCACCGGAGCCGAGGATCCCGGCAGCGTGCGTCTCGGGGGCCCGCGCGGTCATGGGTCAGGTGCCCGTCCCCCGGGCTCGGGCCCGGGAGGCCTCGATCTCCGCGTACGCCTGTTCGCGGCCCTCCCAGTGCGAGCCCTCGACGGACTTGCCGGGCTCCAGGTCCTTGTACACCTCGAAGAAGTGGGTGATCTCCAGCCGGTCGAACTCCGAGATGTCACCGATGTCCTGCACGGGGGCGTACCGGGGGTCGTGGGCGGGCACGCACAGGACCTTCTCGTCCGGGCCGCGCTCGTCCTTCATGACGAACATGCCGACGGCCCGGCATTCGATGGTGCACCCCGGGAAGGTCGGCTCTCCGACCAGCACCAGGGCGTCCAGGGGGTCCCCGTCGCGGCCCAGGGTGCCGTCGACGTAGCCGTAGTCCGCCGGATACTTGGTGGAGGTGAACAGCAGCCGGTCCAGCCGGATGCGGTGCAGCTCGTGGTCCATCTCGTACTTGTTGCGGGACCCCTGGGGGATCTCCACGGTCACATCGAACTCCACTGTGTCCTCCTGGAGGCGGGAGCCGCCCGGTGGCGCGGCTCGGACGGGCGGGGGCCGGGCAGGGCGGGGGAGTGCGACGCGGGGGGTGTGGCCATGGCTCCTCCTGGTCATATCCGTTCGACCAGGGACCGTCAGCGGCATGTCGCCGCGGTTGCGGTGAGCCCCATCACCGGCGCGTTCGGCGCCTACCCATAGTGTGCCCCGAAGATCGGCGCCGCAAGGCGTCCGGCTCACGCCGAAGGGGCCAGGAGGCGATCCGCACCCGACGCCGGTGGCCGGGGGGGTGAGGATGGATTGCGCGGCGCCCCGGCGGGGCATCGGTGCGTATGACGGCGATGAGGCTCGCCGTGCGCGCCCCCCCGGGTCCGCGCCGCGCCCCGCCGCCCCACGGACGCCCGGAGGAGCGTCATGAAACGAGAGACGACGCCGGCGGCAGTGCCGTCCGAAGCGCTGCCGCCGGAGGTCGCCGCGGCCCGGCTGCGGCTGCTCGCCGATGTGAGCGGCGCCCTGGCCTCCGGACTGGACGCGCCGGAGGCGTTGCGCAGGCTCGCCCGACTGGTCGTCCCCCAGCTGGCCGACGCCTGCGTCGTGGACGTCGTCGAGGGCGAAGGGGTACGCCGTCTCGCGGTCACCGACCGGGACACCGAACGGGCCCTGCGCGTGCTGTCCGGCGGTCTGCTCCCCGGCCCGGACGACTCCGCCTGCGCGCTGGCGAAGGTGCTGCGCGGCGCGGGCCCCGTCCTGATCACCGACTTCGGCGAACCCGACCCGGCCGACCCGCTGCGCGCCGCCCAGTGGGCCCTGTACCGCACGCTCGGCGCCCACAGCGCCCTGATCGTGCCCATGCGCGTACGACGGCAGGAACTGGGCGCCCTCACCTTCCTCCGCCGCACGGGCGCCCCGGCGTTCGACGAGCAGGAGCAGGCGCTCGCCGCCGACCTGGGACACCGCGCGGGCCTCGCCCTGGACAACGCCCGGCTGTACGCGCTTCAGGAGCACACCGCCGAGCAGCTCCAGCTCTCCCTCCTGCCCGACCTGACGGGCCTGGGCCACCTCCAGCTCGCCACCCGCTACCTGGCCGCCCGGGAACGGGCCGAGGTCGGGGGCGACTGGTACGACGCCTTCCCGCTGCCCGACGGCACGGCCGTCCTCGCCATCGGAGACGTGGTCGGCCACGACCTGGCCGCCGCCGTGCGCATGGGGCAACTGCGCAACATGCTGCGCGCGCTCGCCTACGACAGCGGCGGCGACGACCCGGCGGGCATCATGTGCCGCCTGGACAGGGTGATGCAGGGGCTGACCAGCATCGAGCTGGTGACGGCCGTCATCGCGCGCATCGAGACACCCGACGCCGGCCCGTGGCGGCTCACCTGGACCAACGCCGGCCACCTCCCGCCCCTGCTGGCCCAGCCCGACGGCCGCACCCTGCTGCTGGAAGAAGGGCACGCTCCCGTCCTCGGGGTCGACCCCGCGCTCAAGCGGGACACGGCGACCGTCACCCTGCCGCCCGGCGCCACCCTCCTCCTGTACACCGACGGCCTGGTCGAACGCCCCGGCGAGGACATCGGCCGCGGCCTGACCCGGCTGCGCCAGCACGCGGCGGCACTCGCCCGCGAGCCACTGGCCGTCTTCGGGGACGAGCTGCTCAACCGGATGAGCGATGTCCAGAACGACGACGTCGCCCTACTGGCCCTGCGCGTCCCATGAGCCGCGGCGGCGGGCCGACCCCACGAGAGGCCGTGGGCGGCTCGCGGGCGGAGCGGACGCGCCACGGGCCACTCCTTCGCCACGGTCCTGGTCGCGGCCGCGTGTCGTGCGCCCACCGGCCCCGTGCGCGCACCCGCCCGCGCTTCATGCCCGAGCGTGCCCGCGACGACCACGCCGCGCCCCGCACTCACCACGCCGGACCCCGGACTCACCACGCCGTCCCGGCTCCGGGCGGCCCGGCCTCGACGGCGGGAGCCGGTCGCGGAGGGTCAGTCGAGACAGAACTCGTTGCCCTCGATGTCCCGCATCACGATGCACGACTCGTCGAAGCCGTCGGCACGCAGCAGCTGCACACGCACCGCACCGAGGGCGACCAGCCGCGCGCACTCGGCCTCCAGCGCGGCCAGGCGCTCCTCACCCACGAGCCCGGTGCCGACCCGCACGTCGATGTGCACCCGGTTCTTCACGACCTTGCCTTCGGGAACGCGCTGGAAGAACAGCCGCGGTCCCACCCCCGAGGGGTCGGCGCAGGCGAACGCCGCGCCCTGCCGCTCGGCCGGCAGCGAGCGATCGAAGTCGCCCCACGTGGCGAACCCCTCCGGCGGCGGCGGTACTTCGTATCCCAGCACCTCGCACCAGAAACGAGCGACGCGTTCGGGGTCCGCGCAGTCGAAGGTGATCTGGATCTTCTTGATCGATGGCATCGGCGCACCCTAGCAGGGACGCTCCGCTGCCTGATTCCCGCCGGGCGCATGCCTGTTGGCGGCACGCGTGGGGACACCTCGGCATGGGTTCCGTGCGCCTCGTCCCGCAGCGCCGACGAGCAGTCGGCGCTCGCGAACCACGCCGAGGTGTACGTGCCCTCATGGATCACCGGCCCGAGTGCTGTCCCGACTGCGCCGCGCGGTGCGGTTTTGGCCCCCGCTGGCCCGCCGTCCCAGGCTCGGCGGGCCGACGCCTTGGGAGGCGTCATCGCGAGGTATCCCGGAACGTACGCCTCAGGTGGCCCGATGGGAAGGGTTACAGATGTGTGGCCCAGGTCACATGGGGC
The DNA here is from genome assembly GCF_000980885.2 of Streptomyces malaysiense. GTDB lineage: Bacteria > Actinomycetota > Actinomycetes > Streptomycetales > Streptomycetaceae > Streptomyces > Streptomyces malaysiense. The sequence goes on along the minus strand of NZ_LBDA02000090.1, from coordinate 12,941 downwards.
GACCCGTCCCGTTGTCGGCAGGTGCTGTCGGCGGCCGGCCGGGCGGCCGCCTCGGAAGCTCTTTTGAACGCGTTCAACTCTTGGGCTAGGCTCATGCCGGACACGAGGGAGGGGCAGCCGGTGAAGATCGTGATTCCCGGTGGGACCGGACAGGTCGGCACGGTTCTGAAGCGCGCGCTCGGCGCCGCCGGCCACGAGGTCGTGATTCTCACCAGACGCCCCGGGCGCGCGGGTGAGATCCAGTGGGACGGCAGGACCCCGGGGGCGTGGACGGCCGCCGTCGACGGCAGTGACGTCGTGATCAACCTGGCCGGACGCAGCGTGAGTTGCCGCTACACGGCGGCCAACCTGCGGGAGATGATGGACTCCCGGGTCGACTCCGCCCGCGTCGTGGGCGCCGCGATCGCGGGCGCCGCCCGACCGCCCCGCGTCTGGCTCCAGATGAGTACCGCCACCGTGTACGCGCACCGCTTCGACGCCCCCAACGACGAGGACACCGGCGTGATCGGCGGCAGCGAGGCGGGCGTACCGGACTACTGGGCGTACAGCGTCGGCATCGCCGAGGCGTGGGAGCGGGCCCAGCGGCAGGCCGAGACCCCCGCCACCCGCAAGGTCGCCCTGCGCTCGGCCATGGTGATGAGCCCGGACCCCGGCGGGGTCTTCGCCGTCCTGTCGGGGCTGACCCGTCTGGGACTCGGGGGTCCGGTCGCGGGCGGAGCGCAGTACGTGTCGTGGATCCACGAACACGACCTGGTGCGCGCCGTGGAGTTCCTGATGGACCGTGAGGACATCACCGGACCGGTCAACCTGGCCACCCCCCACCCCTTGCCGCAGCGCGCGTTCATGCGAGATCTCCGCTCCGCGTGGGGTGTGCCGGTGGGGCTCCCGGCGACCAGGTGGATGGCCGAGGCCGGCGCGTTCGTCCTGCGCTCCGACACCGAGCTGCTGCTGAAGAGCCGCCGCGTCGTCCCGGGCCGGCTGACCCGGGCGGGCTTCGATTTCCGGTACCCCCGATGGCCGCAGGCCGCCGACGAACTGGTGCGCCGGGCACGGAAAAGCGTTGGCCTCCGGTCCCGGACCAGGCGACCATGACATCCGTGAAACCGTTGAAGATCGTCGCGGGCGACACGACCGACCCGCAGGCGAAGGGCCCGAAGATCATCGCCCACGTCTGCAACGACCTCGGTCGACGGGGCAAGGGATTCGTTCTGGCGATCTCGCGTCACTGGCCCGAACCGGAGCGCGAGTACCGCAGCTGGCACCGGGGGCGCGCGGGTGACGACTTCGCCCTCGGAGCGATACGGATAGTCCGCGTCCGGTCCGGCATCCGGGTCGCGAACATGGTCGCGCAGCGCGGGACGAAGGCGGGCAGCGGCGGTCCACCCATCCGGTACGACGCCGTCGAAAGCTGCCTGCGGGCCGTCGCCGAGCACGCCCTTGCCGACAAGGCCTCCGTGCACATGCCCCGCATCGGCTGCGGCCTCGCCGGCGGCAGGTGGGAACGCATCGAGCCGATCATCGGCAGGACCTTGAGCGCCCGTGGCATCGCCGTCACGGTCTACGACCACGCGTGAGACCGGCTCTCCGCCGGACCGCCGGGCCGCGGCCGGCTCGCGGGCGCGGTCTCGCGAACGACTCCGGCGCAACCGGGAGTTCCCGCCGGACCGCCGTCGGCATCCGCGAACCCGCCGGGACCGCGGCCCTGTTCCCCCGAAGGCACGGTGAACGGGCACCAGCTCAGGGCGCCACCACGACCGCCGCGACGACGAAGCCGGCCAGCAGGAACAGGGCGACGGTGAGCGACAGCGCGCCCAGGCCGTGATCGAGCGTGGCGGGTCCGCGGATCCGGGCCTGCCGGCCGCGCCACTGCGCGTAGCCCGCGGCGATGACTCCGATCGCGAGCACGATGAGATAGGAGCCCATCGCCAGGCGCAGCGCGCGCGGGGTGATGTCCGTGAACCTGACGACGGCGAACGAGGCGGCCAGCAGGGCCAGCGCGGTGCGGAACCAGGCCAGCAGGGTGCGCTCATTGGCCAGGGTGTTGCGCAGGCCGGGCCCCTCGATCTCGCCTCCGCCAAAGGAGGCGCTCGGAACCTCGCCCTCAGGGGACGGGGCGTCGTGGTCCGGCATGGGCTGCTCCCTCCACCGGGCGCCGAACGGACGTCAGGGGGTGACGATGGCGAAGTCGGCGTCGGGTTCTTCGAGGTAGCCGAGCAACTCGGTGAACTTGCCCGGGTCGCCCGCGATTTCGGCCCTGCCCCGGGCGGCGAGACCGGCGAGGTCGGCGGTGCCGAGGAGGAGGGCCCGAAGTTCGGCCTCGCCCAGGGTGATGTCGACGTCGGGTCGCGCCACTTCGGGTGTCGTACCGGTGGTGTGCACGAGGACGCCGTTGCGCAGACGGAGGTTGAGCGGGTCCGCGCCGTGCGGGCTGAAACGGATGCCGAGATCCGCGTCCCAGCTGCGTGGGCCGTCGACTCGGATGGCCAGGGAGTCGACAAGCTGGTCGAGGGTCAGGGCCGCCAGCAGGTCGGGCGAGTTGGTGACGGTCGGTGTGCCCACGGAGCCCGCGCGCAGTTCCAGGGCCCCCGTCAGGTAGAAGTTGCGCCAGGTGCCGTTCTCGCTTCCGTAGCCGAGCTGTTCCAGGGCGTCGGCCTGCAGGGCGCGCGCCTCGGCGTTGCCGGGATCGGCGTAGACGACGTGGTTGACGACCTGCGCGACCCAGCGGAAGTCGCCGGCGGCGAAGGAGTCACGGGCCCGGCGCAGTACGTTCTCGGAGCCGCCCATGAAGTCCACGTACCGCTTGGCGGCCTCGACCGGCGGATGCCCCCAGAGGTGGGCGGGGTTGCCGTCGAACCAGCCCAGGTAGTACTGGTAGACCGCCTTGACGTTGTGGCTGACCGAGCCGTAGTAGCCGTGGGTGTGCCAGGCCCGCTCCAGAGCCGGCGGCATCTCGATCGTCTCGGCGATCTCCAACGGCGTCAGGCCCTGGTTGAGCAGGCGCAGCGTCTGGTCGTGCAGGTAGGCGTACAGGTCCCGTTGTCCGGACAGGAACGCGAGGACACGCTCGCGGCCCCAGACCGGCCAGTGGTGGGAGGCGAACGCCACGTCGACGGAGTCGGCGAACAGCGCGATGGCCTCGGTGAGGTAGTGCGCCCACACCCGCGGGTTGCGGGCCTGCGCTCCGCGCAGTGTGAGCAGGTTGTGCAGGTTGTGCGTGGCGTTCTCCGCCATGCACAGTGCCGCCCGGTCGGGAAAGTGGATGTTGAGTTCGGCAGGGGCCTCGGTACCGGGAGTGAGGTGGAAGACCATCCGGATGCCGTCGACGGTCTCGCTCTGCCCGGTACGGGTGACGTCGACCGTGGGCGCGAGCAGGCCGGCGACACCGGTGGACGTCGTCTGGCCGAGGCCGGCACCGATCTGTCCGCGCTCGCCCTTGGGCAGCGCCGCGCCGTACATGTAGGCGGCCCGCCGGGCCATGGCCGTCCCGGCGTAGACGTTCTCGCTGACCGCGTGCTCCAGGAAACCCTCAGGGGCGATGACCGGCACCCCGCGGTCGACGTCCTCCTGGCTCAGCACGCCTCGGGCACCGCCGAAGTGGTCGATGTGGCTGTGCGTGTAGAGCAGGGCGGTCACCGGCCGATCGCCCCGGTGGCGCCGGTACAGAGCGAGTGCGGCCGCGGCCGTCTCGGCGCTGATGAGCGGGTCGATCACCAGCACCCCGCGGTCGCCCTCCACCAGGGTCATGTTCGACAGGTCGAAGCCGCGCACCTGGTAGACGCCCGCCGCCACCTCGTACAGGCCGTGCCGGGCGACCAGGCGGCTCTGCCGCCACAGGCTGGGATTGGCGGTTCCGGGACACTCCCGGTCGAGGAAACCGTACGCCCGCAGCCCCCACACGCTGCCGGCGTCGCCACGCACTTCGGTGTCCTCGGCGGTTCCGAGGAAGCCCCGACCGCAGTCCTCGAAGTCCTGGGAGTCGTCGAAGGGGAAGCGCTCACGCACCGCGGCGTTGCCCGCCGCGATGCCCGGTTCAGCCGCCTTGGACCCGGTGGGCTCGGCGAACTCGGTGGGCTCGGTGGGCTCGGTGGACTCGGCCATTGTGGTCTCTCTCCCGCCCCAGGTCGTGGGGTCCTCGCGCCCGCCTTGGCCACCGCCACGTTTCCGCAGAGGCGGGAGGCCGGCCACCGCCGTGGACCGTCCGGGGGACGGAGGCCACCGGTCCGCCGCACACTCCGCGGCCGGTCCGGCGGTCCCGTCCCGCGGTCCGCGGCCGGCCTGCCCGCCGACCGGTTCCGCCCGTCGGCCACGGCCGCCCATCGCGGTAGCGGCCTCCCCCCCTCGCCCCCGCCCGCGGATCACGGGCCGAGTCCGCGACGCCACCGGCGGGTACCGCAGCCCGCCTGCCATCGGACCGGCGGGCTGCGGCACCGTCTCCCACGACCCCGCGTGCGAACCCGGCCGGAGACGGCCGGTGGCCTTCGTCGACGGCGTCTCCCGTGCGGCAGCCGTGCACGGGTCGATCCGGTCGGCGCCGGCCGCCCGCTCCCGGCACGCCAGGCCGGCCACCTCGGCGACGACGGTGCCCGCTGAGCCGTCTGGTGGTTACTTCTTGTTGCCCTTCCGGCCTCTGGCGTGTTCGGTGCGGGCGGCCCCGGATCACGTCGTATACGGAGAGGGTGGCCGCGCTCGCGGTCAGGACCGTTACGAAAAGGGAGAACGCGGTGCCGGAGTTGACGTCGACGCGCGAGGAACGTGCGGCGCGGTTGCGTGAGCAGTTGGAAGGTGCCAGGCCGCGGCGCGGGATGGCACAGCAGGCCGGTGCGGCGGCCAATGTGCTGTGGGGGGTGGCACTGCACGCGGCGGCGCGGCTGGAGGCCGGCCAGGAGTTGTCGGACCTGGAGGCGATGCTGGCGACGGCGTTGGCCAGGCTGCTGCCCGGGGACGAGGTCCTGGAGATGGGCCGCGCCTGGGAGCAGGTCCGTGCCCGGGGCGGAGCGACGCCGTTCCCGGACCGGATCACGGGACTGACGCTCGGCGACTCCTACTCGCTGGCCGACCTGCGCGCGGACCTCCCGGCCATCGGCAAGGAGGTGCTCGCGCAGCCCACCACCAATGTCGTGCGCGTCGGCGACAGCGGCTTCCCGGCGGAGATCGACAGCGAGGAGTTCGTCTCCGCCTGCGAGGAGGTCGGCGGCGGGGTGACGGTGGTGCTGGGGCCGGAGGGCGCGGAGAGAGCCCGCAGCGAACTGTCGTGCGAACTGCATCTGCCGTACTTCCATTGCCACAAGAGCACCGGCGACTCCGCGTTCGGCGGCAGGGACGAGATCTACTGGACGATGGCCTCCGGCAGCGACCAGAAGGAACAGCACATCTACGGCTCCCCGGAGTTCGGCGCCGTCGAGGACGGCGACCGGCGCTCTTTCCCGGCCGGCGCGGGTCTGTTCATCGGCACGGTCCAGGAGGTCCTTTTCGTCGACATCGAGTGCTGGGAGAAGGACCGCGGCGGCTTCTGGGAGACCATCAAGGACTCTCTGTTCGACGTCGCCGAAGCCTGCGTGGACTCGGCCGTCGACGTGATGGAGCACGGCGAGAAGGAGGACGCCGCCCTCGCCGCGCTCGTCGGCATCGTGTTCGCGATCATGGGAGCGCTGCTGGACATCATCCTCGGCAACGACGACCTGATCCAGCACCGCACGCTGTCCTTCAACCGCTCCGCCCTCGATGCCCTGGTCGACCAGCGCGGCGGCGACTTCCACTTCAAGGGCGAGGGCGCGCACTACACCCTGCGCATCGGGGCGCGGAAGCTGCCCAGCCACATGCAGTACATCACCCTGGACCAGGGCTCGTCCGCCTGGTCCGGCAGGTACAACATGCCCGGCATGCACTCCCTGGACAACCCCGGCACCACCACCACGAACGGCCTCCTGCACTGCGTGGTGCGCCCGCCGGGAACCAACCGACTGGACTTCACCAGCTTCGATGGCTTCGAATGGAGCCCGCCACGGCAGGAGATCCTCAGCGGCGCGATGGCCGGAGTGGGCATGGCATCGACCAGCGGAGGCATGACACAGATGGTCACCGTCAACGCCGCCCTCAGGCCGGCGACCTACGCCCTGTACGCCGACGGAGACCTCGGCTCCTCCGAATCGGGCCCCATGTTCACCACGGTGACTCCGGACATCGCATACGCCATCTTCGACGAACTCCACGGAGTGTTCCGCCCCTTCGGGAGCGACCAGCTCGTCTGCAGTCCCATCAACAGCTGGGGCGGCTGGGACGACCCCGTCACGATCCCCGACTCCGCCGGACTGCTCGGGCCGAGCCTGGCCCGCCACAACGCCGACCTGCACCTGGTGCACCGCAGCACGAACGGCGACCGGCTCAAACACCACGTGTTCCGCAACGGACAGTGGACCAGCAAAGGGTTCCTGAACGACCACTTCAGCACCCACCGTCCCGCCCTGGCCTCTTTCGACGGCAAACTCCACTGCGTCTACCGCGGCCACAACAACATCAACCTGTGGTGGACCACCTGGGACGGCACCGCCTGGGCCCCGAGCAAACTGCTCGCGGCGACCGCCAGCACCGGCCCGGCCCTCACCGTCCTCGGCGATCGGCTCTACTGCGTCTTCCCCAGCCACCTCTGACTCCTCGGAGGCGAGGCCCTTGTCCGCGACGAGCGGCGGGCCGGGTCGGCATCCGGCCGGCGGCATGCGGGGCCAAAGCGGTGCGTACGGGCGCGATGGCAGGATGACGGCATGGATTCGAACCAGCCGTGGACGGGGTTTCACGGTGACCTGCTGGCAGCGAGGACATCGGTGTACGACCCGGGCGGCTTCGTCTGCTCGCCGCCGGTGCCCGAACCGGAGAGTGCCGAGTACGCGGCTTGCGCGTTCACGCTCGACGACCGCTCGGTTCGGTTCCGCGTGGCCAAGACCACCCCGGCGAAGGTGGGCCAGTTCGTCACCGTGTGGCAGCGGTCCGAAGAAGGGCCGATCCGGCCCTTCGACGCCGATGACGCAGTGGACCTCTTCGTCATCAGCTGCCGCGACGACGACGGTTTTGGACAGTTCGTGTTCCCGCGCGAGGTGTTGCGCGAGCGCGACATCGTCTCCTGCGACGGCTCAGGAGGGAAGCGCGGATTCCGCGTCTACCCGCCGTGGGTGACCCCGACCAGCCGGCAGGCCCGCGGCACGCAGGCGTGGCAGGTGAACTACTTCTTCGACCTCGGTCGGGACGGGCTCGCCGACCTGACTCTCGCCCGCGCCCTCTACCACCCGTAGCTGCCCGCTGGGCGACGCGGACTCGCACGACCACAAGACCCGACAGCCTGTCACGCGGTCCCTGATCGCCTACGGCCACTGATCACATCGGAATGAGCCGGATCGGCGTCCAGGTGGTTGGTCGGCTCGTCCGGGCAGGAGCAGGTCCGGCTGGGACGGCAGCAGCCGGCACAGCGCGTCCACGGCCTGCTCCAGCCGGGAGTCCAGATCCCAGGCATCGCGTTGAGCCTCCGCCGACTTGAAGGCACAGGTCCCATCGAGTACAAACGCGGCGACGAGGGCGGCGACCACCAGGAAGGCGGCGGAGACGTGGAGCGCCGTCCGGACCGCGCGGTCACCGGGCCCGACGGCGGTTACCGTCCCGACGTGCCGCCCCGGCTCGTACGTCCTGATCACCTCGGCCGGAGGTTCCGCCGACGCCAGTGGCGGCGGCGGTTCTCCTGGCCGGGACCGGTCTCGATGTTCTGCCCGTTCTGTTCTTCACGGCCGGTGACCCGGCACCGCCGGTCTCAGGACCAGGCGATCTCGCCATGGCGGTCGATGAAGCGTCCGGTGCCGGCACCGGGCCCCTCGGTGGCGAGGGCGACGATCGCGTCCGTGCCCTCGGTGACGGTCTGGGAGCCGCTGTGACCGTTTATGTCGGTCGCGGTGTAGCCGGGGTCGGCGGCGTTGACGCGAATGCCCTTGAGCCCTTTGGCGTACTGCGTGGTCAACATCGTCAGCGCCGCCTTCGAGGAGGCGTACAGCGGCACGACGACGTGCGACTCGGACCGGCCGGGGTCGTGGGTGAAGGCGAGGGAGCCCATGCCGCTGCTGACGTTGATGATCACCGGGTCGTCCGAACGGCGCAGCAGCGGCAGGAACGCGGTGGTGGTGCGGACCACGCCGATGACGTTGACGTCGAGGACGGCGCGGGCGTCGGCGGCGGTGAGGTCGCCGGGATCACCGAAGGGTCCCTGGACCCCCGCGTTGTTGATCAGGACATCGATCCTGCCCTCGTGCTCGGCGACGTCCGCGGCGGCGGCGGCCACCGACGCGTCGTCGGTCACGTCGACGGGGACGAAGCGTGCGCCCAGCGCGGCGGCTGCCTCCTCACCCCGCTCACGGTCGCGGGCTCCCAGGAGAACGGTGTGACCGCACGCGATGAGGCGGCGGGCGGTCTCGCGGCCGATGCCCTTGTTGGCTCCGGTGATGAAAGTGATCGTCATGCCTTCGATGGTTGCCTTGACGAGGGAGCCGGACCAGGGACGCTTCGACGGTGGGAAGACCAGTACCACCCTCGCGCCCCGCGTGTGATCGGGGACGCGGGAGGATGGAGAGCATGACGACGACACCCCCCGGAGCCGGACTGGGCGCGATGATCCGCACGTGGCGGAACCGGCTGCCCCCGTCAGCCGCTGGGCTGCCGGTCGTCCGCAAGCGCCGGGCTGTCGGGCTGCGGCGCGAGGAACTGGCCGACCTGGCCGGAGTGTCGGTCGACTACGTCGTGCGCCTGGAGCAGGGGCGGGCCACGACACCCTCGGCGTCGGTGGTGGCGTCACTGGCGCGCGCTCTCCAACTGTCCACCGCCGAGCGGGACCACCTCTACCGGCTGGCCCAGATCGTGCCGCCGGCGGACGGCACGATCTGCGACCATCTCCCGCCCGGTATGCAACGGGTACTCGTCCGCCTCGGAGACGTACCGGTGGCCGTGTTCGCGGCGGACTGGCAACTGGTGTGGTGGAACCACGGGTGGGCCGCCCTGCTGGGAGACCCCTCGGCCTCGCCGCCGCGGACGCGCAACTTCGCCCGCGACAGGTTCCCGGTGGACGCCGATCACACCCCCCTCGCGCTGTGGCCGGTCACCGAGACGGACCCCGACACCGCCGACGCCGCCCTCGTCTCCGATCTGCGCCGCGCCACCGGCCGCTTCCCCCGGGACAGCCGCCTGGCCGCGCTGGTCCGCGACCTGAACGCAGGCAACGAGAGGTTCGCCGAGCTGTGGGCGACGGGAGAGGTGACCGCGAACCGCGAGGTCCACAAGAGGGTCGATCACCCGTCGGTGGGCCCGGTCACGGTGGACTGCGATGTCCTGACCGACGGCGACACGGAGCTCAAGATCGTCATCATGACCGCCGCGCCGGGCAGTGAGGACGAGACCAAACTCCGGCTCACCACCGTCGTCGGCCCACCGGCCGGCACGCGCAACTGATCCGCCCCGCCCATCGGCCGACCGACGGCTGACGGTTTTCGTGACGCACCGAGCCGTTGGACACGCACCGACGGGTGATCAGGACGGCCCGCGGCGGCCCGCCCGGACAGCGCCCTCGTTCCGCGAGTTCCTACGCCGCGGTCGGACCACATACTCCGAACTGTCCGCCGTCCTGCCCGCTCCCTCGGACAGGCCGGCCCAGTTGACCAGTGCGGGCGTCATCGAGCGTCACCGCAGGCTGATCCCGCACCGCACGCCAGGCGGGGAGGAGACCACACTCCCGCACGACCGGTCATGGCCCGGCAGGTCGGTGACGCGCCGGGAATCGACCTCAGTGTGCGGGCCAAGCCGGAACCGCCGCGCGGGAGACCCGCGATCGAGACGGGAGAAGGCTCGGTCGCCGCTCAGCCGGCGTCGCGTTTGCGGTAGCGGATGTGAGTGGCCAGCGGTGAGTGAAGCACCTCGATGGGCTCGAAGCCGAAGGTCTCGACTCCGTCGAACAGGCGCTCGCCGCTGCCGAGCAGGACGGGTGCGATGTCGAGGGTGAGTTCATCGATCACGCCGGCGTTGAGTGCCTGTCGAACCGTCGAAGCGCCACCGGCGATGTCCACGCCCCTGCCGTCGGCGGCTTCGAGTGCCCGCGCGTAAGCGGCGTCGAAGCCTTCGGTGACGAAGTGGAAGGTGGTTCCTCCCTCCATCTTGATCGGTTCGTGGGCGTAGCGGGTGAGCACGAAGACCGGGGCGTGGTAGGGGGGCTCGGGGCCCCACCATCCCTCCCACGTCTCGTTCCACTGGCCTCGGATCGGCCCGAACATGTTCCGGCCCATGACGTAGGCACCACGCGGGCGCATCAGCCAGCTGTCGGCCGTCTTGTCGGCTTCGGTCGCGCGCGGGTCGCCGATATGCCAGCCGTGCAGCTCTTGGCCGCGCTTGCCCAGCGGATTCTCCCGGCTCTGCTCGGATCCGGCGACGAAGCCGTCGAGAGAGATCGACATGTGGCAGGTGGTGTCGGACATCAGCTTCTCTCCGAAAGCAGCGATTGCGGCTTGTCCTGAGGTCATCGGACCGCACGACATACGCACAGACTGGCACAGGCGACCGAACTCGTCGCGGCATCGCGAAGCGTTGAAGGTTTGGCTGCCACGCGATCGGACGGATACTCGCCGTGCCCCCCCGCATGAGCCTGGACCCGACCGGCCCGCCAGCTTCGCTATGCGGTGAGTTCGGTCGGCAGGACGGTGTCGTCGGTTTGTGACTCGATCGGGTGGAGGCGAGCCTTGGCGAGCAGGTCGGGGCCCATGTAGCGGCGGGCCTCCGTCCACTCGTCGTTCTGCTCGGCCAGCACCGCGCCGACCAGGCGGATCAGGGCGGTGCGGTCGGGGAAGATGCCGACCACGTCGGTGCGGTGGCGGATCTCTTTCTGTGCGGCATCGCCCTGCGCCACCTGCCGGCCGTCCTCGTCCTGCGTCCGGCTCATCTCACCGCCGGCAGTCCCGCACCCGAGCCCGACGCCACCTATCCGCGCTTCCGTGACGCCGTGGAGAAGGACTTCACCCGCACCCGCCGGGTCGAGGACTACGCCGAGGCGCTCGGCTACTCGGCCCGCACCCTCTCCCGCGCCACTCTCGCCGCCGCCGGTCTCGGCGCCAAGGAGTTCATCGACCGTCGCGTCGTCCTCGAAGCCAAGCGACTCCTGGCCCACAGCGACCGGACCGCCGCCCGCATCGCCGGCCACCTCGGCTTCTTCAGCGCGACCCACTTCAGCAAGTACTTCCACCAGCGCACCGGACAGACTCCGATCGCCTTTCGCGACACGGTCCGCCGGCACGCCGCGAAGTGAAATCCGGCAGCCGTCCGGAACGGCTCCGAAGCTGCCGATCACCTTGGCCCGTCCCGGCATCCACCCGGCCCGTGCCCTGTCTCGACGACGCAGGTCTGCCAGGTCGGCGCCCCGGCGTCGGAAGACTCACCGGCTGCCGTGCGGTTGGCGGCCGGCTCGACGTCGGGTGAACGCGGTCGGACCCGCCGGACCGGGCGAGCAGACCCGGCGGGTCCAGGACCAGGTACGGGACGACCGTGAACATCCCCGACGGACCCAGGTTCCGCCGGCCGAGTGCTCCCCGTTCATGTACGTCGGCAGGCTCAACGAGCGCACTGTGCCGCCTACTTCTCGAGGTCTCTGCCGCGGCGTGGACGGACGCCGCCGATCAAGGCGGCCGGGAAAGGCTCGGGCCGGGTCCTGACAGCCGGGATGATCTGCGTCAGACCGGGCCGCGAGGCCAGGGTGACCAGGGTGATCTACCGGGCCCGGACGTCGTACCGGGGCCGTCGGCGTTGCTCAAGGCGGTGCGGAGTTACAGCGGGGTCTGTCAATCGCTCTGACCGAAGCTCCCCCGCAGTGCGCGCGAGCCTTGAGGTCAGATTGCTGGAGTGAAATTCCTCAGAGACAATATTCCATAAGGATGGAAAAATGTCACGCAGAAGGAGAGAGGCATGAACTCCGTCGACGCCATCCCCTACAGATGGCCCTTTGACGGCGACATCGCACCGGAACGTACGGCCCTATTCTGTATCGACTGGCAGGCTGATTTCTGCGGCCCTGGCGGATACGCAGACAGGATGGGATACGATATTTCACTGACTCGGGTCGGCATCGAACCGACAGTCACTGTCCTGGAAGCGGTACGTGCAGTCGGTATGGCTGTGATTTTCACCCGGGAAGGCCATCGGCCTGATCTGTCGGATCTCCCGGCCAATAAGAGATGGCGTTCCCGTGAGATTGGCGCCGAGATAGGGTCTCCGGGGCCGTGCGGTCGAATACTCGTACGCGGTGAAGCGGGTTGGGAGATTATTCCCGAACTTGCCCCTGCAGAAGGGGAGGTCATCATAGACAAGCCGGGTAAGGGAAGCTTCTACGCAACCGACTTGGACCTGGTGCTGCGCACCCGCGGTATCACGCATCTGGTGCTGACGGGCATTACCACCGACGTTTGTGTGCACACGACTTTGCGTGAGGCGAACGACCGGGGGTACGAGTGCCTGCTGCTTTCCGACTGTGCCGGCGCGACCGACAAAGGAAACCACGATGCCGCCCTCAAAATGATCACGATGCAGGGTGGAGTCTTCGGTGCCCACGCCACATCCGCGGACTTCCTTGCGGCACTTCGCTAGTCTTCCGTGCCAATATTGCCGGTCTCCCTGCGAAGGCCGGCTGCCCGTCTTACGCGTACGAGCCAGAGAGCGACGTGCCCTCAGGGCGAGAGGGGAATAGTGCACGGTTTGAATAACCCCCTCGCGCCCTCGCCTGACGCATCGCCCGCCGTCCGGGAGGACGGGGCATCCTCACCGAAGCCGAACCCGGCCTGTTCACTCAGCCCCGCATCTGACCAGCAACCCACCCCGCGGGCCAGGTCCCCTTGCCCGACCCCGAGACCGAAGCGGGCATGACGCTGAGATTGAAAGGGTGG
>NZ_LBDA02000009.1 GCF_000980885.2 Streptomyces malaysiense | reverse complement strand
TCCCCGCCCTCAAGGAATCCGCCCCCGCCCTCGCCACGGCCTACACCGCCGCCACCGCCCCCCTCGCGAAGACGGACCTCACCGGCACCCGGGCGAAGCTCTACCTCGTGCTGGACCGCTCCGCGAGCATGCGCGCCTACTACAAGGACGGCTCCGCCCAGGCCCTCGCCGACCAGACCCTCGCCCTCGCCGCGCACCTGGACCCCGAGGCCGCGGTGCACACCGTCTTCTTCTCCACCGAGGTGGACGGCACCACCGACCTCACCCTCGCCCCGGACCACGCGACGAGGATCGACGACACCCACGCGGGCCTGGGCCGTATGGGCCGTACCAGCTACCACGCCGCCGTGGAAGCCGTACTCGCCCACTACGACGCGAACGTCGCCCCCGGCACCCCCGTCCTCGTCGTCTTCCAGACCGACGGCGCCCCGGACGCCAAGACCCCCGCGACCCAGGCCCTGACCGCCGCCGCGAAGACCCACCCCACGGTCTTCTTCTCCTTCGTGGCGTTCGGTGAGCCGGACAACAAGGCCTTCGACTACCTCCGCAAGCTGAAGACCCCGAACACCGCCTTCTTCCACGCGGGCCCGACCCCCCGCGAACTGACGGACACGGAGCTCTACGAGGGCGTCCTCGCCACCTGGCGCCCGTGAGGCCGTAGGAGAACGGAGCGCCCGGGGGGTGGACGACCGCGTCCACCCCCCGAAACGCGTGTGAGCCCATCTCCGCGGGACCAGTAGGATTTCGCCTTATGGCGGCCACTGGATCCGAGAAGCAGGCGGGGAAGGCGTACTACGTCTCCACGCCCATCTACTACGTCAACGACGCTCCTCACCTGGGCCACGCCTATACGACCGTCGCAGGCGACGTGCTCACCCGCTGGCACCGCCAGCGCGGCGAGAAGGTGTGGTACCTCACCGGCACGGACGAGCACGGTCAGAAGATCATGCGCACGGCCGAGGCGAACGGGGTGACGCCCCAGCAGTGGGCGGACAAGCTCGTCACCGAGGCCTGGCAGCCGCTCTGGGAGCACCTGGAGATCGCGAACGACGACTTCATCCGCACCACCCAGCAGCGGCACACGGACCGCGTCCAGGAATTCGTGCAGGACCTGTACGACAAGGGCGAGATCTACAAGGGCGGCTACGAGGGCCCGTACTGCGTCGGCTGCGAGGAGTACAAGCTCCCCGGAGAGCTCCTCGACGGCGAGGGCGAGTACGCGGGCCAGAAGCTGTGCCCCATCCACAAGCGGCCCGTGGAGATCCTCAGCGAGGAGAACTACTTCTTCCGCCTCAGCGAGTACGGCGACAAGCTCCTCGCCCTCTACGAGGCCGAGCCGGGCTTCATCCAGCCCGAGTCCGCGCGCAACGAGGTCGTGAACTTCGTCCGCCAGGGACTCCAGGACCTCTCCATCTCCCGCTCGACGTTCGACTGGGGCATCCCGATCCCCTGGGACGACAAGCACGTGATCTACGTGTGGGTCGACGCCCTGCTGAACTACGCCACGGCGGTCGGCTACAACGAGAACCAGGAGAAGTTCGAGGAGACCTTCCCTGCCGACGTCCACCTCGTCGGCAAGGACATCCTCCGCTTCCACGCGGTGATCTGGCCGGCCATGCTGATGGCCCAGGGCCTGCCCCTGCCCAGCAAGATCGCCGCGAACGGCTGGCTGATGGTCGGCGGCGAGAAGATGTCGAAGTCCAACCTGACCGGCATCAAGCCGCAGGACCTCACCGAGCACTTCGGCGTCGACGCCTACCGCTGGTACTTCCTGCGCGCCATCGCCTTCGGCCAGGACGGCTCGTTCTCCTGGGAGGACTTCTCCGCCCGCTACACCAGCGAGCTGGCCAACGACTACGGCAACCTCGCCTCCCGCGTGGCCGCCATGGTCGGCAAGTACTTCGGCGGCGCCCTGCCCGCCGCCACGGCCGACGGCCCCGCGGAGACGGCGGTCCACGAGGGTCTGGCCAAGGCGGTCGCCGAGGCCGACCGGAAGATCGGCGAGGAACTGGACTTCCAGGGCGGCATCCTGGCCGTCTTCGACTTCGTCAAGCAGGTCAACGGCTACATCACGGAGCAGGAGCCGTGGAAGGTGGCCAAGGACGACTCCGAGGAGGGCCGGGCCCGCCTCGCGACCATCCTCTACACCGCCGCCGAGTCGCTGCGCGCGGTCGCCGTCCTGCTCAACCCGGTGATGCCGGAGACCTCGCAGAAGCTGTGGGACTCCCTGGGCGCCGAAGACACCCTGGGCGCGCTCGCCGAGCAGCGGGTCCAGGACGCCGGCGACTGGGGCAGGCTCCCGGCCGGCTCCACCGTCACCAAGGGCGCGGTGCTCTTCCCCCGCCTGGAGGAGAAGCCGACCGCCTGAGTCGCGCTCGTACGACACACCAGGGCCCGGGACGCCATCATGGCTTCCGGGCCCTGCCCGTATCCACCGCCCCGTTCCCCCTGGCAGAGTGCGGATCACGTGAACCTTCCCGAACCCCACCGGCGGCTGATCGCGGATGCCGTCACGGCGGGTGGACCGCATGGTCTGGTCCTCGCCGGCGGATACGCGCTGGAGGCGCACGGAGTCGTCCGGCGTCCGCACACGGACGTCGACCTCGCGACCGAGAGCGCCGAGGACATGGCGCGCATCGCCGCCGCGGTCGTGGCCGCGCTGGAGGCGAGGGGTCGTACCGTCCGGGCCGACGCGGCGACCGCGCGCACCGCGCGACTGGCCGTCACCGACCCGCCGACCGGTGAGCCCTGCGTCCTCGCCCTGCACAAGGAGAGCCTGTGGGGGCCGCCGGACCTCACCGGGTACGGGCCCGCCCTGTGCCTGGCGGACGCCGTCGGTACGAAGATCCGTGCGCTCTACGACCGGGGCGCGGCCGTCGACCTGATCGACGCGCGGGCCGCGGCCGCCCGGTTCTCGCTGCCCGACCTGGAGGAACTGGGCCGCCGGCACATCGACGACGCCTTCGACCTGCCGACCCTCCAGTCCCGGCTGACCGGCACCGACTTCTACCCCGACACCCAGTTCACCCGGTACGGCCTCGAAGAGGCGGAGATCGCCGGACTGCGGGCCTGGGCCCAGCACTGGTCGGACGACATCGCCGAGCGGCTGCTGGAGGACGGGGCCGCACCGGACGAGGAGGACCAGGAGGACGGAGAGGACCAGGAAGGGAGCGGGCCGGAAGGCGGCCCGTGACGCGAGGACGCCCGGAACCCGAGGGGCTCCGGGCGTCCCGGCGGCAACGGCCCGCCGTACTACTTCGGCTGCGGCTTCCTGATGTTCAGGTGCAGCTCCCGCAGGCGGGACTCGTCCAGCTCGGTCGGGGCGCCCATCATCAGGTCCTGGGCGTTGCCGTTGAGCGGGAAGGCGATCGTCTCGCGGATGCTGGGCTCGTCCGCGAGGAGCATGACGATGCGGTCCACGCCGGGGGCGATACCGCCGTGCGGCGGGGCGCCGAAGCGGAACGCGCGGAGCATGCCCGCGAACTTCTCCTCGACGGTCTCACGGTCGTAGCCCGCGATCTCGAACGCCTTCAGCATGATGTCCGGCTCGTGGTTCCGGATCGCGCCGGAGGACAGCTCGACACCGTTGCAGACGATGTCGTACTGCCAGCCCAGGATGTCCAGTGGGTCCTGGGTCTCCAGGGCCTCAAGACCGCCCTGCGGCATCGAGAAGGGGTTGTGCGAGAAGTCGATCGAGCCGGTCTCCTCGTCCTTCTCGTACATCGGGAAGTCGACGATCCAGCAGAACCGGAAGACGTTCTCCTCGAACTGGCCGGCACGCTTGGCGGCCTCGACGCGGACCGCGCCCATGATCTTGGAGACCTCGTCGTACTCACCCGCGCCGAAGAAGATCGCGTGGCCGGGGGCCAGCGAGAGGCGCTTGGTCAGCTCGGCGACGTTCTCCTCGGTGAGGAACTTCGCGATCGGGCCGGTCAGCGCGCCGTCCTCGCCGACACGAACCCAGGCCAGGCCCTTGGCGCCCAGCGTGACCGCGAAGTCGCCGAGCTGGTCGAAGAACTTGCGCGGCTGGTCCTGGACCGCCGGCACCGGCAGCGCACGCACGTGCTTGCCCGCGAACGCCTTGAACTCCGAGCCCTCGAAGACATCGGTGATGTCCACCAGTTCCAGCTTGGCGCGCAGGTCCGGCTTGTCGGAGCCGTACTTCAGCATCGCCTCGCGGAACGGGATCCGCGGGAAGGGGGACGTGACATGGCGGCCGCCGCCGAACTCCTCGAAGAGCTCCGTCATCAGCCGCTCGATCGGCTGGAAGACGTCCTCCTGCTCGACGAAGCTCATCTCGACGTCGAGCTGGTAGAACTCGCCCGGCGAACGGTCGGCACGGGCGTCCTCGTCGCGGAAGCAGGGCGCGATCTGGAAGTAGCGGTCGAAGCCGGAGATCATCAGCAGCTGCTTGAACTGCTGCGGGGCCTGCGGCAGGGCGTAGAACTTGCCGGGGTTCAGGCGGGAGGGGACGACGAAGTCGCGGGCGCCCTCGGGGGAGGTCGCGGACAGGATCGGCGTCGCCATCTCGTTGAAGCCGAGCGCGGTCATCTTGTGGCGGATCGCCGAGATGACCGCCGTACGCAGCATGATGTTGCGGTGCATGCGCTCGCGGCGCAGGTCGAGGAAGCGGTACTCCAGGCGCCGCTCCTCGTTCACCCCGTCCTCGGCGTTGATGGTGAAGGGGAGGGGCTGGGCCGCGCCGAGCAGCTCGACCTCGGTCACCTCGACCTCGATCTCGCCGGTCGGCAGGTCCGGGTTCACGTTCTCGGTTCCACGTGAAACAACGGAGCCGTCGACGCGGACCGTGGACTCCTTGGAGAGCTTGTCCAGGGCCTCGTAGGCGGGGGTGCCGGGGCGGGCGACCAACTGCGTGATGCCGTAGTGGTCGCGCAGGTCGATGAAGAGGATGCCGCCCAGGTCGCGCCGATTGTGCAGCCAGCCACTGAGCCGGACGTCGGTGCCGACGTCAGAGGCGCGGAGCTGGCCGCAGGTGTGGGACCTGTACCGATGCATCGTCGTTCATCGTCCTTCGCGGATTGAGATGGTCTTCGCGGTGATCGCCGGGGTAGCCGCCCCCAACTGAACCAAGGGTACCGGCCACCCCAAGATCGGCTCCCCATGATTCCCGGCCCGCCGAAACGCCCCGCCGGTCCGCCCGGGGTCCGCCCACGGCCCTCCAGCGGTCCTACGGTGGCACGTATCGAGCCCATCTTCTTAAATTGGGGCAATGTGTACAGGTGAGCCGCTCCCGGCCGTCGGGGACGTCCTCGCCGCCCTCGCGACCGGGCTGTGGCACTGGGACACGGCGGACAAGCTGGTCACCGTGGACGCGGAGGCGGCGCGGCTGCTCGGGCTGCCCGCGGCGCCGGCCACCCTCACCGAGGCCCAGACCCGGGCCCGGCTGCATCCGGCCGACTGGAACGAGATCACCACGGTGGTGCAGCTCGCGGTCGCCGAGGGCACGCTCGCCGAGGTACGGGTGCGGATCATGGACGAGGAGGGCACGGTCCTGCGCGTCGTACGCAGCCGTTCGAAGCCGTCGTACGACGCCGAGCGGCGCGCCTACGTACTGACTGGCACCCTCCAGGAGGTCGCGGAGCCGGGCCCGGACCTGGCGGGCGGCCGCACCGCGGTCACGGGCCCCTGGCGACGCTCGCGGGAGGCCTTCCTGCTGGACGCGGGCCGGGCACTGGCCGAGGCGCGGTCCACGGCGGAGGTGCTGCGGGTCGCGGCGGGCCTGTCGATGCCGGGGTTCTCGCCGAACGGCCTGGTGGTGTTCGGGGTGGAGGGCGACCGGCTGACGATGATCGGCCACCACGGGCACCAGTCCGACGAGATGCACCCCTTCACCAGCATGCCGCTGGGGCTGGAGTATCCGGCGGCCGAGGTGGTGCGCACCGGGCGGGCGGTGTACCTCTCCTCGCCGGAGGAGTACCGGGACCGCTATCCGGTGACCTGGCCGCTGGCCCGGCCCTTCGGGCGCAGTTCGTGGGCGTTCCTGCCGCTGACCGTGGGCGGGCGCACGATGGGTGCCTGGATGGCGGGCTTCGCCTATCCGGTGGGCTTCTCCCCGGACGAGCGGGCGGTGCTGACGACGGTGGCCCGGATGCTGGCGCAGGCCCTGTCCCGGGCGGAGACCGCCGAGTCGGAGCGGGAGCTGACGGAGGGGCTCCAGCGCTCCATGCTGCCCTCGCTGGGCCCGGAGGTCCCGGGGGTGCGGATCGCCGCCCGGTACATCCCGACCGGCGGCGGACTCCAGGTGGGCGGCGACTGGTACGACATGATCCCGCTGCCCGCCGGCCGGTTCGCGCTGGTCATCGGCGATGTGCAGGGACACGATGTGCGGGCGGCCGGGCTGATGGGACAGCTGCGGATCGCGCTGCGCGCCTACGCCGCCGAGGGGCACCGCCCGGACGCCGTGCTCTCGCGCGCCTCCCGCTTCCTGCACGGGGTCACCCACGACGAGGAGATCTCCGACCCCCGGTTCGCGACCTGCCTGTACGTGGCGGTCGATCCGGTGGGCGGGCGGCTGGAGATCGCCCGCGCGGGCCATCCGGACCCGGTGATCCGGATGGCCGACGGCACGGTGATGCTGCGGCCGACGGCGGGTGGGCTGCCGCTGGGCATCGACCCGGACGCGGACTATCCGACGACCCGGTTCGCGCTCCAGCCCGGCGAGACGCTGATGCTGTGCACCGACGGGCTGATCGAGACCGGCGGGCACGACCTGGACAGCGGCTGGCTGCGGCTGCGCACGATCCTGGAGGGCCACGAGGGCGACCTGGAGGCGCTGGCCGACGCGCTGGTGCAGGGCGTGCACGGGCCGTCCTCGCACCACACGACGGGACCGCTGGCCGACCGGCGCGAGGACGACATCGCGCTGTTGCTGCTGTGCCGCCCCGGGCCGGGCGGACGCGACACCACGACGACGGCACGGCCCTGGGTGCGGCGCATGCTGCTGTCGGTGGGCCAGGACGAGCCCGAGCGGATCGCCGTGGCCCGCCGGAACGTGCGCGACCTGCTGCACGACTGGGCCTCCCGCGACCAGGTCGACTCGGCGGAGCTGCTGGTCTCCGAGATGGTCACCAACGTCCTGGTGCACACCGACGCGGACGCGCTGCTGCTGGTCGAGGTCGTCGAGGAGACCGGGCGGCGCCGGCTGCGGGTCGAGGTCTTCGACAGCGGCGACGACCTGCCGCACAAGCGCCGGCCCGGCGAACTGGCGTCCTCCGGGCGCGGACTGCTGCTGATCGGGATACTGGCGCAGGCATGGGGGGTGGATCCGCGGGGCGAGGGCAAGAGCATCTGGTTCGAGCTCTACGAGCGGTCGGGGGAGCCGGGTGACGGTGGGCCCGGCGGGGCCGTGCCCGACGGCGCGGGGGGCGCGTAGCGGGCGCGCAATTCCTGCACGACGCCGGAGGCGGCCGCGGTCAGCGGGACGGCCAGGAGCATGCCGAGGATGCCCGCCACGGAGGCGCCGGCCGTGATGGTGACCATGACCACCGCGGGGTGCATCTGCACGGTACGGCTCTGGATCACGGGCTGGAGCACATGCCCCTCCAGCACCTGCACGGCGAGCACCACCCCGAGCGCCCACAGCGCGATCACGAAGCCCCGGTCGGCGAGGGCGACGAGCACCGCGACCGCGCCGGAGATGAACGCGCCGAGATAGGGGATGTAGGCGCCGACGAAGACCAGCGCGCCGAGCCCGAGGGCGCCGGGCACCCGGAGGACGAGCAGGCCGACGGTGATGCACACGGCGTCGATCAGGGCGATCAGGGTGGTGCCGCGCATGAAGCCCTCGACGGCCCGGTAGGCGCGCCGGGCGACGGCTTCGAGGGTGTCGCCGGTGCCCCGGGGCGCGAGGGACCGCAGGGTGCCCGCCACGAGGTGGGAGTCGCGCAGGAAGAAGAAGACCAGGACGAGGGCGAGGACGGCCAGCGCGATGCTCTCGCCGACGACGCTCACCCCGCTGATGACGTTCGACGCGGCCGTGCCCCCGAAACGGCGCAGCAGTTCCCCGGAGTTGGTGGTGAGGTCC
Organism: Streptomyces malaysiense; assembly: GCF_000980885.2. Lineage (GTDB taxonomy): Bacteria > Actinomycetota > Actinomycetes > Streptomycetales > Streptomycetaceae > Streptomyces > Streptomyces malaysiense. The sequence continues at coordinate 53,830 of NZ_LBDA02000009.1, read as the reverse complement.
GCCAGGCCGGTTCCGGCGGCCCCGAAGTGCCGGGAGACGCTCTTGGCGGCGTTGCGCAGGGAGGCCATGATCTCGTCGCCGCTGTCGACGAGGGCGGCGACGACGATGTAGACGGCACCCCCGACGACGGCCACGACGGCGACGCAGGTCAGCCCGGCCGACAACGAGCGCTGCACGCCGGCCCGCACCAGGCGCCGGTGCAGCGGGGCGAGCAGGGCGGTGCCGAGGAGCGCGAGCAGGACCGCGGTGACGGCCGTACGCAGTTCCCCGCACAGCCGCACCGCGACCCACCCGACCCCGGCGACCAGCAGCAGCACGGCGCACCACGCGGCAAGCCGCCGAACGGGCTCGGGCAACAGATGCACGTCCCCCAGCGGATCACGCCGGCCACCGGGTGTCTCGCCCCGCGGGTCCGGGCGGGTGAGCCGCGCCCGGACCCGGCGGGCGCGCCGCCCGCCCCGGTGCCCGGCCGGCCGGAAGACCGCCCCTACGGGCTTGTTCCGCCGACGGGGCGCCCCTCCGGGCCTCGTCGGCCGGCGGAGCACCCCGTCCCCCGGAGGGCGTCGGACCGTCAGGCCCCCGGGCCCTCGTCCGTCATTCCGTGCACGGCCGGGACGGTGCCGAGGCGGCCCTTCTGGAAGTCCTCGAAGGCCTGCATCAGTTCGTCCTTGGTGTTCATCACGAAGGGGCCGTAGTGGGCCATCGGCTCCCGGATCGGCCGGCCGCCGAGGAGCACGACCTCCAGGTCCGGCGTGTTGCCGTCCTGCCGCTCGTCCGCGCGCACGGTCAGCGAGGACCCGGTGCCGAAGACGGCCGTCTGGCCCGTGTGCACGGGACGGCGCTCGGCGCCGACGCTGCCGCGGCCCGCCAGCACGTACGCCAGGCCGTTGAAGTCCTCCCGCCAGGGCAGCGTGATCTCCGCGCCGGGCGCGAGCGTCGCGTGGACCATGGTGATCGGGGTGTGCGTGATACCGGGACCCGTGTGGCCGTCCAGCTCACCGGCGATCACCCGGAGCAGCGCGCCGCCGTCCGGCGAGGTGAGCAGCTGGACGCTGCCGGCCCGGATGTCCTGGTAGCGCGGGGCCATCATCTTGTCCTCGGCGGGGAGGTTCACCCACAGCTGGAGCCCGTGGAAGAGCCCGCCCGAGACGACGAGGTGCTCCGGCGGCGCCTCGATGTGCAGCAGCCCGGCGCCCGCCGTCATCCACTGGGTGTCGCCGTCGGTGATGGTGCCGCCACCGCCCTGGCTGTCCTGGTGGTCAAAGATCCCGTCGATGATGTAGGTGACGGTCTCGAAGCCGCGGTGCGGGTGCCAGGGGGTGCCCTTGGGCTCGCCCGGCGCGTACTCCACCTCGCCCATCTGATCCATCATGATGAACGGGTCGAGATGGCGGTAATTGATCCCCGCGAACGCCCGGCGCACGGGGAAGCCCTCGCCCTCGTACCCGCTCGGCGCGGTGGTGACGGTGAGCACCTTGCGCGCCACGGCATCGGCGGGAGCGGTCACACGGGGCAGCGTCAACGGGTTCTCGACGGTCACTGCAGGCATGGTGGCTACCTCCTTCGTACGCTCACTTTAGTTGAGCGTTGAACTTCTTGCCACCCACAACAGAGCGGGCCCGGAGGGAATTCCCTCCGGGCCCGCGCGTCGACGAGTCCCGGCCGATCGGCCGGACGTCCGCTCAGCCGTACATCCGGCGCATCGCGAAATCGACCATCTGCTCGACGGCCTTCGCGTCGAACACCATCCGGTGCTCGCCCTCCATGTCCAGGACGAAGCCGTAGCCGGTCGGCAGCAGGTCGATCACCTCGGCACCGGTGATCACGAAGTACTTCGACTCCTTGCCCGCGTACCGCCGCAGCTCCTTGAGCGAGGTGAACATCGGGATCACCGGCTGCTGGGTGTTGTGCAGGGCGAGGAAGCCGGGGGTGTCACCGCGCGGGCAGTACACCTTCGACGTCGCGAAGGTCTGCTGGAAGTCCTCGGGGGACATCTGTCCGGTGGTGAACGCGCGCACCGCGTCCGCGAGCGAGGGCGGGGACGGCTCCGGATAGAGCGGCGGCTGCTGGCCGTACCCGCCGGCCCCGCCCGCCATCTGCTGCTGCCCCGACGTGTACTGCTGCTGCGCGGCGCCGCCGTCCATGGGCTGGCCGTATCCGTACATGGGCGCAAGCGTACCGAGATCCGGTCCGCCGCAGGGATGGACCCGGAAGGCCCACAGGAGTAGACCCTTCTCACACTTGGCCGGACTGGGGTTGCGTCTTATTACCGGCGGGTAGCATCATCGTAGCTACTTATTGGTACGTGAAACAGATGCGAGGAGTCAGTGCCTCGCCGATCCCTCAACGGAGCCGTCGCCATGGGGCACTACAAGTCGAATCTCCGCGACATCGAGTTCAACCTCTTCGAAGTACTCGGGCGCGACAAGGTGTACGGCACCGGCCCGTTCGAGGAGATGGACGTCGAGACCGCCAAGAGCATCCTGGAGGAGATGACCCGCCTCTCGGAGAACGAGCTGGCCGAGTCCTTCGCCGACGCCGACCGCAACCCGCCGGTCTTCGACCCGGAGACCAACACGGCGCCGGTCCCGGCCTCCTTCAAGAAGAGCTACCAGGCCTTCATGGACTCCGAGTACTGGCGTCTCGGCCTGCCCGAGGAGATCGGCGGCACCACCTCGCCGCGCTCCCTGATCTGGGCCTACGCCGAGCTGATCCTGGGCGCCAACCCGGCCGTGTGGATGTACTCCTCCGGCCCGGCGTTCGCCGGCATCCTCTTCGAGGAGGGCAACGAGGTCCAGAAGCACATCGCCTCGATCGCCGTGGAGAAGCAGTGGGGCTCCACGATGGTGCTCACCGAGCCCGACGCGGGTTCCGACGTGGGCGCCGGCCGCACCAAGGCGGTCCAGCAGGAGGACGGCTCCTGGCACATCGAGGGCGTGAAGCGCTTCATCACCTCGGGTGAGCACGACATGTCGGAGAACATCCTCCACTACGTGCTCGCGCGTCCCGAGGGCGCCGGCCCCGGCACCAAGGGTCTGTCCCTCTTCCTCGTGCCGAAGTACGAGTTCGACTTCGAGACCGGCGAGCTGGGCGAGCGCAACGGCGTCTACGCCACCAACGTCGAGCACAAGATGGGCCTGAAGGCCTCCAACACGTGCGAGATGACCTTCGGCGACCGCCACCCCGCCAAGGGCTGGCTGATCGGCGACAAGCACGACGGCATCCGCCAGATGTTCCGCATCATCGAGTTCGCCCGCATGATGGTCGGCACGAAGGCGATCTCCACGCTGTCCACCGGCTACCTGAACGCCCTGGAGTACGCCAAGGAGCGTGTCCAGGGTCCGGACCTGGCCAACTTCATGGACAAGGCCGCACCCAAGGTCACCGTCACCCACCACCCCGACGTGCGCCGCTCGCTGATGACGCAGAAGGCGTACGCCGAGGGCATGCGCGCCCTGGTGATGTACACCGCCTCGGTCCAGGACGCGATCCAGGTCAAGGAGGCGAACGGCGAGGACGCCTCCGCCGACCACGCCCTCAACGACCTGCTGCTGCCGGTCGTCAAGGGCTACGGCTCCGAGAAGGCCTACGAGCAGCTGGCCCAGTCGCTGCAGACCTTCGGCGGCTCCGGCTTCCTCCAGGAGTACCCGATCGAGCAGTACATCCGGGACTCCAAGATCGACACCCTCTACGAGGGCACCACCGCGATCCAGGGCCAGGACTTCTTCTTCCGCAAGATCGTCCGCAACCAGGGCGCCGCGCTGAACTCGCTCGCCGAGGACATCAAGAAGTTCCTGGCGCTCGGCACCGGCGGCGAGGAGCTGTCCGGCGCCCGCGAGCACCTGGCCAAGGCCGCCGTGGAGCTGGAGGCCATCGTCGGCCTGATGCTGACCGACCTCGCCGCCACCCAGGACGACGCCAAGAACATCTACAAGGTCGGCCTGAACTCCACCCGCCTGCTGCTCGCCTCCGGCGACGTCATCGTCGGCTACCTGCTGCTCAAGGGTGCCGCCGTCGCCGCCGAGAAGCTCGCCACGGCCTCCGCCAAGGACAAGGCGTTCTACACCGGCAAGATCGCCGCGGCGAAGTTCTTCGCCGCGAACGTCCTGCCGGGCGTCACCCTGGCCCGCAAGCTCTCCACGGGCATCGAGCTGGACCTGATGGAGCTGGACGAGGCCGCGTTCTAGCACACGGAACGGCGTCCGTCCGCGACGCCGGTTCCGGACGTTCCGGACGACCCCGTCGTTTCCGCGCACGGGCCCGCTCCCCTTACCGGGAGCGGGCCCGTGCCCGTCGTTAAGGTGAATCCCATGAGCGCACCATCCCGCCCGTCGCCCGCCGTCACCCCACCAGCGAGCGCTGCGCGCGCACCTCTCACCTTCGACCGCGGTCACACCGACGACCTGATGTCCTTCCTGGCGGCCAGCCCGTCGCCGTACCACGCGGTGGCGAACGTCGCCGAGCGACTGGAGAAGGCCGGCTTCAGGCAGGTCGCCGAGACGGACGCCTGGGACGGCACGAGCGGCGGCCGGTACGTGCTGCGCGGCGGCGCGATCATCGCCTGGTACGTCCCCGAGGGCGCCGAGCCGCACACGCCGTTCCACATCATCGGCGCGCACACCGACTCCCCCAACCTGCGGATCAAGCCACGCCCGGACAGCGGCGCGCACGGCTGGCGGCAGGTCGCCGTGGAGATCTACGGCGGCCCGCTGATGAACTCCTGGCTGGACCGCGACCTGGGCCTGGCCGGCCGGCTGACCCTGCGCGACGGCTCCACCGTCCTGGTCGACGTGGACCGGCCGCTGCTGCGGGTGCCGCAGCTCGCCATCCACCTGGACCGCTCGGTCAGCAGCGAGGGCCTCAAGCTGGACAAGCAGCGCCACCTCCAGCCGGTGTGGGGCCTCGGCGACGAGGTGCTCGACGGCGACCTGATCTCCTTCCTGGAGCAGGAGGCCGGCCTGGACGCGCACTCGGTGGCCGGCTGGGACCTGATGACGTACCCGGTGGAGGCACCGGCCTACCTCGGCCGGGACCGCGAACTGGTCGCCGGGCCGCGGATGGACAACCTGCTGTCCGTGCACGCGGGCGCCGCCGCGCTGGCCGCGGCCGCGACCTCGGGCGCCCCGCTCACCCGCATCCCGGTACTGGCCGCCTTCGACCACGAGGAGAACGGCTCGCAGTCCGACACCGGCGCGGACGGCCCGCTGCTCGGCTCCGTCCTGGAGCGCTCGGTGTTCGCCCGCGGCGGCACCTACGAGGACCGCGCCCGCGCCTTCGCCGGCACCGTGTGCCTCTCCTCCGACACCGGTCACGCCGTGCACCCCAACTACGCGGAGCGGCACGACCCGACGCACCACCCGCGCGTCAACGGCGGCCCGATCCTCAAGGTGAACGTCAACAACCGCTACGCCACGGACGGTTCCGGCCGCGCGGTGTTCGCCGCCGCCTGCGAGCGGGCCGGTGTCCCCTTCCAGTCGTTCGTCTCCAACAACTCCATGCCCTGCGGCACCACCATCGGCCCGATCACCGCGGCCCGGCACGGCATCCGCACGGTCGACATCGGCGTGGCGATCCTCTCCATGCACAGCGCCCGCGAACTGTGCGGCGCCGACGACCCGTTCCTCCTCGCCAACGCCCTGACGGCCTTCCTGGAGGGCTAGTCGGCGGCGGGTTCCTCCGAAGGGCCGCTCGCGAACGGCCCTTCGGAGGAAAGGTTTTCGGAAGACCGCCGCGCGCAGGGCTACCCGGGGCCGCGCCGGGTACCCGGACGGCACCGGAGATTCCGGAACCGAAAGGGGAGGCGAAGCCTCATGGGGCTCGGCGGATGCATCATCCTCATCGCCGTGGGGGCCATCCTCACGTTCGCGACCGACTGGCACATGCACGGCGTCAATCTCACGGTCGTCGGCCTGATCCTGATGGCCGTCGGGCTGATCGGCGTCGCCACGTTCAGCGGTATCGCCCGGCGCCGGCGGGTCGTCGTACCGCCGACGACGCCGATCGTGGAGGAGGAACCCCACCACCGTCACCACCACACCGGCGAGGGTTACACCGACGGCTACGGCGTCTGAGACCCGCTCTCCTGCTCGTCCGCGCCCGCGAGGACGAGCGGCAGACGGTCCGTCGCGCCCTCGGTGAGGCGGACCGGGACACCCCAGTCCCGCCGGTGGACGCGGCAGGCCGGATGCTGTTCCCCGGTCTTCGGCCGGGAGGTGTCCCCGGCCGGGTCCTCGTCGCAGGACGCGGCCATCGCGGATATGTGCAGCACCCCTTCCCGGACGGCCGCGTCGAGCTCCAGCTCGCGGCTCAGTCCGGTGCCCTCCCCCGCGCCGTCGAGCAGCAGCCCGGCCGGGGTCGAGGAGACCAGGAGGCGGGTGGAGGGGCCGTACCGGGTGTCCGGCTTCTGCCCCCGCGGAGCCTGGAAGACGACGTCCAGCCGCAGCCGGCCGGGGGCGACCTCGGTGGCCGCGCGCCGGACGCGGGAGGCCGACGACCCCACGCGCAGCACGTCATCCGGCAACCGCAGCCGGGTCAGCCGGTGCCGGGCCGACTCCACCACCAGGAGGTCCCCGCCGACGAGCACCGCGTCGCTGGGCTCACGCAGATCCGTGGCGAGCGTGGTCACCTCGCCGGTCGCCGGGTCGTAACGGCGCAGCGCGTGGTTGTAGGTGTCGGCGACCGCGATCGAGCCGTCCGGCAGCGCGGCGACGCCCAACGGGTGCTGGAAGAGCGCCTGCCCGGCCGGGCCGTCCCGGTGCCCGAAGTCGAAGAGGCCCGTGCCGGCCGCGGTGTGCACCACCCCCGCGGGGTCCACCCAGCGCAGGGCGCTGGTCTCGGAGTCGGCGAGCCACAGCCGGTCGGCGGTGGCCGCGAGCCCGGAGGGCTGGGCGAACCACGCCTCGGCGGCGGGACCGTCGACCAGGCCCTCGTCGGTGGTGCCGGCCGCGACGGCGACCGTGCCGACCTCGGGGTCGTACGTCCACAGCTGGTGGACACCCGTCATGGCGATCCACACCCTGCCCCGCCACCAGGCGACGTCCCAGGGCGAGGAGAGGTCGACCTCGCGGGCCGGACCCGAGGTGGCGGCCCCCCGCCTCCACTGGCGCCCGGTGCCCGCGAGGGTCGTGGTGCGGCCCGTCACGGGGTCGAAACGGCGCAGGGCGTGATTGACGGTGTCCGCCACCACCACGCCGCCGTCGGGCAGCAGGGCCACCCCCTGCGGTTCCTGGAACCGGGCGCGGCCCGCCGGGCCGTCGGTCATCCCCCGGCCGCCCTGGCCGATCCGCCGCACGACCGTCTCCCCGTCCGCCGCCAGCTCCACCAGCTGATGCCGGGTGGTGTCGCTGACCAGCAGGTTCCCGGACGGCAGTGGCAGGGCCTTGCCCGGGAAGCGCAGTGCCGTCGGCTCCGGCTCCGGTGGTACGTACGGACCGTCGCCGCGGCGGAGCGTGCCCGTCGCCCCGTGTTCGGCCTCCAGCTCCGTCACCAGCCGGTCGATGGCGTGCACATGCCCCTCGCCCGCGTGCTGGGCCACGACATACCCCTCCGGGTCGATCACCACGAGCGTCGGCCAGGCACGCACCGCGTACTGCTTCCAGGTGGCCAGCTCGGGGTCGTCCAGCACCGGGTGGGCCACGCCGTACCGCTCCACCGCGTCCACGACCGCGCCGTGCTCCGCCTCGTGCGCGAACTTGGGGGAGTGCACGCCGATCACCACCACCGTGTCAGGGTGCCGGTGCTCCAGCTCCCGCAGCTCGTCAAGGACGTGCAGGCAGTTGATGCAGCAGAAGGTCCAGAAGTCCAGGACGACGATGCGGCCGCGCAGGTCGGACAGGGTGTACTCGCGGCCGCCCGTGTTCAGCCAGCCGCCCTTGCCGACCAGCTTCGGGGCGCGGACGCGGAGGCGCCGGGGTGGTGCGGAATCGGTCATGGCTCCAGCGTGCCACCGGCCCCCGGCATCCCGCTCGGCCTGTGGACAACCCGGGCAACTCGCCCGCGCCGCCTGTGGAAGAGCGGTCCGCGCACGGCGAATCGCCCGGTCCCCGCCGTGATGAATCCGCCGAACCTGGGAATGGCTCAGGACATGAGATTCCTGGTACGCGACCGGCTCCTCGGCATCGGCGAAGACTATTGGATCGAGGACGAGCACGGCAGCAAGGTCTTCCTCGTCGACGGCAAGGCCATGCGGCTGCGGGACACCTTCGAGCTGAAGGACGCCCAGGGCCGGGTCCTGATCGACATCCACCAGAAGATGTTCGCGCTGCGCGACACGATGGTGATCGAACGGGACGGCGAGGGCCTGGCCACCATCAAGCGCAAACGGCTGTCGCTGCTGCGCAACCACTACCGCGTCGCGCTGGCCGACGGCTCCGAACTGGACGTCAGCGGCAAGATCCTCGACCGCGAGTTCGTGGTCGAGTACGACGGCGAGGTACTGGCCGTGATCTCCCGGCGCTGGCTGCGCCTGCGGGAGACCTACGGCGTGGACGTCGTACGCGAGGACGCGGAGCCGGCGCTGATCATCGCCGTCGCGGTGTGCGTGATCCACCTCGCGGAGAAGGAGCGGGACGACGACTGACAAGCCGTCGGCGGGGCCCCCGGTGCGCGGGCGGCCCCCGCTACCGCCGGGGCGGCGCCAGACCCAGGACACGGTCCTTCAGCGCGGGGAACTGCTCGCGCGTCGTGGCCACCTTCGCCGGGTCGAGGTCGACCGTGAGGATCTCCTCGCCGGCGCCGGCCTCGGCCAGCACCTCGCCCCAGGGGTCCACCACGATCGAGTGACCCGCCTGCGGAACTCCCGCGTGCGTCCCGGCCGTTCCACAGGCGAGCACGAACGCCTGGTTCTCCACCGCCCGCGCGCGGGCCAGCAGCGTCCAGTGCGCGCGTCGCCGCTCGGGCCAGCCCGCCGGGAGCACCAGCACCTCGGCGCCGGCGTCGACGAGCGCGCGGAAGAGTTCGGGGAAGCGCAGGTCGTAGCAGGTGCCGAGGCCGAGCGTGGTGCCGGGCAGCGGGACCGTCACCGGCTCCCGCCCCGCGCCCATCAGCACGGCCTCGCCCTGGTCGAAGCCGAAGCGGTGGATCTTGCGGTAGGCGGCGGCCAGTTCCCCGGAGGGGGAGAAGACGAGGGAGGTGTTGTAGAGGGTCCCGTCGTCCGGCCCGGAGCCGTCCGCGGACGCCGCGCGCTCGGGGATCGACCCGGCGTGCAGCCACACGCCCGCGTCGGCCGCGGCCCCGGCCATGGTCTCGTACGTCGGTCCGTGCAGCGGCTCGGCCTCGCGGCCGAAGTCCTCGTAGGCGAAGGCGCCGGTCGTCCACAGCTCGGGCAGCACCACCAGATCGGCCCCGGCCTGGTCCCGGACCAGGGCGGCCACGCGCTGTCTGCGCGAGGCGGGCGATTCGCCCTCGTCGACGGCGATCTGGATCAGAGAGGCGCGCACACTACCACCGTCCTGGCATTCGAGTACTCCATACGGGCCTACGATCGTCACGCGAAAGCACTGCCGGGGTGCCTGCCAGCAGCGTAACTTAGCTTCCCAGACACCCGCCGACGTGCAGCCGCCGCCCGCTGGCACCGCCGCCGCAACCTGCCCGTGTACCGACCGCCGAGGGGTCCCGTTCCGTGAGTCTGCATCCCACCCTCCAGTCCTACGCCGACGCCTGGACGCACTCCGTCGACGCGATATCAGAGATGGTGCAGCCACTGGCCGAGACCGAGTGGAACCGGCGGACACCGTGCCCGGGATGGTCGGTGCGCGATGTCGTCTCGCACGTCATCGGCCTGGACTGCGAACTGCTCGGCGACCCGCGGCCCATCCACTCCCTGCCGCGCGACCTCTTCCACGTCGGCAACGAGCACCAGCGCTACATGGAGATGCAGGTCGACGTCCGCCGCCACCACACGGCGCCGGAGATGACGTCCGAGCTGGAGTACACGGTCATCCGCCGCAATCGCCAGATGCGCAACGAGAACCGTGAGCCCGGCGCCACGGTGCGCGGCCCGCTGGGCACGGAGATCACCCTCGAACACGCCTACCGGATGCGCGCCTTCGACGTCTGGGTGCACGAACAGGATCTGCGCACGGCCCTCGGCCGTCCCGGCAACCTCGACTCGCCCGGCGCGCACGTCACCCGTGACTTCCTGCTGGACGCGCTGCCGAAGGTGGTGGCGAAGGGCGCGGACGCGCCGCGCAGTTCGGCCGTCGTCTTCGATGTGCACGGCCCCGTGGAGTTCCTGCGCACCGTACGCGTCGACATCCAGGGCCGCGGCACCCTGGAGACCGCCCCGGCGCTCGGCCCGGTGGCCTCTCTCACCCTCGACTGGGAGACCTATGTCCGGCTGGCCTGCGGCCGGGTGACGCCCGAGGCGGTGGCGGACCGCGTCAAGACGGACGGCGACCAGGAACTGGCGGAGGCCATCCTGCGGAACTTCGCCGTGACCCCGTGACGTCATGACCCCGCGACGCCGTGCCCCCGCGACGCCGTGCCCCCGCGACGCCGTGCCCCCGTGATGCGGTGACCCCGTGATGCGGTGACCGCCCCTTCCCCGCAGGGGAATTCAGGGCGCCTGCAATTCGGTGGCGGCGATCGGGGCGACCTCCTAGCGTCACCCGGTATGACCGTCGACCTGCCCCGGCTCGCCCGGCTCACCTTCCACGGCCCCCTCTCGGAGGCCCGCGCGACCGCCATGGTCCAGCGGCTCGCGGTCAACCACCCCCGCACCGTGCTGGACATCGGCTGCGGCTGGGCCGAGTTGCTGCTCCGGGTGCTGGACGCCGTACCGGAGGCCACCGGGACCGGCGTCGACCTGAACGCCGAGGATCTCGCCCGCGCCCGCAAGAACGCCGAGGAACGCGGGCTCGGCCACCGGGTGGAGCTCGCCGAGGAGTCCGCCGTGGGCACCGGGCGGGGCCCGGCCGACCTGGTGCTCTGTCTCGGCGCGACCCAGGCCCTCAGCGAGGCCGAGCCGCCGACCGCCGAGGCCCTGCGCGCGCTGCGGCGCCTGGTGACCGACCGGGGCCGGGTGCTGGTGGGCGAGGGTTTCTGGCAGCGGCCGCCCACCGGGGCCGAACTGGCCGGGATGTGGCCGGGCGCCACCGCGGAGGACCACTACGACCTCGGCGGACTGCTCGACCTCGCGGTCGAGGCCGGTTTCCGCCCGGAGTGGACCGAGACGGCGAGCCCCCAGGAGTGGGAGGAGTTCGAGTCGGGTTACCAGGCGGGCCTGGAGGTATGGCTCGCCCAGCACCCGGACCACCCGCTGGCGCCCGAGACCCGTGCCCGCCTGGACCGGCACCGCGGTCAGTGGATGAGCTACCGGGGCGTCCTCGGTATCGCGTACCTCACCCTCGTCCCCGACCTGCGCTGACCCGGGAGCCGGGTGGCCGGCTCACGCCGGGACGTGCACCGTCTCCACCCGGCTGGCCACCAGCCGCTCGCGCTCACGGCGGGCCGCACGGGCCCGCAGCCGCAGGATCTGGCTGAGGCCGACGGCCTGGAGGACGAACACCGCGCTGAACGCCACCTGGTAGTCGTCCCCCGTCGCGTCCAGCAGCACGCCGATGGCGAGCAGTGTGGTCATCGAGGCGATGAAACCGCCCATGTTGGTGATGCCGGACGCGGTGCCCTGGCGCTCGGGCGGGTTGGCCGGACGGGCGAAGTCGAACCCGATCATCGAGGCCGGACCGCAGGCGCCGAGCACCGTGCACAGGACGATCAGCAGCCACGTCGGCGCGTGCGGCGCGGGGTAGGCCAGCGTCGCCGCCCACAGCAGCGCGGTCGCGGCCACCGTGCACAGCGCGATCGGCAGCCGGGCGCTGTGGTGCCGGGCGATGACCTGGCCGTAGACCAGCCCCACCACCATGTTGGACAGCACGACGAGGGTCAGCAGCTCCCCCGCCGCGGGCCGGCTGAGCCCCTCCGCCTCGACCAGGAACGGCAGGCCCCACAGCAGCAGGAAGACCATCGCCGGGAACTGGGTGGTGAAGTGCACCCACATCCCGAGCCGGGTGCCCGGTTCCCGCCAGGCCTCGGCGATCTGCCGGCGGACGTAGGCGGAGCCCTGGTGCGGGGACGGCGCGGGCTCGTGCCCCTCGGGGTGGTCCCGGAGGAACAGCAGGGTCAGTACGAGGACGACCACGCCGGCCAGCGCGCTGCCGGCGAACGCCTGCGTCCAGCCGAGGCTGTGCAGCAGCCGGGCCAGGACCAGGGTGGAGATGAGGTTGCCCGCCATGCCGACCAGGGCCGCGAGCTGCGCGACGAGGGGACCGCGGCGGGCCGGGAACCAGCGGGTGCCCAGGCGCAGCACGCTGATGAACGTCATCGCGTCGCCGCAGCCCAGCAGCGCCCGGGAGGCGAGCGCGGTGCCGTACGACGGCGAGAAGGCGAAGCCCAGCTGCCCGATCGTGAACAGGACCGTGCCGAGCGCCAGGACCTTCTTGGTGCCGAGCCGGTCGACCATCAGGCCGACGGGTATCTGCATGCCGGCGTAGACCAGCAGCTGGAGTATGGAGAAGGTGGACAGCGCCGAGGCGTTCACATGGAAGCGGTCGGCCGCGTCGAGGCCCGCCACGCCCAGCGAGGTGCGGAAGATGACGGCGACGAAGTAGACCGCGACGCCGATGGACCACACACCGACGGCCCGCACGCCGCCCGGTGGGTCACCCGGACGCGTGAGCTTGTTCATCGGACCTCTCCCCGCGCGAGCAGCGACACCCGGCTCACGTGCCGGTGCACGACCCCGACGGCCGCCTCCGCGTCCCCGGCACGCAGCGCCTCCAGGATCTCCTCGTGCTCGGCGAGCGTCGTGGCCACCCGGTCGGGGTGGGAGTACATGACGGCGACGCCCATCCGCAGCTGGCGGTCGCGCAGCTGGTCGTAGAGGCGCGCCAGGATCTCGTTGCCCCCGCTGCGGACGATCTCGGCGTGGAAGCAGCGGTCGGTCACCGCGGCCTCGGCCAGCTCCCCGGCGGAGACCTGCGCCTTCTGCCGCTCCAGCAGCTCGGCCAGCCGCTCCACCAGGCCCGGCGGGGCGGGTACGGCCTTGCGCGCGGCGTGCTCCTCCACCAGCAGCCGGGTCTCCACCACGTCGGAGATCTCCTGCGCGGAGACGGGCAGCACCAGGGCGCCCTTCTTCGGGTAGAGCCGGATCAGGCCCTCGACCTCCAGCCGCAGCAGCGCCTCCCGCACGGGCGTGCGCGACACACCCACGGCCTCGGCCAGCTCGCCCTCGGTGAGGAGGGTTCCGCCTTCGTAGCTCCGGTCGAGGACGCCCTGTTTGACGTGCGCGTAGACACGGTCGGCGGCGGGTGGCTGCTTGGCGGGCGGGGCGGAGTGCGGGACGGCCGTCTTCATGCCCACATGATAGATACAACAGGTACGCAACACGCGCCGCCGTCCACGATGCGGACGCGAGCCCCCTCTCCCCCCGATTGCCGCACAACCTTCTGTGCTACCCACGTGTCAGACAGATGCGGCCCTTCTCTCTGAGCACCTCAACTCGGCCGCATCCAGGGGCATTCCAGACAATCGGGGTATTCACTTTGATTACCGGCATCAAGGGCATCCGCCTCCGCCGAGCGACCGCCGTCGCGATCACCTCCGGTGCGCTGATCGCCACCGGCGCCCTGACCGCGGCACCCGCACAGGCCGCCACCGCTCCCTCCATCGGGGCCAAGGGCGGCTATGTGATGAACAACGCGAGCGGTTCGACGCTCTACACCAAGGCCGCGGACACCAAGCGGTCCACCGGGTCCACGACCAAGATCATGACGGCCAAGGTCGTACTGGCGCAGAAGAACCTGAACCTCGGCGCCACGGTGACGATCCAGAAGGCGTACAGCGACTACGTCGTCAAGAACAACGCCTCCCAGGCCCACCTGATCGTCGGCGACAAGGTGACCGTCCGCCAGCTGCTGTACGGGCTGATGCTGCCGTCCGGCTGCGACGCCGCCTACGCCCTCGCGGACAAGTACGGCTCCGGCTCCACCCGCGCCGCCCGCGTGTCGAACTTCATCGGCAAGATGAACAGCGCCGCCAAGAGCCTCGGCCTGAAGAACACGCACTTCGATTCCTTCGACGGCATCGGCAACGGCAAGAACTACTCGACGCCGCGCGACCTGACGAAGATCGCCAGCAGCGCGATGAAGAGCTCCACGTTCCGCACCATCGTCAAGACCAAGTCGTACACGGCCAGGACGAAGACCAAGTCCGGCGGCACCCGCACGATGGGCACCTGGGTCAACACCAACGGTCTGCTCAAGAGCTACAGCGGCACCATCGGCGTGAAGACCGGCTCCGGCCCCGAGGCCGGCTACTGCCTGGTCTTCGCCGCCACCCGCCACGGCAAGACCGTCATCGGCACCGTCCTGTCCTCCACCTCCATCTCCAAGCGCGAGTCGGACGCCACGAAGCTCCTCAACTACGGCTTCGCCAGGCTCGGCTGACGACCGACGCCGGAACGCCGGCTCATCCGCTGCACCACCCGGGCCCGCCGCACCCAGCGGCGGGCCCGTCCTGCTGTCCGGGGCCGGGCGGCCACCGGAGCCGGGGGACCGGGCGGGGTGCCGCGATGAAGCGAATGGTGCTAGCTTTATTAGCACCATGCTGTTGCGTCTGGACACCACCGACACCCGCCCCCTGCACGAGCAGGTCGCGGCGGCGATCCGGCGGGCCATCGCCGAGGGCGAATGCCGGGCGGGCGAACGCCTGCCCTCCGCCCGCGACCTCTCCACGGCCCTGGACCTCAACGTCAACACCGTCCTGCGCGGTCTGCGCGAACTGCGCGACGAGGGCCTGCTGGAGTTCCGCCGGGGCCGGGGCATCACCGTCGCCGAGGGTGCCGCGGCCCCCCGCTCAGGGCTCCGGATCAAGGTGCGGGAGCTGGTGGCCGAGGCATCCCGGCTGGGGTACAGCCGGACCGATCTCATCGACATGATCCGGGAGTTGTCATGACGGACGGGCACGACGGGGGACACGGCCGGCGCCGGGCCGCGCGCTGCGCGCTGGCGGGCGGCACGGCGGCCGTCGCCGCGCTGGTCGCCGGGCTCCCCTGGCTCCAGCGGGACCGGCTGCCCCACCGGCTGGCCACCCACTGGAGCGGCGGCCCGGCGCCCGACGGCTCGATGCCCCTGTGGTCGGCCTCCCTGGTACCGGCCGCGGTCTGGCTGGTGCTCGCCCTCGCCCTGAGCGTGAGATGGCGCCGTTCCTGGGCCGGACCCCGCTCCTGGCTGCCGATCGCGCTGGTCCCCACCGGTGTCGTCCTCGTCGGCGCCCAGGTCTGCGTCGTACGGGCGAACCTCGACCGCGCCGACTGGCACCAGGCCCGCCAGCCGGTCTGGTCGATCGTCGTCACCCTGGCCCTCGCGGCGGCGGCCGGAGTGCTCGCCTGGCGGCTGACCGTCCGCGCCACCGCCACCGCGCCCCGGGCCGGGGCCCCGGAGCTGGACCTGGCCCGGGACGAGCGGCTGGTCTGGTTCTCCCGCACGGCCAACCCCTGGCTCCAGTCGCTGTCGGCGTCGGCCGGCCTGGTCGCCGTCGGCGCGGCCCTGGGTCTGATGGTGGGCCTGGCGCCAGCCGCGACGCTCTGGCCGGTGTGCGCCGCCTGCGGTGTCCTCGCCCTCGCGGGCGGTGTCTCCTCCTCGGTCCGGGCGAAGATCTCGGAGGCGGGCCTGGAGATCTCCTTCGGCCCCCTCGGCTGGCCCGTCCGGCGCTGGACCCCGGACGCCCTCGAATCCGCCCGCGCCGAGCGGCGCCTGCCCTCCCAGGTCGGCGGCTGGGGCTACCGGCTCAGCGGCCTCGGCACCACGGTCATGCTGCGCGCCGGCGACTGCCTGGTGGTACGCCCGCGAGGCCGGCGTTCCGACTTCGCGGTCAGCGTGGACGACGCGGAACGGGGAGCGGCCCTGCTGAACGCCCTCCGCGCGCGCCGGTCCGAACCCGGCCGGTGAGTCGTGTGCCGGCGCCCTGCCCCTTCTACCGCGCCGGTATTCGGGGGAGCCGGTCGTAGGTCCTGAAGGTGTACGACGCGTCGTACGTCATCAGGTTGCCCCCGTCCGCCGGCAGGCCGAGGCGGCGGTCGAGGTGCCGGGTGAGCGGTCCGCAGTGCTCGGCCGCCGGGGCGGTGAAGGTGTCGTCGTAGGCCGAGAACTCGATCAGCGGCGGGTCCTGGGAGATCCAGGTGGAGGGACCCGAGCGCTTCAGCCGGAAGTCGACCGGGGCGGTGGCGCCGATGGTGCAGCCCGGCGCCGGCAGGCGGCCCAGGAGCCGGAAGCGGAGGCTGAAGGTCCCGGTGTAGAAGTCGGACCGGCCCCCGTACTCGGGCTGTATCGCGAGCCCCCGGACGCCCGGCACGGCCGTCGGCGTGCTGTGCATCGCGCCCCACACCTGCCCGTCACCCCCGTCCGGCAGGGGACCTTCCGCGTGGGTCATGGTGATCGGGGCGAGCCGCACCGTCACCTTTCCGAATGCCAGCACCGGCGCGGCGGTGTGCACTTCGCATCTCCAGCGGGCCGGGTCGACCCCGTCGGGCAGGGGCGGGCAGTCACGGAAAACGGTCGCGGGGACGGCGGACGCGGCGGCCCGGTCCACGGCGACCGCGACGCCGGGCGCGCACACCGCCGCCGTACCGGCGAGAACGGCCGCACCCGCGAGGGCGGCGGCGCGGCGGGCGGACACGCGGCGCACGAAGGCGGAACGGCCGACAGGGCCCGAACCGGCCTCGGCGGCAGTGGATTTCGTCATGCCCCCAGCGTGCCGCCCTCCGCCGCGCCCTCACCATCCGTGACACCCCTGGCGAGACCCCGACTCGCCCCTGATGCCCCGTCAGGGAATCGGCCAGGAAATGAGCCAGGGGTCGGCTCCGTCTCTCTACGGCAGCCTCCGACCGAATCGCGGCAAGTACACCCTTTCCCATCCGGTCCACCGACGGACTCCCCGCCATATCCCGGACCGGTGTCGGGCGATGGTCATATCCGGTTCAAAAAAAGTCGGCGAACCGTACAACCGTTCGTTGGTGTCACGTGTCTTTCTTGCGAGCCAACAGGCTCACTACATCGTTCAGAGCCCGCATACCCCCCATGCATCGTGCGCGAGGCTCTCTCCACGTGGGGAACACAGATGCGTATTCGTGCCAGCCTGGCCGCCGCGACGGTGTCCGGCGCCGTGGCGCTCACCGCGCTGCTCGCTCCTGCCGCACAGGCGGCGGACAGCCCGAACATCCCGCAGGCTTTCACCTCGAAGCCGTCCGTCGGCCGCAACGCACCGGCCGACGAGACCCAGGGTGACATCCAGATCACCAAGGTCACCGACAACGCCAACAGGGATGTCGTCGTCGGCATCACCAAGAAGACCTTCAACATCTACGTCACGGCCACCGATCCGTCCGGGATCGCCACCGCCGACGCCGTCCTGTGGCACGGCAACGACCTCGCCAGCGGCGACATCGACGGCCTGCTCTACACGGACAACGCCGCCACTTGCGACAAGTGGAGCGCCACGTCAGCCACCTGCAAGATCACCATCACGGCCACGGCCGACACCGACCTCTACAGCAGTGCCCTGAACGGCAAGTGGAACGTCGCCGTCTACGCTGAGGCCAACAACGGCGACCACGTCGAGAAGGACATCTACAAGAACCGCTGGGTCAAGCGGGCGGCCAGCTTCAGCGGCTTCAACGCCGCTCCGGAGCCCGTCGCCAAGGGCCAGACCATCTCGGTCACCGGCACCCTGAAGCTCGCCAGCTGGTCTTACCTGAAGTACTACGGCTACAGCAACCAGTCCGTCGAGCTTCAGTTCAAGCCCTCGAACGGCAGCACCTACAGCACCGTGAAGACGATCAAGAGCTCGTCCACCGGCTACCTGAAGACCACCGTCACCGCTTCGGTGCCCGGCACCTGGCGCTTCCACTACGCCGGTAACGGCATCGCCTCCGTCGCGGACGCCTACGACTACGTCGACGTGCGCTGACCCTTCGCCGGAGACGGTGAGACGACCGAGGCCCTGTGGATCGATCCACAGGGCCTTCGGGTTGTGCGGAAGGGTCGGTCACGCCCAGGTGATCAGCCGCTTCGGCTGCTCCAGGATCGCGGCCAGGTCGGCCAGGACCTTGGAGCCGAGCTCGCCGTCGACCAGGCGGTGGTCGAAGCTCAGGGCGAGGGTGGTCACCTGGCGCGGCTTGACCTTGCCCTTGTGGACCCACGGCTGGAGCTTGATCGCGCCGACGGCGAGGATCGCCGACTCGCCCGGGTTGAGGATCGGCGTGCCGGTGTCGACGCCGAAGACGCCGACATTGGTGATCGTCACCGTGCCACCCTGCATGGCGGAGGGGGAGGTCTTGCCCTCGCGCGCCGTGGACACCAGCTCGCCGAGGGAGTCGGCCAGCTGGGGCAGCGTCTTGGCGTGCGCGTCCTTGATGTTCGGGACGATCAGGCCGCGCGGAGTGGCCGCCGCGATGCCCAGGTTGACGTAGTGCTTGACCACGATCTCCTGGTTGGCCTCGTCCCAGGCCGCGTTGACGTCCGGGTTGCGCTTGATGGCGACCAGCAGGGCCTTGGCGACCAGCAGCAGCGGGTTGACCCGCCTGCCCTGCATCTCCTTGTCCTGCTTCAGCTCCTCGACCAGCTTCATCGTGCGGGTCACGTCCACCGTCACGAACTCCGTGACATGCGGGGCCGTGAACGCCGAGCCGACCATCGCCGCAGCGGTCGCCTTGCGCACGCCCTTGACGGGGACGCGGGTCTCCCGGGCACCGTCGTACGAGGCCGCGGTGGCGGGTGCGGCCGGGGCGGCCGCCGGCACCGGCGCGGGCGCGGCCGCCGGCGCGGCCGCCGCGTGCACGTCCTCGCGCGTGATGATCCCGTCCGGGCCGGACGGGACGACCGCGCTCAGGTCGACGCCCAGGTCCTTGGCCAGCTTGCGCACCGGGGGCTTGGCCAGCGGGCGGGGGCTGTCCGCCGCCGGGGCGTGGCCGTTCAGCTCGGGCTGGGCGGCCGGCGCCGGGACGGTGGCCTCGGGGCCCTTGCGCGGGCGGCGCCTGGTCGCGGAGGTCGACACGCCGTAGCCCACCAGCACCGGCTGGCGAGCCGCGGGCTTGGCCTCCTCGGCCGGGGCCGGAGCAGCCGGGGCCGGGGCCGCGGGCGCCGCCGCCTCAGGCTGTGCGGGCACCGGAGCCGGGGCCCCGCCCGCCACCTGCACCGTGATGATCGCCGTACCCACGTCGACCGTGGTCCCCTCGGGGAAACGCAGCTCGCTGACCACGCCGTCGTAGGGGATGGGCAGTTCGACGGCAGCCTTGGCGGTCTCGACCTCGCACACCACCTGGCCGTCGGTGACCGTGTCGCCCGGCTGGACGTACCACTTGAGGATCTCGGCCTCGGTCAGGCCCTCGCCCACGTCGGGCATCTTGAACTCGCGTACGGACGCGTCCGTCATCGTCGTCACGACCCTCTCCTCAGTACGCCAGCGAGCGGTCGACGGCGTCGAGCACGCGGTCCAGGTCCGGCAGGTACTCCTCCTCCAGGCGGGCCGGCGGGTACGGGGCGTGGTAGCCGCCGACCCGGAGCACCGGGGCCTCCAGATGGTAGAAGCAGCGCTCGGTGATCCGGGCGGCGATCTCGCCACCGGAGCCGAAGAACACCGGCGCCTCGTGGACCACGACCAGGCGGCGGGTCTTCTCCACGGAGGCCTGGATGGCGTCGAAGTCGAGGGGGGAGACCGAGCGCAGGTCCAGGACCTCCAGGCTCTTGCCCTCCTCGGCGGCCGCGGCGGCGACCTCCTGGCACAGCTTCACCATCGGGCCGTAGGCCGCGAGGGTCAGGTCGGTGCCCTCGCGGATTACCTGGGCCTTGTGCAGCGGGGCGGGGATCGCCTCGACGTCCACCTCGGCCTTGTCCCAGTAGCGGCGCTTGGGCTCGAAGTAGATCACCGGGTCGTCGCTCTGGATGGCCTGCTGCATCATCCAGTAGGCGTCCGACGCGTTCGACGGGCTGACGACCTTCAGGCCGGCGACGTGCGCGAACAGCGCCTCGGGGGACTCGGAGTGGTGCTCGACCGCGCCGATGCCGCCGCCGTAGGGGATGCGCACGACGACGGGCATCTTGACCTTGCCGAGCGAACGCGCGTGCATCTTGGCGAGCTGGGTGACGATCTGGTCGTAGGCCGGGAAGACGAAGCCGTCGAACTGGATCTCCACCACCGGGCGGTAGCCGCGCAGGGCCAGGCCGATCGCGGTGCCGACGATGCCGGACTCGGCGAGCGGGGTGTCGATGACCCGGCTGTCGCCGAAGTCCTTCTGGAGGCCGTCCGTGACACGGAAGACGCCACCGAGCTTGCCGACGTCCTCGCCCATGACCAGGACCTTGGGGTCGGCCTCCAGGGCGCGGCGCAGCGACTCGTTGATGGCCTTGGCCATCGCCATCTTCTCGGCCATCTCAGTGACCCCCTTCTGCGTCCGCGAACGACGCCTGGTAGGCGGCGAACTGGGCCCGTTCCTCGTCGACGAGCGCGTGCCCGTCCGCGTACACGTTCTCGAAGATGGCGAAGTGGTCCGGGTCGGGCATGGCGCGGACCGCTTCGCGCACTCGCTTGCCCAACGCCTCGGACTCGGCTTCGAGTTCCTCGAAGAATCCCTCGTCCGCGTGGTTCGACGCCTCCAGATAGCGGCGCAGGCGCAGGATCGGGTCCTTGGCCTCCCATGCCTGCCGCTCCTCGTCGCCCCGGTAGCGGCTGGGGTCGTCGGAGGTGGTGTGGGCGCCCATGCGGTAGGTGAACGCCTCGACCAGGGTCGGGCCCTCGCCGTTGCGGGCGCGCTCCAGGGCCCACCTGGTGACCGCGAGACAGGCCAGCACGTCGTTGCCGTCCACACGCACGCCCGGGAAGCCGTAGCCCTGGGCGCGCTGGTAGAGCGGCACCCGGGTCTGCTTCTCGGTCGGCTCGGAGATCGCCCACTGGTTGTTCTGGCAGAAGAACACCACGGGCGCGTTGTAGACCGCGGAGAAGGTGAACGACTCGGCCACGTCGCCCTGGCTGGAGGCGCCGTCGCCGAAGTAGGCGATGACCGCCGAGTCCGCGCCGTCCTTGGCCACGCCCATCGCGTAGCCGGTGGCGTGCAGCGTCTGGGAGCCGATGACGATCGTGTACAGGTGGAAGTTGTTGCTGTTGGGGTCCCAGCCGCCGTTGTTCACACCGCGGAACATGCCGAGCAGGTTGGTCGGGTCCACATCGCGGCACCAGGCGACGCCGTGCTCGCGGTAGGTCGGGAAGACGTAGTCGTCCTCGCGGGTGGCCCGGCCGGAGCCGATCTGGGCGGCCTCCTGGCCCAGCAGGGAGGCCCACAGGCCCAGCTCGCCCTGGCGCTGGAGGGCGGTGGCCTCGGCGTCGAAGCGACGGGTGAGCACCATGTCGCGGTAGAGGCCGCGCAGGTCTTCGGGGGTGATGCCGGCGACGTAGGAGTCGTACTCGGCGTTCTTGACCCGCTTGCCCTCCGGCGTCAGAAGCTGCACGAGCTGGGGCTCGGTGCTCTTCTTCGCGCCGGCTCGCGGGGCCCGGGTCGTGCTGGTGGTGCGCTTGGCGCCGGCGGCTCCGGACTTGGTACCGGCCGAGCCGGTCTTGCTGCCGGTGGTGCCGGCTTTGCCTGCGGCGCTGCGCTTACGCGCGGCACTGCTGTCCACGGTCACGTGTGCTCCTCCGTCGTTCCGGCCCCCGGGGTTGCCGGTAGGCCAGTGCGGCTCACCTGTTTCGACCACCGGGCACGGGGTGGGTGCCACTCGGCCGGGAACAGGCGTGACAGGTGCCCCGGCGAGCGCCCTGCGACCATTACGTTACCCAGTGCTTCACATTTCTGTGAAACCCCGCTTGACCTGCGATTTTGCTTGGATTTCCAAGTAAATCGAGGAGATGCGGAAGCGTGCTGGTCACAGCCTTGCGGCAAGGCCGGAGCAAGCGAACGTTATCCCGGTCACCCAGGTGACGGGAAGAGTTCTCCGGCGAAGACCGGCCCCGCGCTTTGCGGGAGGAAAACTCCGAAACCTTGAAAAGGCTTCAAGACCTGCGCGAACACGGCGGGCATTCACCGTTCGACCGGGTCCACCCTGTGACCAATTGCGACCACCGACGACTGACTGTGAAAGGCCCAGCTCAAAGGGCCTTTTTCGTGCCTTAGCATCTGCGGCGTGCCGCGCCCTTGTGTACCACCCCCCATGCCTCACGCGCCCCCTCTGGGCGCCCTGCTCCGCCTGTACGACGCCGCCGGGACGCCCCTGGCCTGCGAACCGGTCGACCAGGGGCTGCTCAACCGCGGCTACCGGCTGTGCACCACCCGTGGCCGGTACTTCCTCAAGCACCACTTCGACCCCGACACCGCCGACCCGGCCGCCATCGAACGCCGGCACCGGGCCACGCAGCGCCTGGCCGCCCTCGGCGTGCCGCTCGCCGTGCCGCTCGCGCACCGTGAGGGACGTACCGTCGCCGTCGTCGGCGGCCACGCCTACGCCCTGCACCCCTGGATCGACGGCGGGCACCGCCACGGCGGCCAGCTCACCCGCTCGGAGAGCGCGCGCCTGGGAGCGCTGCTGGGCGCCGTGCACGCCTGCCTGGAGCGCGTGATGCCGCCCAAGGGACGCACCCGCCCGGCCACCAGCCCGCACCCCGTGGAGAGCGCCGACCCGGCCGACACGTTCACGCTCATCGACCAGCTGCTCGCCCGGGTGCGCCGGCACCGCCCGGCCGACGCCTTCGACGCGCTGGCCCGGCACCGCCTGCGGGAGCGGCGGGAGCTGCTGGAGCGGCACGCGGACCGGCGCCCGCCGCCCGGCGGCCCGGTGGGCTGGGTGCACGGCGACTTCCACCCGTTCAACCTGCTCTACCGGGACGGGGCCCCGGCGGCCATCGTCGACTGGGACCGGCTCGGCGTGCAGCCCCGCGCCGAGGAGGCCGTACGTGCCGCCGCGATCTTCTTCGTGCGCCCCGCGGGCGCCCTGGACCTGCCGAAAGTGCGGGCGTACGCCCGCGCGTACCGGCGCGCGGCCGATGCCACGCCCGCTGAGCTGGGGGCGGCCGTACGCCGGGTGTGGTGGGAACGCCTGAACGACTTCTGGATGCTGCGCTGGCACTACGAACGCGGCGACACCCGCGCCGACTGCCAGTTCCCGGCCGCCTCGGCGCTCGTGGTGTGGTGGACCCGGGAGTACGACGCGGTGATCGACGCGTTCACCGGGTGAGCGGGGGTCAGGCCCTTCTCGTCGGCCCGGGAGCGGTCCCGTGCCGCCGGTGAACGAACGAACCGGGGCCCGGTCTCCCGGGCCCCGTAAACGCGCTCCCGGCGGGCATGCCCGCCGATGTCCCTCCGGCGGGCGGCCCCGCCGGTGTTCAGCCGGTGGGCACTCCCGCCGCCCCGCCTGCCGCCGCGTTGCCGTCGGTGGTACTGCCGCCGCCGCCCGTGGTGCCCGTGTCCGTGCCGCCGGTGGCACCGCCGGTGTCGGTACCACCGGTGTCGGTACCACCGCCCGCGTTGCCCCCGGTCGTCGGGTCCGTGGGCTGCGTCGACGGGGACTGGGACTTCGTCGGCTGGTCGGTGGGACCGGTGGTCTCCGGGTCGGTCGGGGTGTACGACGGCGTGTACGAAGGCGACCAGCCCGACCCGGAACCGATGCCCGACCCGTCGTCGGTAGCGGTGTCCGTGGGCTGCCCGGTGTTGTCGTCGGTCGGGCTGGAGGTGGCCGAATCGTCCTGGGTGCTCTTGGTGTGCGTCGCCGGCGGCTTGGTGTCCGTGCCGGCACCACCGCCGCCACCCGCACCCTGCAACGCCAGCGCCACGCCGGCCGCGATGGCGATGACCGCGAGCACGGCGAGGATCCACAGCTTGCCGCGGCCGCTGCCCTTGTTGCCCTGTCCCTCGAAGCCGCCGTCGTCGCCGTGGCCGTAGCCCTGTGGCAGCAGCGGCTGCGGGATCTGCGTGGTGCCGGCGCCGGCCATCGGGTGCAACATGGCGGTGGTGCTCGCGAAGCCGCCCGCCGGGGTGTGCCGGCCGTCCTGCACCGCCACCGGGCCGGTGTTCCAGGTGCCGGTGTGGCCGCCCTGGTCGTAGAGCATCTGGAGGCCGTACTGGACCAGGCCGCGCATCTCCTCCGCCGTCTGGAACCGGTCGTCCGGCTCCTTGGCGAGCGAGCGCATGACCAGGCCGTCCAGCTCCGGCGGGCAGGCCTGGAGGACCTGCGACGGCGCGATGGGCGTGTCCTGGACGTGCTGATAGACCACGGACAGCGGGGTCTCACCGGTGAACGGGGGCCGCAGCGCGAGCAGTTCGTACAGCAGGCAGCCGGTCGCGTACAGGTCGGAGCGGTGGTCGACGGCCTTGCCGAGCGCCTGCTCCGGGGAGAGGTACTGGGGGGTGCCCATGACCATGCCGGTCTGGGTCATCGTGGACTGCGCGCCGTGCAGGGCGCGGGCGATGCCGAAGTCCATCACCTTGACGGCGCCACTGTCGGTGATGATCACGTTCGCCGGCTTGATGTCGCGGTGCACGATTCCGTGCTGGTGCGAGTAGGCGAGCGCCTCCAAGACACCGGAGACGATGATCAGCGCCTGCTCGGGGCCGGGAGCCTCCGCGTTGATCAGCAGATCGCGGATGGTGCGGCCCTCGACCAGCTCCATCACGATGTACGGCACCGACTGACCGCCCACGACGTCCTCGCCGGAGTCGTACACGGCGACGATCGCGTGGTGGTTGAGCCCGGCGACCGACTGTGCCTCACGTGTGAACCGCGCCTTGGAGACGGGATCCTCGGCCAGGTCCGCGCGGAGCAGCTTGACCGCGACCGTACGGCCCAGACGGACGTCCTCGGCCGCGAAGACCTCGGCCATGCCGCCCCGGCCCAGGCGGTGCGTGAGCCGGTACCGGCCGTCGCCGACCAGCCCTGCGTTGCCCCAGTTCTCCGGCCCGTCCGACATACCGCCGCCGCCAGACGCCTCCGGGTCGGACGGGCCCTGGGCGCGCTGCGTCTGTGCCATCAGTCCTCGCCGTCGTTTCTGCCCGCGGTGCGCGCGGTGTTGTCACGGTCTCCGTCGGCCACGCTACAGCCTCCGTGGGGGCCACCGGTTCGGAACCGGAACCGGGACCGACTCTGCGACGGACCGGCCATGAAACCCTCAGCACAGGTCGTCGTGCAAATTCTGTGTGCCGGTCGCATGCCCCCTGTAACGCTTGCGCGACGCTTCCTGCCCGTACGGTCACGGAACGGGCACCGAGCTTGACGTGTCGGTGCCCTGGGGCAGACTTGGCCGGGAATGACACATTCGATCAAGGCCTGTGCGACGAGCCGAAGTGCCGGACGGCCGATGGGGGACGCGGAGAGATGAGCCAGGACGGCACACACGGCCGGTACGCGGGGCAGGCTCTGGCCGGCGGCCGGTACCAGCTGCGCGACTTGCTCGGCGAGGGCGGGATGGCCTCGGTGCACCTCGCGTACGACTCCGTGCTGGACCGCCAGGTAGCGATCAAGACGCTGCACACCGAGCTGGGCCGGGAGCAGGCCTTCCGCGAGCGCTTCCGCCGCGAGGCCCAGGCCGTGGCCAAGCTCACGCACACCAACATCGTCTCCGTCTTCGACACGGGCGAGGACGACCTGGGCGGCCTGGCGACCCCGTACATCGTCATGGAGTACGTCGAGGGCCGCCCGCTGGGCTCGGTCCTGGAGGAGGACATACGGCGGTGCGGCGCCATGCCCGCCGACCAGGCCCTGAAGGTCACCGCGGACGTGCTCGCGGCCCTGGACATCAGCCACGAGATGGGGCTGGTCCACCGCGACATCAAGCCCGGCAACGTGATGGTGACCAAGCGCGGTGTGGTCAAGGTCATGGACTTCGGCATCGCGCGCGCCATGCAGTCCGGCGTGACCTCGATGACGCAGACCGGCATGGTCGTCGGCACCCCGCAGTACCTCTCGCCCGAGCAGGCCCTCGGCCGCGGCGTGGACGCCCGTTCCGACCTGTACTCGGTCGGCATCATGCTCTTCCAGCTGGTGACCGGGCGGCTGCCGTTCGACGCGGACTCCCCGCTGGCGATCGCGTACGCGCACGTGCAGGAGGAGCCGGTCGCCCCGTCCTCCGTCAACCGCTCGCTGCCCCCGGCGGTGGACGCGCTGGTCGCCCGCGCCCTGCGGAAGAACCCGAACGAGCGCTTCCCGACCGCCGACGCCATGCGCGAGGAGTGCCTGCGGGTCGCCGCCTCCCTCCAGGGGGCCGCGCCGAGCATCGTGCCGGGCGCCGGTCCGCAGCAGAGCGGCTCGGGCGTCGGCTCCGCGGTGTTCCCGCCGGTCGACCAGAGCCTGCGGACGCCGCCCGGACCGGTGCAGACGCCGTACCAGCCGGGTCCGTACGGCCCCGGGATCCCGGCACCGGCCACGCCCGCGCCGTCCTACGGCTATCCGCAGCAGTCCGGCTACCAGACGCCTCCGGTGGGCTACGGGCCCGGCACCCCGCCGCCGTACGCGCAGGCGCCGCAGACGGCTCCGCAGGGGCCCGGACCGAACGGCGGCAAGAGCGGCAAGGCCGTGATCATCGGCGCGGTCGGGGTGTCGCTCGTCGCGGTCGTCGGCCTCGTCGTCGCGCTGACCATGAACAGCGGCGGCGGTGGCGGCACGGGCGGGCACGGTCGGGCCAGTTCCTCGTCGTCCCCCACCCACCAGGCGGGCTACCGGGGCCCGGACACCACCCGGGTGATCGACAAGACCAAGTGCACGGAGCCGGACGAGTCCTACGACGACCCCGACAAGATCCGGCTGCCCGATTTCCGCTACAAGGACATCAACTCCGTGAAGTCCTGCTTCCAGGCCGCGGGCTGGACGCTGCACGTCAAGAAGGTGGACGACAACACCTGGGGCGACGGCACCGTCCTGGACCAGTTCCCGTCCGAGGGCACGGACGTGAACGCCAAGGACCCGGGCACCATCGAGCTGAGCGTGTCGACGGGCAATCCGCCGCAGTAGTGACCCCTGTGCGAGAGGGGGCCCGGCGCTCTTGCGCCGGGCCCCCTCTCGCGTGCTGGGGCGCGAAACCTCATGTCCGGGGGCGTGAGTCCTCGCGGGACTCGCACCGGGGGCCTACAGGTACGGGCCGCCCGAGTGCCCGCCCAGGTGCTGGTCGTCGCCCTCGGGGCCCGACACGCCAGGCGGGAGCGCCCGGCGCATCTGCTCCAGCTGGGCCCGCGCGGCCATCTGCTGGGCGAACAGCGTGGTCTGGATCCCGTGGAAGAGTCCCTCCAGCCAGCCCACCAGCTGTGCCTGCGCGATGCGCAGCTCGGCGTCGCTCGGGGTGACGTCGTCGGTGAACGGCAGCGACAGCCGCTCCAGCTCCTCGACCAGCTCCGGCGCCAGGCCGTCCTCCAGCTCCTTCACCGAGCTGGCGTGGATGTCCTTCAGCCGGACCCGGCTGGCCTCGTCGAGGGGAGCGGCGCGCACCTCCTCCAGGAGCTGCTTGATCATGCTGCCGATCCGCATGACCTTGGCGGGCTGCTCGACCTGCTCGGTGACCGGAATCTCGCGGGAATCGTCGTCCCCGCCACCTCCGCCGAGTGCCATCCCGTCCTGGCCCACGACGAGGATCTGGGGATTCTCCGGCGACCGTTCGTTCCTCGGCATCTCCATGCCGTCATTCTCTCGCACCCGCCCACCTCACCACCGTGGCGCCCCCCGGTGGAGCGGATCGGCCGGTTAGACCCGTCGGCCCAATCCGGAATGCCCCAGGAGTCCGGCGATGTGAGGCTGGTCCCGTCGGTTCATCATCGATCACGCGCTCACGCCAGCTGGGCTCCGGGAGGTCACCGACGTGACTCCATGGCTGCGACTCACCCATCCCTGTCTGCGGCTGCTGCTCGTCCTCACGGCGGCCCTGCCCGCCTACGGCACCGCCGCCGCGTACGCCGCCGAGGCCGGCCCCCCGCACTCCCCCACCGCGGGCCACCCCGCCGCCACGCCCTCGGTCTCGCCCTCCGGCCACCCGGGCGGCGCGGGCGGTGCTGGTGCCGGAGGGTCCTCCGCGGCCGGGAACGCCGCCGGTTCCGGTCACTCCGGACACGGTCACCAGGACCGTCCGGGACACGGCGGCGCCGGGCCCCAGCACCCGGCCCCGCCGTCCGAGCACCCGGCCCCGCCGTCCGGCTCCGCCTCCGCCACGTACAGCGCGCCGTCCGGCGAGCCGTCCCGGGCGGGGAGCGGAGCCGGTGAGGGGAAGCTGCGTCCGGGGCGGCAGGACGGGCCCTGGGCCCAGGTGGAGGGCGACGAGGACTCCGTCCCGGAGTCCGCCGCGGCGCGGCCCGCGGAGCCGGAGACCGCGGAGACCCCGACCGCCTCACGGCCGACCCAGGAGGCGGGCCTCGACCCCACACCGGGGCAGTCGGCCGACGAGAACGCCGCCCGACAGAGCGAGAACGCGAGCGAGCCGACCCTGCGGATCCTGCCGCTCGGCAGCGGACTCGTCCTCATCGGCCTGGGCCTCGGCCTCGCCTTCCTGGGGCTCCGGCTGCGCAGGAGCTGATCCCCGGCCCCCGGAGGGTCCGCTACGGGGCCACGAGCAGCACCTTGCCGATGTGGCCGCTCTCCTCCACGACCCGGTGCGCCTCGGCGGCCCGCGGCATCGGCAGCTCACGGTCCACCACCGGGCGCACACGCCCCCCGGCGATCAGCGGCCAGACGTGTTCGCGCACCGCGGCGACGATGGCCGACTTCTCCTCCGCCGGCCGCGCCCGCAGCGAGGTGGCGGTGACGGCCGCCCGCTTCTGCAGCAGCGTGCCGATGTTCAGCTCACCCTTGACACCGCCCTGCATCCCGATGATCGCCAGGCGCCCGTTGACCGCCAGGGCGCGCACATTGCGGTCGAGGTACTTGGCGCCCATGTTGTCGAGGACGACGTCGGCGCCGGCGCCGGCGGTGGCCTCCTCCACCTCGGCGACGAAGTCCTGCTCCCGGTAGTTGATCAGGATGTCGGCGCCCAGCTCGGCGCAACGCTCCAGCTTCTCCTTGGTCCCGGCGGTCACCGCGACCCTGGCGCCGACCGCCTTGGCCAGCTGGATCGCCATGGTGCCGATGCCGCTGGAGCCGCCGTGCACCAGCAGGGTCTCGCCCGGTCGCAGATGGGAGATCATGAACACGTTGGACCAGACCGTGCAGGCCACCTCGGGCAGCGCGGCGGCCCGTACGAGGTCGACGCCCGCCGGCACCGGCAGCAGCTGCCCGGCCGGTACGACGACCTTCTGGGCGTAGCCGCCGCCCGCGAGCAGCGCGCACACCTCGTCGCCGACGGCCCAGCCGGACACCCCGGGGCCGACCGCGGCGATCCGGCCGGAGCACTCCAGGCCGGGGTAGGGGGAGGCGCCGGGCGGCGGGTTGTAGAAGCCCTGCCGTTGCAGGACGTCGGCACGGTTGACGGCGCTGGCCGTCACGTCGACCAGCACCTCGCCCTCGCCGGCCACCGGATCGGGGACCTCGTCCCACACCAGCGCCTCGGGACCACCAGGTTCGAAAATCGTGATCGCATGCATGTCCGCGACGCTACTCCCCCTGCCGCGCCGGGCGGCCGCGGCGCCCGACGCCCCGCCTCAGTCCCCGGGCAGGGGGCGCGGGTGCGGGGTGATCCGGGTGGCGGGGCTGGCGCGCACGATGGTGATGAGCCGGTCGGTCAGCTGGAGGGCACCGATGGACCGGTCGTCGTAACCGAGCACCCGGTGACCGCGTACGACGCTCACCACGAGGTCGTCGATCTCGCGGGGCGCCTTGCCCGCCTCGGCGCGCACCACCGGACGCTCCACGAGGTCCAGGCCGCTGCCCTGCTGGATGAGGTCCTCTATGACCATGCCGGCGGCGGGGCTGAGGACGGACAGGCCGAGCAGCCGTCCGGCCGCGCTGGCGCTGGTGATGACGGCGTCGGCACCGGACTGCCGCAGCAGCGGGGCGTTCTCCTCCTCGCGCACCGCGGCCACGATCTTCGCGCCGCGGTTGAGCTGACGGGCGGTCAGCGTGACCAGCACGGCGGTGTCGTCGCGCTGCGGGGCCACGATGATCTGCCGGGCCCTGTGCACCTCGGCCCGCTTGAGGACGTCACTGCGGGTGGCGTCGCCCATGACCCCGGCGTAGCCGTCGGCGGTCGCCGCGTCGATCACCTTGGCGCTGGGGTCGACCACGACCACCTGCTCCTTCTTCAGCCCGGTCGCGCAGACGGTCTGCACGGCCGAACGTCCCTTGGTGCCGAAGCCGACGACGACGGTGTGCTCGCGCAAGGCGGACCTCCAGCGTTTCAGGCGCCATTCCTCCCGGGTGCGCTCGGTGAGGACCTCCAGCGTGGTGCCGACCAGGATGATCAGGAACAGCACACGCAGGGGCGTGATGACGAAGATGTTGGTCAGCCGAGCACTGTCGCTGACCGGGGTGATGTCGCCGTATCCCGTGGTGGAGAGGGTGACGGTGGCGTAGTAGAACGAGTCGAGCAGGTCCACGGAGTCGTCGGCGCTGTCGTGGTAGCCGGCGCGGTCGGCGTAGACCACGAGCGCGGTGACGACCAGCACCAGCAGCGCCATCAGCAGCCGTTTGGCGACCTGGCGGAGCGGCCGTTCCACCACCTTCACCGGCAGCTCCACCCGGTGGGCGACCGGGCGTTCGTCCGCGGTGAGGCTGTCGCCCCGCGGCACCCCGGTGGTGCCGGGGGTGTCGTCATCCGCACGTTTCACGTGAAACATACCCCGATCCCCGCGGTCGTCCAGGGCAGGTCCAGCAGCTCCGTCTCCGCGCCCTGCCGGGCCCCGCCCGGGGGTACGACGGCCAGCGCGTCGGCGGCGGCGATCCCGCGCAGCATGGCCGGGCCGTTGTAGTGCAGCGGTACGGCTCGGTCGCCGCGCAGCACCACGGGGACGAGCCGGGTGTCGTACGGATGCCCGTGCACCGGCTCCGTCAGCGGCAGCGTGTAGGGCTCGGGGGCGGGGCGGGCGGCGAGGGTCCGCAGCAGCGGCTCGGCGAGCGTGACGAGGCCGGAGACGGCAGCGAGGGGGTTGCCGGGCAGGCCGACGAGGTGCTGGCCGTCCTTGGTGCGGGCCAGCAGCATGGGGTGCCCCGGGCGCACCTTCACCCCGTCGACGAGGAGTTCGGCGCCGATGCGTTCCAGGGTGGGGTGGACATGGTCGAGGGGCCCGGCGGCGGTGCCCCCGGTGGTGACGACCAGGTCGGCCGTGGAGTCGGTGATCGCCCTGTGCAGCTCGTCGGCGTCGTCGCGGACCCGGCGCACCGCCACGACCTCGGCGCCGAGCGCCCGCAGCCAGGGCGGCAGCATGGGGCCGAGCGCGTCCCGGATCAGCCCCTCGCGCGGCAGCCCCTCGGTCAGCAGCTCGTCTCCGAGGACGAGGACGTCGGCGTGGGGCCGGGGGACGACGGTGACGGTGTCGTACCCCGCGGCGGCGGCCAGACCGAGGACGGCCGGGGTGATCTGGGTGCCGACGGGCAGCAACTGGTCGCCGCTGCGGCACTCCTGGCCGCGCGGACGGATGTCCTGGCCGTGCGCCGTCTCCCGGGTGGCGTGCAGCCGGCCCTGGGCGTCCGTACGGCCGTGCTCGGTGCGCAGGACGGCGGTGGTGTCGGCGGGGACACGGGCACCGGTCGCGATACGGACCGCCTCGCCGTCGGTGAGCGGCGCGGGCTGCGCGTGCCCGGCGAGCACACCCGCCTCGCGCACCGTCCAGGGCCCGGGGCCGGCGACCGCCCAGCCGTCCATCGCGGAGGTGTCGAACGAGGGCAGGTCGCCGAGCGCGTCGAGGGGCGCGGCGAGGACGAGGCCGAGGGCATCTGCGAGGGGGACGGAGACGGGGGCGCGGCGGGGGACGGGACCGCCCGCGGCGGTGGTGCCGGCGGGCCGGCCCGAGCGGGTGCTCCGGGCGGTCCGGGCGGCGATCTCGCGGGCCTCGGGCCAGGGGGTGGCCCGGTGCCGTTCCGCCGGCGCATGCCGGTTCGGCTCGGCGGGCCGCGCGTCCCGGGCCGGGCCGGTGCCGTCGTCCTTGGCTTCCCTCACGAGGGCCAGTGCCTCCTCGACGTCGAGGTCGTCGCTGTCCTCCACGGGTGCCCCGTCACGCAGGCCGGGCGCGGTCACCCGGCGTCCGGGGCGCTCGGGCCCCCGCTTTCCCCGGTGCCCGACGCCTCTTCCTCCCAGCGCAGAGCCAGCGCGGCGGCCTTGCGGGCGGCCTCGGCGACGGCCTCGGGGCCGCCCTTGCCCTGGGCGGCGGCGTAGCCGACGAGGAAGGTGGTCAGCGGGGCGGCGGGCCGGGCCACACCGTGCGCGGCGTCCCGGGCGAGGTCGAGCAGGACGTTCGTGTCGACGTCCAGGTCGATGCCCAGCTCGTCCTTGACTGCGGAGATCCATTCATCCAACACGTGCCCATGCTCCCTGATCCGTGCCCTGGCGTTGACGATGTCGTCCCAGGTGTCGCAGTCGAAGGACGCGTGCGGGTCCGGGACCCGGCTGAGGCGGAGGGCGCCGGTGAGCCGGCGCAGCGGCAGCCCGGTGAGGCCGCCGTGCGCGGTGGCGAGCGCGGCCAGTTCGCGGCGCAGGGCAGCGGTGCGGTACGCGGCGACCAGGGGCTGGTCGCGGCCGTCCGCGTCGGTGAGCAGCGCGCCGTCGGCGCCGCTCTCGCCCAGGGCGGTCAACAGCCGCCGCAGCGTGTCCGCCCGCAGGAAGGGCAGGTCGGCGGAGAGGACGACGGCGTGTTCGGCCGTGACGTGCCGCAACCCGGCCGCCAGCGCGGCGACCGGTCCCGCGCCGGGTGGCTCCTCGCGCGCCCAGCACACCGGGCGGACGGTGCTCCGGGGCGCGGCCACGACGACGGTCGTACGGGCGCCCGCGCAGGCCGTGAGCACCCGGTCCAGCAGCGCCCGGCCGCCGACCCGGACGCCGGGCTTGTCGGCCCCGCCGAGCCGCCGCGCGGCACCTCCGGCCAGTACGACGGCGTCGTACGGCGAGGGTGCCGCGTGGGCTCCGAGGACGGCCGAGGTGGCCGCCTGCCCGGCGGTGGCGTTGTCGGTCACTCCCCGAGTATGCGGGCCGCGCCGATCACAGGGAACCGACGGAGGACGGGAACCCGGCGGGTCACAGGCTGCGCAGCAGCACCGCCGGCTGTTCCACGCAGTCCGCGACATACCGCAGGAAGCCGCCCGCCGTACCGCCGTCGCACACCCGGTGGTCGAAGGTGAGCGAGAGCTGGACGACCTGGCGCACGGCCAGCTCGCCCTCGTGCACCCACGGCTTGGGGACGATCCGGCCGACGCCGAGCATGGCCGCCTCGGGGTGGTTGACGATCGGCGTGGAGCCGTCGACGCCGAAGACCCCGTAGTTGTTCAGCGTGAAGGTGCCGCCGGTGAGTTCTCCCGGGGTCAGCGTCCCGGCGCGGGCCGCCTCGGTGAGCCGGGCGAACTCGGTGGTCAGCGACTCCGCGTCGCGGGCATGGGCGTCCCGGACGACCGGCACGACCAGGCCGCGCTCGGTCTGCGCCGCGAACCCGAGGTGCACATGGGGGTGCTGGACGATCTCGCGGGCCTCGGTGTCGACCGAGGAGTTCAGCTCGGGGAACCGCGCGAGGGCAGCGGCGCAGATACGGGCGAGCAGCGCGACGAGCGAGATCTTCGTGCCTCCCGCCGCGTTCATCGCGGCCCGAGCGCGCATCAGTTCGGTGGCGTCGGCGTCCACCCAGCAGGTCGCGTCCGGGATCTCCCGGCGGCTGCGGGACAGCTTGTCGGCGACGGCACCGCGGATGCCCTTGAGCGGAACACGCACCTCGCCCGCGACCGGGGCGGACGCCATGGCCTGGACGGGCACCGCCGCGACAGGGGGCTCGGCCGTACGACCGCTCTCCGGACCCGCACCGGCCCGCAGGGCACGCTCCACGTCGGCGCGCAGGATCAGCCCGTTCGGGCCGGAGCCCGCCAGCTGACGCAGATCCAGTCCGCCCTCTCGGGCGAGCCTGCGCACCAGCGGGGAGATCACCGGCACGGGACCGCCGGACAGCAGCGCCGTGCCGGGCAGGCCCGGAGCCGGTGCCGCGGCAGTGCCGTTCACACCGGAACTCGCGGCGTCGGCGCCCCGCACCGCGGCACGCACGCCGTTGGCGCCGTTCCCGCCGGCGCCACCACCGGTCAGGGCCACCGGCCGCACCCTCCGGCGCCGGCCGGGCGCCTCGGACGTGCCGTACCCGACCAGGACATTGCCCGAGCCCGCCGTGGACTCCGCGTCCGGTTCGCCGACCGCGACCGTCAGGAGCGGGGCGCCGACCGGGAGTTCGGTGCCCTCGTCGCCGTAGCGGGCGGTGACCACGCCGCCGTAGGGGCAGGGGACCTCCACCGATGCCTTGGCCGTCTCGACCTCGACCACCGGCTGGTCGACGGCGACCACGTCACCGACCTGGACCAGCCAGCGCACGATCTCCGCCTCGGTCAGTCCCTCGCCGAGATCGGGCAGCTTGAACTCCAGCACCTGTGCCATCAGCCCTCGGCCTCCCACTGGAGCCGGGCCACGGCGTCCAGGACGCGGTCGACTCCGGGCAGATGGTGCCGCTCCAGCATGGGCGGCGGGTAGGGGAGGTCGAACCCGGCCACGCGCAGCACGGGGGCCTCCAGGTGGTGGAAGCAGCGCTCGGTGACACGGGCCGCGATCTCGCCGCCCGGACCGCCGAACCCGGTGGACTCGTGCACCACGACCGCGCGTCCGGTGCGCCGCACGGAGGCGCAGACCGTCTCGTCGTCGAACGGCACCAGGGAGCGCAGGTCGACCACCTCCAGGTCCCAGCCCTCGGCCCGCGCGGCCTCGGCGGCCTCCAGGCAGACGGGCACGGAGGGGCCGTAGGTGATGAGCGTGGCGCTGCGGCCGGTGCGCCGGACCACCGCGCGCCCGATCGGCTCGACCTCGGTCGGCTCCTCCGGGTTCCAGGTGTCCTTGGACCAGTAGAGCCGCTTTGGCTCCAGGAAGACGACCGGGTCGTCGGAGGCGATGGCCTGCCGCAGCAGGCCGTAGGCGTCGGCGACGGTCGCGGGTGTGACCACGTGCAGGCCGGGGGTGGCCATGTAGTACGCCTCGGAGGAGTCGCTGTGGTGCTCGACGCCGCCGATACCGCCGCCGTAGGGGATGCGGACGGTGATCGGCAGGGGCATCCGGCCGCGGGTGCGGTTGCGCATCCGGGAGACATGGCTGACCAGTTGCTCGAACGCCGGGTAGGCGAAGGCATCGAACTGCATCTCCACCACCGGGCGCAGACCGTACATGGCCATGCCGACGGCGGCGCCGAGGATGCC
Organism: Streptomyces malaysiense; assembly: GCF_000980885.2. Lineage (GTDB taxonomy): Bacteria > Actinomycetota > Actinomycetes > Streptomycetales > Streptomycetaceae > Streptomyces > Streptomyces malaysiense. Next base: position 18,530 of record NZ_LBDA02000009.1, on the reverse strand, counting down.
CGCCTCCGCGAGCGGGGTGTCGGTGCAGCGGTCCTCGCCGAACTCCTTGGCGAGCCCGTCGGTGACGCGGAAGACACCGCCGAGGGTGCCGACGTCCTCACCGAGCACGTGCACGGTCGGGTCGGCGGCCATCGCGTCGCGCATCGCGCGGGTGAGGGCCTGGGCCATGGTGGCGGGCTTGACGGCCACGGTGGTCATCGGCGGTCGCCTTCCTGCTGGTCGGGCCCGTCCTGCTCGGCCGCCAGCTCGGCCCGCAGCAGGTCCCGCTGTTCGCGCAGTTGGGCGGTGGTCTCGGCATAGACGTGGTCGAAGAGGTCCATCGGGTTGAGCTCGGGATCCTGGTTCATCCGTTCGCGCAGGTCGGCGGCCATCGCCTCGGCGTCCTCCCGTACGGACTCCAGGCCGGCCGCGTCGATCAGGCCGCGCTCGGTCAGCTCCGTCTCCAGCAGACGCACCGGGTCGTGCGCGCGCCAGGCCTCGACCTCGGCGTCGCCCCGGTAGCGGGTGGCGTCGTCGGCGTTGGTGTGGGCGTCGATGCGGTAGGTGACCGCCTCGATCAGCGTCGGTCCACCGCCCGCGCGGGCGTGTCGTACGGCGTCGGTGAGCACCTCGTGCACCGCCGCCGCGTCGTTGCCGTCGACCAGGCGGCCGGGCATGCCGTAGCCGACGGCCTTGTGGGCCAGGGAGGGGGCGGCGGTCTGCTTGGCGAGCGGGACGGAGATGGCGAAGCCGTTGTTCTGCACCAGGAAGACGACGGGTGCCTGCCAGACGGCGGCGAAGTTCAGCGCCTCGTGGAAGTCGCCCTCGCTGGTGCCGCCGTCGCCGATCATGGCGAGCGCGACCACGTCGTCGCCCTTGAGGCGGGCGGCGTGGGCGAGGCCGACGGCGTGCGGCAACTGGGTGGCCAGCGGGGTGGAGAGGGGGGCCACCCGGTGCGCGTACGGGTCGTAGCCGGTGTGCCAGTCGCCGCGCAACAGGGTGAGGGCCTCGACCGGGTCCACACCGCGGGCGACGACGGCCAGGGTGTCGCGGTAGCTGGGGAAGAGCCAGTCGCGCTCTTCGAGCGCCAGGGCGGCGGCGACCTCGCACGCCTCCTGGCCGGTGCTGGAGGGGTAGACGGCGAGGCGGCCCTGCTTGGTGAGCGCGGTGGCCTGCGTGTTGTAGCGGCGGCCGCGCACCAGCTGGGCGTGCAGCCTGCGGAGCAGACCAGGATCGGCCTTGGCGGCCGCCTCGGTGCCGAGGACGCGGTACGGCTCGGCGTCGGGCAGCAGCGGCGCGGGGTCCATACGGGGCTGCCAGGCGGGCGGCGGCGATGGCCGGTACGCGCCCCGCTGCTCCAGAACCGTCATGACGGCACCTCCTCGTGGGAGCGGCTACGGGAGACGTGTCGGCTGTGACCCGCCTCACCTACCGATTGTTCGGTCGTCGGCACATTTTGGCTACAGGCACCTCCAGGCTGTGGACAAACGGTTCTCCACAGCCTGCAATGAACGCAGGACGTCCACGGCGATGAAGCGGGGGGACATGGCACCTGAACAAATGGCCGAGACGGCGCAGGACGCGCTGCCGCCGGCGGCGCGGCCGCTGGACGCCATCGATCAGGACATCCTGCGCATCCTCCAGGCGGACGGCCGCGCCTCGATACGGTCGGTCGCCGAACGCGTCCATGTCTCGCGGGCCAACGCCTACGCGCGCATCAACCGGCTGGTCGAGGACGGGGTGATCCGGGGTTTCGGCGCCCGCGTGGACCATGAGCGGGCCGGGCACAGCACGTCGGCGTACATCACACTGAAGATCGTCCAGAACACCTGGCGCACGGTCCGCGAGCAGCTGCGCCGGCTGCCCGGTGCCTCGCACATCGCCCTGGTGGGCGGCGACTTCGACGTCCTGCTGCTGGTGCACACGCCCGACAACCGGGCGCTGCGCGAGGTGGTGCTCACCCGGCTCCAGGCGATCCCGGAGGTGCTGAGCACCCGCACGCTGCTGGTGTTCGAGGAGGAGGACCTGGAACCGGACGCCTGATCACGCCCGGTCCCGCCTTCACGGCCGTCCAGGCCGGCTTTCCCGGATGATCACAGATCACCACGGATCATCACGGGAGCGGACCCGGTGCGGTCGGGAGCCGGGCCCTGCCCGCCGCCGGGCGTCACGCCCTGCGCAGTCCGGAGAAGACCAGCTGGACCACCGCGTCGGCCACCTCGCGGCCCGAGGCCCCGCGGGCTTCCGGCCGGTACCACTCCACGATGGAGTTGATCATGCCGAAGACCAGCCGGGTGGCCAGCCGCACCTCCACGTCGGGGCGTACGTCCCCGTCGGCGGCGGCCGCCTTGAGCAGCTCGGCGACCCGGTGGTCGAAGTCGCGGCGGCGCTCCAGCGCCCAGCGCTCGGTGGCCGTGTTGCCGCGCACCCGCAGCAGCAGCGTCACGTAGGGCAACTCGGCTATGAGCACCTCGACCATGCGCCGCACGACGTGCTCCAGGCGCCGCACGGCCTGCCCCTCGCGCGCCGCCGGCTCCTCCAGGATGGCGAAAAGGGCGTCCAGGGCACGGCTGACGGCCCGCTTGAGCAGCTCCTCCTTGCCGCTGACATGGTGGTAGATCGACGACTTGGAGATGCCGGCCGCCCTGGACAGGTGCTCCATGGAGGTGCCGTCGTAGCCGCGCTGGTTGAAGACCTGGACGGCGACGGAGAGCAGCGACTCGGGGGTGTACGTGTCGCGCCGGGGCGTGGTCATGAGGTGCCCTCCCGCTTGTCGTCGGCGTAGGCGTGCCGGTAGAGCGCGAGGGAGGGCGCGTAACGTCCGCCGGGGTCGCGCTCGTGCATCGCGTCCAGGACGTCGTAGGCGAACTCGTCGCCCAGCCTGCGGTCCCATTCGAAGGGGCCGAGCGGGTAGTTGACGCCCAGCCGCATCGCGGTGTCGACGTCCTCCTCGGTGGCGACGCCCTTGGCGACCGCGTCATGGGCGAGGTCGATGATCCGGGCCACCGTGCGCGCCACGATCATGCCGGGGACGTCGCCGATGACGCTGACGTCCTTGCCGAGCGCCTGGAACAGGCCGACGGCCTCGGCGAGGGTCGCCTTCGAGGTGTCCTGGGAGGCGGACAGGGCGATGCGGGTGGCCTTGCGGTAGTCGAGGGCGAGGTCGAAGTAGACGACGTCGCGGAACTCCACCGAGGTCTGGCCGTCCGCGAGGACCAGCTGGCCGCCGCCGGGCAGCTCCAGGTGGCCGTCCTCGTCGCCGTCCTCGGTGCGGACCTGGATGCCCGCCTCGCGGATGAGCGCGAGCAGCTCGGCGGCGGGTCCGAGGTCGCCCTCGGCGAGGACGTAGGCCGGCGGCTGCTCCTTGTCGGCGGTGTGCGGCTCGGGCTTCTCGGCACCCTCCCCGTGGTCGTACCAGCCGTGACCGGCCTTGCGGCCCAGCCGGCCGGACTCCACCAGGCGTCGCTGGGCCAGCGAGGGCGTGAACCGCACGTCCTGGAAGAAGGACTGCCACACCGAGTGCGTCACCGCCTCGTTGACGTCCTGGCCGATCAGGTCGGTGAGTTCGAACGCGCCCATGCGGAAGCCGCCCGACTCGCGCAGGATCGCGTCGATGGTGGCCGGGTCGGCGCCCTGGGCCTCGTAGACGGCGAACGCCTCGGCGTAGAAGGGCCGGGCGATCCGGTTGACGATGAACCCGGGAGTGTCCGCGCAGGCCACCGGGGTCTTGCCCCAGGCTCGGGCGGTCTCGTACGCGCGGGTGGCCGAGGTGACGTCGGTGGCGAAGCCCGAGACGACCTCGACCAGCGGCAGCAGCGGCGCGGGGTTGAAGAAGTGCAGGCCGAGGAAGCGGCCCGGATGGCGCAGGGCGCCGCCGACCGCCGTCACCGAGAGCGAGGAGGTGTTGGTGGCCAGCAGGCAGTCCTCGCCGACGACGTCCTCCAGTTCGCCGAAGAGTCGCTGCTTGACGTCCAGCCGCTCCAGCACGGCCTCCACGACGAGGCCGCAGTCGGCAAGCTCCGCGAGCGCCTGCGCGGGCTCCAGACGGGCACGGGCCGCGTCCCGGGCGGCGGCGTCGAGCCGGCCCTTCTCCACCAGCCGGTCCAGGCGCGCGCCGATCGCCGCGGCCGCCTCCAGGGCCCGCCCGGGTGCGGTGTCGTAGAGCCGCACGGGGTGGCCGGCGACCAGTGCGACCTGGGCGATGCCCTGGCCCATGGTGCCGGTGCCGACGACGGCCACAGGGCTGCTGAGGTCGAGTGCTGTCATGTGCGCGATCCTCCCGCACGGGGTTTTCCACAGATGCGGCGGACCCCCTTGAACCGACCGATCGTTCGGTTACTCTAGCCCTGACCGTCCCATCCCGCTGCTCTTTCCGCCAGGTCCCGAACTCGAAGGCGAGTTCTCCAGACGAGGAGTTGGTCCCGCATGGCCGCCGAACTGACCGCCCCCGAGCTGATCGCGAAGCACCGGCCCACTCTCGACCAGGCCCTGGAAGCGATCCGCACACGCGCGTACTGGTCCCCGCACCCCGAGCACCCCAAGGCCTACGGCGAACACGGCAGCCTGGACGCGGCCGCGGGCAAGGCCGCCTTCGACGCCGTGCTCGGCACCCGCCTCGACCTCGGCCAGGCGGGCACGGACGACTGGGTGGGCGGGGAGACCTCTCCGTACGGCATCGAGCTGGGCGTGAGCTACCCGCACGCGGACCTGGACGTGCTGCTGCCCGCGATGAAGGCCGGGCAGCCGGCCTGGCGGGACGCGGGCGCCGAGGTGCGTGCCGTGGTCTGCCTGGAGATCCTCAAGCGCATCAGCGACCGGACGCACGAGTTCGCGCACGCCGTCATGCACACCAGCGGCCAGGCCTTCCTGATGGCGTTCCAGGCGGGCGGCCCGCACGCCCAGGACCGCGGCCTGGAGGCGGTGGCGTACGCGTACGCGGAGCAGGTCCGCACCCCCGGGACCGCCGAGTGGTCCAAGCCGCAGGGCAAGCGCGACCCGCTGGTGCTCACCAAGAACTTCACGCCCGTGCCGCGCGGCATCGGCCTGGTGATCGGCTGCAACACCTTCCCGACGTGGAACGGCTACCCGGGCCTGTTCGCCTCCCTGGCGACCGGCAACGCGGTCCTGGTCAAGCCGCACCCGCGCGCGGTGCTCCCGCTCGCGCTGACCGTGCGGATCGCCCGTGAGGTGCTCACCGAGGCGGGCTTCGCCGCCGACCTGGTCGCGCTGGCCGCCGAGCGCCCCGGCGAGGGCATCGCCAAGGCCCTCGCGACCCGCCCGGAGATCCGGATCATCGACTACACCGGCTCGACGTCCTTCGGCGACTGGCTGGAGGCCAACGCCCGCCAGGCCCAGGTCTACACGGAGAAGGCCGGCGTCAACACGGTGGTCGTGCACTCCACGGACGACTACAAGGGGATGCTGTCCAACCTGGCGTTCTCGCTGTCCCTGTACAGCGGCCAGATGTGCACCACCCCGCAGAACCTGCTGATCCCGCGCGAGGGCATCCTCACCGACCAGGGCCCGAAGACCTTCGACGAGGTCACCGCCGACCTCGCCCGCGCGGTCGACGGTCTGCTCGGCGACGACGCGCGGGCCAACGCGCTGCTGGGCGCGATCGTCAACCCGGACGTCAAGGCCCGCCTGGAGGCCGCGGCCGGCCTAGGGGAGGTCGCCCTCGCCTCGCGGGAGATCAGCAACCCGGAGTTCCCGGGCGCGGTCGTGCGCACCCCGGTGATCGTCAAGCTGGACGGCGCCAAGCCGGACGCCGAGGCCGCCTACATGAGCGAGTGCTTCGGCCCCGTCTCCTTCGCCGTCGCCCTCGACTCGGTGAGCGACGCATTGGAGCTGCTGCGGCGCACGGTCCGCGAGAAGGGCGCGATGACGGTCGGCGCCTACACCACCGACGGCGAGGTGCAGCGGGCCGTCGAGGAGGTGTGCCTGGAGGAGGCCGCGCAGCTGTCCTTCAACCTCACGGGCGGGGTGTTCGTGAACCAGACGGCCGCCTTCTCCGACTTCCACGGCTCGGGCGGCAATCCGGCGGCGAACGCGGCCCTGTGCGACGGCGCCTTCGTGGCGAACCGCTTCCGGGTGGTCGAGGTGCGCCACCAGGGCTAGCAGACAGGGGCCGTCGGGAGGGAGCGCCGCTTCACCCTCCTGACGGCCGCGTGCCTAGGCGGCCGGTGCGCCCGCGGTGGCGCTCCAGTGGTACAGCGTCATCGCCACGCTGGTGGCGAGGTTGTAGCTGGAGACCTGGGGGCGCATCGGCAGCCGCAGCAGATGCCCGGCACGCGCGCGTACGTCCGCCGAGAGACCGGTGCGCTCCGAACCGAACGCGAGGACGGCGTCGTCGGGCAGCTCGGTGCCCCGGATGTCCTCGCCCTCCGGATCCAGGGCGAACAGCGGACCGGGCGGCAACTCGTCGACGCCGAGGCGCTCCACGGCGGTCGCGAAGTGCAGCCCCGCGCCCCCGCGCACCACCGTGGGATGCCAGGGGTCGAGCGTGCCCGTGGTGACCACGCCGGTCGCACCGAACCCGGCGGCCAGCCGGATCACGGCACCCGCGTTGCCGAGGTTGCGGGGGTTGTCGAGGACCACCACGGGGGCGGTGCGCGGCGTCCTGGCGAGGACCTCCAGATTGGCCTCGCGCGAGGGCCGTACGGCGAGCGCGGCGACCCCCGTCGGATGCGGACGGGCCACGAGCGCGGCGTACGCCTGTTCCGGCACCTCGACGAGCAGCCCCTCCAGGGTCTGGCGTACGTCCCCGGCCAGTTCCTCGGCCAGGGCGAGCGCGGCCCGCCGGTCGGTGGTGACCGCCACCGGCACCTCGGCCCCGAAGCGCAGCGCGTGCTTGAGGGCGTGGAAGCCGTCGAGCAGCACGGCACGGGCGGCGTACTCGCGCCAGCGGAGCAACGGATCGGTCATGCCGTGAACCCTACGTGGGTGGGCGTGCTGTCCTCCGGGGCGCGGGGCGCGGGCACCGCGGCCTCCTCGCCGCCGTCCTTGACGAACCGTCCCCGCGCGCGGGCGGCGAAGACGCCGACCCGGCGCAGGAAGGACGTCGGCAGGAAGACCGCGTCGGCGGTGATCATCGCCAGCGAGAAGAACGGCAGGCCGAGCACGATCGCGATCACGGAGTGCTCCAGCATCAACAGCACCAGCAGCACGTTCTTCACCCGCCGGTCGAGCAGGGTGAACGGGAAGGCGACCTGCACCATGACGGTGCCGTACGCCACGACCATCAGGATGGTGCCGCTGGTGGACATCAGATCGGCGAGACCGGGCCAGGGCGAGAAGTAGTCCAGGTGCAGCGGGTAGTAGACGGCGGTGCCGTCCTGCCAGCGCGAGCCCTGGATCTTGTACCAGCCGGCCGTGGCGTAGATCAGGCACGCCTCGGCCATGATCACCACGAGGGCGCCGTTGTGCAGGACGTCGGCGATCACGTCCAGCAGGATCCGCGGCTCGGCCGAGCGCACCAGGCGCTGGACCAGCCACCACAGCGCGAGACCCACCCACGCCGTCCACAGCAGGGCGGGGATCAGCCAGGAGTTGTCGAAGAGCCGGCCCGCCGCGGTCGCCGTGACCAGTACGGACCCGAGCACCGTCCACAGGACGAGGCCGGTCCAGTCGGTGGGGATCCGCGGTTCGCGAGCCCGGCGCCGCGCGTCGAGGGACCACACCTGCCCGCAGCGCGTGAACACGAGGTAGATGGCCATCAGGTGCAGCACGTTGTCGCCGCCGTCGCCGACGAAGACGGTGCGGTTCTGAAGGGACAGGACGCCCACCATGAACAGCACGGACGCCGTACGGGTGCGCCAGCCGAGCAGCAGCGCGGCACTGGCGAGGATCGCGAACACGTAGAAGCACTCGAACCACAGCTGCCCGCTCGACCACGTGAGGGCCGTGAAGGCGTGATTGTCCGAGGTCAGCTGACGGCCCATGTTCCAGTCCCAGGGACCGTCGGGGCCGTAGAGCTCCTGGCGGTGGGGGAACTCGCGCAGCAGGAAGGACAGCCAGGTACCGGCGAAGCCGATCCGGATCACCGCGCTCTGGTACGGCCCGAGCGCGGCCCCAGTGACACGGGCGAGCCCGCGCGACAAGACCTGAGAGGGCTGGTTCACCGCACACCTCCGGCGGCCTCGGCGGCACTCACCGTCCACCAGGGGAGGGTCCGGTAGACGGGTTTGTCGGGCACCCGCTCACCGCTCCAGGAGGGGGGCTGCACATTGATGGTGCGGGAACGGACCTGGACCCGCTGGATGACGCCGATCCGGCGGGTCGGGTCGGTGCGGTACAGGCGCATCACGGCGATCCGGCGCAGGTACTCCTCGGACAGCGAGCCGCGCATGCCGACGGGGCGGTTGTCCGCGGTGTGCGTCGCGGTGACGAAGTCCCAGGCGCGACGCAGCTCGTTCTGCTGGGTGTGGCTGGGCGCCGGGTTGCCCTTGATGGCGGCGCCGTCCTGGGCGGAGAGGTCGGTCCAGCCGGTGGTGCTCACGCTGCCGTCCTTCATCCGCACGTCGGCACGCACCTGCACGGCGATGTTCTGTTGGAGTGGATTGGGGGCGAACAGCTTCCAGTTCTGTTCGAACTCCGGGAACACCCATGCCTCGACGGCCTTGCCGTGCTCTTTCGACACCGTGTTCTGCGGCGCGAGGCTGAGGAACACCATCAGCAGGTGTACCCCGACGCCGACGCCGATGACGGCGACCGCCAGCGCGGCGACGGCCTGGTAGCGGGGGGAGAGGGCGGCGAGACCTCGGCGGGCAGGGGTGGGGAGCTGGTGGCTCGGGGACTCGTGGCCGGTCGGCTCGTGGCCGGTCGGCCCGCTCAGCTCGTGGCCGCCCTGCCCGGTCGGCTCGTGGCCGTCCGGCTGCTCGCCCACCGGCTCATGGCCCGGTTCCTGGCCCAGCGGTGACCGGCCCGGCTCCCCCTCGGCGGATTCCCCGTCGCTCTCCCCTTTCGGCTCCCCCTCCGGAAGGCGCCCGGGAGTGTCCTCGGAGGTCCTCAGCGGCTCCGGACGCCCCGGGCCCCCAGCGGTCTCCGAGCGCTCAACGGTCTCCGGGGCCCCAGCGGTCTCCGGGCCCGCAACGGACTCCGGGCTCCCAGGAGCCCTCTGATCCCCCGGGACCCCTGGCTTCTCCGGGGGACGCGCCCCGGCCGGCCCGTCCGGGCCACGCGCGGCCCCCGGGTCCTCGTCGTACGCGTCCATTCCGCCCCGTCCCCCAATTCCGGCTCAGTCGTGGGTCGGCCACCGGGCCGGCCCACGGGGGCCGACCCATCCGATACGGCCGCCCGGCCCGGCGCCGCACGGTGCGCGAGCGCCCCGTCGCGGCACATGCACGGAACGGTACTCAGCCGCGGCCACCGAGCGCAGCCCCGGGGGCCGGACCCCGCCGTCCCCGCACGCTTCGTCCACAGTCACCGCCGCCCGGATTCGTCTCGTCCCTGATTCTTCTCGGCCCCGGGATTCCTCTCGGCCCCCGGTTTTCCCTCGGCCCCCGGCTTCCCTCGGCGCCGGATTCCGCTCGTCCACAGGTTCCGCGCGGAGTTTTCCACAGCGGTTGACACTGTCCGGCGGCCCAGCACACCATTGATACGCACGAACCGAACGATCGGTCGGGAGAATCCCGCCGCAGAGCCCGAGGTCAGGGGGATCGCATGGTCACAGCAGCCGCGCAGGGCACAGCCCGCCCGGAGGCGGACGGCGCCCGGAACACCGCCGGGGACGACTCGGAACACCAGCACGCCTTCGACGCGGCGGTGGCCGCCGACGAGCGCATCGAACCGCGCGACTGGATGCCCGACGCCTACCGCGCGACGCTGGTCCGGCAGATCGCCCAGCACGCGCATTCCGAGATCATCGGGATGCAGCCGGAGGCCAACTGGATCACCCGCGCGCCGTCCCTGCGCCGCAAGGCGATCCTGATGGCCAAGGTCCAGGACGAGGCGGGACACGGCCTGTACCTGTACAGCGCGGCGGAAACCCTCGGCACCGGCCGGGACGAACTGCTCGACAAGCTGCACAGCGGCCGCCAGAAGTACTCCTCGATCTTCAACTACCCCACCCTGACCTGGGCCGACGTCGGCGCGATCGGCTGGCTGGTGGACGGCGCCGCGATCACCAACCAGGTGCCGCTGTGCCGCTGCTCCTACGGCCCCTACGCGCGCGCCATGGTGCGGATCTGCAAGGAGGAGTCCTTCCACCAGCGCCAGGGCTACGAACTGCTGCTGGCCCTGAGCCGGGGCACCCCGGAACAGCACGCGATGGCGCAGGACGCGGTGGACCGCTGGTGGTGGCCCTCACTGATGATGTTCGGCCCGCCCGACGACGAGTCCCAGCACTCCGCCCAGTCCATGGCCTGGAAGATCAAGCGCCATTCGAACGACGAGCTGCGCCAGCGCTTCGTCGACATCTGCGTCCCCCAGGCCGAGTCCCTCGGCCTTACCCTCCCCGACCCGGACCTCAAGTGGAACGAGGAGCGGGGGCACCACGACTTCGGCCGGATCGACTGGACGGAGTTCTGGGAGGTCCTCAAGGGCAACGGACCCTGCAACGAACAGCGCCTGACCCAGCGCAGAAGCGCCCACGACGAGGGCGCGTGGGTACGGGAAGCGGCCGCCGCCCACGCGGCCAGGCACAGCGGCGGCACCGAGGCCGCCCGACACCGGACGACGGGAGCGGAGCGAGCATGAGCACCACCGACTGGCCCCTGTGGGAGGTCTTCGTGCGCTCGCGGCGCGGCCTCTCCCACACCCACGCCGGCAGCCTGCACGCGCCCGACGCCGAACTGGCGCTGCGCAATGCCCGCGATCTGTACACCCGCCGCGGCGAGGGCGTCTCCATCTGGGTCGTCCCGGCCACCGCGATCACCGCGTCGTCGCCGGACGAGAAGGACCCCTTCTTCGAGCCGGCCGCCGACAAGCCGTACCGGCACCCGACCTTCTACGAGATCCCGGACGGGGTGAAGCACCTGTGACCGCCGCCGGCCCCGCCACCGTTCCGGTGACCGCCGCGCTCGCGCTCGGCGACGACGCCCTGGTGCTCTCCCACCGCCTGGGGGAGTGGGCCGGGCACGCCCCCGTCCTGGAGGAGGAGGTGGCCCTCGCCAACATCGCCCTCGACCTGCTCGGCCAGGCCCGGGTGCTGCTGTCCCTGGCCGGGGACGAGGACGAGCTGGCCTTCCTCCGCGAGGAGCGCTCCTTCCGCAACCTCCAACTGGTCGAGCAGCCGAACGGCGACTTCGCCCACACCATCGCCCGCCAGCTGTACTTCTCCACCTACCAGCACCTGTTGCACGCCGAACTCGCCGCGGGCGACGGACCGTTCGCACCACTGGCCGCGAAGGCGGTCAAGGAGGTCGCCTACCACCGCGACCACGCCGAACAGTGGACCCTCCGCCTCGGCGACGGCACCGAGACCAGCCATGAGCGGATGCGGCGCGCCTGTGACGCGCTGTGGCGGTTCACCGGTGAGCTGTTCCAGCCCGTGGAGGGACTGGACGTCGACTGGGCGGACCTGGAGTCCCGCTGGGTCGAGTCGGTCACGCGCGTGCTCGGCCGGGCCACCCTGACCGTTCCCGAGGGGCCCCGCACCGGAGCCTGGTCGGCGGGCGCCGGGCGTCAGGGCGTCCACACCGAGTCCTTCGGCCGGATGCTCGCCGAGATGCAGCATCTGCACCGCAGCCATCCGGGGGCGTCATGGTGACCGCCACCGCCCTGGAGGCGGAGCTGCTGGAGCTGGCGGGCTCGGTCCCCGACCCCGAGCTTCCGGTGCTCACGCTCCATGAGCTGGGCGTGGTGCGCGCGCTGCGCCTGCACGGCAGCGGCGCCGCCGAGGTCGATCTGACCCCCACCTACACCGGCTGCCCGGCCATCGAGGCGATGTCCCTCGACATCGAACGGGTCCTGCGGGAGCACGGTCTGCGCGAGGTCTCGGTGCGCACGGTGCTCTCACCCGCCTGGTCGACCGACGACATCACCCCCGAAGGCCGACGAAAACTGCGGGAGTTCGGTATAGCTCCCCCGAGGACGCGCGCGACCTCCGGTCCGATACCGCTGGCCCTCGGCCCGACCCGCACCGACGCCACCGACACCACGGGGGCCATCGGCACCACGGGGGCCGCCGGCACCGTCGAGACCGAGCCGGTCCGCTGCCCGCACTGCGGTTCGGCCGACACCGAGCTGTTGAGCAGGTTCTCCTCCACCGCGTGCAAGGCGCTGCGCCGCTGTCTGTCCTGCCGCGAACCGTTCGACCACTTCAAGGAGTTGTGATGGCGCGCTTCCACCCGCTCCAGGTGGCCGCGGTCGACCGGCTCACCGACGACTCCGTCGCCCTGACCCTCACCGTCCCGGCCGGGCTGCGCGGGGAGTACCGGCACGCCCCCGGTCAGCACCTCGCGCTGCGCCGCCGGGTGGACGGCACGGAGGTGCGGCGGACCTACTCGATCTGCTCCCCCGCCCCCGCCCCGGACAGCGAGGGCCCGAGCAGCCTGCGCGTGGGGGTGCGGCTGGTGGAGGGCGGCGCCTTCTCCAGCTACGCGCTGAAGGAGATCAACGTGGGGGACGAGCTGGAGGTCATGACCCCGGCCGGCCGCTTCACCCTGGAACCGGCGCCGGGGCGGTACGCCGCGATCGTCGGCGGCAGCGGCATCACCCCGGTGCTGTCCATCGTCTCCACCCTGCTGGCGCGGGAGCCGGAGGCCCGGTTCTGCCTGATCCGAGGCGACCGCACGGCCGCGTCCACGATGTTCCTGGAGGAGGTCGCCGACCTGAAGGACCGCTACCCCGAGCGGCTTCAGCTGGTGACCGTGCTCTCCCGGGAGGAGCAGCAGGCGGGGCTGCCGTCCGGCCGGCTCGACCAGGGGCGCCTCACCGAACTGCTGCCCGCGCTGCTGCCGTTGGAGCGGGTGGCCGGATGGTTCCTGTGCGGACCCTACGGGCTGGTGCAGGGTGCCGAGGGGGCGCTGCGCGAGCTGGGCGTGGACCGCGCGCGGATCCACCAGGAGATCTTCCATGTGGACTCGGGTCCGACCACGGCGGGCGCCGTGCCGGGGGCCGCGCACAGCACGGTCACCGCCCGGCTCGACGGACGCGGCGGCACGTGGCCGGTGCGGGAGGGCGAGTCCCTGCTGGAGACCGTGCTGCGCAACCGCCCCGACGCGCCCTACGCCTGCAAGGGCGGTGTCTGCGGCACCTGCCGGGCCTTCCTGGTCTCCGGTGAGGTCCGCATGGACCGCAACTTCGCCCTGGAAGATGAGGAGACGGACGCCGGGTACGTACTGGCCTGCCAGTCCCATCCGCTGACCGAGCAGGTGGAGCTGGACTTCGACCGCTGAGGGAGTGCCGCGGAACGCACCACGGGAGGGAGCCGTCGAGGTTCCCTTCTCCTAGAACCTGTTCTATCTTGACGGATCGTCAGATGACGCGACGCACCGTCGGAGGGACAGGCCGTGGACTTCACCTTCACCGAGGAGCAGCGGGCGGCGGCCGAGGCGGCGCGCGGGGTGTTCGCCGGTGTCGTGCCGGACGCGGTGCCCAGTCCGGCACTGACCCCGGGCGCCGTGGCCGAGGGCCTCGACCGTGAGCTGTGGTCCCGGCTGGCCGGCGCGGATCTGCTGAGCCTGCTGCTCGGCGAGGCGTACGGCGGCGCGGGCCTGGACGCGATCGCCCTGTGCCTGGTGCTGCGGGAGTCGGCGAAGGTGCTCGCGCGGGTGCCGTTGCTGGAGCACAGCGCGGCCGCGGCGGTCGTAGGGGCCTACGGGAGCAAGGAGTCGGGGGAGCGTCTGCTGGAGCGGGCCGGGCGCGGGGAGCTGGTGCTGACCGTCGCCGCGAGCGGACGCAGCGGCCATGAACCCGCAGAACTCGCCGTCACCGCACGGCGGCAGGGCCCGGGGTGGGTGCTGGACGGGGTGCAGACGGCGGTGCCGTGGGCGTACGACGCGGACCTCGTCGTCGTACCGGCGCACGTCGAGGGCACGGCGGCCGGGAGCAGCGTGCTCGCACTGCTGCCCCAGGGGCTGGACGGGGTGACGCTCGTCGAGCAGGTGTCCACCAGCGGGGAGCGGCTGGCCGAACTGCGGCTGGCCGGAGTGCGGCTGGAGGCGGGCGAGGTCATCGAGGCCGAAGGCGCCTGGGAGTGGCTGCACGCGCTGCTCGCCACCGGCACCTGCGCGCTGGCGCTCGGGCTGGGTGAACGGGTGCTGGAGATGACCGGCGAATACACCGGCAGGCGCGAGCAGTTCGGGCATCCGATCGCGACCTTCCAGGCGGTGGCCGTGCAGGCCGCCGACCGGTACATCGATCTGCGGGCCATGGCGGCCACCCTGTGGCAGGCCGCGTGGCGGATCGCCTCCGGGGCGCCGGGCGCGCTGCCCGCCGCCGGGGATGTCGCGGTGGCGAAGATCTGGGCGGCGGAGGGCGTGCGTCGGGTGGTGCAGACGGCGCAGCATCTGCACGGCGGCTTCGGCGCGGACACCGACTACCCCCTGCACCGCTACCACGCCTGGGCCAAGCACCTGGAACTGGCGCTCGGCCCGGCGGCGGCGTACGAGGAGAGGCTCGGCGACCTGCTGGCGGCGCACCCGCTCGGCTGAGCGCGGGCGGCCGGAGGGGTCGCTAGATCACGTGGCCCGGCCGGCCGTCGCCGGTGGTCACCGGGCGGCCCGCGGCGGCCCAGGACTGCATGCCGCCGTCGACGTTCACCGCGTCGACGCCCTGCTGCACCAGATACATGGTGACCTGGGCGGACCGGCCGCCGGAACGGCAGATCACATGGACGCGGCCGTCCTGCGGGGCGGCCTCGGTCAGCTCGCCGTAACGGGCCGCGAACTCACTGGTCGGGATGTGCAGCGCTCCCTCGGCGTGGCCCGCCTGCCACTCGTCGTCCTCGCGGACGTCCAGCAGGAAGTCGTCGTCCTTGAGGTCCGAGACACCGACGGTGGGCACACCAGCTCCGAAATTCATGGTTCCGACGCTACCCGACGGCGGGCCCGGTTCAATCCCGCGCCAGCAGGGCCGCGAGTTCCTCCTCACGCCGGGTGATGTCGGCGCGGAGCTTGCCGGCGATCTCTTCCAGCAGCGCGTCCGGGTCGTCGGGGGCGAGGCGGAGCATGCCGGCGATGGCGCCGTCCTCCAGTTCGCGGGCGACCAGGTTGAGCAGTTCCTTGCGCTGGGAGAGCCATTCGAGACGGGCGTACAGCTCCTCGGCGGGGCTCGGGCGCCGCTCGGGCGGCACCGGTCCCGCGGCCCATTCCTCGGCCAGTTCCGTCAGCAGGGCCTCGTCACCGCGGGCGTAGGCGGCGTTGACGCGAGTGAGGAACTCCTCGCGCCGGGTGCGCTCGTCCTCCTCCTGTGCCAGGTCGGGGTGGGCCTTGCGGGCGAGGTCGCGGTAGAGCTTGCGGGCCTCCTCGCTGGGCCGTACCCGCTCCGGGGGGCGCACCGCCTGGTCGGTGAGCATGGCGGCGGCCTCGGGATGGAGGCCGTGGCCGTCCATCCAGCCGTGCATCAGCTCCTCGACGCCGGGGATCGGCAGGACGTTGGCGCGGGCCTCCTCGGCGCGGCGCACGTCCTCCGGGTCTCCGGTGCGGGCGGCCGTCGCCTCGGCGATCTCGGCGTCCAGCTCCTCCAGGCGCAGGTAGAGCGGGCCGAGCCGCTGTTCGTGCAGCCGGGAGAAGTTCTCGACCTCGACGCGGAAGGTCTCCACGGCGATCTCGTACTCGATCAACGCCTGCTCGGCGGCCCGTACGGCCTGTTCGAGCCGCG
This sequence comes from Streptomyces malaysiense, assembly GCF_000980885.2. Taxonomy (GTDB): domain Bacteria; phylum Actinomycetota; class Actinomycetes; order Streptomycetales; family Streptomycetaceae; genus Streptomyces; species Streptomyces malaysiense. The sequence continues at coordinate 2,789 of NZ_LBDA02000009.1, read as the reverse complement.
CCTCGGGGCGGGGGGCGTGGGGCTGTTCGGCTTCCGGGGTGGTCACCCGCCCCAGCGTAGTCGCTGTGCCCGGCTCGGCACGGGGGCGGAGGGCGGGACCGATCGGTACCGATCGTCGTGGGGCGTGGGGGTTCACCGGCGGGTGCGGGTACGCGGTGGCCGGTCGCGCGGTTCCTCGCGCCCCACGGGGGGCCTCCTGGGGGGCGCCTCCCAGGAGGCCCCCCGTCCCGAAGAACCTCCCGCTTACACGCCCGGCTCCGCCGGTATGCGACCCGTGCGTATCGCCGTGACCAGGGCGGCGTGGTCGGACTCCGTGAGGTCCGCGTAGGCCAGGGCGAAGGCGGCGACGGCGTTGTCCAGGCTCTCGTTCCTGCCGCAGTAGCCGGCGATCAGGCGGGGGTCGGCGCTGTGGGAGTGGGCGCGGGCCAGGAGGGCGCCGGTCATGCGGGCGTAGTCGTCGACCTGGTCGGCGGCGAGGGCGGCGGGGTCGACGCTGCCCTTGCGGTTGCGGAACTGCCGTACCTGGAAAGGCCGCCCGTCGACCGTGGTCCAGCCCAGCAGGGTGTCACTGACCACCTGCATCCGCTGCTGCCCGAGCACGACCCGGCGGCCCTCGTGCGCCACCGGCGGGTTCCCGAAGCCGGCGGCGGCCAGGTGCGGGAGCAGCGCGGAGGGGCGGGCCTCCTTCACCTGGAGGACCAGTGGATGCCCGCGGTGGTCGAGGAGCAGGACCACGTACGAGCGGGTGCCGACGCTACCGGTGCCGACCACGCGGAAGGCCACGTCGTGCACCGAGTGCCGGGCGAGCAGGGGACGGCGGTCCTCGGAGAGGGTCGTGAGGTACTCCTGCAGGGACACGGCGACCGCGGCTGCCTCGCCGTCCGGTATCCGGCGCAGCACGGGCGAGGCGTCGACGAAGCTCCGCCCGCCGTCCGGATGCGGCTCGGTCGACTTCGCCGCGAACCGGCCGCTGGTGTTGACCCTCGCCTTCTCCGAGACCCGTCGCAGGGTGCCGAGCAGGTCGTGGGCGTCGGCGTGGGAGACCAACTCCTCGTCCGCGATGGCGTTCCACGCGTCCAGCGCCGGGAGCTTCGCCAGCAGCCGCATGGTGCGGCGGTAGGCGCCGGCCGCGTCCCGCGCCGCGGCACGGCAGGTGTCCTCGTCGGCGCCGGCCTCGCGGCCGGCCAGCACCAGCGAGGTGGCGAGCCGCTTCAGGTCCCACTCCCAGGGGCCGTGCACGGTCTCGTCGAAGTCGTTGAGGTCGATGACGAGGCCACCGCGGGCGTCGCCGTACAGCCCGAAGTTGGCGGCGTGGGCGTCGCCGCAGAGCTGCGCGCCTATTCCGGTCACGGGGGTGCGCGCCAGGTCGTACGCCATGAGTCCGGCGGAGCCCCGCAGGAAGGCGAAGGGGGTGGCCGCCATCCGGCCCACGCGGATCGGGGTCAGTTCGGGTATCCGGCCGGCGTTGGACTGGACGACGGCGCTCACCGCGTCCGGGCGGGCGGTGTCCGGTTCGAGGAAGCCGTGGTCGCGGCGCGGCACGCCCGTCCGCAGGGCCTTGCCCTCCTCCTTCGGGGAACCCCGCCGGGGCCACTCGGCGAACCCGCGCACCCGGGGCAGCCTGCGCGCCCCGCCCTCGGGCCGCTCCCCCCGCTCCCGCTGCTCACCCATCACGCCCGCACCGCTCCCGGCCACCGCGACCGCCTCCCCCGTCGTACGCGTCGAGACGAACATCGACTCGGCAAGACCGTACAACCGCCTCGGGAAACCGCGTCAGCCCTGTGGACAACCCGGCGGCTGTGGAAAGCCCGCTCGCCGGCCCACACCCCGACACCGGCGAGTCCGGCTCCCCGGCCGCCGGCTCACCGCTCGGACGTGGCGTCCCCCGCCTCCCCGCCCAGGTTCTCCGCGAGCCGGAACAAGGCGGGCAGGGCGTTCCCGATGGCCTCGCGGGCGTCGTCGTCCAGCGCGCCGAGCGCGGCGTCGATGCGGCGTTCGTGCGCCGTGGTCCAGGCCGCGAGCTTCTCGCGGCCCGCGTCGGTGAGGGTGACGACGGAGGCCCGGCGGTCGGCGGCGTCGACGTCCCTCGCGACCAGTCCCGCACTGATCATCTGACCGATCAGCCCGCTGACCGTGCTCGGTGCCAGGCGCCGGCGCGCGGCGAGATCGCTGATCCGCGCGGGAGAGTGCTCGCCGAGCACCTGGAGCAGCTCGACCTGCGCCATGGGGAGCGTCTCCCACGGATAGTCGGTACGGATCGAGGAGCGCAGCGCGCGGCGCAGCCGGGTGACGGCCTCGGTCAGCAGACGGGCCTCGGGCGCCTGACCGCCGGGGGCGGACTCTGCCCACCCGGCGGAACCGGGCGCGGAGACGTCGGGGCGTGGCTGCGCGGACATGCGGAAAGCGTAGCCGGGCGGCATCCGGAAAAGGCCGGGCCGTCCAGGGGTCGGACAGCTCCCGGAGCCGGGCTCGGCCACCCCGGGGAGCCTCCCACGAGAGGCCCCGAAGGCCCCGGGATCCGGCCCCGCAGCGCCCCGGCCCCTTCCGCGAACCTCCGCGTACGGCCCCCCGCGAGCCGCGAGCCCTCACCCCCCGCCGCCCCCTCCGCCCCCTCTCACGCCCCCTCCTGAGCCCCTTCCCGCGCTCCTCCCCTCGGCCCGAACCAAGCCGCCGCCACCGCGACGACCGAGGCCGCCATCAGCACCACCGCGGCCGCCCCGCTCCCGCTCCGGCCGACGCCCCCGCCGCCGCCCACCTGCAAGGCGAGCGTGACCAGCGCGACGCCGAGC
>NZ_LBDA02000089.1 GCF_000980885.2 Streptomyces malaysiense | reverse complement strand
CGGCGGGGCCGCCCTCCTTCTCGCTCGGCGCCTACGCTTTGCGCAGTCGGAACACCAGGCTCAGGCCCTCGTCGGTGAAGGTGTCCCCGTAACTGTCGTCGGCCTCGCCCTGGGCGAAGTCCGTCGCCAGGACCTCGTCCGCGATCAGCTCGGCGTGTTCACCGAGCGCCGCGATCACCGCCGGGTCCGTGGACGTCCAGCGCAGTGCGATGCGGTCGGCGACGTCCAGGCCGCTGTTCTTGCGGGCCTCCTGGATCAGGCGGATCGCGTCACGGGCGAGCCCCGCCCGGCGCAGCTCCTCCGTGATCTCCAGGTCCAGCGCCACCGTCGCGCCGGAGTCGGACGCCACCGACCAGCCCTCGCGCGGCGTCTCGGTGATGATCACCTCGTCCGGTGCCAGTGTGATCGTCTCACCGTCGACCTCGACCGAGGCGGTGCCTTCGCGCAGGGCGAGGGAGAGCGCCGCCGCGTCCGCGGCGGCCACGGCCTTCGCCACGTCCTGGACGCGCTTGCCGAACCGCTTGCCGAGGGCGCGGAAGTTGGCCTTGGCGGTCGTGTCGACCAGGGAGCCGCCGACCTCGGACAGCGACGCCAGCGAGGAGACGTTCAGCTCTTCCGTGATCTGCGCGTGCAGCTCGCGGTCCAGGGTCTCGAATCCGGCCGCTGCGATCAGGGCGCGCGACAGCGGCTGGCGGGTCTTGACGCCCGACTCGGCGCGTGTGGCGCGGCCCAGTTCCACGAGCCGGCGCACCAGCGCCATCTGGCGGGACAGGGCGGGGTCGATCGAATCGAGGTCCGTCTGCGGCCAGGACGCGAGGTGGACCGATTCCGGGGCGCCCGGGGTGACGGGTACGACCAGGTCCTGCCAGACCCGTTCGGTGATGAACGGGGTGATCGGGGCCATCAGCCGGGTGACGGTCTCCAGGACCTCGTGCAGGGTGCGCAGGGCGGCCTTGTCGCCCTGCCAGAAGCGGCGGCGTGAGCGGCGGACGTACCAGTTGGACAGGTCGTCGACGAACGCGGAGAGCAGCTTGCCGGCGCGCTGGGTGTCGTAGCCCTCCAGTGCCTGTGTCACCTGGTCGGTGAGGGCGTGCAGTTCGGAGAGCAGCCAGCGGTCCAGCAGCGGGCGTTCGGCGGGGGCCGGGTCGGCGGCGCCGGGTGCCCAGTTCGACGTACGGGCGTACAGGGCCTGGAAGGCGACCGTGTTCCAGTACGTGAGCAGTGTCTTGCGGACGACTTCCTGGATGGTGCCGTGGCCGACGCGGCGGGCGGCCCAGGGGGAGCCGCCGGCCGCCATGAACCAGCGGACCGCGTCCGCGCCGTGCTGGTCCATCAGCGGGATCGGCTGGAGGATGTTGCCCAGGTGCTTGGACATCTTGCGGCCGTCCTCGGCGAGGATGTGGCCGAGGCACACCACGTTCTCGTAGGACGACTCGTCGAAGACGAGGGTGCCGATCGCCATCAGGGTGTAGAACCAGCCGCGGGTCTGGTCGATGGCCTCGGAGATGAACTGGGCCGGGTAGCGGCTCTCGAACAGTTCCTTGTTCTTGTACGGGTAGCCCCACTGCGCGAACGGCATCGAACCCGAGTCGTACCAGGCGTCGATGACCTCCGGCACGCGGGTGGCCGTCCTGCCGCAGCCCTCGTGCGGGCAGGCGAAGGTGATCGCGTCGATGTACGGGCGGTGCGGGTCGAGCCGCGACTGGTCGGTGCCGGTCAGCCCGGACAGCTCGGCGCGGGAGCCGACACAGGTGAGGTGGTCGTCCTCGCAGCGCCAGACCGGCAGCGGGGTGCCCCAGTAGCGGTTGCGGGAGAGCGCCCAGTCGATGTTGTTGTCCAGCCAGTCGCCGAAACGGCCGTGCTTGACCGTCTCCGGGAACCAGTTGGTCTTCTCGTTCTCCTGGATCAGGCGGTCCTTGACGGCCGTCGTACGGATGTACCAGGAGGGCTGCGCGTAGTAGAGCAGCGCGGTGTGGCAGCGCCAGCAGTGCGGGTAGCTGTGCTCG
>NZ_LBDA02000088.1 GCF_000980885.2 Streptomyces malaysiense | reverse complement strand
CCTCACCCGGCCCGAGCTCGGGCAGCGGGACCTCCATGAGGTGAAGGGACTTGCGGGGGTCCTTCACCTCCGAGGCCAGTCCGTCGAACATCCCGACGTCGGTCTTGCGGACGGCGATGCCTCGATAGCTGTCCGGGAGCGGCAGCGCCGCGTAGTCGCCGGACGTCGCCTCCGAGGAGACGATGGCATCGACTATTTCCTTCACGTGGGTTTCCTCCGGCGGCGAGTGCGAGGTGGGGCAGTGCACGCCCGTCCCGCCAGAGAGTAGGCGTGCTCCTTTCTCCCGGAAAACCCCTACCGTCGGCGATCGACCCGCCTCTCCCCCTACCGTTCCGCCCGCCGCGAGTAGGGGATTGTCGCCGACCCGTCCCGCGGGCATCATGTGCAACCGCGAGGCTCGGCCCGGTTCACTGTGCGGAACGATTTGGAGTAGGCGGCGTGGTTGGTGACCTCGTTGAAGAGACCTCTTGGTGCGCAGGTTCCATCCTTCACCCGAGGCGCGATACCAGCTGCTCTGTTTTCCGCATTCAGGCGGATCCGCCAGTTTCTTCTTTCCCTTCTCGCAGCGGCTGGCCCCGGATGTCGATGTGTGGTCCATCCAGTACCCAGGGCGTCAGGACCGCGGGCTCGAAGCCAATGTCCCGCACCTCCACGAGCTGGCCGACCGAGTCGTCGAGGCGGTGGGCCCGCGACTCGAAAGCCCCTACGCCCTGTTCGGGCACAGCATGGGCGCGACGCTCGCCTACGAGGTCGCACTCCGGCTGCAGGCGGGCGGAAAGGAACCCGAAGCCCTCTTCGTCTCCGGGCGGCCCGCCCCGCACCGCAACGTCGACACGGGACTGCACCGGCTCTTGGACGAGGAGATCGCGGAGGACATCCGCGCACTCGACGGCCCCGGCTCGGAGATGTTCGGCGACGCGGACGTACTCCGGATGTTCCTCCCCGCGATCCGCAGCGACTACCACGCCGCGGAGACGTACGAATACGTGCCCGGCCGCGTTCTGAAATGCCCCGTCCGCGGCTTCACGGGATTCTCGGATCCACGGGTGGAAGCCGGCGAGATGCACCACTGGGGCGACCACACGGAGGGATCTTTCCAGCTGGACGTCTTCTCGGGAGGTCATTTCTATCTCGTCGACGGCCAGGAGGAGATCGCCGGTGAGATCGAGCGCACCTTGTGCGGTGCGGGACGCGGTTGAGGAAATGCGGTGTCGAGTACGTCCGGGGCGCCCGCGGGACGTGCCGGCGCACCGGGCACGGCTTCGTTCCCGCCGAATGCCGTCGGCGACCAGGAAGGAGCGGCGCCGACCGGTCCGACCCCGCCCACCGGGCTGACCTGGATCACCGCCGCCACCCCCGTACCCGCCGGGCCGGCCCCGACCCCCTACCGCCACTGTGTTCCGGCGACCGCCCGGCGCCGACCGAGCCGCCGTTCTCAAGGCGAACGCCCCGCGCGCGGGCGGCATGACGCGGGAGGACGGACCGCCCCGTGGCCGCGTGCCGGTGACCGGCGGCGGCACCCCGGCCGGTCGCCGAGGCGGGCGGCCGCCTCGGCGCGGACGTGGCGACGGCCGGCCGGCTGCCCGGTCTCATCGCGTCGAGGCGGGCGGAGCCGTCGCCCGCCTCCTCCGGCACCACGGCCCGCGGGGAGCACGGTCTTTGCGCGCACGGGCGTGAGGTCCGTGGCTCCGTGACAACGGAACTCCCGTGCGTCGTCCGCGACGTGCGTGATGGCCGCGTCAGGGCATGCGGGGCCGCCTGAGGCTTCCCCTCGCGTACCCGCGCGTGCCGGCCGCCCGGCGCGGCGGCACCGGGGCGGCCTCCGTCCCCCGGCTCCGGAGCACACGCACCGCTCGGCCCGGCCGGGGACCGGAGATCCGGTCCGGCCCGCGGGGTCCGTGGCGGAACGACCGCGTGAACTTCCCGGACCTTCCTGGCGCAGTCCCCGGTTCGTGCCGGGACACAACGACGTAAGGACTGACGTGGACCGATCGAACACACTTGCCCCGCTGCCCGCCGAACCCCCGCCGGGCCGTCCCTTCTCCCCGCCTCGGGAATACACGGGTCTGCGCGGTCGAACACCCGGTCAGCCGTGTCTCGTTGCCCGACGGGAGCTGGGCCTGGCCGCTGACGCGCTACGCGGACATCCGCGCCGCCCTGTCGGACCTGGTGCGGTCCCCGGCACTCCCGCTTCCCTCCCTCGTCATCAGCCTGCTGCCCGGCGTGCCGTACGCGGACCGGGACCTGTTCCAGTCGATCACCGCCTGGTCCACAGGCGCATGGGCGAGGACGAGTTGACCCGGGAGGAGGCGACCGGGACCGCCACGCTGCTGCTGATCGCCGGGCACGAGACCACCGCGAACATGATCGGGCTCGGCGCGCTGACACTGATCCGCCATCCGCACGCGGCCGGTGAACTGCGCGCGGACCCCTCCTTGATGCCGGGCGCCGTCGAGGAACTGCCGCGGTTCCACAGCATCACGCGCGGCGGGCCGCGGCGGGCCGCGATCGTGCTCCTGGTCGCGCTGGTCGTGCAACAGCGCCGCAGTTCGGCTCCGGTCGTTCCGCTCGTCGTCTTTGCGAACCCAGCTTCACCGCGGCCAACCTCGTCGGGTTCCTCATCAACTTCGGGCTGATGGGCGGGATCTTCATGCTCTGTCTCCTCCTGCAGAACGCGCGGGGAGCCTCGCCCGTCCTGGCCGGAATCCAGATGGTGCCCATGATGGCCGGACCACTGCTCGGCAACCTGATGTTCGCCCGGTACAGCCGACGCTGGGGCGTGCGTCGGCCACTGATCGCCGCCTTGTCCCTCGCGTGCGTGGCGTCCGCGGCGCTCCTCGGCGTCAGCGAGTCCACGCCGTACTGGATACTGGCCGCGGCCGTCGGCATCGCCGACTTCGGCGTCGGCGTCGGTGCGCCGGCCATGACCTTCGCCCTGATGGAGTCAGCGGGCCCGGAGCACGCGAACATCGCCAGCTCGATGCTCAACACGAACCGTCAGTTCGGTGGACTGGTCGGGGTCGCCGTCATCGGCATCGCGCCGGCGAATCCCGGCGACTGGTACGCGGGAGCGTGCTCCTCCTTCCTCGTCACCGCCCTCTGCTACGGCGCGGCCGCGCTGGTCACGCTGAAGTACGTCCCGGCGACGGGCCGTCGGGCGGTGTGAAGCGGGACGGGCGCCGAGGAGGAACCCGGAACGCCGGGTCCCGGCGGGCAGGACGATCAGCCGGAGCCGGACCCTGACCGCCCGCCCACGAGCGCCCCGACCGCCGACCGCGCCACCTTGATGGCGCCCTTGTTGATCTCGTCCGTCCCCGGCGCCTTCTTGGTGTCGAAGTCGCTGCCGCTGTACGTCACCACGACCAGCGCGTTGGAGACGCGGACGATCACCACGCCCTCGCGGGTCTGCTGCTTGTCCTCGGTGGACAGGTCGACCACGGAGTAGGCGCTGTCCCCGAGCCCCGGCACGGTGCCGCCGCCGCTCTTCCTGCTCACCTGCTGCTGGTACTCCTGCTTGGCCTCGTCCACGGAGCCGTTGATCTCGTAGGAGATGTCGAGCCAGTGGTAGTCGTAGCCGTGCAGGGCGTTCCAGGAGCAGGTGCGGCGCAGCTTCGGGTCGGTCGAGGGGATCTCCTTGCCGGCCGGTTTCGCCCCGGGCACCAGGTCGCCCACGGTCGAGGCGGACACGGCGGAGCAGGGCGAGGAAGCGGTGGAGTACGACTTCGCCGCCGCCGAGGGGGAGGGCGCGGCGGACGACGACTGTTCGGGAGCGCTCGCCTCGGACCGGTGCCCGGTGGACGCCTGGGGCGTGGCCGGGGTGGAGGACAGCGCCCATCCGGCGCAGGCGAGGACCGCGACCGGGGTCAGTCGGGCGGTGAGGGCGAGCGGCAGAGGCAGAGAACGCACGGCGCACATCTCGTGGGAGGGGGACGGGGACGACAGTGTCACATGACTGTCCGTGCGGTGGAAGCGTGAACTCGCTGGGTGTCCACGCGATCACCGCGGGGCGCTCACGACGTACCGCTCCGCACGTTTTGCGGTGTCGTGGGCGCCCGCGTCAGCGGCTCGCGGGGTGTGTCTCCAGCCAGCGGCGGGCGCCGACCTCGCTGGGTGATTCGCGGACGGCGACGAGCGCCGTCATCGCGCCGACGCACCACGCGACGATCGGAGGCAGGACCGGCGCGGCGAGCAGCAACGGGATGAGTCCCGCCCGCGACCAGTACACGGCGCGCCGGGACTCCGCCCGCCTGAGCGCGCGGACCGCGCCGGGTGCCGGCGGGTCCTGCAACAACCGGCGCAGCTTCCGGCGTTGGCTGACCCAGCCCCAGCCGATGGTCACGCACGAAGCGACGATCTGCACGATGTCCCAGACCCGGCGCGCACCGGGCGGCAGGTAGGTGCGCGGGGCACCCGAGTACAACACGAGTGCGATGTAGCAGAAGAACGCCAGGACCACGAGCAGGAACAGGGCGTTGACCGTACGGCGCAGCCAGTAGCGCGGCCCGCGTGCGTACCAGGTGGTGCCGAGTCCCGGCAGCGCCGGGATCCGGGCGGGTGCCGAGGAGGCCGTGGCCTCAGAAGATGCTCTTGATGCCATGCCACACATCGTCTTTCAGTCGAACGAAGTCGTCACCGGTCTTGGACAGCACGTGTCCCGAGCCTGTCAGCACACCGCCGACCACACCGTGGTCGTGGATGTCCTCGCTCCAGTGCTCGTGGAAGGAGTGGTCGATGATGCCGGTCGCGCCGATCACCACGGCGCCGCCGACGCCCGCCACCACGGCGACGGGCACATCGACGGGCGCGGTCGCCACCAGGCCCGCCGTGATGGCCGTACCGGCCGCGAGACCCGCGATGTTGGCGCCGCCGTCCACCGCGACCGACTTCTGCCACGACCAGCCCTTGTCATGGTCGTCGGACGCCTCCAGCAGACCGCACGCGCCGGCCGCTGCCACGTCCAGCACCGGGATCTCCTTCAGGAAGTCCGGTACCGACTCCAGGCTCCTGCCCGTGCGCAGCAGATCCGCCGCGTCGGCCAGCTTCACGTTCAGCGCACGGTCGTACGGCAACTTGGTGCTGCCGTTCTCGGCGCGCGCGATCGCGTCCTCCAGGTCGTCCACCTCGGTGAGCGCGTCCTTGTAGGCACCCTTGGCGGGCAGGTCCTTGGGCAGCGCCCTGCCCGCCTTCTGGTACGCCTTGCGCTCGGCGCGCAGCTCCTTCTTGGCGTCCTGCGCCGCCTGCTTGGCGTCGTCCAGCCTGGAGCGGGCCTGCTCGCCGCCGGCGCGGGCGTCCTCGGCGTCGTACGCGTACAGGCCGCGCAGATAGTCCACGATGGCGACCTTGTCGCCCTTGGACACCGAGCCGTCCTTCGACGTCACCTGGTCGTACAGGTCCGACAGCTGCCGCGCCGCCTCGATGCGCGCGTGCTGGGCGGTGTGCAGGATCCGCTCGCGCACCTTCGCGTAGTCGTTCATCGCGGAGATGGTCTGCTGGTCGTCCGCGCTCGGCGGGTCCGCAGTCATGATCGGCTGCGGCGCGCCCCTGGAGTCGCAGACCACGCCCTTGCGGGACGCCGTGTGCTCCGCGTTCTGGAGGGACGTCTCACAGGTGGTCAGCGCGTCGGCGAGGGTGCCGATGACGGTGCCGGCCTGGTGCACCAGCTCGGCGAAGCCGCCGGCCGTGACCTCGTCCTCGCTCCACTTGCCGCGGAACGTCTCGGCCGCCTCGCCCTTCCAGCTCGCGTCGCCCGCCAGCTTCTCCACCGCGGTGCTCAGCGGCTTGACCACGCCTTCGAGTTTTTCCTTGGCGTTCTTGTACGTGGTGGCCATCGTGTGCAGGCCGCCGATGTCGCCGCCCACCCAGCTGTCGCCCATCAGTCCAGACCCTCCGTCAGGTCCTCGAAGACGCCGTGTATGTCCACGTCGTGCCGGTGGAAGGAGTCGCGCGCGTACGCGGCCTTGTCGCCGTGGTCGTCCATGCGGTCGGCGAGTCCGGTGTGCAGGCCGATGATGAGGTCCGCGACCTCCTTGATCGCGGAGTCCAGCGCCGGATCGCCACCGCCGACGATGGCCGGGGACACGTCCGGGGCGAGCTTGCGGTAGTCGCCCGCCTGTTCGTGGAAGGCCTTGGCCAGCCCGGTGAGGTCGTCGTAGACGACCTTGAAATCGGCCGTCACCGGCGTACCTCCTGTGCGAGGGCGGCCAGGTCCGCGGGCCGCCAGTTGGGTTCTCCGGGCGCGACGCGTGGATCGAGCAGGACCATGACGCCCCGGCCGTCCATCTCCTCGGCCAGCGGACCGAGCGAACCGGCCACCCACGGCTGCGCCTCGCCGAGCGCCGCCGCCAGCTTCGCCGGGGAGGTGAAGGCGAAGGCCACCGTGCCCCGTACGGGGTGTTCGAAGAGCTCCAGCACGATGAAGGGCACCCGCACCGGCCGGCCCTCGCTGCCGATCCCGGCGACCGAGCGCGGATGCGCGGGCACGCACACCGGCGTGTGGTACGGCGGCACACCGGGCCGGGGGCCGGGGCGGCCGTCGGCCGCGGGCGGCGGGGGAGGGGCGGACTCGGCGAGGTCCAGCAGGGCCGAGCGACGCGGTCGCGCCCCGTCCCGCGAGGGTTCGCCACCCGGCGGCGCGGGCTCCCGGTCCACGAAATCGAGCAGGCGTGAACGTATCGGCGCCGTCACCGCCGTCACCTCTTCCCCGTGGTCGTGCGTGGCCGATTCAGGCCCGACCACGGTAGCCAGCGGACGGCGGGGCAAATCCGGCTATGTCGGGGCCGGTGACCTGGACATGCACGGAACCCCTACAGGCGTTTGATCGGGGCATGGGCATGCCTTGACCCGCACCTGAATCGTGCCTCCGCGTGCGGGTGAGGTCACGGAACCCGGGCGGTCCACTCCCCGGTGGTGAACTTCGTCCGAGCCAGTTCCCGGGCCCGCGCCAGTTCCTCGTCCGTGACCTCGCCCGGTGCGAGGCCGTAGCGCGCGCGGAAGGAGTCGATCATGCGGTCGATGACGGCCTCACGGGTCAGCCCGGTCTGCCGGCGCAGCGGATCCACCCGCTTCTTCGCGCTCCTCGTCCCCTTGTCAGACAGCTTCTCCCGGCCGATGCGCAGCACTTCGGTCATCTTGTCGGCATCGATGTCGTACGACATGGTCACGTGGTGCAGCACCGCGCCCGGACCGCCGCCCGGTCCGACGACCCGCTTCTGCGCGGCGCCCGCGATCTTGCCCTGGTCGGTGGCGATGTCGTTCAGCGGCTGGTACCAGGCCCGGATGCCCATGTCGCCGAGCGCGGCGAGCACCCAGTCGTCCAGGTAGGCGTAGCTGTCCTGGAAGGACAGGCCGTGCACCAGGGACTCGGGCACGGACAGGGAGTACGTGATGGTGTTGCCGGGCTCCACGAACATCGCGCCGCCGCCGGAGATCCGCCGCACCACCTCGATGCCGTGGCGGGCGGCGCCGTCCGGATCCACCTCGTTGCGCAGCGACTGGAAGCTGCCGATGATCACCGCCGGGGCGCCCCACTCCCACACCCGCAGCGTCGGCGGGCGCCGGCCCGCGGCCACCTCGGCGGTCAGCACCTCGTCCAGGGCCATGTGCAGGGCCGGGGACTGGGGACCCTCGTGGATCAACTGCCAGTCGTAGTCCGTCCAGTCGGTGGCGTGCGCCAGCGCACGGCGGACCGCGACGGCGATGCCCTCCGCCGTCAGCCCGTACATCACCGTGCCCGCGGGCAGCGCCGCCTCGATGCGCGCGGCGAGCCCGGTCGCGTCCGTGCCCTCCGGGGCGCCCTCCAGCGCGCCGTTCACCGCGTCCAGTGCCTCGTCCGGCTCCAGGAAGAAGTCGCCCGCCACCCGGACGGCGCGCAGCACGCCGCCGTCCGTCTCCACATCCACGACGACCAGCTTGCCGCCGGGCACCTTGTACTCTCCGTGCACCGCCTGGACCCTCCGTCTCCCTCGGCGTGACCGACGCACCGCCTCCCCGGGGTGTTCCCCGCCGGCCGTCCAGCCCAGGCTCCGGCAAAACGGTGCCGATGTCCCCGGACGCGCCGCGGGCTGTGAACCGGCCACCGCACCACGGGCCTGTCGGCCGGTACGGATCACGCACCGCAAGAGACGCGTCAAAGGCGAAGGGGTCGCCGTAAGAGGGACGTCAACCCCGGCCAGAACCGGCCACGGAGGCGTTTTCCTCTTACCGTCCGCTTTCCTCCGAACCTCATTCCAGGAGTTCACGATGGCCGATCTGGCCTTCGTCGTCACCACGATCGTGTCGTTCGCGCTGGTGGCTCCCGTCGCCAAGGGGGTGACGAAGCCGTGACCGCCGAGAACATCGTCGGCCTGATCGTGGCCGTCGCCCTGCTGGGCTATCTCGTCCTCGCCCTGATCTTCCCGGAGAGGTTCTGACGGTGCGCCCCGCACTCGCAGGATTCCTGCAACTGCTCGCCCTGATCGGCGTGCTGGCACTCGTGCCAGGGGATGCTGCCCGGCTCGCCGGCCTTCTCCTCGGTCGACCCGGCGCGGTCGTTCAACACCGCCGTGTCGTTCGTGACCAACACCAACTGGCAGTCCTACATCCTCGTGACCAACCCCGGCCGGCTGATCACCCAGCGGCAACTGCTGCGGGAGGTGGGGGGGCATGCGGGCCGGCAAGACCAACTACCTGCGGGTCCACATGGCCCAGCTCCGCCGCAAACTGGAGGACGACCCCGCTCACCCCCGCTATCTGATCACCGAGCCGGGGATGGGGTACCGCGTCGAGGCGTGAGCCGGGTCCGGTGCGCTGCTACCAGGGCAGCGGGCCCGTCGCGTCGAAGTAGCCGCCGGTCGGGCCGTCCGGGCCCAGCTGGGCCATCCGGACGATGATCTCGGCGCCCTGCTCGACGGTCCCCGTGACCTCGTCCCGGTTCGGGTCCGTCGCGGTGTAGCCGGGCTCCACGGCGTTGACCCGCATCCGGGGGAACGCCTTGGCGAACTGCACGGTGAGCATGTTGACCGCGGACTTGGACGCCGGGTAGGCGACCCCCGGGTACCCCTTGCCGGCCAGGGCCAGCGAGGCGAGGCTGCTGCTGACGTTCACCACGACCGGGGCGGCGGAACGCTCCAGCAGCGGCAGGAAGGCGTGGGTCACCCGGACCAGGCCGAAGACGTTGGTCTCGAACACCTCCCGCATCACGTCGGCGGTCAGCTCCGCGGCGCCGATGATGTCGCCTCCCGGCGACCGCACCTCGATCCCGGCGTTGTTGACCAGGACGTCCAGGCCGCCGTCGGCCTCGACGGCGGCCGCGGCGGCGGCGACCGAGGCGTCGTCGGTGACGTCCAGCCGTACGAACCGGGCGCCGAGCCCGGCCGCGGCCGCCGTGCCCCGCTCGATGTCGCGCGCTCCCAGGTAGACGGTGTGGCCCGCGGCGATCAGACGGCGGGCGGTCTCGTGGCCGAGGCCCCTGTTGACTCCGGTTACCAAGGCTGTGGTCATGGGGCACAGCTTCCCTCCGGGACGACGTGATCGACCAATGGTTTACGGCACGCTCCGCGACGCGGTCCGGCCCGGCCGGCCGGTTCACGCTCCTGACCGCTCAGGCCCGGCGCGCGGGTCACATCGTGGGCGGGACCCTCGGTAGCCTGGCGCCGATCGAACGACCGGCCGACCGGAATCAGCCCACACTCCCGCGAGGTGAGACGTGCAGTTCACCACCCGGCCCACCCTGCAAGGCACCTTCGGCATGGCCTCCGCCACCCACTGGCTGGCCGCGCAGTCCGCGATGGCGGTGCTGGAGGACGGCGGCAACGCCTTCGACGCGGCCGTGGCGGGCGCCTTCGTGCTGCACGTCGTGGAGCCGCACCTGAACGGCCCGGCCGGCGAGGTGCCGATCCTGCTGGCCCCGGCAGGCGGCGCGGTACGGGTGCTGTGCGGGCAGGGCGTGGCACCCGTGGGCGCCACCGCCGCCCACTACCGGGACCTCGGCCTGGACCTCGTCCCCGGCACCGGCCCCCTCGCCGCCGCCGTGCCCGGCGCCTTCGACGCCTGGCTGCTGCTGCTGCGCGACCACGGCACCAAGTCCCTGGACGACGTGCTGAAATACGCCATCGGCTACGCGGAACACGGTCACCCGCCGGTGGAGAACATCGGCGCGACCGTCGCCGGGGTACGGGCCCTGTTCGAGACCGAGTGGACGTCCTCGGCGGAGCTGTACCTGCCAGGCGGCCGCGCGCCCCGCCCCGGTGTGCCGCTGCGCAACCCGGCCCTCGCCGCCACCTGGCGCCGGCTGCTCGCCGAGACCGCGCGGGCCGGGGACCGGGAGGCCCGCGTCGACGCGGCCCGCGAGGTGTGGCGCGGCGGCTTCATAGCCGAGGCCCTGGTACGGCAGGCCCGCCGCCCCACCCTGGACACCAGCGGCGAACGGCACACCGGGACGCTCGACGCGGACGACCTCGCCAACTGGTCCGCGACGTACGAGGATCCGGTGTCGTACGACTGGAACGGCTGGACCGTGTGCAAGGCGGGCCCCTGGAGC
This sequence comes from Streptomyces malaysiense, assembly GCF_000980885.2. Classification (GTDB taxonomy): domain Bacteria; phylum Actinomycetota; class Actinomycetes; order Streptomycetales; family Streptomycetaceae; genus Streptomyces; species Streptomyces malaysiense. Next base: position 21,654 of record NZ_LBDA02000088.1, on the reverse strand, counting down.
CAGGGCCCCGCCTTCCTCCAGCAACTCGCCCTGCTGCCGTCGGAACTGCCCGGGTACGGCAGCGCCGACTACGTCCATCTCCTCGTCGAGGGCTGCAAACTGGCCATGGCCGACCGGGAGGCCTGGTACGGCGACGCCGCCGAGGTGCCGCTCGCGGAGCTGCTGTCGGACGAGTACAACGCCGGGCGGCGCGCGCTGGTCGGGCGCGAGGCGTCGTACGAACTGCGTCCCGGCGCCCCCGGCGGCCGCACCCCGCGGCTGCCCGCCCCGGCCCGCGAGTCCGTGCCGCGCGCGGCCGAGGGGTTCGACCCGATGGGCGTGGGGGAGCCGACGGTCGCGCGGCCGCCCGGCGACCCCCGGGTGGCCGCCGACGGGGGTACCCGGGGCGACACCTGTCACCTCGACGTGGTCGACCGCTGGGGCAACATGATCGCGGCCACGCCCAGCGGCGGCTGGCTCCAGTCCAACCCCGTCGTGCCCGAACTGGGCTTCCCGCTCGGCACCCGGCTCCAGATGGCCTGGCTGGAGGAGGGCCTGCCGAACACCCTCACCCCCGGCCGCCGCCCCCGCACCACTCTCACTCCCTCCCTCGCGCTGCGCGACGGCGTCCCGGTCATGGCGTTCGGCACGCCCGGCGGCGACCAGCAGGACCAGTGGCAGCCGCACTTCTTCCTGGCCGTCGCCCTGCGCGCCCCGGTCCGCGGCGGTCTCGACCTCCAGGGCGCCGTCGACGCCCCCAACTGGCACAACGACGCCTTCCCCAGCTCCTTCTACCCCCGCGGCCACCACCCCGGCGGCCTGACCGTGGAGTCCCGGATGCCGGACGCGGTGGTGGCCGGTCTGCGCCGCCGCGGCCACGACCTCACCCTCGGCCCCGCCTGGTCCGAGGGCCGCCTGTGCGCGGTCGCCCGCGACCCGGAGACCGGCATCCTGTCGGCTGCGGCGAACCCGCGCGGGATGCAGGGGTACGCGGTGGGGCGCTGACCGCCCTGGCCCCCCGGGCCCCTTTCGGCGCCGGCGCGGCCGCCCGCCGCCCCCACCCGGGCCGCCCGGCCCCGCGCTGTCGGTGGCCCGGCATATCCTGGCCCCGAGTGGCCATCGGCTGACGAAGGGGTCCGAAGGTGCCGTCGATGCTCGATGCGGTCGTGGTGGGTGCGGGTCCGAACGGACTGACCGCCGCCGTGGAACTGGCCCGGCGGGGGTTCTCCGTGGCCCTGTTCGAGGCGTGCTCCACCGTGGGCGGCGGCGCCCGCACCGAGGAGCTGACGCTGCCCGGCTTCCGGCACGACCCCTGCTCGGCCGCCCACCCCCTGGGCATCAACTCGCCCGCCTTCCGCGCCCTGCCCCTGGAGCGCTACGGCCTCGAATGGCTGCACGCCGAGCTGCCCATGGCGCACCCCTTCCCGGACGGCACGGCGGCCGTGCTCTCCCGCTCGGTCGCCGAGACCGCCGCCTCCTTCGGACCGCGCGACGCGGGGGCGTACCGAAGACTGGTCGAGCCGCTGCTCGCCCACTGGGACACGCTCGTGCGGGACTTCATGTCCCTGCCGCTGACCGCGCTGCCCCGCGACCCCGTCACCCTCGCCCGGTTCGGCCTGGCCGGGCTGCCGCCGTCCACCTGGCTGATGCGCCGGTTCAAGGACGAGCGGATCAAGACCCTGTTCGCCGGGCTCGTCGCCCATGTGATGGCCCCGCTGGACGGGCTCGCCACCGGCGCCGTCGGCCTGGTCTTCGCGCTCGCCGCGCACGCCCGCGGCTGGCCGGTGGCCCGCGGCGGCTCCCAGGCCATCTCGGACGCGCTGGCCGCCTACCTCCTGGACCTCGGCGGCGCGGTGCACACCGACTACCCGGTCAGACGCCTGGACGACCTGCCGCCCGCGCGCGCCTACGTCTTCGACACCTCGCCCGCCGCCCTCGCCCGCATCGCCGGCTTCGGCGCCCACTACGACCGCTACCGCTACGGCCCCGGCGTCTTCAAGATCGACTACGCGCTGGACGGCCCGGTGCCCTGGACCGCCCCCGAGGCCCGCGTCGCCGGCACCGTCCAGATCGGCGCGAGCCGGGCCGAGATCGGCACCGCCCTGCGGGCCGCCTCCCGGGACGGCCGCGCCCCCGAGAAGCCGTTCATGATCACCGTGCAGCCCGGCGTGGCCGACCCCGGCCGCGCCCCCGCGGGCAAGCACGTCTTCTGGGCGTACGGCCATGTGCCCAACGGCTGGTCGGGGGACCTCACCGACGCCATAGAACGGCAGCTGGAGCGCTTCGCCCCCGGCTTCCGCGACCGTGTCCTCGCCCGCGCCGTCGCCGGCCCCGCCGAGATGGCCGCCCGCAACGCCAACTACGTGGGCGGTGACATCGCCTGCGGCGCCGCCTCCGGGCTCCAGCTGCTGCTGCGGCCCCGGCCGACCCTGTTCCCCTACCACACCCCCCACCCGGCCGTCTTCATCTGCTCCTCGGCCACCCCGCCGGGACCGGGCGTCCACGGCATGTCGGGACACAACGCGGCGAAGGCCGTGTGGCGGAGGCTGAGGCAGACATGACCGGCATCCTGCTCGTCGAGGGCGACATCACCCACCAGAGCGCCGACGCGATCGTCAACGCGGCCAACTCCTCGCTGCTCGGCGGGGGCGGGGTCGACGGCGCCATCCACCGCCGCGGCGGCCCGGAGATCCTCGCCGAGTGCCGCGCCCTGCGTGCCGCGCGGTACGGCCGGGGGCTGCCGACCGGACAGGCCGTCGCGACGACCGCCGGACGGCTCGACGCCCGCTGGGTGATCCATACCGTCGGACCGGTCTTCAGCGAGGGCGAGGACCGCTCGCCGCTGCTCGCCTCCTGCTACCGGGAGTCCCTGGGCGTCGCCGACGCGCTCGGCGCCCGCACGGTGGCCTTTCCGGCCATCTCCACCGGCGTCTACCGCTGGCCCATGGCCGACGCCGCCCGGATCGCCCTTCAGACCGTCCGCTCCGTGGAGACGGCCGTCGAGGAGATCCGCTTCGTGCTCTTCGACGCCCCGGCGTACGAGGTGTTCGCCCGTCAGATCGGTTGATCCGGCGGCCTTTTCACGCCCTCCTGCCGTTTTCCTGCCGTTCTCTCGTCACCGCTCGCGGACAACTTGCGTGCCGCTATCCGGAATTGTCGGAGCAGTAGCGGGTATTCGCCGCAACCCGGGCGGTGAGCAGGCTTGTTGGCCTGTCTCGGAGTTGCAAAGGTTCCCCTAAACGGGTGATAGCATCCCCGCGTCTGTGACCTTGGTCCCCTCGGCTCAGGCACCGCAGAAATCGGTTTCGGTCCGGTCCTCCGCGTGACCTTCCCGACCCGTTCGCGACCGGTCGTCCCGCACCGGTGGTGCGGTGTCCTTCCGCCAGCGGTCGCAGGCTAACCGCCAGGAAAGGTTTCCATGAATCGAGACGCACTTGTCTGGTGCCTGGTTGTCGTGGCGGCGCTCGGCGTCGCCGCGACCGTGGTCCTCAGTCGTCGCGCCAAGGCCATCGCGGCGAACAAGGACAGGTCCGAAGCCGCACTGACCCAGCGACTGAGCGAGGCCGACGGCCGGCTCGCCACTTTACGAGCGGAGCTCCACCAGCACCGGACCGATCACGCCAAGACCATCCAGGAAGCCGAGGAGGCGGCCGAGGACAGCACCAAGGCCGTACTCAAGGGTTCCGCGCGCTTCCTCCAGAGCCTCGCCGCCGAACAGCTGGCGCTGCTGGAGGAGATCCAGCGCAAGTACGGCGGCCACTCCGTCCTCGGCGACCTCCTCGAGGTCGGCCACGCCAACGCGCAGATGGCACGCAAGGCGCAGGGCATCGCCGTGATGTGCGGCGCCCCGCTGGGCCGCCGCAGCCGCGCAGCCAGCGTCTACGACGTGGTGCGCAGCGCCCAGGGACAGATCCGCAACTTCCGGCGCGTGGAGATCATGCAGCAGACCGGCTTCGCGCTGAAGGCGTCGGCGGTCTCACCCGTCGCCCTCGCCGTCGCCGAGCTGCTCGACAACGCTGCCAGCTTCTCCCAGCAGGGCTCGCCCATCGAAGTGACGTTCCAGCGGGTGCAGAAGAACCTCTGCATCGTCATCGACGACGCGGGCGTCGGCATGAACGACGAGGAACGGCAGAAGGCCACCGCCCTGCTCTCCGGCCAGTACCGCCCCCGGCTCTCCCAGCTGGGTAACCAGCCGAAGTTCGGTTTCCCGGTGATCGGCCTGCTGTCCCAGCAGTACGGGTTCCGGGTGGACGTGACCGGTGTCTCCCGCTACGGCGGCGTGCGCGCGGTCGTGCTGCTGCCCGAGGAGTTGTGGACCGAGGAGGAGACGGCACCGGTGAATGAGGCCCAGCCCGTTGTCGAGCAGCCCGGCGTCCCCGCCGCCCGGCCCGAGCCGGTGGCGCGCACCGCGGGCGGCCTGCCCCGGCGCGGCGCCCGCCAGGTGCCCATAGCCAGCGTTCCCGACCAGGACACCGTCGGCCTGCCGCACGTCCCGGCGGAGGAGGACGCCGGCCGCGCGGCGGGTCGCAGCCTGGGTGCCTTCCAGCGTGGCACGCTCTCCGGCCGCAACCTCTCCGCGGCACCGTCCGAAGGGTCCGATGACACATGATCACAGACCTGTCGTGGATGCTCGAGGACATCGTGGCCAACGTGCCCAAGGCGCGCCACGCCGTCCTGCTGTCCGCGGACGGCCTGCCCCGCGGGGCGACCGACGGCATGGCCCAGAAGGACGTGCGGACCATCTCCGCCGCCATGGCGGGCATGCAGTCGCTGAGCCGGGCCACGTCCCACTTCGCCGGGGACGGCCCGGACCGGCAGTGGAACCAGACCATCATCGAGTTCCAGCACGGCTGGATCTTCCTGATCGGGGCCGGGCAGGGCGCCTATCTCGCGGCGGCCGCGGCACCCGATGTCGACATGCAGCAGATCTCCTTCCGCATGCACCGGCTCGTCGCCCGGCTCGGCAACAACCTCACCTCGCCGCCCCGGGTGCACGCCGACGAGGCCGGGGCGCGCGCCCAACGCGCCCGCGCCGGCCAGGAGATCGGCACCGGCATACGGATCGCCGACCTGGACGAGGTGATCAGCGAGGTGCGCGGCGCCCAGCACGCCGTACTGCTGGGCGGCGACGGCCTGCCCCGCGGCGCCACCACGGGCATGAGCCAGGACCTCGCGGACACCATCTCCGCGGCGATGACCGGCATCCACGCCTACAGCCGGGCCACCGCCCAGTTCGCCGGCGTCCAGCCGGACGCGTCCTGGCGGCAGACGGTCATCGAGTTCCAGCACGGCTGGATCTTCCTGATCTCGGCCGGACGGGGCGCCTTCCTGGCCGCAGCGGCCCAGCACGACGCCGACATCGAGGACTTCACCACCCGGCTGCACCGGGTGGTACCGCGACTCGGCGCCTATCTGTCCCCGCAAGGGGAGGCGAGCCGCGCGTGAGTGACGAGCCCGAAGAGGAACTGGAACTCACCTCCTCCTTAGTCCCGTTCTTCGTGATCACGAACGGGCGGTCCCTGCCCCCGGAACACGCCTACGGGCACACGACGCTCGTGTCCGCGAGCGAGCACGCCGCCACCACGGTGCGCACGCTCACCCCGGAGGCCCGGCAGGTCCTGGACCTGGTCATGGACGGATTCCTGTCCGTGGCCGAGGTGGCCGCCCACACCCGTCTCCCGCTGGGGGTCGTCCGGATCCTGCTGGCCGAGATGGAGGACGGCGGCCTGATCATCGCGCGGAAGCCCGTGCCCCGCGCGGAGCGTGTCGACCGAGAAGTACTGAACGCCGTGCTCGACGGCCTCAGAGCCCGATTCGGAGCGTGATTCGTGTACCTGGATTCAGGTGTCCGTACGGCGGTGAAGGTGCTCGTGGTGGGGCACTTCGGGGTCGGCAAGACCACGTGCATCGCCAGCATCTCCGAGATCGAGCCGCTGCGGACCGAAGAAGAGATCACCGAGGCCAGTGAGGGCTTCGACGATCTGTCGGGCACCCCCGACAAGATCACCACGACGGTCGCCATGGACTTCGGCCGTCTGACCATCAACGACGAGGTGGTGCTGTACCTCTTCGGCACCCCCGGTCAGGAACGCTTCAAGGAGATGTGGGAGGAGCTGTCCCGGGGTGCCCTGGGCGCGCTCGTCCTCGTCGACCCCGAGCGGCTGTCCGATTCGTTCCCCATCCTCGACCTGGTCGAGCGGTTCGGGCTGACCTACGCCATCGGGGTCAACCACTTCGACGGCACGCCCACCTACCCCCTCTCCGAGGTGCGCGAGGCCCTCAACCTGTCCGCGGACACCCCCGTCGTCCCCTGCGACGTCCGCAACGAGCAGTCGTCGGCGCACGCGCTGATCACCCTCGTGCACCACCTTCTCTCCCTCATCGACTAGGAGCCCCCCGCTCATGCAGCAGCGACCCGGCATAGAGCCGCCCCCCGGCTGCCCCGCACACGGGAACATCCCGCTCTACGGCCCCCGGTTCGGCTCCGACCCGGACGGCCACTACGCCCATCTGCGCGGCCTCGGCCCGAGCGCGCCGGTGGACATCGCGCCGGGCGTCGAGGTCGAGCTGGTCACCAGCTACGACGCCGCGCTCTACATCCTCCAGAACCCCGCCTCCTTCGTCCGCGACTCGCGGCGCTGGAACGCGCTGAACGAGGGCCGCGTGCCCGAGGACAGCCCCGCGCTGCCGATGCTGGCGTACCGGCCCAACGCGCTGCTCAGCGACGGCGCGGCGCACGCCCGGCTGCGGCAGGCCGTCACCGACAGCCTGGCCAGCGTCAACGAGCTGCAGCTGGTGCGCCAGACGCAGGCCTCGGCCGACTACCTGATCAGCCGCTTCAGTTCGGAGCGCCTGGGCCAGGCCGAGCTGATGGCGGAGTACGCCCAGCCGCTGCCGCTGCTCGTCTTCAGCGACCTGTTCGGCTGCCCGCCCGAGATCGGCGACCGCGTCATCGCGGGCATCACCGGTCTCTTCTCCGGCAGCAACGGCGCCGACCAGCTGGTCGCCGAGGCGCTGAACGAGCTGATCGCCCTCAAGCGCCGCAATCCCGGTGAAGACCTGACGACGCGTCTGATGCAGCACTCGGCGCAGCTGACCGACGAGGAGATGCTGCACCAGCTCATCACCCTGCTCTCCGGTGGCACCACGCCGCTGTCCGCCATGATCGGCACCGCGAGCGCGCTGATCCTCGGCGAGGAGTGGCAGTCGGGCCTGCCGGTCGAGGACGCCGTCACCCAGGTCCTGTGGAACTACGCGCCCATCGCCAACTACGCGGCCCACTACCCCACGCACGACGTGGAGCTGGGCGGCCGGGTGGTCAAGGCGAACGACCCGGTGATGATCTCCTTCGCGGCGGCCAACACCGACCCCCGGCTGGCCGAGCACCGTGAACAGCTCAGCGCCAAGGCCCACTTGGCCTTCGGCGCGGGCCCGCACGCCTGCCCCGCCAAGGACCCGGCCTTCGTGATCGCGGTGACCGCCGTGGAGACCCTGCTCAACCGGCTCCCGGACGTCGAGGTCCGGATGCCGTTCAAGGACCTCGGCTGGGTCCCGGCGCCGTGGAGCCGCTCCCTGGTGGCGCTGCCGGTGCGCTTCACCCCGCGCATCGTGGTGCCGACGGCGACCCAGCAGGCGGAATCCCCGGCGGCCGCCACCCATGTCGCGGCCACGCCCCGGCCGGCGACGAGCGGTGCCCCCAAGGCCAAGGCGGGCCTGTTCAGCCGCTTCCTCGCCTGGACGCGGGGGGAGTGACGAGGGCGCCTCGCGCCTCGCACGGTCATCGCGTGGAGGTGTCGCAGGCGGAGGGCGCGCACGCGGGCTGACGTCCGCTGGACCTCCCGCCCGCGCGCGCCCGAGGGCCGGGCCGACCCGTTCCCGGTCCGCGCGGCACCACGCTCCCCGGGTGCGGTGGGCGCCGCGCTCCGGGGCGCCCGTACGGCGACCGGACGCGGCCGCCGCGACCGGGCCGTACGCGGCGCGGAGCGACGGTGCCGGACGCCCGCCGGCGGGAACGGCAGGGCACCTGCCCCGCCGGACCCCGTCCGCCGCCGAACCGCCGGACGGCCTCCCGTGCGGCCGTACGACGGCGAGGCCGGCCCGAACGGCCCGGTCGCCGGGGAACCACGCCCCCGGTCATTCGGCCGGCGCTCCCGGACACGGCCACAACCGCGCCGCGCGGCCGCGTCACCGGCCCGGTCCCCGGGCGGCGGGTGGCGAGCGGCGGGTGGCGAGCGGCCGGACAGGACCGACGGGACCCGCCCGCCCCGGGGCCCGCGAGCGGCACGGACGAGGCCGCGTGGCATCATCGGCCGGGGCCGGGACCCCCGGCCGGCAGCACCGCAGCGCCCGAGCCGCAAGGAGTCCGATGAACCCCGCCGCCACCGCCCCCGCCGCGGTGGGCACCGCCCTGCTGGACGACTTCTCGCTGGAGATGACCGGCAAGGACGTGCCCGCACTGGAGGAGGCGCGGGACAGCATCCCGCGGGGCACCCGGATCAACGTGACCTTCCTCGCCGGTGAGGACCACGCCACCCGGCTGGCCGCCGCCCGCGCGGTCCGCCGGCTCGGCTTCGTCCCCGTGCCGCACATATCCGCCCGCCGGCTGCCCTCGCGCGCCGCCCTGGAGGATTTCCTCGCGGGCCTCGCCGAGGACGGCACCGCGGACGACGTCTTCGTCGTCGGCGGCGACCCCGCCCGCCCCGAGGGGCCCTACGAGGACGCCCTCGCCGTGATCCGCACCGGGCTGCTGGAGCGCTACGGGGTGCGCCACATCGGCATCAGCGGCTACCCCGAGGGCCACCCGGCGATATCCGGTTCCGCGCTGTGGTCGGCACTCACCGACAAGGCGGCGGCCATCGGCGCCGGACCCTTCGCCGGCGACGTGATCACCCAGTTCGGCTTCGACGCCGAGCCGGTCCTCGACTGGCTGACGGCGGTCCGCGCCCGGGGCGTCGACCTCCCCGTCCGTATCGGCGTCCCGGGCCCGGCCGGCATCCGCCGCCTCGTCGGCTACGCCACCCGCTTCGGCGTCACCACCAGTGCCTCCGTCGCCCGCAAGTACGGCTTCTCGCTGACCAACCTGCTGGGCACGGCCGGCCCCGACCGTTTCCTGCACGCGCTGGGCGAACGGTACGACCCCGCGCGGCACGGCGTGGTCAAGGTGCACTTCTACACGTTCGGCGGGCTGCGCGCCACGGCGGAGTGGGTCGGCCAATTCCGCGAGCGGGCCCGGTAGCGGCTGCCCGGCCCACGTGTCGGAATTCCGCCAGCGGCCCGTCCGCGCGGTGGTCATCCTGGAGACATGCAGACAGCGACGCACCTCGACCGGGAGCATTGCGTGCGCGCCGTGCAGTCCAGGGACGCGCGGTTCGACGGATGGTTCTACACGGCCGTGCTGACCACCCGGATCTACTGCCGGCCCAGCTGCCCCGTCGTCCCGCCCAAGCCCCGGAACATGATGTTCTACCCGAGCGCGGCCGCCTGCCAGCAGGCCGGTTTCCGTGCCTGCAAGCGCTGCCGCCCGGACACCAGCCCCGGCTCCCCGGAGTGGAACCGGCGTGCCGACCTGGTGGCCCGTGCCATGCGCCTGATCACCGACGGCGTCGTGGACCGCGAGGGCGTGTCCGGCCTCGCCGCCCGGCTCGGCTACAGCACCCGCCAGGTGGAGCGCCAACTGCTCGCCGAGCTGGGCGCGGGGCCCCTCGCGCTCGCCCGCGCCCAGCGCGCCCAGACCGCCCGGCTGCTCATCGAGACCACCGCGCTGCCCATGACGGAGATCGCCTTCGCCGCCGGTTTCTCCTCCGTCCGCGCCTTCAACGACACGGTCCGCGAGGTCTTCGCCCTCTCCCCGAGCGAGCTGCGCCGGCGCGTACCGGCCGGCCGCGCGGTGGGCGACAGCACCCCCGGCACCCTGTCTCTGCGGCTGCCGTTCCGCGCCCCGCTCAATCCGAGCAACCTCTTCGGCCACCTCGCCGCCACCGCCGTACCCGGCGTCGAGGAATGGCTCCCCCACAGCCCGAACGGCGGGGGCGGCGCCTCCAGCGGCGCCTACCGGCGCACCCTCCGGCTGCCGTACGGTCACGGGATCGTCTCCCTCAGCCCCCGCCCCGACCACATCGCCTGCCGCCTCACCCTCAGCGACCTGCGGGACCTGGCCGTGGCGATCGGCCGCTGCCGGCGGATGCTCGACCTGGACGCCGACCCGGTCGCCGTCGACGACCGGCTGCGCGCCGACCCGCTGCTCGCCCCGCTGGTCGAGAGGGCGCCGGGGCGCCGGGTGCCGCGCACGGTGGACGAGGCCGAGTTCGCCGTACGGGCCGTACTCGGACAGCAGGTGTCCACGGCCGCCGCCCGCACCCACGCGGCCCGCCTCGTCACCGCCCACGGCAAGCCCCTGGACGACCCCGAGGGCGGCCTCACCCATCTCTTCCCGTCGCCCGAGGCGCTGGCCGGCATCGACCCCGAGACCCTCGCGATGCCCCGCACCCGGCGTACCACCTTCACCACTCTGGTGGGTCAACTCGCCGACGGTTCGCTCCACTTGGGAGTGGAATCCGACTGGGCCGAGGCCCGTGCCCGGCTGCTCGCGCTGCCCGGATTCGGCCCCTGGACGGTCGATGTCATCGCCATGCGCGCGCTGGGCGACCCGGACGCCTTCCTGCCCACCGACCTCGGTATCCGCCGCGCGGCCGGGGGACTCGGGCTGCCGTCCACCCCCGCCGCGCTCACCGCCCGCGCCGAGGCGTGGCGCCCGTGGCGGGCGTACGCGGTGCAGTATCTGTGGGCGACCGACAGCCACTCGATCAACTTCCTTCCCGCGTAAGAGGGTTCTTCCGTGATCTGCCACACCGTGACCGACAGCCCGTACGGCCGGCTCACCATGGTCGCCGCCGACGGTGCCCTGTGCGGCCTCTACATGACCAGCCAGCGGCACCGGCCGCCCGAGGAGAGCTTCGGCCCCCGCGACGACTCCCTGCCCTGCTTCGCCGCGGCGCGGGAGCAGCTGGATGCCTACTACGCGGGTGAGTTGCGCGAGTTCACCCTCGAACTCGACCTGCGCGGAACGCCGTTCCAGCGCAGCGTCTGGGACCGGCTCACCCGCATCCCCTACGGCGAGACCCGCACCTACGGCCAACTCGCCGACGCTCTCGGCAACCCCGGCGCCTCCCGCGCCGTCGGCCTCGCCAACGGCCGCAACCCCATCAGCATCATCGTGCCCTGCCACCGCGTCGTCGGCAGTGACGGCAGCCTCACCGGCTACGGCGGCGGCCTCGACCGCAAGCGCCGCCTGCTGGACTTCGAACGCGGCACGGCCCTGTTCTGAGTCAGCCGACCGCCGGGTCCTCGGCAGCCGCGTCCTCGGCCAGGGCGGCCAGCAGCCGGGGCAGCGCGGTCCCGATGGGCTCGCGGATCACCTCGTCCGCCCGGTCGTCGTACGGCGTGGGCTCGGCGTTGACGATGATCAGTCGGGCGCCGTGGTCGGCGGCGACCCCCGCGAGCCCGGCGGCGGGCTGGACCTGGAGGCTGCTGCCGACGGCGATGAACACCTGGCACGCCTTGGTGACGGCCACGGCCCGGCCGAGGACCATCGGGTCGAGGCGTTCGCCGAACATCACGGTGGCGGCCTTCAGGACGCCGCCGCACTCCCGGCACCGGGGGTCGTCCTCACCGGCGTCCAGGCGCCGCAGGGCGTCCTCCATCGGGCCGCGGGTGCGGCACAGGGTGCAGAGGAACTCCCGTGCGGTGCCGTGCAGTTCGAGAACCTTGCGGGCGGACGTCCCGGCGAGCTGGTGCAGCCCGTCCACGTTCTGCGTGATCACCCGGACCGGTACCCCGGACCGCTCCAGCTCGGTGACGGCCCGGTGGGCCGCGTTGGGCTCGGCCTCCAGCGCGCGGTGGTCGCGCCGCATCCGCCAGGACCGCCGCCGGATCTCCGGGTCACCCATGTAGTACTCGTAGGTCACGAGTTTCTCGGCCTCGGGATCCTGCCGCCACAGCCCGCCCGGACCCCGGTAGTCGGGGATACCGGAATCGGTGGAGATACCTGCGCCACTGAGAATGGCCACGAGAGGCTTGCCCATGGGGCGAGGTTAGGCCGCGGGGGCGGGCGGGTCGACCGGATATCGGCGCGGTGCGCCCGCACGCGAGCGGTCAGCCGGCCCGGTGCCCGTTCTCCAGCTCGGCCGGGCCGGAGCCCTCGGTGAGGACGTCCAGGGCGGCGAGGACGCGCCGGCCGAGGGCGCCGGGGAGGTGCGCGGCGAGTTCCTCGCGCGGGACCAGCCGCCAGGACAGCAGCTCCTCCTCCTGGAGCCGGATCGCGGCGAGTTCCTCGCCGGCGAGCACCCCGCCGTCGTACACGTACGCCACCAGCGGCGGCCGACCCGTCCCCGGTACCCAGTCCACGGCGAGCAGCCGCCCGAGCGCCCGGTCGAGCCCGATCTCCTCCAGCGTCTCCCGCCGGGCGCCCTGCCGGGGCGTCTCCCCGCTGTCCGACTCCACCGTGCCGCCCGGAAGCCCCCATCCCTCGCGGTAGCCGGGCTCGACCAGCAGCACGCGGCCCGCCCCGTCCCGGAAGAGCGCGGCGGCCCCGGCGAGGACCCGGGGCAGTCGGGCGATGTAGGCGGCGTAGTCAGGGGTGGACGTCATGGGGGAAGGGTAGCCAGCCGCGGCCGGGCTACGAACCGTCCCGCGCCAGGCGCACGGTGCGTTCGGCCAGCGCACTGATCCGCACCCCGTCGAATCCGAACACCGCGCTGCGGACGGTGTCTTCGAGGGGGTCCTTCCAGTGGCCGGGCAGGGCGGCGGCGCCGGTGCGGACCCCGGCCACCGAGCCCGCCGTCGCCCCGTTCGAGTCGGTGTCCAGACCGCCGCGCACGGTCAGCGCCAGGGTGCGGGTGAAGTCGTCGTCGCCGTACAGCAGCCCCGCGGTGAGGACGGCCGCGTTCGGGACGGTGTGGAGCCAGCCCCCGGCGCTCTCACCGGTCGCGGTGTCCACGGTGTCCGCCCAGCTCAGGCCGGCCTCGTGCAGCGAGATGACGCGGCGCACGGTACGGGCGAGGCGGCTGCTCGCCGGGATCACGCCGAGCGCGCTCTCCAGCGCGGTCCGCACGGTCGGCGCGGTGAAGGCGGCCGCGATCAGCGCGGCCGCGAACATGGCACCGTAGACGCCGTTGCCCGTGTGCGACAGCACGGCGTCCCGGCGGGCCAGACCGGCCGCGCGCGCGGGGTCGCCGGGGCAGGTCCAGCCGAAGACGTCCGCGCGGATGAGGGCGCCGATCCATTCCTGGTAAGGGTTGTCGTACGTCGCCGTCAGCGGTGGCCGCAGCCCGTTCGCCAGATTGCGGTACGCCGCCCGCTCCGCCGTGAAGGTCTGGAGGTACGGCAGCCGCAGCAGCCACAGCTCGCCGACGTCCTCGGTGCTGAAGCCGAAGCCGCGGCTCTCCAGCAGGTGCAGTCCGAGGACCGTGTAGTCGACGTCGTCGTCGCGGCAGCTGCCGTGGATCCGGCCCCGGACGCAGGAGCGCCACTCGGGGCGCAGGGCGGCGGTGTCGGCCGGGTCGGCGGGCTCGGGCAGGTAGCCGGTGAGCGGCAGCGCTCCGGAGCCGCCGAGGTACCGGTCGATGCGCTCGCGGGTCCACACCTCGCCCTGCTCGACCGGCTTGCCGAGCATGTTGCCCGCGATCCGGCCGAGCCAGCCGCCGTGGATGCGGTCGGCGAGACGGGTGGGGGCGGGGTGCTCGCTGCTCATGGCAGGGGTCTACCCGTTTTCCCCGGACCCGCGCCCGCTTCTGACCGCGGTCCTGCTCAGCCCGTGGTCGGGGCATGACGGCGAGGGGGCGCCGAGGTTAGGGTCGCAGCGGCGCGACTGGCCCCGACGAGTGCGGGGCCCGGAGAGCAAGGGGATGGCAAGGTGGCGGAAGCTGTGGGTGAGAGCCGTCGGGTACTCATCGCCGCGGACAAGTTCAAGGGCTCGCTGACGGCCGTGCAGGTCGCCGAGCGGGTGACGGCCGGGCTGCGCCGGGTGGTGCCGGATCTGGCCGTCGAGGCGCTGCCCGTCGCGGACGGCGGTGACGGCACGGTGGCGGCGGCGGTCGCGGCCGGGTTCGAGCGCCGTGAGGTGCGGGTGGCCGGGCCGCTGGGTGAGCCGGTGACGGCGGCGTTCGCGCTGCGCGACGGCACCGCGGTGGTGGAGATGGCCGAGGCGAGCGGGCTGCACCGGCTGCCGGCCGGTGTCCTCGCACCGCTGACGGCCTCCACGTACGGCTCCGGTGAGCTGCTGCGGGCCGCGCTGGACGCGGGCGCGCGGACCATCGTGTTCGGCGTCGGCGGCAGCGCCACCACGGACGGGGGCGCCGGCATGCTGGCGGCGCTCGGGGCGCGGTTCCTGGGGCAGGACGGGGAGCCGGTGCCGCCGGGGGGCGGCGGTCTGGCCGCCGTGGCCCGCGCCGACCTCTCCGGTCTCGACCCCCGGCTGTCCTCGGTCTCCCTGGTGCTCGCCAGCGACGTCGACAACCCGTTGACCGGGCCGAAGGGCGCGCCCGCGGTGTACGGCCCGCAGAAGGGGGCCTCGCCGGACGACGTGCGGGCCCTGGACACGGCGCTCGGGCACTACGTGACGGTGCTGGAGGCCTCGGTCGGGGCGCGTGCGGTGGAGTACGCGGCGGCGCCGGGCGCGGGGGCGGCGGGTGGCATCGGCTACGGCGCGCTGCTGCTCGGCGCGCGGTTCCGGCCCGGGATCGAGATCATGCTCGACGTCCTCGGCTTCGCCCCCGCGCTGGCGCGGGCGTCCCTGGTGATCACCGGCGAGGGCTCCCTGGACGAGCAGACGCTGCACGGAAAGGCCCCGGCCGGGGTGGCGGCGGCGGCGCGTGCCGCGGGCAAGGAGGTCGTGGCGGTGTGCGGGCGGCTGGCCCTGGCGGAGCCCGCGCTGCGGTCGGCCGGGATCGGCCGGGCCTACCCGCTGACGTCCGTGGAGCCCGATGTCTCCCGCTGTGTCGCGGAGGCCGGTCCGATCCTGGAACGCGTCGCCTCCCGCATCGCCGAGGACCTCCTGGTGTGACCTCCCCGGGACGGGCTCTTTGGGGGACCGGGGAGCCCGCCCCGGCCGGCCGGTGGGCCGCCCAGGCGCTCCGCGCGAAGCACGAGGGCCCCGAATCCAGCCAACCCTGGATTCGGGGCCCTCGGTCAGGACGCCGTCACGGCAACTGCGCCGCTCGCGCCTCCCGCCGGTTGTCACGGAAGTTGTTCACCCGCCGCGCCGTGGCGAACAGCGGGATCACGGCGCCCATGACCAGTTGGAGCGCGCAACCCGTCTGGAGGAGCAGCTGACCGCTCGGGGCGTCGAAGGCCCAGGCCGCCAGCAGGCCCATGGACAGGACGATCCAGGAGAGCATCGCCCCGGCGAGACGCCCCCGCGGCTTCGGGTACTCGACCCGGCTCACCATCAGCCACGCCGTGCCGACGATCGCCAGCAGCGTCGCCACGAACGGCAGCTCCAGGAGCACGATCGAGACGACGGTGAGCGCACCGAACGGCGAGGGCATGCCCTGGAACACGCCGTCCTTCATCGTCACGCACGAGAAGCGGGCGAGCCGCAGGACGACGGCCAGGAGCACCACGATTGCCCCGAGCGCCGCCACTCTCTGGTGCGCGTCGTCCGCGACCATGCCGTAGACGAGGACGAAGTACGCCGGCGCGAGGCCGAAGCTGATCAGGTCGGAGAGGTTGTCCAGCTCCGCGCCCATCGGCGAGGACCGCAGCTTGCGCGCCACCAGGCCGTCGAAGAGGTCGAACACCGCCGCGCAGAGCATCAGGATGACCGCCGTGGCCGCGCTGTGGCGGGCCATGCCGGACTCCTGGCTTCCGGTGAGGTGCGGGATCAGGATGCCGGTGGTGGTGAAGTACACCGCCATGAACCCGCACGTGGCGTTACCGAGCGTGAGGGTGTCCGCTATCGACAGGCGGAGCGAGAGCGGCATCTCCTCCTCTTCGTCCGCCTCGTCGGCCTCGGGCACCCAGTTCGCCTGGGTCTCCGGATCAATCACGGTCAATGCGAGTCACCCCAGCCACGGTCTTCTGTCCGACCTCGACCGCCACCTCCACGCCCTCGGGCAGGTAGAGGTCGACACGCGAGCCGAAACGGATCAGACCGATACGGTCGCCCTGCTCGACCTTCGTGCCCGAAGGGATGTAGGGCACGATGCGGCGGGCCACCGCGCCGGCGATCTGGATCATCTCGATGTCGCCGAGTTCGGTGTCGAGATGCCAGACTACGCGCTCGTTGTTCTCGCTCTCCTTGTTGAAAGCCGGAACAAAGCCGCCGGGGATGTGCTCGACCGACGTCACCGTGCCCGCGAGCGGCGCGCGGTTGACATGGACATTGAGCGGGCTCATGAAGATGGCGACGCGGGTGCGCCCGTCCTTCCAGGGCATGATGCTCTGCACCACGCCGTCGGCCGGGGAGATGACCCGGCCCCGGGTGATCTCTCGCTCCGGGTCGCGGAAGAACCACAGCATGCCCGCCGCGAGCGCGGTGGCGGGCACGGCTACCGCCTTGGCGGCACCCGAGCGGCGGGCGCGGGCCAGGCTGAGGGCTGCGGTGGCGACGGTCGGGAGAAGCCACGGCGATGCTCCGCGCGCGAGGCGTACGCCGGCTCGGCTGTCGCGAGGTGCAGAGGTTTGGCTGTGGGGCATGGATGACCTTCGTAGCGGATGATGCCGCGCAAGACGGGGGACGGCGGCTTTCCGGGGATCGTACCGGTCGCGGGCCGCAACTGGGCAAGCCAGGCAGCCGAGTCGGCGGCCGAAGACCGGCTGAACAACCTCTACGGGGTGTGATCTTCCCCTCGAAGAAAACACCCCGTATGCGGACAATCAGCCCTGGAATCGATACTCTTCGAGCAACCTGCGGCCGATGATCATTTTCTGGATCTCGGCGGTACCTTCACCGATGAGCAGCATCGGCGCCTCACGGTACAGGCGCTCGATCTCGTACTCCTTGGAGAAACCGTACCCGCCGTGGATGCGGAAGGCGTCCTCCACGACCTCCTTGCAGTACTCGGAGGCGAGGTACTTCGCCATGCCCGCCTCCAGGTCGTTTCGCTGCCCGGAGTCCTTTTTGCGGGCCGCGTTGACCATCATCGCGTGGGCGGCCTCGACCTTGGTCGCCATCTCGGCCAGCTTGAACTGGATGGCCTGGTGCTGGGCGATCGCCTTGCCGAAGGTGTGCCGCTGCTGGGCGTAGCGCACGCCCAGCTCGAAGGCGCGCTGGGCGACGCCGCAGCCGCGGGCCGCGACATTGACCCGGCCGACCTCCACGCCGTCCATCATTTGGTAAAAACCTCGGCCGGTGACGCCGCCGAGCACCCGATCGGCCGGGACCCGCAGCCCGTCCATGATCAGCTCGGTGGTGTCGACGCCCTTGTAGCCCATCTTCTCGATCTTGCCGGGGATGGTGAGGCCCGGCCGGACCTCGCCGAAGCCCGGCTCCTTCTCGACCAGGAAGGTGGTCATGGACCTGTGCGCGGCCGTGCCCTCCGGGTGGCCCTCGTCGCTGCGCACCAGGACGGCCACGAGGGACGACGTGCCGCCGTTGGTCAGCCACATCTTCTGGCCGGTCAGGACGTATTCGTCGCCTTCCTTGACCGCCTTGGAGCTGATCGCCGACACGTCGGAGCCGAGGGCCGGCTCCGACATCGAGAAGGCGCCCCGGATGTCACCGGCCGCCATCCGCGGCAGGAAGTGGTCCTTCTGCTCCTGCGTGCCGTGCTGCTTGAGCATGTACGCGACGATGAAGTGGGTGTTGATGATGCCGGACACCGACATCCAGCCGCGGGCGATCTCCTCCACGCACAGCGCGTAGGTGAGCAGCGACTCGCCCAGACCCCCGTACTCCTCGGGGATCATCAGACCGAACAGGCCCAGCTCCTTGAGGCCGTCCACGATCTGCTGCGGGTACTCGTCGCGGTGCTCCAGCTCGGTCGCGACCGGGATGATCTCCTTGTCGACGAAGTCCCGGACGGTGGAGACGATCTCCTGCTGTACGTCGGTCAGACCGGCGGTCTGGGCGAGGCGCGCCATCACTTCTCCTGCTGCTTCAGCTCCGGGCGGCCCGGCTGCTCGCCGCCGCGCTCCTTGGTGTACGTCTCGGTCGGCACCATCACCTTGCGGCGGAAGACGCACACCAGGGTGCCGTCCTGCTTGTAGCCCTCGGTCTCGACGTAGACGATGCCGCGGTCGTTCTTCGACTTCGACGGCCACTTGTCCAGCACGGTCGTCTGGCCGTAGATCGTGTCGCCGTGGAAGGTCGGCGCCACGTGCCTGAGCGACTCGATCTCCAGGTTGGCGATCGCCTTGCCGGAGACGTCCGGCACGGACATGCCGAGCAGCAGCGAGTAGATGTAGTTCCCGACGACGACGTTCTTGCCGAAGTCCGTCGTCTTCTCCGCGTAGTTGGTGTCCATGTGGAGCGGGTGGTGGTTCATGGTGAGGAGGCAGAACAGGTGGTCGTCGTACTCGGTGACCGTCTTGCCCGGCCAGTGCTTGTACGTCGCCCCGACCTCGAACTCCTCGTAGGTGCGTCCGAACTGCATCGCGCTCAGCCCTCCGGGATCTCGAACTTGGTGGTGCGGCGCATGCCGGCCGCGCGCCCCTTGCCGGAGATGACCAGGGCCATCTTGCGGCTGGCCTCGTCGATCATCTCGTCGCCGAGCATCGCGGAGCCCTTCTTGCCGCCGGCCTCGGACGTGTAGTAGTCGTACGCGTCCAGGATCAGCTCGGCGTGGTCGTAGTCCTCCTGGGAGGGCGAGAAGATCTCGTTGGACGCCTCGACCTGGCCCGGGTGCAGCACCCACTTGCCGTCGAAGCCGAGCGCGGCGGCGCGCTGGGCGACCTCGCGGTAGCCGTCGACGTTGCGGATCTGGAGGTAGGGACCGTCGATCGCCTGGAGGTCGTTGGCGCGGGCGGCCATCAGGATCTTCATCAGGATGTAGTGGTAGGCGTCCGCCGGGTAGCCGGGCGGCTGCTCGCCCACGACCAGGGACTTCATGTTGATGGAGGCCATGAAGTCGGCCGGGCCGAAGATGATGGTCTCGATGCGCGGGGAGGCCTGCGCGATCGCGTTGACGTTGTTCAGGCCCTGCGCGTTCTCGATCTGCGCCTCGATGCCGATCCGGCCGACCTCGAAGCCCATCGTCTTCTCGATCTGGGTGAGCAGCAGGTCGAGCGCCACGATCTGCTCGGCGTTCTGCACCTTCGGCAGCATGATGCAGTCGAGGTTCGGCCCGGCGCCCTCGACGACCGTCACGACGTCGCGGTACGTCCACTCGGTCGTCCAGTCGTTGACGCGGACCACCCGCGTCTTGCCCGTCCAGTCACCCTCGTTGAGGAACTTGACGATGGTGTGCCGTGCCTCGGGCTTGGCGAGCGGGGCGCACGCGTCCTCCAGGTCCAGGAAGACCTGGTCCGCCGGCAGGCCCTGGGCCTTCTCCAGGAACCGCGGGTTCGAGCCGGGCACGGCAAGGCACGAACGCCGCGGACGCAGACGGTCGAAACGGGATGCGGTGGAGCCGCTCGCCGGAGGGGCGGTGGCGGGAGACGGGCGGGCGGTCATGCGGGGACCTCCAGGGGGTCGAGCTTGTTCGCGGTCCGGATCTCGTCGACGATGCGGCCGATGATCCCGGTGATGTCGAAGTCCTTCGGGGTGAAGACGGCGGCCACTCCGGCGGCCCTGAGCTGTTCGGCGTCACCGTTCGGGATGATGCCACCTGCGATCACCGGTATATCTGTGGCACCCGCCACACGCAGGCGCTGGAGCACGTCCGGGACCAGCTGGGCGTGCGAGCCGGAGAGGATCGACAGGCCGACCGCGTGCACGTCCTCGGCGAGGGCCGCGTCCACGATCTGCTCGGGAGTGAGCCGGATGCCCTGGTAGACCACCTCGAAGCCGGCGTCGCGGGCGCGTACCGCGATTTGCTCGGCGCCGTTGGAGTGCCCGTCCAGGCCCGGCTTGCCGACCAGGAAGCGCAGCTTGCCGACGCCCAGGTCGCGGGCCGTGGCGTCCACCTTGGCGCGGACCTCGGCGAGCGCCGAGCCGGCCTCGACGGGGACGGCCACCGGCGCGGAGGAGACCCCGGTGGGCGCCCGGTACTCGCCGAACACCTCGCGCAGCGCCCCCGCCCACTCGCCGGTCGTGGCGCCGGCGCGGGCGCACTCCAGGGTGGCCTCCATCAGGTTGTCGGTGCCACGTGCGGCCTCCTTCAGCCGCTCCAGCGCCTTGCAGGGGCGCGGGTGGTTGAACGGCGGCTGGTAGCGGGAGTCCCGCCACTGCCGGAGCGAGGCGATGACCCGGGCCTCGACCGCCGGGTCCACCGTCTGGATCGCGGTGTCGAGGTCGGCGGTGAGCGGGTTGGGCTCGGTGCCCTCGAAGGCGTTGACACCGATGATCTTCTCGTCGCCGGACTCGATGCGGGCCCGGCGCTCGGCGTGCGAGGAGACCAGCTGGGACTTCAGGTAGCCGGATTCGACGGCGGCCATCGCGCCGCCCATCTCCTCGATCCGCTCCATCTCCGCGAGGGACTCGGTGACCAGCTGCGCCACCTTGGCCTCGATCACCTTCGAGCCGTCGAAGATGTCCTCGTACTCCAGCAGGTCGCTCTCGTAGGCGAGCACCTGCTGGATGCGCAGGCTCCACTGCTGGTCCCAGGGGCGGGGCAGACCGAGGGCCTCGTTCCAGGCCGGGAGCTGGACGGCGCGCGCGCGGGCGTCCTTGGAGAGCGTCACGGCCAGCATCTCCAGGACGATCCGCTGGACGTTGTTCTCCGGCTGCGCCTCGGTCAGGCCGAGGGAGTTGACCTGGACGCCGTAGCGGAAGCGGCGCTGCTTGGGGTTCTCGATGCCGTACCGCTCGCGGGTGACCTGGTCCCAGATGCGCCCGAACGCCCGCATCTTGCACATCTCCTCGACGAAGCGGACGCCCGCGTTGACGAAGAAGGAGATGCGCGCGACCACGTCGCCCATGCGCTCCCGCGGCACCTGTCCGCTGTCGCGCACGGCGTCCAGCACGGCGATCGCGGTGGACATCGCGTACGCGATCTCCTGCACCGGCGTGGCCCCGGCCTCCTGCAGGTGGTAGCTGCAGATGTTGATCGGGTTCCACTTCGGGATGTGGGAGACCGTGTACGCGATCATGTCCGTCGTCAGTCGGAGCGAGGGCCCCGGCGGGAAGACGTGCGTGCCGCGGGACAGGTACTCCTTGACGATGTCGTTCTGGGTCGTGCCCTGGAGCTTGGTGACGTCCGCGCCCTGCTCCTCGGCGACGACCTGGTAGAGCGCCAGCAGCCACATGGCGGTGGCGTTGATCGTCATCGAGGTGTTCATCTGCTCCAGGGGGATGTCCTGGAACAGCCGGCGCATGTCACCGACGTGCGAGACGGGCACGCCCACCCGGCCGACCTCGCCGCGGGCGAGGATGTGGTCGGGGTCGTAGCCGGTCTGCGTCGGCAGGTCGAACGCCACCGACAGACCCGTCTGGCCCTTGGCGAGGTTGCGCCGGTACAGCTCGTTGGACGCCTCGGCCGTCGAGTGGCCGGCGTACGTCCGCATGAGCCACGGACGGTCCTTCTGACGCTCTGTCATCTAGGGCTCTCAGATGTTCCGGAATCGGTTGATGGCGTCGAT
>NZ_LBDA02000087.1 GCF_000980885.2 Streptomyces malaysiense | reverse complement strand
TCGATGTTTCACGTGAAACACCGGTCGGACCGAACCCTCACTCCTGTCCGGCCCACCACTCCTTGAGTGCGGCCACCGCGACCTCGTGCTCCATCGGGCCGTTCTCCAGTCGCAGCTCCAGCAGGTGCTTGTACGCCTTGCCGATCACCGGGCCGGGAGTGACGCCCAGGATCTCCATGATCTGGTTGCCGTCGAGGTCCGGGCGGATCGAGTCCAGTTCCTCCTGCTCCTGAAGCTGAGCGATACGCTCCTCCAGGCCGTCGTAGGCCCGGGACAGCATGGCCGCCTTCCGCTTGTTGCGGGTGGTGCAGTCGGAGCGGGTCAGCTTGTGCAGGCGGTCCAGCAGCGGGCCCGCATCACGGACGTAGCGGCGGACCGCCGAATCCGTCCATTCCCCGGTGCCGTAACCGTGGAAGCGCAGATGAAGTTCGACCAGCCGCGAGACGTCCTTCACCAGCTCGTTGGAGTACTTCAGGGCGGTCATGCGCTTCTTGGTCATCTTGGCGCCGACCACCTCGTGGTGGTGGAAGGAGACCCGGCCGTCCTTCTCGAAGCGGCGCGTGCGCGGCTTACCGATGTCGTGCAGCAACGCGGACAGCCGCAGCACGAGGTCGGGGCCGTTCTCCTCCAGCGCGATCGCCTGCTCCAGAACGATCAGTGTGTGCTCGTAGACGTCCTTGTGCCGGTGGTGCTCGTCGCTCTCCAGGCGCAGGGCCGGCAGCTCGGGCAGCACATGGGCGGCGAGCCCGCTGTCGACGAGCAGGGTCAGTCCCTTGCGCGGATGGTCCGAGAGGACCAGCTTGTTCAGCTCGTCCCGGACCCGCTCCGCGGAGACGATCTCGATACGCCCGGCCATGTCCGTCATGGCTGCGACGACCTCGGGGGCGACCTCGAAGTCCAGCTGGGCGGCGAACCGGGCGGCCCGCATCATCCGCAGCGGATCGTCGGAGAAGGACTCCTCCGGTGTGCCCGGGGTCCGCAGCACGCGGGCCGCGAGGTCCACCAGACCGCCGTACGGATCGATGAACTCCTTCTCCGGCAGGGCCACGGCCATCGCGTTGACGGTGAAGTCCCGACGGACCAGGTCCTGCTCGATGGAGTCGCCGTAGGAGACCTCGGGCTTGCGCGAGGTCCGGTCGTACGCCTCCGACCGGTAGGTCGTGATCTCGATCTGGAAGGTCATGTCGGTGTCCCCGACCCGGGCGCCCTTGTGCGCGCCGACGGTACCGAAGGCGATCCCCACCTCCCAGACCGCGTCGGCCCAGGGCCGGACGATCTTCAGCACGTCCTCGGGACGGGCATCGGTGGTGAAGTCCAGATCATTGCCGAGCCGGCCGAGCAGTGCGTCGCGCACCGACCCACCGACCAGGGCGAGGGAGAACCCCGCCTCCCGGAATCGGCGGGCGAGATCGTCGGCGACCGGCGCCACCCGCAGCAGCTCGGTGACCGCGCGCTGCTGGGCCTGGCTCAGGGCGGAGGGAGTGTCTTCGTTGGGATTCGGCACAACAGAAGAGGGTACGTGCCCCAGGCGTTCCGGGGCGCCCCCATTCGGCCCGGGACCCGGGCAGCAGCGGCCCGTGGACGACTTCCGGCATACCCGCGCAAGCACACCCCTTGCGGCGTACGACCCCTCTCCCCTCGATACTGGATATAGAGGACGGGTCGTCTCCGTCCGGCGATCTTGTGACCTAGACCGCGGCACTTCCGCTCGGCGCACATCGTTACCATGCGGGGACGCACATTCCGACGACCACTGAGACGACGAGGGACGGGCGAGCGCGTGGCCGAGGCGGCTGACTTCCAGGGGACCAGTGCCTCACCCGCGCGCCGATGGCTTCGGCGCGCCGGAGCCCTGCTCGCCGGGGCGCCCCTGCTGGCCGGGCTGCTCCAGCTGCCCGTCGCCACGCCGGCCGCCGCCGCGTCCGCGGACCCGGTGTCCGTCTCCCTGGACTCGCTGAGCCCCAACGCCCCCACGGACGGCGACACCCTCACGGTCTCCGGCACGGTGACCAACAACGGCAAGCAGGCCGTCACCGGCGCCCATGTGGGCCTGAGGGTCGGCCCACTGCTGAACACCCGCTCCGGGATCAGCGACGTGGCCCGGCACCCGGACGAGATCCAGGGCGTCGGCGGCTCCGAGGTCGGTGACAAGTACGCGCAGAAGTTCGCCAAGCTGGCCCCGGGCATCGCCGAGCACTTCAGTATCTCCGTGCCGGTGGACAAGCTCGACCTGGGCGCGAACGGGGTCTACGAGTTCGGGGTCGCCCTGTCCGGGCAGATCTCCGCACAGCCCTGGCAGCAGGTGCTCGGGGTGCAGCGGACGTTCCTGCCGTGGCAGCCGTCCGACGCCGACACCAAGACCAGGACGACGGTCATGTGGCCGCTGCTGTCCACCGTCCACATGACCGCCAAGACGGGCGCCGGCGAGCTCCAGACGCCGGTGTTCCTCAACGACGACCTGGCCAAAGAGCTCGCGCCGGGCGGCCGGCTCGACCAGATGGTCAGCCTCGGCAAGGACCTGGACGTCACCTGGGTGATCGACCCGGACCTGCTGGCCTCCGTGGACGCCATGGCGTCGGGCAACTACCGGCTCCAGGGGGATGGCGACACCACCGTCGCGGGCCCCAAGGAGCACCAGGCGCTCGCCAAGCAGTGGCTGGCGAACCTGCAGAAGGCGGTGGTGGGCAAGGAGGTCGTCGCGCTGCCCTTCGCCGATCCCGACCTGGCCTCCCTCGCGCACCGCGGCACCAGCGTCACCGGCTCCCTCAGCCACCTCAAGGACGCCACCGACGTCGCCGCCACCACCGTGAAGACCGTGCTCCACGTCACACCGAGCACGGATTACGCGTGGCCGGTCGACGGCGCCGTGGACCCGTCGATCATGAGGGTCGCGACCTCCGCCGGCGCGGACCGGGTGATCGCCCGCAGCGACAGCCTCCGGGAGACGGCCGGGCTGTCGTACACGCCCTCGGCCGCCCGTCCGGTCGGCGGCGGCACCACGGCGGTCGTGGCCGACGCCAAGCTGTCCACGGCCTTCGAGGGCGACCTGACGAAGGCGAACTCCGCCACGCTCGCCGTGCAGGAGTTCCTGGCTCAGAGTCTTGAGATCGACGCGCAGACGGACCAGCAGCGCAGCATCGTCGTCGCCCCGCAGCGCATGCCCACGGCGGCCCAGGCGCAGACGATGGCCGCGGCCGTGCGGGCGCTCCAGAGCGGTACCTGGTCCCAGGCGCAGGACCTGACGGCGGCGGCCAAGGCCAAGCCCGACCCGAACGCCACCACGCGCATCCCGTCGACCTCCGCCTATCCCTCGTCCCTGCGCCGGCAGGAGCTGCCCGCCTCGGCCTTCCAGCAGATCGCCCGGACCCAGGACAAGCTCGACGACTTCCAGGTGGTCCTCTCCGACCAGTCCCGTGTGGTCACCCCGTTCGGGCGGGCCATAAACCGCGGGATGTCCACGTCGTGGCGGGGCCAGAGCGAGGACGGGGACGCCTTCCGCAGCGGCGTCGAGGCGTGGCTGGACGATCTGGCCGGGCAGGTCAGGCTGATCGACAAGTCCGAGACCAAGCTCTCCGGACGCAGTGCCACCATCCCGGTGACCGTCCAGAACAACCTCGTCCAGCCCGTCGGCCACCTGGTGCTGCGCCTCACCTCGACCCAGCCGACCCGGCTCAAGATCGGCGGCAAGGCGTACGCGGAGCAGCCCGTCGACATCGCCGGCGGCCACGCCCAGTCAGTGAAGTTCACCACCTCGGCCAACGCCAACGGCCGGGCCACGGTGATCGCCCAGCTGTACACCGAGGACGGCCAGGAGTACGGCGCCCCCGTCAGCTTCGATGTGAAGGTCACCGAGGTCACCCCCACGGTGATGCTGGTCATCGGCGGCGGTGTGCTGCTCCTCGTCCTCGCCGGCTTCCGGATGTACACCCAGCGCAAGCGCGCGGCCGCCCGCCAGGCCGGGGAAGGCGGCGAGGGCGCGGCGGGGGAGCACTCCGACGAGCCGGGGAACCCCGGCGCGCCCGGGGATCGTCTCCCGGAAGAGTCCGACTCCGCCGCCGGGGCAGACGACCCGGAGCAGCCGAGTGACCCTGCGCCGGACACCGCACCGGAAAGCGCCGACCCGTCCGGGACGGGTGAGAGAGTGGACCGTTGAGCGATGTCGTGGCCGGTGGGCCCGGGACGATGAGGTGGGGTAAGGCATGAACGCGCCGTACGACGGTGACCGCGGCCAGGGCGCGGCCGGCTCGGGCTACCCCGAGACGCCGCCCGAGCCCGGCCAGGTGCCGCCGCAGCAAGCGGCGGACATGTACCTCCAGGACGCCTACGACCAGGATCCCTACCGGGCACACGATCTGACCGCCCAGGACCCGGTCGCCGAGGCGCTCTACGACCGTGCCGCGCACCCCCCGCCGCCCCCGGGCACCTACGAGCAGCCGCTGTACGCGCAGCCCGCCCAGTCGCCGCACGCGCCCGACCCACGAGTGTGGGCGCAGACCCCGGCGCCCGAGCCGGATGGTACGGCGCCCTACATGCCCTACGGTGACGACCCGCGCACCACCCAGTTCGTGGGCGTGGACGACCTGGTCTCGAACTCCGGCGAGGAGTACCACGAGCCGGACGCGTTCGCGCATCTCTTCAAGGACCAGCAGCAGGGCGGCGGTCACACGCCCATGCACTCCCCGGGCGTCCCGGGACCGGCCGCGGCGCCGGGCATGGGAGCGGTGCCCGGCGGCCAGTACCCGCCGGCTTACGGCCGACAGCCGCAGCAGCAGAATCCGTACGCCGGGCAGGGATACCCGGCCGCGCCCACCACGCCCTACGCCTCCGCGCAGAACCCGATGCAGCCCCCGGTGCCCGCACCGGTCGGGGCTCCGGTTCCCGGCGGCGGCTCGGGCCCGGCCGAGACGGTCATGGCGCCCATGGCCTCCGTGGCGACCACCGCGCCCGCCAAGAAGGGCGGCAAGGTCGGCGGGCTGATGAAGTCCAGCGCCGTCATGGCGGCCGGCACCCTGGTCTCCCGGCTCACCGGCTTCGTCCGCTCCGCGCTGATCGTCTCCGCGCTCGGCCTCGGCTTCCTCGGCGACTCCTTCATGGTCGCCTACCAGCTGCCGACCATGATCTACATCCTCACCGTCGGCGGCGGTCTCAACTCGGTCTTCGTGCCGCAGCTGGTCCGCTCGATGAAGGAGGACGAGGACGGCGGCGAGGCCTTCGCCAACCGCCTGCTGACCCTCGTGATGGTGGCACTGGCCGCGCTGACCGCGCTCGCGATGCTCGCGGCGCCGCTGCTTGTGCGCGTAATCTCCAACCCGGTCGCCAGCAACCCGGCGGCCAACGAGGTCGCGGTCACCTTCACCCGCTACTTCCTGCCCTCGATCTTCTTCATGGGCATCCATGTGGTGATGGGTCAGGTCCTCAACGCGCGCGGCAAGTTCGGCGCGATGATGTGGACCCCGGTCCTGAACAACATCGTCATCATCGTGACGCTGGGCATGTTCATCTGGGTCTACGGCACCGCCGCCCACTCCCACATGGCGGTCACGAACATCCCGCCGCAGGGGCAGCGCCTGCTCGGCGTCGGTGTGCTGCTCGGCCTGGCCGTACAGGCCCTGGCGATGATCCCCTACCTGCGTGAGACCGGGTTCCGGATCCGGCCGCGGTTCGACTGGCGCGGCCACGGTCTGGGCAAGGCGGCGGCGCTCGCCAAGTGGACGTTCCTGTTCGTCCTCGCCAACCAGGCCGGCGCCATGATCGTCACCCAGCTGTCCACCGCGGCCGGCAAGGACTCCGGCGTCTCCGGCACCGGCTTCGCCGCCTACGCCAACGCCCAGCTGATCTGGGGCCTGCCGCAGGCGATCATCACGGTCTCCCTGATGGCCGCCCTGCTGCCGCGCATCTCCCGCTCCGCCTCCGAGGGCGACAGCGGCGCCGTGCGCGACGACATCTCGCAGGGCCTGCGGACCACCGCGGTCGCGATCGTGCCGGTCGCCTTCGGCTTCGTGGCGCTGGGCATCCCGATGTGCACCCTGATCTTCGGCAGCTCGGGCACCAGCGCGGCCACCAACATGGGCTACATGCTGATGGCCTTCGGCCTCGGCCTGATCCCGTTCTCGGTGCAGTACGTCGTCCTGCGCGCCTTCTACGCCTACGAAGACACCCGGACCCCCTTCTACAACACGGTCATCGTCGCCGCGGTCAACGCGGGCGCCTCGGCCCTGTGCTTCTTCCTGCTACCGACCCGCTGGGCGGTCGCCGGCATGGCGGCCGCGTACGGCCTCGCCTACGCCATCGGTGTCATCGTCGCCTGGCGGCGGCTGCGCAAGCGCCTCGGCGGCGACCTGGACGGCGCCCGGGTGCTGCGGACGTACGCCCGGCTGTGCATCGCCTCGGTACCGGCGGCCCTGCTCAGCGGCGCGGCCTGCTACGGCATCGGACACACCCTCGGCCAGGGCGTCATCGGTTCCTTCGCGGCGCTGGTCGTCGGCGGGGCCGTACTGTTCGGTGTCTTCTTCGTCGCCGCCCGCCGGATGCGGATCGACGAACTCAACTCGCTCGTGGGAATGGTGCGAGGGCGTCTGGGCCGCTGAGGCGGGGGTACGCGCACAACCATCGTCCGCCGCCGTGTGTCGTGCATAGCGGCAGACTGTGGGCACAATTGGTTTCGGCGTCGGACAGCGTGCAACGGATGGGGAGGCAGGGACGACGGTGGCGGAACGGAGCACGGCTGCCGTCGACGTGGCAGACACCAGCGGCGAGCAGCCGCTGACCGCGAAGGCGGACCAGTCCACGGCCGACGGGGTGGCCAAGAACCCGGAGCGGGACACGGACGGCAGCGAGGGGCAGGGGAACGACGCGGAAGGTTCTCTCAAGCAGGCCTCGCCGCCCGAACTGCACAGCGGTCACAAGCTCGCCAGACGCTACCGGCTGGAGGAGTGCGTCACCCGACTGGACGGATTCAGCAGCTGGCGTGCGGTCGACGAGAAACTGCGCCGCGCGGTCGGCGTCCATGTGCTGCCGGCGGACCACGCACGGGCCCGTTCGGTGCTCGCCGCGGCCCGGTCCTCCGCGCTGCTCGGCGATCCACGCTTCGTCCAGGTCCTCGACGCCGTCGAGGAGAACGACCTCGTCTACGTCGTCCACGAGTGGCTGCCCGATGCCACCGAGCTGACGACACTGCTCACGGCCGGCCCGCTGGAGCCGCACGACGCGTACCAGATGGTCAGTCAGGTGGCCTCCGCCATGGCCGCCGCACACCGTGAGGGCCTCGCCCATCTGCGGCTGAACCCCAACGCCGTACTGCGCGCCTCGACCGGCCAGTGGCGCATCCGCGGCCTCGCGGTGAACGCCGCGCTGCGCGGCATCAGTTCCGACACCCCGCAGCGCACCGACACCGAGGCGATCGGCGCCCTGCTGTACGCGGCACTGACCCAGCGCTGGCCCTACGAGGACGACGCCTACGGTCTGTCCGGCCTCCCCAAGGATGTCGGCCTCGTCGCACCGGACCAGGTGCGGGCCGGCGTCCACCGCGGCCTGTCCGAGCTGGCCATGCGGGCGCTCGCCAACGACGGGGCCACCGCGTCCCGGCACGAGGCGCCGTGCACCACGCCGGAGGAGCTGGTGAAGGCGATCGGCGAGATGCCGCGCATCCGCCCGCCGGAGCCGGCGTTCACCGCGCCACCGGAGTACCAGCGCACGACCTACCAGCAGGGCACGTACGGCCGCCCGGCGCCGCACACCGGCGCCGCCCAGCCGATCGCGGCTCCGCCTCCCCCGTTGCAGAGCCGCACCGGCAAGGCGCTGAAGTGGGCGGTCTCCGCCCTTCTCATCGCCGCTCTCGGTCTGGGCAGCTGGCAGCTGGCGGATGCCCTGATGGACCAGGGCGGCAAGTCGAACGACACCAACAAGAGCCAGACCACGGACGACGGCGACAAGTCCGCCCCGGTGACGGCCGGCCACCCCGTCCCCATCAAGGGTGCCCGCGATTTCGACCCGTTCAGCGAGGACCACTCCGAGAAGCCCGCTGACGTCGGGAAGGTCTTCGACAACGACCCGTCCACCTACTGGCAGACGGACTTCTATCTGAGCCCGGAGTTCGGCAATCTGAAGCCCGGTGTCGGGGTCATCCTCGACCTCGGCAAGGTCCAGCAGGTCGGAAAGGTGACCGTCACCTTCCTCGGGGAGACCTCGGTCGAGCTCCGTTCCGCGGGATCGGACGCGGGATCGGAACCGATGTCCTTCGACGCCTACAGCAAGGTGGCCGACGGCTCGGGCACGACCGTGGTGCTCAAGCCCGGCAAGACCCTCAGCACGCGATACCTCCTGGTGTGGCTGACCAAGCTGCCCCCGGACGGCGGGGGCCACTGGCGGGGCAGGGTCGCGGACGTCAAGGTGACCAGCTGAGGCCTCCGCCCGGAAGGGCCGGACAGCACGGACGGCCCGGCCCGGTAGGCATTACTCTCAGGGGCCAGGTGGGAGGGAGGAGACCCGTTGCGCGAGCCGACATGCGGTTCCATCAGCGATCAGGAGCTGCTCGCCCGCCATGTGCAGGGCGACCCGGATGCCTTCGGAGAGATCGTGCGGCGGCACCGGGACCGGCTCTGGGCGGTCGCGCTGCGCACGCTGGGGGACCGCGAGGAAGCCGCCGACGCGGTGCAGGACGCCCTGGTGTCGGCCTACCGGGCCGCCCACACCTTCCGGGGCCAGTCGGCGGTGACGACCTGGCTGCACCGGATCACGGTGAACGCCTGCCTGGACCGCGCCCGCAAGGCGGCGTCACGCAAGACCGCCCCGGTGGACGACGCCGAGCGGCTGGAACAGTTGCTGGAGCCGCACGAGTCCGCGTCCGCCCCGGCCGAGCGCAATGATCTGCACCGCCAGCTCATCGAGGCGATGGGCACCCTGGCGCCGGAGCAACGGGCCGCGCTGGTCCTCGTGGACATGCAGGGCTACCCGGTCGCCGAGGCGGCCCGGATCCTCGATGTGCCGACGGGCACGGTGAAGAGCCGGTGCGCCCGGGGCAGAGCCCGGCTACTGCCGTTGCTCACCCATCTGCGCCCCGGCCGCGGCACGGAAGAAGACCGCGGCGGAAGAGGGGACCCGGATGCGGACGAGGGCCATGGGGCGGAGGAAAACAGCTCTGGCCGGAACCGGATGGAAGGGACATCCGTCCCATCGGCAACGGAGGCTCCCGACACAAGCCTCCGGGAAACGGGACCGACCGATTCAGCCATAGCGAAGGGCGGAGGTGGGCGAGCGTGACCTCGACGACGGACACGGCCGGGCACCCGGACGTCACCGAGATCTCCGACCTCGCCGAGGGGCTGCTCCCATCCGAGCGCGGCACCGACGTACGACGCCATCTG
Source organism: Streptomyces malaysiense (assembly GCF_000980885.2). Classification (GTDB taxonomy): domain Bacteria; phylum Actinomycetota; class Actinomycetes; order Streptomycetales; family Streptomycetaceae; genus Streptomyces; species Streptomyces malaysiense. The sequence goes on along the minus strand of NZ_LBDA02000087.1, from coordinate 39,501 downwards.
GGCGCCTGCGAGCCGTGTGCGGACGTCTACGCCTCCCTGGAGGAGATCCGGGGCCTGCTGGGATCCGCACAGGCGCCGGAGCCCATGCCGGTCGACGTGGCACAGCGCATCGATGCCGCCCTGGCCGCCGAGGCGCTGCTCGACGCTCCCGCTCCGGACCCCGCTGCTCATGTTTCACGTGAAACATCGCCCATCGGCGATGCCGCGGCGCCCGCTCCGGGCGGCCGTCGCGCCGATCGCCCCACTGGCCATCCGCAGGCCGCGACCGGGCCGGGCCGGAAGAAGAACGGACCCGGCCGCCGCCGCAGGGCCGTCCTGCTGAGCGGAGTGCTGACCGCCGCGGTTCTGGGCGCCGGTGCGCTGATCTTCCAGTCGCTCGGCGGCGGCACCTCCTCCACGACGGCCAAGGGCGAGCCGAGCGCCTCCGCCGGCGCGTTCTCCGGCGGCAGCGTCCAGAACCAGGTGCGGGATCTGCTGGCCACGAAGAAGAGCCCCCAGCGGGAAAACGGTCAGCGTCCGCGATCCGGTGAGGGTTCCGGGAAGAACACCCCGCAGACGGGCGAGAGCGCGAACACACTCCTCCAGCCCCAGGTAGCGGTCCCGGACTGCGTCCGGCGGGCGGTCCCCCGAGGCGACCAGGCCCTGGCCGCGAAGACCGGCACCTACGCCGGGAAGAGCGCCTACCTCGTCGTCCTCCCCGACCCCCAGGACAGCACGCGCGTCACGGCCTATGTGATCGACGCCGCGTGTGTAGGACAGCAGTCGGTCGCCGCCGGCAAGGTTCTGCTGAAGCAGCCCGTCGCCCGTCCCTGAGCCCGAGTCCTGGCCAGTCCCTCCCCGCACGCGTGTGCCCGGACACAGCGGGAATGCGCGCCCCGTAGGATCCGTTGGGTGGGGTGAGAGCCCCGAGAGGGACTTCCACCGGTCGACTGACGCAGACCAGAGACGAGGAATCTAGCCGTGAGCGATGTCCGTAACGTGATCATCATCGGCTCCGGGCCCGCAGGCTATACGTCGGCGCTGTACACCGCCCGCGCATCGCTGAAGCCCCTGGTGTTCGAGGGCGCCGTCACCGCCGGTGGCGCGCTGATGAACACCACCGAGGTGGAGAACTTCCCGGGCTTCCGTGACGGCATCATGGGCCCCGACCTCATGGACAACATGCGGGCACAGGCCGAGCGCTTTGGTGCCGAGCTGATCCCGGACGACATCGTCTCGGTCGACCTCACCGGGGAGATCAAGACCGTCACCGACACCGCGGGCACGGTCCACAAGGCCAAGGCCGTCATCGTCACCACCGGATCCCAGCACCGCAAGCTCGGGCTCCCGAACGAGGACGCGCTGTCCGGCCGCGGTGTCTCCTGGTGCGCCACCTGTGACGGGTTCTTCTTCAAGGACCAGGACATCGCCGTGATCGGCGGCGGCGACACCGCGATGGAGGAGGCCACCTTCCTCTCGCGCTTCGCCAAGTCCGTGACGATCGTCCACCGCCGGGACACGCTGCGCGCCTCCAAGGCGATGCAGGAGCGCGCCTTCGGCGACCCGAAAATCAAGTTCGTGTGGGACAGCGAGGTCGCCGAGATCCAGGGCGAGCAGAAGCTCTCCGGCCTGAAGCTGCGCAACCTCAAGACCGGCGAGCTGTCCGACCTGCCCGTGACGGGTCTGTTCATCGCGATCGGCCACGACCCGCGCACCGAGCTGTTCAAGGGCCAGCTGGACCTCGACGAGGAGGGCTACCTGAAGGTCGCCTCCCCCTCCACCCGCACCAATGTGACCGGTGTCTTCGCCGCCGGTGACGTGGTCGACCACACCTACCGTCAGGCGATCACCGCGGCCGGCACGGGCTGCTCCGCCGCCCTGGACGCCGAGCGCTACCTCGCCTCCCTCTCGGACGAGGACCAGGCCGAGCCCGAGAAGACCGCCACGGTCTGACGCTCCTCCCAGCTTCCTCCCCCTCCCCACCCCACGATCAAGTTAAGGAGCCCAGCGTGGCCGCCCTGAAGAACGTGACCGACGCCTCCTTCGACGAGGACGTCCTCAAGAACGACAAGCCCGTACTGGTGGACTTCTGGGCCGCCTGGTGCGGTCCGTGCCGCCAGATCGCCCCCTCGCTGGAGGCGATCGCGGCCGAGCACGGCGACAAGATCGAGATCGTCAAGCTCAACATCGACGAGAACCCGGCCACGGCCGCCAAGTACGGCGTCATGTCCATCCCGACCCTGAACGTCTACCAGGGCGGCGAGGTCGCCAAGACCATCGTCGGCGCCAAGCCCAAGGCCGCGATCGTGCGCGACCTCGAGGACTTCATCGCCGAGTGATGTTTCACGTGAAACATGAAGGGGCCGACCTCCACGGGTCGGCCCCTTCGCCTGTATCCGTCTGCTGATGTATCCGTCCGCGGAAGCGCCACCACACGGACGCTTCGGCTGCTGCTACAGCGGCCTCAGCGCCGGTTCCTTCTGGACCGCGCCCAGGAGCCGGTCGATCGCCATCTCGACGTCTTCCTTCCAGGAGAGCGTCGATCGCAACTCCAGTCGCAGCCGGGGATGCACGGGATGCTGCCGTACCGTCTTGAAGCCCACGGCCAGAAGATGGTCCGCCGGCAGCAGACAGGCGGGCTCCTTCCAGCGGGCGTCCCCGAATGCCTCTATGGCCTTGAAGCCCCGCCGCAGCAGATCCTTGGCCACCGTCTGCACCAGCACCCGGCCGAGCCCCTGTCCCTGGTAGCCGGGCTTGATGAAGGCCGTGATCAACTGGACGGCATCCGGAGAGACCGGGCTCGTGGGGAAGGCCGCCGAGCGCGGGACATAGGCGGGAGGGGCGTAGAGCACATAGCCCACTGGTGCGTCATCGACGTAGACCACACGGCCGCAGGAGCCCCAGTCGAGCAGGACGGCGGAGATCCAGGACTCCTTCTCCACGGCGGACGTGCCGCCTTTGACCGCCGCCTCACCACTGACGGGGTCGAGCTCCCAGAAGACACATGAGCGACAGCGCTGGGGAAGGTCCTGGAGGTTGTCCAGCGTGAGCGGCACCAGCCGACGCCCCATGAAGGCCCTTCCTCGCTTCCCTCACCGGCCGCCGCGGCGCGAGCGGCCGTTCGAGCACTGCGCTCCCTGAGCAATCGCATCGTATCCACCATGCGATTCGCTCGATACCGCCGCAAAGCAAAGAGCGGGCTGTGTTCCGGTACTCACCGGACACGCCCGCTCGTCGCATGATCCCAGGGGATCGAGACGCCCGGAGATCAGTCGTCCTGGTCCTCTTCGGCGCCCTCCTGAAGGTCACTCGGCAGGACCCGGCCCTCGCCCGGGGCGAGAGTGCCCAGGATCCGCTGGAGGTCGTCCATGGAGGCGAACTCCACGGTGATCTTGCCCTTCTTCTGCCCGAGGTCGACCTTCACCCGGGTCTCGAAGCGGTCCGACAGCCGGGTCGCCAGCTCGTTCAGCGCCGGGGAGAGCCGGGACCCGGCCCGAGGCCCCTTGGGTCGCTGCGCCTTCTGCGGCCGTGAGCCCATGAGGGTCACGATCTCCTCGACAGCCCGCACCGACAGCCCCTCGGCCACGATGCGATGGGCCAGCCGGTCCTGCTCCTCGGAGTCCGCCACGGACAGCAGCGCCCGTGCATGCCCGGCGGAGAGCACACCGGCGGCGACCCTCTTCTGTACCGTCGGCGAGAGCTTCAGCAGCCGCAGGGTGTTGGAGACCTGGGGGCGGGAGCGGCCGATCCGGTCGGCCAGCTGGTCATGCGTGCAGTTGAAGTCCTTCAGCAGCTGGTCGTAGGCGGCGGCCTCTTCCAGCGGGTTCAGCTGCGCGCGGTGCAGGTTCTCCAGCAGCGCGTCCAGGAGGAGCTTCTCGTCGTCCGTTGCCCGGACGATCGCCGGGATGGCCTCCAGACCGGCCTCGCGGCAGGCGCGCCAGCGGCGCTCGCCCATGATCAGCTCGTAGCGGCCGGGACCCAGCTGCCGTACGACGACCGGCTGAAGCAGACCGACCTCCTGGATGGAGGTGATCAGCTCGTGCAGGGCGTCCTCGTCGAAGACCTCGCGCGGCTGGCGCGGGTTCGGCGTGATCGCGTCCAGGGGGATCTCGGCGAAGTGGGCACCCAGCGGAGGGGCCGGCGTCTCCGCGACCGGGGCCGCCGAACGCTCCTCGGCTTCCGGGGAGGGCGACGGCAGCGTGGCCACCTTCGCCGCGGCCACTCCGCGCTCCGCCGTCAGGACCGGAGCTGCCGCGGGAGAGGCGGACGCACCGCCACCCAACGCGGCCGGCACCGGGTTCTTCTCGACCGGGGCAGGAGGGATCAACGCGCCCAGTCCTCGGCCCAACCCCCTCCGTCGCTCACTCACTGGATCCCCTCCACCATGCTCGGGTCGCTCTGGGCGCCGAGGTGAGCCTGGCTCGCGTCATAGCTGATGCCAACGCCCCTCAGCGCGATTTCTCGGGCCGCCTCAAGATACGAGAGGGCGCCGCTCGATCCAGGATCGTAGGTCAGCACCGTCTGCCCGTAGCTCGGCGCCTCGGAGATACGGACCGAGCGGGGAATGCTCGTCCGCAGCACCTCTTCGCCGAAGTGGCTGCGCACCTCTTCCGCGACCTGGGAGGCGAGACGCGTCCGGCCGTCGTACATGGTGAGCAGGATGGTCGATACATGCAGGGCGGGGTTGAGGTGCCCCCGCACCAGATCGACATTGCGCAGCAGTTGCCCCAGGCCCTCCAGCGCGTAGTACTCGCACTGGATCGGGATGAGGACCTCTTGGCCCGCGACCAGCGCATTGACCGTCAACAGGCCGAGCGAGGGCGGGCAGTCGATGAGGATGTAGTCCAACGGCTGCTCATACGCCTGGATCGCGCGGTCCAGGCGGCTTTCACGGGCCACCAGGGACACCAGCTCGATCTCCGCACCGGCCAGATCGATGGTGGCCGGGGCGCAGAAGAGTCCTTCGACGTCCGGTACAGGCTGGACGACCTCGGCGAGCGGCTTGCTCTCCACCAACACGTCATAGATCGACGGAACTTCGGCGTGATGGTCGATCCCCAGGGCCGTGGACGCATTGCCCTGCGGGTCCAGGTCGATCACCAGCACACGGGCACCATGCAGAGCCAGCGAGGCGGCAAGGTTGACGGTCGTCGTCGTCTTGCCCACGCCACCCTTCTGGTTGGCGACCACCATGACGCGGGTCTGCTCCGGTCGCGGCAGACCTTCGCCGGCACGGCCGAGAGCCTCCACGGCCAGTTGGGCCGCACGCCCGATGGGGGTGTCGTCCATCGGGGGCGGTGTTTCACGTGAAACATCCGCCCCCATCGACTCGGTTCGGGGACCGGGGACCGGATCGGTCATCGGTCCCGCGATGTTGGCGTCGGACCGCAAGGATTCACTCTCCTCGACTTCAGGCTCGCAATGAACAGAGCCTCCCATGCCTTCGGGGTCGTGAACCAGTGAGGCCGGGTCTTCTGTGGAGAAATCCACCTCTGTGGACAACTCCGTGCCCCCTGCGGGGGACGGAGCCGACCTGGCAGAAGAGCCCGAGCCTCCTCCGAGAGAACCGAGGGGCTTCCGGTCGCGGGGTTCGGCCGCGCGGCCGCGACTGATGATGCCGTGCAACAGTGAGCGACGTTTCACGTGAAACAACGATGCACAGCACCGGCGACCGGATCCTCGCGACACTCCGTCGTGCGTGGGCGGGCAGCTTGTGGGAGTACGGCCAGTCGGCTCAGCGGCGTCGGCGGACGCGACCCGCGCGCGCGGCCTTCGCCCGCTTGGCGGCGAAGCGCACACCGCCGGGGCTCTCCCCGACCTCGACCCGGACCACCGTCGAGAGCGGATCCACGATGCCCTCGCCAACATGGAGGATCGAGGTCTCCACCGCGCCGAGCTTGCTCAGCGCGGTGGCCGAGGCCTTCAGCTCTTCCTCGGCGGTGTCACCCTTGAGGGCCAGCATCTCACCGTACGGGCGCAGCAGCGGGATACCCCAGGTGGCCAGGCGGTCCAGCGGGGCCACGGCACGGGCGGTCACCACATGGACGGGCGCCAGCTTGCCCAGGACCTCCTCGGCGCGCCCCCGCACCACGGTGACATGGTCAAGACCGAGCAGCTCGACGACCTCGGTGAGGAAGTTGGTGCGCCGCAGCAGCGGCTCCAGCAGGGTGATGTTGAGGTCCTCGCGGACCAGGGCCAGCGGGATACCCGGCAGTCCCGCGCCGGAGCCCACATCGCAGACCGTCACTCCCTCGGGAACGGCCTCGGAGAGCACTGCGCAGTTCAGGATGTGCCGCTCCCACAGGCGGGGCACTTCCCGCGGGCCGATCAGACCACGCTGAACGCCCGCCTCCGCGAGCAGCTCCGCGTAGCGCACCGCATCGGCGAAGCGATCACCGAACACTTCGCGCGCCTGCTCGGGCGCGGGGGGAAGCTCCGCTGCCTCCGTCACGGGGACCGTCCTTCCGTACAGCGCCGGCGCTTCGCGCACCGGCCACCAGAACTACCAGGCTGACAAAGTTCGGCCCCGCCTGCTCAACAGACGGGGCCGGTGTAACAAGGGGGGCCGATCAGGCGGGCAGCACGACGACGAACCGCTGCGGCTCCTCGCCCTCGGACTCGCTGCGCAGCCCGGCGGCCTTGACCGCGTCGTGTACGACCTTGCGCTCGAAGGGGGTCATCGCCCGCAGCTTCACGGGCTCACCGGAGCTCTTCACATCGGCGGCGGCCTGGGCGCCCAGCTCGGACAGCTCGGCCCGCTTCTTGGCCCGGTACCCGGCGATGTCCAGCATCAGCCGGCTGCGGTCACCGGTCTCCCGGTGCACGGCCAGACGCGTCAGCTCCTGAAGCGCCTCCAGCACCTCGCCGTCACGGCCGACCAGCTTCTGCAGATCCCGGCCGCTGCTGTCGCTGATGATCGACACGGAGGCCCGATCAGCCTCGACATCCATGTCGATGTCGCCGTCGAGGTCGGCGATGTCCAGCAGACCCTCCAGGTAGTCCGCCGCGATCTCACCCTCCTGCTCCAGGCGGGAGAGGGTGTCTGCACCCTCGGCAGCGGCGGAGGTGGTGCCTTCCGTCACGGGCTGGGCTCCTTCTTACTTCTTGGACGGGGACTTGGGCCGCTGCGAACCGCCCTTGCGCTGGCCGCTCTGGGCCTTGCTGCGGGCGCCCGTGCCGGGCTTCGAGCCCTGCTGGGCAGCGGTGGGCTTGCTGTCCTGCGGCTGGTCGGTCTTCTCCGAGGAGCCGGACTGCTCGGAGGAGTCGGCCGTCTCTGAGGAGTCGGACTTCTCCAGGGAAGGAGAGTCGCCCGTCTGCTTGCTCCCGCCGGACTGACGCTGGGCCTTGCTCTGGCGCTTGGGCTGCTGGCGCCGCGGGGCGGTACCAGCGGTGGTGGCCGCACTGTCCTCGGTCTGCGCCTCGGTCTCGGTCGCCACGCTCTTCACCACGGTGCCGTCCGCCTGGGCGGCGAGGCCGGCCTTGTTCAGGGAGTTGATGAACTTGCGCTCGAACTCGTTGCGCTCGCGGCCCTTGGTGACGATCGCCTTGATGATCGCCTTCTCGCTGCGGCGGCCGACCTTGCCGTGGTGCGTGACGTGCTTGGTCAGGCGCTCCAGGTACGCGGCCTGGGCCTTGGAGCCCGGGGTCGGGTTGTTCCGGATGACGTACATCTGCTGGCCCATGGTCCACACGTTGGTGGTCAGCCAGTAGATGAGAACACCGACGGGGAAGCGGATACCGAAGAAGGCGAACATGATCGGGAAGACGTACATCAGCATCTTCTGCTGCTGCATGAACGGCGTCTTCACGGTGGTGTCGACGTTCTTCGTCATCAGCTGGCGCTGCGTGTAGAACTGCGACGCCGACATCAGGACGATCATGATCGCGGTGACGACGCGGACGTCGGTCAGCGAGGCCCCGAGCTTCTGCACCGTGTCGGCGCCGTCCAGGAACTTCGCGGCCAGCGGGGCCCCGAAGATGTGCGCCTGGCGGGCGCTGGCGAGCAGATCGGAGTTGATGTAGCCGATCTTGGTGCCCGAGGCGATGCCGTTGAGCACGTGGTACAGGGCGAAGAAGAAGGGCGACTGCGCCAGGATGGGAAGGCACGAGGAGAGCGGGTTGGTACCCGCGTCCTTGTACAGCTTCATCATCTCTTCGGACTGACGCTGCTTGTCGTTCTTGTAGCGCTCCTGGATCTTCTTCATCTCAGGCTGGAGCGTCTGCATCGCGCGCGTCGCCTTGATCTGCTTCACGAAGAGCGGGATCAGGCAGATACGGATCAGGATCACCAGGGACACGATGGACAGGCCCCAGGCCCACCCGGTGTCAGGTCCGAAGATCGCCCCGTACACCGTATGGAACTGGACGATGACCCAGGAGACGGGCCAGGTGATGAAACTGAAGAGGCTGGCAATCGTGTCCACTAATCATGCTCCTTGGGCATGGGACGAGGTCTCTGCGGCCGGGCCCGGAGGAAGTTCGGGGACTGGGTCCCCGGGCTTCGCTTCGGTGGCCGGTTCGGCGGCGGAGGGCCCGCCCCGGCGTGCGCGCCAGGCGTCACGCAGCATTTCGTGCCACCGCGGACGCTTGCGCGGCGGAACATGGTCCACACCGCCCAGCGACCACGGATTGCACCGGAGGATGCGCCAGGCGGTGAGTGCCGTGCCCTTGATCGCACCATGCCGGTCGATGGCCGTGTAGCCGTAATGGGAGCACGACGGGTAGTACTTGCACACCGGCCCGAGCAATGGACTGATCGTCCACTGGTACAGCTTGATCAGAGCCAGTAGCGGGTACTTCATCGCGTGCCCCCTCCCAGTAGCCGCCGTAGGGCGGCATCCAGGTCTTGGGCCAGCTGTGCATGGTCGGCGTCGCCCGCCCCGGGCAGCGCTCGTACCACTACCAGGCTACCGGGGGGAAAAAGTGCGACTCGGTCACGCATCAGATGACGCAGTCTGCGCTTCACTTTGTTGCGCACGACCGCGCCACCCACGGCCTTGCTCACGACGAAACCCGCACGCGTCGGAGGAGCGCTCTCCCCAGGCGCGTGCGGGTCCGTGGCACCGCTACGAAGGTGGACGACGAGGCTCGGGCGACCAGCCCGGCGACCTCGTCGTACAGCGGTCGCGAAGTCCTCGCGCCGCCTCAGCCGGTTCTCGGTGGGCAGCACGATGTCATGACCTGACCGGGATCAGGCGGACAGACGGGCGCGACCCTTGCTACGGCGGGACGCGAGAATCGCGCGGCCGGCACGGGTACGCATACGCAGCCGGAAGCCGTGGGTCTTCGCGCGACGACGGTTGTTCGGCTGGAAGGTGCGCTTGCTCACTCGGGGGCTCCAGAAAGAATCGGTAGTGGCGGGGTGCCGTCCTGGCTGTCACCGTGCGCCCACGAGTAGCTCGCGTCACGCCCGATTGCACCGCTTCCCGATCACCTGACGCGATCTGTGCCCATCGGAGGCAGGCGGCAGCAGCCATCGACAACTCGACCTGGTTACGGTACGCGGGGCTACGCCATCCGGTCAAACCGAGTGCCGCTGGGAGACACTGTCCACAGGCTGGGGACAACAACTTGAACCCTACCGGCCGCGCTGACTACCGTGGCTGGACTCCGATTCGTTCTTTTGTCCCCCGCCCCGGCGGGTTTGCCCCGCCGACCAACCGAAATTCATCCCGTGAGAGAGCGTGCCCTGTGGCTGACGTACCTGCCGATCTTGCCGCAGTGTGGCCACGCGTACTGGAGCAGCTCCTCGGGGAGGGCCGCGGTCAGGGTGTCGAGGTCAAGGACGAACACTGGATCCGCCGCTGCCAGCCGCTCGCGCTGGTCGCGGACACCGCTCTGCTCGCCGTGCCGAACGAATTCGCGAAGAACGTGCTGGAGGGCCGTCTCGCACCGATCGTCAGCGAGACGCTGAGCCGCGAGTGCGGCCGCCCCATCCGCATCGCGATCACCGTCGACGACTCCGCGGGCGAGCCCCCGGCCTCGAGCGCGCCGCAGCCGGCTCCCTCGCGCTACGAGGAGCCCGAGCTGCCCTCCGGTCCGTCGTACGAGGGCTACGGCCGCCACCGCGCGGACCAGCACCCGGGCGGCGAACCGGCCTCGCGCGGCGACCAGTTGCCCACCGTGCGCCCGGCCTACCCCGCCGAGTACCAGCGTCCGGAGCCCGGCGCCTGGCCGCGCGGCGGACAGGACGACTACGGCTGGCAGCAGCAGCGGCTCGGCTTCCCCGAGCGCGACCCGTACGCCTCGCCGTCCTCCCACCCGCGCCCCCAGGACCCCTACGGGCCGCCGGTCCACGACTACCGCCAGCAGGGCATGGACCGGCCGTCGTACGAGCAGCAGCGCGGTGAGTACGACGGCCCGCGCGAGCGCGCCGACCGCGGGGAACGGGGCGAGCACGGGGAGTACGAGCCGTCGCGCCCTGACTACGACAAGCCGCGCTCCGAGTACGAGCGCCCCGACTACGGCCGCTCCGACTACGAGACCTCGCGCACCGAGTACGACCAGCGCGACCCGGTCCGCCGTGAGCTGCCCGAGCAGCCGATGGGCGGCGGCCCCGCGCACCGCGGCGGCACCGGCCGGCCGGACGGCTCCCCGGCGGGCACGTCCGGGCCGTCGGCCGCCAAACCCGGGCCCCCGAGCGGTCCCGGTGAACCGACGGCGCGGCTGAACCCGAAGTACCTCTTCGACACGTTCGTCATCGGCGCGTCCAACCGGTTCGCGCACGCGGCCGCGGTGGCGGTCGCGGAGGCGCCGGCGAAGGCGTACAACCCCCTGTTCATCTACGGGGAGTCGGGTCTCGGCAAGACCCATCTGCTGCATGCCATCGGGCACTACGCGCGCAGTCTCTACCCGGGCACGCGGGTGCGGTACGTCAGCTCGGAGGAGTTCACCAACGAGTTCATCAACTCGATCCGCGACGGCAAGGGCGACAGCTTCCGCAAGCGGTACCGCGAGATGGACATCCTGCTCGTCGACGACATCCAGTTCCTCGCGGACAAGGAGTCGACGCAGGAGGAGTTCTTCCACACCTTCAACACGCTCCACAACGCCAACAAGCAGATCGTGCTCTCCAGCGACCGGCCGCCCAAGCAGCTGGTCACGCTGGAGGACCGGCTGCGCAACCGCTTCGAGTGGGGCCTGATCACCGACGTGCAGCCGCCCGAGCTGGAGACGCGGATCGCGATCCTGCGCAAGAAGGCGGTCCAGGAGCAGCTCAACGCGCCGCCGGAGGTCCTGGAGTTCATCGCGTCGCGGATCTCGCGGAACATCCGCGAGCTGGAGGGCGCGCTGATCCGGGTGACGGCGTTCGCCTCGCTCAACCGGCAGCCGGTGGACCTGGGGCTCACCGAGATCGTGCTCAAGGACCTGATCCCGGGCGGCGAGGACTCCGCGCCGGAGATCACGGCCACGGCGATCATGGCGGCGACCGCGGACTACTTCGGGCTGACCGTCGAGGACCTGTGCGGGACGTCCCGGGGGCGGGCGCTGGTCACCGCCCGGCAGATCGCCATGTACCTGTGCCGGGAGCTGACGGATCTGTCGCTGCCGAAGATCGGCGCGCAGTTCGGCGGGCGGGACCACACGACGGTCATGCACGCCGACCGCAAGATCCGGGCGTTGATGGCGGAGCGGCGGTCGATCTACAACCAGGTGACGGAGCTGACGAACCGGATCAAGAACGGGTAGTCGGCCGCTGGGCCCGGCCGGCCGGATGTCGGCCGCTGAGGGCGTCTTCGGGACCTAGGGTCCCGGGGGCGCCCTTTCGCGTGCGCGGGCTTTTTCGTACGTGCGGGCCGTACGTGCGGGCTTCCGAAGGGGCGCGGGGTGTGGCCTGGGGCGGGCGGCCGGTCGGGACGCTCCCTGCCCCCGGTCGGGACGTACCCGGCACCGCTCGGGACGCTCCCCGGCGCCACCCGGAGCCTCCTCGGAAGGCCTGCCCCGGTGCCCCCGTGCCCACCCCTGCCGCCTCGACGGCCCGGCGCCGCCCACCGCCGGGGCGATCTGATGGCGCGGCCGCCCGCGGTGGGGACGGCCCGTTCCCACCGCGGCCGTCCCCGGCTGTTCGATTTCCGGCTGGGTTACGGGTGCCCTCCACAGATTTGGGGACTTTCTTCCTTCCACATGGTGGGGATGGTGAAGTTGTCCCGAGGCGTGTCCACAGGGAACGCCGGGAGATCGCGTCGATGCAGCTCAGGTGGCTGTGGAATCGTGGATGACGGTGATCCACAGGCTGTGGACAACGAGAGGATCCACAGGGTGTGCATGAAGTTGTCCACCGACAACTCACAGGCTGAGGGCGGTTGTCCCCAGTGTGACGCGGCTTCTCCACATGGCTGTCCACTGTTCGGCAACGCGGCGCACCCTCTCACCGCGTCGAGTGAAAGGCGTCACACAAAGGTGCCGGGTTGGGGTGTGGGAAACCTGGGTAATCCTGGGGACACAGCTGGGGAGAACTGCCCTCGTCCTGTGGGCGAGGTGTGCAGAACTTTCTGTTCTCCACAGACACCCCGGGTTGTCCACCGGCTCCACCCACAGGACCGGTGGACAAAAAACGTGCGCTGAGCTGGGCAAACGTGGTTATCCACGGTATCCACAGGCCCTACTACTACTCCCAACTAGAGAGAGCTCGGCAATCGCTTTGAAGCGGGGGCTGTGCACAACTCGCCGTCTCGAGCCCGACTGCCGCTCGGACCGACTTGACCCCGACGGGCACCTACTGTCAGTGCGGTGCGTCAGACTGGTCCCCGGTGTCCTTCCCTTCGCAATGGGCGGTGACACCGAGTCGGAGGACTCAGAAGCAACAGCAGGAGGCGGCTTACGGTGAAGATCCGGGTGGAACGCGACGTACTGGCGGAGGCAGTGGCCTGGGCGGCACGCAGCCTGCCTGCCCGTCCGCCGGCGCCTGTGCTCGCCGGCCTGCTGCTGAAGGCCGAGGACGGCCAGCTGAGCCTGTCGAGCTTCGACTACGAGGTGTCCGCCCGGGTGAGCGTCGACGCCGAGGTCGACGAGGAGGGCACCGTCCTGGTCTCCGGCCGGCTGCTCGCCGACATCTCGCGTGCGCTGCCCAACCGGCCGGTGGAGATTTCCACAGACGGTGTACGGGCGACCGTGGTCTGTGGATCGTCCCGGTTCACGCTGCACACCCTCCCCGTGGAGGAGTACCCGGCGCTGCCACAGATGCCGAACGCGACCGGCACCGTGCCCGGCGAGGTCTTCGCCGCCGCCGTGTCCCAGGTGGCCATCGCCGCGGGCCGCGACGACACGCTGCCCGTGCTCACCGGCGTGCGCATCGAGATCGAGGGCGACACGGTCACGCTGGCGTCCACCGACCGCTACCGGTTCGCGGTCCGCGAGTTCCTGTGGAAGCCGGAGAACCCGGAGGCGTCCGCGGTCGCCCTGGTGCCCGCCAAGACGCTGCTGGACACCGCGAAGTCGCTCGGGGCCGGGGACAGCGTGACGCTGGCCCTGTCCGGCTCCGGCGCGGGCGAGGGCCTCATCGGTTTCGAGGGCGCGGGCCGGCGTACGACCACCCGGCTCCTCGAAGGCGACCTGCCCAAGTACCGGACGCTCTTCCCGACGGAGTTCAACTCGGTCGCGGTGATCGAGACGGCGCCGTTCGTGGAGGCCGTCAAGCGTGTCGCGCTGGTGGCCGAGCGGAACACCCCGGTGCGGCTGAGCTTCGAGCAGGGTGTGCTGATCCTGGAGGCCGGTTCCAGCGACGACGCACAGGCTGTGGAGCGCGTCGACGCGCAGCTGGAGGGCGACGACATCTCGATCGCCTTCAACCCCACGTTCCTGCTGGACGGTCTCAGCGCGATCGACTCGCCGGTGGCGCAGCTGTCGTTCACGACGTCCACGAAGCCCGCGCTGCTCAGCGGCAAGCCGGCGCTGGACGCGGAGGCCGACGAGGCCTACAAGTACCTGATCATGCCGGTGCGGCTCAGCGGCTGACCGCGGCCGACCGTCGTCCACAGGTGTGCACGGTGCCGGGCGTCCGCGAGGACGTCCGGCACCGCCGCCGGACGGCGTCGGATGAGCGCCGAAGCCCACAACTGTGCGTGAGCGGGGCCGTCTAGGCTCGGGGCGGCACTCTCGTGCCCCAGACGCCAGCAGCGACCCTAAGGAACACAACTGATGGAGCTCGGTCTCGTCGGCCTCGGCAAAATGGGTGGCAACATGCGCGAGCGGATCCGCCGCGCCGGCCACACCGTCGTCGGATACGACCGCAACCCCGAGGTCGCGGATGTCCACAGCCTGGAAGAGCTTGTGGGCAAACTCAGCGCTCCGCGCGTGGTGTGGGTGATGGTCCCGGCCGGCGAGCCCACCCAGTCGACCGTCGATCAGCTCGCCGAGCTGCTGGAGCCGGGCGACGTGGTCGTGGACGGCGGCAACTCCCGCTGGACGGACGACGAGAAGCACGCCGGGGAGCTGGCCGCCAAGGGCATAGGCTTCGTGGACTGCGGCGTCTCCGGCGGCGTCTGGGGCCTGGAGAACGGGTACGCGCTGATGTACGGCGGCGACGCCGAGCACGTCGCCCGGGTGCAGCCGGTCTTCGACGCGCTCAAGCCGGAGGGCGACTTCGGCTCGGTGCACGCCGGCAAGGCCGGCGCGGGCCATTTCGCGAAGATGGTCCACAACGGCATCGAGTACGCCATGATGCAGGCCTACGCCGAGGGCTGGGAGCTGCTGGAGAAGGCCGACTCCGTCACGGACGTCCGTGAGGTCTTCCGCTCCTGGCAGGAGGGCACCGTCATCCGCTCCTGGCTGCTCGACCTCGCGGTGAACGCCCTGGACGAGGACGAGCACCTGGACGGCCTGCGCGGTTACGCACAGGACTCCGGTGAGGGACGCTGGACCGTGGAGGCCGCGATCGACAACGCGGTGCCGCTGCCGGCGATCACCGCGTCGCTGTTCGCGCGGTTCGCCTCCCGCCAGGAGGACTCGCCGCAGATGAAGATGATCGCCGCGCTGCGCAACCAGTTCGGCGGTCACGCCGTGGAGAAGAAGTAGCCCAGCGGGTCGCCCGGCGATCCACAGCCCGTTCGTCGCGCGGAAGGAGGTCGGCGCACAGACCATGCACGTCACGCATCTCTCGCTGGCCGACTTCCGCTCGTACGCGCGGGCCGAGGTCCCGCTCGACCGGGGCGTCACGGCCTTCGTCGGGCCCAACGGCCAGGGCAAGACCAACCTGGTCGAGGCGGTCGGCTACCTGGCGACCCTCGGCAGCCACCGCGTAGCCTCCGACGCGCCGCTGGTGCGCATGGGCGCCGAGCGCGCCGTCATCAGGGCTCAGGTCCGCCAGGGCGACCGCCAGCAGCTGATCGAGCTGGAGCTGAACCCCGGCCGTGCCAACCGCGCCCGCGTCAACCGGTCCTCGCAGGGCCGGCCCCGCGACGTGCTGGGCATCGTACGGACCGTGCTGTTCGCGCCCGAGGACCTCGCCCTGGTGAAGGGGGACCCGGGGGAGCGGCGCAGGTTCCTGGACGAGCTGATCACCGCGCGGTCCCCGCGGATGGCCGGAGTGCGCTCCGACTACGAGCGGGTGCTCAAGCAGCGCAACACGCTCCTGAAGACCGCGGCGCTCGCACGCAGGCACGGCGGCAGGAACATGGACCTGTCCACCCTCGACGTGTGGGACCAGCACCTCGCGCGCGCCGGAGCCGAGCTGCTGGCCCAGCGGCTCGACCTGATCGCCGCGCTGCGGCCGCTGGCCGACAAGGCATACGAGCAGCTGGCTCCCGGCGGCGGCCCGCTCGCGCTGGACTACAAGCCGTCCGCGCCCGGCGAGGCCCACACCCGCGACGACCTGTACGCGCAGCTGCTCGCCGCCCTGGCCGAGACGCGCAAGCAGGAGATCGAGCGGGGCGTCACCCTCGTCGGCCCCCACCGGGACGACCTGGTCCTGAGACTCGGCCAGTTGCCGGCCAAGGGCTACGCCTCGCACGGCGAGTCCTGGTCGTACGCCCTCGCCCTGCGCCTCGCCTCGTACGAGCTGCTGCGCGCCGAGGGCAACGAGCCCGTCCTCGTCCTGGACGACGTCTTCGCCGAGCTGGACACCCGCCGCCGCGAGCGGCTGGCCGAGCTGGTGGCGCCCGGCGAGCAGGTGCTGGTCACCGCCGCCGTGGACGACGACGTCCCGCACGTGCTGGCCGGGGCGCGGTACTCCGTCTCGGGCGGGACGGTGGAACGCGTATGAGCGGCGAGCGGGACGGCCGCGCCGAGAAGGGCGCCGAGCCCTCCGGGGTGGACCTCGCGCGTGTGGCGTTGCGCGCGGCGAAGGAGCAGGCCCGCGCGCGCGGCGACGCGGCCCGGCAGAAGAAGCAGGCCCGGCGGGGCGGCGGCCTGCGGTCCGGGGCGCGGGCCGACGGCCGCGACCCGATGGCGCTCGGCTCGGCGATCAACCGGCTGATCACCGAGCGCGGCTGGGAGACCCCGGCCGCCGTGGGCGGGGTGATGGGCCGCTGGCCGCAGATCGTCGGCGAGGACCTGGCCAAGCACTGCGTGCCGCAGCGCTACGACGAGGACGAGCGGGTGCTCGTGGTGGCCTGCGACTCCACGGCCTGGGCGACCCAGCTGCGGCTGCTGGCGCCGGAGCTGGTGCGGCGGCTCAACGAGGATCTCGGCCATGGCACGGTCCGGCTGATCAAGGTGCACGGCCCCGGCGGCCCGGCCCGCCGCTACGGCCCGCTGCGGGCCCCGGGAAGCACGGGTCCGGGCGACACCTACGGGTGACGTACCTCACGCCGCGGCGTCTCCCCACACCCCTCTGGCCTGCGGGTTCGCCCTGCGCACGGCCCGGTGCGCGGGGGTGCGGGACGCGCACTGACCCCGGAGTAGCCAAGGGTTGACGGCTCGAAGCTCTGAGTGCCGCTGTGAGGCTCTTGGAGCCCCCTTCCGCATATCGGTACCCGGCCGAGACCGGTTCAGGGCGGCACATGGGGACTCAGGTACCGGCAAACCCCCATCGATGTCAGCGCTACCGGTAGACTGGAAGCCAATCCCGCCCCAACGTGGGGACCGCCCGGGAAAAGCTGAGCAACGCTGATCAAGGCTTACCAACGCAACATGCCGCAGCCGCTCCGGCGACCTTCCCCCAGAGGGGATGCCCCAGGAGCCCGGCTCGTGCTGTGCCAGTGCCAGAAAGGGCGCTTCGTGGCCGATTCCGGCAACCCCAACGAGAACATCCCGTCCACCGACGCAGGCGTGAACGCCGAGGCCAGCGCCTCGACGGCCTCGTACGACGCCAGCGCCATCACCGTGCTCGAAGGGCTGGACGCGGTCCGCAAGCGGCCCGGCATGTACATCGGCTCCACGGGCGAGCGCGGACTGCACCACCTGGTGTACGAGGTCGTCGACAACTCGGTCGACGAGGCGCTGGCGGGTTACGCGACCCTCATCGACGTGACGATCCTCGCCGACGGCGGCGTGCGCGTCGTCGACAACGGCCGCGGCATCCCGGTCGGCATCGTGCCGTCCGAGGGCAAGCCGGCCCTGGAGGTCGTGCTGACCGTGCTGCACGCGGGCGGCAAGTTCGGCGGCGGCGGCTACGCCGTCTCCGGCGGTCTGCACGGTGTCGGCGTGTCCGTCGTGAACGCCCTGTCCGGCAAGGTCTCCGTCGAGGTCAAGACCGACGGGTACCGGTGGACGCAGGACTACAAGATGGGCGTGCCCACCGCCCCGCTGGCCCAGCACGAGGCCACCGAGGAGACCGGTACGTCGGTCACCTTCTGGGCCGACCCGGAGATCTTCGAGACCACCGAGTACTCCTTCGAGACGCTGTCCCGGCGCTTCCAGGAGATGGCCTTCCTCAACAAGGGCCTGAACATCAGGCTCACCGACGAGCGCGAGTCGGCGAAGGCCACCAGCGGCGCGGACGAGGCGGGCGCGGACGAGAAGGCCGAGGTCAAGTCGGTCACGTACCACTACGAGGGCGGCATCGTCGACTTCGTGAAGTACCTCAACTCCCGCAAGGGGGAGGCGGTGCACCCCACCATCATCGACCTGGAGGCGGAGGACAAGGACAAGAGCCTGTCCCTCGAGGTCGCGATGCAGTGGAACAGCGGCTACAGCGAGGGCGTGTACTCGTTCGCCAACATCATCCACACGCATGAGGGCGGCACCCACGAGGAGGGCTTCCGCGCCGCGCTGACGTCGCTGATCAACAAGTACGCGCGCGACAAGAAGCTGCTCCGGGAGAAGGACGACAACCTCACCGGTGACGACATCCGCGAGGGTCTGACCGCGATCATCTCGGTCAAGCTGAGCGAGCCGCAGTTCGAGGGCCAGACCAAGACCAAGCTGGGCAACACGGAGGCCAAGACCTTCGTGCAGAAGGCGGTCTACGAGCACCTGAACGACTGGCTGGACCGCAACCCGAACGAGGCCGCGGACATCATCCGCAAGGGCATCCAGGCGGCCACCGCGCGTGTCGCGGCCCGCAAGGCCCGAGACCTCACCCGCCGCAAGGGCCTGCTGGAGTCGGCGTCCCTGCCGGGCAAGCTGTCCGACTGCCAGTCGAACGACCCCACCAAGTGCGAGATCTTCATCGTCGAGGGTGACTCCGCCGGCGGCTCGGCCAAGTCCGGCCGCAACCCGCAGTACCAGGCGATCCTCCCGATCCGCGGCAAGATCCTCAACGTGGAGAAGGCCAGGATCGACAAGATCCTGCAGAACCAGGAGATCCAGGCGCTCATCTCCGCCTTCGGCACGGGTGTGCACGAGGACTTCGACATCGAGAAGCTCCGCTATCACAAGATCATCCTGATGGCGGACGCCGACGTCGACGGCCAGCACATCAGCACCCTGCTGCTGACCTTCCTGTTCCGCTTCATGCGTCCGCTGGTCGAGGCCGGGCACGTGTACCTCTCCCGCCCGCCGCTCTTCAAGATCAAGTGGGGCCGGGACGACACCGAGTACGCCTACTCGGACCGCGAGCGCGACGCGCTGCTCGAGATGGGGCGCCAGCGCGGCAAGCGGGTCCGTGAGGACTCGATCCAGCGCTTCAAGGGTCTCGGCGAGATGAACGCCGAGGAACTGCGCGTGACCACGATGGACCAGGAGCACCGTGTGCTCGGCCAGGTCACCCTGGACGACGCCGCCCAGGCCGACGACCTGTTCTCGGTGCTGATGGGCGAGGACGTCGAGGCGCGCCGCCAGTTCATCCAGCGCAACGCCAAGGACGTCCGCTTCCTCGACATCTGAGTCGGTCTCAGCTGACCGCACAGGGAAGGATCTTCACCAGCAATGGCCGACGAGAACACTCCAGTCACCCCCGAAGAGGGCGGCGAACTCGCCATGCGCGTCGAGCCCGTCGGGCTCGAGACCGAGATGCAGCGCTCGTACCTGGACTACGCGATGTCCGTCATCGTGTCCCGTGCGCTGCCCGACGTCCGGGACGGCCTCAAGCCCGTCCACCGGCGCGTGCTGTACGCGATGTACGACGGCGGCTACCGCCCCGAGCGCGGCTTCTACAAGTGCGCCCGTGTCGTCGGTGACGTCATGGGCAACTACCACCCGCACGGCGACTCCTCCATCTACGACGCCCTGGTGCGCCTCGCCCAGCCGTGGTCGATGCGGATGCCGCTGGTGGACTCCAACGGCAACTTCGGCTCCCCGGGCAACGACCCGGCCGCGGCGATGCGCTACACCGAGTGCAAGCTGGCGCAGCTGTCGATGGAGATGGTCCGCGACATCGACGAGGAGACCGTCGACTTCACGGACAACTACGACGGCCGCTCCCAGGAGCCGACCGTCCTGCCGTCCCGCTTCCCGAACCTGCTGATCAACGGCTCGGCCGGGATCGCGGTCGGCATGGCGACCAACATCCCGCCGCACAACCTGCGCGAGGTCGCGGCCGGCGCCCAGTGGTACCTGGAGAACCCCGAGGCCTCGCACGAGGAGCTGCTCGACGCGCTCATGGAGCGCATCAAGGGCCCCGACTTCCCGACCGGCGCCCTGGTGGTGGGCCGCAAGGGCATCGAGGAGGCGTACCGCACCGGGCGCGGCTCGATCACGATGCGCGCGGTGGTCGAGGTCGAGGAGATCCAGGGCCGGCAGTGCCTGGTGGTGACCGAGCTGCCGTACCAGGTGAACCCGGACAACCTGGCGCAGAAGATCGCCGACCTGGTGAAGGACGGCAAGATCGGCGGCATCGCGGACGTCCGCGACGAGACGTCCTCGCGCACCGGCCAGCGTCTGGTGATCGTCCTGAAGCGGGACGCGGTCGCCAAGGTCGTGCTGAACAACCTGTACAAGCACACCGACCTCCAGACGAACTTCGGCGCCAACATGCTGGCGCTGGTCGACGGCGTGCCGCGCACGCTGTCCCTGGACGCGTTCATCCGGCACTGGGTGACGCACCAGATCGAGGTCATCGTCCGGCGTACCCGCTTCCGGCTGCGCAAGGCCGAGGAGCGCGCGCACATCCTGCGCGGTCTGCTGAAGGCGCTGGACGCCATCGACGAGGTCATCGCGCTGATCCGGCGCAGCGAGACCGTCGACGTCGCGCGCACCGGCCTGATGGGCCTCCTGGAGATCGACGAGATCCAGGCCAACGCGATCCTGGAGATGCAGCTGCGGCGTCTGGCGGCCCTGGAGCGCCAGAAGATCGTCCAGGAGCACGACGAGCTCCAGGCGAAGATCAACGAGTACAACCAGATCCTGGCCTCCCCGGTGCGCCAGCGCGGCATCGTCAGCGAGGAGCTGGCCGCGATCGTCGAGAAGTACGGCGACGACCGCAAGACCAAGCTGATCCCGTACGAGGGCGACATGTCCATCGAGGACCTGATCGCCGAGGAGGACATCGTCGTCACCGTCTCGCGCGGCGGTTACGTCAAGCGGACCAAGACGGACGACTACCGGGCGCAGAAGCGCGGCGGCAAGGGCGTGCGGGGCACGAAGCTGAAGGAAGACGACATCGTCGACCACTTCTTCGTCTCCACCACGCACCACTGGCTGCTGTTCTTCACCAACAAGGGCCGGGTGTACCGGGCCAAGGCGTACGAGCTGCCCGAGGCGGGCCGGGAGGCGCGCGGCCAGCACGTGGCGAACCTGCTCGCCTTCCAGCCGGACGAGGCGATCGCGGAGATCCTCGCCATCCGGGACTACGAGGCGGCGCCGTACCTGGTGCTGGCCACGAAGTCCGGCCTGGTCAAGAAGACGCCTCTGAAGGATTACGATTCGCCCCGCTCCGGCGGTGTGATCGCGATCAATCTGCGCGAGCGCGAGGACGGCGGCGACGACGAGCTGATCGGCGCCGAGCTGGTCTCGGCCGACGACGACCTGCTGCTGATCAGCAAGAAGGCGCAGTCGATCCGGTTCACCGCCACGGACGAGTCCCTTCGCCCGATGGGCCGCGCCACCTCCGGCGTCAAGGGAATGAGTTTCCGCGAGGGCGACGAGCTGCTCTCGATGAATGTGGTGCGACCCGGTACGTTCGTGTTCACTGCCACCGACGGCGGGTACGCGAAGCGGACCCTCGTCGACGAGTACCGCGTCCAGGGCCGCGGCGGCCTCGGTATCAAGGCCGCCAAGATCGTGGAGGACCGCGGTTCGCTCGTCGGAGCGCTGGTCGTGGAGGAGACCGACGAGATCCTCGCGATCACCTTGTCCGGTGGTGTGATTCGCACGCGAGTCAACGAGGTCAGGGAGACGGGCCGTGACACCATGGGCGTCCAACTGATCAACCTGGGCAAGCGCGATGCCGTCGTGGGTATCGCACGTAACGCCGAGGCGGGGCGCGAGGCGGAGGAGGTCGACGGCGAGGACGCCGACGACATCACCGCCGAGGAGGCCCAGGCCACCGGCACGGACGAGGGTGAGGCGCCCTCGGCCGAGTAGGCACGAGGAGTGAGTCATCGTGAGCGGAGCCACGGGCGCCGGATCGGCCGGTACCTCCACGGGTACGGAGACGGACGGCGGCGGCCGTGGCTCCGCCGCGGGTGCGGGGACGGCCACCGACCCGCATACGACCGACCTGAAGCCGGTACGGGCGTCCGCGGCGGACGCCTCCGGCACGTCTGCACCCCAGGGGGGAACTGTGACGGACACCCGAGACCCGGCCGCGGCCGACGAGGCGCAGTCGTCGTCTCCGCTCCCCGGGGAGCGGCGCCCCGAGCAGCCCGGCGGCCCGTACCACCCGCCGCAGGCCTACCCTGCGCAGCAGGCGGCCGGCGGGGTACGGCGCCCCCGCACCGGGGTGCGCACCGCGCCGCGCACCCGTAAGGCGCGGCTGCGGGTGGCCAAGGCCGACCCGTGGTCGGTGATGAAGGTCAGCTTCCTGCTCTCCATCGCGCTCGGCATCTGCACGATCGTCGCCTCGGCGGTGCTGTGGATGGTCATGGACGCGATGGGCGTGTTCTCCACGGTCGGCGGGACGATCTCGGAGGCGACCGGCTCGAACGAGGCGAACGGCTTCGACCTCCAGTCCTTCCTCTCGCTCCCGCACGTCCTGATGTTCGCGACGGTCATCGCGGCCATCGACGTCGTCCTGGCCACCGCGCTGGCCACGCTCGCCGCCTTCATCTACAACCTCTCCGCGGGTTTCGTCGGCGGTGTCGAACTGACCCTCGCCGAGGACGAGTGACCCTCCCCGGCGACCGATTTTGGGACTGACGTGGTCGTGCGCTAATCTTCAGGAGTCAGCGCGCGGGACACACACCGCAGAGCGCGGCGGGGCTATAGCTCAGTTGGTTAGAGCGCATCCCTGATAAGGATGAGGCCACAGGTTCAAATCCTGTTAGCCCCACCAGCGAAAAGACCCCCAGTCGATACCGGCTGGGGGTCTTTGACATCCATGGCTGACATCAGCCGATGAGCGGGTCTTCCAGAAGTTCCGCGAGGAGCGCGACCGCTTCCCGCTCGTCGTCGCCCACCACGTGGGTGTAGACGTCCATGGTCATGCTGATCTGGCTGTGCCGCAGGATGGCTTGGGCGACCTTGGGGTGCACCTTCAGGAAGGCGAGCAGGGTGCCGCAGGTGTGCCGGGCAAGCCGGACCGTGATGCGGCGGACGCCGGCGCGCTTCACGAGGCGGTCGAAGGTCCGCGAGAAGCCCACCGGGTCGATCATGCCGCCGTGCTCCGAGGAGAAGATCAGGTCATGGTCAGGCTCCTGCGACCAGTGCTCACCGGCGATCTTCCGTTCCAGCTCTTGCAGCTCCCGCCGCTCCTCCAAGGCGCGGGCGCAGAACTCGGGAAGAGGCAGCACCGCCTGTGAGGACTCGGTCTTGAGGTCCTTGAGGACCAGGCCGACTCCCTTGACGCGCTGCACCTGCTTGACCGGGGTGAAGTGGCGAGCCTCGAAGTCGATGTCCTGCCAGCGCAGGCCCAGCACCTCACTGCGGCGGAGCCCCAGCACGAGGACCAGGACACAGGCCGCGTAGAGGCGGTGGGCGCGGGACGCCCGCAGGAAGGCGACAGCCTCACGCGCGCTCCACGCCTTGCCCTTGTCCTTGCTCACCTTGGGCATGTCCACCAGGAGGGCGACGTTCCGCGTCAGGATCTCCTCACGGATGGCCCGGTTGAGGGCGTTGCGCAGCACCCGCAGCACCTCGAATCGGGTGGCGGCCCCGACCTCCTCACGCTTCAGCGTGGCCATGAACGCACGGACCTGCGCCGGCGTGAGCTTGGTCAACGGCTTCTTGGCCAGGTGCGGCAGCAGGTACAGCCTGATCTTGGACTCGTACTTGACGTAGGTGTTGTGCTCCCGTTCCGGCTTGACGATGTGCTCCAGCCAGTAGGCCAGCCACTCACCGAGCGTCCAGGCCCGCGAGGGCACCGGGATGCCGTTCCGCTCCTGCTCCTGGAGCTTGCCGAGCTTCTCGTTGGCTTCGTCCCAGGTCGAGCCGTAGACGTATTTTCGGATGCGGTTGCCGTCCGTGTCGGTGACGTACGCGGCGCCCTGATAGCGAGCGTCCTTGCGCTTGGCGATGGTGCCCCCACCGTTGGGGCGACGCTTGGCCATCAGGCGGCCTCACTGATCTGCCCCGTGATGAAGGCGCGCACCGCATCGGCGGGGATGCGGCGGCAGCCGTCGACCTTGATGGATACCAGCCGGCGCGTGCGGATCAGGTCATAGACCTTGGTCCGGCCGACGTTGAGCCGTTCCATGACCTCGGGCACGGTCAGCAGTTCGGGCGTGGCGGTGGTCACTCGGTGACTCCTTCCAAGACGAGCAGGGTGGGTAGTTCCTCGCGGGCGATCTCGCGGTTGTGCTGGATGTCGCGGCGGATGTTGGCGGCGAGCCAGGATTCGCCGGGGGTGTGGCCGTGGCCGGCGTAGACCCAGTGAGCGAGGGTGAGGGTGGTTGCTTCCTCGTCATCGGGGTCGGGCAGGCCGAGGGCTTCGCGTTGCTGGGCGGCGCGGTAGTCGGCGCGGGTCTGGCGCAGGGCGCCGAGGGTGGTGGAGTAGCGGCGGGACTTGGTGGAGAAGTGGCCGCGGAAGCCGAGCATGTGGGCCCAGTCGCGGAGCTTGCGGTCCGGGTAGAGCGCGTGCAGGTCAAGGCAGGCGGAGATGAGCCGGGCCGGGTGGTCGGGGACGCCGAGCAGGGCCAGGGCCTCCTTGTTGCCGATGCGCCGGTCGACGGTGCCGGTGGTCTCGGCTGCCTTGGTCGCGTACTTGGCGACGTAGGACGCCACGGCCTGTTCGGTGATCTCCTGACCATCGCCGAAGGCGCGGATCGGCCGGACGTCGAGCTGGTCACCCCAGCGCAGCGTGCGCGCGGGTTCGTCACCGGACGGGGGCACGTCGACGGCGACGCGGGTGGCAGCGGCCCGGATGGCGTCGGTGAGCAGGTCGAGGGTGGCCCAGGCCGGCGGCGGGGTGTCGGGTCCGTCGGGGCCGTCAAAGCGGATCACGGCGTGGAAGTGCACGGCCCCGCGCTTTTGGTACTCGGCGACCTTGCCGAAGGAGACGCGGGAGGCTTCGCGAGCGGCCTTCTGAGTGAGGCCGGCGCGCTTGGCGATCTCACGGCGCAGGTAGATCGTGAAGTAGCGCCACAGGTCGGAGGCGTGGTTGTTCCACAGCACGGCGCCCGCGTAGTCGTAGGTGTCCGGGTCGAGCGGGGTGCCCAGCTCGGGGGCGTCCTCGGGGTGGTGGGTGCCGCAGCGGCAGGGCCGGTTGCCGGGCCGGTTGTGGACCGGGCCGAACGACGGGGCGGTGAGGGTGGCGAACACGCGCGGGTGGTCGCGGATCGTGTCGGGGGTGCCTTTGACGGGGTCGCCGACGAGGCCGGCGCGGATGAGGTGGTAGGTGTCCCCGGCGTAGGTCCAGGCGCAGGAGGGGCAGCGGGAGGCCCGCCGGTTGCCGCAGGCGACGCGGAGGACGCCGCCGGGTTCGGTGTTGGTGGAGTAGGAGTGCAGGACGTGCCCGGTGGCGCAGTCGCGGGTGACGGTGGTGCCCTGGAGGCGGATCGGGTCGGTGCAGCCGCCGGTGCGGCGGATCTGGTCCTGGATGCGGTCGAAGCCGGTGGACCCGGCCAGCCTCAGCAGGTCGTTGAGGGTGGCCGGGTCCAGGCCCGCCATGGTGGCGGTGTCGGTCACGCGAAGACCTCCTGGCGGGCGGTCAGGAAGGCGTGGCCGATGAAGCGGGTGTAGGCGGGCGGGATGGCCTCGGTCAGTTCTTCGCGGACATCGGTCCAGGTGATGCCCATGGCGTGCTGCATCTCCGGCGCGACGTAGGGTCCGTCGCGGCGGACGCCGTGGCGGTGTCCGCGTACGTAGCCGCGGTGGCGGGGGTGGGCGGGCTGTGCGGTGGCCCAGCGGCCGAGTTCGAAGTTGCGATGACGCAGCACACCGAGCCCGAACATCTCCCCGCACAAGGCCAGGTCCTTGCGGATCCGGGCCCGGCCGTTGGGCTGCTCGATCACGTACGGCAGTCCGGTCGCGTCGAGGAGTTCGCGGGTGGCGGCGACGAGATCGGTGTGGGTGCCACCCCAGCCCTGGGAGGCGTTGGTGCCCACGGTGAGGGCGCAACCGGCCTGGCAGGGCGGGGAGGCGTGCGCGAGGGTGTAGCGCTCGATGTCGCCCGTGGTGATCAGGTGGGCGAGGTATTCGAGGGCGTCACCCTGGTGATAGGCGAAGGGGTAGCGGGGACGGTCGGCGATGTCGCAGCCGTCGACCTGGAAGCCGGCGAAGTGGTAGCCCATGGCGGCGCCACCGGAGCAGGAGAACAGATCGAGCACGCGGGGCCGGGCCGTGGTGGTCACGCGTTCTCCTCCTTCGGGGTGTGGCAGTCGATCCACTCCTCGGCGCACACCTTGTGGACGGGCTTGCCGTTGTCGGAGCGCAGCGGGGTGGGCTTGGTGCAGAGCACGCACGGCTTGTCACCGGAGGAGTCGAAGTGGTCGGCAGAGCGCCAGTCGAGGAGAGCCATGGCGGTCACCTCCCGGCGCGGGCGAGGCCGGCGGCGGGGAGGGTGTGGCCGGTGCCCTTGCAGGTGGGGCAGGTGACGGTGAGGGTGGCGCGGGTGCCGTCGGTGTGGCGGGTACCGGTGGTGATGGCGGCGGTGGCGAAGCCGTCGCAGTCGCGGCAGACGGGCGTGTTCCGGGCGCGCTGGGGCATGATGGGGTCTCCCTTTCGGGTCCGTTGGTTCTGGAATGGGGTGCAGGCGCCCGGAGCGGCGGAAGTTTGGCGACCGAGGCCGCTCCGGGGGCCGTTCAGCGACGGCGGTTGCGACCGCGCGGGATGGGCGGGATGGAGTCGTAGGACTCCTGGCCAGCGCGGAAGTCGCTGAGGTCCTTGACGTCCTTGTCGTTGCCGACCTGCCGCATGATCCGGTTCATGGCCCTGGTGTCGCGGTGGCGTCGGGCGATGGCGTACTCGCGGCCGAGCTCGACCATCTCCTCATCGCGGGCGGGCTCGGAGTTCGACTTGCGGCTGAAGATGCCCATGTCAGCGGCCCTTCTGGTTGTTGACGAGCGAGCGAAGGACGACGGCGGTTACCGCGACGGACATGCCGGTGATGGCGACCG
The DNA here is from genome assembly GCF_000980885.2 of Streptomyces malaysiense. GTDB lineage: Bacteria > Actinomycetota > Actinomycetes > Streptomycetales > Streptomycetaceae > Streptomyces > Streptomyces malaysiense. Next base: position 12,553 of record NZ_LBDA02000087.1, on the reverse strand, counting down.
CGAGGAGCATGGAGACCAGGACCGTGCCGACGACCAGGACGACGGCGGTGCCGCCGCCGACGAGGGCGAGCGTGGTGCCGGGGGTGAGCTGGATCGTGGGCCGGTTCGAGGCCGGAGCCGGGGCCGGCGTCGGCGTGGTGCTGGCCGGGGTGTGGTCGGGCGTGGGCGCCGGGGCCGGGACGGAGACGGGGGCGGTGTCCGGGGGCGGGTATTTCGGGGTGAACACGGGGTCTTCTCCTTCTCTCAGGCGGTGCAGCGGTGGGTGCGGGCGGAGAGTTCGGCGGCGGAGCGGTCGCGGTGTTCGGTGGAGAAGCCGCAGCCGGGGGCGGTGCAGGCGGCGGTGTGTCGGGTCTGGCCACGGCCGTTGTTGAAGGTGCCGACCTCGACCGGGCCGATGCGGATCACGTTGTAGAAGCGGTTCGGGCGCACAGGGTTCACCTCCCTTCCAGGTCAGGTGAGTTGGAGTTGCGCGGCGATGGCTTGGCAGGTCGGGGCGGGCAGGCCGAGCCGGGCGGTCAGCGTTTCGGCGGTGATCTGCTCGCCCGTCGAGTTGCGGTGTGCGTCAGCGATCGAACGGGCGTGGTTGAGCAGCGCCGGGGGCACGGCCGGGGTGTCCACGGGCGGCTTGGGCAGTGCCGGGGTCAGCTCTGGCACCGTCTCCGAGGCGGGTTCCGGGTCGGGGATGTCGGTGCGGTGCATCTCGACTTCCGGCGCCGCCGGCTCCTCGTCTTCCTCGCCCGGCTCCTGCTCCGAGGTGGCCGGGGTGGGGGCGTGGACGAGGAGGGTGCCGCCGAGGAACGCGAGAGCAGGCCAGCCGGCGACGAGGATGCGCAGCCAGGCGGGCACATGACCGAGATCGAGGAGGCCGGCGGTGGCGACGTTGGCGCCGAGCGAGGCGGCAAGGGCGATGGCGAACCAGGTCCAGGACGAGCGGTCCCGGCCGGCGCGCAGCCGACGCCAGGCGGCGACCAACAGCAGGTCGACCGAGACCGGATACGCCCACGCCTTCCATCCGGACTGCCCAGCCGCCGCAGCCAAGTCGTGCAGGTGCGCGAAGGACAACGCCCCGGCGATCACGGCTTGGACGAGGACGGCATCAGGGCGGATCGAACGCGGCACGGTGATCACTCCCCGCCTGCGAGGGCTTCGCCGGTTCCCAGGCAGGTCAGGCACAAGGCGGCCTGCCGGTTGTCGGTGGCGCGGCCCTTGCGAGCGCCGACGCGGACGGTTTCGCTGGTCTCGCCCTTGCCGCCGCAGTCCGGGCAGGGCACCGGCTTGCGCTTGGCGTTCTTGCGCGTGGCCATGACGGATTCCCCCTTCTCAGTCCGTGACCGGGCGCGGCTTGACCAGCGACGGACCCGACACCGGGGCATCGGCGGGCACGTGCGGGCGGTACGGGTCGAGGGCGGGCAGGTCGGGGACGAGGTGGGCGAACTGCCGGCAGACCGCCACGACTTCATCGCGGGAGGTATGCGGGGTGCGGATCTTCGACCAACCCCCGGAGGAGTCGGCGGCAACCGCCGTACCGGGACGCTCCGCCGGGATCAGACCGGCGGCCACGACCGCATCCGGCGCCACGTCGGCAAGACCCATCTCGGCGGTCTGCTTGTCGTTGACCCGGTGCACCACACGGCCGGTGAGCTGCGCGCGGAGCATGGTCGCGCCCTTGCCCAGCTCGGAGCCGAATCGCTGCCCGCACACCTCCAGGTAGATCCCGACCGCGCGGGCCATCTGCGCGAGCCGGATCAACGCGGTGACGATCCGCTCCCGCCGCTCCTCGTCCTTCCGGGAGGAGATCAGGAACAGTTCCGCCACCTCGTCCACCAGGACGACGACCGGCACCGGCCGTAACTCCTCGGCCAGGTCCCACATGTCCGAGACGCCGTGCTGGCTCAGCAGGTCGAAGCGGGCTTCCATCTCCGACACCAGCACGTCCAGCAGCGAGGCCGCCTCATCCGGCGTGGTGACCAGGGCCGACAGGCGACGCGCGTACGCCGACTGTTCGACACCGCGCTTGCAGTCGACCCCGACCAGGGCCACCGGCAGCTTGGCCAGGCCCTTGATCAGGTTGCGCTGGTAGACGGACTTGCCCGAGTTGTTCGCCCCGAGCGTCAGGGCCATAGGCACCTTGCGGAAGTCCCGCACGAACGCGGTGCCGTCCTCGCGCAGCGCCACCGGAACGGCCAGACCGTCGGGGCGGGCCGTGCGGGGCATCCGGACGCGACGCAGCACGTCATAGCCGGTCATGCGGAGCTGCACGAAGCCGGGCTTGGTCTCGGCGATGGTCACCGAGTGGACACCCCAGGCGTGCCGCAGCCGCTCCGAGGCGGCCACCAGGTCGGCCGGTTCCAGGCCGGCAGGAAGCCGCAGCGTCACCCGCATCCCCGTCGACGTACCCCGCACCCCGCGCACCTTCGGCGGCACCGGCAGCACCTCACGCCGGGCCACGTTCCGGGTGAGGAACGCCCGCAGACGGGAGGGCTGGACCGTCAGCCCGCACACGTCCATCGTGGAGCGGTAGGTGACCGTGAACCGGCCCCAGGCCACCGGCAGGCCGACCAGCGACCAGTACACGCGCGGCGCGCGGACCTTCGCGACCCCGAGACCGCCGGCCCCCGCGAGGGCACCCGTGGCCTCCAGCACCATGGACAGATCCGTCATGGTCAGGCCGCCGAAGTGATCGCGACCGCGCGGAACGAGATGCCGTGCCGCTTCTGCCCGTTGAACTCGTTCTCCCAGTCCCGCGCCTTCAGGCCCACCACCTTGACCGGCATGCCCGGCGCCAGACCCTCCGAGAACCCGGTCTCCGGGATCGTGACCTGGTAGAGGTTCCCCTCCCCCTCGTCCGAGACCAGCAGGCCCACCGTCGACAGCGGCGCCCCAGTCTCACGGTCCATCGCCCGCTCACCCGTCTTCGCGTTGGCCAGCTTCGGCGTCGGCGCGGTCGCCACGAACACCACAGCGGTCGAAAGGTCGATCTTGAACGACGGCATAGCTGCCCCCTCATCCTTGAGGCCGCTCCCTTGTAAGCAACCTCTCTAGAGATGACTCCATAGAACTTCACCTCTCTAGAGATGTCAACACATCTCTAGAGAGGTTTCGGATGGGCTACAGAGGCGAGCCGCCGGTTGGGGCGAACGTGCGATCGCCCCTAAGGTGTCTAGAGAGGAAAGGAGGGATCACATGGCCACCCAGGGCAGCGGACGCCAGCCGAAGTACCAGCGCATCGCGGACGAACTGAGGGAAGCGATCCAGGCCGGCGAGTACGGCCCAGGTGATCGGCTACCAGGAGAGAACGACCTCATGGCCACGTACGAGGTGGCCCGCATGACCGCCCGGCAGGCGCTCGGTGTGCTCCAGAACGAGGGTCTTGCCGAGTCCCGCAAGGGCGCTGGCGTGTTCGTCCGCGCCTTCAAGCCGCTCAGACGGCGAGGCATTCAGCGGCTGTCCCGCGATCAGTGGGGTTCGGGACGGTCCATTTGGTCGGCGGACATCGAGGACCGCACCTTGGTGGTCGACCAGGTGCAGGTCTACGAGGCGGCATCACCCGAACGGATCAGTCAGGTACTTGGCGTCGAGGCCGACGCACCCGTGTGCGTGCGTAGCCGCCGCTTCGTCCTGGATGACAAGCCCGTCCTGCTGTCCACGTCCTACCTGCCTGCTGATCTTGTAGCGGGTTCGGCGATCACCCAGGAGGACACCGGACCCGGCGGGACGTATGCCCGGCTGGCCGAGCTTGGCTACAAGCCCGTGCACTTCCGCGAGGAGATCCGGTCCCGGATGCCGTCTCAGGAGGAGGCGAGCCGCCTTCAGCTCTCCATGGGGACGCCTGTGATCATGATTTGCCGCACGGCGTTCGCGGACGAGGGGCGCCCGGTCGAGGTGAACGAAATGACTCTCGACTCCGCCGCCTACGTACTGGAGTATGACTTCGACGCCTGATTAGCCGGCCCAGGTCCGGGCATCTCGCGCCACGCTGTAGATACGCGCAACCTGGTCAGGCGGGAGCGTCGGCGACAGTCCAGATAGGACCCGACCGAGGTGTTCGACCGCCAGGACGAGCACCGGCGGGTTAGCACCCTTGACCGTGAGTTTCGCCGCGTGCACCACGGAGATCACGGGGCGGACGGGAACGTCGACTCCACAGCGCGCGGACAAGGCCCGCGAGACACGCCGGGCCTCGGATTGGCTGGCCGCGATGTGACGGGTCGGGGAGCCGTTCACCGTGACGGCGGTATCGCCGTACCAGACGGTCTTCCCGCGGTGCCGCTTGGAGTTGATGGAGAAGACGCCGGCGGGACCGATGGCAAGGTGGTCGATGTCCGCACCGCTCGGCCATTGGATCGCGTGGAGGGTGAACCAGCCACGGCGGCGAAGCTTGCTCAACTGGCGTCCAGTGAGGCGTTCCCCGGTGAGCCCGTCCGCCCAACTACGGATGTCCGAGCCGGGGCGCCGGCGGTCGATCAGCCTCAGCACCGGGTTCGGCTGTAACTCCCGGATCTTGCGGCGCACCGCGTCGCCCGGCCTGTTCCGTGCCAAGTCATCCGGTAACGGCTGCACCCTGCCCCCTCGCGCGTGCCCTCTGATCCCAGACCACCACGGAGGAGTGAGCAGCGCCAAGAACCGTATCGGCCATGAGCTGTTACAGGTTTCTCTACCTCATCAAGCCCCGGCTGCGCTCCGCTCCGCCGGGCGCGCTTCCCGGCGCCGCTCCGGGCGCCGCTCCTGCCTCCGGCCCGCTCCGCCCACGCTGCGCCGACGCGCGCCCACATGTGGATAGGGCCGGTAGCCATGAGTCGATCACCGCATAGAGCGGCGCGCGGTCAAAGACGATGCCTCCGGCGGGGGATCGGCCGGCACCGGGATGGAGGGGGCGCCGTCGCCGACTGCGGGCACGTTGGGGCGTGCGCGGGGAGCTCCCATCCCGTCCGCCATCGACCCAGGCAGAGCCGAGCAGACGCGGCCCAGGGCGTCAAGGTCGTTCGTACAGTGGCGCGCTCCACCTTGACGCCCTGAACCACGCCTGCTCCACGGTGTGTGGGTCGACGGCGGACGGGATGGGAGCTGGGGAGAGTGGTGGGCTGAGGAGGGATGATGCCGTCATGTCAGATGAGCCGAGGCGTTCCCTCAGCGAGCTTCGTCAGGGCGAGATCGTCCGGGCAACGATCACCAGCCACGAACCATGGGGCCTCATGGCGGAACTCAACGACTACGAACCCGTGGGTGCCTCACTGGACCTGATTCGCCGCAAGAGCGAGCCTGGAGTGAAGCGACTCGCCCAGGAACTGCCCCCTGTGGGGACGACCATTGACCTCGTCGTAGGCGAAGTGCGTACGTGGCACCGCGAGCCTTGGATATGGGTGGATCTCACGGCACTCGGCCACGGTGAACGCTGAATGGGCTGATCTGTCAAGAGGTGCCCTGACACCTGACACCAACGGCTGACACCAACAAGCGCGGACAGCAACGGTCAGTCCCGCCTCCAGGCGGACGATCATTCGAGGCCGCAAGCGAGTTGATAGATGCCGTCAGTGACCCGTGATCGACCTGATAAGGATGAGGCCACAGGTTCAAATCCTGTTAGCCCCACCAGCACGAAGACCTCCAGTCATCAACGGCTGGGGGTCTTCGGCGTTCCGGCGCGGTTCCTCGGGTCGAGGCGAACACCGCAACTGCTGTCCCGGACAAGGACATCGGGCCGCCGGAAGTACCGACGGCGGCGGGAACACTCGGGGGGCTCGTGGAGATCGTGGAGCGGGAGCTGACCGAGCCCTGGGAGGGGCTGCTGGCCTCCCCCGTGGGCGGCGGCACGGCCGGGGCGCTGGTGCTGGCCGGGTCCAGCGGGCGGGTCATGCGGGAGCGGGCACGCCTGCTCGCCCGGCAGGGGATCACCGCGCTGGCGATCCGCTGGTTCGGCGGGACCGGGCAGCCACCGGGGATCTGCGAGGTCCCGCTGGAGACCTTCACCGCCGCCGTCGGCCTGCTGCGCGGCGCGGGGGCACGCCGCGTCGGTGTGCTCGGGGTGTCCAAGGGGGCGGAGGCGGCCCTGCTCACGGCCGTGCGCGACGACCGGGTGGACCTGGTGGTCGCCCTGTCGCCCAGCCCGCTGGTCTGGTGCAACGTCGGGCCCGGCCGGGACGGGGCCGACCGCCCGTACCGTTCGTGCTGGACCTGGCGGGGGCGGCCGCTGCCCTTCGTGCCGATGGACGACTCCTGGACGCCGGCCGAGCCGCAGGGCGAGCCCGTCGCCATCCGGGGCTGGTACGAGCGCAGCGAGCGGACCTTCGCCGGTCTGCTGCCGGCGGCGGAGATCCCGGTCGAGGAGGCGCGGGCCGAGCTGATCCTGGTCGCGGGCGGCGACGACGCGATGTGGCCCTCGGGGCCCTACGCCGAACGGCTGGCCGGGCGTCGCCGCGCGGCCGGGGCCGGCGTCCGTCTGATCTCCCGCGCCGACGCCGGCCACCGGCCCCGCTTCCCCGGCGAACCTCCCTCGCCGCCGTCCTCGGCCTTCCGGTACGGCGGCACTCCGGAGGCCGACGGGCTGCTCGGCGCGGCCGCCTGGCCGCACATCCTGGACGCGCTGCGGGGCTGAGGGGCTACTTGGTCACCTCCGCGGACTTGTAGGAGGTCGACCCCGGAGCCGCGCAGACGAACCAGTTGGCGGTGGGGAAGCCGCGGACGGACCGGATGACGGCGTCCGAGGGGCGGATCGGGGTGTTGGCGGGCGCGAGCTCGGCCGTGGTCGCGCTGCCGTCCTTCCAGTGGCAGGTGACCTGGCGTGCCGTCGTGGCCACCATGCCGACGACCAGGCTCTGGGCGTCGGAGTCAGGGGTGAGGGGCTTGGTGAAGACGTTGATCCCGGTGCCTTTCGGGCTGGGCAGGCCGGCGACAGTGTCCGAGGTCACCAGCCGGAACCGGGCGCTTTCGCCGCCCTTCTCGAAGGCGCGGATGAAGAAGTAGGTCGTCTTGCCGATCAGGTCGGAGGGGCTGCCCGACGTCACCGGGGTGAAGCCCCAGTCCGCCATGGCCTTCATCTGCCGGACGGCCTCGCCGCGGTCGCGGGGCGCCGGCCACACCTGGACGTTCACGCTCCACGTCCCGCCGTCCCGGGTGCCCTCGCCCACCGTCGACATCACCGGCTCGTACACCAGGGGCCGGTCGGCTCCCGTGCCCGCGGGCGATGCCGAGCCGCGGTCGGGCAGCTCGTTCACCGCTGTCACCGTGCCGCACGTCAGCACCGCGGCGGCCGCGGCCACCGCCGCCGTCAACCGCCGTGCCCGGCGCCGCCGTCCGCCCCTCACGACCGCCGTGACGGGCGCCGCACCGGTCTCGATCTCCCGCGCCGCGTCCGCGAGGAGGAGCGCGATCCTGTCCTGTGCCATGCCGTGCCCGTTCCCGTCCGTGTTCGTCATGCCCGACCTCCCTGCGGGACCGCGTCGGCCAGCGCCGGGATGAGGCGCAGCTTCGCTATGCCCTTGGCCGTGTTGCTCTTGACCGTGCCGACGGAGCAGCCCATCGCCTGTGCGGTCTGGGTCTCCGTCAGGTCCTCCCAGTAGCGCAGGACCACCGCCTGGCGCTGCCGCGCGGGCAACTGGGCGAGCGCCCGGAGCAGCACCTCGCGGTCGACGGCCCGGGTGATCCGGTCGCTGTGGTCGGCCTCCTCGCGCACCAGGCCGGAATCGTCCTTCGGCGCCAGGAACTCCTTGAGCCTGCGCCGGTGCCGGCGGGCGTGCAGGTTGATCATCACGCGCCGGACATAGGCGTCCGGGTCGTCGGCCGTACCGACTCTGCGCCAGGCCGTGTAGGCCCGCTCCAACGTGGACTGGGCGAGATCCTCGGCGGAGTGCCGTTCCCCGGTGAGGAGGAAGGCCGTCCGCAGCAGCCGTGGCCAGCGGGCGGTCATGAATCTGCCGAACTCTTCGTCCCGGTCCTGCTTTCCGTCCCTCATGGACACCTCCTGAACACCTGAGAGAGTCCATGGACCGGGCGGATCGTTGCCTCGGGTCGCGCAGGGAAGGGCTCGGACGCCGAGGGTACGGGGGCATGAAAAGACCCGATCGCTGGCGACGGGGGATGCACCAGCGATCGGGCTATGGCCAAGGGTAACAAGGTTGTCGGTTGTGTGGAGCCAAGTCGGAGGGAAAAAAAGGAAGTTGGCCGATCAGTGGCCACACGGAGGGTCGTAGGACAGGCGTGGGAGGTACTCCTGCCACTTGGCGGGGGTGAGGACGTCCCGGGTGACCGAGCAGATGTGGTCGATGGCCGTGCCGGCGTCCAGGTCCCACAGGCGGACCGTGTCCTGGCCGCTGGAGACGCCGAGGACGCGGCTGCCGGGGCTGAAGGACAGGAAGGTGCCGGTCTTGGCGTTGGGCGTCATGGACTGGCCGATCGGGCGCGCCGCGGTGGGGTCGGTGACGTTCCACAGCCGGACCGTGTTGTCGTCCCCGCCGCTGGCCAGTGTGTTGCCGTCGGCGTCGAAGGTCAGCGAGGTGACCGCCTCGGTGTGGCCGGTGAGCGGTGCGCCCAGCGGCTCGGCCGCGGCCGGATCGGTGACGTCCCACAGCCGGACCGTGTCGTCGTCGCTGCCGCTGGCCAGTGCCCGGCCGTCCGGGGTGAAGGCCAGCGCGTTGACCGGGCCGGTGTGCCGGGTGAGCGGTGCGCCCAGCGGCCTGGCCGCGGCCGGGTCGGTGACGTCCCACAGCCGTACGGTGCTGTCCGCGCTGCCGCTGGCCAGGGTGTGCCCGTCGGGACTGAAGACGAGCGCGTTGATGTAGCCGTGGTGGCCGGTGAGCGGCGCGCCCAGCGGCTTGGCCGCGGCCGGGTCGGACACGTCCCACAGCCTGATGGTCCGGTCGTCGTTGGCCGTCGCCAGGGTGTGCCCGTCGGGGCTGAAGGCGAGGGCGTTGGGGCCCATGAAGCGGGTCCGCAGTGGCAGCGGCGGGCCGGGCCGGAAGGGGTGGGCAGGGTCGGCGACGTTCCACAGGTACACCTTCTGCTCGCTCGTGAGCACGGCCAGGGTGTCGCCGTCCGGGGAGAAGACGAGGGTGTCGGCGCCGTCGCCGCTCACGAACGGCAGGCCCAGCCGCACCGGCCGGCCCGGGTGCGCCACGTTCCACAGCCGCAGCCGCCCGTCGCGGGCGGTCGTGGCCAGGACGCGCCCGTCGGGGCTGAACGCCCCGCTGCGGCCGATCATGTCCGAGGTCGGGATCGACCACAGGCGCACCTTGGCGTCCCCGCTGCCGGTGGCGAGGGTGCGCCCGTCGGGGCTGAAGCCCAGCGCGTACATCTCGCCGCTGCTGCCCGCGAGGGGCTCGCCGATCTGCGAGGGGGCGGCCCGGTCACCGACGTTCCACAGGCTGGCCGTGCTGTCCGCGCTCGCGGCGGCGAGCCGCCCGCCGTCGGGGCTGAACGCCACCGACCAGACGGGCCCGGTGTGCCCGGTCAGGGGCGCGCCGAGCGGCTTCGCCGAGGCGGGGTCGGTGACGTCCCACAGCCGTACGGTGTCGTCCGCGCTGCCGCTGGCCAGGGTGCGTCCGTCGGGGCTGAACGCGACCGAGTGCACGATGTCCGTGTGGCCGCGCAGCACGCCCAGCGGGGCGGGCCGGCGCGGGTCCGTCACCTTCCACAGCCGGATCGTGTGGTCGTCGCCGCCCGCCGCGAGGGTGTGCCCGTCGGGGCTGAAGGCGACGCTGCGCACGGCCGCGGTGTGCCCGCGCAGCACGGCGAGGGCGGTGGGGTGCGCCGGGTCGGCGACGTTCCACAGCCGTACCGTGCCGTCCTCGCCCGCCGAGGCGAGGGTGTGCCCGTCGGGGCTGAACGCGATCAGATAGAGGGTGCCCGAGTGGCCGGCCAGGGGTGCGCCGAGGGCGGTGGGGCGGGCGGGGTCGGCGACGTCCCACAGCCGGATCGTGCCGTCGTCGCCCGCGCTGGCCAGCACCTTTCCGTCGGGTCGGAACACCGCGCTGCTCACCCAGCTGGTGTGCCCGGTCAGGGGCCCGCCGAGGGGGCGGGGCCGGGTCGGGTCCGACACGTTCCACAGCCGTACGGTCCGGTCGTAGCTGGCCGTGGCCAGGGTGTGGCCGTCGGGGCTGAAGGAGGTCAGGTAGACGGCGCCGGTGTGGCCGGACAGGGGGGTGGCCAGCGGCGCGTTCACGATGGAGATCAGCCTGCTGTACGTGCCCTTGTCGCCGGGGCGCAGATGGTGGGCGACCAGGTCCAGCTGGGCGGCGAGCGAGGGGTCGGTGCGCTGGACCCGGTCCGCCTCGGCGAGCACCTGTTCGAACACGGCGTCGTCGCGCTGCTGCCAGGCGATCACCGCGGAGCCGCCCGCGACCAGCGCGAGCACCACCAGGGCCGCCACCGCCGCCCGGCTCAGCCACACGGTGCGCTTGCGCAGCCGTACCGAGGCGGCCAGGAACTCCACCGCGCTGCGGGTCAGATAGGTGTCCCCCGCCGAGCGCGCCCAGGCGCGGGCCTGTTCGAGCCGCGAGCCCCGGTACAGCAGCGAGCTGTCCCGTTCCGAGTCCTCCCAGGACCGGCCGTCCTCCTCCAGGCGCTGGCGCAGCAGATGGTCGTTGCGGTTGTCGTCGATCCAGTGCCGCAGCCGGGGCCAGGCGTGCAGCAGCGCCTCGTGGGTGATCTCCACGGTCTCCGCGTCCAGCGTCACCAGCCGGGCCCGGACCAGCGCCTCCAGGGACTCCTCGGTCTTGCCGGGGTCCGAGGACTCCTGGGCCAGCTGCCGCCGGGTGCCGCGCCGCCGGGTGGCCACGGTGTCCTCGCCGAGCCGCACCAGGCGCAGCAGGAGCAGCCGGGCGGCCGTGCGGGCGGCGGGATCGAGCCCGGACCAGGCGCGTTCGGCGGTCGCGGCGACGGCGCCCTGGATGCCGCCCGCCGCGCGGTAGCCGGCCAGCGTCAGCTTCCCGGCCTTGCGGCGCTGCCAGGTGGCCAGCAGAGCGTGCGAGAGCAGCGGGAGCACGCCCGCGTCGTGCGCCCCGCGCGGGCCGTCGGCGCTCACCTCGCGCACGATCAGCTCGGCGAGGCCCGGCTCCAGCTCCAGGCCCACCGCCTTGGCCGGTCCGGTCACCGCGTCGCGCAGCTCCCCGCTGGTCAGCGGGGAGAGCACCATGTGCCGGTGCTGGAGCGCGTCGGCGAGTTCCGGGTAGCCGAGGCACTGCTCGTAGAAGTCGGCTCGTATGCCGAGCACGACCAGGACGGGGGCGGGTCCGGACGCGCCGAAGGGCGGGGTGCAGGAGGCGTGCAGCAACTGGATGAAGGTACGGCGCTCCGCCTCGTCGGGGCAGAGGGTGAACGTCTCCTCGAACTGGTCCACGATGATCACCGGCCGGACCCCCGGCGGCGCCTCCCGGCGCGCCCACGCCGTGACCGCGGCCCGTGCGCTCCGCACGGTCCGGGGCGCCTCGGCACCCGCGGTCACGGCGGCCTCCTGCCGGGCCGCGGCCGCCCGCTCGGCCGCGCGCGCCTCGGCGGCCACGGGGGCGAGATCGGGGATACGGCGGACCAGCTCGGCGAGCGGATCGGCGCCGGGCACCAGCTGGACGACGGGGGTGCGCCGCCCGGGTTCGCCGTCCGGCTGCGGGGCGAGCCCCGGGCCGGCCAGGGCGCCGCCCGCGATCGCCGGCACCAGCCCGGCGTTCAGCAGCGAGGACTTGCCCGCGCCCGAGGCGCCGACGAGCATCACCAGGCCGCCGGCGGGGCCCGCCGTGCGCAACTGGGAGATGATCGCGTCGGTGCTGCGCTCCCGGCCGAAGAACCAGCGGGCGTCCTCCTGCCGGTACGGCGCGAGACCCCGGTAGGGGCACACGCCGCCGGTGACGGGCGGGGCCTGGGCGGGCGGACGGCCGTTCTCCTCCGCGGGCGAGGCGGGCGGCGTGGCGCGGTCGCCCACCGGGTCGGCCAGCGCCCGCTCCCACTGACGCTGCCAGTGGGCGAGGTCGTACAGGCCCGTGGAGACCGGATGCGGGCGGGCACGGCGCGCCTCGGGGATCAGGATCTGGAGAACCGCCGCGAGGACGGCGAACTGGGCCGGCACGTTCTTCGCGCGCCGCCAGTCGCTGATCCGCTGTGCGGACACGCGCACCGGACGGCCGCGTTCGTCGACCCGCTGGAGCCGTCCGACCGCCTCGGCGACGCTTTTCAGGGGAGGGTTTCCGGCCTCCTTGTAGAGCAGCGCGAGGCGCTCGGCGAAAGCCGTGCGTGCCCCTGAGTCGGAACCCAAGGCCCCACCCCTCACTTCCCCCCGCCTGTGGACGTCCGGACCGGAAAACTCACCCTATACGGCTGACCTGCGGATAAGCCCCGCTCCGGAGACCAGGATCTCCTCCGTGGTGGCGACAAATGGCAGGATCGCAACCCCGGTAGCGGAACCGTCACACATCGTCCGGACAGGCCAACGGCCCGGCGCTCGGAGAGACACCCCCATGGCGTTGCACATTTTCGGTCGACTTCCATCGAAAGCCGCGAGCGGCCGGAGATCCGGCATCTGATCCGCCCCGCGCCCGGCGCCCCCCACCCCCCAGCCCCCCCACCTCCACAC
>NZ_LBDA02000086.1 GCF_000980885.2 Streptomyces malaysiense | reverse complement strand
GTCCGCACCCCCTACTACCGCCACAGCGAACAGCCCGAGCACTACCAGCAGTTCAACCGCGACCACGCCCGGCTCCGAGCCCCCGGCGAACGCGCCTTTGCCCGGCTCAAGTCCTGGCGCATCATGCGCAGAGCACGCTGCTCCACCCGCCGCATCAGCCGCACCGTCCAAGCCATCCACGTACTACTGACCTGCGACTATTCAGGATGAAAGAGGCTCACTGAGACAACTCTGAACTACAACTACTTCCGCTACTACGATCCGGAAGTCGCCCGGTACCTCAGTCCCGACCCGCTTGGGCTCGACGCCGCTCCCGATCACCACGCCTACGTCGACGCGCCGCTGCTGCTGGTCGACCCGCTTGGCCTGAAGTGCGAAGACGTAGTTCCCACACGCCGAACTGGGGTCAAGGGGCTCATCAAGGACGCTCAGCTCCCCCACGCGGGACGCATCCGCTTTGTCCCGGACAAGAGAGTGTCGGTCAGTACGGGCCTGCCTCGCGGCGCTCGGAAGGGTTACATCGACCGATTCGGTAACGAATGGATCAAGGGGCCATCTAGGACCGCCGGACAGCCGTTCGAGTGGGACGTTCAGCTCAGCAAGCTGGGCAAGGCCAAGATGGGATGGCTCAGCAGGGACGGTAGCCGCCTTAATGTGTCCCTCGACGGCGAGATCACCCATAAGTGATCGGAAAGGACTGACTCCAAGATGGCGGACACCCTCCCGTTCTACGGAGAAGTGCGCGTGCTCCGGGCCTCCGACAGACCCGCTCTGGAGGGCAGGGTCGGAGGCATCCTCGGTATCACTGAGCCGCCCGACGAAGCGACTCCGCCTGCCTACGCCGTGCTGATCGACGGAGAGGAGGAGGTGTACACGTTCCTCCGCGAGGAGATCGAGCCCACGGGGCATATGCGAAAGCAGGAGGACTGCTACTGGCGATCGTCGCCGACGGTCCGGGCGTCATTGTCCACGACACGGGTCTGCGGTGACGCCTGAGAAGCATGGCGTTGTCGCTCGGACGGCGAATCCTGGACCAGCTTCCGCGGTGTTGCACGCGGCGGAGGTCCTTGGCCGCAGTCCCGAAAGACAAGGTCGTATTCGGTCGGGGGGTGCTTGCTGAGTTCCGTTCCTCGTACTGGACCAGGACTTTGAATCAGCCCTGGGCCTGGAGCCGGCAGCTTGAATGATCCCCACAGCCCGAGGCCGGCATTCTGGCGCTCTGGTCTTGCGCACGTGGTTGTTGTCCGCCGACCGCCGGAGAGCACTGTCGGCTGGCGCGAGTTCTCTTCTGTCTAGAAGGCCGAGTGGGTGAACCAGTGGGTGAGCAGGTCTTGGTCGCCGAGCAGCCGGAGGGTGTCGTTCCGGCGGTCCAGACGGCCGTAGATGAGCAGGAGCAAGTCCGTTGCGGTTGCCTGGACCGTGGCGTCCGCGGTGCGGGACTCGGTGTCGGCAGGCATCAGCCCGAAGCCGTCGGGGCGCAGGCCGATCACCCAGTCGTCGCCGCTGTCCGTACAGCTGAATCGAATGGTCCGGTCCGGGCCGCGGAGTTCGGCGGTGAGCGGCGCGAAGGGAGATGCGAACGGCAGGTTGGTGAGGAACTCGTCGATGCCGTCGACCGCCAAAGCGCGGTCGATGTGCGGTGAGAGGCCGAGCGCGAGCTCGGCGTCTGCCCGGTGGACCAGGGTCTCGCAGAGCATGCGACGGACCCAGAACCGGGCGTGCTGGTCGAGTCCCCAGGCCCACATGGGTGCGTTCAGGTCGGTGGCGGCGAATACCTCGGTGGCCTCCGTGGCGCTCTCGGCGAGCCAGTCCGGGTAGCCGTCTGCGTGTTCCGGCAGGTGCAGTTCCACGTCACGGCTGGTCGGTGGGTGCTGGATACGTCGGCGGAGCAGTTCGGTGAACCAGCGCTGCACCTGGCCTGTGTGCTGCGTGAGGTCGGCCAGGGTCCAGCCCGGACAGGTGGGCGCGGGGGTGGAGAGGTCGGCCGTCTTGACCGTCGCGACGAACCTGGCGGTCTCGGCCGCGACGGCCGCGACGTGTTGTGCGGAATTCATATCGGATGTCCTTGTGGTGATGCCGCTGCGGGTGCCCAGGGCCTGAGAGGTGGGCACCGGGCTGGGTGCCGCGGTCCTGGAGACGACGAGCCGCTCGGCGAAGTCGGCCCACGGGGCGGAGCGGCCTCTCGGCATTGCCGAACGGGGTCATCCGGCGTCCGTCGGCGGGCGGCGGCTGCCGACGCGCAACGCGGAAGTCGTGACGCGTCCGGACTAATATTTAAGTGTCTAGATGATTCATGCGCTGAAGTAGTGTGGAGAAGGTAAACCTCAATGGTTGAGGATGTCAACTGATCCGGCATGCGGTGATGTGCGACCGGACGACCTGTCGGGAGCGCACGATGAGCGCCGTCGCGTCTCCTGCCCGCCGGGTGATCGCAGGAAGCCGACCGCTCCTGCGGCTGCGCGAGTGAGCCGCCCGTCCCGCTCCTCGCACGGAGCACCCGGCGGTTCGCGCAAGGCGTGTGGATCACGCCCGTGATCAACAGCGGAGTCCCGGACACCTCACACACTGTGAACCCCTCGGACGCGATTTCGGGTCGCTCCGCCTGTCCGCATGGTCGCTTCCGGTGTCCCGCGGGTCTGTTCGGGCGCAGGAAGTCGGCGGAACGAAAAGCCAGGCCGCGATCGGGTGCGGCCAGTGGTGAGCCCCTGGCCACGCGACTGTGGCGGGGGTGTGGGTCGGAAGGGGCTGGTGCCGGGTGCGCCGCGGTGGGCGACGTGGAGCTGATTGTGGAAGACGGCCAAGGCCGGGCTGGGCCGATCCGCGGTGCGGAGGCGGGGCGAATCTGAAGCCGCGTGCCCAGGTGCGGTCAGGGTTGTCCTGGTGCGGTTCGGAGTGGGCCGGCTGCCGCGGGTCAGGCCGTCACGGCCTCGCCGGAGCGGTGGCGGAAGGATGGGCAGACGGCCGGCGCCATGGGCGGGCACATCATCGAATGGGCGGACGGCTGGGAGGTGTCCGGCGCCACCGTCCTGATGGCCCACCCGAAGTCCGGTCCGTGGATCCGTGCAGGCTTTCCCCGTCGACCGCCGGAACGGCCGGCGGGTGCCGGACCCCGTGAGGATCGCGTGGATCGGATACCTGAGTGAGGCGCTCCGTCGGCTCTGGCGCCTCTTCCGGAGTGACTCCGGGATGCTCGCGGAGCTGGGCAAGGGCAGGCGGGATCGGGGGTGACGCGTCGGTGGGCACTCTTCCGGGCAGGTCACAGGGTGTCGAGAACTCCGTGATCTTGAAAGCCGGGCCTGTGCTGCTTCCCCGGCTGGATCAACCTGGCTCATCGTCGTGAACCGGGCGGCCGAGTGCTATGCCGAAGGTCAAGGCGGCGGCACCGTCCTTCCAGCAGGGTGCCATCGATCTGGGCGAGGCCCTGACCACTCTCATCAAGACGCTGGACGGTCTCGGTGAGCCCTGGCGGCATGACAAGCAGGGCAATCAGTTCGGTGGTGTCTGCAAGCCGCACCAGACGTCGGTCGAGAGTGCGGCGGGCGTCCTGGTGCTGGGGCTGACGACATTCACGAGGCCGTGGTGGACATGTCGGACGGTCACGTGGACGACGACGAGCTCATCGCGGCATGTTCACTGAAGTGAAGACCCTCAAGCAGGGGACGGTGCCGGTGAGCGTTGAGTCCAAGGCCCGCCACATCCTCCTCGACATGGGCCTGCGGTGCCGGAGGCCGACTCCGGCAAGCTGCGGGGCGCGGCGAAGGCGTGGCGTGCGTTCGCCGACTCGGTGGACGAGGTCCGTTCCCCGGTGCACCGCAGCGCGTCCGGGATCATCCACAACAACACGGGCGAGTCGATCGAGGCGTTCCACAAGTTCTGGGGCCGCTAAGCCCAGGAGCAATTGTCAAGCCCCGTGGATCGCTGAGGAACCCGCTGCCACCGCAGCAATTACACGCCGTAGGCGGGAAATGCCGCGGCTTCCTCGTGGAGTTCAGTGGCCTTGGCGGCGGTGTGCGTCGAAGCGGAGCAGTACCGACACCAGACGCCATATCCCGGCAGCCGCGCCGACCAGCGCACCTCCCATCAGCATGGCCTTCCTCGTCGGCGCAGACGCACCGAGGAGCAGTGCCGGGATCAATGCCACCGCAAACACGGCCGCGGCCAGCAGGGTGCCCGTCACGAGGGCGAAGACGATCTCCACCGTCATTGCGTCCTTCTCCCCGCGTGACTCCCGGCCCATGTCCATGCCACAAGTCTCACACGATGCGCATCCGCAACCGAGCAGTTGCACCGCGGCACTAATGGCCTTCTGGGTCATCAGGTCCACCCAGCTGAGCTGAGCGCTGTGATCACTTTGAGGAGTATGCGGTCGCCTGGGGGCCAACTTCGCCGAGGTCCGGTTCGCCGCGCCGGCGGAAGAACGAGCGGTGGGGATCGGCTGGCCACCAGTCTCTTGGAACTCGACCCGTCCCGGGAGGTGTCTGCCGGTGGCAGCGCGCGAACCGGATCAGTTCAACTGCGGCGGGACCCAGGTGTGGTGCCGAAGGATCATGCGTGTGGCCACGCGGGACGGTGTCAGCCGCATCGCCGTGTTCCGCAGGCTGACGGCCAATGGATGGGAGAGCTGCCGGCCCATGCGCCCGGCCTGCCGGGCAGCCTGCGCGACGGCTTGGCTGCGAGGCCGGCGCTCGGCGTCGTAGCGGGCGAGCGCGGTCTCGACGGTGGGCTCGGTGCCCAGGGCGACGGTCAGGGTGACCGCGTCCTCCAGTGCCTGGCAGGCGCCCTGTCCAAGGTTGGGCGTCATCGCGTGTGCGGCGTCGCCGAGCAGCGCGATCCGTCCGACCGTGTACGAGGGGAGTGGTGTGCGGAGTTCGTCGACGTCGTGGTGCAGGACGGCGTCGGGCCGGGTCGCGTCGAGCAGGGCGGGGATGGGGTCGTGCCAGCCGTGGAACCGTCGGCGTAGTTCGGCCAGTGGGTCGGCGAATCGCGTTCCGGCGGGGAGGTCGAGGACGGCGTGCCACTCGGCCCGCCCGTCCAGGAAGGCGATGTGTCCGAACTCCGCGCCTCGGCCCCAGGTCAGCTCGAAGTCGGTGCGCATTTCGACCGCGTGCTCGGTGATGGCGCGCAGCACCGTCGAGCCGCTGTGGACCGGGCCGGGGTGGTCCGGAAAGAGATTGCTGCGGACTTTGCTGCCGATTCCGTCGGCCGCCACCACCAGATCGGCGTCCAGGACCGTGCCGCCGCAGCCGACTTGAACCGTTCCGGGGTCGATCTGCTCGACCGAGGCCACCTCGGAGCCCGTCAGCAGTGATTCGGCAGGCAGGGAGTCGCGAAGCAGCCGATGCAAGGTGGAGCGGGGGATACCCATGATCGGCGTGCCCACCGCCTTCTCCAGCGCTGAACCGTCCATCCGGGTCAGCCAACCACCCCGGGGCGTGCGAGTTCCGCCGCTGTACTGGCCCCGCGAGGCATCTCGTACCGGCCCGCCAGCGCCGAGTTCGTCCAGTGCTCGCAGGCCGTTGGCGGCCAGTGAGATGCCCGCCCCGGCGTCCTCGAGTCTGGACGCACGCTCGACCACGGTCACGTCCCATCCGATTCGGCGCAGGCCGATCGCGGCGGCAAGCCCGCCGATGCCCCCTCCGACCACCACTGCCGTGCCGTCCATGCCGAAGCTCCGATTCTTCTACAGTTGTAGAAGATGATCCTATCCGAGTATCTACAGGTGTAGAAAGGGGCATGGCTTTGGATCGGCGCACACTCCTCGCAGACTCGGCTATCGACGTACTCGCCGACGAAGGGATCCGCGGCCTGACCCACCGCGCGGTCGACCGCAAGGCCGCCATGCCGCCCGGCACCACCTCGGCCTACTTCCGCACCCGAGCCGCTCTGCTCACCGCACTGGTCACACGCCTGGTCCAACTCGACCAAGCGGAACTGCAAGCGATGCCGGAGGAACTGCCACCCCTGCGTACCGTCGAGGAACTGGTGAACGGCATGGCACTGCTCACCCGGCAACGCCTCACCGGCGAAGGGCGTCGCCGCTCCCTCGCCCGCTACGCCTGCGCTGTCGAGAGCGTGCGCGACCCGGAACTGCGCGAGATCCTCCTCCCGCGCGAGAACGCCGGCCGCGAGGCCGTCCGGCTGTTTCTCGCCGCGCACGGCGTCACTGACGTCGAGAACCGCACCCACACCCTGCTGAGCTGCATCGACGGACTGGTCTTCGACGGGCTGGTGAGCGGCGGCGAGGTACCGCGCGAGGCCCTCGAAGGCCTGGTCGTCGCCGCCCTTCGCTAGGCCCCGCTCGAACTGGCTCCGAACTCTTCGGCCCGAATGAGGGAGCTGAGGCCGCGCCTCGTCGGCGCGGTTGGCTGGTGGATCGCTTGCCTGGCCGACCCTCAGGGCCGCCTGATAGGCGTCTGATGGACACGAACAAGGACAATCCCGAGCGTCAAGTGCGGCTGGGCTTCCTGGGCTGAAGCAGGTGTCGGGGCCGGCGCCTCGAATTCCGGCGTGAATGGATCAAGGGACGGTCCAGGACCGTCGGGCGGCGGGTCGGGTGGGATGTCCAGGTGAGTGACCTCGGCGGCATCCTCGGCATCAGCGGAGGCAGAGAGGTTGCTGCTGAGGGCGGACGGACCAGCCGGCGTTGTCGCCCCGGGAGGGGGGCACCGCGGCCCCGGCGCCAGTGCGTGCCCGGAAGCCGGTCGGGCTGGGTTGCCTCGGTGGAGGTCGGTGGATGCCGTAGGCGGCGGTTTCGCCGGACGGGTGCGGGTTCGTTTTCCGGGCGGTTCCGGGACGGCCGGGGGCGTCCGTCTTTGCCGTGGGGCGAACAAATGCTCAATCACGTACGGTGTGGTGGACGCAGCAAGCCGGGCTCGCCGCGACAGGAGTGGTTGCGCAGTACGCGGCAGTCCCGGTCCGTCCAGGCCGGGAGAGGAAGCATGAGAATACGCGTCCGGCAGCGGCCCAGGAGTCGCCGCACAGCCTTGCGCACCGGGGTTCCGCTGGCCACTCTGGCGCTCGCCGTCGCCGGGTGCGGGGCATCGGTCACGCCCGGGGCGACCACGAGTTCCCTGCGCACCTCCGCCGTTCCCCAGGGCACACAGACCCCGGGCACCGCGAGCCCCACGCCTAGCGGCACCGGCACGGCCACCGCGCACACCTCCCCGATGGCGACCGCCACCACCTGCACCGACCGGACCCTGGCCGGGATGACCACGGCTCAGCGGGTCGGGCAGCTCTTCATGGGCGGGATATCCGCGGCCAAGCCCGACCCGGCCCAGCTGCGCATCCTGCGGGAGAACCACGTCGGCTCCGTCATGCTGACCGGCCGCAGCTCCGCCGGTACGGCGGCGACCCGGAAGATCGTCGACGGCTTCCGGGGCCAGGCGGACCGGGTCGGCGGCACCCAGGTCGGCCTGCTGGTCGCGACGGACCAGGAGGGCGGCAAGGTGCAGGTGCTCAACGGCCCCGGCTTCTCGGCCATGCCCAGTGGTGTCGTCCAGGGCGGCAAGTCCACGACGATGCTGCGTGCCGAGGCCGCCATCTGGGCCCAGCAGCTCAAGAGGGCCGGGGTCGACCTGAACCTGGCGCCGGTCGCGGACGTGGTCCCGGCCTCGCTGGGCACCCGCAACATACCCATCGGCTCCTTCCAGCGCGAGTACGGCAACACCCCGGGCACCGTGACCTCCCACACCGGTGCCTTCGCCGCCGGCTTCAAGCAGTCCGGCGTGATGACCACGCTCAAGCACTTCCCCGGGCTCGGACAGGTGATCGGCAACACCGACACCACCGCCAATGTCGTGGACTCGGTGACGACCAGCACCAGTTCCAGCCTCGATCCGTTCAAGGCCGGGATACAGGCCGGGTCGCCCTTCGTGATGGTCTCGTCGGCCACCTACAACAAGATCGACCCCAAGCACATCGCGGCCTTCTCGCCGATCGTCATCGGTCAACTGCTGCGCGGTCAGATGGGCTTCAAGGGCGTGGTCATCTCGGACGACATCGGGAACGCGGTCGCCGTACGGTCCTTCACCCCTGCCCAGCGGGCACTGAACTTCACCTCGGCCGGCGGTGACATGATCCTCACGGTGCGGCCGGACGTCATACCCGCGATGGCGCAGGCCATCCAGACCCGGATGGGGCAGGACGCCTCGTACCGGGCCAAGGTCGACGACAGCGTGCGCCGGATACTCGACGCCAAGCACAACGCGGGCCTGCTCGAATGCGGCTGAGGCACCCAGGCACCCAGGCACCCAGGCACCCAGGCACTGAGGCGCTGAGGCGCTGAGGCGCGGGCCGGCCGCGTGGCGTGGTCAGGACGACGACCAGGCGGTCAGGCACAGGGCGCGGTCCAGTTCGCCCGTGTAATGGGCCGCGGCCAGCCAGGCGCGGGCGAAGCGCTCGGGGTCGGTGGGGCGCAGCCGGCCGAAGACGTCATGGGTGCGGTCCGACGCGGCGGAGTGCAGGTCCGTGAGGAGTTCGGCCGCCGTCGTGAGCCCGCACCCGCGCAGGCGCCGGGCGTCGGCGCGGGTGTCGCCGGGCAGCGCGAGGACCGGGCGGCCTCCCGAGACCGTCTGGTGGACGCGACGGCGCAGCAGGTGGACCGGCGCCTCGTCGGGCAGGGGTGGGGGTACGGGCTGGGCCGCCGCGCCGGCGGGCACATCGGCCCGCTGGAGCCGGTCCAGGCCGATGTCGAGACGGGTGCCGGCCCGCGTCGGATGTTCGGTGGCGAGCAGGTGGGCCCGGGGGTGCGGGGCAGGGGTCAGACGGGCCACGACGCGGAGCCGGGTGCCAGGGGCGGCGGCCAGCAGGCGCAGGTTGTCGCGGTGGGGGAGCGCGGGGTCGTCGTGCGCCGCCGTCAGGCGCAGGGGTACGCCTGCGCAGTCGGCGAGGAGGCAGTCGCCCGCCGCCTCCGTCACGGTGCCGGTGAGGGTGACGTCCAGGAACAGCAGGTCGTGGCCGCCGGTCAGGGCGCGGGTGATCTGGTCGGGCACCGGCTCCGCCCAGAGCCGGGCCACCGGGTCCTCGTGCCAGCCGGCGCCGGGGGCCCGTACGGCCCGTACCCCCGCACCCGCCCCGAGCCGGCCCGCGGGGGAGACCGTGGCGCCCGACACCGCGAGACCGGCGCGGGCCAGTTCCCGGTGGGTCAGCGCGGTGTCGCCGATGCGCACGGTACGGTCGGCCGCGCCCACCGCCCGCCCGGCGCCGCCCGGGGCCACGTCGGACACCTGGTACAGCCGGCCCGCCGCGTCGGCGGTCCAGGTCACCGTGCCCGCGTAGCCGCTCGCGGTGAGCACCGGCTCGGAGAACAGGCCGTACAGGCGCAGTGAACCGTCCGGGCGGTAGGACTGCCGCGCGGTGCCGCGCAGCGCGGCCAGTTCGCCGTCGGACGCGCTCGGCAGACGGTGCGCCACGGAGAGCGCCTCGTACAGGCCGGCGGCGAGATCGGTCAGGTGGTACGCGGGATCGGCCGCGCGGGCGGCCCGCAGGGCGGTGACCACGGAGACGGCCGCCGCCGCTGCCCGGTGCAGGCCCGCGAGCCGCGCGGTGTGCGCGGCGCGCAGCAACTCCGCCTGCAGCACGGCGCCCGCCCCGTCCGTACCGGCCTCCAGCACGGCGGAGGTGGCCAGTCGCACGGCGCGGACGGCGGTGCGCTGCTCCGGTGTGGCCGTCTCGGGGGCCTGGGCGGGTTGCTGGTCCGTGTCCGAATCGTCCGGCGGGGTGGGGGAGACGGGGTCGTCCGCGACCGGGGCCAGGGCGGCGGCCGCGGCGCGGTGCAGGCAGTCCGGTGCCAGCAGGCAGCCGCAGCGCACGGCGTCCGCCCCTCTCACCGCGCCGTCCGGGGCGTGCAGTTCGAGGTCGGTGTCGTCGTCCACGGCGATGCGTACGACACCGCCGTCGCGGACCACGGGACGGTCGGCCAGCTTGGCGACGCCGGCGTCGAGGCGTTTGCGCAACCGAGGTGAGAGCGCCGCGACGAGTTCGGCGGTCACGGCCGGGGCGACCGGGGGCAGTTGCGTGCTCATGCGATCTTCTCCCCTACCCAGCGGGCGAGTTCGAGCGGACTGAGGGCGGCTACCGGCATGCCCGCGGCGACCAGCCGGCCTGCGACACCGGTCGAGTAGCGGGGGCGGCCCGAGTCGTCGAGGCTCGCGCAGCCCAGGACGTGGCAGCCGGCGCCGACCAGGGCGCGGGCCTCTGCGAGCAGCCCGCCGAGCGGGTAGCCCTCCTCGAAGTCGCTGACGACCACGACGAGGGTGCGCGAGGGCACCGTGACCAGTTCGCGCGCGTGGCGCAGCGCGGCCGCGATATGGGTGCCGCCGCCGACCCGGACCTCCAGGAGCAGCGACAGCGGATCCTCGACATGGTCGGTCAGATCCATCACCTCGGTGGAGAACGCCAGGAAGTGCGTGGCCAGCGTGGGCACCCCCGCCAGTACGGAGGCCGTGAGCGCCGCCCAGATCGTGGACGCCTCCATGGAGCCCGACACGTCGGTGACCAGCACCAGCCGCCAGTCGGCCGCCCGCCGGGCGCGGCCGTGGAAGACGGGACGTCCGGGGACGACGAGGACCGTGCCGTCCGGGCGGCGGCGGGCCGTGGCCAGGTTCGCCCGCAGCGTACGGGGCAGGTCCAGGCCGCCGCCGGGGCGCCGGCTGGGCCGGGGCAGGGCGGTGCCGTGCAGCGCGGGGCGCAGCCGGGTCGCCAGCCGGCGGGTCAGCGCCTCGACCAGCCGGCGCACCAGCGGACGCAGCGCCGCCAGCCGGGCCTCCGGCAGCCCGCCCGCGTGCCGCAGCACCGAGCGCAGCAGGTCCACGGAGGGTCGCACGGTGTCCGGGTCCAGCTCCATGAGCACGTCCCGCCGCCCCGCGGCGGCCGCGGCGGCCAGCACTTCCTCCCGGATGCCCGGTCCGAACAGCGCGGCCAGTTCCTCGGACCACTCCCGGGCACCTGGGTACGACGCCTCGCGCCCGCCGCGTCCCGGCCCCGCCAGGTCACCCCGGCTGCCCTCGCCGCGCCCCCGGCCGTACAGCTCGTCGAGCGCGGTCGCCATGGAGCGGGTGGAGGCGGGGAGCCGGTCGCTGCGGCGGCCCAGGAGCAGACGCCAGCGGTCGGCGGGGGAAATGGCGGCGGCGGACGCCGCCGGGGCGCGGGGGCCGGTGGGGCCGGCCGTGGGGGCCGGGGCCGTGTCCTCGGTGGTGCCGTCCCCCTCGGGTCGGCCGGCCGGCAGCAGGCCCAGCCCGGCCAGCGCCTCGCGGGCCGCCAGGTCGGCGCGGGTCCAGCGGGCCAGGGCCGTGGGGTCGATGTGGCCGGTGTCGGAGGCGCGTTCGCCGCCCAGGCGGTCCTCGACGGCGGACAGGAGCCGTTCGCGGGCGGCCGGGCTGAGGGTGTCGAAGCCGCCGCGCAGGGCCGGGAGCCGGTCGAGGAAGTCGCGGTCGGACAGCTCCGAAACCCGGCTCAGCAGCGGGTCCAGCGCGGTCGCCGCCGACTCGAGCAGTGGTCCGGCCGCGGTCAGCAGTCCGGTGAGGCGGGCGGTGAGCGCCGTACGGGACTCCGGGTCGACGGCGCCGTCCACCCAGGAGGCCACGCGGTCGCCGAACGCCCGTGCCTCCTCCTGCCCCAGCAGCACCCGTACGGCCCCGGCGGCGCCGCGCATCAGCGGGGAACCGCCGGCCGCCAGCCGGGCCAGCGCGTCCACGAGCCGGATGCCGCCCAACCGGTCGGCGCGCTGGGCGAGTTCCAGCAGGGCGCGGGCGTCGGCCGGGTCCTCGGAACCGGTGAGCCCGTCGAGCTGCCGTACGGCGGCGGAGGTCAGCGCCTCGGCGGTGGTCACCGCGAGTCCGATACGCTCCCCGGCCGCGTCCAGTCCGGGGATGTGCCCGGCCCGCAGCCGGTCCGACAGCGCGAGCCCGGCGAGGAGTTCGGGCAGGGTGGCGGTGTCCGGGAGCACCTCGGCGGTCTCGGTGAGGCGCTCGTCGGCGAGGGCGGGCAGACCGCACTCGGCCGCTTCCGCCAGACCCCGCAGGATCTGCGCGGCCGTGGCGCCGCCCGCGTCCCGCTCCTGGCGCCGCCGCTCCCGCAGCACGCCCTCGGCAGCCTGGGCCGGGGTGACCCCGCGGATGCCGGCCACGCCCAGCACGGCCGCCGTGGCCGGGGTCCAGCGCACCTCCCAGCGCGAGGTGAGCGCGTCGGCGCCGCCGACGGCGGTCACCGTCCTCGGCTCGGCGTACGGCACCGAGCACACCGCGAGGCGGCGCAGCAGGAGTTCGCGGCGCCGGTCCAGGTCGGAGCGGAGCGGGTCGAGGCGCAGGTCCCGGGAGGTGCCGGGGGCCGGATCGGCGGGTCCGGGCAGATTCAGCGCGGCCAGCTCCGCCTCCACCGCGGGCACCAGTCCGCTGCGCGGCGCGGCCGGCGCGGGCCGGCCGGTACGGGTCCCGACCAGCACCTTCTCCATCGCCATCGCCACGGCCCGCCCGCGTCCGTACGGCTCGCCCTGGGCCAGTACCGTCTGCACGGCCTCGACCAGTTCGCCGCGGCCCGCCGCGGGCAGGTCCCGCAGCCGGGCCAGATCACCGGCGAGCCGTGCGATCTCGCGGGCGTCGGCGGGCCCGGACGGATGCCCCAGAGCCCGCAGTTCGGCGCAGATCCGTACGGCGGCGCCGGTCAGCGCGTCCTCCAGGGCCGCGGGATCACCGGCCGCGTCCAGCACCAGGTGCTGCCACTCCGGGTCGCGGATCCCCGCCGGGTAGCCGGAACGCGAGTCCAGGAGGGCGTAGGTGTAGGGGATGAGGGAGGTCGTCCAGGCCGGGGTCCTCCCGGGTGCGGCGCCGGCGCCCGCTTCGTCGTCATCAGCCGGTTCCAGCAGCGCCGGGGCGTGGAACGCGCCGACCACGACCGCCGCGCGCTCCCCGTGTGCCGTGGCACGGGCGAGACACGCCCGCATCCACCGCTCCCGCCGCAGATCCAGCGGGGGCACGCCGCCCGCCGCCACCGCCTCCTGCCGCAGCGCCCACCCCGTCAGCAACGCGGCCCGGCGCAGCGCCTCCGGCGGCGAACCGGGCGCTGCGGCCTCGACCAGCCGGTCCCACAGGTCGTCCCCCGGGCGCCCGGTGAGACGGGAGCGCAGCGCGGAGGCGATCCCCGGCCGGTCCGCGACGGCGTACGGCCGCGGTGCCTCGGGCGGGCCCTGGCCGGCCGACGGTCCGTCCTCCTCCGGCGCCTCCGCCCAGGCCCGGTCCGCCAACGGCAGATCACACGCGAGCACCGGGGTTCCGCGCCGCGCCGCCCACCGTACGGCCGCGAGTTCCGGGGAGAAGTCGGCGAAGGGGTAGAACGCGGGGCCGCTCGCCCCGGTCGCCGGCGCGGCGGCGAGGGCGACCGGGGCGCGGGTGTCCTCGTGGGCGAGCCAGGGCAGCCACTCCTCCAGTTCGGCGGGGAGTTCCACCAGGAGCACGTCCGGCTCGGCCGCGTCCAGCAGTTCGGGCACGGCCGCGGCCAGTGAGGGCGCGTGGTGGCGCACTCCGATGAGGCAGGGCGCCGCCGGGTCGGTCAGAGCGGCGACGGCCGCGTCCGGGGTGTCGTACGGCACCGTCCTCAGCCCTCCAGGACGGTGCGCAGGTCCCACAGGGTGCGCCAGGTGGCGGAGCCCTGTTCGGCGCGGCGCCGGACCGGGCCGTCCCAGTAGCCGCGCAGCCGTGCCGCGTCCGCCGGATCGTCCTTGCGCACGACACCGAGCAGATGGCCCGGCAGCAGGCCGAGGACGTCACGGTCGCCAGGGAAGTACGCGGCGGCCAGCCCCAGCGCGCCCGCGACGGAGACGGCCTCCGCCGTGCTCATCACCGTGGACGGCCGCTCCACCTCCCAGCCCTCCGCCGAGCGCCCCTCCCTGAGGTCGCGGAACACGGTGACCAGAGCCTCCAGGACCGCGTCGTCGACCTGGAACGGCGCGCCCGCCCGCTCCACCGCCGCCCGTGCCTGGCCGCGGACCAGCGCGGTCTCGGCGTCGAGGTCCGCGATGGGACCGACCGTCTCGAAGTTGAAGCGGCGCTTGAGGGCGGCCGACATCTCGGAGACGCCCTTGTCCCGCAGGTTGGCGGTGGCGATGAGGTTGAAGCCGGGCGCCGCGTGGGCCAACGCGTCCTCACCGCCCGCCAGTTCGGGGATCGCGATGCGCCGCTCCGAGAGCAACGACACCAGGGCGTCCTGCACTTCGGGCAGGCACCGGGTGACCTCCTCGACACGGGCGAGTGCGCCCCGGCCCATCGCGGTGAGCACCGGTGACGGCACCAGCGCGGTCCTGCTGGGGCCCTGCGCGAGCAACAGGGCGTAGTTCCAGCCGTACTTCAGCTGGTCCTCCGTCGTACCCGCGGTGCCCTGCACGACCAGCCCGCTGGTCCCGCACACGGCGGCGGACAGCAGTTCCGACAGCATGGACTTGGCCGTGCCGGGCTCGCCGACGAGCAGCAGGCCCCGCTCCCCGGCGAGCGTGACGACACAGCGCTCCACCAGCGCGCGGTCGCCGACGAACTTGCCGCCGATCTCCAGCCGCCGGGGCACGCCGTCCGGTACCGCGGCGTCCTCGGGCAGACGCAGTGCCTGCCCGCCGCTGCCCATCACGAAGGTGACCACGGCCCGGGGCGTGAGCCGCCAGGCGGGCGGCCGCGGACCGGCGTCGTAGGCCGCGAGGAACGCCAGTTCGGCGGCGTACCGGTCCTCCGGCGGGACGATCTGTCGAGTGGCGTCGGGGACGAGGACGGTGGTCATCGGAGGGAGTCCTTCGAGGGGGTTCGGGTGGGCCGGGGAGCGGAGGCGTGGGGGGAGGAAGGCGGACGCCGGGCGGTACGGACGGAGCCGGGGCGGGTCCGCCCGCGCCCCGGATCGGAGGCGGCGTGGCCGGAGAACCCCCCGGCCGCGGTCCCGCCCCAGCTCCTCACCGGCGCCTCCTCTTCCGGGTCGCTCGCGTCCGCAGCTCCTCGTAGGCCGGTGGGTCGCCCGCCCGGACGCGCTGCCACGCCCGGGCGAACAGCTCGGGCACCGGAAGCAGCGGTACCGCGGGCCGGCGCGGGGGCACCGGGTACAGGGACTCCTTCCAGGTCTCCACCGGCAGCGCCGGGGAACTCAGGTCGCGCCAGCCGCAGGGCAGGAACAACGTCCGTCCGGCGCGCGGGCGTCTGGCCTCGACCACCAGGTCCGTCGCGGCCAGTTCGGCGCGGGCCTTCTTCAGCCGGGCCGGCCGCCAGCCGGTCCAGCGGGCGCGGTTGCGGTCCGTCGGGTCGGGCAGGGCGAGCAGCTGGAGGTAGAGCGCGGCCGCGTCCTCGCCCAGCCCGTGCGTCCCGGCCACCTCGGCGACCAGCGCGGGCACACTGACCGTCGGGTCCTGCGCGTACCCCGGAGCGCCCCCGGCACCGACCGCGCGGTCCAACTCCTCGCCGAGCAGCGTGCGTACGGCGTGCAGCGGCCGCCCCTGGTGCGGTCCGACCAGCCCCGCCAGCAGCCCGAACACGGCGTCGTCGGGTCCGTCGAGCCCGGCCGGCCGGATCAGGACCGTCTCCACGTCCCGGTACCAGGGACGCAGCACGATCGCCTCGCCCAGCCGGGTCAGTCCGTGCGCGTCGGCGCCACCGGCCGCGGGCATCCCGTACGCCTTGCGCAGCTCGGCCGCGGTCGGGGCGCCCTTCTCCGTCCGTTCCACGCCGAGGCCGAGTATCAGCCCTGGGTCGGTCAGCCGGCGGCGTACGGCGGCGAGCCCGGCCGGGAGGGACGCGCGCAGCGGGTGGCCGTGAGGCAGGCCGTAGGCGAGGGAGGCGAGCCCGTCGACGGCGTTCACCAGATCGCGTCCGGACGGCACCGCGGCGGGGTCCTCGGGGACGAGGCTGCCGTCCTTGTCCGGCCGCAGGACCGTGGTGCGGCTCAGCCACGGGGTGCGGGACGGGTTGAGCACATCCTCCGCCCGTCCGGCGGGGAGCCCGGCCAGCTCCCTCCTGACGTCCTCGGGCACGCGGACCAGCGAGCCGAGCCGCTCGGCCCACACCCGGCCCGCGGCCTCCGTGTCCGGACCGGTCGCCCACAGGTCGGCCGGGTCGCCGGGCAGCAGCGCCCCGAGCAGCGCCGTGCGCGCCGCCGCGTCGAGGCCCTGCAGCAGGGCGTCGCCGAACTCGCACTGCCTGGGCTTGAGCCCGATCACGGCCAGGCCCTCGGCCTCG
Source organism: Streptomyces malaysiense (assembly GCF_000980885.2). Taxonomy (GTDB): domain Bacteria; phylum Actinomycetota; class Actinomycetes; order Streptomycetales; family Streptomycetaceae; genus Streptomyces; species Streptomyces malaysiense. Next base: position 78,843 of record NZ_LBDA02000086.1, on the reverse strand, counting down.
ATGCCCTGCGGCTGCCCGGCGAGCAGGACGGTGGCCTGGGCGGGGCCGAGGCCGCCGCCGCTCGCCGCGACCAGTGCCTCGGGCGCCCCGGCCGACCAGGGCGCGGCGCCCTTCTCGCGGACCAGGCGGGTCAGCGCGGCCAGGTCCTCGGCGCCGATCGCCGGGTCGTACCGCGCCTCCCGGTCCAGCGTGAAGTGGGCGACGGCGCCGAACGCGCCGCTCGGGTCGTGGTCCAGCGCCAGCCAGTTGACGCGGCCCCGCTGGGTGTCGACGTTCTCGCAGCCGAGGATCACCACCGTGCGCCCGGCGCGGCGCAGCACCTGGCCGACGCGCCGCTGCTTGTCGTGCGGTTCGCCGAGGACCATCCGGCGCACAGTGGCGCCGGCTCCGGCGAGCGGCCCCTCGGTGAGGGCTTCGAACAGCAGGAGCAGCGGCTCCCGCCGGGCCTCGGTCAGGGCGGGCGACGCGGCCCGGTAGGCCAGCGCGCGCAGCCGGCCCAGCACCTGGGGCCACACCATGCCGATGCCCGGGACGGTGAACTCCTCGCTCTGCCAGCCGTCCGTGAGGGCGCCGAGCCGCTCCCGGTCGGGCAGCGGCGTGCCGTCGGCCGGCCGGCCGGACAGCACATGGTTCACCGAGCGGATCTGGCGCAGCGCGCTCCACATCTCGCGCTGCCACCAGCCCTGGAGGGGGCCGAGGCCGGAGACGGCCGCGTACACGCTGTGGTCGTCGCCGTGTGCCGGGTGGTGGTCGGCGAACATGCCCTCGGTCCGGTTGCGCGGCAGCCGGGGCCGCTCCGGCGGGGGAAAGGCGAACGCGGTCGCCGAGTCCGCCACGCGCAGCGCCGACCTGACCAGCGCGGCGACGCCGGTGAGCAGCCGCGCGTCGGTCAGCCCCGGCAGGACCCGGGCCACGGTTCGCCGGACGAACCGGTCCGCGCTCGGCACGGCGGCCCTGGCCTGCTCGTCGTCCCCGGCGTGGGACAGCGCCTCCTGTCGTTCGGCCAGTGCCTCGGTGGCCGAGCGCAGCATCTCGCCGGCCAGTTCGTCGGTCAGGGCGCGCAGCACGGCCGAACCCCGCACGTCGCGCGGGCGCAGGGCGTGCCAGAAGGGCAGCGGGGGCACGAACGGGGTGCCCGCGGCGAACTCCCCGCCCGGAGCCTGGGGCGAGACGCGCCCCAGCTCACCGGGGCCGAAGCCGTCGCCGCCCGGGGTCATCAGCCCGATGCCGCGGTACCGCTCCACGACGACCGGCTCGGCGCCGCCCGGCAGCCGCAGCGCGCCCACCGGGACACCGCCCGGCCGGCCGGCGGTCGCCGGCACGGACACGGTCCGCCCGTCCGGCGTACCCGCCGTCCGCAGCCTGGCGTCGCCCTCGCCCTCCGTGCGCACCCAGTGCCCGAGCACCGTCCCGTCGGTCCCGAACGGGCTGTCCTCCAGGCCGGGTCGCAGCGGCAGCACCTCGCAGCGCTCCGGCAGCAGCTCGGCGTCCTCGCGGATGCCCGCGCGCAGCAGGGCGGGCAGGGAGGCACGGCCGTGCGTCCCGGTGGCCGGGTCGTACTCCAGCCACACCGTGCGCAGGCCGTCCCTGCCCCGGCGCCACAAGGTGCTGCCGTCACCGAGGAGGCTCCGCGCCGGCGGCAGGACCGTGTCCCCGGCGTGCAGCGCCTTGCCGCCGCTCGCCCGGCCGCCGTCGGGCAGCGGGAGGGAGGGGACGACCGTCTCGTTCGGGTTCCACCAGGAGGGCAGCTGCTCGCCGCCGAGCTCGAACACGTCGGCCGGCCGGGACGACCAGTAGCCGTACTGCTTGCTGCCCTGCCGCCACATGACGAGCAACTCGCCGTCCGCGTACCGGAATCGGGGTTGCTGCCGGCGGTCCGGGTCGTGCGGCAGGCGCAGTTCGTGGTCCAGGAGCACCTCGCGCGGCCCGACCACGAGCGCCCGGTGGCCGCGCGCGACGATCAGCGCCGGCCATGCCTCGTACACGGCGATCGAGTCGGTGTGCCGATGGCCGGGTCCCTGGGCGCGGGGCTGCGCGTCCAGCACGGCCAGCGCCTCCTCCAGGGCGGGCCAGCCCAGCTCGTCCAGGATGCCGGCGCGCAGCGTGCGCGCGAGCAGCGGCGCCGCCGGGTGGGCGGCGATCCGGGCCACCGCCTCGGGGCTGACCTCGGGGGCGACCGCCCGGAAGGCGTGCAGCCGGCTCAGCGCCTCGGCGGCGCCGGGCAGGCCCACCGCGTCCGTGAAGGCGTCGGCCGCCTCGTCCAGCCACTCCCGCAGCACCTCGGAGAGGACCGGGTGCCCGGCGACCGCCCGCAGCATCTCCGTGGCTCGCGTATGGCCACCCACCGGGCCCAGGGCCGTGTGCAGCAGCCGGCGCAGCCGCGGGTCGGCCGCCACCGCGGCCAGGTCGCGCGCGCCCTCACGGGTGTCCGTCAGCCAGCCGGCCAGCGGCAGGAACATCCGCTCGCCGCTGTCCGGCACCGTGAGCGCGATGCCCTCGGTGAGACACAGGTCGAGCAGGTCGAGGTCGGCGCCCGCATGCCGGCCGCCCGCGAACAGGGCCACCGGCCGCCCGGCGGCGACCAGCCCCGGGGTCATCCGCCCGACCAGCGCGAGCGTCTCCGGCGAGCGCGGGGAGTACGACCCGCCGTGCTTGCGGAAGGACGCCCAACGGCCCAGCCAGTCCGCCGGATCGACCCCGTGCGCCGCGGCCTCCGACGGCTCGGTCAGCAGCCGCTCGGCCCCCGTCTCCGCGAGCAGCGCGAGCCAGAACCCGTCGTCCGCCACGTCCCGGCCGAGCCCGGCCGGCATGATCTCCAGCAGCCGCGTGCGGGTCTCGGGCACGCGCTCGGCGAGGACCGGCAGCACCGCGCGGTAGGCCGTCCAGAAGGACCGGGGCGCCCGCACCGCGGCCGGGGACGCGATCAGGTCGGCGAGCAGACCGCACTCCTCCGTCACCCGGTCCAGGCCCGCCGCCCTGATCAGCCCGCGCGCGTCCTGCGGCAGCGACGCGTAGGGCGGCATCCCGGCCGCGCAGCGCTCCACCGTCAGCTGCCGGAACTGCGCCCAGGCCACGGCCGGTTCGAGCCGCGCGGCGAGATCCTTCACGTACTCCTTGAGGGCCTTGACGGTCAGGGCCCCGGCGAAGGCGAACTCCAGGAACACCGCGCGCCGCCGCTCCTCGTCCACCGCCAGCGCGTGCACCCGCTCGGCCTCGCGCGCCCGGCCGAAGAACGCCGCCGCGTACGTGGTGTTCTCGTGTTCCAGGAAGACCCGCGCGGCCTGCTCGTAGAACGTCGGAAGGAAGTGCGGCACCGCCCGCCCCAGCCGCTCGCCCAGCGCCTCGAAGCCCTCCTTGGCGGTGCCCGGACGGGACTTGGCCTGCCGGGCGAGCCGCTCGACGTCCTTCACCAGGGCGAGCGCGTGGTGTCCGTTCGCCGGGTCGTGGACCAGCGGCCAGGCCGGGAAGCCCAGTGTCTCCCGGCGCACCTGCCCGACCACGGGCGACCCGGGCTCCCGGGCCAGGCCCAGGAACTCCAGCGCCAGGTCCTCGGCCTCGCCCAGCGTGTCCGGCACCAGCCGGACCACCCGGCGGCCGTCCAGCGCGGGATGCGTATAGGCGCGCAGGGTCAGACCGTCGGCGTTCTCGCGGGCCGTGCTCCCCGGCGGCAGCACGGCACCGGCGTCCAGCAGCGCGGTGACCGTGTTCTCGTCGTACGTCATGCGGCCCGCTCCTCGTCCTCGATGTCCCGCCCCGCGTACAGCGCCGCCGCCATGCGCATGCCCTCCGACCAGGCCACCGGCCCGACCTGGTCGAGCCTCAGCACCCGGCCGCCCGGCTCGGACCAGGCCAGCGGGCCGGTCTCGGTCCGCGCGTAGCCCTCGTGGTCACCGATCCAGACGCGGGCCTCGACGGTGCGGCCGTCCTCCACCACGGAGCACACCGCGTAGCCACCCCGCGCGCGGTAGCCGAGCTGGGCGGTCCGGCCGTGCAGGAAGCGCAGCTCCTTGAAGACGCCGCCGGCGTACTCCTCGATCTGGGTCGCGTTGGCGTCGAGGGCGGCCGGGCGGTGCCAGACCTCGCGGAACAGCTGCCGGGCGCGCTGCTCGACGCCCAGTTCCACCGCGAACTCCCGCAGCTCCTCGAGGTCTTCGAGGAGTACGGGGTGCGGGATGCGTACCAGGTCGGGGGAGATGCGGACGGTGTCGCCGTCCAGGTCCACGAGGCCGAGGCCGCGCTCGGGGTCGGCGTCGCGCAGGAATCCGGCGACCGCTCCGTCCGCGCCGGTGACCACGAGGTCGCGCAGCGCCGACTGCCAGGCGGGGTCCGGCCATACGCCGGTGAGGAGGGCCGGTGGTACCGGCAGCGAGCGGACCATCCACCGCTCGGCGTCGGCCAGGCACCGCGACTCGTGCCGCTCCAGCCACTCGACGAGCTGCTTCAGACCGACGACCGCGGGATCGTCCGCGATCTTCGGCGGCACCGACTTCAGCAACCGCCCGGACGCGTTGCGGCACACCACCTTCGCGCCGTCGAGGGCGACCTCGTAGTCACCGGCCGACACCCACCCCATACGTGCCTCCCGCACCGCAGTGATCAAGTGACGGGAACTCTAGGGGCGACCACTGACAACGCCCTCCGGAGGACGGAGGGCGCTGTGGGGAAGGCTGCGGGGAGGCGGGCGATCAGCTCCGGGAGGAGTCCTCGGCCGACTCCTTCTGCTGCTTCAGGTTCTTGATCCGCACCGCTTCCTTGCGGACCTCGACCTGGGTGGCCTGCTCCTTCCGGAGCCACTCGGGCCGCTCCTGCTTGAGCGCCTCGATCTGCTCCGTGGTCAGCGCCTCGGTGACGCCGCCGCGCGCCAGACCGGCGATGGACACGCCGAGCTTCGAGGCGACCACCGGACGCGGGTGCGGACCGTTGAGACGCAGCTCGCGCAGCCACTGGGGCGGGTCGGCCTGGAGCTCGTTGAGCTCGGCACGCGAGACCACACCCTCCTGGAAGGAGGCGGGGGTGGCGGGGAGGTACACACCCAGCTTCTTCGCCGCGGTCGCGGGCTTCATCGTCTGGGTGCTCTGCTGCGACTTCATGAGGACAAGGGTATCGGCCGTGCGTGCGGGAGCCGACCACGAACCGGGCGGCGGACGCGGGGGAGCCGGCCGGTGACCGTGGGCGGCGCCCGTGGCCGGTAACCTGGCCTGGTGACAGGCTCGGAGGAATCACCGTCGTTCCGGCTCGCGTACGTCCCCGGAGTGACGCCCGCCAAATGGGTGAAGGTCTGGCACGAACGCCTGCCCGACATCCCGCTCACCCTCATCCAGGTCCCCGCCGCGAAGGCGCCGGAGCTGATGCGCGCGGGCGAGGCCGACGCGGGCCTCCTGCGGCTGCCCGTCGACCGCGACCACTTCAGCGCGATCCCGCTCTACACCGAGACCAGCGTGGTCGTCGTGCCCAAGGACCACGTGATCACGGCCGCCGACGAGGTGACCCTGGAGGATCTCGCCGACGAGGTGCTCTTCCACCCCCTGGACGACGTGTTCGACTGGGACCGGCCGCCCGGCGAGGCCGCGTTCGAGCGGCCCGCGACGACCCAGGACGCCATCGAGCTGGTCGCGGCGAACGTCGGCCTCCTCGTCGTCCCGCAGTCGCTCGCCCGCCTCCACCACCGCCGCGACCTCACCTACCGCCCGGTCACCGACGCGCCCCGGTCCGGCGTCGCCCTGTCCTGGCCGGAGGCGGCCACCACCGACCTGGTCGAGGAGTTCATCGGCATCGTCCGCGGCCGCACGGTCAACAGCACCCGGGGACGCGGGGCGGCGGGGCGCCCGGCGGACGGCGGTACGGCGGGGGGTCGTACGGCCACGCCGGGGGCCAAGCCGGCGGGCAAGTCCCAGGGCGACAGGAAGTCCCGGGGCGCCGGACAGTCCGGTGCCCGGCAGCAGCCCGGGGGTGCCAAGTCCTCGGGCGCCCGGGGCGGGCGGGCCCGCGCGGGCGGGGCCAAGCCGGCGGCGAAGCGCGGGAAGCCGAGAAAGCGTTCCTGAGGTCGCGCGGTGGTGTCGGCGGGCCGTGCGGGGGCACCCGTGGACCGTCGAGGACGGCCGCCGGCCTTGGCCGCCGGCACGGTCTCAAACCGCCTGATCGTGTTCCTCCGGCCGCGCCGCATCACGCACCGCGCCCAGCGGCTCCGTCCGCCGTTCCCGCAGGTCGGCCACCGCGAGGACCAGGGCGAGGACGATGATGCCCACGGCCGTCAGCAGGCCCAGCTGGAGCGCGGTCGCCGGGCTGCCGTGGTTGGCCAGATGGGCGAAGTACACGGCGCCCACGGCGGCGATGCCGGCTGCCGAGCCGATGCGCTGCGCGGTCACCAGCACCCCGCCCGCCGCCCCGGCCCGCTGCACCGGAACGCTCGCCAGGGTGAGCGTGGTGTTGGGGGAGATGGTGATGCCCGAACCGAGGCCCGCGACCAGGAGGGGCAGCGCCGCCGCCCAGGCCACGCCCTGCCCCGGCACCAGCTGCACCGCCGCGATCACCACGAGCAGGCCCAGCGCCACCACGGCGAGCCCGGCGATCACCAGCTTGCGTCCGTGCCGCACGACGAGTCGGCCGCTCATCGCCGCGCCGATCGCCGAACCGCACGCGAACGGCAGCGAGGAGAACCCGGCGGCGAGCGCGGTGTAGCCGACGCCGTTCTGGAGGAACAGCGTGTAGACGAAGAAGAGCGTGGTGAAACCCGCGAAGTAGACCAGATTCAGCAGCACTCCGAGCGAGAAGGACCGCTGGGCGAACAGCCGCATGTCCAGCAACGGCGCCCGGCCCCACCAACCCTGCCACCGCTCCCACGCCCAGAACCCCGCCAGCAGCAGCGCGGCCACCGGCAGCAGCGCCCACTTCAGCCGGCCCGTCCACTGCTGCTCCTGCACCAGGGGCAGCATCAGCGCCAGCACGCCCGTGCCGAGGAGCAGCACACCGGGCAGGTCGACGCCCTCGCGCCTGCCGGTCGCGCGCGGGGTGCGCGGCAGCAGCCGCAGCGCGGCGCAGAAGGCGGCGACCCCGATCGGCAGGTTGACGTAGAACACCCAGCGCCAGCCGTCGTCGGTGCCGAACAGATGGATCAGCAGTCCGCCGGCGGGCGGGCCGATCGCCGTGGACAGCCCGACGACGCTGCCCAGCATGCCGAACGCCCGCGCCCGCTCGGTGCCCCGGAACATCTGCTGGATCAGCCCCGTGGTCTGCGGCGCCAGGATGCCCGAGGCCACGCCCTGCGACAGCCGGAAGAACACCAGCCAGCCGGCGTCGGTGGCCAGCCCGCACGCCGCCGAGGCCAGCGTGAACAGGGCGAGCCCGTACAGGAAGACCGTCCGGCGCCCACGCAGGTCGCCGAGCCGCCCGGCGGGCACGAGAGCGAGTCCGAAGGTGAGCGCGTAGCCCGAGACGACCCAGGACAGGGCGGCCGTGTCGGCGCCGAGGCCGCGTTCCATCGAGGGGAGGGCGACATTCACGATCGAGCTGTCGAGCAGCGTCATGAAGCCCGCCGTCAGACAGACCCAGAGCGCCTGCCAGCGGCGCCGGTCGTCGGCCGGCCGGGCCGTGTCCATGGTCATGGGGCCACGCTAAGCAGCGGCCGGGCCCTCGGCGGGTAACAGGGGAAAATCCGGCGCGTCGGTGTTTGTCCTGCCATGAGCGGCCCATATCGGGTCGTGCGCGGCGACTTACCCGGCGGCCGGTTCCCGGAGCCACGCGTACGCCGAGCGGGCCGTGAACTCCTTCTGCCCGCCGCGCAGCAGCAGGCTCGCCGTGGCGAACCCCGGATCGTCGGCCTGCCCGTCGACGTAGGGGACGGCGATGCAGCGCATCCCGGCGGCGTGCGCGGCGGCCGCGCCCGGCGCCGCGTCCTCCAGCACCACGCAGTCGTACGGATCGGCGCCGAGCCGCCGGGCGGCCTCCAGGAAGGTGTCCGGTGCCGGTTTGCCGCGCGGGACGTCGGCCGCCGAGACCACCACGCGGACCAGGGCGTCCAGGCCCGTGCCGGCGAGGACCGCGGCCATGGCCTCGGGGGAGGATCCCGAGGCCACCGCCGTCGGTACACCGTCGGCGGCCAGCAGTTCCAGCAGCGCCCGCATCTCCGGATACACGCGGGTGCGGGCGCGGGCCAGCTCCAGATAGCGCCGGTCCGCCGCGGCCAGCAGCTCCCCGGCGGGTACCCGCAGCCCGTAGCGCTCCCGCCAGAGCAGGACCGTGTCCCGGGTGCTGACGCCGACGTAGCTCTCGTGGTCCGCCCAGGTGTAGTCCGGGACGCCGTACTCGGCCAGGGTCCGGCGGCTCGCCGCGAAGTAGTTCGGCTCGCTGTCCACCAGCGTTCCATCGAGATCGAAGATGACCGCGAGGGCGCCGAGATCGCTCATGCGCTCCAGGATGCCCGGGTCAGGCGCGGGCGGCTCGGCCCACCGACGCCACCAGGGGCCCCAGCCGGTAGGGGACGCGCTCGCGCAGCGCGACCTCGGTGCGGGTGCGCACCACGCCCGGCAGACTGATCAGCTTCTGGATGACGTCCTCCAGATGGGCGTTGTCCCGGCCCACCACCCGCGCCAGCAGGTCACCCCCGCCCGTGATCGAGAACGCCTCCACGATCTCCGGCACCGCCGCCAGCGCGTCCCCGACGTCGTCCAGGTGGCCCTGGGTGACCTCGATGTGCACGAACGCCAGCACCGGGTGGTCCAGGGCGGCGGGGGACAGGGAGGGGCCCGTACCGGTGATCACGCCGTCCCGCTCCATGCGGTCGAGCCGGGCCTGGAGCGTGCCCCGGGCTATGCCGAGAATCCGGGCGTACTCGCGCACGCTGGTGCGCGGCTGCTCCAGGAGCAGCCGCAGGATGCGGGTGTCGAGCTCGTCCACGGCCATGATGTACGACTGTACCAATGGCCCAGTACCCGTTCGGCCCACTGCACCGCTCGACCTGCGCCGTTGGCGTTGCGCGATGTCCGAGAGAGGGCTCGTTGATGGACCATTGGCCCACTGGATCGGGCTTCACTTGAGCCAGTGCGGCAGGGGATGCTCTCATGGGCATGTCGATGGCGCTGCGGACCCCCGCGGCGCCTTTTGTTTTCCGGTCTTCCTTGGTCCTCCAAGGTGTCCGTCGGGAGGACGGCAGTGCTGAAGAAGGTGTTCGTGGCTCCGGACCCGGGCCGGGCGCGACCGCGCCGGGTGTCCCGGGCCGTCCTCGGTATCGGCCTCGCCGCCGCGGTCTGCCTGCTCGCCGGGCACTTCGTCGTCGGCGCGGTCGCCGGCTGCCTCGCCGTGCTGCTCGCGCTGTTCACGGTCGCCGACCCCACCGTGCGCGGGCAGGCGGTCCACCGCGCTGCTGCAGGTCGTGGGCCTGCCGGTGCTCGGCGCCGCGGCCGCGCCGCACCCGTGCCCGGTGGCCCGGGACGTCGCCTTCCCCGCCGCCGTCGGGGCCGGGGCATGGGGCGTGTTTTCGCAGACCAGGCGCGGTTTTCTTGGCGTCGCTCGATGTGCGAGGGCGGGCATGTTCGGCAGTCCGTGGGTGGACGGATGCCGACCTTTTGCCGACCTTCCTGACTGTGTGTCGGTTTCGTGGATTGATCGTTTTGGGCGTCGGGGAGATGTCGTGTTGAAGCGGGTGTTCGTCGCGCCGGATCCGGGGCGGCTGAGGTTGCGCAGTGCCGCGCGGGGTGTCCTGGGTGTCGGTCTGGCGGTGACGGTGTCGGATCTGGCGACGCGGTCGCTGCCGGCGGCGATCGCCGGCGGGCTTGCCGCACTGCTCGCCTTGTTCACGGTGGCCGATGGTTCGGTGCGGGGGCAGGCGGTCACCACGGTTCTCCTGCCGGCGGCGGGTTTCCCGGTGCTGGCTCTCGCGGCGGTGCTGCACGAATACGCGTGGGCGCGGGACGTGGCCTTTGTCGCCGTCCTCGGCGCGGGGATGTACGCCCGCCGGTGGGGGCCGCGGGGCCACGCGCTGGGGACTTTCGCGTTCATGATGTTTTTCGCGGCGCAGTTCCTGCGTGCGGTGACGGGCCAGTTGCCGGAGCTCTGTGCGGCGGTGGCCCTTGCCCTGCTGGCGTCCTCAGCGGTGCGCTTCGGCCTGTGGTGTTTCGAGCGGCGGCTGTCGCCGCCCGCTGTCGCGGTGGCAGGGCCGGGTGGTACGGGCTTTGCCCGGGTGACCACGCGCCACGCGATCCAAGGGATGGCGGGCGGCGCTTTCGCTCTGCTGGTGGGGCAGCTGGTGTCGCACGAGCGCTGGTACTGGGCTGTGGGCGCGGTGTGGTGGATCTTCGTGAACACCACCTCGCGGGGCGAGACCCTGGTGCGGGGCTTTCGCAGGGTTCTGGGCACGGTGATCGGTATCGCCATCGGCCTGGTGATCGCTGTGCCGCTGGATGGGGCCGGTGCTCCCACCGCGGCGCTTGTCGCGGTCTGCGTGTTCGGCATCTTCTATACGGCGGCGGTGTCGTACACGTGGATGATGCTTGCGGTGACGGTGATGGCCGGGCTGTTGTACGGCCTGTTGGGGGTGCTGAGTCCGGGGCTGCTCGCTCTGCGTGTGATGGAGACGGGAGTGGGGGCGCTCGGCGCGGGGCTCGCGGTGTTGTTGGTCCTGCCGGTGACCACGCACGCCACCACCGACGCATGGATCCAGCGAGCGCTGCACTGTGTCCATGCGTGCACTTCTGAGGCCGCGGCCCGCCTGGCCGGCTCTCCGGCTGCGGATCCGGCCCGGTACGTAGCCGAACTGGAGCTGCTGTTGGGCAGGGTGAGGCTGTCGCTGGCGCCGCTGGTGCACCCGTTCACTCCGCTGCGGGCGCGTAAGGCGCGGGCCCGTCAGGTGATCGAGCTGCTGGACCGGTGTGCCCGCGAGGTGCGTGGCCTGGCATCGGTCGCTGCTGATCCGGACGCTTCCCACGACGCGAGGCTTGCGGCGGCTTGCTGGCGGGTGGAGGCAGCGGTGGAGGCACTCATCACGCCCGGTGTCACGCCGAGCGAGGGTCATGCCGCGGTTGCGACACCACATCCTTCCGGTGGCGAACTGGCCCTGGCCCATCTGCATGGCCTGGAACAGGCACTGAAAGCGCTCGCGGTCCCGCTGCAAGGCCCCGTCACGGCCTGACGGCCGCCGCCCCGTGTCGCCCTGCAGGTGATGCGCTACGAAGGAGCTCGGCCAGGCGGGCCGCCGGCCGCGCTCGCGGAACCCTTGTGGGCGCCGGGGGATCGAGGCCGGTGGGGGCGTGATGCCCGGCGGCCGGTGAGAAATCACCGGGGCGGCAGGTGAGCGGGGTGCGGGCGTGGTCCGCCGTGGCCGGTCGCACGGCTCCCGGCGCCCCTGGGGAACCGCCGCGCCGCCGGCCGCGGCTCCGCCTCGCGGGATGCCGCACCGGAGTGAAGGACTCCCGGCCCACGCCGTCCTCTTGGTCTAGACCGACGCGGGTCGGCTGCTACCGTCGGCCCGTGACGGGCTCGACCGAGAGGGGACAGCGGTGGTGCGGAGCGGCGGCAGGGCGTTCATCGGGTCGTTCACGGCGGCCGGCGGCCCGGGGCTGGTCACCGCCGAGGTCGCGGCGGAGGGCGGCGCCCTGGCCCTCGTCGCCGCCGTCAACGACGTACCCGATCCCTCCTACCTGACCGTCTCCCCGGACGGCGCCATGCTCTACGCGGTCAGCGAGACCGCCGAAGGCGCCGTGGCCGCCTACCGCGTCGACGGCGGCCGTCCGGAACTCGCCGGACCGTCCGTGCCGGTGGACGGCAGCGGACCCACCCATCTGAGCCTGTACGCCGGGCACGTGCTGACCGCCAACTACGGCTGCGGCAGCGTCACCGCCGTACCGCTGCGCCCGGACGGCACCCTCGCCGCGAAGCCTTCCGGGCGGCTCCAGCACACCGGCTCGGGGCCGCACGACCGCCGGCAGCGCGGCCCGCACGCCCACCAGGTGCAGCCGGACCCGAGCGGCCGCTGGGCGGTGAGCGTCGACCTCGGCACCGACTCGGTGCGGGTGTGCACGCTGGAGGCCGGCGCCCCGGCGCTGCACCGCGAGTGCGCCCTGAGGCCCGGCTCCGGGCCCCGCCACCTGGCCTTCCATCCCGACGGTGAGCGCGCCTACGTCGTCAACGAACTCACCCCGACGGTGACCGTGTGCCGCTGGGACGCCTCGGCCGGCTCCCTGAAACCGCTCACCGAGGTCCCGCTGCTGCCGGGCGCCCCGGCCGGCGACGCCTACCCCTCGGGGATCGTGGTCGCCCCCGACGGCCGCTTCGTGTGGGCCGCGACCCGGGGCGAGGACGTCCTGTCGGTGCTGGCTGTCGAGGCGGACGGCCTCAGGCCGCTCGGCACCGTGCCCTGCGGCGGCCACTGGCCCCGAGCCCTGGCCGAGCGCGACGGCTTCCTGTACGTGGCGAACGAGCGCTCCGGCGACGTCAGCTGGTTCGCCGTGGACGGGGCGACGGGCGTTCCGCGCTACGACGGCTCGGTGCAGGTCGCCGCGGCTTCGTGCGTCGTCTTCGGCTGAGCGGGGCGCGCCACCGGACCCGGCACGGCGAAGGGCCCGCCCCCGTGGGGAGTGGGCCCTGCTCGTCCGGATCTCCGTGCGGTCAGCGGACCGGGGTGCCCTGCGCCTGCTGCGGCGCGATGCCCAGGGCCGTCGTGTACTTCGCGAGGGCCAGCTTGCCGATCGCCGGGTAGGCGCCCAGCGGCTCGGCCATCGAGCAGCCCGCCTCCTCGGCGGCGGCCGCGAGCAGCGTCGCGTCGATCTCCGGGCCGACCAGGTACGGTGCGAGCGCCAGCTGCTGCGAACCGGAGGAGCGCAGCTGATCGGCGACCGAGGAGATGGAACCCTCCTGGTCCAGGGCCGCCGCCATCACCGGCACGGCCAGGCGCGCGGCGAGCAGCATGCCGGTGATCCCGGCCGCCTGCACGGCCTCCTCGCCGCCCACGGAGGCGAGCACGATGCCGTCGGCGGCCGTGGCCACGGTGAACAGCCGGGCACGGTCGGCACGGGCCAGGCCCGCCTCGGACAGCCGCACGTGCAGCGCCTCGGCGAGCAGCGGGTGCGGGCCGAGGACATCGGTCAGCTCGGCCGCGACCCGGCTCTCGTTCACCGACTGGCGGATCTGCCGCAGCAGCGCGTTGTCCGGACCGGCCAGCAGCGGTACGACGACGGCGACCGGGCCGTCGGGCTCGCGAAGGCCCTCGACACCGGCGGCGACCGCCTGCTCGTAGCGGGCCGTGCGCTCCCCGGCGGCGTGCGCCAGCACCGACCGCAGGGAGGGGAACTCGGCGTCGTCACCGTCCAGGTAGCCGATCCGGGCGTCCAGGCCCGGCAGCTCGGAACGGGCGATGCTCACGACCTCCTCGGCGAGGCCACGCGTGGCAGCGCTGGGCACACCGGGCACCGCGAGGACGAGCGCGGGCGCGCCCTCGGGAGCCACCAGCGGTTCGGGCCGGCGGTGCCGTCCGGGCTGGCGGGGTCGCGGCATTCGTACTGGGAGGCCGGACTCGGGTCCAGTGGAGGAGCTCATGGCGCCGCATGTTACTGGTTTCCCGGATGGCCCTGTTCGGGGAGGGTGCAGGTGAGCGGTATCCGTCCGGTTTTGTCTGCTCGTTTACGGGCGGCGGCCGTGACGTGCAGCATCGCGGGTTCAGCCGGCAGTGAGAGCCGTCCGCTCGCCAGCTCGGCCGCGATCCGCACGGCGCCGTGCAACGGGTCACCCCCGGGCGGCACCTGGCGGGTGTGCGGCAGCCGCCGTGCCAACTCCTCGCGCAGCGGCGCGAGCAGGGCGTCGCCCATCTTCGACAGGCCACCCGTGAGCGCCACTTCGGGAGTCCCGTCCGCCGGGCACACGGCCGCCGCGGAGTCGGCCATGTGCCGCGCCGCCGTACGCAGGATGTCCGCCGCCACAGGGTCGTCGGCTGAGCAGTCGGCCACCCTGGGCGCGAACGAGGCGAGCACGGCGGGCCGGTCGGTCCTCGGGTAGAGCCGGCCCGGCAGTTCGCGTACCGGCCCGAACTGGTCCTCGGCGCACCTCAGCAGTGCGGCCGAGCCGCCCGAGCGGCCGTCGTGGGCCCGCAGCGCCGCCTCCAGACCGGCCCGGCCGATCCAGGCGCCGCCGCCGCAGTCGCCCAGCAGATGCCCCCAGCCGTCGGCCCGCCGCCAGCCGGTGAGGTCGGTGCCGATCGCGATCAGTCCGGTGCCCGCGGCGAGCACCGCGCCCGGCCGGGAACCGAGGGCCCCGGCGTACGCGGTGACGGCGTCGGCGGCGAGCGCGACCCGTCGTACCCCCAGTTCGCGGGCCAAGGCGTCCGGCAGTTCGGCGCGCAGGGCGTCGCCCAGGGTGGCGAACCCGGCGGCCCCGACGACGGCCGTACCCAGCTCGGCCACGCCCGCCTCCGCCGCAGATTCCCTCGCCAGCGGCACGAGTCGGGACATCAGATGGCCCGGGTCGATGCCGCGCGCGCCGGTGCGGACCGGCTCCCGGGTCTCCCGCTGCGCCGAGGGCGCCCGCCCCGGCACGCCGACGGCGATCCGCAGGCCGGAGCCGCCGGAGTCCACGGCGAGATACCCGGCGACGGTCACGGCAGGCGCCAGTCCACGGGCTGTCCGCCCTGCTGGATCAGCAGGTCGTTGGCCCGGCTGAAGGGACGCGAGCCGAAGAAGCCGCGGTCGGCCGACATCGGTGAGGGGTGCGACGACTCCACCGCGGGCAGACTCCCCAGCAGCGGACGCAGATTGCGCGCGTCACGGCCCCACAGGATCGACACCAGCGGTTTGCCGCGGGCCGCGAGCGCCCGGATCGCCTGTTCGGTGACCTCTTCCCAGCCCTTGCCCCGGTGGGCGCCCGGACTGCGCGGCGCGGTGGTCAGCGCCCTGTTGAGCAGCAGGACGCCCTGCCGGGTCCAGGGCGTGAGGTCGCCGTCGGACGGCTGGGGCAGCCCCAGGTCGTCGCCGAGCTCGCGGTAGATGTTGATCAGGCTCGGCGGCAGCGGTCGTACCTCGGGAGCGACCGAGAACGACAGGCCCACCGCGTGCCCGGGGGTGGGGTAGGGGTCCTGACCGACGATCAGGACCCGCACCTCGTCGAAGGGTTGCTGGAACGCGCGCAGGACGTTGCTTCCCGCCGGGAGGTAGGTACGTCCCGCGGCGATCTCCGCGCGCAGGAAGTCGCCCATCTCGGCGATCCTTCCGGCCACGGGTTCCAGGGCCTTCGCCCAGCCGGGTTCGACGATTTCATGCAAGGGTCGTGGTGCCACGGTCGTCACCCTACTGCCGTACGGCCGCCGGTGATCAACCGGTGGCCCGAACCCGGCCGGACGCCCCGTGCCCCCGGTCCTCTGGAACCGCGTCCTCCGGACACCGCTGTGCACCCCTCCCCGGTCATGCCTCTCCCTCCTGCCTCTCCGGTCCGTTCCTCAGCCGACCAACGCCGCGCGCACGCACAGCACGTCCGGCAGGTGCGCGGCCAGCTGCCGCCAGCTGTCGCCGTCGTCCGCGGAGGCGAACACCTCTCCGTTGCGGTTGCCGAAGTACACGCCCGCCGGGTCGGCGTCGTCGGTGCACAGGGCGTCGCGCAGCACCGTGCCGTAGTGGTCCCCGGTCGGCAGGCCCCGGGCCAGGGGTTCCCAGGTCCTGCCCGCGTCGGTCGTGCGGAAGACCCGGCAGCGGCGGTCGGCGGGGACCCGGTCGCTGTCCGCGTTGATCGGGAAGACGTACGCCGTGTCGCCGCGGTGCGGGTGGGCGGCGACCGCGAAGCCGAAGGTGGACGGCAGGTCCGCGCCGATGTCGCTCCAGCGCGCTCCCGCGTCGTCGCTCCGGTACACCCCCCAGTGGTTCTGGAGATACAGCCGGTCCGGGTCGGCCGCGTCCCGGGCGACCTTGTGCACGCACTGGCCGAACTCCGGGTTCGGGTCCGGCAGGAACACCGCGGCCACACCGGAGTTGGACGGCGCCCAGCTCGCCCCGCCGTCGGTGGTGCGGAACACCCCGGCCGTGGAGACGGCCACCGTCAGCGCCGCCCTGTCGCGGGCGTCGGTGAGCACCGTGTGCAGCCCCTCACCGCCGCCGCCGGGCACCCAGCGGGAGCGGGTGGGGTGCTCCCACAGCGGTCGCACCAGCTCGAAGCTCTCGCCGCGGTCCACCGAGCGGTAGAGCGCGGCCGGTTCCGTGCCCGCGTACACCACGTCGGGCTCGGCGGCGGCGGGGTGCAGCTGCCAGACGCGCTCCAGGGAGGCGCCGGTGTCCTTGGGGAACCTGACGGCCGGGCGGGGCGGTTCGGTCCAGGTGCGGCCGAGGTCGTCGGAGTGGAACACCGACGGCCCCCAGTGCGCGCTGTCGCCCCCCGCGAGCAGCCGCGGCCGCGGTCCCCGGGGGTCGATCGCGACCGAGTACACCGCCTGCGCGTTGAAGTACGGGCTCTCGTCGAACTCCCAGGGGCCGTGCCCCCGCCGCCGTCCGATGAACAGGCCCTTGCGGGTGCCCACCGCAAGCAGTACCTCGGTCATGCCGATCACCTCCGGGGCGCCAGTGCCCAGGGTCGACGTCAGATATCGGCCAGTCTGCACCCCACCACTGACAGTCTGCTCTGGAGCGCCCGTCGCCCCAGCTCAGCGGGGTGTCGCCGGCCTTCGGCGAGGATTGGCGGGGTCCGTTCCCCGATGTGCCTGCGCGAGGCGGCCCTCTCGTGCGAACGTCGAGGACGGCTTGTCATGAGCAACGGAACGATCCCTCCCCCGAGGAGGACGGTCCGGCCGGTCTTTGCGGTCGCGAGGAGGATGCCCTCGATGGCGTTCCGAGGTCCCAGGGTGTGGCTGTGGCGGTGGCGGCGCAATCCGCTCAGGCGCCGCGCGGACGTGGTGGAGGGCTGGCTGGTGCTCGGCGTCGGGCTGCTGACCGTGCTCGCCGGGGTGGTCGCCGGGCTCCTGACGGATCGCTCGGTGGCGCAGGGGCTGGCCCGCGAGCGCGCCGACCGGCGCCCCGCCGTCGCCCGTGTCGTCGCCGAGGTCCCGCAGGGGCCCGCGGGGCGTCGGCACATGTCCCACAGGGCCTGGGGCTGGGTGGAAGCGCGCTGGAGGGTGGCCGACGGTTCCGTGCGCACAGGCCGGGTCCGGGCGGCGGCCGGCAGCGGGGCCGGCACCAGGGTCACCGTCTGGACCGACTCCCGGGGCCACCTCGCCGACAGCCCCGTCACGCCCGGCCAGGCCGCCTTCCGGGCCGACCTCGTCGGGGCCCTGACGGGGCTCAGCGCCGCGCTCGTCCCCTTCGCGGGCGGATCATTGCTGCGCGCCCGGCTGGAGCGCCGCCGGATGACCGCCTGGGACACGGAATGGGCCCGGCTGGGGCCGCGGTGGGGACGCACGGTCTGAGCGGCTGTTCGCCGGCCGTTCGCCGGCCGTTCGCGGGCGAGCCGTCGATCTACCCGGTCGGCTCGTCGATGTATCCGGTCGGCTTGCCGGGCTGCCCGGTCGGCTTGTCGATGTACCTGGTCCGCTCGGTGGCTGGTCCTGCCGTGCCGCCCCCGGACGGGGCAGGACCGGGCCTGGAGTGGGGCCTGTCCGGAGCCGGCCGGGCCGGACAGGCCCCGCCGGCTTCAGCCGCGGTCGGGCAGGGCCCGCTCCAGGACGGCGTCCGGGTCCGTTCCGGAGGGCAGGGTCCCGAAGGAGTGGCCCCAGTCGCCGCCCAGACGGGTCGCGCAGAAGGCGTCCGCGACCGCCCCGGGGGCGTGGCGGACCAGGAGGGACGCCTGGAGAGCGAGGGCCATGCGCTCGACCAGGCGGCGGGCGCCGAACTGGTCGGCCCGGGGCAGTTCGGTCCGGAGGGCGGCCACGGCGGAGTCCAGGCGGGCGTCCGCGCCTCGGGCGAGGGCGAGTTCGGCGAAGAGGGCGTCGGCGGCGCCCGGTTCGCGGCCGAGGGCGCGCAGCACGTCCAGCGCGTTGACGTTGCCCGAGCCCTCCCAGATGGACAGCAGCGGGGCCTCGCGGTAGTGCCGGGGCATGCCGGAGTCCTCCACGTACCCGTTGCCGCCCAGGCATTCCAGGGCCTCGGCGGTGAACGCGGGACCCCGCTTGGTGACCCAGTACTTGCCGACGGCGGTGGCGATCCGCCGGAAGGCGCGCTCCCCTTCGTCCCCGCGCACCGCGCGGTCCGCGGCCCCGGCCAGCCGCAGGGTGAGGGTGGTCGCCGCCTCGGACTCCAGCGCGAGGTCCGCCAACACGTTGCGCATCAGCGGCTGTTCGAGCAGGCGGGCACCGAACGCGCTCCGGTGGCGGGCGTGATGACCGGCCTCGACCAGCGTCTTGCGCATCAGCGTCGCCGAGGACATCACGCAGTCCAGACGCGTGCAGTTGACCATCTCGATGATGGTCTTCACACCCCGCCCCTCGGGCCCCACCAGCCACGCGACCGTCCGGTCGAACTCCGGTTCCGACGAGGCGTTGGAACGGTTGCCCAGCTTGTCCTTCAGGCGCTGGATGCGGAAGGCGTTGCGGCTGCCGTCCGGCAGTACGCGCGGCACCAGGAAGCAGGACAGTCCGCCGGGGGCCTGCGCCAGGACGAGGAAGACGTCGGACATGGGCGCCGACGTGAACCACTTGTGCCCGCGCAGCGTGTACACCCCGGGCTCGCCGGTCGGCGTCGCCGTGGTGGTGTTGGTCCGCACGTCCGAGCCGCCCTGCTTCTCGGTCATGCCCATCCCGGCGATCAGGCCGGGCTTCTCGGCCGGCACCCGCAGTCCGGGCTCGTACTCCCGGCTGGTGAGCAACGGCTCGTACACCTTGGCCAGTTCGGGCTGCGCGCGCAGGGCGGGTACCGCGGCGTACGTCATCGACGTCGGGCAGCCGTGTCCCGCCTCGGTGTGCCCCCACACCAACCCGCCCGCGGTACGGGCCACATGGGCGCCGGGCCGCTCGTCCGCCCAGGCCGAACCGGCGAGGCCCGCCTCGACCGCGGCCCGCATCAGATGGTGCCAGCTGGGGTGGAAGTCCACCTCGTCGACACGGTTGCCGTAGCGGTCGTGGGTGCGCAGCACCGGCTCGTTCAGGTTCGCCTGCTCGCCCCATTCCTGGGCCGTCGCGCTGCCGGCGCGGGCGCCGAGACGGCGGATCTCCTCCTCGGCCCACCCGGCCCCCTCTCGGCGCAGGCCCTCCAGGAGGGCGGCGTCGTCGGAGGAGTCGTAGGGGGCGAGGGGCGGGGGCTGGTTGGTGACGTCGTGGGTCGCGACCGGCGGCTGCGGCTGCGTTTGCGTCTGGGTGGAGGCCATACGCGTCATGTTGCACTTTCCCTGCGGCTGTAGCAATAGCGCAACACCGGGTCGCCCGTAAAGTACGTGCCCATGCGCATGAACGTGTCGTCCGGGCCGGAGGCGGCCGGCCTGCGGCCCCTGTCCGCCCGGTCGGTCGTGCTCAGCCTGCTCCTGGCCGTGCACCCGCCCGAGCTGCCCGTGAAGGACCTCGTGCGGCTGGTCGAACCCTTCGGAGTCGGCGGCTCCACGCTGCGGGCCGCGCTGAGCCGCATGGTGGCCGCGGGCGACCTGTGGCGCACCGACGCGGTCTACGGGTTGAGCGAACGGCTGCTGGCCAGGCAACGCCGCCAGGACGACGCGGTCCATCCCCGCACCCGGGTGTGGGACGGCGACTGGGAGATGGTGGTCATCACGGCGACGGGACGCGGCGCGGCCGAACGCGCCGAGCTGCGCGCCCGGCTGACCGGCCTGCGCCTGGCCGAGCTGCGCGAGGGCGTGTGGCTGCGTCCGGCCAATCTCGACCGGCGCCTGCCGGCCGCGCTCCACGAGGTGGCGGCGACGTACACCGCCCGCCCGGACGAGCCCGCGCACGACCTCGTCGAGCGACTGTGGCCCCTGTCCGCCTGGGCGGTCACCGCCCGCGCCCTGCTCGCCTCCGCCGCCGACGCCCCCCGCCCCGCCGACCGTCTGACCGCCTTCGCCGCGGTCGTCCGCCACCTCCTGGGCGACCCCGTTCTCCCCCCGGCCCTCCTCCCCCCGACCTGGCCGGGCCCCGACCTGCGCACGGCGTACGCCGGTTACCAGCGGGAGGTGGCGGCGTCGGTCGGGGTGGAGGGACGGGTCCGGGGCTGAGGGGCCGCTGACCGGGCGGTGCCTTCGCTCCGGCGGCGGTACGGCGCGGGTGGTTACGAGGGGGAAGTCCTGTTGTCGCGCGTGGCACGCCCATCGAGCCGCCCCGCGCCGCCGGGCGTGGGGGTGTCTCGGATGCCGTGCCGACCAGGCCGCCGGCTCCCCGGTTCCATCCGCACCTGGTTCCGGCCCGCCCGCGCGCCCACCGCCTCCGCGCCCGTCGCCACCCCGGCCCGCCGGACGGGCCACCCGCACGTGCTGTCGTACGACGTCGGCTCGCTCGACCACACCCGCCCCGGCGCCGCCGCCGGCCGGCCCCTCGATCGCCCGAGAGCCCGGCTTGGCCTCATGCGGAGCAGTCCCCGCGCCCTTCCTGAGCCGGCCCACCGGGCATGCGGGCCATGACGGCTCGACGCCCCCGGCGACCGAACGGCCCGCCGGCCCCCTCCCAGCGGGTGGCGCACCCGACGTGCAGGGCGTTCCCTGGGAGGCAGGAGGAGGACCGGCACGGTCGGGGGTACTCGGTGGGGCAGTCGGACGACGATCTCACCCGAGGAGAGTCATGGCTGAGCAGAACGCGTCGTCGGCCCTGTCGTCGACCCTCAGGGCGCCCCTGCGTGGTGCCGCCTCGGTGCTGCGCAAGGTGCCGGGTGCCGCGGCGGTGGGAAGCGCGGCTGAGAAGACCCTGGACAAGGTGGGCGCCGTCTCCCCGCGCGGGCGGCGCATCGCGGTGTACGCGGGAGCGGGCGTGCTCGGCGCGGCGGGCGTCGTGGAGTGGCCCGTGGCCCTGACCGGCGCGGCGGTGGCCTGGCTCACCCAGCCCCGGCCCGGCGCCCGCGGCGACGGGACCGGCGAGGGCCGGCCGGCGGCTCCGCACGATCTCGGTACCGCCGCGCTCCGGTCCGGCGCGGACACGCCGGCGCACGGACCCCAGGAGCAACCCCACCGGCACCACGGCGAAGGCGGACACGGACACGGGCATCGCCCCGGACCCGTCCCCGCCGACGGCTCCCAGGACACCACCCCGAAGACGGTGACCGGCCCCTTCGGCCCCACCGCGCGCCCCGACCGCACCACCCGCTGAGGAGAGCCCCTTGCCAGGTCTGTTCACCGTGCCGCGGGCCACCCTGCGGCTGCTGCCCGCGGCCCCACGCCTGCTCGCCCGCGCCGCCGTGCCCGCGGTGGGAGTGGCCGCCGGCGCGGCCGCCGGCACCGCGCGGGCCGGCGTGCGTGGCGTGGACGCCGCCGTACGGGTCGCCCGTGTCGCCCGCAACACCCTCCCCGGCTCCGGGGACCACTGGCGCTCCGGCACCCGCGCCCACCTCGCCCTGCGTCCCGTCGCGCCCGCGCCCGCCGCCGGACCGGCCGGCCCGCAGGCCCCGCCCCCGGCTCCCGGGACCGCCCCCGGTCCCGCGGAGAGGACGGCACCTCCCGTCCCCGGACATCCCGCGACCGCAACCCCGCCCCCGGCCGGTGCGGGGCGCCCGGGACCCGGGACACCACCTCCCAGCCCGACCCCGCACCTCGCCCGCCGTATCGCCCGGACCCTCGCCGATCGCCCCGACGTGCTCTTCGCCTACTGGGACGACGGTCTCGCCCGGCTGGTCGTGAGCGCGACCGAGGAGGAGGCCACCGACGAGGTGGTCGAGCACGCCGCGCGGCTCGCCGCCCGGCACGGGCTCGAACTGGCCGCCGGCGACGTGGAGGAGAGCACCCACCCGGCCGACCCCGCGGGGGTGCGGACCGCCGTGGCCACGTTCGGGGTCGACGCGCTGGGCACCGCCGTCGCGGTGACCGGGTACGCGCTGCGGCTGCCGCCGTCGCCCCGGCTGCTGACCGCCGTGGTGACGCTGCTGCGGGAGAACCCCCGGTTCCGCGCCTGGCTGCGCGCCCGCCTGGGACCCGACCGGATGGACCTGGTGCTGGCCACCGCCAACGCCGCCGCGCACGGCGCCGGGCAGACCCCCGCGTCGCTGCTGCTCGACGGCACCCTGCGCGCCTGCCAGATCGCCGAGACCGTGGCCCGCGCGGTCGCCTTCGACGCGGTGCACGACGAGCTGTGCGCCCCCGACCGCGTCAGCCTCGCCCCCGGCGCCGAGCCACGGCCGCCGCTGCGCGAGTCGCCCGCCCAGGAGTACGCCTCCCACGCCTCGGCCGGCAGCCTGCTGGGCGCCGCGGCCACCCTGCTGGTCAAGCACGACGGCACCGAGGCGGCCGAGGCGGTGCTCGCCGGTTCCCCCAAGGCCGCCCGGTACGGCCCCGCCGCCTTCCACGCCGTGCTCGGCGCCGCCCTGTCCAGGACCGGAGTGCTGGTCCGCGACCCGGAGCGGCTGCGCCGGCTGGACCTGGCCGGGACGGTCGTCCTGCACGCCGGAGCACTGCGCGGCGCGGACGGCGAGGCGGACCCGTGGGCCGAGCCCGTGCTGGACGCCGCCCGCCGGGCCGGGCTGCGGGTGGTGCTGGTGGACGACCCCGCCCTGGAGGACTTCACGGGCCTCGCCGACCAGGTCGTGGACGCCCGCCGGCCGCTGGACGACGTGGTCCACGAGGCGCGCGGCGAGACGCACACCGTGCTCACCGTCGCCCGGGTGCGCTCGGCCGAGGAGAGCGACGTCCTGGCCGCGCTGCGTGCCAGCGACGTCGCAGTCGCCCTCACCGACCGCGACGGCGCGGTGGTGTGGGGCGCGGACATGCTGGCCCTGCACGGCCTGCCCGACGTGTGGCGGGTACTGATCGCGATTCCGGCCGCCCGCGCGGTCGGCGGGCGGTCCCAGACCCTGGCCCGGTCCGGCGCGGCGCTGTCCGGACTGCTGGTGGCCGTCGGCGAGGCGAAGGGCGGCCGGGGGCGGCTGGCCGTGCTGCCGGGGCTGCGGCACGCGCCCGTCGACGTGGGCGCCGCCGTGGCACTGCTGTCCGGGATGCGCGCCGCGCTCGGCGTGGCGGTGGCCCGCGCCCCGCACCCCCGCCCCCGGGTGCACTGGCACGAGCTGGACCCGGAGCAGACCAGGGACCGGCTCGAACACCGACCCGAGGCCGTGAGAACGCCGTTGGGCGCGCTGGCCGAGGGGCTGCGGGAGGCGGCCGACGGGGTGTCCCGGCATCCGCTCGTCGCCCCCGTGCGCTGGTCCTACCAGCTCGGCCAGGCCGTCCGCGGCGAGCTGCACGACCCGCTCACCCCGGTCCTCGCCGTCGGCTCGGCCGCCTCCGCGATCCTCGGCTCGGCGGTGGACGCCCTGCTCGTGGTCGGCGCCCTGGATCTGAACGCCCTGGTCGGAGGCGTCCAACGGCTGCGCGCCGAACGGGCGTTGTCCGGTCTGGTCGCGGACCAGAAGCGCAAGGCGCGCCTGGTGCCCCCGGAGGAGGAGGCACCGGCCGGCGGCACCCGGACCGTGGAGGCGGGCAAGCTCACGCCGGGCGATGTGATCCAGCTCAAGGGAGACGACGTGGTGCCCGCCGATGCCCGGCTGCTGTGGCAGGAGGGCCTGGAGGTGGACGAGTCCGCGCTGACCGGCGAGTCCCTGCCGGTGGAGAAGGACACCGATCCCACCCCGCACGCGCCCGTCGCCGACCGCAGCTGCATGGTCTTCGAGGGCACGACCGTGGTGGCGGGCGAGGCCCGTGCCGTCGTGGTCGGCACCGGTGAGCACACCGAGGCCGCCCGCGCCGTGCACCTCGCCGCGCGCATGCCCCCGGCGGCCGGCGTCCAGGCCCGCCTCCAGGAACTCACCCGCAAGGCGCTGCCGTTGACCTTGGCGGGCGGCGCCGCGGTGACCGGCATCGCGCTGCTGCGCGGCACCCCGATCCGCGAGGCGGTCAGCGGTGGTGTGGCGGTCGCGGTGGCCGCCGTGCCGGAGGGGCTGCCGCTGGTGGCCACCGTCGCCCAGCTGGCCGCGGCCCGCCGGCTCAGCCGCGGCGGCGTCCTGGTGCGCACCCCGCGCACCCTGGAGGCGCTCGGCCGGATGGACACCATCTGCTTCGACAAGACCGGCACCCTCACCGAGAACCGGCTGCGCCTGGTGCGGGTGTCCGACGCCGAGGGCACCGTGCGCGCCGTGGCCGCCGCCGGGTCCGCGGGCACCGTACGGGCCGCCGCGCGGGCCTGTCCCCGCTTCAACGGCGGCTCCGAGCGGCCGGTGCACGCCACCGACGAGGCGGTCCTGGACGCGGCCCGCCCCGATCCCGACTGGATCCAGCTCGCCGGGCTGCCCTTCGAGGCCGCCCGCGGCTACGCGGCCGCCGTCGGACGCACCGGGGACGGCTCCCGCGTCCTCGTGGTCAAGGGCGCCCCCGAGACCGTACTGCCCGCCTGCACCGGTCTCCCGGCGGGCGCCGCCGACGCGGCCCAGGAGCTGGCCGGTTCGGGGCTGCGGGTCCTGGCGGTGGCCGAACGGCGTCTCGGGGATGGGGAGGACGAGGCCGAGGTGCTCGAACAGCCGCTCCAGGAGCTGGAGTTCACCGGCGTGCTGGCGCTGTCCGACGTGCCCCGTGAGACCTCCACGGCGCTGGTCAAGGGGCTGCTGGAGGCGGGCGTACGACCCGTCGTGCTCACCGGCGACCATCCGCAGACCGCGCGGGCCATCGCCGCCGAACTGGGCTGGCCCGAGGGCACCGTGGTGGTCACCGGTGACGAGCTGGCCGCCGCGAACCGGGCGGCGCGGGCCCGGATGCT
Organism: Streptomyces malaysiense; assembly: GCF_000980885.2. Classification (GTDB taxonomy): domain Bacteria; phylum Actinomycetota; class Actinomycetes; order Streptomycetales; family Streptomycetaceae; genus Streptomyces; species Streptomyces malaysiense. Next base: position 54,089 of record NZ_LBDA02000086.1, on the reverse strand, counting down.
GCGTGACGCGGGCGTGGTGGCCCGGGTGGCGCCCGAGCAGAAGCTCCAGGTCGTGGAGGCGCTGCGGGACGCGGGGCGGGTGGTGGGCATGGTCGGCGACGGCGCCAATGACGCCGCGGCCATCCGCGCCGCCGACATCGGCGTCGGCATCAGCGCCCGCGGCTCGGCCGCCGCCCGCAACGCCGCGGACATCGTGCTCACCGACGACGACCTCACGGTCCTGATCGACGCGGTCGGCGAGGGCCGCGCCCTGTGGCACAGCGTGGCCGACGCCATCGCCATCCTCATCGGCGGCAACGCGGGCGAGGTCGGCTTCGGCCTGATCGGCACCCTGGTGTCCGGGCGGGCGCCGCTGTCCACCCGGCAGATGCTCATGGTGAACCTGTTCACCGACCTGTTCCCGTCGATGGCGGTCGCGGTCACGGAGAAGGAGGGCGAGGCGGACCTCGCCCATGTCGAGGAGGCCGCCGGGGTGCTGGGCGACCCGCTGCTGCGGCAGATCAGGCACCGGGCGCTGACCACCTGCCTGGGCGCGCTCACCGCCTGGCTGATCGGCCGCTTCACCCCGGGCACCGACCGCCGCTCCAGCACCATGGCGCTGTGCGGGGTGGTCGGCACCCAGCTGGTGCAGACCCTCCTCGACCGGCGCGACAGCCGGCTGGTGCAGATCACCTCGCTGGGCTCGGCCGCGGTGCTCGTCGCCGTCGTCCAGACCCCGGTGCTCAGCCGGGCCTTCGGCTGCACCCCGCTCGGACCGGTCGCCTGGGGCGGCGTGGCCGTCGCCATCGCCCTCGCCCTGGCGGGGCAGCGTGCGCTGCCCCGCCTGGAGGAGACGGTCGTGCGACTCCTGCCGGCCTGAGGCTCACACCGAGCGCAGGTACTGCTCCGGCACCCGCACGTCGCCGCCCAGCTCCCGCGCGGTGTGCCGGGCCCAGGAGGGGTCGCGCAGCAGCTCGCGGCCGAGCAGGACGGCGTCGGCCTCGCCGTTCGCCACGATCTTCTGCGCCTGCTCGGCCTCGGTGATCAGGCCGACCGCCGCGACCGGAAGGCCGGTCTCGGCCTTCACCCGGGCGGCGAACGGAACCTGGTAGCCGGGCCCGACCGGGATGTCGACGCCGACGGCGTTGCCGCCGGTGGAGACGTCGAGGAGGTCGACGCCATGGTCGCGCAGGTCGCGGGCGAGACGGACCGTGTCGTCCGCGGTCCAGCCGCCCTCCTCCAGCCAGTCCGTGGCCGAGACACGGAAGAACAGCGGCTTGTCCTCGGGCCACACCGCCCGTACGGCGTCCACGACCTCCAGCGCGAAGCGGACGCGGTTCTCGTACGAGCCGCCGTAGGCGTCGGTGCGGTGGTTGGAGTGCGGGGAGAGGAACTCGTGGACCAGGTAGCCGTGGGCGCCGTGGATCTCCACGACCTCGAAGCCCGCCTCCAGGGCCCGGCGCGCGGCCCGCCCGAACTGCTCGACCATGTCCTTGATCTGATCGACCGTCAGCTCGGTCGGCACCGGGTGGCCCTCGGCGAAGGGCAGCGGGCTCGGGGCGAGGGGCTGCCAGCCGTGCCCCTCCGGACCGACGGGCGCGCCACCCTTCCAGGGCCGCTCGGTCGAGGCCTTGCGGCCGCTGTGCGCGAGCTGGACGCCCGGCACCGTGCCCTGGGCGGAGAGGAAGCGGGTGATCCGGCGGAACGCCTCCACCTGGGTGTCGTTCCACAGGCCGAGGTCGTAGGGGGAGATCCGGCCCTCCGGGGAGACCGCGGTGGCCTCCACCACGATCAGGCCGGTACCGCCGGTGGCCCGCGCCCCGTAGTGGGCGAGGTGCCAGTCGTGCGGGGCGCCGGTGAGCGGCCCCTCGGGCTCGGCCGAGTACTGGCACATCGGCGGCATCCACACCCGGTTGGGGATGGTCACTCCACGCAGGGTGACGGGCTCGAACAGCACGCTCACGACAGACTCCATTCGTCACGGACCGCAGATCTGCTCGTACGATAGACCTCGTAGTACGAGGAGTGTCAAACTACGATGACTCTCGTACATTGCCGTACAATGCGAGGCGCGTAGAGCTTCCCGAATCCAGCGACGAAGGTGGGCCGCCGTGACCGAGACCGCCGCCCCCGGCCGGGTGCTGCCGCACCCCGATCGGGCGGAGATCCGACTGGAGACCGTGCTGCACGCGCTGTCCGACCCGGTGCGGCTGCGCATCGTCCGTGAACTCTCCACCGCGGCCGACGAGTTGTCCTGCTCGCGCTTCGACCTGCCGGTCACCAAGTCCACCACCACGCACCACTTCCGGGTGCTGCGCGAGAGCGGCGTCATCCGGCAGTGCTACCGGGGCACGGCCAAGATGAGCGGCCTGCGCCGGGACGACCTGGACGACCTCTTCCCGGGCCTGCTCGACGCCCTGCTCGCCGCCGCCAGGGGCCAGCACGCCCGACTCGGCGAGGACACCTGAGGGCGCGGCCTCAGGGCTGCGGCGACCGCGCCACCGCCAGCAGGGTGTCCCAGTCGGCGAGCTTGACCACGCCCCGGCCGAGGCGCGCGCCCAGCTCGGCCTCCGCCCGCTCGATCGCCAGCCAGCCGCCCCAGGGCACCGGCTCGGCCCCCGCCGCCAGCAGCGCGGGGACCGCGTCAGCGCGCATGTCCGAGCGGGCCGGCCCGGCGGCGTCCGCGAGCAGCGAGGCCACCGTCTCCTTGGCGCAGGGCCGGTTGCTGCCGATCACGCCCGACGGACCCCGCTTGATCCACCCGGCGACGTACTCCCCGGGCGAGACCACGCCGTCGCGCACCACCCGCCCCGCCGAGTGCGGGACCGTGCCGCTCGGCTCGTCGAACGGCAGCCCCTCCAGCGGCACCCCGCGATAGCCCACCGAGCGCAGCACCAGCTGCGCCGGCACCTTCTCGTACCGCCCGGTGCCCGTCACCCCGCCCCGTCCGTCCGGCGCCGTGCGCTCGAAGCGGACCGCGCCCACCCGGCCGCCGTCCGCCAGCAGCTCCACCGGGCGCAGGAAGAAGCGCAGCCGGATCTGCCGGCCGGCCACCGCCGGGGGCCGCTCCGCCCAGCCGCGCAGCACGTCCAGATTGCGCCGCCGCGCCGCCGGCAGCGTCTCGGTGTCGACCGGGTCGAGCGCCAGGTCCTCCTGCGGCACCACGACCCGGGTGCCGGGCAGGGTGCCCAGCTCCCGCAGTTCCTTGGTGGTGAAGCGGGCCTGCGCGGGACCGCGCCGCGCCACCATCCGCACCTCGCGGACCCCGCTCCGCGCCAGGGTGTCCAGTGCCCCCTGCGGCATGTCCGTCGGCCACAGCTCGGCCGCGCCGCGCATCAGCATCCGGGTGACGTCCACCGCCACGTTGCCCGCGCCGATCACCACCGCCGAGCGCACGTCCCGCAGGAAACCCGCGTCGGCCGCGTCCGGGTGGGCGCTGTACCAGGCCACGAACTCGGTCGCCGACCAGCAGCCCGGCAGCTCCTCGCCCGGAATGCGGAGGTGGCGGTCGGTCGCGGCGCCCACGCAGTACACCACCGCGTCGTACAGCCCGCGGAGCACCTTCACCGGCACCCCGCCGGGCCCGCCCACCCGCACCCCGCCGAGGAACCGCACCCGCTCGTGCTCCAGCACCGTACGCAGGCCGTCCTGGAGCGACTTGATCTTCTCGTGGTCCGGGGCGACGCCGTACCGGACCAGTCCGTACGGGCAGGGCAGCCGGTCCAGCACGTCCACACGCACCTCGGGGTCCCGCTGGACGAGCTGCTGGGCGGTGTAGCACCCGCTCGGCCCGGATCCTACGACGGCGACTCGCAGCACGGCGGTGCTCCTGACGGCGAAAGGAGAGTGCGCGGACGTCTCAAGGGTCCCACCGACGGGCCCCCTGGGGCAGAGCCCGCCGGGGTGACGTGGGCGCGTGTCCCACCGTATGGAGGGCGCGTGCGCCGATACGTTGCCCAGGTGCTCGAAGCATCCTTTCTTGATCTTTCCGAGCGGAACGCGGAGGACGGCGCGCTGTCCGTGTGGCCCGCGTGGGAGGTGCGCGAGCACGGCGGCACCCTGTCCTGGCTGCACGTCCGGCTGGACTTCCCGGACGGCGCCGGGGTGGACGCCCTGGCCGTCGTGAGCGACGGGGGCAGCGTCTGCGTCGAGGAGATCCGGGCCCGCCCCGCCCTCTCCCTGGACGACCTCACCGTCCTCGCCGACTGGATCGAGGAGCCGCTCCTGGAGGCGTTCTGGACGGGGGAGCGGGCCGCGGGCCGTGCGCCGGGCCCGGCGGCGCACCACGACGGTCCCGGCCCCGGTGCCCCCCGCGCGACCCGGCGGCGGGCCCGCCCGACCTGGCCGCGCGGGGCCGAGGGCCGGCGGCTGCTCGCCCGGGAGTACCGCGCGGCTCAGGAGGCGGGCGCCGACCCGGTGCTCGCCGTGATGCGGGCGACCGGCCACGGCCGCCGGCGCACGCTCGGCCTGATCGCCCAGGCCAGGGACGCGGGCCTGCTCACACCCAGGCACGCCCGCCGATAGACGGTCCTCCCGCGTCCGCTACGACCCCTCCGGGCGCTCCCCGGTCGCGAAGAACCGCGACAGATCGCGTTCCACGGCCTCGCGTCCGGAGTCCCGCTCCGGCGGCACCCCCAGCTCCCAGTCGAGCCCGTAGCGCCGGAACAGCTCGGCGCGCAGCGCGGGGACGGGCATGGGCACGCCCGGGACCAGGACCGCGTACACCGCTCCCATCAGCTGGGCCCGCAGCATCGGATAGTCGGCCGTCACGTCCGCGGAGCCGTACCGGGCCACGGTGTCGCCGAGCAGCTCCGACAGCCGCCGCTGCTCCGGGCACTCCACGAAACCCTCGGCGTGGAGCAGTCCCGCCATGTGCTGGCGCATCAGCACCGGCCGGTCGCGGGCCAGCCCGAGGATCGCGTCGACGGCGCGGGCCAGCCGCTCCCGGCCGTCCTCGCTGCGCGGCTCCCGCTCCAGCGCCTCCTCCAGCGTGCGGTGCATCAGCCGGTGCACGGCGGACTGCACCAGCTGGCGCTTGCCCGGGAAGTAGTACGACACCAGACCGCGGGCGGAACCGGCGCGGTCCGCGATGTCGCCGAGCGTGGTGGCCTCGAAGCCCCGCTCGTCCACCAACTCCACGGCGGCCTGGAGCAGCCGCTCCCGGGAACGCCTTCGCAACTCTTCATTGACCGAGGCGCTGCGCGGGGACATGCTGGACTCCTGCGTTGACTGGCTGCCAGCCAACTATACTCAACGCATCCGGAACCCATGGGTCCGGTCCGAGCTGCCGTCTGCCGGGGTGACGCGGGGGATCACCTCGGCGGACGGTGCGCGTTCGCCGGACACCGGGGTACCGGTTCCGGGGAACGTCAGGCCAGGTCCGGGGCGAGGCGCGGGACCAGGTCGAGAACCGGCAGCAACGCGTCGGGACGGTCGGCGGCCGGCAGATGGTCCACGAAGTGCACCCGGCAGCCGAGCGCCGCCGCGCCCCCGTCCGCCTCCCTGCTGTCGCCGACCATCAGCGTCCACCGGGGATCGGCGCCGAGCGCCGCGCAGGCGACCGAGAACAGCCGGGCGTCGGGCTTCTGCACCCCGTGCTCGTACGACAGCACATAGGCGTCCACGAACGGGTCGAGGCCGTGCGCGCGGAAGACCGGACGCGGATCCCAGCCGATGTTGCTGACCACCGCCACGCCGACACCGCGCTCGCGCAGGGCGCGCAGCACCTCCGGGGCGTCCGGGTAGGGGGTCCAGGCTGCGGGGGACATGTGCCGCGCGTAGAGCGCGTCGTGCAGAGCCGGATCGGGCAGCGGAACCAGCCGGGACATGCCCGTGAACGCCGCCCGGTGCAGTTCCGCGCTCTCGTCCCGGCGCGCCCACAGCCCGGCCAGCTCCTCGGGTACCCGCACCGGCGCCACCCCGCCCGGCAGCGCGCCGGCCGCCTCCAACGCCCGAGCCGCTTCTCTCAGTTCATGCTCGGGAAGGTCCCGTCCGGTCTCGTCCAGCGTCGCACGCAGCCAGGACTCGGTGGACTCGACGCGGAACAGCGTCCCGGAGAAGTCGAACAGCACGGCGGTCATGGGCCGGACTCTATCCGGAGCGATGGGCGCAGGAGCCGGGTCGCGCTCAGCCCAGTGCCCGCAGTCCCGGTACCAGGGTCAGCAGCACCGGGAGCGCCGGCACCAGCGCGGCGGCCGCCGTGAGCCGCAGCCGGTGCAGGGCGGGGAGCCGACCGGCCGGCGTGAGCAGCCGGTCCACCCGCTGCGGCAGATGCGCCTCGGGAGTCGGGCTGGGCCCGAACACGCCCCGCTCCTCGTTGAGTTCGACCAGCGCGAGCGCGGTGGTCAGCCGGCCGAAGCGCCGTGCGGCCGTGTCGTCCGCGGCCAGCTCCACCAGCCGGTGCATCTCGTCCCGGAACGCGGCGAACACCGGCACCTGGGGGAACCCCTCCGCGAGCGCGGCCGAGCAGTGCAGCAGCCAGTCGTGCCGCGCCCGCGCGTGCCCCCTCTCATGGGCGAGCAGCGCGTCCAGCTGGCGCTCCTCCAGGCGCCGCAACGCGGCCGTGGTGACGACCAGTCGGGGTGTCGCACCGGCCAGCCACCAGGCGTCGGAGCGACTGTCCTCCAGCACCACGAGCCGCCCCCCTCCCGGCTCCTCACCAGGCAACAGCGGTGCGCGCAGGAGGAGTTCGGCCCGCCGCGCCCGCCGTCGCGCGCCGGATCGCGCGACCTCCCGCACCAGCATGGCCGCGCTCCACAGCCCCGCGCAGGCCAGCAGCACGGCGGTGGCGGCCGCCCAGGGGTTCGCGGTGCCGAGGGCGTAGGCGTCCACGACCGCGCGCGGCGCCCGCCCGAACACCCGCCCGCGCACCGGCGCCCAGGCCGCGGCGGCGCTCAGCGTCATCGACAGCGCGCAGCACAGCAGTACGCCCGCCACGACGCACTGCCACGCCCACAGGGCGACGACCGGTTCCCGGTCCGGCCAGCCGGCGCGGGCGAGCAGCCGCGGACCGAGGGCGGCGGTGAGGGCGCCGAGCAGTAAAAGGGCCACCGGGACCATCATGGGCAGCACCCTATGAGCGCCGGGCCGCCCGGCGGTACGGTCCGTCACCCCGAAGTGACGCAGGCAACGCGCCCGGACGCCCGTACGGTCGTACCGCGGCGCCGGCGCTACGCCCGGTTCGCCGCCTGCTTGACGGTCCTGATCGCCGGCGCCGTCTCCAGGTGGGCGACGGCCGGGAGCGCGGCGACCCGGGTGGTCAGGTACCGGTACAGCTCCCGCTGGTTCGCGCACACCACGCTCGCGTACAGATTGGTCGGGCCGGTCGTGGCCGCGGCGAACGCGACCTCCGGGTGTCCGGCCAGCGACAGACCGGCCTCCTCCAGGTGTGCGGGGGCGACCGAGAGCCAGAGCAGGGTGCGGATGTTCCCGCCGAACAGGCGCCAGTCGACGTCGAGGTCCAGATAGAGCACGCCGTGTTCGCGCAGTTCCGTCATCCGGCGCCGCACCGTCGTCGGCGACCAGCCGGTCGCCGCGGCCAGCTGCTCGAACCCGGTCCGGCCGTCGGTGGCGAGCAGGGCGAGGAGCCTGCGGTCACCGCTGTCGAGCCGTACCGGTCCTGGCCGGTGCGGCACCGTCGGCGGACGCAGTCGCTCGACCGCCTCCGCGTCCAGCCACCCGAGCTTTCCGACCAGGTTGTCCGGGCCGCCGTAGAAGGCGTGCAGCACGCAGTGCGCGGTCACGCCCTCCACGCGCGGGGTGCGGGGGAGTTTGGCGAGCAGCAGCGCCTCGCTGTCCGTCTCGCTCTCGGTCCGGACCACGCAAGTGATCTCGGTGCCACCGGAGTTGAGGCTCACCCAGGACGTGTCGGGGCGCCCGGCCAGCGCCTCGGCGACCGGGAGGGACGCGGCGGGCGCGCAGCGCACCCGCAGGAACCAGAGGACGGCGCCCAGCGCGATGGGATCGACGCCACCGAGCACCCGTACCACCCCGGCCGACCGCAACCGGGCGTAGCGGCGGGCGACGGTGCGGTCCGAGACGCCGAGAGCCTCGGCGATGGTGCTGAACGGGGCGCGGCCGTCGATCTGCAGGGCGTGTACGAGCCGACGGTCCAGCTCGTCGTAGTCGGATTCCACCGAGTCGAGGTTAGACCTTGTCGGATACCGGCGCGATCGGGCCGGTTCCTGGTCCCGGTGGCCCGGCGGGCGGAGCGTTGCCCCTGTCCCGATCGACACAGACGAAGGAGAGTCCGTGGACACCGATGTGATCGTCGTCGGCGCCGGTCCGACCGGCATGACGCTGGCCAACGAACTGCTGCTGGCGGGGGTTTCGACCGTGCTGGTCGACAAGCTCGCGCGGCGCAGCGACCTGTCCAAGGCGGGCGGCGTGCAGTCCCGCACACTGGAGGTGCTCGACCAGCGAGGGCTGCTGGAGCCGCTGCTGGCCACCGGGGAACACCCCGTCACCACCGGCCACTTCGCCGGAATCCCGCTGCCGCTCCAGTCCGAACGGCACTGTCTGCCCTGGCGTTCCGTGCCGCAGGTGGTGATCGAGGGTTTCTTCGAGCGGCAGCTCGCCGCCCGCGGTCTGCACGCCCGCAGGGGCCGTGAACTGGTCGGCCTCGCCCAGGACGACGACGGGGTCACCGCGGCCTTCGCCGACGGCGCCGCCCTGCGCTCCCGCTACCTCGTCGCGGCTGACGGAGCCCACAGCACCGTACGGTCGCTGCTGCGGGCCGGTTTCCCCGGCGAGCCCGGTACGCTGACGATCATCGCCGCCGACGTGCGGCTCGGCGGTGCCGATCCGTCCACCTCGCACACCTGGAGCGAGGACGGGCACTGGGCCGCGCTGTTCCCGCTCGGCACCGATCCGCAGGGCAGGCAGCTGCGCCGGCTGGTCCTCGGCGGGCCGGACCGGTCGCTGCCGAGGGAGGTCCCGGTCACCGAGGACGAGATCCGCGAGGGCCTGAGCGCCGTGTTCGGAACGCGGGTGCACCTGCTCGAACTGCGCTACGCCCGCCGGGTCACCAACGCCTCGCGGCAGGTCGAGCGGTACCGGCACGGGCGGGTGTTCCTGGCGGGCGACGCCGCCCACGTCCATCTCCCGCTCGGCGCGCAGGGGATGAACACCGGGATGCAGGACGCGTTCAACCTCGGCTGGAAGCTCGGCGCCGCGGTGCGCGGCTGGGCGCCCGAGGGTCTGCTCGACACGTACCACGCGGAACGGCATCCGGCCGGGGCCGCCGTACTGCGCAACGTCCGGGCGCAGAGCCTGCTGATGGACTGGGCCGGCACCCGCGATCCGGAGGTGCTGGCCGCCCGGGAGATCTTCACGGCCCTGGCCCGGCTCCCCGACGTGCAGCACCAGCTCGGCGATCTGATGTCCGGGACGGCCGTCCGGTATCCGATGCCGGGTTCCGGATCCCATCCGCTCGTCGGCCTGCCCGCACCGGACCTGGACCTCGGCCCGGCCCGGGTGCACGAACTGCTGCGATCCGGGCGCGGCGTCCTGCTGGACCCGGCCGACAGGTTCGCCGAGGCCGCCGGTCCCTGGTCGGACCGGGTGGACCGGGCGGGCAAGGGCGCCGGCACCGAGCCGGTCCTCGTCCGGCCGGACGGCTACGTCTGCTGGGCGGGCGAGGGCGATCCGGAGCCGGCGCTCCGGCACTGGTTCGGCGAGCCCCGCTGAGCGGGACGGCCGCCCCGGGCAGCGCCGGGGCGGCGCCCTGACGCCACGCCGGTGCGGGCGGCGGGACGGCGCCGGTCCGCGCGGACCGGAGGCCCGTCCCGACGACGCTCCGCACGGCCTTCGGCGCCGCGTTCGCCGGCTCGCGGGCCGCGAGCCGGCCGCGGCGCGGGTCGGCGCCGAGGACGCGGGCGGACGGCCCGCCCGGGACTCACATCGTCAGGAGCATGGCGACCATCCCGATCGCCATCGACAGCCGGCAGGCGAGGGCCAGTTCCGGGCGGTCGCCCCAGCGGGCGGGCGGCGGCGGGCCGTCGACGGCCGGGACCAGACGGGCGCCGGACAGCAGTACGTAGCCCGTGAAGTACAGGAGCAGCACGCCGGTCACCGCGGGGACCCCGGTGCCGCCGTGCATGCCCTCCATGGACATGCCCTCCATGGAGTGGGCGGCGGGCGGGGCCGCGGCCATCGCGGCCGCCATGTAGGCCATCGCCCCCGTGCCCACCAGGTGGTGCAGATGGTGCCGGTCGCCGCGCGCGGCCCACAGCGCGCGCAGCGCGGCGAGGCCGAAGAAGGCCGCGTACGCCGGCCAGGCCCACCAGGGCGGGGTGAACGCCGCCGCGGGCACCGCCATCGCGGCCATCCCGAAGCCCATCAGGGCCTCCCCGCCGGCGGACCGGCGCTGTTCCTCGACGGCGCTGCCCATCCGCAGCAGGCAGTAGGCCCCGGTCGCCGCGCAGAGCGCGACCAGCAACCAGGCGGCCGACACGGGTCCGTGCACGGGTACCTCCCCCGCTCGACGGTCGGTCGAGGGATGCGATGCCCAGCGGGGGTGGGGCGCATGCGGGCGCAGAGGGGTGCACGGGAGCGCCGAGTGGGGGCACGACGGTGGGCGCGGGGGACGGGCACCCGGCGCGAGGATGCGGCAGGGGCGATCGCCCACCATGTGTTTTACAGATAAAACACATGCTAAATTCAATGAATGAGCAGCGCGACCCGCCACCGACTTCCCCTCGCCGGGACACTTCGCCTCGGCCGCCCCTCGGACATCTGGTTCAAGCCCGCCCTGAGCGCGGTCGCCGCCGTCACCCCGCCCAACCTGATCCTGCTGGCGCTCGGCCGCCTCGACCTCGCCATGTACACGATGGCCGGTTCGCTGTGCGCCCTCTACGGCCACAACCGGCCCTACGCGGCGCGGGCGCGGACCCTCGGCCGGGCGGTGCTCGGCATGGTCGCCGGGCTCGCGGTCGCCCTGGTCACGGCCTCACTCACCTCCGACGCCGTGATCCTCGTGACCGTCGGTGCCGTGCTCGCCGCGGTCCAGAAGGCCGTGTGCGACGCCACCCGGATCGGGCCGCCGGCCAATGTGGTCTTCACCTTCATCAGCTCCGCCTCCCTGTTCGTGCCGGGGACCCTCGGCGAGGTACCGGGCCACCTCGGACTCGCCCTCGCGGCCGGCGCCTGGTCCTGGCTGGTCGGCATGGCGCCCGGACTGGTCCGCCCGCACGGCCCCGAGCCCCGGGCCACCGCGGGGGCCCTGAGCGCCACCGCCGCCTACGCGGACACCCGCGGCACCGGCGAGGGACACGCTTCCGCCCGCGCCGCGAGTGCCGCCGCCATCCACGCCGCCTGGCAGTCGCTGCTCGCCGCCGGCGGCGGCCCCGGCACCACCCGGCGCGCCCTGGAACGCCTCCTCGTCCGCGCCGAGGCCGCCCTCGCCGCCCCGGCCGACACAGACCCGGCGCGGCTGCGCGCCTGGGCCCGTGAGCTGCGCGGCCCGCGCCGCGCCCCGAGCCTCGACATCCCGGGCGAGGACGCCGACGAACTCCTCGGCCTGGACACCGTGTCGGCCCTCCCGCGCCCCCCGCTGCGCCACCGCCTCGCGCCGCTCCTCCCCATCGCCGTCCGCACCGCCGTCGGCTGTGCCCTCGCCGGGTACGCCTCCCTCGCCCTCGGCGTCGGCCGCCCCTACTGGGCCCTGGTCACCGCGGCCTCCCTCTACCAGGCCAACCTCACCCTCACCTGGCGCCGGGGCGTCCAGCGCGTCGTCGGCAACGTCCTCGGCGTCCTCGCCTTCGCCGTGCTCGCCCCGCTCGCCCATGTCGACGCGGTGGCCCTGGTGCTGTGCTGCGCCGCCCTGAACTTCGGCGCGGAGGCGCTGATGGGCCGCAACTACTGGCTCGGCAGCATCTGTGTCACCCCGATGGCCCTGCTCGTCACCGAGTTCGCCCGTCGGCAGGACCCCACCGACCTGATGACCGACCGGGTCGTCGACACCCTCGTCGGGGCACTGATCGGCTTCGTCGCGGCCGTCGCCGTCACCAACCGGCGCGCCGGCGACCGGCTGGAGCACGCGCTGACCGAGGCGGAACGCGCCCGTGAGCGGGCCGCCCGGCTGCTCGCCGAGGCGCATCCGGAGCCCCGCGCCCTGGACGGGGCCCGCCGCGGGCTCGCCACCGCCCTGGTGGACCTGCGCGCCACGGCCGACGCCGCGGCCGGCGAATGGTGGCAACGCGCCTCGCCCGCGGACCGGGTCGTGCTCGCCGAACAGTCCGGACACCGTACGCTCGCGGCGACGGTACGACGCCAGGGGCTCGCGCCGCGTCAGCACGACCCGGGTACGACGACGGAGGACATACGGCCATGACGGCGACGAACGGCACACCGGCAGCCGGGGACGCGAGCGGCACGTCAGCGCGGCACGAGGCGTCCACGGCCGACACGGTCGCCGCGGTCGTACGGCAGTGGCGGGCCGTCCATCCCGGGCTGGACACCGGCCCGATGGAGGTCATCGGGCGGATCAACAGGTGCGCGGCGCTGCTCCAGCAGGCCGAGGACGCGCCGCTGCGCCGGGCCGGGCTCAGCCGCCCCGAGTTCGACCTGCTCGGCGCGCTGCGCCGCACCGGGCACGAGCTGACGCCGGGCGAGCTGGCCCGGGAGACGTTCTCCTCCGGGGCCGCCGTGACCAAGCGGATCAAGCAGCTGACCGGGCGGGGACTCGTCGAACGCCGCGGTGACACCCGGGACCGCAGGGTGGCCCACGTCCGCCTCACCGACGCCGGGCGCGAGCTGGTCGACGGGGTCCTGCCCGAGCAACTCGCCTACGAGACCGCGGTCCTCTCGGTCCTGGCGCCGAGCGGGCGCGCCGACCTTGCCGGTCTGCTGGCGGAGCTGCTCGGCCGACTGGAGGGCACCATGGGCGCGCTGCGGGCCGGGGGCTGAGCCCCCGGCCGTGCCGCAAGGGGTACGGGCCGTACGCCGTGCCCGCGCGCAAAGTGCCCGCGGGCCCCGCTAGATCCCGGGCCGGTGCCGCAGCGGATGGTCCGCCGGCACCTCCACCAGGACGATCCGTGTGCCGTCCGGATCCGCGAGCCACATCTCGATCAGCCCCCACGGCTCCCGCACCGGCGGCCGGGTGATCTCGACGTCCCTCGCCCGGAGTTCCCGGTACGCCGCCGCCACGTCCTCCACCTGCATCCACAGCGCCACGGCGGGCGAGGGCGGAGCCGAGGCGCGTCCCGAGATCTCCAGGAAGCCGCCGCCGAGGAAGTAGACCGTCCCCCGTTCCGGGCCCGTGCCGAACTCGCGGTACACGGGAAGGCCCAGCCGTTCGCCGTAGAAGGCGCGGCTGCGCTCGGGGTCGGTCGGTCGCAGGAGTGTCCGGCTGCTGAGCACATGCACCATGCCCACGCAGCCTAGTGGCACAGTTACCCTCGTCCCAGGCTCAGCCGCGCCCGAGATCGGAGAACCGCCCCCATGCACAGCGCCGCCGCCCCCGGCCTCACCTTCCGAGACGCCACCGACGCCGACGTCGACGCGCTGGTCGCGCTGATCGAGTCCGCGTACCGCGGTGACGCCAGCCGGGCCGGGTGGACCACGGAGGCGGACATCCTGGAGGGGCAGCGCACCGATCCCGAGGGCGTCCTGGAGGTGATCGAGTCGGCGGACAGCCGGCTGCTCACCGTCGAGCGCGACGGCCGCGTCGTCGCCTGCTGCCAGCTCGAACACCGCGGCGACCACGCCTACTTCGGCATGTTCGCGGTCAGCCCCACCCTCCAGGGGGAGGGCCTCGGCAAGACCGTCATCGCCGAGGCCGAGCGGCGCTCCCGTGCGGCGTGGGGCGTCAGCGAGATGCACATGACCGTGATCTCCGTACGGGAGGACCTGATCGCCTGGTACGAGCGCCGCGGCTACCGCCGTACCGGACGGATGTCCCCGTTCCCCTACGGCGACGAGCGCTTCGGTGTCCCGCAGCGCGCCGACCTCCAGTTCGAGCTGCTGGTCAAGAAGCTCGGCTGACCCACCGGGGCGCCCGCGCGGACCGGCCCGGTCCACACCGCGTCCGAGCGGCGCCCGGCTACGCCGTGAACCGTCCCGTGCGCTTGATCTCCGGGAAGTCCGTGGTGGCGCCGTCGAGTTCGAGCGCGCGGACCAGCCGCAGATGTTCCTGCGTGTTGACCGTCCAGCCGATGATCCGCAACCCGGCCGCGCGCGCGTGCTCCACGGTCTCCAGGGTGATCCGGCGGATGTCCAGACACAGGGTCGGCGCGCCCACCGCGACCGCGCGCTCGACCACCTCGGGGCCGTAGCGCCCGGCGATCAGCGCGGTGCGCACCCCGGGCACCAGCCGGGCGATCTCGGCGACCGCCTCGTCGTGGAACGAGGACACCTCCACCGTTGCGACCAGGTCCCGCTCCAGCATCACCCGCGCCAGCTCCCGCGCCGCCGCCACGTCCTTGATCTCGGCCTGGAGCGGTGTCCGCACCGCGTCCAGGACCTCCTCGAACACCGGCACCCGCTCGCCGCGCCCCGCGTCCAGCGCGCGCAGCTCGGAGAGGGTCTTCTCGGCGATCGGCCCGGAGCCGTCGGTCGTGCGGTCCACCTCGGCGTCGTGCATGACGACCAGGGCGCCGTCCTTGCTGAGGTGCAGATCCAGTTCGATCAGGTCGAGGCCGGCCCGTTGCGCGGCGACGAAGGAGCGAAGGGTGTTCTCGGGCTCCACGCCCATGACCCCGCGGTGACCGATGGTAAGGAAGTTCAAGGTTCGACTCGCTTCCGTCGACGGCGGCTCGGCACGCGCGGCGACGGGCGGACGCCGTCGTCCGTGCGGGCAGGTCGCAGCCTAACGGCCCCGACCCGGGATGAACCCGCATGCGCGCGGACGATCTGGGCGCGTCCTGGGTGGTGACGGGCCGCTACCCCGTCGCGGCATCACCCACGCGTGGGCGAGTCCCCGCGCGCTTGACAGGCCGGATCTCGTCCCTGCCGAGGTCTCCGGGGCGACGGCCGAAAGTGAGCGCCGTCACGGTTTACGACAGGAAAAATGTCGGTGACCATGTCCCCGGACAGAAAAATCTCCTGCGCCGCCTCTTGATGGGGGAATCGGGGTATGCGTACGGTGTCCATACGCGAGGTTGTCCCGTGGAGGATGGAAAATGACGGAAATTCTTGTGCAGTCGGGTATGGAGGAGCAGGTTTCTTCGCAGGCCAGGGTGGTTGAGCACCCCGCCTGGCCCATGCTCAAGGATGCCGTGGAGCAGATTCGGCCATGGCAGTCGGCGGACGGCTCGATCGATTTCGACGCCGAGGGCGCGCCCGCCAGGACCGACGCGGAGGCCGCCGTGCGCCGTGTCGCCGAGGCCGTCGAGCAGCTCTCGCCGCTCCTGCCGTACGACGCCGCCTACCACGAGGCCGTGGTGAAGGACCTGCACCGCTGGGCCGAGGGCGGCTTCGAGGTGCCGGACTTCCTGGACAGCCTGCTGGCCTTCCACCCCGCGGCGCGGCGCGCGGACGGCCTCCAGCACCTGGTCGTCTTCCCGATGTACACCCAGAACGGCAACCTGGACCGCAACCTCGAAGCGCTCGTGCTGCGCATGGTCTGGCCCGACTGGCTGGCCGAACTGGAGCGCACCCGGTACGACAACCCGCTGTTCTGCGGCATCACCTTCGAGGACTTCACCTCGGGCTACGACACCAACTCGGCCGTCCTCTTCCCGGAGACCATCGCCGTCCGCGAGGCGCCGGAACGTTTCTCCTGGGGTGGCATCTTCTGCGACCGCGAGGCCGCGCGCTTCCGCCGCGTCACCGACGCCGCCGTCGGCATCCTGGGCCTGGAGCTGCCCGAGGACATCGCCGCGATGGTCCACGACCAGAAGCGCTGCGAAGAGGCGTTCGTGCTCTGGGACATGGTCCACGACCGGACCCACAGCCACGGCGACCTGCCGTTCGACCCCTTCATGATCAAGCAGCGCCAGCCGTTCTGGATGTACGGCCTGGAGGAGCTGCGCTGCGACCTCACCGCCTTCAAGGAGGCCGTGAAGCTGGAGGCGGACGGCGTCCCGCAGGCCCGTGACGTGCAGTACGCGGTGCTCTTCGACCGCATGTTCCGCTTCCCCGTCACCGGCGACCGGATCCGCAACTACGACGGTCTCGGCGGCCAGCTGCTCTTCGCCTACCTGCACAAGCACGACGTCGTGCGCTGGACGGACAACGAGCTGTCCATCGACTGGCAGCGCGCCCCGCAGGTCACCAACCAGCTGTGCGCCGACATCGAGAAGCTGTACCGGGACGGCATCGACCGCCCCAAGCTCGTGCACTGGTTCGCCGGCTACCAGCTGGTGTCCGAGTACCTCGCCCCGCACCCCGGCTCCAAGTGGGCCAAGGGGCCGGACGCCCTCGACCTGACCCTGCCGCCGCGCAAGCTGGTCGACGACGTGCTCCCGGACGAGTTTCCGCTGAGCATGTTCTTTGAGGCCCTGTCCAAGAAGCTGAAGAATGTGATCGCCTCCACCAAGGGCATCACCGCGGACAGCGCCGAGCGGCTCGCCGCGTGACTGACGGCGCACCGTCCACACACATCACTGCTGCAGAGGGGAAGAACATGGGGAACGGGTCGAACGGGGCGCTCAGCGGTGCGGTGATCGCGGTGGCGGGCGCGGGCGGACCCGCCGGCCGCGCGGCACTGCTGCGCCTGGCCGAGGCCGGGGCGACCGTCGTCGGAGCGGACAACGACCCGCAGCGGCTGTCCGAGGCCGTGGACGCGGCCCGCTACGCCTCCGGCGGTGCCACGGTCACGGGCGACACCGTGGACCTGCTCGACCTCCAGTCCACCCGTGAGTGGGCCCAGCACATCGAGAAGGACTTCGGGCGGGTCGACGGCCTGGTGCACCTGGTCGGCGGCTGGCGCGGCAGCGAGACCTTCACCAAGACCAGCCTCGACGACTGGGACTTCCTGGAGCTGCTGCTGGTGCGCACCGTGCAGCACACCTCGCTCGCCTTCCACGAGGCGCTCCAGCGCAGCGACCGCGGCCGCTACGTGCTGATCAGCGCGTCCGGCGCGTCCAAGCCCACCGCGGGCAACGCCGCCTACTCCGCGGCCAAGGCGGCCGCCGAGGCGTGGACGCTGGCCATGGGGGACTACTTCCGCAAGGCGGGCAAGGCGGAGGGTGCCGAGGGCCCCACCTCCGCGGCTACGATCCTGGTGGTCAAGGCGCTGGTGCACGACGCGATGCGCGCCGAACGCCCCAACGCGAAGTTCGCGGGCTTCACGGACGTCAAGGACCTGGCCGAGGCCATCGAGGGCGTCTGGAGCAAGTCCGCCGCCGAGTTGAACGGAAACCGTCTGTGGCTGACCGAGAAGCCGTGAACCCTCCCAAGACCGACGCGCGTCGCCATCACGACCCGGAGGTCCGCGGTTTCGCCAGTGACAACTACGCCGGGGCGCACCCGGAGGTGATGGCCGCCCTGGCCCTGGCCAACGGCGGCCACCAGGTGGCCTACGGCGAGGACCAGTACACCGAGAACCTCCAGCGGATCGTCCGCAGCCACTTCGGTGCCACCGCGGAGGCATTCCCGGTCTTCAACGGCACCGGCGCGAACGTGGTCGCGCTCCAGGCGGTCACCGACCGCTGGGGCGCGGTGATCTGCGCCGAGAGTGCGCACATCAACGTGGACGAGGGCGGGGCACCCGAGCGGATGGGCGGGCTCAAGCTGCTCACCGTGGCCACGCCGGACGGCAAGCTCACCCCCGAGCTGATCGACCGGCAGGCCTGGGGATTCGAGGACGAGCACCGGGCGATGCCGCAGGTCGTCTCGATCACCCAGTCCACCGAGCTGGGCACGCTCTACACGCCCGAGGAGATCCGCGCGATCTGCGAGCACGCCCACGCGCACGGCATGAGGGTGCACCTGGACGGCTCCCGGATAGCCAACGCGGCCGCCTCCCTGGACGTGCCGATGCGCACGTTCACCAGCGCGGTCGGTGTCGACATCCTCTCGCTCGGCGGGACGAAGAACGGCGCCGTGTTCGGCGAGGCGGTCGTGGTCCTCAACCAGGACGCGGTGCGCAGGATGAAGCACCTGCGCAAGCTGTCCATGCAGCTCGCCTCCAAGATGCGTTTCGTCTCGGTGCAGTTGGAGGCGCTGCTGGCCAAGGACCTCTGGCTGCGCAACGCCCGGCACGCCAACGAGATGGCCCAGCGGCTCGCCGAGGGCGTGCGCGCGGTGCACGGCGTGGAGATCCTCTACCCCGTGCAGGCCAACGGCGTCTTCGCCCAGCTCCCGCACGACGTGAGCGAGCGGCTCCAGAAGCACTTCCGCTTCTACTTCTGGGACGAGGCGGCGGGCACGGTGCGCTGGATGTGCTCCTTCGACACCACGGAGGAGGACGTCGACACCTTCGTGGCGGCGGTCAAGGAGGAGATGGCGCGCTGAACCAGGCGCCTGACTAGTCGCATAGGTATGCGGTCACCCGAAAAGTCATTGACTACTGGGTGGCCGCATTCCTACGCTCTGCGGGCATGCGACCGATCCAGGAAACCGCCGATCTCTCCGCCTATCTGGCGGCCGACGAGGTCATAGACCATCACCACCCGATGGTCCGGGAGACGGCCGGCCGGCTGGCGGCCGAAGCGACCGACTCGTATGTCTATGCGCGCCTCGCCTATGAGTTCGTCCGCGACGGCGTCCCGCACTCCGCCGACACCGGAGACCTCCGCGTCACCTGGCGCGCCTCCGACGTCCTCGCCGAGCGGACGGGCATCTGCCATGCCAAGGCGCACGCGCTGACGGCGCTGCTGCGGGCCGAGGACGTCCCGACGGCCCTGTGCTACCAGCGCCTGCGCGACGACGAGGGCGCCGGACACACGCTGCACGGCCTGGTCGCCGTCCGCTTCCACGGGTCCTGGCACCGCCAGGACCCGCGCGGCGGCAAGCCCGGCGTCGACGCGCGCTTCTCCCTGACCGGTGAGCGGCTCGTCTGGACCCCCGACCCGGCCGCCGGCGAACTGGACCACCCGCTGCTGTACGCGTCCGCGCACCCGGCCGTCCTCGACGCCCTGCGCACCGCACCCGACCGCGAAGCCCTCGGCCGGGCGCTGCCGAGCGCCCTGTGAGCTCCCCGGCGTGACGCACGGGGAGCGGAGCGGCGGAGAGGGCCGAAGCGTCCGCCGGGCCGCTCGGCGTGGGGCGCACGGCGCGCGGTTCCCCGGTCAACGGCCGTCGCGGGAGCCGCACCGTTCCCCGGACGGACCGCGTAACGGCCCCGGTTCACGCCGTCCGGGCAGTCGTGGCGGTCCGGGCCGGGGCCGGGGCGTCGCCCTGGCAGGCGCTCGGACCGGACGGGGTGCCGGGCGGCGGCACGGCCCCGCGTCCGCTTCGGCGGTGGGGGTGCCGGCGCACGGGTGCGTCGGGGGCCCGGGGGTGTGCGGGGTCCCCGTGGCGCCGAGCGGGTCTGGTTCGCCCGTTGTCAGTGGACCTGTGCGGTCCGCAGCGCCTCCGCGGTCGGTGCCGTACCGCCCAGGTGGGCCGGCAGCCACCAGGAGTCCTCGGGGCCCTTCGGGCGCCCCGGGTAGGCGCGCTGGGCGGCGTCCAGCAACTCCTGGACACGCTCGCGCAGCCGGCGGGTGATCGCCCCCGCGTACTGGTCGCGCGGCGCCTCCACGGCCTCGCCCACACGGATGGTGACGGGCAGGTGGCTGCGCTTGAAGTCGCGCGGGTGCCCCTTGGTCCACAGCCGCTGCGTGCCCCACACCGCCATCGGGACGAGGGGCACCCCGGCCTCCTGGGCGAGCCGGGCCGCGCCCGACTTGAAGCTCTTCAGGGTGAACGACTGCGAGATGGTGGCCTCGGGGAAGACGCCGATGACCTCGCCGGAACGCAGCGAGTCCAGCGCGTGCGCGTAGGCGGCCTCGCCCTGCCCGCGGTCCACCGGGATGTGCTTCATGCCGCGCATCAGCGGGCCCGAGATCTTGTGCCGGAAGACCGACTCCTTCGCCATGAACCGCACCAGGCGGTTCTGCGGCAGCGCGGCCAGGCCGTTGAAGATGAAGTCCAGGTAGCTGATGTGATTGCTCACCAGCACGGCGCCGCCGGAGCGCGGGATGTTCGAGGACCCCTGGCAGTCGATCTTCAGGTCCCAGACCTTGAACAGCGTCTTGGCGAATCCGATGACGGGACGGTAGACCAGCTCTGCCATGGGTGGGATGAACCCTTTCTGCTCTGCTCGGGAAAGGGGGCTCCCGGCGGACAAGTTACGCAGCCGTAGGTTTACGGCGTCTCGCAGATCGTGCCCCAAGAACGTGCGGGTAGCCAGCTCTGGTGCCCGGCCGGGGCGAGATTCTCGTCACGTCCGCACAGGATTCACCCGGGCGCCGGGAATCTTGGCGGCGCGCCGGTTGTTGGCACCCCGACGCCCGTGGAAGCGGGCGTCCCTGGAGTGCCGCACCGGCGGCGGAGCGGGAGGACGAGGGTGAGCGGGCGCGACGAAGCCGAAGCCGGCGGGTGCGGAACCGGGCCGGGCGCGGCCGGACTCGGCGCCCCGCTGGGCGAACGGGCCACGCTCGTCCAGTTCTCCAGTGCCTTCTGCGCGCCCTGCCGGGCCACCCGGCGCGTCCTCGGCGAGGTCGCCGCGATGGTGCCCGGCGTCGCCCACGTCGAGATCGACGCCGAGGCCCGGCTCGACCTCGTACGCGCCCTGGGGATCGTCAAGACACCCACCGTCCTCGTGCTGGACGCGCACGGCAGGGAAGTGCGCCGCGCAGCCGGACAGCCCCGCAGGGCCGACGTCATCGCGGCGCTGGGGGAGGCGGTGTGAGGGCCCCGGCGCAGGTGAGAGACATCCCAGTTCCCGGATCGCACTTGACTGTGCGCGCCGCTTGTCGTCAGCCTGACCGGATGCCGACCGAACTCCTTCTCCACGGGCGGGCCCACGTCGACCTGGTGCGTACCGCGAGCGCCCGCTGTCCGGGCCGCTGAGCCGCCACGGACCCGCTCGCCCTCCCGATCAGAAGGACAACTCCATGACGGCTCTGCCCGGACTCGGCACCCCCCAGCTCGCCTCTCCCGATCTGCTGCGCTCCACCTTCCGCCGGCACGCCGCCGGTGTCGCGGTGATCACCGCGCGCGGCGCCACCGGGCCGGTCGGCTTCACCGCCACCTCCCTCACCTCGGTCTCCGCCGAGCCCCCGATGATCTCCTTCGGCGTCGGCACCGGCTCCTCCAGCTGGCCCGCGATAGCCGCGAGCGACCACATCGGCGTGCACGTACTCGGCGAGCACCAGGGCGACCTGGCCGCCACCTTCGCCCGCAGCGGCGCCGACCGCTTCGGCGCGCCCACCGGCTGGTGCGAAGGTCCCGAGGGCGTGCCCGTGCTCGACGACGTGCTCGCCTGGCTGGTCTGCCGGATCGTGGCCCGCGTTCCCGCCGGGGATCACCGGATCGTGCTCGCCGAGGTCGTCCTCGGCGATCCCGCCGGCCGCGGCCGCCCCCTCCTCTACCACCAGGGACGCTTCACCGCGCTGCGCGACTGACTGCGGCGCGGATCACGTTCCGTTCCCCTGCGCGGCCGTCGAGTTCCGGTTACGCTGCGTTGCGAAGGTCACAGTTCAAAGCGCTTGCTTAGCGGGGACGAACTGGGTGTACTGACGAGTAATATTTCGGCCGGAGCGCGCTGACGCCCCGATCGGGATCGGCCGCTTCAGGCGCCTATGCTGCCTGCAAGAGGCAGCCAGGAAATCACGATGCAGTAGGAGAGCCGGCGTGAGCTTGAGGATCGTTGTCACTGTGAAGTACGTGCCCGACGCCACTGGCGACCGGCACTTCGCCGATGACCTGACCGTCGACCGTGACGACGTGGACGGTCTGCTCTCCGAGCTGGACGAGTACGCGGTCGAGCAGGCGCTCCAGATCGCGGAGGACGCGGACGACGCCGAGGTCACCGTGCTGACGGTGGGCCCCGAGGACGCCAAGGACGCGCTCCGCAAGGCCCTGTCGATGGGTGCCGACAAGGCCGTCCACGTCGAGGACGACGACCTGCACGGCACCGACGCCATCGGCACCTCCCTGGTGCTGGCCAAGGCCATCGAGAAGGCCGGCTTCGACCTGGTCGTCTCCGGCATGGCCTCCACCGACGGCACCATGGGCGTCGTTCCCGCGCTGGTCGCCGAGCGTCTCGGTGTGCCGCAGGTCACCCTGCTGTCCGAGGTCTCGGTCGAGGACGGCACCGTCAAGGGCCGCCGCGACGGCGACGCCGCCTCCGAGCAGCTGGAGGCGCAGCTGCCGGCCCTGGTCTCCGTGACCGACCAGTCCGGCGAGGCCCGCTACCCCTCCTTCAAGGGCATCATGGCGGCCAAGAAGAAGCCGGTGGAGTCCTGGGACCTGTCGGACCTCGACATCGAGGCGGAAGAGGTCGGCCTGGACGGCGCGTTCACCAAGGTCGAGACCGCGGACGCGCGTCCGGCCCGTACGGCCGGAACCATCGTCAAGGACGAGGGCGAGGGCGGCAAGCAGCTCGCCGAGTTCCTCGCGGGCCAGAAGTTCATCTAAGGGTTCGCGCCCGCCGACCGCCCCTCAACTTCGTTACGCAGGAGAGCAATCCCATGGCTGAAGTCCTCGTCTACGTCGACCACGTGGACGGTGCCGTCCGCAAGCCCACCCTCGAACTGCTGACCCTGGCCCGCCGCCTCGGTGAGCCCGTCGCCGTCGCGCTGGGCAACGGCGCCGCCGACACCGCCGCCACCCTCGCCGAGCACGGCGCGGTGAAGGTCCTCACCCACGACGCGTCCGAGTACGCCGACTACCTGGTCGTGCCGAAGGTGGACGCTCTCCAGGCCGCCCACGAGGCCGTCTCCCCGGCCGCCGTGCTGGTCCCGTCCTCCGCCGAGGGCAAGGAGATCGCCGCCCGCCTGGCGCTGCGCATCGGCTCCGGCATCATCACCGACGCCGTCGACCTGGAGGCCGGCGCCGAGGGTCCGGTGGCCACCCAGTCGGTGTTCGCCGCGTCCTTCACCACCAAGTCGCGTGTCGTCAAGGGCACCCCGGTCATCACGGTCAAGCCGAACTCGGCCGCCGTGGAGGCCGCCCCGGCCGCGGGCGCGGTCGAGGCCCTCGCCGTGACCTTCTCCGACAAGGCCACCGGCACCAAGGTCACCGGCCGCACCCCGCGCGAGTCCACGGGCCGCCCGGAGCTGACCGAGGCCGCGATCGTGGTCTCCGGCGGCCGCGGTGTCAACGGCGCCGAGAACTTCGCGATCATCGAGGCCCTGGCCGACCAGCTCGGCGCGGCCGTCGGCGCCTCGCGTGCCGCCGTCGACGCCGGCTGGTACCCGCACACCAACCAGGTCGGCCAGACCGGCAAGTCGGTCTCGCCGCAGCTGTACATCGCCAACGGCATCTCCGGTGCGATCCAGCACCGCGCCGGCATGCAGACCTCGAAGACCATCGTGGCCGTCAACAAGGACGCCGAGGCCCCGATCTTCGAGCTGGTCGACTACGGCGTCGTCGGCGACCTGTTCGACGTCGTGCCGCAGCTGACCGAGGAGATCAAGACCCGCAAGGGCTGATCGGCCGACCGGCTGTCCGAGGCCCCCGTGACCCGCGCGGTCATGGGGGCCTCGGTGCATCCTGAAGGCGACGCGGGGGTGTCGAGGGGGTGTTGACCAGCGGGAAGGGCGCCGGATAACTTCATTCTACGGATTGTTGATTCCGCACTGCGGAATTGCAGTGGAGCGCAGTGGATATTGGAGGGTGTGGGATGGGTCAGCAGGAGAAGGTGGCGACGAGCCTCGCCGGCGCCGTCGGCGAGGAGATCAGCGCCTCGCTCGCACCGGTCGACGCGGAGCTGGCGCGCCGCTACCCCGGGGACCCCGGCACCCGGCAGCCCGTCCACACCGTCTACGTCCCCGGTGACGCCTTCACCGCCGACACCGTCCGCTCCTGGGGCGACGAGGCCCTCGCCGCGCTGGACGAACACGCGCCGGACGCCGCCTCCTTCGCCGCCGTCCTCGGCCTCGCCGACTACCTCGCCGAGCCCGTCCACTCCCGCGTCCGCGCCAAGCTGGAGCGCGAGCCGATCGAAGACCTGCGGGTCGACTTCGAGGACGGCTACGGCCCCCGCCCCGACGCCGAGGAGGACGCGACCGCGGCCCGCGCGGCCCGGCTGATCGCCGAGGCGTACGAGAAGGGGACCGCCGCCCCGTACATGGGCATCCGCATGAAGTGCATGGAGGCCCCGGTGCGCGCGCGGGGCATCCGCACCCTCGACGTCTTCCTCACCGGCCTGATGGCGGCGGGCGGACTGCCCGACGGGTTGGTGCTGACCCTGCCGAAGGTGACCTACCCCGAGCAGGTGAGCGCCTTCGCGCGGCTCCTGGCGGCCTTCGAGGAGGCGCACGGCCTGGACGCCGGACGGCTCGGCTTCGAGATACAGATCGAGACCAGCCAGGCCATCCTGGCGGCCGACGGCACCGCGACCGTCGCCCGCATGATCGAGGCCGCGGGCGGCCGCGCCACCGGGCTGCACTACGGCACCTTCGACTACAGCGCCTGCCTGGGCGTCTCCGCGGCCTACCAGGCCGGCGACCACCCGGCCGCCGACCACGCCAAGGCGGTCATGCAGGTCGCCGCCGCGGGCACCGGCGTACGCGTCTCGGACGGCTCCACCAACGTCCTCCCGGTCGGCCCCACCGAGCAGGTCCACGCCGCCTGGCGGCTGCACTACGGCCTCACCCGGCGCGCCCTCGCCCGCGCCTACTACCAGGGCTGGGACATGCACCCGGGCCACCTCCCGACCCGCTACGCGGCCGTCTTCGCCTTCTACCGCGAGGGCTTCGAGCAGGCCGCGGCCCGCCTCGCCCGCTACGCCAACCGCACCGGCGGCGACGTCATGGACGAGCCCGCCACGGCCAAGGCCCTCGGCGGCTATCTGCTGCGCGGCCTGGACTGCGGCGCCCTCGACCTCGCGGAGGTGACCGGGCGTACGGGGCTGACGCGCGCGGCACTGGAGGGCTTCGCGGCGCCGAGGCGCGGCGACCTCACGGCCTCCGCGCAGTAGCCGGCGCCCGCCCCGGGCACCGGGCTACGGGGCGACGTACGGTTCGAGCCCCGAGTCCGTCACCCACCGGTGCTCGGCGAACAGCCGGGTGCCACGCGCGCACAGCCCGATGTCGCCGCGCGCCCGCTCGCTGAACTCCTCCGGGGTCGTCCCGAACAGCTCCCTCAACCGCGCGGAGGAGCCGAGGAGTTCGGTGAGCAGCGGACGCTGGCCCGGGTGGCGCCGGGGCGCGCCGGTGCCGCCGCGCAGGACCCCGTGCCGGTTGACGTACGCGTACGCCCCCGACAGCACCGTGCCGTCGGCCAGCCGGACCCGGACGTCCGGCGCGGGCAGCCAGGCCCGCCGGAAGTTGCCGTCCGGCAGTGGCACCCCCTCGCTGGCGTCGATCACGTCCAGCTGCCGCCGGTCCAGCCAGAGCACGAACAAATCCCGCGTGCCGTAGGAGGATTTGACCGGTGAGGCGGAGACATAGCCCATGCGGCTGACGTGCGCGGAGACGCCCACATCGAGGCCGGTCACCCGGGACAGCGCCATCGGCACGGGGGAGTCGAGCCCGAACTCCGCCATCTTGTGCCGTAGTTGGCCGGGGCAGGCGTTGGAACCGACCGCGAGCACCGGCACCCGGTCGTCGTACACCAGCCGGGTCAGCGGCAGCATCAGGTCGCCGTGCAGCAGCCCCGAACGGGCGGGCCAGGCACCCGGATACGTCAGCGGGTGGTCGCGCGGCACCCCGGCCAGTCCCAGTTCCTCCAGAGTGGCCACGGGTGCCTCAGCGGGCCGGGGGCAGTTCGCCCGAGCCGCGGGCGATCAGCCGGGTCGGCAGCTCGATCCGCTCCGGCGTGACGGGACCGCCGTCCAGCCGGCGGAAGAGCCGCTCCGCCGCCGTACGGCCGAGGGCCGCCGAGTCCTGGGCGACCACCGTGACGCCCGGCCGCAGCAGATCGGCCAGCTCGAAGTCGTCGAACCCGACGAGCGCCACCTGCCGGGACTGCTCGGCGAGGACCCGTACCACGGTGACCGTCACCCGGTTGTTGCCCGCGAACACCGCCGTGACGGGTTCGGGTCCGGTCAGCATCTCCTGTGCCGCCCGGCGCACCCGCTCCGGGCTCGTCACCCCGAGCGACATCCAGCGGTCCTCGACCGGTATCCCCGCGTCCTCCATGGCCGCCCGGTACCCGCGCAGCCGCTCGGCCGCCGTGTGGATGCGGGGCATGTCCCCGATGAACCCGATCCGGCGGTGGCCGTGCGCGATCAGATGGGCCACGCCGTCGCGGGCGCCGCCGAAGTTGTCGGACAGCACCACATCGGCGTCGATCCGCCCGGCCGGGCGGTCCACGAACACCGTCGCCACGCCCGCCCGGATCTCCGGCTCCAGATAGCGGTGGTCGTCCCCGGCCGGGATCACCACCAGGCCGTCCACCCGCCGCGCGCACAGCGCGAGCGCCAACTCCCGCTCGCGGTCGGGGTCCTCGGCGCTGGAGCCGTTGATCAGCAGGGCGCCGTGCGAGCGGGCGACCTCCTCCACCGCGCGGCTCAGCGGGCCGTAGAAGGGGTCCGCGAGATCCTCCAGGACGAGGCCGATGCTCGCGGTGCGGCCCTTGCGCAGCACCCGCGCGCTGTCGTTGCGGCGGAAGCCGAGCGCGTCGATCGCCTCCTGCACCCGGCGCTCGGTGTCCGGGGTGACCCCGGGCTCGCCGTTGACCACCCGGGACACCGTCTTCAGTCCGACCCCGGCCCGCGCCGCCACGTCCTTCATCGTCGGCCGGTTGCCGTAGCGGTTCCCAGGGTGGCCATCTGCGCGGCGGGTGGTTTTGGGCACGATGCGCTGTCCTGTCCTGTCGTCCGTGTCCCCATGGGGATGTGATGCGGCTGGCCCATGGGCTTGTATGAGGATGTGGCGTCGAGCATAGAGCCTGGACAACGTTGTCAGGTGCGCGAGAGACTGGCCACCGCATCGCGCGGGACCCCGCCCCCACCACCCGGCCGGCCCGCTCGGGCCCATGGTTTTCGATCGTTCGACGGGGAGATCAGACTCTGATGCGCACCGACCTCGTGGCAGCCCTGGACATCGGCGGCACCAAGATCGCCGGCGGACTGGTGGACGGCCGCGGAGTGATCCTGGAGCGGGCCCAGCGCGCCACGCCCGCCCGGCAGGACGGCGAGACGGTCATGCGGGCCGTCGAGGAGGTGCTCGGCGAACTCGCCGCCTCGTCCCGGTGGGAGCACGTCCGCTCCGTGGGCATAGGCAGTGCCGGCCCGGTGGACGCCTCCGCGGGCACCGTCAGCCCGGTGAACGTGCCGGGCTGGCGTGACTTCCCGCTGGTCGAGCGGGTCCGGGCGACCACCGGGGGACTGCCGGTCGAGCTGATCGGCGACGGGGTCGCGATCACCGCCGCCGAGCACTGGCAGGGCGCCGCCCGGGGCCACGACGACGCGCTGTGCATGGTGGTGTCCACGGGCGTCGGCGGCGGCCTGGTCCTCGACGGGCGGCTGCACCCCGGCCCGACCGGCAACGCCGGGCACATCGGGCACATCAGCGTCGACCTCGACGGCGATCCCTGCCCGTGCGGCTCGCGCGGCTGTGTGGAGCGGATCGCCAGCGGCCCCAACATCGCGCGTCGCGCCCTGGAACAGGGCTGGCGGCCGGGCCCGGACGGCGACGCCTCGGCCGCCGCGGTGGCGGCGGCCGCGCGGGCGGGCGACCCGGTCGCCACGGCCTCCTTCCGGCGGGCCGCGCGGGCGCTCGCCGCCGGGATCGCGGCCACCGCGACGCTGGTGGAGATCGACATCGCGGTGGTCGGCGGCGGGGTGGGCAACGCGGGCGACATCCTCTTCACCCCGCTGCGCGAGTCGCTGGCGGAGTACGCCACGCTGTCGTTCGTACGGCGGCTGACGGTGGTGCCCGCCCAGACGGGCACGGACGCGGGACTGGTGGGGGCCGCGGCGGCGGCGCTGCTCAGGGGGCCGGGGCTGGTGCGGCTCTAGGTGTTCTCTCCGGGGTCCTGCCGGGCTCGGCATGGTCCGGACGAGAGCCCCGGCAGGTCGGCGGTGCGGCTCAGTCGGGGTCGGCCGAGACGCGCAGCAGGGCCGTGCCGTGTGCCGGGACGGTGGCCGTGATGGTCCCGCCGGTGTGGCCGCTGGTGTGCCGCCACAGGTCCCGCAGGGTGTAGGCGGCGGCGCCCGGCAGGCCCACGGCACCTGCGGTGGTGCTGATCCGCTGGGCGGTGCCGGACTCGTTGAACAGGGCGATCGCGCGGCTGCCGTCGGCCATCTCCTTGGCGATCACCCAGCGCCCGTCCGTGCTGGAGACGACCGTGCCCTGCCTGCCCAGCGGGTCCTGGTCGACCGCGACGACCTCCTTGTCGCCCAGGATGTCGAAGGTCGCGGGCGACGCCTTGCGCAGGTCCGTGCCGATGAGCAGCGGGGCGGCCATCACCGACCACAGGGAGAAGTGGGAGCGGTACTCGGTGTCCGTCATCCCGCCGTTGCCCACCTCCAGCATGTCGGGGTCGTTCCAGTGGCCGGGACCGGCGTACCGGGCGAGCGGGAGGTTCTGCTTGACGATGGAGAGCACGGAGGACCAGTTGTCGCTGATGTCGCCGGTGGTGCGCCACAGGTTGCCCACGTCCGGGGCCCACTCCCAGGGCTTGTTCTCGCCCCATTCGCAGATGCTGTAGACGATCGGCCGCCCGGTCGCCTTCAGCGCGTCCCGCATGGTGGTGTAGCGCGACCGGGCGTCGATGCCGAGGCTGGCGCAGTTGTCGTACTTCAGGTAGTCGACGCCCCAGTCCGCGAACTGCCGTGCGTCGCCGTACTCGTGGCCCAGGGCGCCCGGCATGCCGATGGCGTCGCAGGTACGCAGTCCCGCGCTGGTGTAGATGCCGAGTCGGAGCCCCTTGGCGTGGACGTAGTCCGCGACCGCCTTGATCCCGTGCGGGAACCGGACCGGGTCCGGCACGAGTTCACCGGTGAGGCTCCGGAACGGGAAGGCCCAGCAGTCGTCCAGGTTCACGTACCGGTAGCCCGCGTCCTTCAGGCCCTTGGCGACGATGAGGTCCGCGACGCCCTCGACCATGGCCTCGTCGAAGCCGGGCCCGCACCCAGTGGAGTTCCAGTTGTCGAAGCCCATCGGCGGGGTGCGGGCGAGGCCGTTGTCGAGGCCGGGCGTGGCGGCGGCGGCCGGCGCCGTGACGAGGCCCGCGGCACAGAGCAGCCCGGCGAGCAGAACTCCGGCCGCTCTGCGCGGGGTCGTGCGGTTCGAGGATGTACGCATGGTCGACGTTCCTCCAACTCGCTGAGTTTCGGCGGGCGTTCACGGTAGAACGTGTCCGAGTGTGTTGGAAGGCCCGCGGCCGGTGCGCCTGTCCCCGTTCGGACGTGTGCGCTTCGGCGGCTCACCCGCCGTCGCCGGCGCGGCCCCAGCCGGGGAGCGGGGGCTGGGGCCAGGGGGGAGGCGCGGGCAGGGCGCAGGACGTCCGCAGCCCGTCGGCCGGGAGCCGCCCGGTGAGCCAGCCGAGAATCCGGTGCCCCTCCCCGCTCACCTCCGGCCCCTCGGGCGCGAGGGTCCAGCGGCGGTCCGGACCGGTGTCCGTCACGGCGGCGAGCGGGAAGCGTCGGGCGCCCAGGGTGGTGAGGGTGTCGTCCAGAGCCCAGGACACGTACCGGTCCGGCCAGTCCTCGGTGCCGTACCCGGTGCCGAGGTCGAGGTGGTGGGTCTCCAGCTCGCGCAGGCCGCGCAGCAGCAGGTACCAGGCGGGATGGCGCCAGCCGGCCAGTGCCGTGACCAGCCGCTCCCAGGCGGGCGCGGGCAGCGCGCGGGCCCCGTCCGTGAACCCGCCGAGGCTCGCCCGCAGCCGCTCTGCCAGCCGCCCGGCGGGCAGAGCGGCGTCCCGCGCGACCCGCGCCGGATCCGCGCGCGGACCGGGTTCCCGGCCGGTGCGCGCGAGCTCCAGCATCCGGGTGTACGCGTCGGCGCTGTAGGCGACGTGGGCGAGCACCTGCCCGCGCGTCCAGTCCGGAAGCCCCGAAGGCGCCCGTACCGCGGCATCGGACAGCCCGGCCGCGGCCGAGGCGAGCCGGCCGGCGGACCGTGCGAGATCCTCGATCACGTCACCGAGTCCGGCGTCGGAGGGGAAGGCTGGGGACACATGTGCTCCTTGTGATGTCATGTGCGGGTGCCGCGGCTCACCGAAAGGCGCGCACGACCTCGATCGGCCCCACGATATGGGCGTTGAACTCGTCCAACTCCTCGGCCGGCACCCACAGTTCCAGGATCGTCTCGCCGCCGGCCCGCCGCACCGGATAGCGGCGCAGGAACTCGGTGTCGACCTCGAAGCGGGTCACGAACCCGGCGCCGTCGTGCCGTACGTTCCAGCCCTCGGCGATCCGGATCGCGTAGTCCTCGTTGAGCACCGGGTAGAAGATCGGCTGCTCGGGCAGCCTGGGCGGCCAGGCCCGCCAGTCCGAGGCGCGCACCAGATCGAGTTCCGCGGGACCGGTGGGGCGCCAGAGAGTGGTGGTCGGGCGGGTGTGGGTCATGGTGTCGTTCCTTCGGGTCGTCGTCCCGGACGCTACCGGCCCCGTCGGGGCACCGGCCAGGGGATTTCGCCGTTCCGGCGGTATCCGCGTGACCCCGGGCCCCCTCGGGGAGTTGAGCCGAGCATGAAGAAGCGCAGCATGCTCGCCCTCGCCTCCCTGGCCACCGGTTTCGTCGTGGCCGCCATCACCCCGTCCCACGCCGCGGACAGGGGACCCCTGGACGGTCTCGACGTCTCCGGCACCCTGCACTCGGCCGGTGACCTGGTCGGCCACGACAGCCTGGCCCCCGCCGACGCCCCGGCCGACGGCGGGGAGTAGGCCGGCGGCCTATGCGCGCCGGTGCCCCGCCGCGGGGGCACCGGCGCCGCGCTTCACCGCCCCCTCACCGCGGCGGGGTTTCCGTGGCAGGGTGGAGCGGGCAAGCCTCAGGGGGCCAACAGAAGAGGGGGAAGTCCGTGACCGTCGTCTGGATCAACGGCGCGTTCGGTGCGGGAAAGACCACGACCGCACGGGAGCTGATCGAACTGATCCCGCACAGCACGCTCTTCGACCCCGAGGTCATCGGCGGGTCGCTCGCGCACCTGCTGCCGCCCAAGCACCTTGCCGAGGTCGGCGACTTCCAGGACCTGCCGATCTGGCGCCGGCTCGTGGTCGACACGGCCACCGCGATGCTCGCCGAACTGGGCGGCACCCTGGTGGTGCCGATGACCCTGTTGCGCCAGGAGTACCGCGACGAGATCTTCGGCGGCCTCGCCGCCCGCCGGATTCCCGTGCAGCACCTGGTCCTCGCCCCGGCCGAAACGATCCTGCGTGAGCGAATAGCCGGACGGGAGGTGCCGCCCGACCTACCCGACGGGGAGATGCGGGTACGGCAGTGGTCCTACGACCACATCGAGCCGTACCGCGCCGCCCTCGCCTCCTGGCTCACCGCCGACGCCCATCTGGTCGACACCAGCGCGTTGACCCCGTACGAGACCGCCGCGCGGATCGCGGAGTCGGTCGGCAGGGGCGACTTCGCCCCCTGCGACATCGTGCAGACCCCCGAGCCCACCGCCGAGACCCTCGCCGCCGGTGTGCTCCTCTTCGACGAGCGGGACCGGGTGCTGCTCGTGGACCCCACCTACAAGCCCGGCTGGGAGTTCCCCGGCGGTGTGGTGGAGCGCGGCGAGGCCCCGGCCCGCGCGGGGATGCGCGAGGTCGCCGAGGAGACCGGGATACGACTGCGGGAGGTGCCCCGGCTGCTGGTGGTGGACTGGGAACGGCCCGTGCCCCCGGGCTACGGCGGGCTCCGGCTGCTCTTCGACGGGGGCCGGCTCCCCTTTGACGAAGCCGCCCAAGTGGTCCTTCCCGGACCGGAGTTGCGCGGCTGGCGGTTCGCCACCGAGCAGGAGGCCGCCGGCATGCTGCCCCCGGTCCGCTACGAGCGTCTGCGCTGGGCCCTGCGCGCCCGTGAGCGCGGGAAGGCCCTGTACCTGGAGGCCGGGGTGCCGCTCGGCTGACGTCACATCGCGGCGGCCCCGCGCAGTTCGGCGGTGGCACCCCGCAGCACGGGGTCGCCGTGGCCGAAGCACGCCACCTCGGCGCCGAGATCGGCCAACCGCCCCACGGAGTCGAGGAGCCGGGGCCGGTCGAGGTTGAACACGCCCGGGATCACCGTCCGCTCGACGGGGGTCGCCGCCACCGTGTCGCCGGTGAACAGCACGCCCTCTGCGGGCAGGAAGAGCGCGATGCTGCCGTCCGTGTGCCCGGGGACGTGCACCACGTGGGCGCCGCCGCCGAAGCCGAGCACCTCGCCGTCCGCCACCTCCGTGACGGACGGCGGCGGCAACGGGATGCCCTCGGGCAGCTGCCGGGCGACCTCCGCCCGGATCGGCAGCTCCCACTCCGCGAGCCGTGGATCCGGGCCGGGCGCCTCGCCTCGTACGAACGGCGCGTCCAAGCGGTGCGCCAGCACCTCGGCCCCGCTCAGCGCGGCGAACTCGCCCGCCCCGCCCACATGGTCCTCGTGGAAGTGGGTCAGCACGACGCGTCGTACGTCCTCGGGCGCGCGGCCCAACGCCCTGATCGCGTCGGCGATCACCGGTCCCGCCCCGATCGTCCCCGCGTCGATCAGCGTCAACTCCCCGCCGTCCCGCCAGAGATACGCCTGGCCGACCGGGAAGCGCAGCAGATGCAACCGGGGGAGAAGCTCGATCACGTCCATGCCCCGACCGTAGGCCGGGGCGGGAACGGGAAGGAGGGGTCTACGCCCTGGGCGGACGCGTGTCAGCCCGGGGCGGAACCCCACGGCCAGGACGGCTCCGGCGCGGCCTGTCGCGCCCTATCCCGCGTAGTTCCGCAGGAACAGCGCCTCCGCCACCGACAGGCGCTCCAGTTCCTGCGGCGAGACGCTCTCGTCGAGGGCGTGGATCTGGGCCTCCGGCTCGCTCAGCCCGATCAGCAGGATCTCGGCGTCCGGGTAGAGGCCGGCGAGGGTGTTGCACAGGGGGATGGAACCGCCCTGGCCGGCGTACTGCATGGTCTCGCCCGGATAGGCGACCGCCATCGCGTCGGCCATCGCCTGGTAGGCGGGGCTGGAGACGTCGGCGCGGAACGGCTGGCCCTGGCCGACCTGTTCCACGGTGACCCGGGCGCCCCAGGGGGTGTGCGTCTCCAGGTGGGCCTGGAGCAGCTTGCTCGCCTCCGCCGCGTCCACGCCCGGCGGCACCCGCAGGCTGACCAGTGCGCGGGCTCCGGCGTGCACCGAGGGGGTGGCGCCGGTGACCGGCGGGCAGTCGATGCCGAGCACGGTGACCGCGGGGCGGGCCCACAGACGGTCGGCGACCGAGCCGGAGCCGGTCAGACCCACGCCGTCCAGCACCTTGGCGTCCGAGCGGAACTGCTCCTCGGTGTACTCCAGGCCGTCCCACTCGGCCGACGCGTCCAGACCGTCCACCGTGGTGGAGCCGTCCTCCGCGCGCAGCGAGTCGAGCGCCCGGATCAGCGCGGCCAGCGCGTCCGGCGCCGCGCCGCCGAACTGGCCCGAGTGCAGATTGCCCGCGAGGGTCTCGACACTCACCCGGACCAGTGTCATACCGCGCAGGATCGTGGTCACCGTCGGCAGGCCCACCCGGAAGTTGCCCGCGTCGCCGATGACGATGGTGTCCGCGGCCAGCAGCTCCGGGTGCTGCTCGGCGTACCGCTCCAGGCCGCCGGTGCCCTGCTCCTCGGAGCCCTCCACGATGATCTTGACGTTCACCGGGACGCCGCCGTTCGTCCTGAGCGCGCGCAGCGCGAGCAGGTGCATGATCACACCGCCCTTGCAGTCGGCGCTGCCCCGGCCGTACCAGCGCCCGTCCCGCTCGGTCAGCTCGAACGGCGGAGTCGTCCAGCCGGCCTCGTCCAGCGGCGGCTGCACGTCGTAGTGCGCGTACAGCAGAACCGTTTTGGCACCCGCCGGGCCGGGCAGCGAGCCGTACACCGACTGGGTGCCGTCGGGGGTGTCGAGCAGGGCGATGTCGACGAATCCCTCGGCACGCAGTGCGTCGGCGATCCAGTTCGCGGCGGCCTCGCTCTCGCTCTTCGGGAACTGCTCGAAGTCCGCCACGGACCGGAAGGCGACGAGCTCGGCAAGCTCCGCCTTGGCCCGGGGCATCAGAGAGGCGACGGTCTCGGCGACCGGATTCGACGACATGGGCACGCTCCTCGTAGGTGCGACGTTGTACCGCTGGGTGGATCGATCCTCCCACAGCGGCGCACTCCGCTCGCGGTCGTAGGATGCGAGTACATCGGGTAACCCCCTGCTCGCGGCATGTCGCGGGTACGGGGAGCGGCAGCGGCTTGATCGGAGCAGTAGACCATCGTGAGCGGCGAGAACTCTTCGGCGGACGACGTGCAGCGAGTGTGGGACGTCGTCGTGGTGGGCGCGGGACCCGCGGGGGCGTCGGCCGCCTACGCGGCGGCGGTCGCGGGGCGGCGCGTCCTGTTGCTGGAGAAGGCCGAGTTGCCCCGGTACAAAACCTGCGGCGGCGGCATCACCGGACCTTCGCGCGACTCCCTGCCACCGGGCTTCGAGCTGCCCCTGCGGGACCGGGTGCACGCGGTCACCTTCTCCAACAACGGGCGCTTCACCCGCACCCGGCGTTCCCGGCAGATGCTGTTCGGGCTGATCAACCGGCCCGAGTTCGACCAGCAGCTGGTCGAGCACGCCCAGAAGGCGGGCGCCGAACTGCGGACGGGCGTCACCGTGCAGCGCGTCGAGCAGCACGGCTCGGCGGTCCCCGACCGGCGCACCGTCGCCGTCGTCCTCCAGAGCGGCGAGACGGTCCTGGCCCGCGCGGTCGTGGGCGCGGACGGCAGTGCCAGCCGGATAGGCGCCCATGTGGGCGTGAAGATGGCCCAGGTGGACCTCGGCCTGGAGGCGGAGATCCCGGTCCCCGAGTCGGTCGCCGAGGACTGGAAGGGCCGGGTGCTCATCGACTGGGGCCCCATGCCCGGAAGTTACGGCTGGGTGTTCCCCAAGGGCGACACGCTGACGGTCGGGGTGATCTCCGCCCGCGGCCAGGGTGCGGCGACCAAGCGCTACCTGGAGGACTTCGTGGCCCGGCTGGGCCTCGCCGGTTTCGAACCTGCCGTCTCCTCCGGGCACTTGACCCGCTGCCGGGCCGATGACTCGCCGCTCTCCCGCGGCCGGGTCCTGGTCTGCGGCGACGCGGCCGGGCTCCTGGAGCCCTGGACCCGCGAGGGCATCTCCTTCGCGCTGCGCTCGGGCCGGCTGGCCGGCGAGTGGGCGGTGCGCATAGCGGAGGCGCACGACGCCGTCGACACCCGCCGTCAGGCACTGAACTACGCCTTCGCGGTCAAGGCGGGGCTCGGCGTCGAGATGAGCGTGGGCAGGCGCCTGCTCGCGGCGTTCGAGCGGCGGCCCGGCCTCTTCCACGCCGCCCTCACCGGCTTCCGCCCGGCCTGGAACGCGTTCCGCAACATCACCCGGGGCGCCACCTCCCTCGGCGAGCTGGTCCGCTCCCACCCGCTCGCCCAGCGCGCCCTGACCGTGCTGGACCCGGGCCCGGCGCGGGCCGAGGAGACCGCGGAGCCCGCCGAGCCGGAGGAGGAGTCCGTCACTTCGTGACGGTGATCCGGAAGACGGGGTGGTCGCCGGCGCATGCGGCGATCTCCTCGTCCGAGGAGGCGGCGGTCACCCCGGCGAAGTACTGGTTGACCTCCCAGCCCCACTTCTCCAGGTAGGTGCGCAGGACGGGGAGCTTCTCGTCGTCGGGAAGCTCCACCGCGGTGAAGGCGCGCACCTTGCGCCCGACGCGCAGCTCACCGCCGCCGGCGGCCCGCATGTTGCGCACCCACTGCGAGTGGCCGCGCGCCGAGACCAGGTACTGCGCGCCCTCGTAGGTGTGCGGGTTGACCGGGATGCGCTGCATCGCACCGCTCTTTCGGCCCCTCACGGACAGTTCGGCGGTCCCCGCGAGGCTGACCCCGTGCCGGGCGAGCCAGCCGATCACGCTGTTCAGGCGCACGTTCAGCGGGCTGCCCTTGAGGTAGTACGGCGCGGACGACGACATGGTGGACCCCCATGGTTCGGGAGAGCGGTGCTCTCGGTCGACACCAGCATGGGGGAGATCGGTGCTCCATTGCAAGAGCACTGCTCTTTTTTGTGTGCACCGCTCTCGCGCATGGCAGGATGACGGGTATGACCACCGCACAGGGAGCCCGCGAACGGGCCAGGAACGAGGTAACCGCGGCCATCAAGGAAGAGGCCCGAAGGCAACTGGCGGCCGAGGGCGCGGCCAAGCTCTCCCTGCGGGCCGTCGCCCGCGAGCTGGGCATGGTCTCCTCCGCCCTCTACCGCTACTTCCCCAGCCGGGACGAGCTGTTGACGGCCCTGATCATCGACGCGTACGACGCCCTCGGCGCGGCCGCGGAGCGGGCGCGGGACACCGCGGGCGACGCCGCGCCCGTGCCCCGCTTCACCGCGGTCTGCGAGGCGGTGCGGACCTGGGCGCTCGCCCATCCGCACGAGTACGCGCTGATCTACGGCTCGCCCGTGCCCGGCTACGCCGCTCCCGAGACCACCGTCCCGGCCGCCGCCCGTACCGGCATGGTCCTCATCGGCATCTTCCGCGACGCCCGGCGGGGTCCCGGCCTCGCCGAACTCCCGCTGCCCGCAGAACTGCGCCCCGAGGCCGAGCGGTTGGCCGCGGACCTCGCCCCCGATCTGCCCGCCGAGGTGGCCGCCGCCCTGGTCGCCGTCTGGGCGCAGCTGTTCGGGCTGGTGAGCTTCGAACTGTTCGGCCAGTTCAACAACGTGATCGAGGACCGGGAGAGGTTCTTCCGGCACGCGGTGACGGGGCTGGCGCGCGGGGCCGGGCTGCGGTAGCCGTCTTGGGCGTACCGCTCCGGCTTTCTTTACCCGCCCATGGGACTGCTACGGTGCGTCGATGACGTCGACGACACAGGAGCGGGCGCTCGTGGCGCGCTGGCGGGGCCTGCTGGCCCTGCATGCCCGCACCCAGTGCGAACTGGACCGGACCCTGGGCGCCCACGGCCTGTGCGCCAGCGACTTCGAGGTCCTGGACCTGCTGGCCGGGCACCGGGGTCCGCACGGCCGCGCCTACCGCGTCCAGGAGATCTCCGAGCGCGTCCATCTCACCCAGAGCGCGCTCTCCCGGCTCATCGGCCGCCTGGAGCGGGAGGGTCTGGTCGAGCGGGGTGTCTGCGCGGAGGACCGCCGGGGCGTCCGGGTGGCCCTCACCCCGAAGGGCCGCGCGCTGCACACGGAGGTGCGGCCGGCTCAACGCGCGGTACTGGCCCGGATGCTGACGGAGGGGACGGGCTGAGCCAGCTAACCGACGGCGCGTCAGATACCTGACGTCTCCTTCCACAGGGCGGCGAGGGACCGGTCGCCGGAGACCTCCGGGACGGGAGCGCGGTTCCACAGGGCCAGATACAACCGGGCTGCCGGGCCGGAGAGTTCGGCATCGGCCTCATCCGTGGCCTGACGCACTGTCACCGGCGGCCCCTCCGGGCCGAGTCGTACGGTCCACACCGCGTCTTGCCCCGCGTCGGCGGCCCGAACCCGCAGCGCCCTCGGCTCCGTGGTGCGCACCCGGCTCCTGGCCCGCGCGTGGAAGCCGCGCAGCAGCTCGTCGATGCCGTCGGCCGCGAATTCGGCGGCGATCGGGGAGGGCGCACCGCCCCGGGCGGCCTCCGCGTCGTACCGGTGCACGGTCGTCTCGTGCGCCTGCCGCCGGGCCCAGAACTCCAGGGGGGAGAGGCCGGGCAGCGGGAGGAAGGTCCAGCACCGCAGGTCGGCGGGAGCGGCGGACAGGGTCTCGACCAGCAGGCGGTGGCCGTCCCGGTACCAGGCCACCAGTTCGGCGCCGGCGAGGTCCGGGGCCTCGCCGGCCGGCCGTGGTTCGGTGTGCCCCTCGGCGACGAGGCCCGCGGCCCACCGGTGGACCGCGCCGATGTGCCGCAGGAGGTCCCGCACCTGCCACTCGGGGCAGGTCGGCACCTTGGCGTCGGTGCCGGCCCGCTCGGCGGCCGCGGCGAGCAACTGGCCCTCGCGATCGAGGGTATGGAGGAAGTCGACGGTCTGCATGAGGTGATCCTGCCGGACCGGCCCGCCGCGCCGCACCGGGTTTCAGTAGTCGCCGCTCATCGCGGCACGCACCTCGGCGAGGGTGGCGTCGGCCACGGCGTTGGCCCGCTCGTTGCCCGCGCGCAGGATTCGGCGCAGCTCGCCGCGGTCCCGGGCGTACTCGGCGCGGCGGGCCCGGATCGGGGCCAGGTACTCGTTGACCGCCTCCGTCACGGTCTTCTTCAGCGCCGCCGAGCCCGCGGCCCCGATGCCGGCGGCGACCTCCTCGGGGGTCCGGCCCTGGCACAGCGCGGCCAGCAGGAGCAGCGAGGAGACTTCGGGGCGGGTGGCCGGGTCGTAGGTGATGTGGCGTTCGGAGTCGGTCTTCGCACCCTTGAGCAGCCGTGCCGTCTCGTCGGCGTCGGCGGCCAGGACGACGGAGTTGCCCCGGCTCTTGCTCATCTTGGTGCCGTCGGTGCCCAGCAGCAGCGGAACCTCGGACAGCAGGGCCTCCGGCCGGGGGAAGACGGAAGTGCCACGGCCGTAGCGGTCGTTGAAGCGGCGGGCGATGGCCCGGGTGACCTCCAGGTGCGGGAGCTGGTCCTGGCCGACCGGGACCAGGTTGGCCTTGCAGAAGAGGATGTCGGCGGCCTGGTGCACGGGATAGGTGAACATCAGCCCGCTGACGGCGGACTGGCGGGAGTGCGCGATCTCGTCCTTGACCGTGGGGTTGCGGTTCAGCTCGGCGACGGAGACCAGGCTGAGGAACGGCAGCATCAGCTGGTTGAGGGCGGGGACGGCGCTGTGCGTGAAGATCGTGCTGCGCTCCGGGTCCACGCCGATGGCGAGGTGGTCGAGGATCAGTTCGTCGACGTGGGACCGGAGGTCGTCCGCGACGTCGCGGTCGGTCAGCACCTGGTAGTCCGCGATGATCACGAACAGCTCCACGCCGAGGTTCTGGAGCCGGACCCGGTTGTGGAGGGTGCCGAAGTAGTGGCCGAGGTGCAGTCGTCCGGTGGGCCGGTCGCCGGTCAGGATCCGGAACCTCCCCGGGTCCTCGGTGATCAGCCTCTCCAGCTCCGCGCTGCGGGCCCGCGCGGCGCAGGTGCCGAGCGCGTCGGGGGCGGCGGGGGCCTCGGAGGGCGCGGCCTGCGGGTGGGGATTCATCTCGGTCTCCTGGTGGTGGGTCGGAAGGGCCGTCGGGACGCCCCGCCCCCTGGTACCAGGGACATGAAAAAAGGGCCGTCCGTGCGAACGGCCCGCTTCATGCCTGTGTGGCGGCCGCTCCTACGAGGAGCGCCACCAGCACAGGCACGACGGATGATGCATACGCCGATGATAGCGAGGCGCGCGGTGGACGGCCGCCGTGGGCCCGGCCTGCGGACGTGTCGCCCGCTGCGCGCCCGTGGGCAAGCCGTCAGCCGTCGAGGCCCCGGCGCGTCCCCACCCCGATCAGGGCGGCCACGGCGGCCAGCGCGGCCACGCCGGTGAGCCCGGTGGGCAGGGAGAACCAGTCGGCCATGAACCCGATCATGGGCGGCCCGAGGAGCATGCCGCCGTACCCGAGGGTGGAGGCGATCGCGACGCCGGACGCCCCGGCCAGCGCGCCAGCCCGCTCGATGGCGACCGGGAAGATGTTGGCGAGCCCGAGTCCGGTGACCGCGAAGCCGGCCAGCGCCACCCAGACCGACGGGGCGAGCGAGCCGAGCAGCATGCCCACCCCGGCGACCGAGCCCCCGGCGATCAACGTACGGGCCCGGCCGAGGCGCCCCAGCAGCGCCGTGCCCGAGAGCCGCCCGGCGGTCATGGCGAGCGCGCCGACCATTCCACCGAGGCTGAACGCGGCGTGGAAACCGGGCATGATCGGCCGTCATCGGCGGCATCTCGGCCGGCGCAGCCGCTGCGGTGACCGCGGTTCAGGACGGTGGGATCACGTTCGCCGAGGCGGTCACGATCGCAGTGGCCGTGCTCGGCTCGGCCGGGCTGACATGGGCGGTGCCGAACCGGGGGACCAAGGACCAGACACGACCGCAGCCCTGGACCCGACGACGAACGTCGCTGTTGAGCTGGCGCGCGCCTTCCCCACTGACGCGCCAGTAGAGGGCCGCCCAACAGAGCCCCGCCGTACGTGTGGCGGGGGATCTTCGGTATGCCCGCGGGAGGCTACTGTCTTGACGTGCCAGGGCGGTAGAAGGGCTGTGCAGGTCGCCAGGGCTCCGGCGCAAGCGGCAGCTTGCCGAACGTTGGCAGGGGAACTCGCTCGGCGCGGGCGTTCGCGTCCCGTCCGGTAACAGCAGCCGCAGCGGACTGATCCTCGGCGACGCCGGCGGGTGTCCACTGGTGCCCGTCCCACTCCTGGATGCCGCGCGGAGTGTCCGGGCCTCTGTGCGCGCCTCGCTCCGGCCGGTCGCAGAGCGGGGCGGCCCGTCGCTCCCCGCGCGCCGGACGCCGCAGCTCGCGACGCTCCGCCCATTCGTGAAGGGGCTCGTCGTCCATCGCTCTCTCCCTCATCGGCCGCCCTTCAGTGTGCCGCGCCGCTATGCGCCCGGGTACCCCGCGCGGGTCACAGCGTGGCCGCCCAGCCGCCCCGCGACAGCGTTGTTTCGCCGTCAGAGCTGATCGTCACCTGCGCCCCGTACACCGGGAGTTCGCCGTGCTCCGGCCACCGCCAGCGGATCTCATCGAGCATGTCGTACAGGCGGCGCGGGCCGCCCTGGTGGACGGTGGCAGTGCCCTCGTCTGGCGCGGTACGGGCTCGGGCCCAGGAGCCATCCGGGTGCAGCATCCACGTCATGCGGCTCCCGTCTTCATCGGTGCCGGTGCGATGTTCGATCCCCGGCGCCATCAGGGACAGCATCGACCACACTTCCCGCGCCCGCATGACGTTCAGCACCGGGAACGGTGACAGCGTCACCTCTCCATCCGCTTCCGCGCTGTGGGCGAATAGCGCGTCGAGGAGGGGCGGGTAGTCGAGGCCGGACCGGGTGGTCATGAAGGAGGCCCGATCCCACTCGACGCGTCCGACGGCGCCGCCGTCGGGGGGTCTTGTCGGCGGTGATGATCAGCCCGGTGTTCGCGATGGTCGTCACCAGGCGCCCCTGCGGAGCGAGGCCCCGCAGCCACGAGGCGGGAATCCGGGGCATCGACACCATGGACACGATCCGGTCGAATACGCCGGGCAACTCGGTGGTGGCATCCGCGCAGACGACCTCGGGACGGCAGCCGAACAACTCCATGCGTTCGGCGGCCATCTGGGTCAAGTGCGCATCGACGTCCATGGTCGTGACGCGCCTGTCTCCGAGCCGGTGGCAGGCCAGAGCAGCGCTGTAGCCGGAGCCGGTGGCCAGGTCCAGCAGCCGCACGCCGGGGGTGATGCGGCCGTGGCGGAGCATGGTGAGGACCAGGCTCGGATGCGATCTGTGGACTCATGAGGGTCTCCTCGGGGTGCGAACAGGGACGGGCTGAACCGACCCTCCTGACGTTCGCAAGCTCCGAAAGGTGACACCCGTGCCGATCACGGTCGAGGACTACCGTCGAAGTGGTGGCCGGAAAGCGGGGTTTGGCTGAATGGCGGGCCGAATCGGCGGGCCGGGTCGTTGCATTGTGTTCGTACACGTGTACGGGAGCGTCAACCCCCTCCGGATACAGGTCGGTTAATGCTCGCTCACGCGCTGGTTGCAACGGGGTGAGCGCGTCATGATGGGCCCATGACGTTGGCCTCGCGCGCGTTCGCGCAACTGGCGACCTGGCCGGACCTGAGACAGGCCGTGCCGAGCTGCGGTCAGGGACAGGCGGTGGTCTCCGCCAAGGGGGAGATCGTCCATTTCCACTCCGACCGCGATGTCGATCTGCGGCTGACCGACCGGGCCATCCGGCGGTTCGCCAGGGATCTCAAACGCTCCGGAGTGATCAGGATCGTGCCCGGATCGCCGTGGGTGACCCTGCGCCTCGACGCCGCGAGCGACGTCGATCTGCTGCTGACCCTGGTCAGCGTGGCGCTGCAGGCGCAGCAGTTCCCGCCCGACACGGTCGACCGCCCGCTGATGGGTTGCAACGACCAGCGCGGCGCGGGGTTCGTGAAGGCGGACCTCGGCGCCTTCTGGTAGCCGGGCGGCTTCCGCCTCATACGGTGACGACGCGGATCCCGGCCTCCTCGAAGCGGTGGGCCGCCTCCCGGTCCACCGCCGTGTCCGTCACCAGGGTGTCCACCAGGTGCGCGGGGCAGATCCGGGCGAACGCCCGCTTGCCCAGCTTGCTGGAGTCCGCGGCGACCACGACCCGTTCGGCGCGTTCGCACAGCAGCCGGTTGATCGCCGCCTCCGCCTCGTCGTGCGCGGCCGCGCCGTGCACCACGTCGAAGGCGACCACCCCGAGCACCGCCACGTCCAGCCGGATCTGCCCGAGCACCCCGTCCGCGAGCGGCCCGATCAACTCGTACGACTGCGGGCGGGCCACCCCGCCGGTGACCACGATCTTGAACTGGGGCCGCACCGCCAGCTCGTTGGCGATGTTGAGCGCGTTGGTGACCACGGTCAGCGCCGGGGAGCCGGCGGCCAGGTCACCGCGCACGGCGAGGGCGCGGGCTACCTCCGTGGTCGTCGTGCCCCCGGTCAGTCCCACCGCCTCGCCCGGCGCGACGAGATCGGCCACCGCGGCGGCGATGCGCTGCTTCTCGGAGGCCCGGCGTGCCGTCTTGTAGCGCAGGGGGAGTTCGTACGACACCCCGTGCACCACCGCGCCGCCCCGGGTGCGGACCAGCATCTGCTGCTCGGCGAGCTGGTCGAAGTCCCGCCGGATCGTCGCCGCAGACACCGCCAGCTCGGTCGCGGCCTCCTCGACGTCCAGCCGGCCGCGCTCCACGAGCAGTTCCAGCAGCGCCTTCCACCGGGCGTCCCGGGACATCCACGGCCTCCGTTCTCCGATCGTTCCTCGATCGGTGACCCTAGCGCACCCCCGTAGTGCGCCCCCGGTCCCACCAGGATGCTTGATTGTGCTCGAAAGCTCGCTATATCTTGCAGGAACAATCAGCCAGGCCAGGGGAGGGTGTGGGCATGACCCATGTCGAGGACGAGCTGAACAGCCAGCCCGCGTGCTGGACGCGGGCCGCCGGGGAGGCGGGGCGGC
This sequence comes from Streptomyces malaysiense, assembly GCF_000980885.2. Classification (GTDB taxonomy): domain Bacteria; phylum Actinomycetota; class Actinomycetes; order Streptomycetales; family Streptomycetaceae; genus Streptomyces; species Streptomyces malaysiense. Next base: position 10,863 of record NZ_LBDA02000086.1, on the reverse strand, counting down.
ACCGGGACGCGCTGCCGGCGGCGGGCGAGCGGGTCGCCGTCGTGGGCTGCGGCACCTCGTACTTCATGGCGCAGGCGGTGGCCGCCCTGCGCGAGGGCGCCGGGCAGGGCGAGACCGACGCCTTCGCCGCCTCGGAGTTCCCCCACGGGCGCTCGTACGACCGGGTGGTCGCCCTCACCCGCTCCGGCACCACCACCGAAGTGCTCGCCCTGCTGGGCCGGTTGAGGGATACGGCGATCCGTACCACGGGCGTCACCGCCGACCCGGCGACGCCCGTGGCGGGCGCCGCCGACGATCTCGTGGTGCTGGACTTCGCCGACGAACGCTCCGTCGTGCAGACCCGCTTCGCCACCACCGCCCTTACCCTGCTGCGCGCGCATCTCGGCCTGCACACGGACTCCGTCGTCGCCGACGGTCGCACCGCGCTCACCATGGAGCTGCCCCAAGGGCTGGTCGACCGTACCCAGTTCACCTTCCTGGGGCGCGGCTGGACGGTCGGGCTCGCGAACGAGGCCGGGCTGAAGATGCGCGAGGCGTCCCTGTCCTGGACCGAGGCGTACCCGGCGATGGAGTACCGGCACGGCCCGATCAGCATCACCACGAAGGGCACCGCCACCTGGATGTTCGGCGAGGCGCCCGAGGGGCTCGCCGAACAGGTCCGGGAGACCGGTGGGACGTGGGTCGCGGGTGTCCTCGATCCGCTCGCCGAACTCGTCCGCGCCCAGCGGCTCGCGGTCGCGGTCGCCGCCGCGCGCGGCCTCGATCCGGACCGGCCGCGCCACCTCACGCGCTCGGTGATCCTCACGGCGGATGCGGCGGATGCGGCCGACGTCGCTGATTCCGCCGGTGCGACCGGGGCCCCCGGGGCTGCCGGAGTCCCCGGCCCCCGCGATCCCCGCGAGGCCGCCGGCTCCGCCGACTCCTGTGGCCCCGCCTGACCCGTTCCCGCCGTACCGCGCCCCGGAAGGACACCCGAAGTGCCTCTCGCGCTCACCGGCGAGCTGGTCGCCCGCGCCGTCGAAGACCGCTCGGCCGTCGCCGCCTTCAACGTCATCACGCTGGAACACATCGAGGCCGTCATCGCCGGCGCCGAGGCGGCCGGTTCCCCGGTCGTCCTGCAAGTCAGCGAGAACGCGGTCAAGTTCCGTTACGGACGGCTGCTGCCGCTCGCCCGCGCGGCCGCCGTCGCCGCCGAACGGGCCGCCGTACCCGTCGCTCTGCACCTGGACCATGTGCAGAGCGACGACCTGCTGCGCCAGGCGCCCGGCGCCGGGTTCAGCTCGGTGATGTACGACGCGGCCCGGCTGGCGTACCCCGACAACCTCGCCGCGACCCGGGCGGCCGCGGACTGGGCGCACTCGCAAGGGCTGTACATCGAGGCCGAACTGGGGGAGGTCGGTGGCAAGGACGGGCAGCCCCCGCTGGACGCGCACGCGCCCGGCGCCCGTACCGACCCCGCGCAGGCGCGGGACTTCGTCGGTGGCACCGGGGTCGACGCCCTGGCCGTCGCCGTCGGCAGTGTGCACGCCATGACCACGCGTACCGCCGCCCTCGACCACGCCCTGCTCAAACGGCTGTCCGCCGCGCTGCCCGTCCCCCTGGTGCTGCACGGCTCCTCCGGCGTGCCGGACGCCGGCCTGGTGGACGCGGTCGCGGGCGGCATCGCCAAGGTCAACGTCGGCACCGCGCTCAACATCGCCATGACCGGCGCGATCCGGGAGTTCCTCGCCACCCGCCCGGAGGCGGTCGACTCCCGCAAGTACCTCAGCGTCGGCCGGGAGGCGATGGCACGGGAGGTGCGGCGCCTCATCGCGGTCGTGACCGGCGCCGCCGGGCCCGCTATGCCTTCCTGACCGCCTTCAGCAGTACGAACTTCGGATCGCTGGCGACCAGTTCGCAGTTGCCGAACACCCGCTTCAGGGTGATGTGGTAGCCCAGGTGCCGGTTGCCGATCACCCACAGCTCACCGCCCGCCCGCAGTGCGCGCCGCGCGCCGGTGAACATCCGCCGCGCGGTCGCGTCCGTCGTCGCCTGGTGCGAGTGGAACGGAGGGTTGTTCAGGACGAGGTCCACGCTGTCCGGCGCCACCCCGGCGAGCCCGTCGCCCACCCGGAACTCGGCGTGTCCCGGCACCCCGTTGGCCTTGTAGGTGGCCTCCGCGGCGGCCACCGCCTGGAACGACTCGTCCACGAACAGCACTTCGGCCGCCGGGTCGGCCAGCGCCACCGCCGTACCGACCACGCCGTTGCCGCAGCCGAGGTCCACCACCCGGGCCGGGCCGGGGCCGGGCAGGTGCTGGAGCAGGAAACGGGTGCCGATGTCCAGCCGGTCCGCGCAGAAGACGCCCGCGTGGTTGACCACCGGGCGGCCGGAGATCGCGCCGACACCGGCCGGGAGGTCGTAGCGGTACGGCCACGGGTTGGCGGGCCGCTCTGTCGCCGGGTCGGGGGTGCAGAAGATCAGCCGGGCCTTCTGCCTGGCCAGCGACGTCCGGGTCGGGCCGAGGATCCGCTCGAAGAGCTGAAGCGTGGAGGTGTGGATCTCCTTCACCATGCCGGTGCCGATCACCACCGTGCCCGGGTGCACGGCGGGCGCCAGCCGCAGCAACTGGTCCTCCAGCAGCGCCAGGCTCTTCGGCACCCGCACCAGCAGCACGTCCACCCGCTCGGGCGGCTCGTCCTGGGTGGTCAGCAGCGGCACCGCGCCCGGTTCGACACCGGCCCGCGCCAGGTTGGCACGGCTCGCCTCCTGGCCGAGGAACGAGTCGGTGATCTGCGTCGGCCGGTGTTCCGCCAGCGCCGTCACCAGCGCGCCCCAGCGGTCCCCGAACACCACCACCTCGCCGGTCAGCGGCACGTTCTCCTCCGCCAGGTGGCGCAGCAGATACGTGTCGGACGCGTCCCAGGCACGCAGCCGGTCGCGGGGGTCCTCGGGGAAGCGGGACAGCTCGGCCTCGCCCCACGGTGTCGTCATACGGTCGCTCATCGCGCTCCAGGCTAGCGGAACCGCAGATCAGAGCCCGTACGGCCGGTGCTCCATGGGGGCTTCTCGGACAAGAGGCGGTCACCGGGAACGACCGCTCGCCGGCTTGCGCCCGTGCCCCGGAACCGGCGGGGCGCCGGTCCGCGCCCCTCAGCCCGGACCGCCGCCCACCAGCGCCTCGCCGAGCGGGGTGCGCCGGTAGAGCACCGACCGTCCGGAGCGCGCGCGGACGAGCAGCCCCGCCGCGCGCAGGACGGCGAGATGATCGCCCACCGCCCCCGGCGCCATGGCGAGGGTGCGGGCGAGATGGCTGGTGCTGGCCGGGGCGTCCAGCGCCACCAGCAGCCGGGCCCGCGCCCGGCCGACGAGCGCGGCCAGCGCGTCCGGACCGGGCGCGGTCTCCTGCTCGCCCCACAGGGCCGCGGTGCCACGGGCGGGGTAGACCAGGGTCCTGGGCCAGGGGTCCTCCAGATGGGCGGCGACGGAGGGCCCGACGCAGACCGAGGGGATCAGCAGGAGCCCGTCCCCGACCAGCCGGACCGTGCCGCCCCGGAGGAAGAAGCCGAGCTCGATACCGTCGGCGCGCCAGGCGATGCCCGGGTGCAGGCTCTCGATGGCCGTGGCCCAGCCGTGCTCGCCGATCACACCCACCCGGTGTACGACGTCGCGCTCGCAGATCGCGCGCAGCTGCGGCCAGTCCGCGGCGAGCAGCTCCCGCCAGGCACGGTCCATCGCCTCGGCGATCCGGGGGACGGCGTCCGCCGAGTCCAGCACCGCGCGTACCCGGGGATCGCGTGCGGCCGGCCGGTTCGCGGCGGCGGCGAGCTCGCGGCGGGCCGCGGCCGGCGGGGTGGCCCGGATCGCGGCGAGGTCGTCCGCCCAGGTCTGGCTGAGGCCGCGCGGGGGCGGGGCGACGAAGTCGGCGCCGGACCGCGCGGTGTGCAGGGCAAGGACGGCGTCCAGCTCGGTCTCGCGGCGCAACCGTTCCCAGGCCGGCCCGAGCCGGGCCGCCCAGGCGCGCGGCAGCGGCCGGTTCCAGCCGGCCAGCGAACGCAGCAGCGCGGAGAGCTCCATCGCCGGCGACAGCGCGAACCGGCTGCGCAGCAGATCATCGACACGGACTTCGAAGCGGAGCACCGCGTCACGCTACCGCGCGGCGCCCGCCCGGATTCGTCCAGGGACGAACCATTGGCGACCGGAAAGGGCGCAGCCGAGGCTGTCCCGCGTGACCACAACCGCCGAGCCCGCGCAGGGCGACCACCGTGCCACCTACCGGGAGGTGCTGGCCGAGCCGCGCTTCCGGCTGCTCTTCACGACCCGCGCCGTCGCGGTCACCGCGGACTCGCTGCGGATCACCACGTTCTCGGTGCTGGTCTTCACCGCCACCGGCTCCGCGCTGTTCAGCGCGCTGGCCTTCGGCATCAGCTTCCTTCCGCAGCTGTTCGGCTCGCTGCTGCTCGGCTCACTGGCCGACCGGCTGCCGCCCCGCGCGCTCATCGCAGGCGGCTACGCGCTGGAGTGCGCCGCCGCCCTGCCGCTCGCCCTGGTACGGATGCCGATCGCGGCGAGCCTCGCCGTCGTGGCCCTGATCGCCCTCGCCACCCCGCTGTTCAGTGGTGCGTCGAGCCGGCTGGTCGCGCAGTGGCTGGAAGGCGACGCCTATGTACTTGGCCGCTCCCTGAACAACATCGCCTCCTCCGGCGCGCAGCTGGCCGGCCTGGCCCTGGGCGGCGCGGCCGTCGCCGTGCTCGGCGCCCACCGGGCGCTCGCGGTGAGCGCCGCGCTCCACCTCGGCTGCGCGCTCGCCGTCCGCCTGCGGCTGCCCCGGCTGGAGCCGGGAGCGTCCGGCGTCACCTCCGGCGCAGCCCGGGGCGGCGCCGTCCGGGACAGCCTGCGCGGCGCCGGTCTGCTGCTGCGCGGGCGTACGGTACGGCGCCTCATGCTGGCCCAGTGGCTGCCGTCCGCGTTCGTGGCGGGTGCGGAGGGACTGATCGTCGCCTACGCGGGCGGACGGCACTTCGCGCCCGGCTGGTACGCGGTGCTGATGGGCTGTCTGCCGGTCGGCATGCTGATCGGCGACCTGCTGGTGGGCCGGCTGCTGCGGCCGTCCACCCGGGAGCGGCTGGTCGTCCCGTTGGTGGTTCTGCTGGGGCTGCCGCTGGCCGGCTTCGCCGCCGGGCCCGGCGCGGGCGTCTCGTGCGGTCTGCTGCTGCTCACCGGCTCCGGCTTCGCCTACGGGCTCGGCCTGCAGCGGCCCTTCCTGGCCGCCCTGCCGCGGGACGGCCAGGGCCAGGCCTTCGGACTGCTCGGCTCCGGCAACATGACGCTCCAGGGCGTCGGCCCGGCCTGCTTCGGCCCGGTGGCCGAGGGCCTCGGAACGGGTGCCGCGATGGCACTCGCCGGCGCCGCGGCGGTGCTGACCGCGGGGTGGATCCTCAGCTGGCGGAGGGCCCCGTGAGGGAGGATGGGGGACGTGGACGCGGAACTGTTCCCCAGGGAGCGCGCGCGGATCGCGCCGGGCGCCGCGCACGTCCCGGACTGGCTGCCGGCCGGGCGGCAGCGTGAACTCCTCGCCGCCTGCCGGGACTGGGCGCGGCCCCCGGCCGGGCTGCGCACCGTGCGCACCCCGGGCGGCGGCACCATGACCGCCCGCCAGGTCTGCCTCGGCCTGCACTGGGGCGTCGTGCGCGCCTGCCCCGCCTGCGGACGGCCCGTACGGGACAACCCCGGTTGCCCCGGCCTGCACCAGTACCCCTACGCGTACACCCCGACGGCCGCCGACGGCGACGGCGCCCCGGTCAAGCCCTTCCCGGGGTGGCTCGACGAGGTGGCCCGGCGCGCGGTGGCCGACGCGCTCGGCGCGGAGGCCGTACCCGGCGCGCCGTACGACATCGCGCTGATCAACTTCTACGACGGCGCCGCCCGCATGGGCATGCACCGCGACAGCGAGGAGCGGGCCGACGCACCGGTGGTCTCGCTGAGCCTCGGCGACAGCTGCGTCTTCCGCTTCGGCAACACGGGGACGCGGACCCGGCCGTACACCGACGTCGAACTGCGCAGCGGCGACCTGTTCGTCTTCGGCGGCCCCGCCCGCGCCGCCTATCACGGGGTGCCTCGCGTCCACCCGGGCACGGCACCGCCCTGGCTCGGGCTGGCCGGGCGGCTGAACCTCACGCTGCGGGTGAGCGGGCTGTGACGGCGGCACGGGCCACGAGCGATGCGGATCATGGGAGACTCGCCCTCATGAGCGGCAAGGCGGAACCCCGGGCGGCGGGGGAGAGGACCACCACGAGGGCGCGGCTGGACCGGGGGCGGGGCGCGCTCGGTCCCGCGCTGGAGCTGGTGCACACCGGGCGGGCGCCGACCCGCGCGGTGCTCACCGCCGAACTCGGCGTCACCCGGGCGACGGCCGGCGCGGTCGCCGCCGAGCTGGAGGCCCTCGGCCTGATCCGGGTGGACGCCCGCCCCGCCGCGGCGGCCGGCTCCCAGGGCCGACCCTCGCACCGGCTCGACGTCGCCGAGGAAGGCCCGGTGGCGCTGGCCGCGCAGGTGCACGCGGACGGGTTCAGGGCCGCGCTGGTCGGTCTCGGCGGCCGGATCGTGGCCACCGCGCCCGGCTGCGAGACCGTGGCCGCGGACCCGGCGAAGGTGCTCGGCTCGGTGGTCGAGGCGGGCGCGGAACTGCTGCGCACCACCGGCCGTCGCTGTGTCGGCGCCGGGCTCGCCGTGCCGTCCGCCGTCGCCCAGCCCGACGGCCTCGCCCTCAACCCCCTGCACCTGGCCTGGCCCGTCGGGGCGCCGGTCCGCCGTCTCTTCGAGGAGCGCGTGCGCGCGGCGGGCATCCCGGGGCCCGCGTTCACCGGCAACGACGTCAACCTCGCGGCGCTCGCCGAACACCGGCACGGCGCGGGCCGGGGCGCCCGCGACCTGCTGTGCGTGGCCACCGGGCACCGGGGCGTCGGCGGAGCACTCGTCCTCGACGGCCGTCTGCACACCGGCAGTTCGGGACTCGCCCTGGAGGTCGGCCACCTCACCGTCAACCCCGAGGGCCGCCCCTGTCACTGCGGCGGCCGGGGCTGCCTGGACGTCGAGGCCGACCCACTGGCGCTGCTCGTGGAGGCGGGCCGTACGCCCGGCCCCGAGGTGTCGCTCCTGAAGCAGGCCGACGACCTGCTGCGCACCCGGTACGACGACCCCGCCGTACGCCGCGCCGCCGAGGCCCTGATCGACCGGCTCGGCCTCGGACTCGCCGGTCTCGTCAACATCCTCAACCCCGACCGGATCATCCTCGGCGGCCTCCACCGCACCCTGCTGGACGCCGACCCGAGCCGGCTGCGCGCCGTGGTCGCCGACCGCAGCCTGTGGGGCCAGAGCGGCGGTGTCCCGATCCTCCCGTGCACCCTCGACCACAACAGCCTGGTCGGCGCCGCCGAACTGGCCTGGCAGCCGGTCCTGGACGACCCGCTGGCCGCACTGCGCTGACCACCCTCGGCAGGGGGAGCCACGCCCGCCGCTCGGCCGCGGCACCGGACCGGCCGGGCGGGGCGGCCCGGCACGTTCCCGTACGCGGTGACGGCGATCCGCTCGTGGCGTGGTGACGTCAGGCCGGCGCCGGTGCCCCGCCTCTCACGCCCAGTCGGCCGAGAAGGCCCTGCCCGGGTGCTCGGTGAGGATCCGGGCGACCAGCTCCGTGCCCAACTCCGCCGCCAGACGGGGGCGCAGGCGCCGCAGCAGGTACGGCATCCCGGGCCCGCCGTCGACCGAGCGCGCCCCGGCGGTGACCGTGTCGCCCCCGAGCAGCAGGCGGTCGCCGAAGCCGGCCTCCGCGAGGGCGCGGACGCCGGCCGGGGTCCGCCAGTCGGTGGCGTGATGGGCGCGCGAGGGGCCGTCGAAGGCGAGCCAGCAGCCGGACGCGGCGGCCTGCCGCTGCGTCACCGGGTCGGGGAAGCGGTTCAGATGGCCGAGGATCACCCGGTCACCGGGCACCCCCAACTCGCCGCAGAGCAGGTCGAGTACGTCGAGGGCGCCGGTGCCCAGCTCCAGGTGGACGGCGATGGGCGCACCGGTCGAGTGCTGCGCCTCGGCGGCCGCGGCCATCGTCCAGCGGGCGTGCGCGTCGAGCGTGTGGAAGCCGCCGGCCACCTTGATCAGCCCGGCCCGCACCCCCGTGGTGCCGATGCCCTCGGTCAGCTCGGTGACGAAGACCTCGGCCAGCCGGCCGCGCAGCCCCGCAAGCAACTCCGGTGACACATGCGGCGCTTGGTGCAGTCCCGTCGCGCACACCAGGTGCACTCCGGTCGCCCGGGACAGGGCCGCGAGGTCGGCCGGGCGGCGGCCCATGCCGTGCGGCGTCCACTGCACGACGGCGGCACCGCCCGCGGCCCGGAACGCCTCCAGTTCGGCCCGCGCGGCGGCGGCGTCGTCCAGTTCCCTGCCCGGCAACCGCTCGCTGCGCAGGAAGAGGTGGTCGTGCGCGTCGCACACTCCCAGCTCCCGCGGGTGGATGTCGCCGAGGACGGTACGGATCACCAGTGCCGCCCGCGCGGGAGCCGGCCGCGGCCGGGGTCGGACAGATGCAGCACCTGGTAGAGCTCGCCCTCGGCCTCGGGGGTGTCGTGTTCCCAGAGGGAGAAGTGGACCAGCTCCCAGCGGTGCGGGTCCGCGGCCGTCGCGGCCAGCACGGCACCGTCCTCGGCGGCCAACCGCTCGGCCGCGCCTGCCGCTTCCGCCATCAGGGATGTCAAGTCGGCGCCTTCCGGGACCGGCTGTGTATGCCGTACGGCGAAGGCGGCACGGGTGCCGGTGCCCTCCGCGTAGCCGAGCCCCGTCCACCCGCGCACGGCCGGACGCCCGAAGTCATCGGCCAGGCGCTGGAACGCGCCGCCCCACAGGAAGCGGTTCATGCTCTCCACCGTGTGCCACAGGTAGAACGGCGCGTACCGGTTGACCGGCGAGCCGTGGACACCGCGTTCCCGCAGCAGGTACGCCTTGAGGCCGAGCCCCTCCCATTCGTCCAGCAGATGCCCGACGCGGTCGACACGGGCACGGATGATGTCGGTGTCGTAGTCCGCGGGGAGCGTCACCTCGTACTGCATGGCATGCATGAAGTGCTCCCTATCCTCAGGCGGTTCGGGGCGCGAGGAGGGCGAGCAGACCGTCGACGGCCGTGTCGAAGGCGGCCGGGGAGCCGGCGGCGCGGGCGAGCACGTAGCCGCCCTGAACGGTCGCGAGGATCGTCGCGCCGATCCGCCCGGCGTCCAGTTCCGGTGCGAACTGCCCCTGCCGCTGGCCCTCTTCGACGATCCCGGCGAGCAGCTCCCCGATCCGGGCGAGGGTCTCGTCGACCGGCGCGCGCAGCTCGTCGCTGGCGATCACGTCCGGGTCCATGGTCAGCCGCCCGATCGGGCACCCCCGCAGTACCTCGCGCTCGCGGCGCAGATACGCCTCGATGCGCTCGTACGGCGTGCCGGGGCCCTCCAGCGAGCGCTCGGCCGCCGCCCGCAACTGCTCGGCGGTCCGCCGGATCGCCGCCAGGGCGAGGTCCGGCTTGCCCTTGAAGTGGTGGTACATGCTGCCCTGACCCGCGCCGGCGCGCTCCAGGATCGCCTTGGGGCTGGTGCCGACGTAGCCGCGCTCCCAGAGCAGGTCGCGGGTCGACTCGATGAGTCGTTCGGAGGTGCTCATGAGATCAGTGTACATACTGGTAGATACAGAGATGCTCGTCCTATGAGCGCTCGTCCTGTGAACACGGAAGACATGGGTGAACGCGGCACGCGCGAGTGTACGGCGGGCGGTTGTTCGCCGCTCGCCGTACATCGCGCGCCTGGTCCGGGTCTGGTTCAGCCCGCCGCGACCGAGTGGGCCGCGGCCAGTTGCTGTCCGCCGGCGGCTGTCGTGGCCGCCGCCGGGACCGGAGCGCGTGGCGGGGCCGAGGAGGGTGCGGCGCTGACGGCGCCCGCCGTGACCGGGGCGGCTGCCGGCCGGTGTTCCGGGGTGCGGTACGGCACGCGGGCCGGAAGGCCGGGCGTCGCGGGCAGGGTGAACCAGACGACCTTGCCGTTGTCGCCGTCCGGCCGCGCGCCCCAGCTCTCGCTGACCGCGGCGACCATGGCGAGGCCCCGCCCGCAGGTGGCGAGCGGTGTGCCGCCCTCCGCGTCCATGCCGGCGTCGTCGGCCGGCACCGGCAATCGCGGATCGTGGTCGCGTACCGACACGGTGAGCCGGTCCGGTCGCAGCTCCAGCTCGACGGTGCACGACTTGTCGGGCCTGGCGTGCCGGTGGACGTTGCTGAGCAACTCCGTCACGCCGAGCGCGGCTCGGTCTATCAACGGGTCCAGATGCCAGTAGCGCAATTGCGCAGATACGATTCTGCGGACCTGGCCGATCCGCGACGGCAGGGCTTGGAGCTCCACCGTGCAGTGCCTGCTTGGGTGACTGATCACGGCTGCGACTCCCCGGTGTGAGGTCCGGAACGGAACCGGAAGAACACGGAGAACAACGGATCCAGCAGGCCCCCCGGAAAAGCGGCCGCCTGCTGTCGATGGCCGGCGGGCTGGTTCGCAGCGTTATCGCCGGTAAACCCAGAGTGACGTGAGACCAGCGTGGCGCAGGGGGCGTAGTGACGCAACTCGCCGCGTCCGGATGGACACGGGCGGTGGGTCCTGGTGGCTGACGGGTGCCTGGTGAGTACGGGGCGGAGCGGTCGGGGGAGGCCGGGGGGGGCGGGAGCCGGTGTCCGGAGCCACGCCGACGACCGAACACCGCGTGCCGGCCGAGGGGTTGGCGCCTGGCGGCACCGCGCGCACGGCGTGCCGCCCCGCCGTCGTGCGCCGTCCGGACAAGGCCTGCCGCTCGGACGTAACTTGCCGCTCGGACAGGGAC
>NZ_LBDA02000085.1 GCF_000980885.2 Streptomyces malaysiense | reverse complement strand
ACCTTCGAGGGCATCGGCAAGGATCTGGGGATCAGCCGGGAGACGCTGCGTAACTGGGTGCGGGCCGAACGGGCCCGCCGCGGCGGGGGCATCACGACGAGCACGGAGAAGAGCACGGTGGATTCCCCGCCGACGGCCGAGGAGCTTCAGGCCGGGAACGAGGCCCTGCGCCGGGAGCTGGCGGCAGCCCGCAAAGAAATGCAGAAGCTGGCCACCGAACGGGACATTCTCCGCAAGGCCACGAAGTTTTTCGCACAAGAGATGACCTGGTGACCAGCCGCTTCCAGTTCATCGAGGACCACCACCGCGCCTGGGGCGTGAAGCGGTTGTGTCAGGTGCTGGAGGTCGCCCGCTCCAGCTCTACAAGTGGCGGGCCGCCCGCGAGGCCCGCGCCGCGCGTGAACAGGCCGACGTCGCTCTCGCCGAGCGGATCAGGGCCGTGCACGCCGAATGGGACGGCACCTACGGCCGGCCCCGTATCACCGCCGATCTGCGCGAGGACGGCGAGCGCGTGAACCACAAGCGCGTCGGACGGGTCATGCGCACGTACGGCATCGCCGGGCTGCGGCTGCGTAAGCGCCAGGTCACCACCGTGCCCGAACCGTCCGCCGCAGCGATGCCCGACCTGCTGGGGCGCGACTTCACCGCGAGCGCACCCAACACGAAGTACGTCGGCGACATCACGTACCTGCCGGTGGGCGACGGCGAGTTCCTGTATCTGGCGACCGTGATCGACTGCTTCTCGCGCCGTCTGGTGGGCTGGTCGGTCGCCGACCACATGCGCACCTCGCTGGTCACCGACGCGTTCCGGGCAGCCGCCCGGGTCTGCGGCAGCCTGTCCGGCGCCGTCTTCCACAGCGATCACGGAGCCCAGTACAGCTCCCGTGAATTCGCGTCCGTATGTGCCGAGTTGGAGGTGAAGCAGTCCATGGGCGCGGTCGGGACCAGCGCGGACAACGCCCTCGCCGAGTCGTTCAACGCGACCCTCAAACGCGAGACGCTCCGTGGCGCCCGCCGCTTCGACGGGGCCCACGCCTGCCGCCTGGCAGTCTTCCGCTGGACCACCCGCTACAACACCCGGCGACGGCACTCGGCGAACGGACAGCAGGCACCGATCGCCTACGAACAGCAGTCAGCTACCCTGACGCTTGCCGCATAACGACACGAACAGGTGTCCACCCTTCGGGGTCAAGGCCCGTGCTGATGGAAGAGGACGGCTACCGCATCAGCCTGAGCGAAGCCTTTGCCCACCGCGCTCACGGCCAGCGGCGACTTCGCCTGCTTCATCGGCGTCGCCCACTTTATGGCTGGGCCACGCCGACCGATCCGCTGCCGACCGCGACGCGGTCGGAGGTCACCCGGCATCACGCGGCGATCCGCTCGGTGAGGTCGTCGGGGTGGAACTGCGGGTAGCGGTGGGCCCGTGCGACGGCCCGTTGCATCGTCTCGCGTACCGAGGGCAGTGGGGGTACGGGCTCTCGTTCAAGGCAAGTCGGTGCAGCACCGGGATCTCCATGACTCAGTCCCGTCCGCCGTGCCAGCGAACGGCGACGGCACCGGCGAAGTCGCCCGCGTGGGCGAAGCCCCCGAGCACCATGAGGTCGCCGTCGGCCACCTGCCGGGAGCCGATCGCGCGGTCCAAGGTGATCGGGATGGCCGCGCCGAACAGATTCCCGTATTCGTCGAAGGTGTTCAGGTGCCGCTCGGCGGGCAGTTGCAGCGCCTCGCGCCAGTTCCGCAGGAACGTACGGTTGGGCTGGTTGGTGATGAGGACGTCGATGTCGGTGCTCGTCACGCCGAGCCGCTTGCACAGGTCCATGACCACCTCGGGTACGAGGCGGTTCCCGCGTGCCAGGACCTTGGCGACGCTTGCGTCGGTGAACCCGATCCGCAGCTGGGACTCTCCCGGCTCCCAGTACTTGCGCCCGTCCTCGACCGCCACGGTCATGTCGCCGGCGTACTCGCCGACGTGCCGGGTCTCCACGTCGAGGACCGGTGACTGTGCCGACGTCGTCACGAACGCCACACCGCACCCGTCGCCCGGGATCGCCGCCTGGGCGAGTTTGCGCACCTCGGACTGGGTGAACCATTGCCCCGCGGCGCTTTGCGCGTTGCAGATCAGCGCGGTCTTCGCGTCGGTGGTGGCGAGGATCTGCCGAGCCATCTTCAACATGTACACAAAGGAGGCGCAGCCCGCGTTGGCCACGTCGACAAGCCACTCCGGGTTCAGGCCCAGCCGACGCGCCACCTCGGTTCCGGCGCCCACGAACGGCAGGTCCGGCAACTGGCTGTGTACCAGCAGTACGTCGACGGCTCGGATCTCCGCCCCGCCGTGCCGCTCGATCAGGGGTTGTACGGCCCGTTCGATCATGTCCGCGTTCGTCTCGTCCGCGGCCACATGGTGCCGTGACGGCGGGACCTTGAACATGGGGTGGTTGCGGAGCTTGTCCTCGGCTCCGGGGTACTCGGTGTAGAACACCGCAGGGACCGGCTCGCCGGGAAGATAGCTCGCCACGTCGGTGAGGCTGACCGTCGTCATCGCGCCACCGCCCTGGCCGGAGCCACGCTGACGGGCAGGCCGCCCCGGTGGCGGTGTTCCAGGATCGCCTTGAGATTGTTCATCTCCAAGGTGTGCCCCGCGTAGAAGAGGTCCCAGTAGTCGCCCACCCAGGGCCGGTCCGAGCGCGGCGCCTTCTCGGGATGCGGGTTGGTGTCGTAGTAGGGGTGCCGGCAGTTGGTCCACGTGATCACCGAACCGGGCTTGTCGAGCACCAGGCGGGCCGGGACGACACGCATCAGGTAGATCATCCACAGCTTCTCGCCCTGGTCCCACGAGCAGTGGTAGTCCACGGTCATGGCTTCGGGGTTGGCCACCACCTCGCAGTAGATCCTGGTGTCGTCCTCCAGCCGGTCGTGACCGACCCACAGCCCCGGGGTGCCGCTGGGCGCGAAGTCCCGCAGGCTGCAGGTCCATTCCTCCAGATGGTGCCCCTGGCGCAGGTAGTCGTAGACCTGCTCCGGAGGGCAGTCGACGTACTCGTGGATGGTGCAGTACTGCCCGTAGACCTGGTGGTGGGGGTAGACCGCGTGGGTGAGCTCCATGCAGTGGGCGGTCAGTTCCTGCTTGTCGGCGTTCTCGATCCGGATCAGACCGGGGATGTCAGCCAACGTGGACGACTCCTCGCTCATCTGAACCCTCCTTGCTCTTGGCGGCTTCGGTGAAGGACTGGAAGGGAAGGAACGGCGGGATCTCCCGCGGATCGCACGACACCGCGACGAACGCCGGGCCGCCGCCCGCGTTGCTGTGCATCAGTGCCGTGCGCAGTTGTGCCGCGTCGCCGGCTCCCGTGGCCTCCAACGACGGGAAGGCGGCGGCCACTCCGGCGGCTATGTCGGTCGGGGCGAACAGGTCGTCGCTGCGGACGCCGCCCTGGAGGAACTCCTCGCGCAGCGCGCACATGGCGTGGGCGTTGTTGTTGAAGATCACGAACGTGACGGGTGCGTCGTACTCCACGGCGGTGTGCACCTCCATCCCGTGCATGAAGAAGGCCCCGTCACCGGCGAGGACGTAGGTGCGCCGGCCGGTGGCGAGCGCGGCGCCGATGCCGGCACCGAAGGTGTAGCCCATGCCGCCCATGCCGAGCGCCACCACGAAGCGGCCGTGGCGCGGTGCCGGGAGGAGGTGGATCGCGCTGGCGCCCGTGTTGCCGGCGTCCACGAAGACGTGTGCGTCCTGGGGGAGTGCCGCCTCCACCGCGGCGATCGCCTGGTCGTGGGGGACGGTCCTTTCCCGGTCCCGCAAGAGCGGACCCGGCATGGGCGCGGGAAGGGGGCCGGCGTGCGGCGGGCAAGGACGTGGGTGCGGCGGCAGCCGTACGGTCACCGCGCGCAGCGCGTCGCGCAGATCGCCACCCAGTGCGATGCCTGACACGAACGGTGCTTCGGGGCCGAGGCAGACGACGTCGGTGGCGGCCAGGGCCTGGTCGAGGCCGTCGCGTGCCAGGAGCGGCAGTCGGGTACCGACCAGCAGACACAGGTCGGCCCGCCGCAGACAGTCTTCGACGTTGGCATGGCCCATCACCCCGGCTACGCCGGCGAATCGGGGGTCACGGTTGTCGAAGACGTCCTTGGCGTCCGGGGTGACCGCTACCCATGCCCCGAGGCACTGGGCCAGTTCGGCCAGTTCCCCACGCGCGTCGTCGGCGGCAACGCCCTCACCGGCGATGACGAGGACACGACCGGCCCTGTGCAGGGCGTCCGACACGGTGCCGACGGCAGCTATGTCGTGCCGCGCCGCGGATGCCGTCGCGCGGGGGCCCGATGTGGGGGCCACGGCGCGGGCGGGCACCTGGATGCGCGCCTGCTGCACGTCCTTGGGCAGCAACAGCACGGCCGGCCCGCGCGGATCGGCCTGCGCCGCCGCGACTGCCAGGGGCAGCAACTCCGTGAGCGAGGAGGCGTCATCGACCCGGGCGCAGAACCGGGAGACGGGCGCGAAGACCTCCCGTGCGTCGAAGGAACCCGCCTTGCCGCTGGAGTCCTGGAACGCCCCGTGCCCTTCCTGGCCGGTCGGCGGCTGACCCACCAGGGCCAGCACGGGCACCCGGGACGCGTACGCCTCCGCCAGGCCCGGTACGAGATTCATCGCCCCGCCGCCCGAGGTGGCGGCAACAACTCCGAGGCGCCTGGTGACACGTGCGTATCCGTCGGCCATGGTGACGGCGGAGAACTCGTGTTTGGCGACGACGCCGCGGACGGTGCCGCCGCGGTGCACCGCGTCATACAGGTCCTCGATGTTCGCGCCGCCGACGCCGAACATGTGGGTGACGCCGGCCCTGGCGAGTTCTCCGGCCAGATAGTCGACCGCCCGTACCGTTCCTGCCTCGCGTAATTCCGAGGTCGCGGTGGTCATACGGGGCTTCCCTCCCTCTCGTGGTGCCGGTCGATGAGGCCGGATGGCGAGATGACCTGAAAGTGGTGCCGGTATTCCTTGGGGGTCAGCCCCAGGGTTCGCCCGAAGGAGCGGAAGAACGTCTCGGTGGCGGCGAAGCCACAGCGGCCGGCTATCTGGCCGATCGTCAGGTCCGTCGTCTCCAGCAGCTCGCGAGCGCGAGCGATACGCGTCCGCTCGACGTACTGGCCGGGTGTCGTGCCCACCTCGCGCCGGAAGACCCGGGCGAAGTTGCGCTGACTCATGTTGGCCTGCCGCGCGATCTCGGCCACGGGCAGCGGGTTGTCCAGGTTGTCGAGAATCCACTCCTGTGCCGCCCGGATCGGCGGATGGTCGGCAAACTGGGCGTCGAGGACGGCGCTGTACTGGGACTGCCCTCCGTGTCGCTTGAGGAACAGCACCAGAAACCGTGCCGTCTCCAGCGCGAGCGCCGATCCGTGATCCGCCTCCACCAGGGCCAGCGCCATGTCGATGCCCGTCGACACGCCCGCGGAGGTCACGAAGGGACCGTCCCAGACGAAGATCGGCTCGGCGTCCACCGTCACATCCGGATAGCGGCCCGCCATCGCCTCGCTGTACGCCCAGTGAGTGGTGGCACGCCTGCCGTCGAGGAGGCCTGCCTCGGCCAGCAAGAAGGATCCGCCGCATACAGAGGCGACTCTGCGCGACCGGGCCGCTGCCTCGCCGATCCAGGACACGAGCGCCCGGTCCCGGAGCGCGTTGCCGACACTCCAGCCGCCCGGCACGAGAAGCGTGTCGATCGGCCCCTGCCCCGCTTCCAGTGGCGATGCCCCGACCACCACCCCCGAACTCATGCGCACCAGCGGTGCGTCGGCGGACACGAAGTCGGCCCGGTAGGGCGTACCCGAAGGCCCCAGGAGCCGGTTCGCGGTATCGAACACTTCAATCGGTCCGGTGACGTCCAGGGCCATTGCGCCCGTGTACACCACCACAACAACACGTCGCTCCAACACAGTCACAGCCTGTATCGAACACCGCACTGGCTGCAATGACAGATTACTGACGTATCCGGCCAACAAGCGGCGTCGAACACGTACGAACCGCGCTGGTGAGGCAGTTCGTGCGCCGAGCAGGCAGTGCTGAGTGAGACAGTTCACAGGACGCCGGTGCGGGTGCACGCTTGACGCTCGGAGGGGGGCTTGTTGGTGTACGGGGGCTTCCTGGCCCGGCCATATCTGCGTTGATCACCCCCTTCAGCCAAGCCGTATCCGCCGGCAGCCACCTGATTTTGGGGATTTCTGCCACGAACGGGTACTGCGTGCGCTAACGGCTGATGAGCCCACTCCGGCGACTGCTCCGCGCATCCGAAGCGGGTCTTCAGCCGCTGTGTTCCTGGCCGGCCGTCAGTATGTTCATCAAGGCGTCGGGAGACATCTCCGCCCACTGGGCCACCTCTTCCAGGGGCATCCCGGCGTTCACCGCGACCAGGGCGGTCCGCTTCCAGGCGTTCTCGATCAGGCCGGCGCTGTGGCGGAGGCTGCGCAGAAGCTGCCGGGCGACATCGGCGGTCGGCCCGGTCTGCGCTCCGCGCAGCTGGAGCAGCTGTTCCTCGGCGCTCTCGATCGCCCGGGTGATCAGCGTGCGCTGCTCGGCGGGCACCGCCGCCCGCCACATCCTCCCCGAGCCGGGCGCCTTCTTCTCCTTGCCCAGCACCCGCAGTTGCCCGGCCATGGTCGCGCTCTGGTGTTCCTGGCGCAGCCACCAGGGGTCGTTGTCGTATCCGGGAGGCCCGCCGGCGCTGCGGCGCAAGCGGATGACGCTGCCCATCCAGGAGGTCAGCGGGCGGCCGTAGTCGGTCGCGGCCAGCGGCCCCAGCCACGGCCGACCAATCCGCTCACCGAGCCGGCGGCAGAACATCCCGTCGGCGGGCAGCGCCCGCGGCCGCCCCGCACCGCTGTCCAACCACGCCAACTGGGCCATCGCCGGGTCCAGCAGAGCGTCGGCGACGGCCACCACCTCGGGGAAGACGACCGCGTCCCGCCCCACGATCGCCACCGTTCCAGATCACCCCCGGCCCACCGCCCGCGACCTGGTGCAGTCGCCGCGGCCACACCCTCTCCCGCTCCCAGCGGAAAGCCTGCTCCCACCACCGGGCCACCACCGCATGCGACAGGGCGAACACCCGCTCCGGCTCGGCCCCGGCCCGCACCGTCCGCCGCGCCACCCCGGTCCACCGCCGCCGCGCTGCGGCCACCTCCGGCAAATCCCGCAGGCCGAGGCACTCGAGGGGCTGGTCGGCATCCGCGTCCAGCTGCCACCGTCCGTGCCGGACACACACCCGCTGCCACCGGGGCGCGTACCGCACCACCCGCACGGCCGTCCCCGTACGCCGGGCCGCGCACAGGCGGCAGCCGAACGCCACCGGCCCGGCGACCGCGCCGCCGATCCGCCACGCCGCCGCCGGCACCCCGTCCTCTTCGGCAGGCAGCTTGGCGTCCTCCTGCTCCCAGGACGGCAACGCCCGCGCCAGCACGTTGTCCTCGACGCCGCACAGGCCTGCCAGGAGCCGCCGTCCGGCTGCATTCAGCAGCACCTCGGCGTCGGCCCGCGCACCCCCGCCGTCGTGCCCAGGTTGGTAGTTGCGCCAGTGCCAGCAGGACCGCAACACATTCGCTGCCATCCCGTAGCGGCTCGCGATGCGGCAGATCAGCGACGAGGTCGTTTCTCCCTGCAGGGGAGCGGTCCGCAGTAGGCCGGGGTGATGGGTCACTCCACCACGGTCTCCTGTTCGCCGTCCCGGGCGGGCGCTTTTGCAACAGATGCCCAGCGGATCAAGCAAGCGCCGGTCGGTCCCTGGCCGCTGCTGTTCCGATGTCCTCGCGCGGTCGGGCTCAACGGCCGGATGGCGGCGATGTCACGCCCATTCGATGCCCAGCTCGCGGAGCGCGGCGCGCTGCGGGTCACCCAGCCTGTCCCGCCGCTGTTTGGTGTTGCTCATGAACACCCCCAGCCGGACCGGCGTAACCTCGCCCTCTACCGTGATCTGCTCTGTGTGGCTCCTTGGGACGCGGTGATGGCCCTCTCGAGCGATGTACTGGGTGAGGGCTGCGAGGCCGCGTTGGAATGCCTGCTGCGCCTTGCTCGGGCCCTTGGTCGCACCCGTTGCTGCCGGAGCGGGAGACAGCGCCTCGGTGGGCTTGATGCCCAGCTTGGACAGCCGTTCCTGTTGCTCGCTCGACAGCTGCGCCCAAGTGGCCGACTGCTTCTGTCTCCCGATCCACCGCCCGAGATCATCACCGTCGAAGGTCACGCCGGGTTGGATGTCGGGCAGGTGGCCGTGGGGTTCGTCGGCGGCGAGGTCGGCGAGTACACGGTGGTGGCGTTGCCAGTCCAGTGGCCAGGGGCAGTTCCAGTCCGGGTCGATCGCGGCCAGCTGTTTCGCGCGCTGCGCCGCTCGTTGCGGGTTCTTTCCGAGGCCGTCTTTGCGGCGGAGGTTGGCCATGTGCTGCCCGACCGGCACGAGCGCCTCGCCCTCGCCCCAGACCGCGTCCTGGCGTGGGGCGAGGTGTCCGGTGGCCCGCCGGTAGGATCGCAGCGCGGCGAGCTTGGTCTCCCAGGCTTCTTCGCCGGGTTCCCAGACCATGCCGGCCTCCGGGGCGTCCAGCAGTTCCTTGCGCCGCGGTCCCAGCTCTCCGGTCCGCAGGGCTTTCCTCTGCTGGTGCACCCACCGGCCAAGCGGAAACGACTTCGTGGCGCCCACTTCGACCTCGACGTCGTAGGCAACGGCGTGCAGGCCGCTGATTTCGTTCTCCGCCCGCCAGCGGAGCATGGCTTGGTAGCCCTGCAGCCAGACCAGGGACTCGGGCCGGTAGACGCGGGTGCGGAGGAAGGCGGCGATGGTCGCCGGGTCGCGTGGGCTGGAGAAGTGGAGCAGGGCGGACTCGGCGGCGGCCTGGGTGTCGTTGTGCTCCTGGTCCTCGCCGTCGGCTCCGATGATCCGCCCTTCTTCATCGCGCTGGACGTGCACCTTGCGCTTCCCGCTGGTGAGGGCACGGGAGGCGAGCTGTTCGACGAGGCGCTCGTCGTGGGAGCGCAGGCCTTGGAGTACGGCTACGAGGGGGCGGAAGGAGGCGGAGGCGATCATGCCGGTCGGGTCCTCGCCGGGCTCCAGGAACACGGGCACGATGAGCCTGGCGATCTTCGTGGTGCCGTCCCGGTTGAGGCGGAGCGCCCGGCCGATGTTCTGCACGATCTCCACCTGGGAGCCGCGGGTGTCGGCGAAGCACACGGCTTCGACTCCTCGCTCGCCGGTGATGTCGACGCCTTCTCCGAGGACGCGGCAGCTGGCGAGGAAGGCGCGGTGGACCCGGCGGCCGGCCGCGTCGATGCCGTTCGCGAACTCGCCCAGCACCTCACGCCGCTCGGAGACGAGGTGGTCGCCGCACAGCCACGCCGACCACACCCGGTCCGGGGGTACGTGGCGGCCCGGCTCAAGCTCGTAGAACTCCGCGCCGATCGACGACTTCGGCAACCGGTCCGCGGCCGCCAGGTCCTCGACGGAGGCGTCGCCTGCGTACAGCTCGGCTGCCGTCTGCGGCAGTTTCTCCGCGAACGCCATGGCTTCCTCCACCCTTTGGTGGAAGGTCATGACCGTACGCAAGTTGTACGCCGCCGCGTGCTCGAGGAGCGCGGTCTGCAGGAGCGCCAGGCGCCGGCCCCGCTGCGCCTCCTCGGACCCCCCGGTGACGGGGGAGGGGTCGTGGATCTCCAGCACGTCGATCTCGAACCCGGCAAGGATGCCCCGCTCGACCGCCTCGCTCAGTCCAAGCTCCGCCAGCCACGGCCCGTAGGTCTGCGAGTCCTGGCCCATCGACGCGAGCTCCAGCTCCTGGCCCTCCGCGCCCTTCTGCGGCCGGGGCGAGGCCAGGATGCGCGGGGTCGCGGTGAGATAGAGCCGGAAGTCGGCGGGGATGCGGGCGTTGTCGTGGATCGCCGCCCACGGTCTGCCAAGATCACCTGCGGTTGAGTGC
>NZ_LBDA02000084.1 GCF_000980885.2 Streptomyces malaysiense | reverse complement strand
TCGGTGGCGTGGCGACCCTGACGAAATCGACCCTCCCCGTAGGGGTGCGCTCGATCCGTGCGGCGTACAACGGCGACGCGAACTTCAACACTTCCACCTCGCCGATCGTCAACACCACGGTGGACAAGGCCACTACGACGACGGCTCTGTCCTCCGCGCCCAACCCCTCGACCGTGGGGCAGACCGTGTCGCTGACGGCGACGGTCACCGTGGTGGCGCCGGGCGGCGGCACGCCGGCCGGTACGGTCAGCTTCTTCGACGGGGCGACACTGCTGGGTACGGGCACGCTCAGCGGGGGCGTGGCCACGTTCAGCACGTCCGCCCTCACCGCCGGGTCCCACGCGCTGACCGCCGCCTACGGCGGCAGCTCCGCCTACACCGCCTCCACCTCACCCGTGGACACCCACACCGTCATGTGAGTGAGGGCACCGGTTCCGGTCCTGGCCGACTCCGGCCGGGACCGGAACGCCGAAGGGCGTTCTCGGATACCGAGAACGCCCAGGTCAGCGTATTTATCGCTAGTGCGCCGCCAGGGACTCGAACCCCGGACCCGCTGATTAAGAGTCAGCTGCTCTAACCAACTGAGCTAGCGGCGCCTGCTGACAAGAGAACTCTACCTGACCCGTGGGGGTGCTTCGGACCACCGGGAGGTGGTCCACCGGTGGTCCGCCGGGGGTCCGTACATCATTCGGACCGTCAAAGTGCGCGTTCCGTAGACAGTTGAGAAACTGATCAACGTGCACACAAGCGGACAAAAACACCATGAATGTGAGGCGGATCGCATGGCCGCTCCGGCGTTCGAGGAGTTCGAACCCGCGCGCGACTGCGGCTGCCCCGGCTGTGTCCACCGGCGCCGCACCACTACCCGCCGGCCGCCCGGCCGCCCCGCCCACCTCCCCGCGAAGCGCGGGATGCTCGTGATGGCCGCCGTGTCCGCCGCCCTCGGCGCGGTGACGCCGGCGGCCGCCCTCCCGGCCGGTCACCCCCCGCCCCGCCAGGCCGCCTCCGGCGATGGCGAGCCCGACACCCCCCAGGGGGCCGAGGCCCCGCTGCACGGTCCCGGCGGCGGCTCCACCCGGCCCGGCGGCGTCCTCACCCCGCGCACCACCCGCAACGCCATCATCAAACGGGCCAAGTCCTGGGTGACCGCGAAGGTGCCGTACAGCATGGCCCGCTACTGGACCGACGGCTACCGGCAGGACTGCTCGGGCTACGTCTCCATGGCCTGGGGCCTGAACAGCAACCAGTGGACGGGCAGCCTCGCCGGGTACGGCGTGAAGATCAAGAAGTCCCAGCTCCAGCCCGGCGACATGCTGCTCTTCCACAACACCGCCAACCCCCAGAACGGCTCGCACGTGGTGATCTTCGGCGGCTGGACGGACTCCGCGCACACCCACTACAAGGTCTACGAGCAGACACCCCCGCACGCCCGGAGCCGGACCACGCCCTACCCCTACTGGAGCCACGCCGGCAGTTACGTCCCCTACCGCTACAAGGGCCTGGCCACCGGCAGCGCGGGCGCCGAGGCGGCCGGTGGCAAGACCTCCCCGGACTTCCCCGGCGCGGACTCCTTCGGACTCGGCGCGGTCAACGCCTACGTCACCGAGCTGGGGCAGATGCTGATGGCCCGGGGCGCGGCGCCGTACTACCCGAAGGGTCCGGGCCCGGCCTGGAGCGAGGCGGACCGGCGGGCCACCGAGGCCTTCCAGCGGGCCCAGGGCTGGGAGGACGGGGAGGCCGACGGGCTGCCCGGCCCGCGTACCTGGGAACTGCTCGCCTCCGGCCGGGGCCGG
Organism: Streptomyces malaysiense; assembly: GCF_000980885.2. GTDB lineage: Bacteria > Actinomycetota > Actinomycetes > Streptomycetales > Streptomycetaceae > Streptomyces > Streptomyces malaysiense. The sequence continues at coordinate 28,662 of NZ_LBDA02000084.1, read as the reverse complement.
GACATCGCCCGGGGCGCGGTGGAGCCCGCCTCGCACGGCGTGTCCGGCTACCCCGGCAAGGGTTACTTCCGGCCGGGGCAGAGCAACGACTACGTCACCCGGCTGGGGGTCCAGTTGACCCGCAGGGGGTTCGGCCGGTTCTACGGCGACGGCCCGGGTCCGCGGTGGGGCGACGCGGACCGGCAGGCCGTGGTGGCCTTCCAGCGCGGTCAGGGCTGGCGGGGCGGCGCGGCCGACGGCTCGGTCGGCCCCGAGACCTGGCGCCGCCTGTTCTCCTGACGGCCTCGACCGCCGCACATCACCTGTCAGCTCACGTTCATGACGCATCTGGCGCGGAGGCTGGAGGCACGCATGAGTACGACCACCCACACACCGTCCGAGTCCGAGGGGCGCCCCCGTCCGGCCACGGTCACCGGCACCCGCCAGGCTCGGCTGATCCGCAACGAGTCCACCACCGAGATCCCGGTCCACCTGCTCTTCCGCGACGACCCCGAGGGCCGCGACCGCCCCGGAGGGGAGGAGCCCGCGCGGGTGCCGCTCAAGCCCGCCGTGGTGGGGCGCCGGCAGGGCACCGGTGAACTGCCGCGCGCGAGCCGCCCGGCATCGGCGCCGCGGCGCCCGCTGCCCCGGATCGACCCGGAGCTGACGGAACGGGAGGCGCGGGTGCTGCCCGGGGCGGCCGGCGTGCTCGCCGGGGCCTGCGGGGTCACCGGCTGCCTGGCCGCCTCCTGGTGGGCGGGGGTGCTGCCGCCGCTCGCCGCCCAGGCGCTGCGCCTGCCGGCGCCCGCGGGCGCGGGTCTCGGCCCGGCGCAGTGGGCGGCGTACGCCGGGGCCGGGCTGCTCGGCGCGGCCGGGTTCGGCGGGCTGGCCCGGGGGCGCACCGGACGGGCCTGGGTGGTGGGCCTGTTCGGCCGCTACCGGGGGACGGTGCGGCGCACCGGGCTGCTCTGGGTCAATCCGCTGCTGCGGCGCCGCTGGGTCGACGTACGGCTGCGGCACTGGCGCAGCGAGGCGATCCCCGCGACCGATCCGGGCGGCACGCCGCTGCGGGTCGCCGTGCTCGTGGTGTGGCGGGTGCGGGACACCGCGCGGGCGGTGCTCGGTCTGGAGGACCACGAGCGGTATCTGCGCGAGTGCGTGGAGGCGGCGCTGGCCCGGGTGCCGGTGGAGCCGGCGGGCGGTGGGCGGGGCGGGCCCGCGGCGGCGGGGGAGACGCTGACCCGGCTGGTGGCGGCACAGACCGCGCCGGCCGGTCTGGAGGTGTTCTCCGTGCAGCCGCTGCGGGTGGAGTACGCCCCGGAGGTCGCGGCCGCGATGGAGCGCCGTCGGATCGCCGCGCTGGACGCCCGGCAGCGGGCCAGCATGCTCAGCTCGGTGGTGGACTCCGTGGAGGACACGGTGACCCGGCTGACCACGAGCGGCCTGGTCGAGCTGGACGACTGCGAGCGCAAGGCGCTGGTACGGGATCTCACGGTGGCGTTCTGTGCCGGGCGCGGGGAGCGGGTGTAGCCGGTGGCGGCCGGGCCGGGAGGTCTCCGCCGCCGGGCCCGGCCACCGTCTCCGCCACTGGTATGGACACGCTCAAGTGCCGCCCATAGTCTGGGACTTGGTCTAGACCTTCCCCTGCACGGCTCAGTGAACCCCCCACGTTCTCCAGGAGCGGCAGTATGCGCATCAAGACCCGAATGTCCGCAGTCGTGCTCGGCGTGGTGACCGCCGGAGCGTTCGCGCTCTCCACCGGCGGCGCCAGCGGGCACGGCTACACCGACCTCCCCGTCAGCAGGCAGAAGCTCTGCGCCAACGGCACGGTCAAGGGCTGCGGCGACATCCAGTACGAGCCGCAGAGCGTCGAGGGCCCCAAGGGCTTCCCTGCCGCGGGGCCCGCCGACGGCCGGCTCTGCGACGGCGGGGTGGACCGGTTCGCCCAGCTCAGCTCGCCGACCACCCCGTCCGGCGCAGCCTGGCCCACCACCCAGGTGACCGGCGGGCAGTCGTACACCTTCCGCTGGCAGTTCACGGCCCGGCACGCCACGACGGACTTCAAGTACTACGTGACCAAGCAGGGCTGGAACCAGAACCACCGGCTGTCCCGCTCGGACCTCACCCTCACGCCGTTCCTGACGGTGCCCTACAACGGCCAGCAGCCGCCGGCGACGCTCAGTCACAGCGGCACCCTGCCGACCGGCCTGTCCGGACACCACGTGATCCTCGCGGTCTGGACGATCGCCGACACGGGCAACGCGTTCTACGCCTGCTCGGACGTGAACTTCTGAGGCACGCCGAGGCCGCGGGAAAACGGCGATGGCGGTCGGTGTTCGCGCTGTACGCGAAAACCGACCGCCATCGTCATGGTGCGCCGCCAGGGACTCGAACCCCGGACCCGCTGATTAAGAGTCAGCTGCTCTAACCAACTGAGCTAGCGGCGCTTGACTCTCGCCTTCCGCTCTCCGCGGCCGGCGACAGAGAAAATACTACCTGGTCCCGGGGGGTGCTCGTGACCACGTCCCCGTGATCCCCGCGAGCCCGGCGTGATCCAGACGAGAGGCCCTAGATGGCCAGCGACAGCAGCACCGGCGCCGCGCTCCGGTTCAGCGTGTCCGCGGCGCGCTTCAGCCGGTGCGCGTGCTCCAACGGGAGCGACACGGCCAGGCAGCCCACCGAGGCGCCCGCGGTGATCGGGACGGCCGCGCAGACCGTGCCCACGGCGTACTCCTGGAGGTCGAGCACCGGCACCGTCGGCGGCTGGGACTCCAGGCGGGACAGCAGCAGCTTGTCGCTGGTGATGGTGCGCGAGGTCAGGCGGGCCATCTTGTGCCGGGCGAGGTGGTCGCGGCGCCCGTTGTGGTCCAGCTGGGTCAGCAGGCTCTTGCCGACCGCGGTGGCGTGGGCCGAGTAGCGGAAGTCCACCCACTCGTTGACCGCCGGGGTGGCGGGCCCGGCCGCGTACTGGGTGACCTTGACCTCGCCGTCCACGTACCGGCTGATGTAGACCGCCGCGCCGACCGAGTCGCGCAGCCGGTCCAGCGTCAGCTGGAGCTTGTCGGCGAGGGCCCGCTCGCGGTCCTGGGCCGAGGTCAGCCGGCGCAGCGTGTCGCCGGTGACGTACGCCCCGCCGCCGATCTGCTCCACGTACCCCTCGCGGCGCAGCATCCGCAGCAGCGTGGTGAGCCGCTCGGGGCCGAGGCCGGTGTGCCGGGCCAGCTCGGTCCCGGTGACCCCGGCGGCGGTGTGCGCCACGGTCTCCAGCACGCGCAGCGCGTCCTGGGCGGAGTTGTACGGGGCGGTCGGCTCGTGCATCAGCGCCACGGTGGGTCCCCTCTGCGCTCGCTTGCTGGGCCGTGGATTCCGGACGGTGCGGCGATACCACGATAACGGGCAAACGGCCGCCGGGGAGGGGGCGTTGACAAGATTCCGGCTCGTCCCCCTCGTCCCGGCGGCTGTTCCGACTGGGACGAAGTCCCCCTGGCATATGCCAGGGTCATGCCCCAGTGGCTGGACCTCGCCCGTTGTCCGCGACCCTCACAGAACCGCGCCGAGGAACTCCCGGGTGCGGTCCTGCTCCGGGTCGCTGAAGATCTTCTCCGGGGAGCCGGACTCGATCACCCGGCCGCCGTCGAACATCAGCACCTGGTCGGAGATGTCCCGGGCGAAGCCCATCTCGTGGGTCACGCACAGCATCGTGATGTCGGTGCTGCGCGCGATGTCCCGCAGCAGATCGAGCACGCCCGCGACCAGCTCCGGGTCGAGCGCGGAGGTCACCTCGTCGAGCAGCAGCACCCGCGGGCGCATCGCCAGCGCCCGCGCGATCGCCACCCGCTGCTGCTGCCCGCCGGACAGCTGGGCCGGGCGCGCCCCGCACTTGTCGGTGAGGCCCACCAGCTCCAGCAGCTCCCGCGCCCGCTCCTCCGCCTCGTCCTTGGACAGGCCGAGGACCTGCACCGGCGCCTCGGTGAGGTTGCGCAGCACCGACATGTTCGGGAACAGGTTGAAGTGCTGGAACACCATCCCGATCTTCTTGCGCACCTCCCGGACCTGCTTCTCCGGCGCCGGGAACAGCGGTTCGCCGTCGACGGTGATGATCCCCTCGTCCGGTTTCGTCAGGGTCATCAGGAGTCTGAGGATCGTGGTCTTGCCGGAGCCGGAGGGCCCGATCAGGGTCACGTGCTTGCCCGGCTGGACCGCGAAGTCCAGTTGGTCGAGCACGGTGTTGGCGCCGAAGCGCTTGGTGACCCGCTCCAGACGGATCAGGTCGGCCGGCTGGGCGGCGGTGGCGGAGGGCTGGGTACGGGTCTCAACGGACAAGGCGTCGCTCCAGGGCTCGCAGGAGAAGGGAGGCCAGGTAGGAGATGAGGATGAAGGCCACGCCGATCACGGTGAGCGGCTCGGTGAACTGGAAGCGCTGCTGGGAGAAGAGCCGGGCCTGGCCCAGCATCTCCAGCACGGTGATCACCATCAGCATCGGCGTGTCCTTGAGCATGGAGATCACGTAGTTGCCGAGCGCCGGGACCACCCGGCGGATCGCCTGCGGCAGGATCACCGCGGTCCAGGTCCGCCGCCTGGGCAGGTTCAGCGCGGTCGCCGCCTCCCACTGGCCGACGGGCACCGCCTCGATGCCGGCCCGGTAGACCTGCATCGTGTACGTCGAGTAGTGCAGCCCGATCGCGAAGACGCCGGTGGACAGCGCGGAGAAGGTCAGGCCCCACTCCGGCAGCACGTAGAAGAGGAAGAACAGCTGCACCAGCAGTGGGGTGTTGCGCACGAACTCCGTGACCACCCCGACCGGCCAGCGCACCCACCGGGTCGGCGTCCGCATCAGCAGCGTCCACACCAGGCCGAGGGTGAAGGACAGCAGCGAACCCAGCGCCAGTGCCTGCAGGGTGACCAGCAGACCGTCCCAGAAGTGCGGCATGAAGTCGCTCACCGCGTGCCAGTCCCACTTCATGCGACACCACCGCCCACCCCGGTCGTCCGTGCCCGTTTCAGCTCACGCGCCGCGGGCTCCGTGCCGGCCTCCCGGCCGATCCCGGCCTTCAGCCGCTTCTCCAGGCCGCGCATCAGCCGGGTCAGCACGAAGGCGATCACGAAGTAGATGAGCAGCACGTACGTGTAGATCTCCGCGCTCTGCTGGAGCGCGAGGCGCACCAGGTTGGCGCTGAACGTCAGATCGCCCATGCCCATCACCGACACCAGCGCGGTGCCCTTGAGCAGCTCGATCAGCAGATTGCTGAAGGAGGGGATCATCTCCGGCACCGCCTGCGGCAGCACGATCAGCCGCATCCGCTGGGCCGGCGTGAAGCTCAGGGCGATCCCGCCCTCCTTCTGCGCCGGATCCACCGAGTTCAGCGCCCCGCGCACGATCTCGGAGCCGTACGCGCCGTACGTCAGACCGAGCGCCAGTGTGCCCGCCCACATCGGCACCAGCTGCCAGCCGAAGGCGACCGGCAGTACGAAGAACACCCAGAAGATCATCACCAGCGCGGAGGTGCCGCGGAAGATCTCGGTGTAGACGCCGGCCACGAAGCGCACGATCCACCGGTGGTGGGTGCGCGCCAGGCCGATCACGAAGGACACCGCGGCGGCCAGCAGCGCGCTGAACACCAGCAGCTGGACGGTGGTCCAGACGCCCTTGAGTACCAGTTCCCAGAGCCCCGAGGTCATCGCCCGCACAGCTCCTTCGCCGTCAGGTCCGTCATCTCGGCCTTGGTGAAGCCGAACGGCCGCAGGATGCGGAACAGTTCACCGCTCCGCTTGAGCTTGTGCAGCTCCGCGTTGAACGCGTCCCGCAACCGGGTCTCGGTCGGCCGGAACGCGAACGCCCCGCCGTCGATGTGCCGTTCGCCCTTGATCAGCGGCGCGAACGGCGCGGTCGCCTCCGCCTTGGCCGACTTCTTCACGACCTCGCGGGTGGTGAGCGCCGTACCGGCGAACACGTCGACACGGCCCGCCTCGACCGCGTTCAGCCCGGCCACCTGGTCCGGCACGATCAGGATGTCGCTCTGCTTGTAGCCCGCGTCGACGGCGTACTGGATCTCGGCGTACCCGGTGCCGGTGGCGAACCTGGCCTTCTTCGCGACGACGTCCTGATAGGAGTGCAACCCCTTCGGGTTCCCCTTGCGGACGATGAACGAATCCAGCATCTGGTAGTCGGGATCCGCGAAGATCACCTGCTTGCAGCGGTCGGCGTTGACGTACATGCCGGCCGCGACGACATCGAACTGCTGCGAGTTGAGGCCGGGTATCAGCGAGCCGAACTCGGTCGGCACCGGCTGCACCCGGTCCACTCCGAGGCGCTTGAAGACCGTCTTCGCCAACTCGGGCGCCTCGCCCGTGAGATGGCCGTTCTTGTCGATGTACCCGAAGGGGATCTCACCCGCGATCCCGAGCCGTACGACGCCCTGTGCGCGGAGCCGGTCGAGCAGTTCGCCGCCGTTTTGGCCCGCGGCGGCCACCCGGGCGCAGCCCGCGGCACCCAGTGCCCCGAGCGCCGCGACGGAGCCGAGCAACGTCCTTCTGCTGGGTCTGTGTTGTGGCCGGAAAGTATGTCCGTCGTTCCCATGTGGTGGAGCCATGGCGGCGCGGCTACCCAAGCTGATCCGGGGTATGCGCCCTGGTTTTCCGGCCGCACGACGCGTCTCCTCCTTCCGTCACCCGCCCCCTCCCGTCGCCCGCCCCCGCACGACTCCCACGTGGGCGACCGCTCCCCGCCGTCGCGACGCCTTCAGGCCGCGACCGTGCGGACCGGCGGTGCCGACACCGCCCCGGACTCGTACAGCGCGTGCGCCGCGCGCAGCACGATGTCGTCCCGGTGCCGGGCGGCGACGAGTTGCATGCCGATCGGCAGGCCGCGCTCGTCCGTCCCCACCGGCACCGTCGCGGCCGGCTGCTGGGTGAGGTTGAAGGGCTAGGTGAACGGGGTCCAGCCGGTCCAGCGGCGGTGCGCGGAGCCCGCCGGCACCTCCGGGCCCGCCTCGAACGCGGTCAGCGGCAGCGTCGGCGTCACCAGCAGGTCGTACCGCTCGTGGAAACGCCCCATGCGGCGGCCGAGGTCCGTGCGGGTGTCCACCGCCGCCAGGTAGTCCAGCGCGCTCATCCGCGCGCCCCGCGCGCAGATCTCCCGCAGCCCCGGATCGAGCAGCCCCCGCCGGTGCGGCGAGAACCGCTGGGTGATCCGCGCCGCGCCGCTGAACCACAGGGTGTGGAAGGACTCCACCGGATCGCTGAAGTCGGGGTCGGTCTCCTCGACGTACGCGCCGAGGCCGGCGAGGGCGGTCACGGTCCGCCGTACCGCCGCGGCCACCGCCGGCCGCACGGCCACCTGCCCGCCCAGCGACGGCGAGTACGCCACCCGCAGTCCCCGGACGCCCCCGGCCAGCGTCCCGGTGAAGGAGCCCGCGGGCGGCAGCGCCGACCAGTCGCGGGCGTCGGGCCCCGCGACCACATCGAGCAGCAGAGCCGCGTCGGCCGCGTCCCGGGTCATCGGACCGGCGTGGGACAGCGTGCCGAAGGGGCTCGCCGGATACAGCGGCACCCTGCCGTACGTCGGCTTCAGCCCGAAGATCCCGCAGAACGCGGCCGGGATCCGGATGCTGCCCCCGCCGTCCGTGCCCAGCGACAGCGGCCCCGCGCCGAGCGCGACCGCCGCCGCGCTGCCCCCGCTGGAGCCGCCGGCGGTGCGCGAGGTGTCGTACGGATTGCGGGTGACGCCGGTCAGCGGCGAGTCCGTGACCCCTTTCCAGCCGAACTCGGGCGTCGTCGTCTTGCCGAGGAACACCGCCCCGTGCTCCCGCAGCCGGGCCACCGAGGGTGCGTCCTCGTCGAAGACGCCCCGCTCGGACAGGGTGCGCGAGCCGCGCAGCGTCGGGTGGCCGCGCATCGGCAGCAGGTCCTTCACGGTCACCGGCACCCCGTCCAGCAGCCCCTCCGGCTCCCCGCGCCGCCAGCGCCGCGCCGACTCCCGGGCCCGCGCGAGCGCGTCCTGTTCGGTGAACCGGACGAACGCGTTCACCGCGGGCTGCGCGCGCCGGGCCGCCGCCAGTGCCTGCTCGACCGCCTCCACGGGACTGAACTCGCCCTTGCGGTAGCCGTCCAGGAGCCGGTGTGCCGTGAGGTCGGTGAGCTGCATGCACCCTCCATCGGGTCAGTGGCCGGGCACGTAGCCGCGCGTCTTGTCGACCACGTTCACCAGGGGTCTGCCCACCGCCCAGCGCTCGTACAACTCCACGAACTGCCGGCCGAGTTCATCCCGCCAGCCCACCGTGTCCCCGCTCATGTGGGGGGAGACGATCAGCCCTTCCAGGTCCCACAGCGGGCTGTCGGCGGGCAGCGGTTCGGCGGCGAACACGTCCAGGGCGGCGCCCGCGATCCACCGCCGGCTCAGGGCGCGGGCGAGCGCGTCCTCGTCCACGAGGTCGCCGCGCCCCACGTTCACGAAGAGCGCCGAGGGCTGCATCACGTCGAAGACGTGGGTGCCGAACATGCGGTACGTCGCCTCGGTCAGCGGCGCCGCCGCGATCACCCAGTCCGCGCGGGAGACCAGCCGGTCCAGGTCGGCCGGGCCGTACACCCCGGTCCGCGGCACCCGCCCGACCAGCGCCGCCGTCACGCCCAGCGCCTTCAGCATCCGTACGATCGCCCGCCCGATGGGCCCGGACCCGACCACGCAGGCACGGGTACCGGCCACCCGTCGGCTCTCCCGGTGCCGCCACACCCGCTCCCGCTGCTGCTCCAGGGTGCGTGGCAGGTCCTTGGCCACGGCCAGTACCAGCGCCGCCACGTACTCGGCGATCGGCTGCTCGAAGATCCCGCGCGCGTTGGTGACCACCGTGCCGGACGCGGCCAGTTCCGGGCACAGCAGATGGTCCACGCCCGCGCTCGCCGTGTGCACCCAGCGCGGCCGGGGCCCCGCGCCGGGCCACGCGTCGCGCACCGCGGTCGAGGTGAAGTCCCACACCAGCAGCGCGTCCGCCTCCAGCAGCCGCTCGGCCAGGTGCGCCGCGTCGGTGCGCACGATCCGGGCCCGCCCGGTCAGCCGGCCCAGCCGGGGCGGCGGCTCGGCGTCCAGCACCAGCAGGGTGGGCACGCTCCCCGTACGGGACGGCTCCCGGCGTCCCGCGGGACGGCTCCCGGCGTCCGGCATGCGCGGCTCCCGGCGGGTCGGTGGCGGGTGCGTCCCGGCGCCCCGGAGGTGCCCCTCCGGCCGCCCGGGATGCGCGGATCGCCCACGCTCGCACCCGAGCCCACCGGCGTCAACACGGGGGTGTCCGCGCTCGGCCGCCGGTGCGTTCGGCCGATCAGGTCACGATGTGGGCCGTCCCGCGGAGGCTGGGTACCCGGGCCGCGGGGCGTACCGGGCGGCGCTGTTCCCACGAGGCGGCGCGCGGGCGGGCCCGGTACCGTCCGATCGCACGCAGGAAGGCTGGACATGACCGCACTCGGATTCCTCTACCCGGGCCACTTCGCCGAGGACGACTATCCGCGCATCGAGCAGCTCCTGGGCAGCGACATCCGGGTGGACCTGGTCCACACCGAGTTCGGCGAGGACGCGCTCCGGGTGGACACGCTGCGGGGGGCGGGCCGCGCCGAGCGGCTCGGCGCGGGCATGGAGCGGCTGCGCCTCGCCGGTGCCGAGACCGTGGTGTGGGCGTGCACCGGGGGTGGCTTCGTGCACGGCTGGCAGGGCGCCCAGGAGCAGGTGCGCACGCTCGCCCGGCTGGCCGGGATGCCCGCCTCCTCGACGTCCTTCGGCTTCGTGCACGCGGCCCGTGAGCTGGGGGTGCGCCGGGTCGCCGTCGGTGCCACCTACCCCGGGGAGATCACCGCGCTGTTCGCGGACTTCCTGCGGGCCGGGGGCCTGGAGGTGACCGGGATGCGCTCCTCGGGGGCCGGTACGGCCGCCGAGGTCGCCGGGTGGGGCGAGGAGGAGGTGCTGACGCTGGCGCGGGCCGCGGACGAGGCGGACGCGGAGGCGGTGCTGCTGCCGGACACCGCCCTGCACACGGCCGCCCACCTCGGCCTGCTGGAGAAGACCCTGTCCAAGCCGGTCCTCACCGCGAACCAGGTCACCGTGTGGGAGGGGCTGCGGCTCGCCGACCGCCGGGTGAACGCGCCGGAACTCGGGGCGCTGTTCACCAGGGAGCCGATCGTCCAGGTGTGAGGGGCGGGCCCGGCCGGTGCGGGCGCGGCGGAATAAGCGGGGAGAGCCACCTGTTACCACCCTCCGGCACAGCTCACGCCGGGAACAGGAGGCCCCCACCGTGTCGGCAGACCAGGCAGCTCAGACACCCGAGGACCGCGCGGTCGCGGACGGCATCCGGGGTACGGCGCACGGCACCGCCCCCGTTCCGCTCTCCGTCCTGGACCTGGTGACCGTCGGCGCGGGCCGTACCGCCACCGACGCGCTGCGCACCAGCGTCGAGCTGTCCCGCCGCACCGAGGCCCGCGGCTTCCACCGGTACTGGGTGGCCGAACACCACTCCATGCCGGGCGTCGCCTCCTCCTCGCCGGCCGTGATCCTCGCCCACCTCGCCGCCCACACCGAGCGCATCCGGCTCGGCTCCGGCGGTGTGATGCTGCCCAACCACGCCCCGCTGGTGATCGCCGAGCAGTTCGGCACGCTGGAGGCGCTGGCACCGGACCGGATCGACCTCGGCCTCGGCCGCGCCCCCGGCACCGACGGGGCCACGGCCGCCGCCCTGCGCCGCGGCGGCACCCTGGACGAGGGCGCCGACGACTTCCCCGAGCAGCTGGCCGAGCTGATCCGCTTCCTGGACGACGACTTCCCCGACGGCCACCCCTACCGGCGCATCCACGCGATCCCCGGCCCGGTGCAGGGCAGCGCCCCGGGCGGGGTGCAGTCCGCGCACCGCCCGCCGGTGTGGCTGCTCGGCTCCTCCGGCTTCAGCGCGCAGCTGGCCGCGATGCTCGGTCTGCCGTTCGCCTTCGCGCACCACTTCTCCGCGCAGAACACCGTCCCCGCGCTCGACCTCTACCGCCGGACCTTCCGCCCCTCCCCGGTGCTCGCCGAGCCGTACGCCCTCATCGGCGTCTCCGCCCTCGCCACCGACGAGGAACACGAGGCCCGCCGGCAGACCCGCGCGATGGCCCTCAACATGCTCCGGCTGCGCATGGGCCGCCCCGGTCTCTTCCCCGACCCCGCGGAGGCCGATCGGGTGGAACTCGGTTCCATGGAGGAGGAGTTCATCGCCACCTGGTCCTCCAACGTGGTGCACGGCACCGCCGACGAGGTGCGCTCCGGCCTGGACGGGCTCCAGAAGCGCACCGGCGCCGACGAGTTGATGATCACCACGCACGCGCACCGGGGTGAGGTGCGGGTGCGTTCGTACGAACTCATCGCCGACGCCTACGGGTTGCCGGTCGCCGGGCAGTAGCCGGGCGGCTCCCGCGCCGCCGCCCGTGCCGCCCTCACGTGGTGGCGGTGTACGCCCGTGATCCCAGCAGTTCGGAGATACGGTCCGGTGGCACCGGGCGGGAGTACAGCCAGCCCTGGCCGGTGTCGCAGCCGATGCGACGCAGCCGGGTGGCCTGGGCGGAGGTCTCCACGCACTCGGCGGTGACCGTGAGGCCCAGGCGGTGGGCCAGTTGGATCATCGCCTCCACGATCACCTCGTCGGCGGGGTTGGGCGTGCCCCCCTTCGGTGCCTCCTCGTACTGGAAGCCGCGGACGAAGGAGCCGTCCAGCTTCAGTGCCGAGACCGGGAGCCGGCTGAGGTAGGCGAGGTTGGAGTAGCCGGTGCCGAAGTCGTCGATGGCGATGCGCACCCCCATGTCGCTGAGGGCCTGCAACGCCTGGATCGGGCGGCCCGCCGAGCCCATCACCGCGGACTCGGTCAGCTCCAACTGGAGGAGATGCGGGGCCAGTCCGGTGTCCGCCAGGGTCTGCGCCACATCGGCCACCAGGTCGGAGTCCCACACCTGGCGCACCGCCACGTTCACGCTGACGAAGATCGGCGGCTCGCCGGGATGGGCCAGCTGCCAGCGGCGGGCCTGCCGGCACGCGGTGACCAGCGCCCAGCGGCCGAGCTGCACGATCGAGCCGTCCTCCTCGGCCAGCCCGATGAACCGATTCGGCGTCAGCGTGCCGAACTGCGGATGGTGCCAGCGCACCAGCGCCTCCACCCCGGACAGCCGGCCGTCCTCCATGCCCACCAGCGGCTGGTACTCCAGGGCGAACTCGCCCCGCTCGATGGCGGGCCGAAGCGTGGAGGACAGCGCCTGCCGGGTCATCCGGTGCGCGTTGCGCTCGGGGTCGAACAGGGTCCAGCGGCCCTTGCCGTCCGCCTTCGCCCAGTAGAGCGTCGTATCCGCCGCCTGCATCAGACCGGTCGCCGTGGTGCCCGCCGCGTGGCGCTCCACGACCCCGATCGACGCCGTCAGCGACAGCCGCTGCCCGGCCAGGTCGAACGGTTCCTGGAGGGCCTCCAGCGCCGACTCGGCGAGATCGGCGAGCTGTTCGGTGCCGGTGGAGTCCTCCACCAGCAGCGCGAACTCGTCCCCGCCGAGCCGGGCCACCAGGGGGGTCGCGGCGCGCGCGTACCCGGCCTCGTCGGCGACCCTGGTCAGCCGCTCGGCCGCGGCCGCGAGCAGCCGGTCCCCGACGCGGTGGCCGAGGGTGTCGTTGACCGCCTTGAACCCGTCGAGGTCCAGGTAGCACAGCCCGATCCGGCCGGTGCCGCCCTGCTCGTACGACTCCGCCTCCAGCGCGGCGGAGAGGCGCTCGAAGAACAGGGTGCGGTTGGGCAGCCGGGTCACCGGGTCGTGCATCTGCAAGTGCCGCAGCCGCGCCTGGAGTTCACGGCGGGCGCTGATGTCGGTGACGGACAGCAGCACGCCCGCCTCGCCGTCGGTCAGGGGGACCACGGTGAGCTGCACCCACACCGAGGTCCCCCCGGGATGCTTCAGCCTGCGGGTGCAGCGCAGCCTGGCCTGCCGCCCGCAGAGCACCTCCCGATAGGCGTGCCAGGAACGGGCGTCGGCGGTCAGGTCCACCAGATCGGCGGCGGACCGGCCGGTGAGAGTGTCGCAGTCGGTGCCGAGCAGCTCGCCGAAGGCCGGGTTCGCGCGCAGGACGAATCCCTCGCGATCCACGACGGCCATGGCGAGCGGCGCCGCTCCGAAGACACGGTCGTAGGTGTTGTGATCACTGTATGTGACGGCTGACCGGTCGAGGTCTGCCGCGGGCGTCGGCCCTTCGGACGTTCCGCTCACCGCTCGCTCCCGCAGTGCACTCGATCTCTGTCCGTGCCGGAAAGTGTGCCGATCATAGAGGCTGGCCCCGGGCCCTTCCAGCCACCGTCCAGTGTCCCGGACCGGACAGACTTTCTGACAGATCGTTTCTGCCCGCACCTGGACGGGTTATTGAGGCCGTCGACCAGTTGTGACGTTCCGTGAGTGAATCGGGGGTGTCGAGCGCCGTAGTGCGCCGGCGCCCAAATGGGGAGTGCTCACCCTTCCGGTGTAGACAAACAGGGCATCGAGTGGCGAAACGCAGCAACCTGGGTGCGGGTCTGTCGAACCGCGTCCGGAGGTCATGTCCGTGCCCCTGCTTCGCAGCGCCGCCGCCGTGTGCACCACGCTGTCGGCGCTGGCCGCGACCTCGATCCTCACCGGCCCGTCGGTCGCCGAACCCTTCTCCACCACGCCGTGCGCCCTGCACCGCACCGAGGCCCACCACTCCGAGGGTGTCGACACCTGGGACTCCGACTACACGCGCCCCACCCGGGCGCTGGACGCGGTGATGATCTTCCTGTCCTTCCCGGACGCCACCCCGCGCACCACCCCGGCCGAGCTGGCCGCCGACCACTTCCCGGGGACCAGCCGGTACTTCGAGCTGGCCTCCTACGGCCGGTTCACCCTGCACCCGCATCCACTGACGCACTGGCTGCGTATGCCCCGTCCCTCGACGGCGTACGCCGTGCGGCGCGACTGGGCCGCCGACGACCGGGCCGCCTACCTGAACGACGCCTTCAGGGTGGCCGACAAAGCGGTGGACTTCTCCCGCTACCAGGTGGTGTATCTCGTCGCAGACCCGGACGCGCCCGGCGTGGACTCCGACGCCACCAAAGTCGTCAATCTCGATACGCCGCTCCATGTGGACGGCACGGATGTACGACGAGTCGTCACGGTGTTCGAGAAGCATCCGCCGGACCGGCTGGTTCTCGCCCATGAGAGCGGCCATGTCTTCGATCTGCCCGATCTCTACCACCGCCCGGCGGACGGCAAGGGCGACTGGGACACGTACGTCGGCGACTGGGACCTGATGGGCAGCCAGTTCGGTCTCTCGCCCGACCTGTTCGCCTGGCACAAGTGGCGGCTCGGGTGGCTGGATCCGCGCCAGGTGACATGTGTACGCGGCGCGGGCCCGACCCGGATCACCCTGGAACCCCTCGCCGCGGGGCCCGGCGTCTCCGTGCGGGGCGCCGGCGGGGCGCCCGCCTTCGGGCTCGGCGACGGGGTGAAACTGGCCGTGGTGCGCACCGGCCCCGACAGCGTCCTCGCCTTCGAGGCCCGCACCGCCGCCGGCAATGACCGCGGCACCTGCCGCGAGGGCATCCTCGTCTACCGGGTGCGCAGCGGCGCCGAGTCCGGCGGCGGCCCCATCGAGGTCGTCGACGCCCACCCGCACACCTCGGCCTGCCCCGACGGCTCCGTCTACCCGCCCCTGGCCGACGCCCCGGTCGCCCTGGGCGAGAGCTTCACCGTCCCGGGGGAGGGGGTGAAGGTCGAGGTGGAGGACCGGACGCCTTCGGGTGCGTGGACGGTGCGGGTCACGCCGCGGATCACGGGCTGACCTCCCGGCCGACGGCGCTCGGCCGACCCGGCGGGGGTGCGGGCGGCGAAGCCCTCACGGCGCGCGACGAGGCCGTACGAAAACAGCGATGGCGAGATCCAACCGTGTTTTAACGGTCAGAACTCGCCATCGCCATCGCGTGCGCCGCCAGGGACTCGAACCCCGGACCCGCTGATTAAGAGTCAGCTGCTCTAACCAACTGAGCTAGCGGCGCCTGCTGACGTCGTAGACCTTAGCATCCGGACTGGTGGGAGGAAAAATCGATATCCGCACCGCCGCCCGTGCCGCCCGCACCGCCGCCCACAGGATCACCTCCGGGCCCGGTAACCAGGGGTGCAGTGCGTCCGGGGCGACCAGCCAGCGGGGGTCGGCCGAGGTGTCGCCGTCGGAGGCGGGGACGGTCACCGCGTCCCCCGTGCCGTGGCACAGCAGGGGTGGAACGGTCGCCGTCCGGTGCGAGCCCCATTCCTCCCAGGCCAGCAGCGAGGGCAGCCGGTGGGCGGTGCCGGGGGCGCAGAACAGCAGCATCCGGCCACGGGACATCGCGACCGGGCCGGAGCCGGGGCCGTCGTCCCAGAGCCGGTCCAGCATCCGGCGCCCGAAGACGACCGGAGCGCTCACCACGTCGAAGACGGTGCCGCAGGGCAGCACGGCCGGGGCGGGCGCGCGCCGCGGGTACGCCCCGGCCGAGGCGAGCCAGGCGGCACCGTCGGAGGTGACGCGGGTGACGTTCGGTGTACCGCTCATGCCGACCAGGTCTACCGGCAGTGAACAACCGGTTCTGCTGAGTTGCGGAAAATCGGGACAAGGAGCCGGGGAGGGGAGTATCTTGCCCGCCTGGCATATGCCAGATGGGAATCACGTCAGGTTGTCACACGGGGACCCCGCGCCGGGTCACACGGGATCGGCGGTGGTCGCGCCCTCGGTGTTCCCGCGCATCAGATCCCGGCCGAACTCGACCATCTTCTTGGCATAGTCCTCCGTCCACTCCGCGCGCTCGGCGATGTCGGCGGCGGTCAGCCGGTCGAACCGGCGCGGATCGGCGAGCTGGGCCGCGGCGATGGCCTGGAATTCCACGGCACGGTCGGCGGCCGCGCGGAACGCCTGGGCCAGCTCCGTCGCCCGGGACAGCAGCGCCCGGGGGTCCTCCATGGACTCCAGCTGGAAGAAGTGCTCGGGATCGGCGGCCGCTTCCGCGGGCTCGAAGATCAGGGGCGCGGGGCGTAGCCGCGGTTCGTTCCGACGCGGCGTGGGCTCCGCCATGTCTTCATCTCCTCCTCGTACGGCTTTCGTGACCGGCCCCGCGGGTCTGCCGGGCCACCGTCCATTGTCCCGCGTGCGCGCAAGGGGCCCGGCGACCGCGGGCATCAGGGCCGCCAGCCCACCCGGTGCTCCGCCAGGTGCGCCAGCACCGCGTGGTTCGCCTCCCAGCCGTCGGGAAACTTGACCAGCGTGCCCAGCTGGACCGGTTCGGTGGAGGGATAGTCGTCCAGGAGGTCGCTCACGCCCTCGCGGCAGACCACGACGCAGGCGTGGCGGTGCCGGGAGGCGAGGACGCACAGGCGGCCGGTCTCCAGGTGGAAGGCGGTGGCGTCGGGACGCCCGGAGAGCGGGTGCAGGACGACCGTGATGTCGTACTCGCGGCCCTGGAGCCGGTTCGCCGTGTCGACGGTCACTCCGAGGACGCCCAGGTCTGCCAGGGCGGCGCGCACCGCGGCCGCCTGGTCGCGATGGGCGGTGCCGACGGCGATCCGGGCGGCGGTGAGGGGGACCGGGTCGGGTGAGCGCTCGGAGACGGCCGCGCCGCCCCGGTCCAGCAGGCGGCGGACGACCGCCGCCACCGCCCGCACCGCCTCCGGGTCCGTACGCGGGGTGTGCCGGGCGGGCAGTTCCAGCAGGCCCCAGCCGGTGGCGGCCGCCTCGTCGATCACCCGGTCCGGGCCCGAGCCGTCGGAGGGCACGGCGAAGCTGAGCCTGCGGTCGCCGGGTCCGGTGCCGCTGCGGAACGGCGTGTACGGGTAGAACGCGTCCGAGACCAGGGGCGCGGCGGAGGCGGGCAGCCGCCAGGAGACCGGCAGCCGGTGCTGCGGCAGCCCGGGGTTGTGGGCGAGCAGCGTGGTGACGGCGGAGGCCGAGGGGTCGTACGACAGCCCTGCCCACTGCTCGCTGCCGACGATCGCGAACGGGTCCAGCTGGCCGGGATCGCCCACGAACAGCGCCCGCTCGAACAGGCCGGCCACCGCGAGCAGCGAGTCCGAGCGCATCTGGTACGCCTCGTCCACGATCGCGTGCCGCCAGGGCTCGTCCACCCGCACGTGCGCCCACTTCGCGGCGGTGGACAGCACCACCGGCAGCCCGGCGAGGTCGGCCGCCTTCGCCGACGTACGCACCTGGGGCAGCTCGTCCAGCGCCTTGTCGTAGGCGTCGGCGTCGCTGCTGTGCAGCCGGCCCACCGGCAGCTCGGGGTTCTTCTCGGCGAGGCGCAGCACCAGGTCGTCCACCTGGGCGTTGGTCTGCGCCACCACCATCAGCGGGCGCCCCGCCTCCGCGAGTTCGAGGGCCGCCCGCACCACCAGGGTCGACTTGCCCGCGCCGGGCGGCGAGTCGACCACCACGCCCCGCTCGGTGGCGCCCAGCGTGTCCCGGAGGATCGCGTCCGTGGCGCGGGCGGCGGCGGCCCCGGGGTCGGCGTCGACGGTGGTCACAGCACGTCCTCCTCGGTGATCCGGTCGGCGGCCTCCGGTACGGCCTCGCCGGGCGGCCCGCCGTGCGTCCACGGGGTCTCCTCCGGGTCGGGCAGCTTCGCCCCGCCGCGCTGCTCGTGCTCGAAGAGGGTGAAGCAGACCCGGTCGCCCTTCTCCGGCACCGAACCCGGCTCCGGCTCCTTGCCGCGGCCCATCTTGTCCAGGATCCGCAGCACGATCGCGTCCTCGGCCGCCCGCTCCACGAACTGGGCCGACTGCGGCCGGCCCGCCAGCGAGCGGTACACCTTCGCGCGCTCCGCCAGGTGCGGCCGGTCCTCGGTGCGGACCGTCACCAGCGGGCGCGGGCTCGGCCGCCTGCCCTCGCCGTACGCCATGACGACCTCGGTCACCTCGCCCGCGAACGCCTCCCCGGCCAGCCGCCGCCCCGCCATCACCAGCGGATCGTCCAGCGCCTCCTGCGCCTCCAGACGGGCCTGTTCCCGCTCCCGGGTGGCCAGTTTGTTCGCCGCCGTCACCGCGTCGTCCCGGCGCGGCTGCGGGGGTTCCCCGGCCAGCACCCGGTCCCGGTGCCCGGTGAACGACCAGCGGTCCCGCGTCCAGCGCTCCTCGGCATGCCCGCCGGCCGGCAGCGCCCGCAGCAGGTCCAGGCCCCGCCACACCGCGTCCCAGGTGGGCCGGGCCTGGCTCTCGATCAGCTCGCGGATCTCCCGCTCGGCCCGGGTGAGCGCGGCCAGCCGGTCGTCCGCCTCCAGCGGGTCCTCGGCGGCGGCGAGGGCGGTGCGCGCCCGGTCGTACCGCTCGATCGCCGGGGCCAGCAGCTTGTTGTCGAACGCCGGGTCGGTGGCCGGGCCGGCCGGCGGACACCGCAGCTGCCCGGCCGGGTCCCGGGCCAGCTCCGCCTCTCGCGCGGCCTCGGCGCCGCTCGTCCCGGCCGGGGGGTCGAGCCAGGCCAGCAGCGCGCCCAGATGCTGGTCCTCCAGGCCCGACTGGCCGGTCGCCCAGTGCCGGGAGAGCACATCGGTGAGGGCGAGCAGCAGCGCGGAGCCGGGAACCCGGGACCGCTCCCCGTAGTGGGTGAGCCAGCGCCCGAGCAGCGGCACCCGGGGCGGCGCCGGATAGGGCGCCTGCGGGTCCTGCTCCGCGGTGCGGCGGAACCGCATGGAGCGGCCGAGCAGCCGGACGAACGCGAGGCCCGTGCGGCTCGGCACGATCAGCTGGGGCGCGTCCGCGCACAGCTCCGTCTCGACCTTGACCCGCTTGCCGGTCTCCGGGTCGGTCTCGGTGCGCTCGGCGGTCTCCACGTCGGCCGCGTGGGAGTCGATGTACGGAAGGATCACGTCGGCCAGCTCGGCCAGGAACGTGAAACGCAGATCGCGGTCGCGGGGCTGCGGCACCACCAGCAGCCGCGGCGCGTCCCGGTCGGTGCCGACCAGCGCGCCGAGCGGGGCGCCGGCCTCGCCCGCGGTGGTGAGCGGCACGAACACCAGCGGACGGCCGGAGAGATGCCGGTGCCGCACGGTCGCGGTGGGCTGCGCCCGGCCGCTGCCGACGGCCTCCAGGCGGGCGAGGGTGTCGATCAGCGGCATACGGCCGCCACCTCCCGGTTCCGGGCCTCCTGGAGTGCCTCCGCGCGCAGGGCCGCCGCCCGGCGCAGGGCCGCGACCGCCGGATCGTCCGGGTCGCCCAGCTCGCCGTGGGCCGCCGCGAGGACGTCCTCGACCGTGGTCAGGCCGCCCAGTTCGGCGCGCAGCGGGCGGCCGAGGCGGGTGACGGCGCCGGCCGCGCGGGCGCGCTCGCGGCAGTGGAAGGCCAGTTCACAGGTGGACAGGCACTCGGGCGCGTACGTCGCCGGGACCGCGGCCACCGCGGCCGTCAGCTCCTCGGAGTCCCGGTCGGGCGCGAAACAGGTGCCCTCGGGCAGCGCGTCGGCGATCTCCTCGATCCGGGTGAGCCGGGCGAGCTGCCGCGCGGTGACCGCCCGCTGCTTGCGCACGTCCACGGCGGAACCGGTCGGCAGGTTCGAGAAGTCCTCGGGGCACACCAGCAGCACCCGGTGGCGCACCCGCGGGGCGGGGTCGAGCCGGGCGGCGACGTCCTCCAGGGCGAGGACGTACACCGCGGACTGGCGGGCGGCGGCGCCCACCTTCGCCGGGTCCGCCGAACCGTCCAGCATCGGGAAGGACTTGATCTCCACCACGGACCAGCTGCCGTCCGGGTGCACCACCACCGCGTCCGGCTCCAGGAACGCGAGCGAGCCCGCCACGTCCAGGGCGAGCATCGGGTGGTCGAGCAGCGTCCAGCCGCCCGCGCGGGTGGCCTCGCGCAGTGCGAGGGCCGTACGTGCCGTACGGCCCTCGGGGCCCTGGGCGCTCAGGTCGGGCACCGCGGCGGATTCCGGGGTGTCGGCGCCCGGGTCGAGCCTGGTGTGCGCGAGGCGCAGCAGTTCGGCGCCGCCGTCCGCCTTCACCTTCGCCTCGAACGCGTTGCCCCGGGTCAGCGCGAACTGGGACTGGCCGAAGCCGGAGGGCGCCCCCAGCGCGCTGGCCAGCGTGGCCTTGTCCACCCCGGCGCCGTCCAGGATCGCCCGCCTGCGGCACCCGGGGTTCGCGGCCAGCGCCGCGAGGGCGCGCGCGTCCAGGGCCTTCGCCGGTACGTCGGTGCCGCGCAGCTCAGCGAGCCGGTGCCGCAGCCCCGTCGCCCGCGTCCGTGGGGGAGGGGTCCGGCTCGGCTCCGGTGCCGGGCCGCGACTCGCGCTGCCGTGGAATTCGCTCACCCGCGGAAGTCTGGCATCCGCCACTGACAATCGGGGAGTCCCCGGCCCCGGAGCCCTTGAACAGCCGGGCGCGGACCAGGTCGGCTGCCCGCAGCACCCGCGGCGCGAGCAGGTGGCCGACGCCCATCACGGCGATGCCGGCGAGCGCGTCCAGGAGGTAGTGGTTGGCGGTGCCCATGACGATCAGCGCGGTGCCCAGCGGATAGAGCACGGCCAGCACCTTGGTGAGCCGGGTGCCGCCGTGCCGCCACAGCATCACCCCGCACCACAGCGCCCAGCCGACGTGCAGGCTCGGCATCGCCGCGTACTGGTTGGTCATGCCGCCCAGGCCGCGCGGGGCGCTGGCGTCGCCGCCCCACCAGCCGTACGAGCTGTAGTGGGCCATGGTGTCCACGAAGCCGTGGTCCGCGGCGAGCAGCCGGGGCGGGCAGGTCGGCACCAGGGTGAAGCCGATCAGTCCGATGAACGTGGAGGTCATCAGCCAGGCGCGGGCCCGCCGGTAGTGCTCGGCGCGGTTGCGGAACAGCCAGACCAGGATCGCGGGCGTGACCAGGTAGTGCAGCGAGGCGTACCAGAAGTCCGCGGGTATCCCGAGCCAGGGCTGGCGGGTGAACAGGCGGTTGAGCGGGTGCTCGATGTCCAGGTGGAGCAGCTTCTCGGCGTGCAGCAGGGCCAGGCCGTGGTCCACGGCGCCCTCGACGTCGCCGCGTACCAGGAGGCGGCCGGCCGAGTAACAGCCGTAGACCAGCAGGAGCAGCGGCAGCTCGGTCCACCAGCGCAACCGGGTGCGGGGCCCCACCTCGGTGCCCGGTGTCTCGGTCTGCGCCATCCGATCGCCCTCCCCCTTCTGCGGTACGGCCGCCCGGCGGGCGACCGTGCCACTTTACGGTGTCCGTCTGTGACTCTTGCGGGTGCACCCGAGCCGCCCCGGTGTGGGCGGCCCCGGCCCACGAAGACGCCGGGACCGGGCGCGGGGTTGCCCCTGGGGAGTGAGCGATGATGGAGGGACCGACTCCTGTTGTTCCCGTGACGTCCTCTGGGCGTCCTGTTCCCGGAAAGGTCCCCCATGGCACCGCGCATCCTGCTGGCCCGGCACGGACAGACGGCTTGGTCGCTGTCCGGCAAGCACACCGGCAGGACCGACGTGCCGCTCCTGGCGGAGGGCCGGCACGGCGCGAAGCTGCTCGGCGAGCGCCTGCACCGGGCGCCGCTGGACGGGCTGCCCGGTGCGGCGGTGCGCACCAGCCCGCTCGTGCGCGCCGCGGAGACCTGCGAGCTGGCCGGGTTCGGGGAGCGGGCCGAGACCTGGGACGCGCTGACGGAGTGGGACTACGGCGCGTACGAGGGTCTGACCCCGGCCCAGATCCAGGCGATCCGCCCCGGCTGGCTGATCTGGCGCGACGGCGTCCCCCAGGGGGAGACCCTCGCCGAGGTCACCGCCCGCGCGGACGAGGTCGTCGGCTGGGCACGCTCCGCCGACCGCGACGTCCTCCTCTTCGCCCACGGCCACATCCTGCGTTCCCTGGCGGCGCGCTGGCTGGGCTTCCCGCTGGACTTCGCGGCCCGCATCCGTCTGAACCCGACGTCCCTGTCGATCCTGGGCTGGGCGTACGGCGAGCCCGCGCTGGAGAGCTGGAACGACGTGGGGCATCTGGCCGGTTAGGGTCTGCCCGCCGTCCGTCCGCGCCGCGTGGGCGCGAGCGGCCGCACGGGGACCCGCGGTATGCGGCCCGGTGGCGAACAGCCGCCCGCGGCCCGGCGGTGGCCAGATGATGGCCCGGCGGCGGGCGGAACCCGCCCGCCCCTTGCGTCAGGCTCCCGCCACCCTCGGATACGCCTTGTGCCGGTCGAGGAAGTCCGAGACCCCCGACGCCCTGCGGTGCGGCAGCAGCACCCGTGCCGTCCCGGCCAGCATGGTCTGGATGCGTGACGACTGCACCTGGCCCAGCAGCGACAGCACCCGCACCCCCGCCTGTGCCGCCTCGTCGGGACGACCCTCGCGGGCGAGGTCGTCGGCGAGCTCCGCCGTGTACAGGGCGATGTTCCGGGTGAAGTGGGGATCCTGGAGGTCCGCCGCCCGCTGGGCGTGCCGGGACGCCCGCGGCCAGTCGCCCAGCATGGACCAGCACTGCGCCTCCAACCCCTCCAGCTCGGCCTCGCCGTAGAAGCTCATCCACTCGGGGTCGGCCGCGGAGCGCCCCCGTGCGAACAGGGCCTGCGCCCGCGCGAGCGCCCGCGCGCAGCCGGTGCGGTCGGCCAGCCCCGCCCAGCCCCCCGCCTCGCGCAGCGCGAGCAGGGAGTTCAGCCGGTCGGAGCCGAGCGGCCGGGCCGCCCGCTGCGCGGCCTGTGCCGCGCGGACCGCCTCCCTGGGCCGCCCCGCGTCCCGCGCCAGGAACGCGGTGTTGCAGAAGGCGTGCGCCTCCAGGCCCTCGTCCCCGGTCATCCGGGCCGTGGCCAACGCCTCGGCGTAGTGCGAGCGCGCGTCGTCGAAGCGGCCGGAGTCGTGCGCCAGCCAGCCCACGGAGATGGCGAGTTCACCCGCGCCCGTGTGCAGCCGCTCGACGGTGGCCTGCCGGGTGGCGCCGGCGTCCAGCAACGCGTACGCCGCGCGCAGGGGGGCCGCCGCGCGCCGGTACAGACCGTCCGCGCCGTGCCGGTCGTCGAGCAGCCTGATCCGTCGGACCGCCTCCTCCAGGGCCGTGGCCTCGGTGCTCCCGGGCCGGCGCGAGCGGCGGGGCGCGGGTACGGCGTCCTGGGTGAGCCCCAGCGGGCCCAGCGCGGCGGCGGCCACGGTGGCCCCGCCGGTCATGAATGCGCGACGCAGCACGTCGCTCTCCTCGTGGTTCGGATGGTCGTACGGGTACGGCCCCTCGGGGTCGCACACCTCGTGCGGGTCATACGGGTCGTGCGAGTGGTGCTGGTCCGGTGGCTCGAACGCGTCGCCCGGGTGCCCGGCCGCGACCTCCTGCGCCCCGGCCCCGGTGAGCGCCCGCGGCGCCGTCCGCGCCGCGCGGCCGCGGACGGACGAGCGGGGCGCGAAGCCGAGGTCGGCGAGCGTACGACCGGGGAACATGTGCAGGAACACCCGCTCGTAGGCGTAGTTCGGGCAGCGGATCTCACCCGCCTCGACCCGCCCCACGTAGCGCGCGTCACAGCTCACCCGCTCACCGATCTCCCGCGCGGCCCGCCGCACCAGCGCCGCGAACTCGGCCGGTGAGCGCCGGCCGCGCAGCCGCCGGAAGGCGAGGTTCGGCCGGGGTGGCCGCTCGGGCTGTGACGAGGTCACGGTAGACGACGCCATGGCCGGGTCCTCTCGTGCGAACCGTCGAACCATGCCGGTACCGGGGCGGGTTCGGGACATGGCGCCCGAGCGGTGCCCTGGTTCCGGCGAGCAAGAACGTACCGGCTGTGAGGGTCCCGCCACGCTCGGTTTGGCCACAAAAGCGGATATCTCATCCGTGATCTGCCATGAAGTGCCATCCTTTGCGGCGCACTTGTGCCGTAGCCGTTGACAAGGTGACGCGTTGAACGTGTTGACCGCGACAGTGCTGTGTGGTGGAGGCGGGCATGGAGACCAGCCAGAGCAATGAACCGTGTACCTCGCCGCTGCCGCCCACCTCGGGCGACACGGTGTGCGACCTGGTGACCGTCCCGGCCCGGCAGGGCCTGGAAGCGGTCGACATCCTGCGGCGCGGTGCCGCGGAAGCGGTCGGACCGGTGCTGCACGACGACGACCGGGACACCCTCGGCTTCCTGGTGCCCGCGGGCACCGCGGCCGGCTGGGACGTGCCGGGCAGCACCTGCACGGAGACCGACGGGCGCGGGATGCGTCTCGCCCCGGAGCCCCCGGTCGCGGGCGCCGACTGGCTCCTGCCCCCCGGCGACGACGCCGATCTCGCCACCGACCCGGCCGTCCTGCGCGAGGCCCTCGGCGAGGCGGCGCGTCTGATCGAGGCCGCCGACAGATGCCGCTGAAACGTTTATCGCGGGGACCTGGGAAAATGGGCGGATGGGCAGGTCCAGGAACCCGCGGCGCGCAGCCGCCGCCGTCACCGCCGTGGAGGAAGCCGTCGACGGCGGTCTCGCACGGCTCGTCCCCGATCCGGACCGCGGCCGGGCCTGGACGCTGCTGATCGACGGGGCGCCCCAGTCGCACGTCGACCTGGACGACCCCGCGTATCTCTCCTTCGAGTACCAGCGCCGCATCGGCCACGTCATCGACCTCGCCGCCCCGCCCGGCAAGCCCCTGCACGCCGTGCACCTGGGCGGCGGCGCCCTCACCCTCGCCCGCTACGTCGCCGCCACCCGCCCCCGGTCCACCCAGCAGGTCGTGGAGTGGGACGCGAGCCTCGTGCGACTGGTCCGGCGGGAGCTGCCGCTGGACCCGAACGCCCGGATCCGGGTGCGGTCGACGGACGCGCGTGCGGGACTCGGCAAGGTGCCCGACGGCTGGGCCGACCTGATCGTCGCCGACGTCTTCAGCGGCGCCCGCACCCCCGCCCACCTCACCTCCACCGAGTTCCTGGACGAGGTCCGCCGAGCCCTGAAACCGTCCGGGGTCTACGCCGCCAATCTCGCCGACGGCCCGCCGCTCGCCCATCTGCGCGGCCAGATCGCCACCGTGGCCGCCCGGTTCGCCGAACTCGCGCTGATCGCCGACCCGGCCGTCCTGCGCGGCAAACGGTTCGGCAACGCGATCCTGGTCGCCTCCGACCTGCCCCTGCCGCTGGCCGAACTCACCCGGCGCGCCGCCGGCGACCCGCACACCGCCCGGGTCGAACACGGCCGTCAGCTCACCGACTTCACCGGCGGCGCGCCGCCGGTGACGGACGCGGCGGCCGTGGACTCCCCGGCGCCGCCGCCCTCCGTGTTCCGCTGATCCACGGCGGTCCGGGTCAGTAGGTGCCGATCTCCACGTGCGGCGGACCGTCGTGCCAGGTGCAGAACACCGACACCCGGTCCGTGCCCCGGCTGAACTCCACCCGGATCCACGTCTGCGTCTTCCAGACCTGCATCGACCAGCCGGCCCCCGGTGTCGCCGAGACGAGCGTGGCATCGGCCGCGCCCAGCTCGAACACCGCGCGGCCGCCGTCGGTGTCGTACGCCTTGACCTCGCCGGAGGGGGTGGCGGACGGGGTGGGCGCGGCGGCGGGACCCGGGGAGCGTCGGACGGTCGCCGTGGGGGAGGACGACGGGGACAGGGACGGGGACGCGGGGCGGGACCGGGACGGCCGGTGAGGTGTCGGCCCGGCCGTGGCCGTAGCCGCCGTCGCCGTCGTCCCCACGACCGGCAGCGCGCGCGGCGGGTCGTACGCCGTCCCCGCCATCACCGTGTGCACACCCCACCACGACAGCGTGACCGCCGCGCCCGTCGCGAGCAGCCAGGCCAGTACGTGTACGAGTCCTCTGCGCATCGCGTCCATCCTGCCCCACCGGTCACACCGGGCCGGCACCGGTCGTCCACAGCCGCGGAGTTGTCCACAGCCCCGCACCGGGCTCTCGCGCATGGCGTACGGTGCGGCGCATGGCAAGTGTGCTCGTGGTCGAGGACGACCAGTTCGTACGCTCGGCGCTCATCCGGCAGTTGACCGACTCCTCGCACACCGTGCGCTCCGTCGGTACGGCACTGGAGGCGCTGCGCGAGGTCGCCCACCACCGTTTCGACGTGGTCATCCTGGACCTCGGACTGCCGGACCTGGACGGCTCGGAGGCCCTGAAGATGCTGCGCGGCATCACCGATGTGCCCGTCATCATCGCCACCGCCCGGGACGACGAGGCCGAGACGGTAAGGCTGTTGAACGCGGGCGCGGACGACTACCTGACCAAGCCGTTCTCCGCCGGCCACCTCTCCGCCCGGATCGCGGCGGTGCTGCGCCGGGCCCGCGCCACCGGCGGCGAGGTGCCGCCCTCCACCGTGCTGCGCGTCGGCGGCCTGACCGTGGACCCGCTGCGCCGGCAGGCCGAGCTGGACGGCACCCGGCTCGACCTCACCCGCCGCGAGTTCGACCTGCTCGCCTTCCTCGCCGGGCGCCCCGGCGTCGTCGTCCCCCGCAGGGAACTGCTCGCCGAGGTCTGGCAGCAGTCGTACGGCGACGACCAGACCATCGACGTCCATCTGTCCTGGCTGCGCCGGAAACTGGGGGAGACGGCGGCCCGGCCGCGCTATCTGCACACCTTGCGGGGCGTCGGCGTGAAGCTGGAACCCCCGGCGGACCCGGAGCCGGCGCGATGAGGTGGGCCCTGGTCAAGGTCTGCCTGGCGGTCACCACCATGGTCGTCGTCGCCTTCGCCGTGCCGCTCGGCCTGGTGGTCCGCGAGATGGCCCGCGACCGCGCCTTCACGGGCGCAGAGCGGGAGGCCGCCGCCGTGGCACCCGCGCTGTCCATCACCACCGACCGGGACGAACTGGAGCGGGTGGTGGCCGCCGCGGGCGCCGGCTCCGGGATGGCCGTCCACCTGCCCGCCGAGGGCACCCGCGCCGCGCTCGACATAGGCGCCTCCCGGGCCACCGGCCACGACGTCCAGGCGGTACGGCGGCTCGGCCGGGCCTCCACCGCCACCGTCACCGGCGGCTTCGCCCTGCTGCAACCGGTGGCGCTCGGCTCCGGCGCGATCGCCGTGGTCGAGGTGTACGTCCCGGAGTCCGAGGTGACCAACGGCGTCGGCACCGCCTGGGCGGTGCTGGCCGGCGTCGGACTCGCACTGATCGTCGGCTCGGTCGCCGTCGCCGACCGGCTCGGCGTGCGCATGGTGCGGCCCGCGCGGCGGCTGGTCGAGGGCGCGCGGGAGCTGGGCGAGGGCGAGCTGTGCGCCCGGGTACCGGAGGAAGGCCCGACCGAACTGCGGCTCGCGGCGGTCGCGTTCAACTCCATGGCCGACCAGGTCGTCCAACTCCTCGCGGGCGAGCGGGAGCTGGCCGCCGACCTCTCCCACCGGCTGCGCACCCCGCTGACCGTCCTGCGGCTGAACGCGGCCTCGCTGGGCGCCGGTCCGGCCGCCGAGCAGACCCGCGCGGCCGTCGCCCAGCTGGAGCGCGAGGTGGACACCATCATCCGCACGGCGCGGGAGGCCAAACCCCGCACGGCCGCGCCCGGTCCCGGCGCCGGGTGCGACGCGGCCGAAGTGGTGCGTGCGCGCATGGAGTTCTGGTCCGCGCTCGCCGAGGACGAGGGCCGCACCTGGCGGCTGGCCGGAGTGGACCGCCCGGTGCGGGTGCCGGTGGCCCGCGCCGACCTGGCCGCGGCCCTCGACGCCCTGCTCGGCAACGTCTTCCGGCACACCCCGGAGGGCACCGCCTTCGCGGTGGACGTGCACCGGGGCGAGGACGCGGTGATCGTGCTGGTCTCCGACGCGGGCCCCGGCATACCCGACCCCGAGGCGGCGCTGGCCCGCGGCCGGGGCTCGGGGGCCACAGGCTCGACCGGGCTCGGCCTCGACATCGTGCGCCGGCTCGCCGAGTCCACCGGCGGCGACGTCCGCATCGGCGCCTCGGTGCTGGGCGGCAGCGAGATACGCATCCGCTTCCAGCGGGACGCGCGAGGGCCGCGGCGGCGGGGACACCGGGGCGCCGTGCGGCGGCGCGGGGCACGCCGACTGGTCTCGACCTTTAACCGGCCCCGATCCCTTCCTTAAGCGAACCCTAAGGACCACGACGGGCGTCCGCATCAAGCGGTTTGCCCGATTCCGGCTCGCTAGCGTGCTGCCGCACCACCCCCCCATGACGAACGAAGGCAGGCACGCGCATGAGCACCCACCGGCGCAGGATCAGTGGCAGGAACAAGGCGATAGGCGGCATCGTCGCCGCGGCCGTGGTCGGCGGCGGCGCGCTCCTGTTCACGGGCACGGCGAACGCGGCGGGGGTGAACGCCGCGTACACCAGGACCAGCGACTGGTCCACCGGCTACACCGGCCAGTACGTCGTCACCAACAACAGCACCCAGCAGGAGAAGACCTGGACCCTGGAGTTCGACCTGCCGGCCGGGGCGAAGCTGTCCTCGCTGTGGAACGGCGAGTCGAGCGTCAGCGGGAGCCATGTCACGGTCCGCCCCGCGAGTTGGGACACCGCCGGTCTCGCCCCCGGCAAGTCGGTGACCGTCGGCTTCGTGGTCGAGGGCGGCGGCGCCCCGACGGGCTGCCGCATCGACAACAGCTCCTGCTCCACCGACGACGGCCCGGCCCCCGAACCGAGCGGCCGCCCCACCGAGACCGGCACCCCGACCCCGGCCCCCACCCCCACGAAGACCGCCACCCCCACCCCCACGCCGACCACGAGCACCGGTTCCGGCACCACCGCGTCCGCCGGGTTCGCCCCCTACGTGGACACCTCCCTCTACCCGGCCTTCGACCTGCTCGGCGCCGCCGACGTCACCGGGGTGAAG
>NZ_LBDA02000083.1 GCF_000980885.2 Streptomyces malaysiense | reverse complement strand
CGCAGCCCGGGCCACCGCCCGTGTGTCGGCAAGCGGCTGGAGGACTGGTGGGCGGCGGCGCTGGCGGATGCGGCCCAGGACTTGTGCGCCGGTGGCGTGCACGGTGGTGAGGAAGTCGTTGCTGTCGAAGCCCCGGTCCCACAGCACCAGCATCTCGGGGCTCAGATGGTGCGTCAGCCTGGTGGCGTAGGAGGTCTCGCCCTCCCGAGTGGGCCCGAAGACCGCTGCGATCACGGCCCGGGTGCCGGTCTCGACCAGCGTCATCAGCTCGACCTGGGGATACCCGCCATGTGGGCACCGCCCCAGCCACTCCCGGTTGCGCTCGCTGTCCGGCACCTTGATCGAGCTGCAGCCGTCGAATGACACCGTCCGGTACGGACCAAACCGCACCCCCGACGTGGTCGGCCGGGCCAACGGCCCGGCCAGCACCTCGAACAACGCCCGCACCGGCGTGCTGCCGAGCCTTCGGCGCAGGTCACGGAGCGCCTTCGTGCTCGGGCGGACAACCGGAATCCCCGACAGGCCGGCCGTCATTTTGGCCCACACGAGCCGATAGCCGACCTCGGGGAAGAGACACATCGCCAGCAGGAAGTAGACCCCGACCCGCGAGGGAAGATCCCGCAGCCGGCGCTGCACGGTCCGTGTCTCCGACAAGACCGCATCGACCAGCTCGAACGGCATGATCGGCGTCAGCTCTCCCAGATGGCCCGGCGCGAACCGGCCCGCGGCCACTATGACCGTACGGGTGATGGTCGCCAGCGGCGGTGGCAGGACACAATGCTCGGGCAACGGAGCTCCTTCGGGAACAAGCTGTCTTGGACGACTGCCTGTACCAACGAGCTCCGTTGCTCCATGTCAGGACTTTCTCAACTCCCTTGCATGACCTGCGAAAACGCTAACTACCCGGCCTTGGGGAAACTTCAGTGAACCGCACCCGCCCTTCGGCCGACAGCCGCTCGACCAACTCCCGCGCCTTCGCTCTCCGCGCTTGAGCGACGGGACGCTCGCTGTAAGGCGAGGGTGAATCGCTAGGCACGGCGGCATCACCCCCCTCTCGAACGGCGCAGGAACTTGGTCAGACTTGGCACACACCGTACGCGCCGACAAGCGAACCCACCGACGATCCGAGGCGCACTACCCCTCGGCAGGACCGCGAGATACACCTGACACATCATCAGAACGAGCGTCAAGGTACCTCGGAGAGCGTCATTTGAGCGTCAAGATTCCGCCCGTAACGCCCATAGCACACATCCCGCACACCGAGTAAAGCCGCAGGTCAGCGGCCCTTTTCGGCAGGCTCCAGAATAGCCACGCACTCCACGTGGTGGGTCATCGGAAACAGATCGAACGCCCGCAGCGTCCGCACCCGGTACCCGTTCTCCCCGAAGTACCCCAGGTCCCGCGCCAGCGCCGCCGGATCGCACGCCACGTACGCGATGCGCCGCGCCCGCAGTGACGCGAGGTGCTTGACCGTGTCGCGGCCGGCGCCCGCGCGGGGCGGGTCGAGGACGATCAGGTCGACCTCGGTGATGCCGGTGCGCGGGAGGACGGATTCGACCTTGCCCTGTTCGATGCGGACGCGGGGGAAGTCGGCCAGGTTGTGGCGCGCGTCCTCGACCGCGCGTTTGCCGGACTCGATGCCGAGGACCGCGCCCTTGTCGCCGAGGCGGTCGGCGAGGGCGCCGGCGAAGAGGCCGACACCGCAGTAGAGGTCGAGGGCCATCTCGCCCTTGCGTGGGAGCAGGCCCTGCATGACGGCGGTGACGAGGGTGTCCGCCGCCTTCGGGTGGACCTGCCAGAAGCCGCCGGCGCCGACGCGGTGGGTACGGCCGTCCGCGCGCTCGCGGACGAAGGGGCGGCCGTGCACGCGGTGCACGCCGCCGGACTTCTCGTCGACCCGCATGACCGAGACCGGCTTGTCCAGCTCGACCAGGGGGAGGCGGCCGCCCGGACGCGGGGTGAGGATCACCTGGCGGTCCTGGGAACCCGTCGCCGCGATCGCCTCGACCGACTCCATGCCGGCCCACTCGTGCTTCTCGACGCCCAGCTCGGACACACCGGGCGCCGCGATCATGCAGTGGTCGATGCGCTCGACCTCGTGCGAGCGGTGCCGGCGCAGACCCGCGTGGCCCTCGGCGTCGACCGCGTACTGCACCCGGGTGCGCCACTGCGGCACCTCGCCGGCGGGAAGCTTGTCACCCTCGGCCGGGACCACCGTGCCGTCCCAGCCCGCCTCCTCGGGGGTGAGGCCCGCGAGGCGCCGGAGCTGCTCGGCGAGCACGTCCGCCTTCAGCCGGCGCTGGGCGCCCGGCTTGGCGTGCTGCCAGTCGCAGCCGCCGCAGCGGCCGGGCCCGGCGAAGGGGCAGGGGGCCTCGATGCGGTCCTTGGACGCCTCCAGGATCCGTACGGCGTCGGCGCGCAGGAAGCGGGCGCCCTCCTCGCCCTCGGTCACCTTCGCCACCACCCGCTCGCCCGGCAGCGCGTGCCGGACGAAGAGGACCTGGCCCTCGGCGGTACGGGCGATGCAGTGGCCGCCATGGGCGACGGGGCCGATCTCGACCTCGTACTCCTCGCCCACCAGAGACGTGGTCGGTTCTGCCTGCATGGTGGGTGGCTCCAGAGGATCGGGTTCGCGGCGGAGGGACAGCGCGACCGCGGAACGCGGACGAGCTGCGGAGACGGGTCCGGGGCGGTCGAGCGCAGCCTGGTGGACCGACAACAGCCCACCAGTCTACGGCCTCGCCGCCCCGGACCCGTACGCCGGTCTCGTCAGTCCTTCGCCGACGACTCCTTGGGCCGCTCCCCCGCCGGGCCGCGGCGGACCGCGCCGGGCGCGCTCCACTCCTGGCGCCTGCGGGCCCGCATCTTGGCCGCCTCGGAGGAGGCCAGCTGGTAGGGCACGGAGGTGACCATCACGCCGGGCGTGAACAGCAGGCGGCCCTTCAGGCGCAGGGCGCTCTGGTTGTGCAGCAGGTGCTCGTACCAGTGGCCGACCACGTACTCGGGGATGATCACGGAGACCGCGTCGCGCGGGGACTCCTTGCGCAGGCCCTTGACGTACTCGATCACCGGCCGGGTGACCTCGCGGTACGGCGAGTCGAGCACCTTCAGCGGTACGTCGATGCCGCGCCGCTCCCATTCCTCGCGCAGCGCCTTGGTCTCGGCCGGGTCCACGTTGACCGTGAGCGCCTCCAGGCCGTCGGAGCGCATCAGCTTGGCGTAGGCCAGAGCCCGCAGGGTCGGGCGGTGGATCTTGGAGATCAGCACCACGGAGTGCACACGGGAGGGGCGGACCAGGTCGTCGTCCGGCTCCTCGGGCGCGGCAATCTCCTCGGCGACGCGGTCGTAGTGCTTGCGGATCGCGGTCATGGTCGCGAAGAAGATGCACATGCCCAGCAGGGCCACCCAGGCGCCGTGCGTGAACTTGGTGACCAGGACGACGACCAGCACCAGGCCGGTGAGGAAGGCGCCGAAGGTGTTGATCGCCCGCGAGCGCATCATGTGGCGGCGCTTGGCCTGGTCCTTCTCGACCGCGAGGTGGCGGTTCCAGTGCCGGACCATGCCGGTCTGGCTCAGCGTGAAGGACACGAACACGCCGACGATGTAGAGCTGGATCAGGCGCGTGGAGTCGGCGCCGTAGATCACGGTCAGCAGCGCGGCGGCGCCGGCGAGCAGCACGATGCCGTTGGAGAAGGCGAGCCGGTCGCCGCGGGTGTGCAGCTGGCGGGGCAGGTAGCGGTCCTGGGCGAGGATCGAGCCGAGCAGCGGGAAGCCGTTGTACGCGGTGTTGGCCGCGAGGAACAGCACCAGCGCGGTCGCGGCCGCCAGGAGCACGAACAGGAAGCTTCCCTTGCCGAAGACCGCCGCGGCGACCTGGGAGATCACCGGGTCCTGGACGTAGCCGGAGCCGAGCGCATGGCCGTTGCGCAGCAGGTCGGTGGCCGGGTTCTCGGCCATGCGGACGTTGGTCGCCACGGCCAGGGCGATGATGCCGCAGAACATGGTGACGGCCAGCAGGCCCATCGCCGCGAGCGTGGACGCCGCGTTCTTCGACTTGGGCTTGCGGAAGGCCGGGACACCGTTGGAGATGGCCTCGACGCCGGTCAGGGCGGCACAGCCGGAGGAGAAGGCGCGCAGCATCAGGAAGACCAGCGCGAAGCCCGCGAGCCCCTGGTGCTCGGCCCTGATGTGGAAGCCGGCGGTCGGCGCCCGCATGGCGTCGCCGAGCACCAGGCCGCGGAACGCGCCCCACAGGATCATGATGAAGACGCCGCCGACGAACACGTACGTCGGGATCGCGAAGAGCTTGCCCGACTCCTTGACGCCGCGCAGGTTCATCAGCGTCAGCAGGACGATCACGACGGTCGCGCAGAGCACCTTGTGCTCGACCACGAACGGGATGGCCGAGCCGAGGTTCTCGATACCGGAGGCGATGGACACCGCGACCGTCAGCACGTAGTCCACGAGCAGGGCGCTCGCGACGGTGAGGCCCGCCTTGGGACCGAGGTTGGTGGTCGCCACCTCGTAGTCGCCGCCACCGCTCGGGTAGGCGTGCACGTTCTGGCGGTAGGAGGCGACCACCGTGAACATCAGCACGACGACCGCGACGGCGATCCAGGGGCTGAAGTGGTACGCCGACACGCCCGCGACGGACAGGACCAGCAGAACCTCCCCCGGCGCGTAGGCGACAGAGGACAGCGGGTCGGAGGCGAAGACGGGGAGTGCGATGCGCTTCGGCAGGAGGGTCTCCCCCAGCCGGTCACTGCGCAGTGCGCGCCCGATCAGGATCCGTTTGGGCACGTCGGTCAGTTTGGACACGAGAGAGGATCGTAAGCCTTCGAACTGGCAGCCGCCCACCCCGTCCGCAATATCTTTCCCAAGGGTGGACCCGGTGGCGGTGTGATGTGCGGATTCCGTGGCGCGGGCTCGGGTCGTGCCTGGACGGCAAACCCCCGCTGTCGCCGCCCCGTGGAGGCCCCATGCGGCCGACCGCTGAGCTGATCGGGACGGTGCTCGCTCCGGCCCGCCTCGGAATCCTGACCGTGCGCAGCATCACTCGCAAACGAGCGGAGGAGACTCTGTGAGACCGTACGAGCCCGGTGCGCGCGCCGTACGGGACACCGGGGGTGCCCGGTGAGGGTGATGCGTGTGTAGCTTGGGCGGCGGTCTGAGAACCTGTTAAGGCCAAGCCAACGACTCTTGACATCGGAAGGACGGTCGTGCACATCGTCATCATGGGCTGCGGGCGAGTAGGCTCCGCTCTCGCCCAGACCCTGGAGCAACAGGGGCACACGGTCGCCGTGATCGACCAGGACCCGACCGCCTTCCGTCGGCTGGGACCGGGATTCGGAGGCCGCCGGGTCACCGGAGTCGGCTTCGACCAGGACACCCTGCGCGAGGCGGGGATCGAGGAGGCGGGCGCCTTCGCGGCCGTCTCCAGCGGCGACAACTCCAACATCATCTCCGCGCGGGTCGCGCGCGAGATGTTCGGCGTGGAGAACGTGGCCGCCCGTATCTACGACCCTCGGCGCGCCGAGGTCTACCAGCGCCTCGGTATCCCGACCGTGGCCACGGTCCGCT
The DNA here is from genome assembly GCF_000980885.2 of Streptomyces malaysiense. GTDB lineage: Bacteria > Actinomycetota > Actinomycetes > Streptomycetales > Streptomycetaceae > Streptomyces > Streptomyces malaysiense. Next base: position 7,888 of record NZ_LBDA02000083.1, on the reverse strand, counting down.
GGACCGCCGACCAGATGCTGCGCCGGCTGCTGCCCTCCGGGGCCGAGCCGCTGTGGCGCGACCCCACCGGCGGCGTGCAGCTCGCCGAGGTGCACGCCTCCTCGAAGTGGGTCGGTCACAAGATCAGCAGGATGCAGGAGGACACGGGCGTCCGGGTGGCGTTCCTGACCCGGCTGGGCGAGGCGATCCTGCCCACCTCCCAGACGGTCCTCCAGGAGGGCGACCTCGTGCACGTGATGATGCGGGCGGACGACGTGGACACGGTCGAGGCCGCGTTCGCCGGGGGTCCGGAAGAGGAGGGCGGTCACTGATGAGGGTCGCCATTGCCGGAGCCGGCGCCGTCGGCCGCTCGATCGCGGGCGAGCTGCTGGAGAACGGCCACGAGGTCCTGCTCATCGACAAGGCCCCGACCGCCATCTCGGTGGAGCGGGTGCCGCAGGCGGAGTGGCTGCTGGCCGACGCCTGCGAGATCACGTCCCTGGACGAGGCGGCGCTCCAGCGCTGCAACGTGGTGATCGCCGCCACGGGTGACGACAAGGTCAACCTGGTGGTCTCGCTGCTCGCCAAGACGGAGTACGGCGTCCCGCGTGTCGTCGCCCGCGTCAACAACCCCAAGAACGAGTGGCTGTTCAACGAGGCGTGGGGCGTGGACGTGGCCGTGTCCACCCCGCGTCTGATGTCCGCCCTGGTCGAGGAGGCGGTGAGCGTCGGCGACCTGGTACGGCTGCTGCGCTTCAGCCACGGCGACGCCAACCTGGTGGAGCTCACGCTGCCCGAGGAGTCGGCGCTGGCCGGCACCCAGGTCGGGGACGTGCACTGGCCCGAGGACACCTCGCTGGTGACCATCATCCGGGGCACCAGGGTGCTGACGCCGTCCCGGGAGGACTCCCTGGAGGCGGGCGACGAACTGCTGTTCGTGGCGGCGCAGGCCCGGGAGGAGCAGCTGGAGGAGCTGCTGTCGGTGCGCAAGCGGGAAGAGGCCTGACGGGCCGGAGCGGACGGGCCTGCGGGCCCTGAGACGCGGAAGGGCGCCCTTGTCACCAAGGGCGCCCTTCCGCGTCTCAGTGGCCGTCTACGGTACGGCGCTCACGTCCGCCTGCGATGGCGGCCCGGCGTGGGCTCGGGCTCGCCGCTCTCCGCGGCGAGCGCGGCCTTGCGCTCCTCCTCCGCCTTCTCGGCCCGCTCCTCGGCCTCCATCTCCGCGAAGACGTCGATCGGCGCGGGCGCCTTGGCGAGGAAGACCCAGGTGAGCCAGACGGCGAGCAGGAAGGGCGGGATCTTCAGGGCGACCAGGACCCAGCCGAGCCGGGTGGTGTCGGACCACCAGTACAGCGGGAAGAGGATCGCGCACTTGGCGAGCAGGATCAGGCCCCAGGCCCAACTCGACTTCGCGTAGGCCTTCTTGCGGCCGGGGTTACGGGTGCGCCAGGAGAGGTTCTCCTTGAAGACCGGGCCCAGCACGACACCGATCAGCGGGACCCCGAGGAGGGTGGTGACGATGTAGGCGAGCGCCAGGCCCAGCGTGTAGAGCATGCCCGGGAGGTAGAAGTCCTTGGCATTGCCGGTGAACATGGCGAACACCACGCCGAAGACCACGCCGAACACACCGCTGAAGGCGTGCTTGACGGTGTCCTTCATGGCGAGCCGGACCACGACCAGCACCAGGGAGACCGCCAGCGCGGCGATCGCGGAGAGGTGCAGGTCCTTGTCGACCGTGAAGATCGCGACGAACAGCAGGCCCGGCACGACCGTCTCGACCATGCCGCGGACGCCGCCGAAGGCCTCGAACAGCGCCGCCTCCGTCACCGCACGGGCGTCGCCTTCGCCGGGCTCGCCGGGCGGGGTCTGGTCGGTGTCTTCGGTCGGCTTGTCGAGGGACGTCACCGGCTACTCCCGTCCGAGGGGTCGCAGTTCGTACTTCGGGTTGAACAGCACCCGGCGGCCTCGGCTCAGCGAGATCCGTCCCGATGCGATCAGCTTGCGCCCCGGTTCTATGCCCACGATGGAACGCCTGCCGAGCCACACCACGTCCAGCGCCGCCGAGCCGTCGAACAGCTCGGCCTCCAGGGCCGGGACTCCGGCGCGCGGACGCAGGGTGACCGTGCGCAAGGTACCAGTTACCGTGACGATCTGCCGGTCCTGGCAGTCGCCGATCTTCGTACAACCCGATGTCTCGGCGTCCTCGCGCAGCTCCTCGGACTCCAGGTCCTCCTGAGACGTGGAGAGCCGGTCGAGCATGCGCCGGAACCGGCCGGCCGGCTTTTCTGGACGAGGAACAGCACTCATATCTGAAGCGTACCGGGGCCCGCCGACAGCGCCGTATCCCCGCTCACACTCGCCCGGTACGCGCCTCCTCACTTCTCGAACCGGTACCCCATCCCGGGCTCCGTGATGAAGTGCTTCGGGTGCGAGGGGTCGGCCTCCAGCTTGCGGCGCAACTGGGCCATGTAGACGCGCAGGTAGTTCGTCTCCGTCCCGTAGGACGGCCCCCACACCTCCTGGAGGAGCTGTTTCTGGCTGACCAGGCGGCCGGTGTTGCGGACCAGCACCTCCAGGAGGTGCCATTCCGTGGGGGTGAGCCGGACGTCGCGTCCGCCGCGGTGGACCTTCTTGGCGGCCAGGTCGACGGCGAAACCCTCGGTCTCCACCGTGGTGACGTCGTCCTCGCCGGCGCCGACCGGCTCGGCGCGGCGCACGGCGGCGCGCAGCCGGGCCAGCAGTTCGTCCATGCCGAAGGGCTTGGTGACGTAGTCGTCGGCCCCCGCGTCCAGGGCCTCGACCTTCTCGTCGGAGGAGTGGCGCGCGGACAGCACCAGGATCGGCACCCGGGTCCAGCCGCGCAGGCCCCTGATCACCTCGACGCCGTCCATGTCGGGCAGACCCAGGTCGAGGACGACCACGTCGGGGTGGCGGGAGGCGGCGAGATCGAGGGCGGTCCTGCCGTCGGCGGCCGCGTCGACGTCGTACTTGCGTGCCTTGAGGTTGATCACGAGGGCACGCACGATCTGCGGCTCGTCGTCGACCACGAGGACCCGCGTGGGGGTCCGGTCCCCGCTCGGGCTCAGCATAGGGTCTGCCTTTCTGGTTCCGCGCTGCCCGGCCCACCGTGGGCCGGGGCGGGGGTGGACGCCGTTTCGGGGGACTCCGTGGCCGGCTGCCGCCCCTGGTTGCCGCGCAGGCTCAGGACCATGGTGAGGCCGCCGCCCGGGGTGTCCTCCGCGGTCAGGGTGCCGCCCATGGCCTCGGCGAAGCCCCGGGCGACCGCGAGGCCGAGTCCGACGCCCGCGCCGCGCGGGGCGTCGCCGTAGCGCTGGAAGGGTTCGAAGATACGGTCCTTCGCCGCGTCCGGCACACCGGGGCCGCGGTCCACCACGCGGACCTCCACCCGGTCGGCGAGGGCGCTGGCGGAGACCAGGACGCGGCGGCCGTGCGGGCTGTACTTGACGGCGTTCTCCACGAGGTTGGCCACCGAGCGCTCCAGCAGCCCGGGGTCGGCCAGGATCATCGGCAGGGTCTCGGGCACGTCCAGGTCGATGCTGTCCTCCGGAACGCCGCCCAGCGCCATCGGCACGACCTCGTCCACGTCGATCTCGCGCATCAGCGGGGTGACCGTTCCGGTCTGCAGGCGGGACATGTCCAGGAGGTTGCCGACGAGGTGGTCGAGCCGGTCGGCGCCCTCCTCGATGCCCTCCAGCAACTCGGCGCGGTCCTCCTCGGACCAGTCGACGTCGGCGGAGCGCAGCGAGGAGACGGCGGCCTTGATCCCGGCCAGCGGGGTGCGCAGGTCGTGGCTGACGGCGGCCAGCAGGGCGGTGCGGATGCGGTTGCCCTCGGCGAGCGTCCGGGCGCGGTCGGCCTCCTCCTGGAGGCGCCTGCGGTCGAGGACGACGGCCGCCTGGGCGCCGAAGGCGGCGAGCACCCTGCGGTCCTCGGCGGGCAGCACCCGCCCGGTCAGGGCGAGCGCCATGTGGTCGCCGACGGGCATGTCGACGTCGGCGTCCTCGGGCCGCTCCAGGCCGGGCCCGAAACCGGCCCGGCCGGCGCAGGTCCACGGTTCGACGTCGCTCTGCCGCTCCAGCAGGGCCGCCGACTCCATCGCGAAGGTCTCCCGGAGCCGCTCCAGCAGCTCCTCCAGGCTGGTCTCGCCGCGCAGCACATTTCCGGCGAGGAAGGACAGGATCTCGGACTCGGCTCGCAGCCGGGCCGCCTGATGGGTGCGGCGGGCGGCGAGGTCCACCACGGAGGCGACCGACACGGCGACGCCGAAGAAGATCACTATGGCGACGATGTTGTTCGGGTCGGCGATGGTCCAGCGGTGCAGCGGCGGTGTGTAGAAGTAGTTCAGCAGCAAAGAGCCGAACGCCACCGAGGCGAGGGCGGGCAGCAGACCGCCGAGCAGGGCCGCCGCGACCGTGACGGCCAGGAACAGCAGCATGTCGTTGGCGAGGCCGATGTCGACGATGTTCAGCAGCAGCGCCAGCACGGCGGGGCCCGCGATCCCCATGGCCCAGCCCGAGATGATCCGCGTACGGCCGAGCCGGGCACCGCGCGCCACGGGCAGCCCGCGGCCCTTGGCGACCTCCTCGTGGGTGACGATGTGGACGTCGAGGTCGGGGCCGGACTCCCGGGCGACGGTGGCGCCGACGCCGGGTCCGAAGACGTACTGCCATGCCTTGCGGCGTGAGGAGCCGAGCACGATCTGCGTGGCGTTGACGCCACGTGCGAAGTCCAGGAGCGCGGCCGGGATGTCGTCGCCGACCACGTGGTGGAAGGTGCCGCCGAGGTCCTCCACGAGGGTGCGCTGGACGGCGAGTTCCTTCGGGGAGGCGGCGGTCAGCCCGTCGCTGCGGGCGATGTAGACGGCGAGCACCTCGCCACCGGCGCCCTTCTCGGCGAGCCGGGCGGCGCGGCGGATGAGCGTACGGCCCTCGGGCCCGCCGGTCAGCCCGACCACGATCCGCTCCCGCGAACCCCAGATCTTCGAGACCCGGTGCTCGCTGCGGTACTGGTTCAGGTACTCGTCCACCCGGTCGGCGACCCACAGCAGCGCCAGTTCACGCAGGGCGGTGAGGTTGCCGGGGCGGAAGTAGTTGGACAGCGCCGCGTCGACCTTGTCGGGCTGGTAGATGTTCCCGTGTGCCATCCGGCGGCGCAGCGCCTCCGGGGACATGTCGACCAGCTCGATCTGGCCGGCCCGCCGTACCACCTCGTCGGGGACGGTCTCGCGCTGGCGTACCCCGGTGATGGACTCGACCACGTCGCCGAGTGATTCCAGGTGCTGGATATTGACGGTCGAGATGACGTCGATCCCGGCGGCGAGCAGTTCCCCGACGTCCTGCCAGCGCTTGGCGTTGCGCGAGCCGGGGATGTTGGTGTGGGCGAGTTCGTCCACCAGGGCGACGGCGGGTGCCCTGCGCAGCACGGCGTCGACGTCCATCTCCCCGAAGACACCCCCGCGGTACTCCAGTTCCTTGCGGGGCACCTGTTCGAGGCCCTGCAGCATCACCTCGGTACGCGGCCGCCCATGGTGCTCCACGAACGCCACGACGCAGTCCGTACCGCGCTCGACACGCCGGTGGGCCTCGGCGAGCATCGCGTACGTCTTCCCGACGCCCGGCGCCGCCCCGAGATAGATCCGCAGCTTCCCGCGTGCCATGGCTCCATTGTCTTCCGCTCGCCCCTGCCTACGCAGCGTCGACCTTACGGCCAACGACGGGGACAAACCGGATGAGGGCGGGCGTACGAGAGCACTTTGACGGAACCCTGATGGCGGCGGGGCCCGCATCCCGTGCGCGGGCGCGAAAACGGGCCGCTCCCCACGAAGGCGCGGCCCGTCTGCGGATACGTCAGCGGACGGTCAGCGGACTTCCGTGATCTCCGGACCCCGCTGAAGCTGTCCCATGCCCCCGGAGAACCGCGAACCCTCCTCCTGCTGGACCCCCTCGGGAACCATCTGGGCGTCGTTCGGCAGCTTGAGCACGATCGGGTCGCGGGGCGCCATCGGGCCCTCGCCGCGGACCACGACCGTGTCCCGGAAGATCTGCTCCAGCAGCCCGGCGGCCTGCGGCTGCACCGCGCCCTGCCCGGAGATCACACCGCGCAGGAACCAGCGGGGACCGTCGACACCGACGAACCGCACCACCTGGAAGCCGCCCGTGCCGTCCGGCAGCTGCACCGGCACCTGGGCCCGCAGCTCCCAGCCGAGCGGACCCTCGACCTCGTCGACGATGCCGCCCTGCTGGGTGATCCCGGCCCCGATCTCCTCGCGGACCTCGCCCCAGATACCCTCGCGCTTGGGCGCGGCGAAGGCCTGGAGCTGGACGGCGCTGTCGTTCAGGACGACAGTGGCGGCCACGATCGCGTCACCCGCGACCTCGACCCGCAGCTCCATGCCGTCCACACCCGGCACGAACAGACCGCCGAGGTCCACGCGGCCCTCGGCCGGGTCGCTCACCTCGGTGCTGTCCCACGGGCCCTCGGGCCGCGGGCCGGGCTCCAGCCGGACGCGCTCGCGCTCGGCCTCCGCTTCCTCGTCCGCCTCGGTGTCGACGCTGTCGACGACCTGCTCGGCCTCGCCGGCCGCGTCCTCGGCGGCACCCTTCTTGTTGCGACGTCCGAACACGTCACTGTCCTTCCCGGTCGGATACGACCGAAGCGTATCGATTCCCACCCGTCGGACCGCCCTCGGCGGACCGACCGCTTGTGCCGCTCTCGTCGCCCACCGCGGCATGGCCACCGGTGGACCCGAAGCCCCCTTCGGCCCGCGCCGAGCCGGGAAGCTCCGCGACCTCCCGGAAGCGGACCCTCTCGACCTGCTGGACGACCAGTTGGGCAATCCGGTCGAAACGCTCGAACCGCACGCTCTCGCGCGGGTCGAGATTCACCACGATCACCTTGATCTCCCCACGGTACCCGGCATCAACCGTCCCTGGAGCATTCACCAGGGCGACACCGCAGCGGGCCGCGAGACCGGAACGTGGGTGCACGAAGGCCGCGTACCCCTCCGGGAGGGCGATCGACACCCCCGTGGGCAGAACGGCCCGCTCACCGGGGGCCAGCTCGCACGCCTCGGTGGTGCGCAGATCGGCGCCGGCGTCACCGGGATGCTCGTACGCCGGAAGCGGTACGTCCGGATCCACGCGCCGGATCCGCACGTCCAGGATCCGCACGTCCAGCGGGGGACGGCCGCCGGGGCCCGCGGACTCCTGCGGACTCACGGGTTCACCTCGAAGGCACGGGCCCGGCGGACCTGGTCGGGGTCGTCCATCGCCGCCCGGATCTCCTCCGGGCGGCCGTGGTCGATGAAGTGGTCGACCTTCACCTCGACGAAGAGGGCGTCGGCGCGGACGGCGACCGGTCCGTCGGGGCCGTCGAGGCGGCCGACGGCACGGGAGTAGATCTTCCGGCCGGCGACGGCCGTGACCTCGGCCGCGAGATGGAGCGTGGTGCCGACGGGGACGGGCCGCACGTAGTCGGTCTCCAGCCGCCCGGTCACGGCGACGGTCCGCAGCAGCCAGTTCAGTGAGCCCAGGGTCTCGTCCAGGGCGGTGGCCAGCACCCCGCCGTGGGCGAGGCCGGGAGCACCCTGGTGGGCGGGCTGGACGGTGAACTCGGCGGTCAGGGTGACGCCCTCGCCGGCCCGTGCCTCCAGGTGCAGTCCGTGCGACTGCCCGGGGCCGCAGCCGAAACAGTGTTCGTAGTGGGCGCCGAGAAGGTCCCCGGGTGCGGGCGCGTCGGGGTGCCGTACCGGTTTCACCGCGTCGGCTGGGGGCTGAAGGCTTGCGGAACTACCACTCACGAGCGCAGACCTTACCCGCCCACCCGTCACCCACCACCGCCCTACCCGACGGCGCTCCGCACCGGCCCCCCTCACCCTCGCCCGTCACCC
>NZ_LBDA02000082.1 GCF_000980885.2 Streptomyces malaysiense | reverse complement strand
GGCAACGGTTGCGGCATATCGGTGCGGGCCAGTTGATCCAGCCCCGGCGGCATGGGAGAAGATAAGAGGGCAGGCACGGTCTTCACTTGTGATCATGGGACTTCGACACTCACATGATCACGCAGACCGTGCCTGCAGCCGCATCCGGACCTACCTACAACCGACATGACGGCCCATCAGCGAATCAACCGCCCAACTCGCGAGCACGCAACGGCCCTGCCCCGGAAGCTGGGGAAGCGATGGCCCGCGCAGTGCGGCACAGTCAGCGGGCCGGTCTGGTCACTCTCTCCGAGGATGCGTACGAGGTAGCCGACATCATCCGGCGGGACCTGCTCACAAAGGCCCGTGAGTCCGAGGGGTTGAAGGCGTTCGCTGCCCGCTGCAACGAACAGGTACGCCGCATCGCAGCACTGTTCGCGCTCTTCGATCTGCGGTCGCAGATCACGGCGACCGACCTGGAAGCGGCGGCGTCACTTGTCACGTACACCATGGACTCGGTGGAAGAGATCGCCGGGGGCGAGTCTCCGAAGGGGAAGCGTCAGCCGCTCAGCCTTGCTGAGAAGGTCCGGGCCAGGATCGAACTTCATGGAGGATCGGCCACGTCCTCGCAGGTGCTCCCGTACGTGGGAGCGACGGCCGCTGAGGTCCGAGCACTTCCGGAAGTTGTGGTGACCGTAGAACGGTCGGGCAAGACGGGTCGGCCGGCCACCGTTTTCACACTCCGCGGTGACGATTCCGAGTCCGAGCCAAAACCGGTTTCCCATTCTTCCGCCCCCATGCTGGCCGCAGCAGATCGGGAGGCGCAGCGGCCCACCGTGGTCCGCCTGGACGCCTACCGTCCGGAGCCGAACCGTGCCCCGGAGCCTGCGCCGGAACCGAAGTGGTCGGTTCGCCCACCGGTTTCCGTGGCCGAGCGGCCCGAACCGCTCGAAGAGAACCCGTTCCGCGCACTGCTCTAGCAAACAAAGTCAGCCCTCGGAACCACTTCCGGGGGCTTCGTCCGGCATCTGGCAGGTGGCGCCAGTCGACGTCTACACCGGCTGGATGGGTGCCCTGGTGAGCGAGTACGTGGTGAAACCGCACCGGTGAGAGGGCGCAAGCGTCCTGCGAGCAACCGCGCGGTCCGGGCAGGGACTGAGAGTCCGGTGTTTATACCTTGCTCGCGACCACCATGTAGTTCTCGGCCTCCAGATCGAACGTGCTCGGTTCCGTCTGGAGTCCGACCCGGTGCAGCTCGACTTCGAGTTCCTCGTACCGGTAGGGCCAGCAGGACAGCAGTTCCGAGCGGACATGAACCAACCCGGTCGTATCAACTTGCGCGATCGCAATCTCGATGTGGTGCTCCTCCTCCCAATGCGGCGCAATCTCCCAGCGGTAGACCACGATGGCATCGCGACCGTTCCGGCGGACGAGTCGGCCACTGATGTCCAGCCGGGAGCCTCTGGCCCTCACGAGTTCCCAAGTACGGGAGGTGAGTACCAAGCGCCCGCCGGGACGCAGAAGCCGTGACATCGACTCCAGAGCAGCAACCCTGCCTCTCGCGCCCACGGCATGGTGCAGCGAGTTGCCAACGCAGAACACCATGTCGAACGTGTTGTCCTGGAAATGGTCGGGCAACTCTTCCCAGTTCGCCCGTACGGCCCGGACGGATGCCCCGAACTCCTCAGACAACTCTGCAGTCCGACGAACCATCGTTTCGCTGGCGTCAGTTGCGACAACCTGCATGCCACGACCGGCGAGGCCAACCGCCAACTGTCCGGTTCCGCACGAACAGTCGAGGACGTGAGCGTTCGACGGCAGGAGATTGAGGACGTCATCGAACGACGCAGCGAACTCGGCTGGAGCCAGCTTTGCATCCGAGATGAGCCACTCGTACACCTCGGCAAGCGCGTTATAACCCGTCACAACTACTACCTCCGTCACGCGGCAGACTCACGGCAGGACGTCAGTTCATCAGCGGAGCGAGCCGGGCACCAATGGTTTTCGCAAGGATGGCTCTGACGGTGTTTGTGGGTTGTCAGTTGTCCGTCTGAGTGGATGTCATCGGCTGGTTACTGAGGTTGAACTCGTGATGT
>NZ_LBDA02000081.1 GCF_000980885.2 Streptomyces malaysiense | reverse complement strand
CCCCCTCCCCCGCCGCCCCCAGCCGTCTACCAGCTCGGCGGACTGCGCTACGACGTGAGCGGCGACGGCACCCGGCCCGAGATCGAGCTCGGCGCGAGCAGCTGGGTGTGGCAGCGCTACGGCCTCGACGTCGCCGGCACGCGGTACGCGCGGGGCGCCACCGTGCGCGGCGAGTCCTCCGTGACCGTCGAGCTCAACCGGCAGTGCACCGCGTACGACGCGATGGCCGGCGTCGACGACATGACCCTCGGCCTCGGCAGGGTGAGCTTCGCCGTCTACGGGGACGGGGTCCCGTTGTGGCACTCGGGGCTGGTCAGGGGGCACGAGCGGGCCGTCCCCGTCCATGTGGACCTCACCGGGCGCAGGACCGTCCGGCTCGTCGTGCGCCCGCACGGCGGCGCCTTCGACCGCACGGTGCCGGCGGACTGGGCGGAGTCCCGGTTCACCTGCCGGTAGCCCGGCTCATCCGGCGGTGGCCCGGCGCAGCTCGCGCAGGACGCCGGCCTCGTCGTAGCCCGCGCCCCGGGCCTGTTCGGCCGCGTACCGGTCGGCGGGCAGGGCCGCGCGGGCGTCGGCGCGGACCCGGGCGGCCTCGGTGCGCTCCGGTTCGCCGTGCGGGCAGCCGTCGCGCCAGCGGTCGGCGGCCGCGTACAGCCGCACCGCGCCGGGCAGGTCCCCGAGCCGGGCGAGCAGACCGGCCGCGGCGGCCACCATGCCGCCGGTGACCGACTCGGCGCAGCCCAGGGCGACGGCCTCCTCCAGCGCCTCGGCCAGGATCGGCAGGCCCCGTCCGGGGCCCGACTCGACGGCCACCAGCAGCGCCTCGACGGTCCGCAGCCCGGCCACGAACTGCGGTGGGAACGTCTCGGGTGCCGCCGCCTCGCGGATCGCCTCGAAGCACGTCCGGGCCTCGGCGGACCGGCCGTCGTACAGGGCGATCCAGGACCGCATCAGCAGCACGAAGGCGCGGGACTCGGAGACCGCGTACCGGTCCGCGGCGGCGTCCGCCTCGTCCAGGGCCGCGCACGCGGCGTCCCGGTCGCCGACGCGGAAGGAGATGTCGGCGAGACGGGCCAGCAGGAACGGCGACTCCGCGTACGCGCCCACCTCGTAGGCGAGCCGCAACGCCTCCTCGTACTCGCCGCGCGCCTCGCTGAGCCGGCCGCGCGCCATGTGCGCCTCGCCGGCCGCGCTGCTCACCTGCGCCCGCATCCAGCGGTCCCCGACCTGGCGGCTGAGCAACCGCAGTTCGGCCAGGTCCTCGTCCACCCCGCGCAGCCTGCCGGGCGAGTCGACCCGCACATGGGCACGGAACATCAGCGCGGCGCCGAGTTCCCAGTCACCGCCGTACGCACGGCAGTTGTCGACCACTGGGGCCATGTCCCGGACGGCGTCCTCCGGGCCGCCGAGGTAGTAGGCGGTCATCGGCCAGATGACACCGGGGAGCCGGGCGGCCACCGGCCCGCCCGGCTCGTACGCGGCCCGGACGAGGGTGAGGTAGCGCGGGGCGCGGTCGTCGGTGGCCATCTGGTCCATGCTGCCGCCCGCCGTCAGGAACAGCTCGAACAGCCGCAGGTCCATGCGCAGTTCGCGCAACGGGTGGGCGGCCTCGGCGTCGGGGTCGGCGAGCAGTGCGGCCACGTGGTCGGCCGACTCCGCGCGGGCCATGAGGGCCGCCGGGTCGTCCGCGGCGCCGGCGCCGCGGGCGGCACCGAGGCGGAGTACCTGGCGCACCCGGGTCACCCCCTCCTGGCGGTAGTTGCGCAGCCACCAGAACCAGCACATGGCCCGTACCAGCGCGCCCGCCTCCGCCTCCTGGCCGGCGCGCACCGCGCGGTCGAGGGCGGCGCGGATGTTGTCCAGGTCGCTCTCCAGGCGGGAGATCCAGTGGAGTTGACCGGCCGAGCGCAGCAGCGGATCGGCCTCCTCGACCAGAGCGCGCGCCCAGGCACGGTGGCGGAGCTCCGCGGCGGCACGCTGCCCGGGGGCCTCGGCGGCACGCTCGGCCGCGTACTCGTGGATGGTCTCCAGCAGGCGGTAGCGCATGCCGTCGGCGCCGCCGGGTGCGGCGACGACGAGGGACTTGTCGACCAGTGCTCCGATCAGGTCCGCCGCCGGCCCGGTGCACACGGCCTCGGCCGCGGCGAGGTCCCAGCCGCCGGCGAAGACGGAGACCTCGCGCAGCACCGTGCGTTCCCGCTCGTCCAGCAGGTCCCAGGACCAGTCGACCACCGCGCGCAGGGTCTGCTGGCGGGGCAGCACCGTGCGGCTGCCCGAGGTGAGCAGGCGGAAGCGGTCGTCGAGGCGGTCGGCGATCTGGCGCGGGGTCAGCAGCCGCAGCCGGGCCGCGGCCAGTTCGATGGCGAGCGGCAGTCCGTCCAGCCGGCGGCAGATCTCCGCCACGGCGGCGGTGTCGCCGAGCACCACGTCGGCGTCGGGGCGTACGGCCTTGGCGCGTTCGGCGAACAGGCGGTGCGCCTGCTCCGGGACGAGGGGTTCGACCGGGCGCACGGACTCACCGGGCACGCCCAGGGGTTCGCGGCTGGTGGCGAGGACGGTGAGGTGCGGGCAGTGGGTGAGGAGGGTCTCGGCGAGAGCGGCGGCCGCGTCGATGACGTGCTCGCAGTTGTCGAGGACGACGAGTTCGGCGCGCGGGGCGCAGTACTCGATCAACAGGGCCGTGGGATCGGACTGCTGGGGGATCAGCTCGGGGTTCAGGAGCACGGTCTCGCGCAGGCCGAGGGCGCTGACCACGGCGCCGGGCACCGCGTCCGGCTGGTCCAGCGGGGCCAGTTCGGCCAGCCAGGCCGGGGCGAGGGCGGCGGCGGCCTCCTCGGCGAGCCGGGTCTTCCCCGAGCCGCCGGGTCCGGTGAGGGTGACGAGACGCGAACGCCTCAGGTCCGCCCGTACGGCTTCGAGTTCGCCCTCCCGGCCGACGAAGGAGGTGAGGCGGGGGCGCAGATTGCCCCGGCGGGCCGGGAGCGGTGGGGCGGGACGGGGTTCCCGCGCCAGCAACTCGGCGTACAGGGAGCACAGTTCCGGGCCGGGATCGGTGCCGAGGGTGTCGGCCAGGGTGCGCCGGGCGGACTCGTAGGCCGCGAGGGCGTCGGCGGGGCGGCCGGTGTCGGCGAGAGCGCGGATGAGGAGGGCGTGCAGCGGTTCGTCGTACGGGTGGGCCGCGGTCAGTTCTCGCAGCTCCGGTACGAGGTCCCGGGCGCGGCCGAGGGCGAGCGCGGCCGCCGCGCGGGCGCGGGTCGCCTCCAGGCGCAGGGCCTCTGGGCGGGTGGCGGCGGTGCGGTCGGGGAGGTCGGCGAGGGCGGGGCCGTACCAGAGGGCGAGGGCGGTGGTCAGGGCGCGGTGGGCGGTGGCGGGGTCGCCGCCGGCGAGGGCCTCGGTGCCGGTGCGGGTGAGCCGTTCGAAGACGTACAGGTCGACGTCGTCCTCGGCCGCTTCGAGGCGGTACCCGCCGGGGGTGGAGGTGACGGCCTCCTTGCCGAGGGTGCGGCGGAGGCGGCCGACGAGCGCCTGGAGGGCGGCGGGGGCGTCCTGGGGCGGAGCGTCGGCCCAGATCTCCTGGACGAGGGTGTCGGGGCCGGCGGTGCGGCCGGGGCGCAGGGCGAGCGCGGCGAGGAGGGTGCGGAGGCGGGGGGCGGTGAGCGGGTGCGGGGTGCCGTGGGGGTCCGCCGCCTGGGTGATGCCGAGAATTCTGTACCGCACCGGGTCATTGTCGCCGGTGCCCCCGGTTCCGCACGAAGGGTTTGCGGGCGGGGGCGGGGCGGGCACCGGTGCCTGGCCGGCGGGGCCCGCCACCGGGCCGCGGACGTGACACCACCGCCGTCGCCCCGCTCGCGCCGGAGGCGTCAGGCGCCGGAGGCCAGCGCGTCCCGGCGCCGCTGGATCCCGGCCGGCACCGCCCGCGCCCGCGCGGGCGTCCCCGTCCAGCACGTCCCCCGGCGGGAGAGCAGCCGATGGAGCCACAGCTCCAGGGAGACCAGGTCGGCCAGGCCGTCCACCGTCGACCCGCCGGAGGCCACCGCGCGCAGGGCCTCGCGGACCACGCCCCCGTCCACCAGCCCCGCGTCCGCGAGCAGCGGGCGGGAGAAGAGGTCGAGCAGGGGCTCGGCGGACAGCCGCAGGCCCGCCCGCGCGGCGGCGGCCGAGGACGCGTGCGACGGGGTGCCCCAGCCGGGCGGCAGGTCGGTGATGCCGGTGCCCTCCAGGACCGTGCGCAGGATCTCGGCCCGCGCACCGGGCCGCACCCGCAGCGCCTCCGGCAGCTCTCGGCACGCGCGGACCACCTGGTTGTCGAGGAAGGGCGCGTGCAGCCGCTGCGAACGGACCTCCGCGGACTGCTCCAGCACCCGCAGATCCGCGGCGTACCGGGCCAGTGCCGCCCGTGCCCGGTGGTCGCCGGGCCGCTGGACGCCCGTACCCGACCGATCCCCCTCGACCCCGAGCAGAACCGATACTTCAGCCAGTGCCTCCCCCGTGAGCCACCGGGCGGCCGGACCCGGCGCGGCCCAGGCCAGCGCCGCGAGCGAGGCCCCGACCGCCCCCTTCGGCTCCTCGAACCGCCGCCGCATGAGCCGCTCCGCCAGCTCCTCCAGGCCCGCCCGGTACGGCGTGCGCGCGAGCCGCCGGGCGGCGCCGTACACCCGCCCCGGGACGAGGACCGAGCCGTCCGCGCGGGCGAGGGCGGCGACCGGCCGGACCAGATGGCGGCGCCTGCGGTCCATCAGCAGGTCGGCGAGCCGGGCGGGGTGCGCGTCCAGGACCTGGCGCGCGCCGTGCCCGGTGAAGTGGTCCGCGCTGCCCGCGGCCAGCCGCGCCCGGTGGCGCCCCGCCGTGATCAGCGAGGGTCCGGGCTCGTCGGTGAGGGGGCCGTCGAGGTCGGCGTAGGGCAGGGCCTCCTCGCCGCCGGTCACCACCACGTGGTGCAGCCGCGGGTCGGCCGCGAGCGCCCCCGCCCGCTCCACCTCGGCCTCGCGGCCGCCGACGGCGAGGTCGTTGAAGGTGACGGCGAGCAGGCGTTCGCCGGTGCCGTGGCCGAGGAGGGTGCCGGGCCGGCCGGGCAGCCCGGCGGCGAGCAGCGCGAGGGTCGCGGAGGCCGGGCCGCCGGACAGGTCGGCGCCGATCCCGGGCACCGGCATCCCGCGCCGGGCGCGCCGCTCGGCGGGCCCCATCCCGGGCACCGGTCCCGGATCGAGGTCGGGCACGTGCCGCGGCGCCGCCAGCCGGGTGCGCACCGCCTCCACCAGGGCGTCGCGTACGGCGTCCACCGCGCGGTCGGGGTCGGCGGAGGGCGCGGACACGGCGAGCGAGGAGACCGGGTCGTACCCGGCGATCTCCCGCGCCCCCGCGCGCAGCACCAGCGCGTGCCCCGGCGGAATGCGCCGTACCCCTTCATAGGGGGTGGTGTCGCGCAACGCGGCCGGGACGTCCGGGGCGGCGAGCAGGGCGGCCAGATGGCCGAAGTCGAGGTTGGCCTCGATGAGGTCGGCGAGCGGCAGCGCGGCGGTGGCGTACGCCGTGCCGCCCGCCCACGGGGTGTGGAAGACCGGTCGGGCACCGGCGAGATCTCCGCAGACGGTGACGCGGCGGCCGACCTGGACGACGGCGGTGTAGCTGCCGGGCCAGTTCGTCAGATGGCGCAGCGCGCCTCCGCGCGCGGTGAACAGGCCGCGCCGCAACTCCTCGTCGGAGGCGCCGCAGATGCCGAGGACGGCGATCCGGTTCTGCTCGTCGGCCTTGACCACGCGCACCTCGTCCGGGCGCCAGTCGCCGACCGCCCACAGCGGATCGGGGTCGCCCCACAGGAGCTGGGAGCCGACCGGGTGCAGGGTCTCGCCGTCGTAGCCCAGCGAGCCGGCGGAGCCGAGCCCGGCCGCGCCCGCGGCGGCGCTGCTCCACCCCACCAACCACCGCATCGTGCCTCCACAGCCTGTGGACAACCAGTGCACCGATCGAACCGGTCCCATGCTGCCACGAAGGACGCCTGGGAGAGGTGGGGTGACACCGCCCGGAACGGCGGGAGGAGGAAGGGGGGTTCGCGGCCGCACGGCCATCATGGTCCAAGGTCGGCGCGAGTGTCACCAGACAGGGCGCGACGCGAATGCGCCCCCGGTACGCCCCCCAAAAACGCCTTTCGCGCCCCTAAGTTGCATGGTTGGAGCAGAAATCTCCCGCACACCTGCGGGACGATTTTCAGCCAAATACCGAACCGCGCCCGGGAGATGAGCACGCTCCGTAGGGACTCGTGGTGATCGCGGCGCCCCGGACGCACGCACGGTCCGGGAGGCGGCGTCCGCCTCCCGGACCGGTCCGCCACCCGCGGGGATGAAGGCGGCGGTGTCCCCCAGCCCGCTGGATCCAGTACAGCGGGCCGACCCACGCAGAACCAGGAAACCGCCTCCGGATTGGCCGGAGAAGAGCGCACGGCCGGGCGCACGGCCACACGCGCGGGGGCACGCGACGACCGTTCCGTGCACGGTGCGTACTGGTCCGCACTCCCGTACGGACCACAATCCCGCCATCCGGAACGACGCCCCTTAACGCTTGGGATGCGGCGAACTACGCTGGGTTTACGAATGCCGCGCGGTTATGCCCGCGCGGCGGCCGTCTGTGTCGAGGGGTGGCGCATGTCCAGGGAGCAACGCGGGCCGAACGAAAAGCTCGGCGCCGTTCTCGCCCTCGCGGGAATCAGCAACGCAGGACTCGCGCGTCGCGTCAACGATCTTGGCGCCCAACGCGGGTTGACACTTCGCTACGACAAGACGTCCGTGGCGCGCTGGGTGTCGAAGGGCATGGTGCCGCAGGGCGCCGCGCCCCACCTCATCGCGGCCGCCATCGGGCAGAAACTCGGCCGGCCGGTGCCGCTGCACGAGATCGGCCTGGCGGACGCGGACCCCGCGCCCGAGGTCGGCCTCGCCTTCCCGAGGGACGTGGCGCAGGCCGTGCGGTCGGCGACCGAGCTGTACCGCCTCGACCTGGCCGGGCGCCGGGCCGGCTCCGGCGGGATCTGGCAGTCGCTGGCCGGATCCTTCGCGGTGAGCGCCTACGCGACGCCCGCCTCACGCTGGCTGATAACCCCCGCCGACAGCTCGGTCGCGCGGGAGGACGGCTCCGCCGATGGCGTCGGCGCACCGGTCAGGGTCGGCCACAGCGATGTGCGCAAGCTGCGGGAGGCCGCCGAGGACGCCAGGCGCTGGGACTCCAAGTACGGGGGCGGCGACTGGCGTTCGTCGATGGTGCCGGAGTGCCTGCGCGTCGAGGCGGCGCCGCTGCTGCTCGGCGGGTACTCCGACGAGGTCGGCCGCGCGCTGTTCGGTGCCTCCGCCGAGCTCACCCGGCTCGCCGGGTGGATGGCCTTCGACACCGGCCAGCAGGAGGCGGCGCAGCGGTACTACATCCAGGCGCTGCGGCTCGCGCGCGCGGCCGCCGACGTGCCGCTCGGCGGATACGTCCTCGCCTCCATGTCGCTCCAGGCGACCTACCGGGGCTTCGGGGACGAGGGGGTCGACCTCGCGCAGGCCGCCCTCGAACGCAACCGGGGACTGGCCACCGCCCGCACGATGAGCTTCTTCCGGCTGGTCGAGGCGCGCGCCCACGCGCGCGCCGGGGACGCCCAGGCGGCGGGCGCGGCGCTGAAGGCGGCGGAGAGCTGGCTGGAGCGCTCCCGCGAGGGGGACAACGATCCCTCGTGGCTCGGGTTCTACGGCTACGACCGCTTCGCGGCGGACGCGGCCGAGTGCTACCGGGACCTGAAGCTGCCCCGCCAGGTGCGCAGGTTCACCGAGCAGGCGCTGTCGAAGCCGACGGAGGAGTTCGTGCGCTCGCACGGGCTGCGGCTGGTCGTCTCCGCGGTGGCCGAGCTGGAGTCCGGGAACCTGGACGCGGCCTGCGAGCAGGGGGTGCGGGCGGTGGAGGTGGCCGGGCGGATCTCCTCGGCGCGGACCACGGAGTACGTGCGGGACCTGCTGCACCGCCTGGAGGCGTACGGCGACGAGCCGCGCGTGGTCGAGCTGCGGGAGCGGGCCCGGCCCCTGCTGAGGGCCCCCGCGTAGCACCGCGCCCCGGCCCCGGTGCGGTTCTGATCACCCCGGCGTTTGAAGGCGCTGTCAGTGGCGCAGTGCACTATCGACGTGGGAGGTGGTGCGGGTGCCGGTCGGGGCGTACGACTGCGATGTGCTCGTGGTCGGAGGGGGGATCGTCGGGCTGTCGACGGCGTACGCGGTCGGCAGGGCGGCGCCGGGGACGCGGGTGACCGTGCTGGAGAAGGAGCCGGGCCCGGCGCGCCACCAGACCGGGCGCAACAGCGGGGTGATCCACAGCGGGATCTACTACCGCCCGGGTTCGCTCAAGGCGCGGTACGCGGTGCGGGGCGCGGCCGAGATGGTGAAGTTCTGCGCCGAGTACGGCATCGAGCACGCCGTCACCGGCAAGCTGATCGTGGCCACCGAGCGCGCGGAGCTGCCCCGGCTGCACGCCCTGGTCCAGCGCGGCCGGGAGAACGGAATCCCGGTGCGCGAGCTGGGCGCCGCCCAGATCGCCGACTACGAGCCACAGGTGCGCGGACTGGCCGCCATACACGTCGGCAGCACCGGCGTGTGCGACTACGCGGGCGTCGCCGGGCAGCTCGCCCTCGCCTCCGGCGCCGACATCCGCTACGGCGCGGAGGCCGTCCGGGTGGACCGGCGCCCCGGACGGGGTGTGGCCGTGCGCACCGCGGCCGGGGACGTCGTGCGCGGGCGGGTGCTGGTGAACTGCGCCGGGCTGTACTGCGACACGCTGGCCCGGCTGACCGGGGACGAGCCCGGGGTGCGGATCGTGCCGTTCCGCGGGGAGTACTACGAGCTGGCGCGGCCCGAGCTGGTGCGCGGGCTGGTGTACCCGGTGCCCGACCCGGCGTTCCCGTTCCTCGGCGTGCATCTGACCCGGGGCGTCGACGGCGGCGTCCACATCGGCCCCAACGCGGTGCCGGCCCTGGCCCGGGAGGGCTACGGCTGGAACGTCGTACGGCCCCGGGAGCTGGCCGGCACCCTGACCTGGCCGGGATCGTGGGCCATAGCGCGGCGGCACTGGCGCCACGGCGCGGGTGAGCTGCACCGCTCGCTGTCGAAGGGGGCGTTCCTGGAGGCGGTGCGCAGACTGCTGCCCGCGGCGCGGGCCGACGACCTGGTGCCGGCGCCGGCCGGGGTGCGGGCGCAGGCGGTGCTGCGGGACGGCTCGCTGGTGGACGACTTCCTGATCAAGGAGGGACCCCGCGCGGTGCATGTGCTGAACGCGCCGTCCCCGGCGGCCACCGCGTCCCTGCCGATCGGCCGGGAGGTCGCGAGCCGAGCGCTCCGGATGCTGGCGGCGGCCGGTGGCGCGGGCCTCCCCGCGGCGCGCCCGTAGACTCGTTCGTACTGTGTCTGATGCGCTGAACACCCCCGACGTACTGTCCGAGCCGGCCCCGGACGCCCCCCGGCACACCCGGGCCAAGGGCGAGCCGCGCTTCCCGGACGGCCCGCGGGCCGATCCCGCGGGCTCGCACTTCGAGCGGCGGATCCGCAGCTTCCAGCCGCGCCGCAGCCGGGTGACGACCGGGCAGGCCGACGCGCTCCAGCGGCTGTGGCCCGCCTGGGGGCTGGACATCGACGGACAGCGGGTGCTCGACCTCGCCGAGCTGTTCGGCAACGACCGTCCCGTGGTCCTGGAGATCGGCTTCGGCATGGGCGAGGCCACCGCGCGGATGGCCGCCGCCGACCCCGGCACCAATGTCCTCGCGGTCGATGTGCACACCCCCGGCCAGGGCAATCTGCTGAACCTGGCCGAGCAGAACACGCTGGACAACGTCCGGGTGGGCAACGGGGACGCGATCATCCTGCTGCGCGAGATGCTCCGCCCCGACGCCCTCGCCGGGCTGCGCGTCTACTTCCCGGACCCCTGGCCCAAGAAGCGCCACCACAAGCGGCGGCTGATCCAGCCCGAGTTCCTCGACCTGGCCGCGACCCGGCTGCGGCCCGGCGCGCTGGTGCACTGCGCGACCGACTGGGAGCCG
Source organism: Streptomyces malaysiense (assembly GCF_000980885.2). Taxonomy (GTDB): domain Bacteria; phylum Actinomycetota; class Actinomycetes; order Streptomycetales; family Streptomycetaceae; genus Streptomyces; species Streptomyces malaysiense. The sequence continues at coordinate 27,582 of NZ_LBDA02000081.1, read as the reverse complement.
TACGCCGAGCAGATGCTCGACGTGCTCGGCGCCCACCCCGGCTTCGAGAACACGCAGGCCGACGGCGGTTTCGCGCCCCGGCCCGAGTTCCGGCCGCTGACCCGTTTCGAGGGGCAGGGCCTGGACAAGGGACATGTCGTGAACGATCTTCTCTTCCGCCGCCGGTAAACCGCTCAGCCCCTCGTCCCGCCACCGTTAGGGTCGATGCCGTGGCCATCAGTTCCGTGCACCCGACGTACCCCCCGAACCCCGGTGACGAGGCGCTGCGCCACCCGCACTGGTGGCAGCTGCGGTGGGTGCGGTACGGCGCGCTGATCACGCTGCTGGCGATGTCGGGCCTGGTCATCCTGGCGCTGGTGCGCAGGGAGACGGGCACCGAGGGGTTCCTGGTGGGGCTCGGTCTCGCGGTGCTGCCGGTGCCCTGGCTGATCACCGCGTTCCGCTGGCTGGACCGGGTGGCGCCCTTCGCCTGGCGGAACCTGGTGTTCGCGTTCTGCTGGGGCGCGTTCGCGGCGGCGCTCATAGCCATCGTCGCCAACAGCTTCGCGACCAAGTGGATAGCCACCTCCACCGCGGACCCGGCGAGTGCCAACACCCTCGGCGCCACCGTGATCGCCCCGATCGTGGAGGAGTCCGCCAAGGCCGCAGCCGTACTGCTCGTCTTCCTCTTCCGCAGGCGCGAGTTCACCGGGATCGTGGACGGGATGGTGATAGCCGGGATCACCGCCACCGGGTTCGCGTTCACCGAGAACATCCTCTATCTCGGCACGGCCTTCGGCACCGACCAGGTCACCGGCGGCCACGGCATCGTCTCCGTCACCGCCGCCACCTTCTTCGTGCGCATCGTGATGTCCCCGTTCGCGCACCCCTTGTTCACCACCTGCACCGGCATCGGCTTCGGCCTCGCCGCGGTGTACGGGTCCCGCGGGCGCGCCCGGCGGATGCTGATCCCGCTCGGCGGACTCCTCCTCGCGATGTGCATGCACGCCCTGTGGAACGGCTCGGCCGGCTTCGGCCAGTACGGCTTCCTCGCGGTCTACGGCGCCTTCATGCTGCCCGTGTTCGGGCTGCTGACCTGGCTCGGGATCTGGACCCGGCAGCAGGAGCTGCGCACGGTGCGCGCGGAACTGCCCGTGTACGTGCTGGCCGGCTGGCTGGGCCCGGCCGAACCCTTCGCGCTGAGCTCGATGCGCGCCCGCCGGATGGCCCGCGACTACGCCCGCCACCACGCCGGCCGCCCCACGGCACGGGCGGTCGCGCGGTACGAGACGTACGCCACCGCCCTCGCGCTGCTGCGCGCGCGGGGCCGCCGCGGCCGGGCGGGGGCGGACTTCGCGGCCCGTGAGCGGGAGCTGCTGGCGGAGCTGTGGCAGCGCCGGGAGGCCGCCCGCCCGGCCCTGGAGTACGCGGCCCGCAGGGCGGCCCCCGCCCCCGTCCCGATGGGGTGGGCACCCGCGCCGTACGGGCACGCCTACGTGCGGGGGCCGGTGCACGGGCCGGGGTACGGGCCGGGGTACGGGTATCCGCAGGGCCCGGGTCCCGGGTACGGCCACCCGGCGGCGCCGCACCCCGCGTACGACCCGTACCGGATGTGACCTGGGGTCTTTCGTTTGGATCAGGCCGGACCCCGCGAGCCCGGCATGATCCAGGCGAGAGGCCCTAGACGGACGCGTCCGTCAGTCTCTTCAGCTCGTCGTCCGTCAGCCGGAGCTCGCCGACGGCCAGCAGCGGCGGGAGCTGCTCCAGGGTGCGGGCCGAGGCGATGGGAGCGGTGACGGTCGGCTGGGCGGCCAGCCAGGCCAGGGCGACGGTGGCGTGCGGGGCGTCGTGCGCGGCGGCGATCTCGTCCAGGGCGGCGAGGACCCGCCGGCCCCGCTCGGTCTCCGCGTGCTTCGCGGCCCCGCCGGCGCGGGCGCTGTCCACCGTCGTGCCGGGCCGGTACTTGCCGGTCAGGAAGCCCGCCGCGAGCGCGAAGTACGGCACCGTGGACAGGCCCTCGCGGGCGACGAGGTCCTGCAGCGGCCCCTCGTAGGTGTCGCGGGAGACCAGGTTGTAGTGCGGCTGGAGCGCCACATAGCGGGCCAGGTTCTCGCGGGCGGAGAAGTCCAGGGACTCCTGCAGCCGCTCGGCGCTGATGTTGGACGCGGCGATCTGCCGGACCTTGCCGGCCTTCACCAGCTCGTCCAGCGCGCCGATGATCTCCTCGACCGGCACCTCGGGCTGGTCGAAGTGGGTGTAGTAGAGGTCGATGTAATCGGTGCCCAGGCGGGCCAGGGAGGCGTCCGCCGCGGCCCTGATGTTGGCCGCGGACAGGCCCTGGTACTGCGGGTGCTGGCTGACCTTGGTGGCGATGACGACGTCGGAGCGGTTGCCACGGGCCTCGACCCACTTGCCGATCACCGTCTCGGACTCGCCGCCCCGGTGGCCCTCGGCCCAGGCGCTGTAGACGTCGGCGGTGTCGAGGAAGTTGCCGCCCGCGGCCGTGTACGCGTCCAGGACGGCGAAGGAGGTCCGCTCGTCGGCGGTCCAGCCGAAGACGTTGCCGCCCAGGCAGAGCGGGAAGACCTCGAGGTCGGACGAGCCCAGTGTGCGCAGAGAAGTCATGCTTCACATCAACACCGGCGACGGAAGATCGCATTCCGCCGCCGATGTGGAGAGCCGCGCGTTCTCCGTCAGGGGTTGAGGCCCTTGTCGCGCAGCCAGGGCGCGGGGTCGACGGCGGTGGCCTGCCCGTTCGGGTGGACCTCCAGGTGCAGGTGCGGTCCGGTGACGTTGCCGGTGGCGCCGACGCGGCCGATGACCTCGCCGGTGCCGACCTTCTGGCCGACCGAGACGTTGATCGAGGACTGGTGGCAGAACCACAGCTCGGTGCCGTCGTCCAGGGTGAGGACGGTGCGGTAGCCGTAGGCACCGGCCCAGCCGGCCTGGGTGACGGTGCCGCCGTGGACGGCCTTGATCAGGGTGCCGGTGGGGGCGGCGAAGTCGAGGCCGGTGTGGTAGCCGGAGGACCACATGGCGCCGGGCTGCCCGAAGGTGCCGGTGATCGTGTACGAGACGACGGGCAGCGTGTACTGCTTGGCCAGCTCGGCCAGCCGCTTGGCCTCGGCCGCCTTCTTCTCGTCGGCCTGCGCCTTCTCCTTGGCGGCGGCGGCCTTGCCGGCGGCCTCCTTCTCCGCCGCGGCGGCCGCGGCGTCGGTCTGCTGCTGGGCGGCGGCGACCATCGCGGCGGTGGCCTTGCTGTCGGCCTGGCCCTGCTGCTGCTCGGCCTGGGCCATGATCCGGTTGCGCAGGGCCTCGCCGGCACCGGTGTCCTTGGCGCCCTCGGTGGTCTGCCCGAGGTCGGTGAGCGCGGTGGCGGTCCTGGCCCGGGGCGCGTCGGTGGAGTCGTCGCCGAAGAAGTGCTCGACGGTGGACAGGTGCGGCACCGGGACGTCCGGCATGTCCGGCACCGAGATGGAGACCGGCGGCTTGCCGGTGTTGGCGCTGGCGATGCCGCCCGCGCCGACGGCGGCGATCACGCCTACGCCGAGGACGGTGGAGCTGCGGGCGAAGCCGCCGCGCTGCTTGGCGACGCGGTGTCGGCCACGGACCGGGGTGACGGTCTCCTCGGTGGGGTTCCACTCCTCCCAGGGACCGTCGTCGAGGCCGGGGCCGGGGCCGAACGACTCGGGTTCGCGCTGAGCGGGCACGAACGGGACTTCTGGGGCAGGCCGGTTGGACGCCACGGGGGCGTGCTCCTTTCCTTCCTCCGCCTACCGGGTTAGCTGACGGGTTCGGAGCAGGAAGGTCTCCTACGCGCGTATACCGCTCGTGGACCGCTGGGTCCGCGTCGGTGTCCGCGTGATTCACCCCAAGGTGGTGGTTCCCCGGTTCCCTTACGGGATTCGGCGCGTGCGCACGGAGCCGCCTCGGGTGACGGCTGGGACGACCGCGCTGCGTTATCGAACGTTAATAGACCCGGGGGGAACTTTCCAAGCCGTTCGGCTTGATCATTAACGCTCCGACCCATGGACGTACCGCCCAGCGGGCCGCCAAACCGGGCGAGTTGACCGGCGTCCAGGAGTCATCCGGTTTTTGATGGTGACTCAGACGTTATGCGCAGGGCGGTCGAACGATCACCACGCGTGACCCCCGGGGGAGGCCACGGCCGAGCCGCCGGAAAACACTCAGGGCCGGAATCCGTCAACTGGATTCCGGCCCTGAGATATCAGTAGCGGGGACAGGATTTGAACCTGCGACCTCTGGGTTATGAGCCCAGCGAGCTACCGAGCTGCTCCACCCCGCGGCGATGTCTCTACTGTACGCCATCACCGGGGTGGAAAGCACATCGGTTACGACGGGGCCCCGGATCGGCCCGGCAGGTGCCGGTTCGGGGCCTTGGCCAGGGCCTCGTACTCGGGCAGGACGAGGACCTCGGCGCCCGCACCGGTCAGCACCCCCGTGCCGTCGGCCGCCACCACGAAGGTGTCCGGCTCCCGCCATGCGGTCACCACCCGGCGCACCCCCGCCCGCAGGATCAGCTCGGCGCAGGGCGCGGGGCGGGAGGCGCGGCGGGCGCAGGGCTCCAGGCTGCTGTAGACGGTGGCGCCGGGCAGCCGGGGGTCGGCGGGGCCGGTCTTGGCGAGTGCCGCCTCCTCCGCGTGCACAACCGGGTCCGCGCCCTCCCGGGAGTGGCCGCGGGCCAGCTCGGTGCCGTCGGCGGCGACCACGACCGCGCCGACGCTGAAGGCCGTCTCCGAGGGCGGGCACAGCGCGGCCAGCTCGCAGGCCGTGCGCAGCCAGTGCCGGTCGGCGGCGGTGGGCACCGGGCCGGCGCCGGGCGCGGTGGGCTCGTAGCGCATCAGGACGACGTCCTCGATCCGGCGGGACTCCACGAGCCGCAGCCGGCCCTCCTGGTAGCGGCCGGGCCCGAACAGCCGCGGGGCGGCCGGATCGCCCACGATCAGCGGGGCGACCGCCAGGTGCAGCTCGTCGGCGAGGCCCTGCTGGAGGAGCTGGGTGTGCACGGCCGCGCCGCCCTCCACCATCAGCCGGCGCACCCCGCGTTCCGCCCGCAGATGCCCGAGCAGGGCCCGCCAGTCCAGCTCCGGGCCGAGCGCGACGACATCGGCGGCGCCGCCGATCAGCCGGACGGCCTTCGCGGCGCCCCGGTCCGTCGTGTACACGAGCTTGTCACCGCCGGTGTGCCAGAAGCGGGCCCCGGGGTCGAGGTCGCCGGTGCCCGTGACGGTGACCTTCAGCGGGTACTCGGGCATGCCCCGCGCGAGGCGGTCCGCACGCCGCTCGGCGGAGGCGACCAGCAGGCGCGGGTTGTCGGCCCGCAGGGTGCCGGCGCCGACCAGGAGCGCGTCGGCCGAGGCCCGTACCGCGTCGACCCGGTCGAAGTCGGCCGGTCCGGACAGCAGCAGCCGCTCCGGGCCGGTGTCGTCCAGGCAGCCGTCGAGGGAGACGGCGGCGGACAGCAGCACGTAGGGGTACGGCGCGGACTCGGGGAGGGCTCGCTCGGTGCTCATCGGCTCCAGTGTGCGGCCCCGCGCCGGCCGGCCCGGCAGGTGTACGCCATCACCGGGACGGAAAGCACTCGTGCTCCTCCCCGGTCCCGGCCCGTCGACGGCCCGGGATGCGGGACGCCACCGCGTTCCATGGCCCGCGGAGACGGCATTCGTATTTTCGCCAGTTGCTGTCATAGGACCGCCGAACCCCGCTTTCGGGCTACAGAAGCACCCGAATGCCCCACACCCCCACCTCCCGAAAGGCTCGTTAGCTGACCGTGGCACGCACTGAGAGACGCACAGCGCTGAATCTCCACTCGCCGGTCACATTCCGGCTGGAAGGCAAGGAAGGCGAGGTGTTCACCGACGGCTGTTCAGATCTTCTCGACGATTTCCTGAAGAGAATCCGCCAGCTGGAGAGTGAGTACCTGCGGGCGATGGTGAGGCTCTAGGACCCAGCCGATGGACAGGATTCACGATGAAGACCGCTTGTGTGACTATGAGTTCAGCACGCTACAGATGCAGTGGGACCCGGTCGAAGAACTGGCCCAGATGCTGTCCGGCGCGTCCGCCGCGAATCCCGACCCGGCCCCGCCGCACGGCAGGTCCAGCCACCGGAAGACCCGCCGGCGCATCCGTACCGAGCCCGGACTGCTGCGTGCCGATCAGCGCGCCGCGCCCGTCACGCTGCTGATCGCCACCATCTCGGTGTGCGCACTGTGCATGCTGGGCTGGTCCTTCTCCTATTCCTACGCCCAACTCCGCGCCACCGCTTCTTCCGTACTGCCGATGCGCCTCGCGCAGTGGTGGCCGTTGACGGTGTACGGGCCCTGGCTCGTTGCGGCGTTGTCCATCCTGCGGGCGACGGTACAGAATCGAAGTGCCAGGAGATCGTGGGGTGTGCTGCTGGGCGCCTCCGCATTGGCCGTCGCCCTGTGCGTCTGCCAGGCGGCGCATTCCCCGCTCTCCCTGATCATCTTCGGAATTCCGCCGATCACCGCCCTGGTGTGTTTCTGGGAGATCGTCGGCCAGGTCTCCTCCAAGGTGACCCGCCCCCGGCATGCCGCGCACAGCCGCCGCAATCCCAAGGCGCAGGGGACGTACGCCGTCAGGTGAGCACGCCGGCCCGCCGGGAACACCGGCGGGCGCGGTCGTCGCGGGCCCGGACACCGCGGGCCCGCTCACAGCAGGACGACGCAGCCCCGTCGCTCCAGCTCCGCCGTCAGGGGTGACGTCCGGGGGCAGTCGTTCCAGCGCAGGTCCAGTTTCTCCAGTGCGGGCAGGTCCAGGAGCCAGTCGGGCAGCCGGGTGAGCCGGTTGCCGCGCACGTCCAGCTGCCGCAGCATGGGCAGGCCGGCGAGGCACGGCGGCAGCTCGGTCAGCGCGTTCTCCCGCAGTTCGAGGTGGCGCAGCTCGCGCAGGGCCGCCACGGACGCGGGCAGACCCGCCAGCTCGTTGCCCCGCAGCCAGAGCTCGCGGAGGCCGCCGAGGTCCCCGATGCCGTCGGGCAGCGCGGTCAACCGGTTGTGCCGCGCCCGCAGTTCGACGAGCCCGGCCATCCGGCCGATGCTCTCGGGCAGGGCCGCGAGGGCGTTCTCCCCGACGTTCAGGTATCGCAGCCGGGTCAGCTTCCCCAGCGCCTCCGGCAGCTCGCTGAGCGCGTTGTCGTGCAGGTAGAGGAAGCCGTCGAGTCCGGCCAGCTCCCCGATCTCCGGGGGCACCGAGGTGAGCCGGTTGTGCCCGAGGTCCAGGGTCCGCAGCTCCCGCAGCCGCCCGATACGGCCCGGCAGCGTGGTGAGCCCGTTGTCCGCGAGGACGAGCACCTGGAGCCCGGCGCGCTCCCAGACCGACTCGGGCACCTGGCCCAGCCGCCGCCGCCAGAGATCCAGCACCCGCGCGGAATCCGGCGTCACGCCGCCCCCGCCCCGGCCGCCACCAGCAGGCCCAGCACGTCGCCGACCCGCCGGCGGATCTCCGGGTCGGCGACGGCCCCGTCCTCCCCCACGTCGCCGCGCACCATCGGCACCCGCACACAGGCCGCCTCCACCACGGCCGCCCCGGTGTACCCGAGCACCGTCCGCAAGGTGGCCTCCGCGCCCCGTCCGCGCCCCGGCGCCGCCACATTGACCCAGGCGACCGGCTTGTCGCAGATCTCGGTCCCGCCGACCGTCCAGTCCAGCAGGTTCTTGAACGCGCCCGGCAGGCTCCCGGCGTACTCCGGCGTGCAGATCAGCACCCCGTCCGCCGCGTCGATCGCCGCCCGCAGCCCGGTCACGGCGGGCGGCAGCGGTTCCCGGTCGTCATCGGGATTGAAGTGCGGAAGCCGCCCCAGCCCGTCGTACACGAGGGTCCGTACCCCCGCCTCCGCCGCCACCGCCCGCGCCGTCAGCAGCAGCGCCTCGTTGGTGGACCCGGCCCGCAGGCTCCCGGACAGCAGCAGAATCATCGCCGAACCCCCTGAAGAACGAATGAAGCCCCCAGCTCGAACTGCTCCTGAGCCGGGGGCGATTCCGTATGCCCTGTGGGAATCGAACCCACAACCACTGGATTGTAGGTCTCGGTGGAGGTGTGGTGGGTCGCTCATCGCTCACACAGAAGGGTCTGCCGACCAGCTGGACGTCGGGGGGGTACGAACTCGCGCTCAGGTCGGGAAACCGGCGTCGCCGCCGATACGGACTGGCGGGCCGGGACAGGACGCGCAGAAGGCGGGGGATGTCAGGAGAGCCAGTCGGTGTAGCGGGTGGGAGCGAGGTGGGCTTTCTTGTCGGTGAGGACGTCGCCCTTGACGACGGCGAACATGCCGGCGGTGGGGTCGGTGACGACGGTGCGGTTATCGCCCTTGTGGGACAGGGTGATCCGGCCCAGCTCGTCCAGGTTGAAGATCTCGGGGCCGGCGATGTCGCGGATGCCGTTCAGCGGGGCACCGGCGGCGACCTCCGCGACCGCGGCGGCCACGTCTTCGGAGGCGATGGGCTGGACGGGCGTGGCGGGCAGCCGGACGGTGTCGGCGTCGGCGGTCCAGGACATGGCGGCGTCCATGAACTCCATGAACTGTGTGGCCCGGACGATCGAGTAGGGGATCGTCCCGGCCGCGAGAAGCTGCTCCTGGAGCGCCTTGGCCCGGTAGTAGTCCAGCTCCGGTACTTGTTCCACGCCGACGATCGAGAGGATGACGAAGTGGCCGACGCCGCCCTTGCGGGCCGCCGCCAGGAGGTTGTCCATCGAGGTCCGGAAGAAGGCCAGGGAGGCTTCGTCGAAGGTCGGAGAGTTCGTCAGGTTGACGACGACGTCGGCTCCTGCCACCGCCTCGTCCAGTCCCTGACCGCTGATGATGTCGACTCCGGTGGACTTCGAGTGCGGTACCGCCTCGTGTCCGGCGGCGTTCAGGTTCTCGACGACCTGCGATCCGATCAGTCCGGTACCGCCGATGACTGCGATCTTCATGACATGCCTTTCGTGGGGATCACGTGCGCAATATGGCATATGAACGACTATGTGGACGCAGCACGAAACGGCTCGCCGATCGAGCGACGAGGGACGGCGTCAGTGGCCGTCGACGAACGTGACCGTCTCGCCGAGCGGCGCCCGCCCTATCCGGGGTAGGCCCGCCGTCACGTCTTCGAACCCGATCGACATGCCGCAGAAGAGGACGGCTCCGCCGGCCGCGCCTACCGCGCTCTGCTCGACCCTGGGGGGGGCAGATGGCCCCGGCTGGGCCCCCCGACCCGGCTGGGGCCATCGCATGTCTGCCGTCATCGTCCGCGACTCGGTTGAGCTTCGACTGAGCTAGTGCCGCGGCAGGCAACGTTCGCCCGTCAAGGAGCGGCGTCCGGTGCGTGCTCTCGGCGTGCCGGACGGAAGCCCTCGTACTGGACGTACTCGGGCTTTCGGCCGGTGCGGCGAGAGTGCGTGCAGGGCGTCGTGACGGGGCGGGCGTTGCCTGTTGCGGCACTAGCGATCATGGAACCTACCCGGAACGGACAAGCCCCCAGCTCGAACTACCTCTGAGCTGGGGGCGATCCCGTAGGCCCTGTGGGACTCGAACCCACAACCAATGGATTAAAAGTCCTGGTCGGGGTGTGCCGGGTGGTTCCGGACGCTGCTTCGGTGTCTGGAACCACCTGGTCAGAGCATGTGCGGTGTGATGCGCGGTGCACCTCGTGACGGCTCGTGCCGCGCCGTCCGCTCACGCATCGCTCACGCAAGAAGCTCCGCTGACCAGCCCCTCTTCTTGCTTGCCGCCCCGTTTTCACCGAGGTTCTGATGCGGACACTGCAGGGGGTACCTATGGCCTCCCCCGGACGTGTCCTTCTCAGCTAGTGTGCCAACGCTGTCTGGTCGCTTCTCAACGGGCAGACTAGTGGTGGAGCCGGAGAGGAGGTGGATCATGGCGGACATCGACTTGCTGATCAGCGCATTCCTTGACGCGGACACGCGGTTCACGGTGCCGCTGTATACCCAGGAAGCAGCAGCCCGATACCTGCGCACTCCTTCCTCAACGTTCCGATCATGGGCGCGCGGCTATCGGAACCACTTCCCCGATCGCCCGGATGTCATCGGTGACCCCCTGATCACTTCTCTAGGCAACCCACGAAGTGGTGCGTCCGTTCCATTCATCGGGCTCGCTGAGGGCATGTTCCTCTCCGCATTGAGGGCAGCCAACGTGCCCATGCAGAAGATCCGCCCGGCGCTGGAACTGGTCCGCGAAGAACTGGGTGTCGAACATGCACTGGCATCCAGGCGTCTCTACACAGACGGGGCAGAACTGCTCTACGAAGTCAGCGACCACCTCGACGGCGAAGAGCGCATCGAGCCTCGCAAGGTCATCGTCCTCCGCAACGGGCAGTACGTGTTCCGCGAGGTTGTCGAGCGGTACATGAAGCAGATCAGCTACGACTCCGACGGAGTGGCCGGCTACGCCAACCGAGTCCTACTGCCTGGTTGGGAGGTCGCGGACATCGCGGTGAAACCGGACGTCAACTTCGGGCAACCCTATTTCGTCCACAACGGCACCCCGCTGTCCCTGATCGAGGATGCGCTCACTGAGGGCGTCCCCTGCGAAGAGGCGGCTGCGGCGCAAGGACTGCCCGAGGACCAGGTCGCCGAGGTCGACTACTACCTCCATCTCGCCGGATGAGGGGTCTGCCACCGCTGCGGCTGTTCCTGGACCGCAGCACCAACGGCGACGACTTCGTCAAGGGAGTGAAGCGCCTGTGCCCCGACACGGTGTCCATCGGCGAGAGGTACGGCGTTAGGGCCGCCGAGAATGTCGGAGACGAGACATGGCTGGCAGAGACAGCGGCAGAAGGGCGGATCTGCGTCGGAGCCGACAAGAAGATCCTTTCGAGCTCGCGCCCCACAGAGATCGCCGCAGTCCTCAAGCACCGTGCTCGGTATCTCGTGTACGCGAATAACAACCTCCGGACCGTCGACCAGTTGAGGATCTTCAACGGCCTCCTGCCTGACATTCGCGAGCTGACGGGAACCCCAGGCCCTTGGGCTTACACCATGTCCCAGCACGGGCTGATCCTTACTACCCGTGAGGAACTGGAGCAGCGGCTCATCCGCGCCGCTGAGCGCATGGGCATGCGCCCCCAGGGCTAGCTTGTAGGAGCCCCGCACCGGTGATCAGGACGGCTGTTGCGCGACAGACGGCTCCGGTCCGCCTTGGTGACAACGTCCGTCCAGCAGTCGGCGACTACCTCCATCCGTCAAGCGAAACCTGAGTGCCACCACTCAGATACCGGTGGAGGGCGCTCGCGGTTGTGTCCACGAACTCCTCTGGGATGGCATCGGCATCGACCCAGCAGACCTGAGCGTGCTTGCGAGGTTCGCGGTTCTCCGGTTCGCCGGTCCAGTCGTGCGCGGCGAAGACCACCGTGAGGAAGCCGTTGGGAGCTTCGACGCCCCAAGCGCCATGGATGACGTGGGCGACCTTCAGGGCCTCCGGCTTCACGGTCAGGCCGGTCTCCTCGTACAGCTCGCGTACGGCGGTCTCGGTAATCGGCTCACCGGGTTCGCTCTTGCCGACCGGGAGGTCCCACATGCCCTGGGCGAACTTGGCGTTCTGGCTGCGCTGGAGGAGGACGACGCGGTTGGTGGCCTTGTCGTGGACGATGACGGCGGCGACCAGCAGGGTCATGGATTCGAGGGCGGGCTTGAGGGCTTTGGGGTGGTCGTCGGTTGTCCGCTGAGCCACGGTTGTGTCCCTTCGTCGGCCGGTTGGTGGGCAGCTTAGGCCAGTGCTTCGCGTGTGCGGCGGGCCAGTTCGGCCGCCCCGGGCACCCTGCGGCGCTGGTAGACGGCGAGAGTGGAGCGGAGCGAGGTGATCGCCTTGCGGGTGCGGTCAGAGGTCATGCCCTCCATGAGAGTCAGGGCCTGGGACCAGGCGGCGACGGCCTCGTCGGCGCGGGCCTGTGCTGCGAGGCTGTCCCCGAGGTCGGCGTAGGTGAGGGCGTGGACCCGTTTGTACTTCTCGGGGTCCCAGCGGACCAGGGCGTCGCGGTGTTGTTGCTCGGTGCCTACGTGGTCGGCGAGGTCGGTCAGTGTGCGGGCGGTGTGGCTGGCCACGGTGCCGGCGGCCGGGCCGCTGACGCGGGAGTAACTCGGCTGGGGGCCGTCGTCGCGTAGGAGGGCATCTTCGGCGGCGAGCAGGGCGCGGGCCGCTGCGGGCTTCTCGCCCACAGCGGCGTACGCGCGGGCATGGGTGATGTGAAGCAGCGCCTCGGTCTGGCCGTCGACGTGACCCAGGCCGCGGGTCAGTGCGCCCTCAACGAGGTCGACGCAGTGGTGGGGTTGCTTGAGGCTGAGGGCCTGGTGGGCGAGGGCGCGCATCATCCAGGCGGCGTGGCCGTGCGGGTCGGCTTCGCAGGCGAGTTGGTATCCGACCTGGTAGTAGCGCTGGGCGGCACCTTCCTGGCCGAGATCGTGGTGCTTCCAGCCCGCGAGGTAGGCGAGTTCTGCGACCGCTCCGAAGGCTGCCCGACGTAAGGCTTCGTTCGGGAACCGCCCGCGCAGCATGGGGGCCGCGGTGTCGGCGAGATACGCGGTGACGGTGGTAAGCCCATGACCGCCACCGAGACGCTCGTCGGCCGCGCTGAAAGCCGCGGTGATCTGGTGTACGACGTCCACGTCCTCCGCACCGACCAGGGAGCCACCGCTACGGGCTCGAAGCATGCGGGCAGTGGCTTCGTGGTCATACGCAAGGGGCATGGCCACGCCGGCTGCGGTGAAGGCGGCCACGGCCAGGAAGCGTCGGCGTTCGACGTCGGCACGGCCCAGGTCGGTTGCGGCAAGGACGGGATCAGCCTGCTCGGTCGGTGTCTCGCCTCCGCGGAGACCGATCTCCGTCTCAGTGACCGTGCGGCCTGCTCGCCGGGACAGTGCCTCGGCGAGGTACCGGGCGGTCCGGCCGGTCGGCTGGCGGGTGCCATTCACCCAATGGGAGACAGCCGACTTGTTGGTCTGGAGGGTCTCGCCGTTCTCGGCAGCGATGCGTCGGATGTCCTTCGCCAGCGCCTCGTAGGTGCAGCCCGTCGCCTCGATGGTCTCGCGCAGGCGGGAGTTGGGTTCTCTCTGCGCTGCCACGATCGCCTCCGCTCCGGAGCTGTAAACCGCGTATACCGCCTGGACTGCCTCTCACCGTACCCACTGTGCGTGACGGCGTGTTCACTGAATATCAGCCGCCCGGCACGGTCCGACACCGTGACCAGGCTCCCCCCTTCGGCCGGGCGGCTCCCTGAAGTTCCGTACGCCCCGCTCCGGGCTCAGGCACGCCCGTGCCCGAACCCGGCCGATCAGAGACGGAGACACGGTGACCACCATCGACACCACGGCCATCACGGTCGAGCTACCCCAGGCGTTCGACGAGCGCTGGAGCCGACTGCCGGGCATCCAGGTCGACGGCCGGCGCATCACGATCAACCCGGCCCAGTACTTCTTCCGCTTCGAGTCCAACACCTGGCTCGTCGCCGACTGGGAGCTGGTCAAGTCCCAGCTCCTGGACGTGGCGGAGACCACCGAGAGCGCGGTCGAGCAGCTCGCGCTGGACTTCATCAAGGCCCACGCCGAGTCCACCTCGGACCCCACCCGCGTGCTGTCCACCGCCTACGAGGTGTACGCGTACCTCTTCCGCGACGAGCACCTCGCCGGGCTCGGCCTGCCGCAGATCACCGCCGAGCACCTGCGGATGCTGCGCGAGGCGGCCACGCTGATGGCACTGAACAAGGTCGAGCTGGACGGGCACATTTCCAACGTCGGCCCGTGCTGGTTCTTCCCGGCCGCCACCTCGGTCGTCTTCGACCTGGACGACGAGATGGGCGGGATGCTGGACGAGGTCTACCACGGCGGCTGGTTCAACGAGCACCGCCGCATCGAATCCATCAAGGCCCACGCCGCACTCGGTGGCCGACTCGTGCACGGCTGCCAGTCCGTTCCGGACCAGTCCGGCGGCGTCGTCGCGCCCTACGGTGCGTCGATGACCGCCTTCCGCGACGACCTCGCGGCCTTCAAGGCCGGCTGGATCGAGCAGGTCTACGCCCACCGCGTCAGCCCTGCCGCGTAGCACCAGCACCGCACACCAGGCTCCGGGGCGGGCAGGCACTTCTCGCCCGCCCCGGATGCCCCCACCGCACTGGAGATCCCTTCATGGACGCGACCCTCAACGCCGAACTCCTGGACAACCTGCTGACCCTCGCCAACCAGACCTGCGCATCGCGCGAGGAGGTGCGAATCTGGTCCATGTCCGGCGTCGAACGCCTGACCTTCACCGACGGCAGCACCGCCATCTTCAAGTACGCCAGGAGGCCCTTCGACAGGGAGGACCAGGCACTCCGGCTGGCAAAAACGCTCGGCGTCCCCGTTCCTTCCGTTCACGCCTCCGCAGTCCTGGACGGCTGGCTCGGGATGCTGCTGGAAGACCTCGGCGCTCCCCTCCGCGAAGCCGACGACCTCGACGGCGCCACCGCAGCCATGGTCCTGCACCGCACCCGCACGGCCGCAGCCCTGCCAGTCCTCGACCAGGAACGTCTGCGCGGCCTCCCGACGCGAGCCTTGGAACACCTCAGCCACCTACGGAAGGCCGACCGATGGGACGACACGCACGACATCGAGGACGCTCTCGACGGCATCGCCCAAGCCGCCGAAGCGCGCTCGGCTGGCGCCACGCTCGACCCGTTCGGCTGGGTGCACTCCGAGTTCCACCCCACCAGCCTCCACATCGGCCGGCGCGGCTGGCGGCTGCTGGACTTCGCCCGCTCCTTCACCGGCCCCGGCCTACTCGACCTCGCCAGCTGGCACGGCACCATCGACGACCCCGACCCCGTACGTCTGCGCGTCTTCCTGGAGACGTACGTCAGCGAAGGCGGCACCCCTGACGCCCTCGCCGAGCGCGGCGGGCTTCCGGCCGAGAAGTGGGCGCTGGGCTGGCACCGCATGTGGGCCGTCGAGTGGTTCATGGAGCAGTCCATCCGCTGGATCAACGACCCGGCCATCGACCTCGCCTACATCAAGGCCGTACGCCGCCATCTCACCGATGTTCTCCACCTCCTGGAGGTCTGACGTGCTCGCCCAGGCGTCCCCCTGGTACGTCCACGCGCTCCAGCGCACCACGGCCACCCCCGCCGAGCCCCTGTCCGTCCCCGCGCGGATGGAATGGACCACACGGCCCGGCAGCGGACCCGGCGCCGAGATCCTCGCACCGGATCTGCGCCGCAAGCGACTGCTGGAACTCGGCTGCGGCCCCGGCCACAACGCCGCCCACCTCGCCACCCGCTACGGCGCCCACGTCACCGGCGTCGACCTCGTCGGCCTACAAGTCCGCCGAGCCCGCTCCCACTACGGACGGCTAAACAACCTCACCTTCGTCGCCGGACACGCCCTGCACTACCTGCAAGCCTCCGACGAGCGCTTCGACGCGATCTACTCCGTCTTCGGAGCGATCGGCCTCGTCGCCCCCGAACTGCTGCTCCCGGCCATCGCCCAGCACCTCAAACCCGGATGCACCCTCGCCTTCTCCGTCCCCCACCCCCAGCGGGGCGGCAAGCACCCTTCCGCCGACGACCGGCCCAGCCGCGACTACGTCACCCTCCCCGACCGCACACGCCTGCCCATCGCGCGCTGGGAGTTCGACGCCGTCCGCTGGGAGAAGCACCTCGGACGAGCGGGGCTCTGGCTCGCCTCAGCCCAGGAATTCCACGACGCCCGCCACGGCCTCTGGCCCACCACCCTGCTGATCACCGCGCGCAAGCTCTGACCCCAGCCCCCGGCCCCCTGGGAGAACCCGATGCGCCCGCCCTACCTGCTTCTCGACGTCGACGGCGTCCTCATCCCCTTCCCGGACCCGGAAGGAGCCGGCCCCGACACCCACACGCGCCACGACGTCGTTCCCACCGGCCGGACCGCCGACAACCCGGTCACCATCTGGCTCAACCCAGCCCACGGTCCCCTGCTCATGCACGTGATCCGGACCAGCCTGGTCACCCCCGTCTGGTGCACCAGCTGGCGGCAGGACGCCACCACGCTCATCGGCCCGCTCCTCGGCCTCCCGCCCGTGCCGCACGTCGAGCTGCCGCGTCCGCAGATCACGACCAGCCACCCCAACGGCTACCTGTGGAAACGCGACCACGTCGACGACTGGCTCGGCGACGCGCCCGCCATCTGGATCGACGACGACTTCACCAACCTCGACCACGAGTGGGCCAGGGAGCGCACCGCCCGTGGCCATGTCACCGCCCTGGTCCAGCCGGATCCGCATGTCGGTCTCTTGGCCGAGCACTTGGTCGAGGTTCTGGCTTGTGCCGCCCTGTCGTCCGTCGCGCGGGCTGATGCCTCAGGCTTCTCGTGTGATGCGAAGGTCGCATAGCGAGGAAACCGCAGGAATCGCTGATGCCCTCAGCACCAGGAAGGAGCGAGGGCATCGGACTGACGGCTACGTCATCGGGGCGCAGGCAGTGTTGGCCCTACCGACGCTGCCGGTGATGCTGTTCGGTGGGCGTCGACACCGCAGCTGTGGTCTGGTGGCCAAGGCTCTGAGCGGTGCTGGCCGAGCCTGCGATGGTCGAGCGCCGACGGGCTGCATCGGCGCGGCGGTTGGGTGCCGGGTTTCGGCCTGTGTGCTGAATGCGGGTGATGAGCACGCGGGCGGGCTGGCGGGCGGTGGTTAGCTCGCGCTGGGTGGCGGCTTCCTTGAGGAACTGGTCGGGCTGGTGGCCGCGGGCTTCGGCGTCTGCGAGGACGGTGGCGAGTGCCGGCCAGGCCGGGTCGGTGAGAATCCGCTCGGCGTGGGCGGGAACGGCCGCTCGTACGTCGCTGGCCAGAATGCCACGCACTTGCTCCCTGGCGGGCCGTGCCGCGAGTTCGGTGAGCGTCGGGGTGAGTGCGTGGTCGGCGGCGATCTGGAGGTGCTCGACTGCCTGGCGGGCCGCTTCGGCCTGGTGGGCATGATTCTTCGCTTCGTGCCAGCGTCCGGCGACGATGGTGGCCCAGACGAGTCCGGCGAGCAGCGCGGCGAGTGCGCTGCCGTCGGGGCCGGTGGCGGTGTGGACGATGTCGCGTGCCGCGAGGCGCAGAGCGTGGGCGGCGCGGTCTTCGGCGCGGATCCGGGAGCGCTGGGCTCGAGTGAATGCCTTGGATGCGGCCTGGAGTTCGGCGCGCAGGTTGGCGGTTGCTTTCTGGGCGGTGGCTTCGATCAGTTCGCCGAGGGCGGTGATGTGGGCCTGGGCGCGTGTGTCGTCGACCAGGTCGGTGTGGAGGGTGTCGAGTGCGTCGGTGGTCTGGTGCCAAGGGGTGCTGGGGCGGTTGCGGCGGGCGGTGGGGTGTTCTTCGGGTCGGCTGGATTCGAGGCAGGTCTTGATCTTGGGCAGGGAGAGGTCAGGGGCAATCTTGCCTCCGGGGTGGAAGATCTGTTCGCCGTTCTCGTTGAGGTCGCCGGGGCGGCCGACGGCGTAACCGAGGAGGTCTCCTGACGGGCCGCACCGGGTCTTGACCTCGACGCCGTCGGCTTCGAGGTAGGCGATAAATTCCTCGGCGCCTGTCACGTGGGGGATGGCGGCGCGGATGCGGTCCTGGAGCCATTCGGGACTGGCCTGTTCCCAGCCGAGACGTTCGGCCTTGTGCATCTCGGCCTGGGTGGGCCGGCGGGCACCGGTGCGGTCGCCCTTCTTCAGCTGGCGCAGCCCGTAGTCCTTCTCGATCTCGCGGCAGGCGTCGCCGACGCGCAGGCCGCTGTCGTGGAGTTTGGGGCGGCGGCCGTCTTCGCGGACGGTGGTGGCGAGGATGTGGATGTGGTCGTCGGCGTGGCGTACGGCGATCCAGCGGCAGGCCAGGTCGTCGCCGGCGGGCGCGATGCCGGCGGCCTGGACGATGCCCCGGGCTATCTCGGCCCACTCGGCGTCGGAGAGGTAGCGGTCCTCGGGCGCGGCGCGGACGGGGCAGTGCCAGACGTGGTCGGTGACCTTCCTTCCGAACTCGCTGTTGCGCAGGCGTACGGGCGCGTCGAGGTGGCGGGCGAGGTCGGTGAGGGTGGCGTTCTCGTCGCGGCCGGGGTCGGGCATGCCGAGCATGGCGAATCCGGCCACGATGTGCGGGTCGAGGTGTTCGTCGTGGCGACCGGGGCCGTAGAGGTAGGCGAGCAGGCCGCGGGTGTTGGCTCCGGCCGGTTTGATGGCGGCGATCACGCGGCTGCCTCCGTCTCCGGATCGGCGGGCTGGCGCAGGGCCTCGGCGATCAGCTCCAGCAGGTCGTGGAGCTCGGTCAAGCGCTGGCGAATGTCGGACGGGGTGTAGTCGCTGTTGAGGGCACGGGCGATCTGGTTGACGTTGACGCCGATCCGGTTGAGCTGGCGCAGGACCTGAGCGCGGAAGACGTGGGTGCGGCGGCGGTCCTCGGACAGGGGCAGATTGGCAGTGAACCGTCCGGTGACGAAGGCGAGGACGATGTCGGCGGCGAAACCGGACTCGCCCTTGTAGCCGTGCTGGGTCGCTGCCTCCTGAAGCTGGGTGTGCTCGTCGCCGGTGAAGCGCAGGGGGCCGACTCGGACGACGCGCTTGGTGCCTGTGAAGCGGCGGATCGTGGGCTGCACTTTCTGCACGGCGGGCTCGCCGACTGTGGTCTCGGCGGCACGGACGGGGCGAAGCACTTCACGCTGGGCGGCATGGAGCGTGTCCGGGTCGGGGCTGCCTTCGGCCCCGCCCTCCTGGTCCTGCGCCCCCTGGCGCTGGGCCGTTTCCGCCACCCCCGGGGCGGAGACCCCCGAAGACCGGCCTTGAGTCGGACTCGGGGTACTACTGGCTCCGCCGGGGGCCACCCGTCCGAACGCACGCCGCAGACGGTTCATCAGCGTAGGCGACTTCGCCAGCGGTATCGGCACGTCGTAAGTATCTTGGCGGCGGTGCGGGTCGTGCGTCACGGGCGGTGCTCCAGGAGAGGTAGGGGAAGGCGGGCAGTGCCGCCGGCGGGGCCGGCGGAGTAGGGGCGGTCACTGCCTCGTCCACAGATGTGGATAAGCGGGCGGCGAGTGAGACGGGTGGCCGACTGGCCGGGGTGACCGGAAGAGTTCCGGTCACCCCGTAGGGATTCCGGTCAGCCGCTGTCCGGACCGGTCTCGGCGGCGGCTTCGATCTCGGGCCGGAGGGTGGTCATCACGTCGGTCTGTCGCTCGCTGCTGATCGTCAGGCCCTTGGCCTTGACGGCCTTTCGGAGCAGTGACCGGGTGAGCGTGCCGTGTTCGGCGAGAGTGATCCGGCCGATCTCCACGAGTTCCTCAAGCGTGGCGCCGGGCGGACGGCCACCGCGCGGCCTGCTCTCCGCAACCTCGGAAGGCGGTTCCGTCGGCTCGCCGGGCACGGCGGTCGGCGGCACGGGCTGGGCGGGCTCGGCCGGTGCCTCGGCGAGCGTGGCGGGGGCGGTGACCGGTGGTTCCGGCGCCTGGACCAGTGCGGGATCCGGATGGCCCGCGGGCTGGTCGACGAGCTGGTGGATCTGCCGCATCAGGACACCGAAGGCCAGCAGCGCGGCGGTCGGGGGGACCGCGGCGACCACGTAGTCGAGCAGCGGCACAGTGCCCGCGCTGCGCGTGCCGTTGACCCCGGCCACGTTGAGCGCGATGGAGCCGACCGATCCGGTGGCCGTAAGGGCGATCGCCCACCTGTCGGTCACCCTGCGCAGGCCCGCGCGGAGCATGAGAAGTTCGCCCGCGACGATGAACGCATCCAGGGTCGCCGGCCAGGCCCAGCGGCGAGTGGGAGAGCTGCGCAGCCCGTGCTGGCCGGCGACCTCGGCGAGGTGTGCGTACGACAACCAGAATCCACTGACAGTGAGGGCGACGATGACGACCCCGGCCGCACCGAGCGTGTACCGCTCGATGTCCTTCTTCGTCATCGGCAGCCGTCCTTCGTCGGGACGGTGCCCCCGACGAGTGAATGTCGGTGTAAGGGTGGTGAGGGTCAAGCGGGGTGCTCCTGGGGTTTGGCGGTGTGATCCGTCTTGCCGTCTTGGCCGTTGCAAGCGCAGGTCAGGGCCGGTACGGCAGGGGCGTTGATGTGCCGTACCGGGGTGTTGGGCGTCTTCTAAGGTGGGCGGCCGACCGGCGGCGTCTCGGCGTGTCCCCTGCCGGTCAGGACGGCACTGTCACGTTGTGCGGTCCTGACCGGTGGGGCTTTCACCTGCGGTGATACGGCGAAGACACGTGGGACGGCAGAAGACGGCTTCGGGCGGCGTCCTCCCGACGGCAGCGATCAGCATGATCGTGTTGCCGTCTTGTCCCCGGTTGCCGTCTTGCCTGCATGCCGTTTGACCTGCGGGATCACGGCAGGGACGGCAGGGACGCCCACCTGGGGATGCGAGGGTCAGTCAGTGCTGGGGGCGGCAGGCTCGCCGTTCACTGAGTGAACCGTGGGGCAGTAGCGCCGCCAGGCGTCGAGGAACTTGTTGCGCATGTAGCCCTTGCGCTGGGTTCCGTCGGGGAGGCGAACGTTGCCGGGCCTGATGTCGAACTCTCGGAGCATCGCTGCCAGGTCCTTGGCGTTCAGCCCGTTGCGTCCCCACTCCGCCCAGGGGCTCTCGGCATCCTGCCGGAGCTGGTGGAGTAGTTCGTCCGTGGTAAGGCTGTCGGGCTCGCGCTGGGCTACGAACACCCCGCGGATGTCAGCGAGGATTCGGGCTCCGCCGGGCCGGTCCTCCTCTGCCTCGACCTCTGCGGCGACCATCCGTGCGCACGCCTCTCGGGCGCGACGGGGCCAGGATCCGGCGGCCAGGTCCGCGATGATGACCAACGGCTCCCAGGTGTCGGCGGCCCGGTCCTCCACCGGCATGTCCGGCTCCAGGTCCGCTGCCTCATCCAGCAGCGGCCTCGCCCATGCAGCGATCCGGTCGCGCAGGTCGTGCAGAGCGGGGATGTCGCGTCGGGAGCGGAAGGGCTTGACGCGCTCGCCCTCCGCCCGGCGACGCATACGGATCACCACAGCCCGGTCCATGATCGTGTCGGGCAGGTCACCGATCCCCGCGAGGGCCGCCATGGCGAAGGTGGCGAACCGGTGCGGGGTGTGGTCGTTGCCGACCACCCGCGTGACGTAGCGGTTGCGTTGGTGGCCAGCGTTGAGCAGGCCGCGCATCTCCTCGTTCTTCTCCGCCATCTTCGGCGTGCCGAAGATGGTGTCCGCCTCGTCCACCAGCAGCGTGGGCGGCTCCTCGGTGATCGACCGGAACACCGCAGCCGGTGTGGTGTTGATGGTGAGCATCGGCTCGTGGACCGTCTCGGTCAGCACGTCCAGCAGCCGCGACTTGCCGCACCGCTTCGCCGGCCCCACCACCGCCAGACGCGGCGCGTGCTGCCAGGCCGGCTGCAGATGCGTCGCCGCCACCCACAGCGTCACCGCATCCAGCGCCTCCGGCGAGGGCAGGATCACGAACTTCGCTATCTGCTCACGCAGTTCGTCCAGCAGCGCCGAGCCGACGGTCGGCTCCGGATCCGGCGCCCGGGTCTCGGCCGCCGCGACCGACGCAGCGTGCTCGGGTTCGCCCTGGTCGGGCTTGCCCGGCACCGCGACCGACGGCCATGCGGTGGCAGGGGATACGGGGGTGGAATAGGGCGCGGGGTTCTCAGGTTGCACCAGGTGGCTCCTCTTCTGCGCCGCCGGGCATGCAGGCCCAGCGGCGCGGATCGTTCGTTGGATGCGGGCGACGGGGATTCCCGAGCCTCCGGCGTTGCCGCGCCGGAGGCTCGCTGCGTTCAGAGACTGAACACGCTCTGTGTCCCGAGTCGGGACACTCGCTCGGTGCCCCGAGGGAACACGGACAGTACGTCCACCCCCGGCAACAGTCCAGCGATTCTGTGTCAGCTCAGCGCAGAACCGTCTGCTACGCTGCCGCCCCTTCACGCCGCCAGACTCAGCAGTTCCCACAAGTCCGCGGTCACCACCCGGTAGGCGTTGCCCAGGCGCAGCACCTTGCACGGGTAGGTGCCTCGCTTCGCCAGCTCATAGCCCTTGCTCCGGCCGAGCCCCAGCGCTCGATTGCTCGTGTCCAGGTCAACCGCCACCGGGAGCGCGAGTACCTCCTCCCGACTCATCCCCTTCGAGCCCTTCGAGTCTCCGGCCATCGCGTCGTCGCGCATGCAGTGCGCCCCTTTCCATGCAGCCCTCGGCGAACGCAGTCATCACGTCCGGCTCCAGGCGTCTACCAACCAGGATGGCCAAGCTAATGTGTCTTTATGACACAACGTGGTTTCGATGATGGAAGTGACGAGGACGACGTCCCCGAGTGGGCGGACCGGATCAAGGCCAACGTCGCCGGCGAAGTCCGGCGCAGAAGGAAGGAGATGGGGTGGAGCGCACAGGACCTGGCGGACCGGTGCGAACAGCTCGGACATCCCATCCCGCGCAACGTGATCGCCAACATGGAGTCCGGCCGCCGGGCCAACCTCCCCCTCGCGGACGTCATGGTCCTGGCCGCCGCCCTGGAGACGTACCCGGTCTGCCTGATCTTCCCGGTCGGCTACGTCGAAAAGACCCAGGAACTCCCCTTCCAGCACCTCGCGCCCACCTGGGACGCCCTACGGCGCTTCACCGGCGAGGAAGAAGTGCCCGGCCACGACGCGGGCCTGGTCCCCGACTTCGAACTGCACGCCAGCCTCGTCCGCACCGCTCTCGCCGCCCTCGAAGAGGAAGAACAGGCCCGGTTCGCGGCCAAGACGGCCACCAGCCGCGCCGAGAAGGAAGAAGCCGAGCGCCAGCAGGCCAAGTACGCAGACCAGGCCGTCTCGGCCAAGTACAGGCTCCGCTACCTCCGCCGCGACCTCCGCGAGGAGGGGGCCACCCCACCTCCTCTGCCACCCGCCCTGCGCGACGTCGACCCGCCCGAACCCGATACCGAAACCACCCCGGAGGAACGCCTTTGAAGGGCTCCACCTACCGCCGTTGCTCCTGCCGCGACCCGAAGACCGGCAAGGAACTCGGCGCCTCGTGCCCCAAGCGCAAGGGCCGCAAGCACGGTTACTACTCCATACGCCAGGAGTTGCCACCCCGCGAGAACGGCACCCGCCGCTCCTTCAGCCGCGCCGGCTATGAGTCCCTGAAGGACGCTCAGGCCGACCTCGACCACGTGCGCTCCTTGCTCGCCCTGGCGGACAAGGACGACCCTGACAGCCTCCAGCGCCTCGTCACCATGCTGGAGGAGGTCGCAGCCGAGAAAGCCCCGCTGCCGGCCATCGAGGAGACCCAACGCCGCCTCAGGGCGGGCCTGGCCCTCCGTGGCAGCCTCACCGTCGGCGAGTGGCTCGACCAGTGGTTCGCCGCGAAGAAGCGCCGCAAGACCACGCTCAACGGCTACGCCTCCCACATCCGCGTTCACCTGAAGCCGCACATCGGCCATGTACGCCTCGACCGGCTCAACGTCGGCCACCTCGTGGAGATGTTCGACACGATCGCCGATGAGAACGAGGTGATCGCGGCCGAGAACGAGGCCCGCCGCGAGCAGATCGCCCGCTGCAAGCCGAGCAAGCCCGGACGTCCCGTGGGAGCCGAGCGGAAGCTCCTCGCGGTCGAACGGGCCAAGCTGGCGGAGATGAAGCCGTTCCGGAAGATCACCGGCCCGGCCACCCGGCAGGCGATCCGCCGCACCCTGCGCGCGGCGCTGAACTCCGCGATCGCCCAGCAGCTCATCACCTTCAACCCGGCCTCCCACGTCGAGCTGGAGTCCGGTAGGCGCCCCAAGCCCCTCCTCTGGACCGCGGAGCGGATCCGGCGCTGGCGCGAGACGGGCGAGATCCCCGGCCCGGTCATGGTGTGGACCCCGCAGCAGTTCGGCACCTTCCTCGACGCCGCAGAGGGCGACCGTCTGTACGCGGCCTTCCACCTGATGGGCACCCGTGGCCTCCGGCGCGGTGAGGCGGTCGGCCAGGACTGGCACGAGATCGATCTCGACGCCGGCCTCATCACCCCTGCCAAGGAGATCGTGGTGGACGGCTGGGACCTCTACGAGTCCGAGCCGAAGACGGACGGCAGCGCGAACACGATCGCGCTCGACAGCATGAACATCGCGGTGCTGCGCGAGCACAAGGCCCGCCAGGACAAGGAGCGTGCGGACTGGGGCGGCGCCTGGCAGGACACGGGCAAGGTCTTCACGAAGGAGGACGGCTCCTGGCTTCATCCCGAGACGGTCTCGGAGACCTTCCGCCGCATCCTCGCCACGACCGACCTGCCGCCCGTCACGCTGCGGGACCTGCGCCACGTGGCCGCGACGCTCACGCACGGGGGCGGCGGCGATATCCACACCGTGAAGGAGACGCTCCGGCACTCCACCATCACGCTGACCTCGGACACGTACACGAGCCTGCTCCCGGAGCTGGACCGTGAGATCGCCGAGAAAGCAGCGAAGCTGATCCCCCGGTCGCGTCCGACCGCCAACGATTCATCCGACGAGGGCGCAACCGGTCCGTAGGTCACGGACACATCCGTTCACGCGCGGACCTGAAAACGAAGCAGCGCCCGAGCCAGCCGAAGCCGACCCGGGCGCTTCGTAGCAGGTCAGAGCTATATTCCTCGCCTGCGAAGCTGTCGAAGCAGTCCTAGGCAGCCTCGGTCAGGCGGCTCCAGAAGTCGGCGACGGCATGCGGCACCGAGGCATCCTCGACGAGGCCAGCCAGCAGCGTCTCCGGCAGGACCATCCGTCGGTAGAAGGTCTTGGGCCGACCAGACGTCGCCCGTGGCTCCCGGCGCACCACGCCGGACTCCTCCGCCGCGCGGATCACCCGTTGCCAAACGGGGGTATCGATGACAGAGCCGATGGCGCCGTCGTCGGTGCAGAGCATGTTAGAGCGCGAGTAGTGCCGAGCTAGTTTCTCGACCACCGCCACTACACCGTCGGCGACGTCGCGCGTCCTCACCTCGTCGACATCAGCTCCGAGGCCACAATCCTGGAGCCGCCGCAGGATCGACGAAGCGACGAAGTCCTGCTCGACGCCCTGGCTGCCAGCCACCCGCAATCCGACGAAGTCCGCGGGAGTGACGCCCGTGAAGTCGAGCAGGGTGGTCTCTGGATCGATCACCACCAGGTGCCACGTCACGCCCTGCGCGACGCACGACTCGAACCGGGTGTTGCGCAGGTCGGAACGCTCGAATCGGACATTGGCCAGGGACGCTCCGCGGACCGCGAGGCCCGATGTGTCGGCATCCGCGAACGTCACATTTTGCACCATCAGGTCGGGCTCAGCCGTCCCGCGCAGTCGCAGGACCTCCGCCGCTAGGGTGCCGGCGTTTCGGCCCACCACCTCCGCGAAGGAGTCGTTCGGGTCGACAACCAGAGCGAGCACGGAGAGGATGTCTTGGCCGCTAGTGCCGGACTCAACAATGCCACCGACCGCCGCGCGAGCGGCTTCCACGGGGAGGTTGGCACGGCGCAGGATAGAGGCGGCCTCCTGGCTGCCCCGGTCCAGGGCCTCCTCGACCGGCTTGGCCAGGAAGAAGCCGAAGAACAGGTCGTGTTCGAAGGCGACGGTGCCGGGCTTGGTGCCCAGCATGAGCATGGCGCGGCTAGGCGCGGCGTCGATGAGGTTTTGCTGGGCCTCAGTGGGCAGATCGTGGACCTGGGCAAAGATTGACACCAGGTCGTGGAGGGTAGAGCGGTTAAGTTCGCGGGTCTTCTGGCGCCACATTTCGATGGCGATCTCCTTGAGCAGTTCGACGTACTGCTCACCGCTGAGGTACTGACCGTGCTGACCGACCAGTTTGCTGCTGACCTCGCGCTGAACGTAAGCGTCCACGAGCTGCGCGAGCAGCGGGCGGCCGGTCTCGATGGACTGGTTCTCCGCCTCCATCAGCTCGCAGGTCCGTGCCAGGAACAGCGGCTTGTCCAGCAGCGTGCCTTCCGCATCGGGGCTGTCGCGCAGGGCGCGCACCCGATCTCGGACATCTGGGGAAAAGTGTTGGAGGTAAGCCTCGACCTCGACCGTGCCCCACAGCCGCATCTCTACCGGGACAAGCGACCAAAGCAGGGAGCCGAGTTCCGAGCTGCTGTTGGTTCTGGCGAGGAACTCTTGCTCGTAGTAGACACTGCGGGCAGCAGCGATCACTGAACCACGGCCGTCCAGTTCCTCTATGAAGCCAGCGAGGGAGCCAAACGCCTCCTCATAGCTGCCCTGTCCGCCGATCAGTTCGTCAAAGCCGTCGACAATGAGCCTCAGTCGACCGTGCCGTACCAGCCGGGCCACCGAGTGGTACGTCATCCTGGCCCGTAGGTCCTGAAGTTCGGTCGCCAGCGCCTCGTTGAGTCGCGCTAGCCCGCGGCCCTGAGCGCTGACGTTGAGGTAGAGGTAGTCACTCTCGCCCCGCAGATAGCGGACAGCAGCCTCGTAGGTCAGCTCGGACAGCATCCGCGATTTGCCAGCGCCGGCGTCACCGGTGACAAACACGATCTTCGTTGCTTCGTCCTCGGGCACGGAGGAACGCTCGACAAGCGTCGCAGCATCCTCGTCGGCACCGCCGGAGAGGTGGGCGCGACCCGGGACGTAGCGGTCGCTGCGACGGCGTCCCAGGACCTGGACGATGTTCTTGGCCAGGGCTCGCAGGTCGGCCAGATCTGGTCCGGCAACGAAGGCCGCATAGTCGACGCGCTTGCCATCGTGCTCGACGACCCACTGCTCGCGGGCACGGTCCCAGCTGACCGTCGCCTCGCGTTCATCGAAGTCGTGCGACCAGCGGACGAGAAGCCCGCCGCCCCGAGCCGTGATCTCGGGTTCCGTTCCCGGGTCCACAAAGGTCAGCAGGTCCGCTCGCAATTCATCGGCGAACGCGGTCACATCGGCACTTACCATGTTGGCCATCCTGGTGCGTGACAAATCTCGATGTTCGAATGGCCCGTAAGCCACTGGTCGTTGCAGGACTGGCCTGGGGCGCGCTTGCGGAGCCAAATCATTCTGCGGGTAGGGCGCGCGGCGGCGGCCAGCAGGCCGGGCAACACGTCGTCGTCGTCGCTCACGAGGACGGTCGGCTTACCCTCCAGGCTGTAGCGCAGCGAGTCGGCGACGATCAGGCCATCGACCATCTTCTGTGCAGCCCTAGGCGGACGGCCGGGATCGGCCTCCCGAGCGGTGCGGAAAGTACCCAGGATGCGGGTGCCCGGCTGCCAGGCCGAGGAATGGGCCAGCTCCGGCTCGACCCGCAGGCCATCGCGCCGGGTGCGGAAGTCGGCAAGGAGCGGCAACGCCCATTCCCACTGCCTGGTCGCCCGTCCGTTGCGGAACAGCCACCCCCCGTATAGGCGCAGATGCAGATCGGAGACACTCGGCCAGTGCTGCTTCATGGCTTGGCGCACCACGCGATCTACCGCGTGCAGTCCGTCGTACACGTCTGCGTCCGACCGTGGCGCTGGGCACAGATTACTGAAGTCGACGACGGCGACCGCGGCGGCTGCCTCGTCCTGCCCCGGAACGGCGGCCAAGACGCTGCTTGTCAAAGTCCAGTCTCCCCCCCTGCACACCCGTCGAGGCGGGCCCTGGCCGGGGACACGGCCGCCGCCCGGCGGTTCGAGGGCAGGATAGCGTTCCGCAGACCGGGCATTGGGAGGTCCGAGGCGGCTAGGCCGTGTTTTAGGAAGCGCG
>NZ_LBDA02000080.1 GCF_000980885.2 Streptomyces malaysiense | reverse complement strand
CCGCCGTAGTACCCGTTGCCGGTGTTGATGGACCAGTTGCCGCCGGACTCGCACTGGGCGACCGCGTCCCACTGGGAGGCGGTGGCGGCGGAGGCGGTGCCGGTGGCCATCAGCGGCGCGGCGACAGCGGCACCGGTGACACCGGCGAGCGTGACGACGCGGACGGCCTTGGACGGACGACGGTGCTTGCCCTTGCCGGAAAACAGCATGGAACGATCCCCTCACCGACGCCTGCGAGGTGAGCTGTCGGGTTCGGGCCGGTTGAGTTGCCCGGCCACCCCTCCTCGTGGAGGCGTGGCTTCACCCCAAGCCGGTCCGGCATCAACTGCCGGGCCCGGCACTTACCTTGGGTCCCCCGCTCCTGCCTGCGGCGCGTGACGCGACGACTGTTCCCGGGCAGCCGCTGGCAGGATTCGGCGTTGCGGCCGCCGGGGCTCGTGGTGACGAGCGGCCTTGACGGTAGCCACGTGATCGGCGGAATTTCAAAGACGATCAGGGCTTCTGAGACTCATCCCACACTTTCGCCAAATCGGACATTTAGCGATCAAGTGGGGCGTCAACTAGCCCTGGTCCGCGCCCGTTTCGTCACCGACTTTCAGGGTCTGACCGGCGGTGATGTGGTTCGGGTCGGCGCCCACGACCTTCTTGTTCGCGGCGTAGAGCGCGTGCCATCCGCCGTCGACGTCAAGGGAGTCGGCGATGGCGCTCAGCGAGTCGCCCTCGCGGACGGTGTAGGTGCCCGGCCCGTGGGAGGCATGCCGGCCGGAGGCCGAGTCGTTCTGCCCGTTTACCGTGCTTTCGTCCGCGTTGCCGCCGCGGTGGCGTCCGCCGGCGAGGGCCCCGGTGTCGACCAGGTTCCAAGAGCCGACGGTCTGCCGGGGGTTGTCCGGGGTGCCGGTGGACGGCGCGGGCGTCGCGGAGCCGTCGGCCGGCGCGGAGGGCGCGGCCGGGACAGAGGGGTCCGTCGAGGACGGGCCGGACGGGTCCGGGCCGGGGGTGCCGGTCCCGGGCGTGCCGGTGTGCTTGCCCGGATTCGGGCTCGCGTGCTTGCCGGTCTGCTTGCCGGAGCCGTGGGCCGGCGAGGCGGAGGGGTCGGAGGCGCCGGACGGGTCGGTGGACGCCTTGCCGGAGCCGGAGCCGGAGCCCGTGCCGGAGCCGTCCTGGTCGCCGCTCTGCGTGCCGGCCGGGGAGGAGGGGTCGGGCAGGCCGGACGGGTCGGCCGTGCCGTCGTCCTGGCCGCCGCCGCTTCCGTTGCCGCCGGCGCCGCCGTTTCCGTTGCCGCCGCCGTTTCCGTTGCCGCCGACGCCCGGATCGACCGTCACGGAACCGGAGTTCGAGGTCAGTCCGGACAGCAGGGCGCAGGTGGCCCAGGGCGTGGTGCCCTTGTCCTTGAGGATCTTCTCGGCCACGGCGATCTGCTGCGAGCGGCTGGCCTGGTCGGCGGAGGAGGCGTACTGCGTCCCGCCGTACGCGACCCAGTCGTCCTGGGATATCTGGAGACCGCCGTAGTACCCGTTGCCGGTGTCGGCGCTCCAGGCGCCGCCGCTCTCGCAGTTGGCGACCTTGTCCCACGTGGTGCCGTCGGCCGCGTGGGCGCTGGCCGCGCCGAGCAGCGGGATGGCGATGGCGGAGCCGGTCACGCCGGCCGCGACGAGGAGGGCCGGAGCCTGACGGGGGCGGCGGTGACGACCGTTCCCGGAGATCATGCGGAAGCCTTTCGTGCGACGGCGGGGGCCCGCGCGGCGGATGGTGCCGGTCGCCGCGCTGAGGGGTGAAGGTATCGGCACACGATCACTTGTCACAAGTTCATGCCGCCCCGATCACGCGAAGATCACGGAGTTGAACGTCTGCCCCTGCGCTCCGTCACATTTCCTTTCACCCGTCGGGCACGGCGGAGCCTCATCCCCGCGGCGCGCGGCGCCCGGAACCATGGAACCGACCTGTTCCGGGGGGCTGTCCACGCAGGAGGACACATGATGCGGCAGACCCGGTTGCACGGTGAGTCCGCGGAGTACCTCGCCGCCCGCGAGGAACTGCGCGGCGCGGAGATCGAGCTGATGCGCCGGCGCGAACGGGTAGCGGCCCTGCGCCGTTCGCTGCCCCCGGGGCCCGAGGTGGACGACTACGTCTTCCTGGAGGGACCCGCCGACCTCGACGCGGGCGACACACCCGTGCGCGATGTCCGGCTGAGCGAGCTGTTCACCGGCGGCCCGGAGCGGCCCCTGCTCGTCTACCACTTCATGTACGGCAAACGGCAGACCGAGCCGTGCCCGATGTGCACCCTGTGGATCGACGGCTTCGACGGCGTCGCCCACCAGGTGGCCCGGAACGCCGACCTGGTGGTGGTGGCCGCCGCCGGCCTGCCGGCCCTGCGCCGGCACGCCCGCGCCCGCGGCTGGTCCCGGCTGCGGTTGCTCGGCGCCGGGGACAGCACCTTCAAGTACGACCTGGGCAGCGAGGACGAGGACGGCGTCCAGGACTCGACCGTCTCGGTCTTCACCCGGGACCCGGACGGCACGGTCCGGCACTTCTACTCCGCGCACCCCCGGATGGCCGAGGACATCGACCAGCGCGGCATCGATCTCCTCAACCCCGTCTGGCATCTGCTCGACCTGACCCCGGGCGGCCGGGGCGACTGGTTCGCGGGCCTGGACTACTGAGCGGGCGGGGTGAACTCCACCGGCAGGGTGCGCAGGCCCCGCATGATGAGCCCGCCGCGCCAGCGCAGCTCGTCCGGGCCGGCGGCGAGCCGCAGGTCGGGCAGCCGGGTCAGCAGGGTGGCCAGCGCCGTCTGCCCCTCCAGGCGGGCGAGCGGGGCACCCAGGCAGTAGTGGATGCCGTGGCCGTACCCGAGGTGCTGGTTGTCCCGCCGGCCGAGGTCCAGGGTGTCCGGGTCCTCGAACCGCTCCGGGTCCCGGTCGGCGGCGGCCAGCACGACGAGCACCGGGTCGCCCGGCGCGATCTCCTGGCCGCCGATGGTGAGCGGCTCGGTGGCGAACCGCCAGGTGGCCAGCTCCACCGGGCCGTCGTAGCGCAGCAGTTCCTCCACCCCGGTCGCCAGCAGCTCGTCGTCGCCGCGGGCGAGGGCCTCCTGGAGGCGGTGGCGCTGCTCGGGGTGGGTGAGCAGGGCGTAGGTGCCGTTGCCGATCAGGTTGACGGTGGTCTCGAAGCCGGCGAACAGAAGGATGAAGGCCATCGCCGCGGCCTCGTTCTCGGTGAGGTGCTCGCCGTGGTCGGAGGCGCGGATGAGGCCGGAGATCAGGTCCTCGCCGGGCGCGGGCTCGGCGGGCAGCGCCTCGCGCTTCCTGTGGATCAGCTCGGCGAGGTAGCCGCGCATCTTCTTCACCGACCGGGCGACACCGCCCCGGGGCCCGCCGCCGTGCCGGATCATCATGCCCGCCCAGTCCCGGAAGTCGTCCTGGTCCTCGCGCGGGACGCCGAGCAGGTCGCAGATGGCGTAGATGGGGAGCGGGAAGGCGAACTCGTGGATGAGGTCGGCGGAGCCGCGCTCGGCGAACCGGTCGATGAGCTGGTCGGTCAGCTCCTGCACCCGGTCCGCGAACTCGGCGACGCGGCGGGGCGTGAACGCCTTGCTGACCAGCCGGCGCAGCCGGGTGTGGTCCGGCGGGTCGATGTTCAGCAGGTGCGTCATCAGCTCGGCCTTGCGCTCGCCGGGGATGCCGGTCTTGCCCTTGGCGTGCTCGGGCTCGTCGTGATGCGCCGGGTTCTTGCTCAGCCGCTGGTCCGCCAGCGCCTGCCGGGCATCCGCGTACCGCGTGACAAGCCATGCCTCCACCCCGCTGGGCAACCGCGTCCGCCTGACGGGCGCGTGCTCACGCAGCCACGCGTACGCCGGATAGGGGTCGGCCGCGAACTCCCAGGTGAACAGCTCGGGAGCGGCGGGAACGGAGTCATCGGGGCGAAGCTGGTCGGTCACTCCTCGACGGTATCCGCCCGGACGGAGGGCCGTGTCACCGCTGGTCGCCGACGCGGTCCCCTCCGGCCCCCGGCCTGATCCGGAAGAGAGGCCCTAGCCCTCGTCCTCGTCCTCGTTCTCGTCCGAGGCGCCGTCCGGGTCCGTCCCGTCCACTCCCTCCGCCCTGCGTATCGCGTCCCGGTACGTCCGGGCCGCGGCGCGCAGGGCGGTTTCCGGGTCCGTGCCGGTGGATTCGGCCTGGGCGGCGAGGGCGAGGAGGGTGTAGCCGATGCCGTCGCCCTCGGGGAGGGGGACGTCGAGGCCGGCGGTACGGGCGCGGGAGGCGAGCTTGGCGGCGAGGGCGAGGCCGGGCTGGCCGAGGGGGATGCCCTCGGTGACCGAGGTGCGGCGCTTCTCCTCGGCCTTGGTGCGCAGCCAGTGCGCCTTGACGTCCTCGGGGGTCTCCGCCGCCTCGTCTCCGAAGACATGGGGGTGGCGGTGGATGAGCTTGGCGACGATGCCGCCCGCCACGTCGTCGACGGAGAACGGTGTCTCGGGGTGCTCCTCGGCGATCCGGGAGTGGAAGACGACCTGGAGGAGGACGTCGCCCAGCTCCTCGCGCAGTTCCTCGCGGTCGCCGGCCTCGATCGCCTCGACCAGTTCGTACGCCTCCTCGATGCCGTACTTGGCCAGGCCCTCGTGGGTCTGCCGGGAGGACCAGGGGCACTCGACGCGGATGCGGTCCATGACCTGGACGAGGTCCAGCAGCCGGGCACCGGGCAGGTCGTACGACGCGGGCAGCAGCTCCAGCTCGGGCATGCGGACCCGGCCGGAGCCGGCCAGCCGGGCCAGGCCGTCGGTGAGGGCGGGCTCCCCCTCGCCGGTCGCCACGACCACCACCGTGCGCCCGCCGGCGCAGGCGTCGACCAGCTCCTGCGCCGTGGGCGCCGCCTCGGACACCTCTGCACCGGCCTCCCGCAGATAGGGCAGCTGCGGATGGGCGCCGTCCGCGCACAGCACGGCGTCGGCGGCGCGCAGCGCCTCCCACGCGGGCCAGGACAACAGGCCGGGGGCGACGCGGTGGCTGGTGGTGAGGAGGACGATGCGGCCGGAGCCGGCTCCGGGACTGGATGCGTTCACGATCCGAAAGTAACCCACCGCCGCGACGAGCGGATTCGGTTGTCCACAGCGGCGCCCGAGTCGTGTGATCGTACGACCGACGCCGTCGCTGACGCGCCGGCTACGCCGTGACCGGCCCGCCGCCCGACACCGACGTGACCTCCCGCACCCACGGGGTCTTCGCGTCCACCCGGCTGCTCTTCTGCACGTCCCACGTGCCGTAGCGCGGGTTGACGTCGATGTGGAGTTTCCCGGACGCCTTGGCGAGGGCCTTCCAGAAGGCGGGCTGGGTGGTGTCGGTGCCAAGCCGGGCCGCGAGCTTCTGCGCCTCCAGCTGGAGCCGGAGGTTCTCGTCCAGGTGCGCGGGGGCGATGCCGTACTTCTGGAGCCAGGCCGTCTGGAGGCCCTTGGAGCCGCCCGCCTGCTGCTCCAGGCTCGCGCGCAGTCGCTGGACCTCATTGCGGGTGACCGAGACGCCCTCGTCCCGCGCGGCCCGCTGGATCACCCGGTCCAGGACCATGTTGTGCAGGGTGTCGCGGGTGAGGCTGCTGGTCTGGGCGAGCACCTGCTGGTACTGGCCCTGGTCGGGCACCGCGGCACGCTGGGCGTCGCGGACCTCGCCGACCCGGTTCTCCAGCTGCGCGACGGTGATCCGCTGCCCGCCGACGACGGCCGCCGCGCCCGGGTGCGCGTCGTTTCCGCAGGCGGTCAGCAGGGGGGCCGCGGCGGCGATCGCGGCGGTGAGGACGAGCGCGGTGCGACGGCGGCGGTGCAAGGAGACCTCCTGGGGGAGATTGTGCGACGGTGCACAAAGTCTTGCGATGATCGATGGTAGGCAGCGGCACTGCTCCGGCCAACCCATTCGACCAACGATTCACCGCGACTTCGGGCACCGTCGCGCCCCCATGGTTCTCTGTGCGACGTGCGCCCGACTGAGGCCTAGCCGCGTACCTGGCCCAGCCAGTGCAGGGTGCGGCGGATCTCGACGGCCATCGGGTGGCCGGGGCCGCCGAGGCGTTCCACGTCCAGCACCAGGCGGGCGAGGGTGTCGTGCGCGGCGGGCCGGTCGCCGAGGGCGAGCAGCAGATGTCCGATGCGCCGGCGGACCTCGTGGGCCTGCTGCGGATCGCCGGACACGTACTGGTTCTCGTAGTACGGCAGCAGGGCGCGGTACTCGGCGAGCGCCGCCGCGGGCTCGCCCAGCTGTTCGAGGCATTGCGCGGCGTCGTAGCGGAAGCGCAGGGACGCCGGGTCGGCCTGGCCGGCCTCGGCGGCGCGTTCGTCGGCGAGCCGGCGCAGTTCGGGCAGGGCGCGCCGGTACTGGCCGTCGTCCATGAGGGTCGCCGCGTACTGCTTGCGCAGGGTACGCACCACCGGGGACTGCTCGCCGTGCTGTTCGGCGGCGGCGGGCAGGATCGCGCCCAGGATGTCGACGGCCTGGGTGATCCGGCCCTCCCCCAGCAGGCGTTTGACCTCGTCGACGGCGGCGGCGACATCGGGCTTGCCGGTCGCCGGGGCGACCGGCGCGGCGGGGGCCGGCCGGGACGCGGGCGTGCGCGCGCGGTCGGGCCAGGGGGCGTGTGGACGCAGGAAGGGGCGCGTGGGGTCCAGCGGCGCCCCGCTGGGCATGCCGCGCGCGGGCAGCAGCGGCACCAGGTGCTCGTACACCTCCTGTGCGGAGGCCGGCCGGTGCTGCGGGTCCTTGGCGAGCAGGCGCAGCACCAGGCTCTCCAGCGCCTCCGGGACCTCGGGGCGGATCCGGCGCACCGGTAGCGGCGGGTCGTACAGGTGCCGGTGGAGCACGCCGAGCGCGGTGGCGCCGGTGAACGGCACGTCGCCGCTGAGCAGTTCGTGCAGCAGCACCCCGAGCGCGTACAGGTCGGTGTACGGGCCGACCGCGCCGCCCATGGCCTGCTCGGGTGCCATGTAGGCGGGCGAGCCGATCGGGGAGCCGGTGTGGGTGAGCCGGGTGGTGTCGGTGTCCATGACGGAGGCCACGCCCAGGTCGAGCACGGTGACCAGGCCGTCCTGCTTGACCATCACATTGCGCGGCTTGAGGTCGCGGTGGACGATCGGCACTGCGTGCACGGCGCTGAGCACGGCGCACAGCTGGGCGGCCACCGCGACCGCCCACGGCCAGGGATAGGGATCGTGCTCGGCGAGGTGGTCGGCGAGGTCGGCGCCGTCCACGTACTGCATGACGAGGAACAGTTCCTCGCCCTCGCTGCCCGCGTCGTGCACGGTGACCAGGCCGGGGTGGTCGACCTGGGCGGTGACGCGGCACTCGCGCTCGAAACGGCGGCGCAGCTCGTCGGCCTCCTGGCCCGCGACCTTGTCGGGACGCAGCAGCTTCACGGCCACGCGCCGGTCGAGCCGCTGGTCGTACGCCGTCCACACCTGGCCCATGCCGCCCTGGCCGATGAGGGTGGAGAGTTCGTAGCGGCCGGCGACGAGACGCCCTGTCGCCACGGTCACCTTCCGTCCTCGGTCCGGCCGTCCTGCCTGCGCAGATAGTCGCTCAGTTCGTCCAGTTCGGCCCGCACCTGGTCGATGCGCGCGGGGGCGGGGCGGTGCGAGGGCGGGACGACCGGCGGGGGGCCGGGAACAGGGGTGTGCGGTGCCGACGGGGGCGGGGTCGGCATGCCGGAGGGGACGGGGGTGGCGGGCGGGAGGTACGGCGGGACCGCCGGGCCCGGGTAGCCGTAGGCCGGAGCCGGTGCCGGAGCGGGTACCGGCCGATGGGCCGCGAACTCCCTTGCTCGGCGTCCGTAGTGGCGTATCTCGGCGACCAGGTAGTACACGGTCGCGGCGGCCAGCGTGGCGAACAGCAGGCACATACCCACATTGCCGCGAACGGTCTCGACGTCGTCGGTGGGATCGCTCCCCACCAGGGCGACGCTGATGGCGTCGAGCGCCAGCACCGCGGCGAACAGCGCCCAGTCCAGTGCCCGGCGGGTGACGAGGGCCAGCCGCAGCTGCATCGCCCCGGCCAGGAAGCCGAGGCTGAGGAAACCGGCCGCCACGAACAGCACACGCACCAGGACCAGCACCGCGGTGTGCGGCGGCCTCTTGGCCGGCTGTCCGTGGCCGTGGCCCTGCATGGCTGCTCCTGATTCCCGAAGTCCCTGGTACTGGCGTGTGGATCGAGCATATGGCCCGGCACCGACAACACATCCGGGATGTATCAAACCGTTGTCAGGGTTCAGTCGGGGGCGACGGTGCCGTCCGTGAGGCCGTCGTACATCCCGCGCACCAGGTGGTCCCCGAGCCGGCTCGCGTGCCGCAGGGCCCGCTCGAACTCGTCCAGGGCGTGGAACCGGGCGCCGTAGCGCCGCTGTTCCTCCAGCGGCAGCCGGGGCACCTGGAGGCGGCGGACGTCGAGGCGGGTGGCGGTGGAGGCGTAGCTGCTGGCCTGCCGGTTGTTAGCGGTACCGCGCAGGAACCCGGCGAGGAACCAGGGGTCGAGCGCCGTGGCATCGGGGCGCAGCAGGACGAGGTTGCGCCCCAGGACGGCGCCCGCCGTCGGCTCCTCGATCACACGCGCCACCGAGCCGCCGCCGAGCACCGGTACGACGACGTCGCCCAGCTCGGTCAGCACGGCCTCCTCGTCGCTCTCGGGCAGCGTGCCCGAGGGGGCCGTGGCGGCGAGGACGTCCGTGTCGGTGAGCACGGGCAGGCGCGCGTGACCGCCGTTGCCGCCGCTGCGCATCACCAGCGCGCCGCCGCGCGCCAGTTCGCCGATGGTGGTGAGCGGCCAGCGCGCGGGCGGCGCCGGATCGGCGGCCGGCGGGGTGAGGTCGGTGGTCAGGCGCAGGGTCTCGCCGAGGCGTTCCCGCACCGCGGCGAGCTGCTCGGCGCCGTCGGCCACGGCGGGCGGCGGCAGATGGCGGGCGGGCGCCAGATCCACGTCGTCGTCGAGCAGCTCGATGACCGGTACCGAACGGGCGAGGCCCGGCCGCTCCGCCAGCCGTCCGGCGCGCGTGAAGGCCCGCCAGGCGTCCAGGACGGCCTCGCGCACCGCCGCCCAGTCCGGGCCGACGCGCCCCTCCCCGGCGAACCGCCCGGTGTC
The DNA here is from genome assembly GCF_000980885.2 of Streptomyces malaysiense. Classification (GTDB taxonomy): domain Bacteria; phylum Actinomycetota; class Actinomycetes; order Streptomycetales; family Streptomycetaceae; genus Streptomyces; species Streptomyces malaysiense. The sequence continues at coordinate 137,253 of NZ_LBDA02000080.1, read as the reverse complement.
CATGAGCAGCACCTCGGGCGAGACCGGGTTCCGCTCGGGCCGGCGCAGCACCCAGACGTGGAGGGGGATGTTGTACGGCGGCGCCGCCCCGACCGGGAGCGCGAGCACCGCCCGCAGCGCGCCCCGGCGCAGCAGGTCGGCGCGGATCCGGCGCCCGGAGCGGCGGGAGGCGGCGGCGGGCGGCATCAGCAGAACGGCCGTGCCGCCGTCGGTGAGCCGGGCCAGGGCGTGCTGCACCCAGGCCAGCTCGGACTCGGTGCGCGCCGGGAAGCCGTACTCCCAGCGGGGGTCGTAGGCGAGTTCGTCGTGGCCCCAGTTGCGCTCGTTGAACGGCGGGTGGCAGAGCACGGCGTCGGCGCGCAGCTCCGGGAAGGCGTCGGCGCGCAGGCTGTCGCCGGCCGCGGCGCGCACACCGGCGCGTGAGTGCAGCGCGAGCCGCAGCGCGGTGAGCGCGGCGAGGTCGGGGGCGCTGTCCTGCGCGTGCAGCCACTGCTCGGGGCGGGTGTCCACGGCCCGCAGCAGGGCGCCGGTGCCGCACGCCGGGTCCAGAACGGTCCGGGCCGGACCGGCCAGGTCGGCCATGAGGGTGGCGAGTTCGGAAGGAGTGAGCGTGTACTGGCGGGGGTTGGCGTCGAGATGCCGGCCCAGCAGGAACTCGAACGCCTGCCGCGCACCCGTCTCGGCGGCGAGCTCGGCGGCGCCGCGCAGGAGGGGGACGGAGGGCAGGAGCGGGGGCGGGAGGTCCGCGGCGGGGGCGGCGGAGCGGTCGACCGGGTTCACAGGGGTGTCGGGAGTCCCGGGGCTGCCGGGAGCGCCAGGGGTGCCGGAGGTGTTCACACCTAGGGCCGCCGGTGCGGTGTTCACACCCGGTGCCGTCGATCCGCTGTTCGCCGTCCGGGATTCGTCCGGCGTGTTCACATCACCCGGCACCCCCGCCCCGGGCAGCGGCACCCCCGTCAGCTCCCCGAGCCGCGGGGTCAGCACCTGCGCCAGCGCGCCCGGCAGCAGCCGAGCCAGGCGCACGTCGGAGCCCGCGCTCGCCGCCAGCCAGACCGTGGGGCGCTCATGGATCAGCAGCAGCGCGCAACCGGCGTGCACCAGCGCGGTGAGCGGGCCCTCGGGATGCCCCGCGAGCTGCTGCCAGACCCTTTCACGCAGCGGTACTTCGGCGAGTTTCCCCTGCTTGCGCAGCCATGCCTCGACCTCGGCGAGCGCGAAGGAAGGACTGGTCTCGGTACCCCCGACCGGCTTGGGAAAGTCCGCGTGCCGGCGCCGCCAGTTGCTGACGGCGGCCCGGCCCACTCCGGCGAGCCGCGCGATGCCGGCCGCGGTCACCTCTGTCGCCTGATCCTGCACCGGCCCCGCTCCCCTCGTCCCGTTTGCGCCGAGCATACCGACGTGCACAAGATCCCTGCATTCACGGCGTGTTCACTGCCGGACCGTGTGAACCATGTTGACTCGGTTCACACGCTCTGCTGTTATTGACCCAGCGAACGCTCAACCGTTCGGCCCCGGCCGGACGCGGTACGGCACGCCGCTCAGCCGTACGCACCTCTCCGTTCCACCAGCCCTGAAGGACTGTCATGCGTCTCTCGTCCCGTGCCGCCACGCTGCTCGCCGCCGCCGCGGCCCTGCCCCTGGCCCTCACCGCCTGCTCCACCGGCTCCACGGACGCCTCCGCCCCGAGCGCGAAGCAGACCGCGAAGGACCCGAACGCGAGCCTGCCCACGGGCACGCAGCTGAAGAAGGCGCTGGCGCCCGCCTCGTACTTCCCGGCGGGGTACGCCGTCGAGAGCGACAACACCGCCGACAGCGGCGACCAGCTCCTCACCCAGTCGGCCAAGAGCGGCGCCAAGCCGGGCTGCACCCGCCTGGAGAGCACGTCCTGGATCCAGCTGACCGGCTACAAGGGCGGCGTGTCGTTCGCGCAGAACGACTACACGATCAAGGACAAGACGCAGGAACTGGCCCAGGAGATCGACGCGTTCCGGGGCACCACCGCCAAGGCCGTGATGAAGGAGTTCGCGAACGTCGCCGCCGACTGCGCCACGTTCACGGACACCGACGCGCACGCCAAGGTGGCGGTCACCGGCAAGGCCACCGCCGGTCTCGGCGACGAGGCCTACACGATGACGCTGACGAGCGGTGCCTGGCAGAACGGCAGCACCCTCGTCGCGGCCCGCTCCGGCAACTCCGTGGTCACCGTGCTGTCCACCGCGGACAGCGACAACGGCGCCGCGTCGGCGAAGAAGCTGACGGCCAAGGTCCTCGCCGGTCTGAAGAAGTAGTCCCGCCGCCGTCCTCCTCGAAGGGTGCCGATGCCTCCCCGTCCCGCCGGCCCGGCAGCCGCGGGGCGTGGCGCGCCGGGAGCCTCCCTGCGCGCCGCGCTCGCCCTCGGACTGCTGCTCGGGTTCTACCTGCTGGCCCTGCTCCTCCTCGTGACCGTGGCGGCCCTGGACGTCGTCCTGGCCCGGGGCACGTTCACCGTCGTCACCCTGGAGGGCTACGTCGGCTCGCTCGCCGTCGCCTGGTGCGTGCTGCGGGTCGTCGTGCTCAGCCGGCGGCCCAGCGAGGGGCGCGAGGGACCGCCGGGCCTCTCGCTGACCCCGCGGGAGCAGCCTGAGCTGTGGGAGCACGTGCGGCGGCTGGCCGCGCAGGTGGACACCCGGCCGCCCGCGGAGATACGGATCGTGCCGGGCGCCGTCGCCATGGTGCAGGAGGACGCCCGGTGGCTCGGGCTGGTGGCGGGCGAGCGACGGCTCTTCCTGGGCGTGGCCCTGCTGCTGGGCCTGCCCGAGGCCGAGCTGGACGCCGTGCTCGGGCACGAGCTGGGCCATTACGCCCACCACGACACCCGGTTGGGCAACCTGGTGGCGGCGCTGCGCGGCCGGCTGGCGCACACCGTCGGCACGCTGAAGGAGCGGGCCGCGCGCGAGGAGGCCGAGGAGCGGGCGGAGTTCGCCGCGAGGGCCGCCCGGCGCCGGGCGGAGGGCAGGCCGCCACCCCTGAAGCGGGGCCCCACACGGGGCCCGGACCACTACCTCGCCCTCGTCTTCACCGCGTACACCAAGCTGTGCCTGCGCCTGACCGAGGCGGTCAGCCGTCGCCAGGAGTACGCGGCCGACCTGGTCGCCGCCCGGATCGCCGGCCCGGCCACCACGGCCGACGCCCTGCGCCGCATCCCCGCGCTGGAAGCGGCCGACGATCTCTACCTGAACCAGTACGCCCTGATGGGCTGGGACGCCGGACTGCTGCCCCCGGAAGGGCAGTTCTACGGCGGGTTCGCCCAGCTGCTCGCGGACGGCACCCGCCGGGCCCAGCTGACGGCGCTGGCGCGCGAACCGCTGCCGGAGGAAGCCGGCGAGGACCGGTCCCCGTACGCCTCCCACCCGCCCACGGCCGACCGGATCAGGGCGCTGGAGTCGATCTCCGACGAAGGCCCCGCCCCCACCCTCGCCCGGCGTCCGGCCACCGCCCTGATCCGGACACCGGACCGGCTCCTGGCCGATCTGGAACAGGCCACCCTCAGCACGGAAGCGCTGTCCAGGCGCCGGGTCCCCTGGGGCGAGCTGCCCGGCCGGACGAGCCTGGAGACCCACGCGCGGGAGGCGCAGGCACTGCTCACGGCCATGGCGCAGCCGACCAGTGCCGGCGCCACCCCCGGCGTCGTACCCCCGCACCACCTCCCGGACCCGCGCCGCCCCCACCTCCGGGACCTGCACCGCCTCCTCGACCTGCTCGACCGCGGACTGCTCCACGACCTGGCCGCCCGGCTGCCGCGGTCCGAGGAGGCCGCCCGCAGCAGTGGGCGCGCGGCGCGCGAGTTCGCGCGTACGACCCTCCGTTCGGCCCTGCGCCACCTGGCCCTGCTCGCCGCGCTGGAGGCGGGGCTGTACCGGCGGGAACTGTGCTGGGCGGGGCCCCCGGTGCGGCAGACCGCGCCCGCGTGGTTCACCGAGGACCTGCCGAAGGCGCTGGACCGGGCGGTAGCCGAGCCGGCCGTGACCACACCCTTGCGTACGCTGCTGCGCGACGACGCCCGCGGACCGTTCGACGGCACCGGGCCCGCACCCCGCACCCCGGCCTGACGGCCGCTCGCCCCGTCCGCCTTCCCCGAGGCGGCCCCGAACCCCCGAAAGTCCCGGTATGAACGTCCTGATCGACATAGCCGGCACCGGCGCCCTCGTATACGCGGCCGTCACCGTCCCGCGCAACATCCGCAAGGCGCGCGCGCTGAAGGCCGAGGAGAAGGCCAAGGCCCCGGTCACCATCGACGCGGCCGCCTACGGCCTGGTGCCCGCCGCACAGCTCGACAAGGAGCACGCGGGTCCCGACCCCGAGGCCGACGCGGTGGCCGCGGCCGCGCTCGCCGGTGACTGGCGGCGGGCCGCCGGCTACCTCGCCGACGCGGGCCGCGACTGGGACCTGCGCTGGTACCGGCTCGGCATCCTGGTGAAGGCCGCGGTCAAGGACGACTCCTGGGTCAGGGCCTGGCGCGCCGAGTACCCCGGCGACCCGTCCGCCGCGCTCGTGCACGCCGACGCGCTCGTCGCGCTCGCGGGCGAGGTCCGCGGCGCGCAGATGGCGAAGTACACCACCTCCGAGCAGTTCGAGGGCTTCCACCGGCTGCTGGCCGAGGCACTGCCCGCCTGCCGGGAGGCCGCGCGGATGGCGCCCGAGGACCCCTGCCCCTGGATCGCGCAGATCACCATCGCCCTCGGACTCGGCTGGGAGCACGACGACTTCCGCGCCCTGTGGGCCGAGATCACCGCCCGCGACCCGCACCACTTCGGCGCCCATGTCAGCGCGCTCCAGTACTGGTGCGCCAAGTGGCGCGGCTCGCACGAGCTGATGTACGCGTTCGCCGAGCAGGCCGCGGCCACCGCGCCGCCCGGCAGCCTGCTGCCCGTACTGCGCCTGTACGCGCTGTACGAGCACGCCGTCCGGGAGCGCAACGAGCCCGTGTACGCCCAGCCGTTCGTCGAACCGGCCATCGACGCCACCCTGGACGCCGTCCACCGGGCCCCCGCCGGGCACCACCGGCTGCCGCTCGTACGGCATCTGCTGGCCAAGATGCTGTTCCAGAAGAAGCGGTTCGCGGAGGCGGTGGAGCAGTTCCAGGCGATCGGCGGGTACGTCGGCGGCGTGCCGTGGACGTACTCCGCCGACCCGGTCAAGGCGTTCGTCCACGCCCGCACGAACACCTTCGTCTCCTGGGAGAAGGCGGGGCGTCCGGCTCCGCCGCCGCGCGTCCACTGACGAACGCCCGAGTCACGGCGGGGCCCGTGCGGACCCTAGCGCGCCTTGAAGCGCGCCGGGGCCTCGGTCGGGTTGCCGCCGGAGGGCAGCTTCTGGTTCGGGCAGGCGGTGAGCACCTTCTCCATCGCCGCCTTCTCACCGGAGGTGACCCACAGGCCGTACTTCTTCTTCACCGCCACCTGCGTCGCCACGTACGAGCAGCGGTAGTCCTTGTCCGGCGGCAGCCAGGTGGCCGCGTCGCCGTCGCCCTTGCCGCGGTTGGCGCTCGCGTCGACGGCTATGAGATTGAGCGGGTCGTTGGCCAGCGCGATCCGCTTGCCGGCGTCCCAGTACTTGGCGCCCGTCTGCCAGGCGTCCGAGAGAGCGACGACATGGTCGATGTCGACCTTGCTGGCGCCGCGCCGGTAGGTGATCTCCTTGCCCGAGTACGGGTCCGGGTCCAGCAGCCCGTAGGAGACCTTGCAGACGCCGCCGGTGAACTTCACGTCCTTCAGGTCGCGTTTGAGGATGTCGTCCCGGGTGTCGCAGGAGTTGGAGTCCGTGTCCGCCCACGCGGTGCCGAACCGCGCCCGGGAGTAACCGCTCTTCGGGGCGCGACCCTTGACCGGCAGCGCCTTCGCGGCGGTCAGTACGACACCGCCGCCGCTCTTCGGTTCGGGGCCCGAAGCCCCCTTGTCCTGACCCGACTTGCAGCCGGTCGCGGCGGCCAGTACGACCACCGCGCAGACCGCCCCACTCTTCAGACGCGTCATGCCACGCCCCCCTCGCTCGCCCTCACGGGTCCGCCCTCGGAAGCGGGGCGGATCGTTCCGCCCCATACGGTAACTGCCCGCTCCAGAGCTACAGATGGGCCCCGGGGGAGGGATTCAGGGGCGAGCGGGGCGTGAGGTGGGGCACATGGCGGCCGGGGAACGGCGCACGGACGGTCCGTCCGCGCACCGGTTCACACCCCGGGTTCGGGCGGGGTCAGGACCCCAGCACCGAGGCCAGGAACTCCCCCACCCACGAGAGCAGTTCCCGCCCGACCAACGGCTTGCCGCCCACCTTCGCGGTCTTCGGGCGCGGCACCAGCACCTGGTGCGCGGCCGCCTTGACGACCGTACCGGGGTACAGCCGCTTGAGGCGCAGCTCCTGCGACTCGCGCAGCTCGACGGGGGCGAATCGGATGCTGGTGCCCTGGAGGACGATCTCGCCGACCCCGCAGGCCCGCGCGAGCATCCGCAGCCCGGCCACCAGCAGCAGGTTCTCCACCGGCTCGGGCAGCTTGCCGTAGCGGTCGGTGAGTTCCTCGCGGACGGCCTTGATGTCCTCCTCCGAGCCGGCCGCGGCGATGGCGCGGTAGGCCTGGAGGCGCAGCCGCTCGCCGGGCGCGTAGTCGTGCGGGACGTGCGCGTCGACGGGCAGCTCGATCTTGACCTCCAGCGGGGCCTCCTCCTCGACCTCGCCGGTCTCCAGCTGCCGCCGGTAGTCCGCGACCGCCTCGCCCACCATGCGCACGTACAGGTCGAAGCCGACGCCCGCGATGTGCCCGGACTGCTCGCCGCCGAGCAGGTTGCCGGCGCCGCGGATCTCCAGGTCCTTCATGGCCACGTACATGCCCGCGCCCATCTCGGTGTGCTGGGCGATGGTCGCGAGCCGCTCGTGCGCGGTCTCGGTGAGCGGCTTCTCCGGCGGGTACAGGAAGTACGCGTACCCGCGCTCGCGGCCGCGCCCGACCCGGCCGCGCAGCTGGTGCAGCTGCGAGAGGCCGAAGGTGTCGCCGCGCTCCACGATCAGGGTGTTGGCGTTGGAGATGTCGATGCCGGACTCCACGATGGTGGTGGAGACGAGCACGTCGAACCTCTTCTCCCAGAAGTCGACCACGACCTGCTCCAGGGCCGCCTCCGACATCTGCCCGTGCGCGGTGGCGATGCGGGCCTCGGGCACGATGTCACGCAGCCGGGCCGCCGCGCGGTCGATGGACTCGACCCGGTTGTGGATGTAGAAGACCTGGCCCTCGCGCAGCAGCTCACGGCGGATGGCCGCGCCGATCTGCTTCTCCTCGTACGGCCCCACGAAGGTGAGCACCGGGTGGCGCTCCTCGGGCGGGGTGGTGATGGTCGACATCTCACGGATGCCGGTGACCGCCATCTCCAGGGTGCGCGGGATGGGGGTGGCGGACATGGTGAGCACGTCCACGTTGGCGCGCAGCTTCTTCAGCTGCTCCTTGTGCTCGACGCCGAAGCGCTGCTCCTCGTCCACAATGACCAGGCCCAGGTCCTTGAACTTGGTCTCGGAGGAGAACAGCCGGTGGGTGCCGATGACGACGTCCACCGCGCCCTCGCGCAGCCCCTCCAGGACGGCCTTGGCCTCGGTGTCGGTCTGGAACCGGGAGAGCGCCCGCACGTTCACCGGGAACTGCCCGTACCGCTCGGAGAACGTCCCGAAGTGCTGCTGCACCAGCAGCGTCGTCGGCACCAGGACCGCGACCTGCTTGCCGTCCTGTACGGCCTTGAAGGCGGCCCGCACCGCGATCTCGGTCTTTCCGTAGCCGACGTCGCCGCAGACGAGGCGGTCCATGGGGACCGACTTCTCCATGTCGTCCTTGACCTCGGCGATGGTGGTGAGCTGGTCCGGGGTCTCGGCGTAGGGGAAGGCGTCCTCCAGCTCGCGCTGCCAGGGCGTGTCGGTGCCGAAGGCATGGCCGGGGGCGGCCATGCGGGCGCTGTAGAGCTTGATCAGGTCGGCGGCGATCTCCTTGACGGCCTTCTTGGCGCGCGCCTTGGTCTTCGTCCAGTCCGCGCCGCCCAGCCGGTGCAGGGTGGGCGCCTCACCGCCGACGTACTTGGTGATCTGCTCCAGCTGGTCGGTGGGGATGTAGAGGCGGTCGCCGGGCTGGCCGCGCTTGGCGGGGGCGTACTCCACGACCAGGTACTCGCGGGTGGCGCCCTGCACGGTGCGCTGCGCCATCTCGATGTAGCGGCCCACGCCGTGCTGTTCGTGGACGATGTAGTCGCCCGGCTCCAGGGTGAGCGGGTCGATGGTCTTGCGGCGGCGGGCCGGCATCCGCGCGCCGTCGCGGCTCGCGGTGCGCTGCCCGGAGAGGTCGGTCTCGGTGAGCACCGCGAGCCTGAGCCCCGGGTCCACGAGGCCGTACTCGACGGAGCCGCAGGAGACGTGCACGACTGAGGGGCTCAGCTCGCCGAGGTCGGTGTCCATGCGGGCGGCGATGCCCTCGCCGCCGAGCACCTCGACGGTGCGGGAGGCCGGGCCGTGGCCCTCGGTGACGAACACCATGCGCCAGCCCTCGGCGAGCCAGCCCTTGGTGTCGGCGAGCGCCCTGGCGGTGTCGCCGCGGTAGGTGTCGGGCGCGCGCATGCCCAGCTTCAGGGTGTCCCCCTCCGCGTCGGCGGCGGATGCGTCCGTCAGCTCCTCGTCGGCGGCGAAGGGCGAGACGGACCACCACATCATGTCCAGCTCGCGCGCCCGGTCGCGGACGTCGGCCATGGACCACAGGGAGGCCGCGCCGACGTCGATGGGGGCCTCGCCGCCCACCCGTCGCCCATCGCCCCCCTCAACCGAGCGGGCTTCGCCCGCGCGCCACGATCCCGCGGTGGCCGCCCAGGACGCCTGGAGGAACTCCTGGCTGGTGGCCACCAGGTCGGCGGCGCGGGTGCGGACCCGCTCCGGGTCGCAGACCACGGCCATCGCCCCCTGGGGCAGCACGTCGAGGAGCAGCTCCATGTCGTCGACCAGGACGGGGGCGAGGGACTCCATGCCCTCGACCGCGATGCCCTCGGCGATCTTGTTCAGGAGTTCGCCCAGCTCCGGGTGCTCCTCGGCGAGCGCCCGCGCGCGCTCGCGCACCTCGTCGGTGAGCAGCAGCTCGCGGCAGGGCGGCGCCCACAGTCCGTGCTCGGCGACCTCCAGGGAGCGCTGGTCGGCGACCTTGAAGTAACGGATCTCCTCGACGTCGTCGCCCCAGAACTCGATGCGCAGGGGGTGTTCCTCGGTGGGCGGGAACACGTCCAGGATGCCGCCGCGCACCGCGAACTCGCCGCGCTTCTCCACCAGCTCCACGCGCGCGTACGCCGCGGCCGCGAGGGCCTCCACGACCTCGTTCAGATCGGCGTTCTGGCCGGTGCGCAGGGCCACCGGATCCAGCTCGCCGAGGCCCTTGACCTGCGGCTGGAGCACGGATCGCACGGGTGCGACGACGACGGAGACCGGGCCGGTCTCCGGGTCGTCCGGGCGGGGGTGGGCAAGGCGGCGCAGCACCGCGAGGCGCCGGCCGACGGTGTCGCTGCGGGGGCTGAGGCGTTCGTGCGGCAGCGTCTCCCAGGAGGGGTACTCCACGACGCCCTCCGGGGGCAGCAGCGAGCGCAGCGCCGCCGCCAGGTCCTCCGCCTCCCGGCCGGTCGCCGTGACCGCGAGCACCGTACGCCCGCTCTCACGGGCGAGGCCGGCGAGGGCGAAGGGGCGGGCCGCCGGGGGGCCGACGAGGTCGACGTGCATACGGCTGCCGTCCGCGGCCGCCGTGATCGCTTCCGCGAGGGCGGGGTCCTTGACGATGGCGTCGAGCAGACCGTGCAGGCTCATGGGGCTTTCCGTCCAGGGTGGGCAACGCAAGCAGCCCGGCGCGGGGCGCGACCGGGGGTGTCCAGCCTACGACGCCGTCGGGGTCGGCGCCGGTGCCTGTGGACAACCCCGCTTCCCGGCTCGGCCGGCCGGGAATCGGACGGACGAAGGCCCGGCACCGAGAAGTCCCCCAAGACTCCTCGGTACCGGGTGCTCCCCCGCAACCCCCGTATGCGGTGGTCGTCGGCCGGGCGGTCCTCGGTCGGACGGCCGTCGGACGGCCGTCGGACGGGGGTTGCGGCGGCTAGTCCGTGGCGATGGCGTTCAGGATGTTCATGCGGCCCGCGCGGAAGGCGGGAATGAGGGCGGCGAACAGGCCCACGAAGGCGGAGCCGATGAAGACGGCGATGATCGTCGGCCAGGGGATGTCCAGGACGTTGAGCCCCTGGAGGGCGAGGAGCTGCTGGGCGGTCACGCCCCAGCCCATGCCCAGCCCGAGGCCGAGCAGCGCGCCGAAGACGGCGATCACCACGGACTCCAGACGGATCATGCGCCGCATCTGGCGGCGGGAGAGACCGATGGCCCGCATCAGGCCGATCTCCCGGGTGCGCTCCACCACAGACAGGGCCAGGGTGTTCACCACACCGAGGACCGCGACGATGATCGCCAGGGCCAGCAGGCCGTAGATCATGTTGAGCAGCTGGCCTATCTGGTCCTTGAGCGCCTTCTTGTAGTCGGTCTGGTCGCGCACCGTCAGCGCCGGGTCGGCGTGCAGTGTCCGCTTCAGCGACGCGTAGGCGGCCGCCTGCTGCCCGTCCTTGGCGGTGGCGAAGACCAGCTGGTCCAGCGGCATCCTGCTCGCCGGCACGTACTTCGCGGCCGTCGCGATGGACGCGTACATCGCGCCCTTGTCGATCACGACGTCGTCGCTGGTGATGGCGCGGACCGTCAGTCTGGCGGCCCTGCCGTCCTTGAAGCCGACCGTGACGGTGGAGCCGAGCTTGATGCCGTGCTCCTTGGCGAAGCCCTCGAAGACGGACATGGAGTCGGGGCGGTAGGCGTCGGCGAGGTCGCCGGCGACCGTCTTGGTACGCAGGTCCTTCGCGTAGGTGGCGTCGGCGGCGTTGATCGTCTCGTTCTTGGAGACCTTGCCGTCGGGGGTGCTGAGCGTGGCGTCGAGCAGCTTGTACTCGGTGACCCGCTCAAGGCCGGGCGTGGCCTTGATCTGCCGCACCATCTGCGGCTTGACGAAGGTGAACTCCTGGTCGCCCTGGATGATGAAGTCCGCGCCGACGGTCTTGTCCAGCTGGTCGGTGGCCGAGGCCACCATGGAGGAGCCGACCACCGAGAGGCAGGCCACCAGGGCGAGGCCGATCATCAGGGCGGCACCGGTGGCACCGGTGCGGCGCGGGTTGCGCAGCGCGTTGCGCTCCGCCATACGGCCGACCGGGCCGAAGACCCGCAGGATGATCGCGCCGAGGACGCGGACCACACCGCCCGCGAGCAGCGGGCCGATCACCACGAAGCCGACCAGGGTGAGCAGCACGCCGACGCCCAGCAGGCCCGAGCCGGACCTGGCCTTGTCGGCCTCGGCGGCGGCGTACAGGCTCCAGCCGCCGGCGCCGGTGAGAACCAGACCGAGCACGGCGCGCACGGCACCGGCCCTGGCGTCGCCCGGGGCGCCGGAGTCGCGCAGGGCGGCCATCGGGGAGACCTTGCCGGCCCGGCGGGCGGGCAGATAGGCCGCGAGGACGGTGACCACGACACCGAGCAGCAGGCCGAGCGCGGGCGTCGTCCAGGCGATCGTCAGGTCGTCCGTGGACAGCTCCATGCCCATGCCGCTCATGAGCTTCATCAGGCCCACCGCGATGCCGACGCCCGCGCCGACGCCCAGCAGGGAGCCGATCACACCGAGCAGCAGCGCCTCGATCAGCACGGAGCGGTTGACCTGCTTGCGGGAGGAGCCGATGGCGCGCATCAGGCCGATCTCGCGGGTGCGCTGGGCGACCAGCATGGAGAAGGTGTTGATGATCAGGAAGATGCCGACGAGGAAGGCGATCCCGGCGAAGCCGAGCATCGCGTACTTCATGACGTTCAGGAAGCTCTCGACGCTCTTCTGGTTGGCGTCGGCGACCTCCTTGGCGGTGCGCACCTTGTAGCCGTGGCCGAGGGCGGCCGTCACGTTCTTCTTCAGCTGGTCGTCCGTCACGCCCTTGGCGGCGGTGACGTCGACGTCGGTGTAGACACCGGTGCGCCCGATCAGGGTCTGCTGGGCGGTCCTGGTGTCCAGGTAGAAGATCGCCGCGCCGGGGTTGGTGACCTTGAAGGCGGCGATGCCGGACACGCGGGCGTGGTGCGTGCCCACGACCGAGATCATGCCGATGTCGTCGCCGAGCTTCAGGTGGTGCTTGGCGGCGGTGTCCTTGTCGACCATCACCTGGTCCGGGCCCTTGGGCGCCTTACCGGTGGTGATCTCCATGGTGCGGGCGTCGTTGCCGTTCCAGCTGCCCACGATGGTCGGGGCGCCGCTGCTCGGCGACAGCTTGTCCTTCTTGGCGTCGATCACGGTCACCGAGGTGGAGAACACGGTGCCCTCGGCCGACCGCACGCCCCGCGCACCGCGGACGGTGGAGACGACGGAGGCCGGCATGACCGGCGGCTTGCCGGTGCGGGAAGTGGTCTGGCCGGTGTCGGAGGAGCCCTGGGCGCTGACCGTGACGTCCGACGCGGTCGCCTGGAACAGCTTGTCGAAGGTGGTGTTCATGGTGTCGGTGAACACCAGGGTGCCGCAGACGAAGGCGACGGACAGCAGGACAGCGACCGCCGAGAGCGCCATGCGGCCCTTGTGCGCGAAGAAGTTGCGCATCGAGGTCTTCAGGACGGTCATGACGTGCGTCCCCGGGCGTCGAAGTCCTTCATGCGGTCCAGGACCTGATCGGCCGTCGGCTGGTGCATCTCGTCCACGATCCGGCCGTCGGCGAGATACAGCACCCGGTCCGCGTACGAGGCGGCGACCGGGTCGTGGGTCACCATGACGATGGTCTGGCCGAGTTCGTCCACCGAGCGGCGCAGGAAGCCCAGCACCTCGGCGCCCGCGCGCGAGTCCAGGTTCCCGGTCGGTTCGTCACCGAAGATGATCTCCGGGCGGGCGGCGAGCGCGCGGGCCACGGCGACGCGCTGCTGCTGGCCGCCGGACAGCTGGGTCGGCCGGTGCTTGAGCCGGCCGGCGAGGCCGACGGTCTCCACGACCCGGTCCAGCCAGGCGCGGTCGGGCTTGCGGCCGGCTATGTCCATCGGCAGCGTGATGTTCTCCAGGGCGTTCAGCGTCGGCAGCAGGTTGAACGCCTGGAAGATGAAGCCGATCCGGTCCCGGCGCAGCTGGGTGAGCTTCTTGTCCTTCAGGCCGGTGATCTCGGTCTCGGCCAGATGGATCTGACCGCTCGTCACCGTGTCCAGGCCCGCCAGGCAGTGCATCAGCGTGGACTTGCCGGACCCCGAGGGGCCCATGATCGCGGTGAACCGGCCTCTGGCGATGTCCACGTCGACGTGGTCCAGGGCGACGACACGGGTCTCCCCGGACCCGTACGCCTTCACGACCTGCCGCGCCCGCGCGGCAACGGCCGTCAGCCCTCCAGTGCCCCCGTGCCTGGGAATGGTCACAGCCGATGTCACGGTATGTCTCCTATATCGGTCGGCAGATGCGTGTGCGGTGCCCCGGTGTTCCGGTGCACGCGGGTTCCGGCCACGTCCGTACGCGGTACTGTCCGCGCCGTCCGTGGTCCCGGCCACTTCGATGAGTCTCGCGCCCGACGAGGGTGCGGCGCGCTGGTGCGGAGCCCCCTCTTCGGCAGGGGGAAAACCCCACCCCTCCGGTCGGGCCGGCCGCCCCCCAGCGGCGTAAAGCCAGCCTAAGGAACGCCCCCGCCCCGGCTCGTCCTCCGTCGGGACGAGCCCTCCCCGACCCGTTGTGCGGAGATACCCCTAGGGGACCCCCACCCTCGGGTGGACCCGTTCTCAGGGTTCGTCTCCACCCCGGGGCGGACCGGGCTCCGCGTCCGGCCGCTACTCCACGACCGCCTGACCGGTCAGCGCCGTCAGCTTGCCGCGTACCCGGTCCATATGAGCCTGCACGTCGTCCCAGGTCGCGCTGTGTTCGCGCAGGACCCGCTCCGTCTCGCGGGCGATGCGGTCGGCGCGGGCGTGGGCCTCGGCGACGATCGCGGCCGCGCGGGCGTGCGCTTCCTCCTCGCACCGGCGGCCGTACTCCTCCGCCTCCCCCACGGCCCGCCCCGCGACAGCCAGTTCCTCCTCCGCGCGGGCCACCAGCTCCGCCTGGCGCGCCTCCAGGGCCGCCGCCTCCCCGGCCTGCGCGCGCTCGGCGCCGGCCCAGTGCCCGGCCTGTTCCCGGGACCGCTCGGCGAGCAGCTCGGCGGTGCGCCGCCGCACCTCGCGCAGCGCCTCCAGGGACTCCCTGCGGCCCTCCTTCACCGCGCGCCGCGCGCCGACGCGGAGGTCGTCGGCCTGCGCGCGGGCGGCGAGCAGGAGTCGCCGGGCGCGCTCGTCGGCCTCCGCGCGCAGCGCGTCCGCGTCCTCCCGCGCGGCCAGGCGCACGCCCTCCGCGTCCGCCGCCGCACGCGCGACCCGCTCACGCGCCTCGCACCGCGCACGCTCCCGCAGTTGCCGCGCCTCCTCCAGCGCGAGCCGGAACAGCCGGCGGGCGCCCTCGTCGAGCGTGTCGTACTCCTGTGGCCGGAGCCGGGAGACCACCTCGCGCAGCCGCGCGGCCTCCGCCGCCATGTCCTTGGCCAGCACGGTCAGCCGCGCGGCACGCTCCCACGCGGCGTCCCGGTCCCCGGACAGCGCCTCCAGACAAGCGTCGACCTGCTCGGGGCGGTACCCGCGCCCCCGGACGGTCGCGAAGCCGTCCGGGGGCATCCATGCGCAGCTCACCTCGGGAACCCCTCTCCGACGGACATGCACGACAGCAAGAGTTCGCGCATATCGTGACGGATCAGGCTTAACTGTTCATAACGCGACACTCCGCCGCCGCGTCACGGGCGGAGTGCCGCGGTTCACCGTCCCCTCGGTGCTCCCGCCGGCCGGGCTACAGCAGCCCGTCCCACATCTGCTCCAGCAGCACCGACCACCAGCTCTCCGGCGAACCCAGCGCCGCCGGGTCCAACGCGGCCAGCTGCGCCTGGAAATCGACGGTCCAGCGGCCCGCCTGCTCGGGGTTCAGCCCGTACCGCAGCCGCCACATCCGGCCCAGCAGCGCCAGGCAGCGCACGAACTCCGGCAGCCCCGTGTTCACGAACTGCGGCGGCACCGGCGCACCACCCGGACCGGCCTCCACGGGCACGGCCACGATGTTCGCCGTCCCGTACTGCACACACAGCGCCTTGCCGAAGTCCGTACCCATCACCAGGTACGACCCCGCGTCCGCCGCGGGCTGCACCCCGCGCTCGGCCGCCAGCTCCGCCAGCGTCGGCACCGCACGGCCCGGCTGCGCCTGCGCCCAGAAGAACGGGCCCATGTCCACCGGCAGTCCGGCCACCACCAGGGTGTGCGCCACGACCGGCGGCACCCCCTGCCGGGACACCGCCTGCTGCTCGAACCGGAAGACCCCCGGTCCGAACGCCGCCGCCAGCTCCTGCCCGGCGGTCTCCGGCGGCACCGGCGGCGCGGCCTGCACCGGCGGCAACGGCGCACGCACCGGCGCGGGCCGCGCGGGCCCGTCCGCCACCTGGTGCAATTCGCCCTGATGAGCCAGCAGTTGGCCCATCCCCTGCTGCCGGCTCGCATGGTCCGTGCCGTACGGCGCGATGCTCGTGATCCGCGCCTGCGGCCACTGCTCCCGGATCATCCGCGCGCAGTAGGCACCCGGCAGCTCGCACGACTCCAGCTCCGTGTGCAGCTCCAGCACCTGGTCCGGCGGCACGTTCATCGACCGCAGCTCATGGAAGATCTGCCACTCCGGATGCGGCGTACCCGGCGCCGAACGCCGGATCAGCTGCTGCTCCGAACCGTCCTGCGCCCGGTACCGCAGCACGGCCTGATACCCCGGGCCCACCGTCGGCTGCCCGGCCTGCGGATACCCGTACGCCCCGGGCTGCCCCGGCATGGGGGCGGCCATCTGAGCCGGAGACGCCGGCGGCGTACCGGGCACACCCGGCGGCGTACCGGGGACACCGGGAGGCGTACCGGGGACGCCGGGCACGGCCGGCGGCGGGGGCGCGCCGGGACCGCCCACGGGAGGCGCCGCCAGCATGGTCTCGGCCTGGTGCACGGCACCCCGCGCACCGGGAACGCCAGGGGACTGCGGAGCGCCAGGAGGCTGCGGAGCACCCGGAGCCGAGGGCACACCCGGAGCCGCGGGGGGCCGGGGCGCACCGGGGACAGGGGGCGCACCGGGGGTACCCGGAGCGCCGGGCGCGCCGGGCGTCCCCGGGGCCGCCGGGGGCTGCGGGGCGCCGGGACCCGGACCACCGGGGCCGGCCAGCATCGTGGCCGCGTGATGGGCGCCGCCCGGGGGTGCCGCGGGCGGCTCGGGGGCGCCCGGCGCGCCGGGACCGCCCGCCGTACCGTCCTGCCCCTCCAGGCCCTCCGGGCCGATCGCGGACACGAGACGCGTCGGCACGTACCCGCCCGAGGACGCACCCGGCGCGGGCGGCGGCACGCTACCCGGACGCGCGCCCGGCGCACCCGGGGCACCGGTGCCCTCGGGCGGCGCGCCCACCCCGCCGCGCGCCGTCCTCGGCGGCGGCGCGGCCTTGCTCGTCGCGGCGTCCTCGATGTCCCCGGCGTTCGGCGCGAGCGGACGCTCGGCCGCACCGGGACCGGCGGCCGAACCACTTGCGGCCTCCGGCGGGTTCGGGCCGCCCGGAACCTGCGGCGGGACGGCCGGCGGAGGCGTGCCGCCCGAGGGCACCGGGGCACCGGGACCCTGCGGACGGTCGTAGGCCGGGGCACCCGGCACCGGCGACGGAGGCGGCGTACTCCCCGTCGGCGCCACCGGCGCACCACCCGGAACCGGCGAACCACCCGACGCGCCCGGCGCATTCGGCAGGTCCAACGCCGGAGCGACCGCCGTACGCGGCAACTGGCTGCCGCCCGACATCAGCGCCGTCTTCGCGTCCGGCGCCGAGACCGGCGGCGCGTCGCCGTCCGAACCGCCCAGCGGCGGCGCGAACACCGTCGCGGGCAACGGCACCGAACGGTCGTCGTCCTCACCGGCACCCCCGTTCGTGTCCGTACCGGTCCACGGGGTCGCCCCGTCGGGCACATCAGCGGGAGCGGGAGGAGACACCGGAGCCGCAGGGGCGGGAACCGCGGGGGCGGCGGGAACCGCCGAAGGCCCGGCCTGCGTCCGCGCCGGATCACCCCCGGCCGGGAACCCGGCCCCCTCCGAAACACCCGGACCCGCGGCCCCGGCCCCCGGCGAGGCACCGGAATCCGCGGACGGCCGCCGCTCCCCTATCCCCATCTTGTCCGCCGCCTCCTGCAACCACTCCGGCGGAGTCAGCAGGAACGACGTCTGATTGAGGTCCAACCGCGCCGCGGCCGGCGCCGGCGCCGGCTCCCCCGGCCCGTCCGGACGGCCGTACTCCTCCTCGTACCGGCGGATCACCTCACCCACCGGCAACGCCGGCCACAACGTGGCCTCACCACTGTCCCGGGCGATCACCAGCCGCTGCGCACCCGCGTCCGACCGCGGCCCCTGCGCCCGGTCCTCGCCCCACACCACGAAACCCAGCTCGAACTCCCGCACCCGCACCTCACGGTGCTGATACGCGGGCACATCGCCGTTGATCCACTCCTCGGCGCGCTCCTGCGCCTGCGCGTACGTCACCATCGCCGTCAGCTCACTCCCCCACCGGGCCGGAAGTCACCGGGACGACACGCGCGAAACCGCCGTCCACCATCAGATTCGCCACCGTCTCCAACTCCGGCGGATTACCCGCCAGCCGGGACAGGAACGCGTCGAAGTCGTCGCCGCACGGCAGCAGCAGACGCTCCACCCGCTCCGCCGGCGGCAACGACGGATCCACGTCCCGCACATCGTCGTACGCGCAGAACCACACCGAACCGAGCCGCTCGCCCCGCACCTTCACCGCGAGCAGCCCGCCCTGCACGAACGACACCCCGAGATAGTCCTTCGTCAGATGGTCGCGCAGACACTTGTTCACATAGACCAGGTCGTTGACCGCGGCCTCGTCCCGCACCGTGAAGAACGGCTGGTCCAGCAGCAACCCCAGGTCCGCGACCAGCGCCGTACCCACCGGGGCACAACCGCCCGCCGCCTTCAGGAAGTCACGATAGGCCCCCGGCAACCGGTACCCCAGATCCTCCTCGACGCCCTGCACCTGCGCCTCGGTCACCGCCACACCCGACTTCGGCAGAGCGAAATGCGCGGGCCGCGTCTCCTGCAACGGCCGCGTACCCCGCTTGCCGTGGTCCACCGGCGCCGTCGCCACCCCACCGTGATGCCGCAGCAACGCCTTCACATCGACCGGGACCAGCTCCAGGCGCCGCGAACCCGCCACGTGATGCCACGTCCAGCCGTGCGGCGTCGCCACGTCCGGCACCGTGTCCCACCACTCGTGCCCCGCCGCCGCCAGCGCCGCGTTCGCCGACACATAGTCCGTCAGCCGCAACTCGTCGACACCGAACCCCTCCGGCGGCTCCGCGATCTCCACCGCCACCCGCGCATACGGCGAGAAATCCGGGAAACCCCGCTCGTCGACCCGCACCCCACCGGGGTGACGCGCCGCCCGCACCGGATCCGGGAAATGCACGACCTGCCCAGAGTAAGCCGCGTTCGGCGGCACGGCCTGTCCCCCCTGGCGGCCGGGAGGTGTCCCCAGCCCGAGCCGACCTGTCGTCATGGCGGTTGCCCCCTGAGGCGTTCTCTCATGCCTGAACGGCGGTGTCATCGCGGATGCCGACAGCCTAAGCGGTACCCGAACCTCGGTCACCGGCCCACCGCGTCCCCGCGACACACACCACAACCGCCACCCACCGCCCCACCCCACCTCCGTGACCAACCGTCACCCCACCGTGACCGCCTCCACCCATCACGGGCGTGTCGCACCGCCCCAGCTTCCGCACGACCCACGGCATTTGGCACCCTGTGTCCTTCGGGGGACAGCCCGGGGAGGGAAAGCCAACATGAATACCTTGCAGACCGGAGGTACCGACGTGCGCGCCGGCGACCCGCGCATCGACTGGAGCGGCACCGAGGCACCCACCGCACCCACCCTGCGGCAACGCCGCGACGGCATCCTGCCCACCGTCGCCGCCGCTCTCTCCGTCCACGGCACCACCCTCACCGGCACCGCCGCCCGCGGCGAGGAGCCCCCCACCCTGCACCCCCTCGTCCAGGACTTCCTGGACACCCTCCCCAGCGCCCAACGCGACCGCTTCACCGGCCGCTGCGCCGAGACCATCCTCATCTCCCGGCACCTCGCCGCCGCCGACGCCACCCGCAGCAAGCGCGCCTCCCGCAGACCCATGACCAACGGCGAGGCCCGCAAGGCCCTCAAGCACGCCAAGCTCACCGCCCGCCGCATACGCGAGGACGGCGACCCCCTGCACGGCAGCTTCGCCACCCTCTGCCGCGCGTGCAGCGCCCTCACCTCCCACTTCGGCGTCCGCGTCATCGACCCCACCACCAACGACTGACCACGCGGACACCCCGCACCACCCCGTCAGCACGACGAACGAAGGGCAGATGCACGCCGACCGCACCTCCACCACGCGCTTCCCCGTCGCCGTCGACGCCGCCCTGCGCGCCGCCGGCTGGCAACCCGGACGCTGGGACATAAAACAGGCCGAGATCTGGGCCGACACCCTGCGCGAACACGCCTCACCCGCCGGACACCGGCACACCGTCTTCCCCGCCGCCGTCGAGGCCTGGGCCGAATTCGGCGGCCTGCGCATCGCCCCCGGCGGCAGCGGACGCCAGATCGCCCCCGCCACACTCCACCTCGACCCCCTGCAAGGCCGCCACCTCGCCCGCACCCTCGGCGACCTCGGCCGCGCCCTCGGCACCGAACTGTGCCCCCTCGGCACCGAGACCGACACCGCCGCCGCCCTCGCCATCGACACCGAAGGCCGCGTCTACGCCCTCGACCACACCGGCGACTGGTACCTCGGCCCCGACATCGACCACGCCCTGGCCACCCTCATCACGGGAATGGAACCGGCACGGCTCACAGCGGGATGAGCACGGAGAGAGGCGGGGCGAGCACGGAACAGAGGCCGGGTGAGCACGGAGAGGCGAGGCGAGCACGGAACAGAGGCCGGGCACCCACGGGAAGAGGCAGGGGTGAACACCGGGAAAGAGAGGGTCCCCGGGAAGCCACACCCTCAAGCCGCCGGAATCACCGCCGACACCCGGAAACCCCCCGCGTCCGTCGGCCCCGACACGAACACCCCGCCCAGCGCCAGCACCCGCTCCCGCATCCCCAGCAGACCATTGCCACCCGACGGCAGACCCGCCGCCGACGCCGAGCCCGGCTCCACCGGCGGCTCGTTCTCCACCTGCATCGCGATCTCCGACACCCGGTGCGCCAACCGCACATGCGTCTTCGCCCCCGCCGCGTGCTTGTGCACGTTCGTGAGCGCCTCCTGCACCACCCGGTACGCCGTCTGCTCCACCTCCGCCGCGTACGACCGCGCCTCCCCCTGCACCGACAGCTCCACCGCCATCCCCGCGGCCGCCGACTGCCCCACCAGCTCATCCAGCTCCGACAGGCACGGCCCCTCACCAACCTCCTCGGCCACCCGCGAAGCCGCCGCCGCGGCCGCCGCGCCCACCGCCGCCAACGGCACCCCCACCGCACCCCGGCCCGCGACCTGGCCCGACTCCCCCGCCCGCAGCACCCCGAGCATCTCCCGCAACTCCGTCAACGCCTGCCGGCCCATGTCCCCCACCAGCGCGGCATTGCGCACCGCCTTCTCCGGATCCTTCCGGGCCACCGCCTGCAACGCCGCCGCGTGCACCACCATCAGACTCACCCGGTGCGCCACCACGTCGTGCATCTCCCGCGCGATCCGCGTCCGCTCCTCGCCCCGCGCCCACTCGGCCCGCTCCTCCGCCCGCTCCGCGAGCAGCTGAAGCTCCCGCTCCAGACTGTCCGCCCGCTCCCGCAGACTCTCCATCAACCGCCGCCGCGCCCCCACGTACAGCCCCAGCAGCACCGGCGGAGCCGTCAGCCCCAGCGCCGTCGCCACCGCGGCGAACGGCACGAACCAGTCACCGAGCGTCAGATCGCCCCGCGCCATGTCCTGCCGGACCCGCACGAACGTCACCACCGCCGTGCCCAGCAACGACATCCCCGCCAGCGCCCCGATCACCCGGCGCGGCACCTCGGCGGCGGCCAGCGTGTACAGGCCCACGATGCCCAGCAGGAAACCCATCTGCGCCGGGGTCACCGCGATCGCCACCAGCACGACGGCGACCGGCCACTTGCGCCGCACCAGCAGCACGACGCCGGCCACCGCGCCGAACAGAACACCCGCCCAGACCGGGATCCCCGCGTCCCGGGCGAAACCGATCCCCTCCGCGCCGCACTCCAGCGCGGACGCCAGCGCCAGCGCGCCGTCGAACACCGCGCTGCGCCGGCGTGGCCACCACCAAGGGCCGGTCAGCGCCCTGGCGTGCTCATCCCCCGTCATGGTCATGCGTCCAGCCTACGGGCGACGCGTGCGGCTTTTCCGGTGACTTTCACCTACCTCCACACACCACACTCCGTAACCGGATGACATCGAAACCTCCCGGTATCACTCGAACTACTGAACCCGTTCCGTTCGACCCCGGAATATCTCGTTCCGCACGGACGGTATGCCCATGGCACACACGAACGGCAAATACACCGACTTCGAAGGGCTGCGGGAACAGGCGGTGGCGCTGCGGCGGGCGGGACTGAGCCGACGGCAGATCCGCGACCGGCTGCACGTGGACAACAACGACATCCTCAACCGCCTCCTGGAGGGCGAGCCCCCGCCTGCCTGGACGAAACGCCCGAACGCCAAGGACGACCTCCGGGCAAGGGCCCGGGAGCTACGGCTCCAGGGCTGGACCTACGACCAGATCCAGGTCGAGCTCGGGTGCTCGAAGAGTTCGATCTCGCTGTGGGTACGGGATCTGCCGAAGCCCGAGCGCGGGCGCACTCACGAGGAGGCGGCAGCGATCGCCCGGCGGGGCTGGGAGGCGAAGCTGCGGATCCGCGACGAGGAACGTCGGCACACCAAACAGGAGGCCAGGCTGGCGATCGGCAGCATGTCGGCCCGCGAGCTGTTCCTGGTGGGTGTGGGCCTCTACTGGGCCGAGGGCGGCAAGGACAAGTCGTACGCCCGCCGCGAGAACGTCGCCTTCGTCAACAGCGACCCCGGCATGATCAGGGTCTACCTCGCCTGGCTGCGCCTCCTCGGAGTCGAGCCCGAGCGGCTGAGGTTCACCGTGATGATCCACGAGAACGCGGACGTGTCCGGCGCCGAGCGCTATTGGGCGGACCTCGTCGGCGCCGCTCCGTCCTCCTTCAACAAGACGACCCTCAAGAAGCACGACCCCAAGACGGTCCGCAAGAACACCGGCGACGACTACCGCGGCTGTCTCGTAATCAAAGTCTTGAAAGGTGCCGACTTGTACCGTCGCATCGAGGGGTCCTGGTACGGCATAGTGGAGGCCGCGCACGAAGCCGATCAGCCAAATCGGACATAGTGCGCAAGCGATCCCGGATCGTCTAAGGGCAGGACAAACGGTTTTGGTCCGTTGAATGAGGGTTCGAATCCTTCTCCGGGAGCCCACAGCACACGTAATCTCGGTTCGGGTCCTGACCGGTCAACTCCCCGTCAGGGCCCGCCCTCATATCCCCCAAACCCCGCCCCGGTATCCTGCGGCTGTTCCCACCCTCAGAGCCGAAGGGCAAACCGTGAGTGCCATCCGCCCGGCAGCCGTCGTCGTTCTCGCAGCGGGTGAGGGCACCCGTATGAAGTCGGCCACACCCAAGGTGCTGCACCAGATCTGCGGCCGCTCCCTGGTGGGCCATGTGCTCGCCGCCGCCCGCGAGTTGAAGCCCGAGAACCTGGTCGTCGTCGTCGGCCACGCCCGTGAGCAGGTCACCGCGCATCTGACGGAGACCGACCCGGCCGTCCGCACCGCCGTGCAGGAGCAGCAGAACGGCACCGGACACGCCGTGCGGATGGGCCTGGAGGAGCTCGGCGGCGACGTCACCGGCACCGTGGTCGTGGTCTGCGGGGACACCCCGCTGCTGACCGCCGGGACCCTGCGCGCGCTCGCCGAGACCCATCACGCCGACGGCAACGCCGTGACCGTGCTGACCGCCGAGGTCCCGGACGCCACCGGGTACGGCCGGATCGTGCGGGACGAGGCGTCGGGCGCGGTGACCGCGATCGTCGAGCACAAGGACGCGAGCGCGCGGCAGCGGGCGATCCGGGAGATCAACAGCGGGGTGTTCGCGTTCGACGGCCGGCTGCTGGCGGACGCGCTGACGAAGGTGCGCAAGAACAACAGCCAGGGCGAGGAGTACCTGACCGACGTGCTGGGGATCCTGCGGGAGGCCGGGCACCGGGTCGGGGCGTCGGTGGCGGGTGATCACCGGGAGATCGCCGGGATCAACAACCGGGTGCAGCTGGCCGAGGCGCGCCGGATCCTGAACGACCGGCTGCTGACGCTGGCGATGCTGGACGGGGTGACCGTGGTGGACCCGGCGACCACGTGGGTGGACGTGACCGTGACGTTCGAGCGGGACGCGGTGGTGCACCCGGGTACGCAGCTGACGGGTGCCACGCATCTCGCGGAGGGCGCGGAGGTCGGTCCCAACAGCCGGCTGAAGGACACCAGGGTGGGCGCGGGGGCGCGGGTGGACAACACCGTGTCGGACGGGGCCGTGGTGGGTGCGGAGGCGAGTGTGGGGCCGTTCGCGTATCTGCGTCCGGGGACGCGGCTCGGCGCGAAGGGCAAGATCGGGACGTACGTCGAGACGAAGAACGCGCGGATCGGTGAGGGCACGAAGGTGCCGCACCTGTCGTACGTGGGCGACGCGACGATCGGTGAGCACACGAACATCGGCGCGGCGAGTGTGTTCGTGAACTACGACGGGCAGGACAAGCACCACACCACGATCGGGTCGCATTGCCGTACGGGTTCGGACAACATGTTTGTGGCGCCTGTCACGGTCGGGGACGGGGCGTACACCGCCGCCGGGTCCGTGATCACGAAGGACGTGCCGCCCGGCTCGCTGGCCGTGGCCCGTGGCCAGCAGCGGAATATCGAGGGTTGGGTGGCTCGGAAGCGGCCGGGCAGTGCGGCTGCGAGGGCCGCCGAGGACGCCTCCCGGCAGGGCGGTGCCGAGGGCTGACCGGAAACGGGTGCGTCAAAGTCGGCGTACCGTGATAAGTGCACATCCGCACGTGTGCACCCGCACCCCTACCAGCCGATTCGGCCTCTCACGCTCGGACGGGAGGTCGGTCGGGACGTCGGCTGGGTTGAGACAACCTCTGAGGAGACAGTGCTGTGACCGGGATCAAGACGACCGGCGAGAAGAAGATGATGTTCTTCTCCGGCCGCGCCCACCCCGAGCTTGCCGAGGAGGTCGCCCAGCAGCTGGGTGTCGGGGTCGTCCCGACGAAGGCCTTCGATTTCGCCAACGGTGAGATCTACGTTCGTTACCAGGAGTCGGCCCGTGGTGCGGACTGCTTCCTGATCCAGAGCCACACGGCTCCGATCAACAAGTGGATCATGGAGCAGTTGATCATGATCGACGCGCTGAAGCGCGCGTCGGCCCGCTCCATCACGGTGATCGTGCCGTTCTACGGTTACGCCCGTCAGGACAAGAAGCACCGGGGCCGTGAACCGATCTCGGCGCGTCTGATCGCGGATCTGATGAAGACGGCGGGTGCCGACCGGATTCTGACCGTGGATCTGCACACGGATCAGATCCAGGGCTTCTTCGACGGTCCGGTGGACCACCTCTTCGCGCTGCCGCTGCTGGCGGACTACGTGGGCGAGCAGGTGGACCGGAACAAGCTGACGGTGGTGTCGCCGGACGCGGGCCGGGTGCGGGTGGCGGACCGTTGGTGCGACCGGCTGGGTGCGCCGCTGGCGATCGTGCACAAGCGGCGTGACAAGGACGTGGCGAACCAGGTGACCGTCCACGAGGTCGTGGGTGAGGTCGAGGGCCGCGTGTGTGTGCTGGTGGACGACATGATCGACACCGGTGGCACGATCTGCGCGGCCGCGGACGCGCTGTTCGCGCACGGTGCGGAGGACGTCATCGTGACGGCGACGCACGGTGTGCTGTCGGGTCCGGCGGCGGACCGGCTGAAGAACTCCCGGGTGAGCGAGTTCGTGTTCACGAACACGCTGCCGACGCCGGCGGAGCTGGGCCGGGAGCAGGACAAGATCACGGTGCTGTCGATCGCTCCGACGATCGCGCGCGCGGTGCGTGAGGTGTTCGAGGATGGTTCGGTGACCAGCCTCTTCGACGAGCAGTGAGGTTTCTTCGGGTGAGCCGTCGCGGCTAGCCGAAGATCCTTTTGGTACGGCCTCCGGGTCCGGGTAAGCTTCTGGAGTTGCTCGGCGAGGGAGGCCGTACGCGTGCGTACGGCGGTCCGTTATCGACGCGCTCTTCGTAGCAGGCCGTTCGTGGCCGGGTGACCACGTCCGTCTCTGGTTACCACGAGGAGTGATTCACATGTCCGAGGTGAAGATCGCCGCCGAGTCCCGCACCGAGTTCGGCAAGGGTGCGGCCCGCCGCATCCGCCGTGACAACAAGGTCCCGGGTGTTCTGTACGGCCACGGTTCCGCCCCCCAGCACCTGACGCTGCCGGGCCACGAGCTGCTGCTGGCGCTGCGTACGCCGAACGTCCTGATCTCCCTGGACATCGACGGCAAGACCAACGAGCTGGCGATCCCGAAGGCCGTCGTGCGCGACCCGCTGAAGGGCTTCCTGGAGCACGTCGACCTGCTGCTGGTCAAGCGCGGCGAGAAGGTCACGGTCGAGGTTCCGGTGCACACCGAGGGCGAGCTGGCCCCGGGTGGCAACCTTCTCGAGCACGTCCTGGCCGCGCTGCCGGTCGAGGCCGAGGCCACCCACATCCCGGAGTCGGTCACCGTCTCCGTGGAGGGCCTGGAGGCCGGTGCCTCCGTCCACGCCAAGGACATCAAGCTCCCCAGCGGTGTCTCGCTGGCCGTCGAGGAGGACGCCGTCGTTCTCCAGGTCCTGCAGGCCCAGGCCGAGGAGACCGAGGGCGAAGAGGGCGCGGCCGAGGGCGAAGAGGCCGCCGAGGCCTGATCCTCGCTCCGTCATCATCTGTTCAGCCGCCGCTCTCCCTCGCGGGGAGCGGCGGCTGGCGCGTATCAAGGAGACATGGACGTGACCACCCCCGCCAATGACCCCTGGCTGGTTGTCGGGCTCGGGAATCCCGGGTCGGAGTACGCGATGAACCGGCACAACGTCGGCTTCATGGTGGTGGACCTGCTCGCGCAGCGGATCGGGGGGAAGTTCAAGCGGGCGGGGAAGGCTCAGGCGCAGGTACTGGAGGGCCGGATCGGTCCCGCGGGTCCCGCGGGCCGCCGGGTGGTCCTGGCGAAGCCGATGTCGTACATGAACCTGTCCGGTGGCCCGGTGAACGCGCTGAAGGACTTCTACAAGGTGCCGGTGGCGAACATCGTGGCCGTGCACGACGAGCTGGACATCGACTACGGCACGCTGCGGCTGAAGCTGGGCGGCGGTGACAACGGGCACAACGGCCTGAAGTCGATGACGAAGGCGATGGGCGCGGAGTATCACCGGGTCCGGTTCGGGATCGGTCGTCCGCCGGGGCGTATGCAGGTGGCGGACTTCGTGCTGAAGGACTTCTCCGGCGCGGAGCGCAAGGAGCTGGACTATTTCGTGGACCGTGCGGCGGACGCGGTGGAGGCTCTGGTGATCGAGGGCCTGGAGCGGGCGCAGGGCACGTACAACTCCTGACTTGTACGGCTATGCCGCCGGTCCGGGTTGACCGGGCGCAGGGGTATGGCCAATGATCCCGGCCATGCCTGCCACCGCCAGCCGTTCCGCTCGTCAGGCGTCCGTGTCCGCGTTGCGGTTCGGGCGGGTCGCGACGATGGGGGCGATCGCCGCGTTGATCGTGTTCGCGGGGGTGTGGGGTTCCTGGGGGAACGCCCAGCACGTGCTGCTGACCAAGGGCCGCGAGCAGGGCACGGTGAAGGTGACCGCCTGTTCGGGCGGTACGTGCGACGGTGCGTTCACGCCGACGTCGCCGGGGGCGCGGGCCCGTGCGCGGGTGGAGATCGCGGAGGCGGTCGCGGTGCGCAAGGGGCGGACGTACGACGTGGTGCTGAAGCCGGGCGGTTCGGACGCGCTGCGTTCGGGTCCGGCGGGCATCCTGTACGCCTGGGTGCCGCTCGCCGGTGCGTTGCTGCTGGCCTCGGTGGTGGTCGCGGGCGGGATGCGGCTGCGGCGGGTGGCGTGGGGGCTGGGACTCGCGGGCCTCGGCCTGCTGACGGCGGCGTTCGTCGCGGTCCAGTGAGATCTTGACACGAGGGTGCCCCCGGGGTCCGTACGACCCCGGGGGCACCCTCGTGCGGTGTTCGGTCAGCCGGTGTTGCGCAGGCCCGCCGCCACGCCGTTGACGGTGAGGAGCAGGGCGCGGGAGAGCAGCGGGTCGGGTTCGCCGCCGGCGGCGGCCTCGTCGCGCTGGCGCTTGAGCAGGGCCACCTGGAGGTAGGAGATGGGGTCCAGGTAGGCGTCGCGGATGGTGAAGGTCTGCTTGAGGGCGGGCTGGGCGTCGAGGAGTTCGGCGCCGCCGGTGATGCGCAGGACCTCGCGGACGGTGAGTTCGTGTTCGGCCTTGATGGTGTCGAACACGTGCTTGAGTTCGTCGGGGACGAGGGTGTCGACGTAGTGCTGGGCGATCCGCAGGTCGGTCTTGGCGAGGGTCATCTCGACGTTGGACACGAAGTTGCGGAAGAAGTGCCACTGTTCGTGCATCTCGTCGAGGACGCCGTCGAGGCCGGCCTCGCGCAGGGCCTTGAGGCCGGAGCCGACGCCGAACCAGCCGGGGACGATCTGCCGGGACTGGGTCCAGCCGAACACCCAGGGGATGGCGCGCAGTCCGTCGAGCGAGACGCCCGAGCCGGGGCGGCGGGAGGGCCGCGAGCCCAGGTGCAGGTCGGCGAGCTGGTCGACCGGCGTGGAGACGAGGAAGTACGTCGGCAGGTCGGGGTCCTCGACGAGCTCGCGGTAGGCGGCGTGGGCGGCGTCGGAGACGACGTCCATGGCGGCGTCCCAGCGGGCGAGGGCCTCGTCGGACTGGCGGGGCGCGGTGTGCAGGGCGGATGCCTGGAGGGTGGCCGCGACGGTGAGTTCGAGGTTCTCCCGGGCCAGGGACGGGATCAGGTACTTGTCGGAGATGACCTCGCCCTGTTCGGTGACCTTGATCTCGCCTTCGAGGGTGCCCCAGGGCTGGGCGAGGATGGCGTCGTGGGAGGGGCCGCCGCCGCGGCCGACGGTGCCGCCGCGGCCGTGGAAGAGGCGCAGCCGCACGCCGTAGCGGTGGGCGACGTCGCGCAGCCGGCGCTGGGCGCGGTGGATCTCCCACTGGCTGGTGGTGATGCCGCCGAACTTGGAGGAGTCGGAGTAGCCGAGCATGACCTCCTGGACGTCGCCGCGCAGCGCGACCAGGCGCCGGTAGGACGGGTCGGAGAGCATGTCCTCCAGGATGGTGTCGGCGGCGCGCAGCTCGTCGGTGGTCTCCAGGAGGGGGACGATGCCGATCTTGGCCCAGCCGGCGTGCAGGTCGACGAGTCCGGCCTCGCGGGCGAGGACGGCGGCGGCGAAGACGTCGTCGGCGCCCTGGCACATGGAGATGATGTAGGACTCGATGACCTCGGGTCCGAAGACGTCGAGGGCCTTCTTGACGGTGCCGAAGACGCCGAGGGTCTTGGCGCCGGCGGCGTCGACGGGGGCCGGGGTGGGGGCGAGCGGCCGGCGGGAGCGCAGTTCCTTGGCGAGGAGCTTGGTGCGGTACTCGCGGGGCATGTCGGCGTAGCGCCAGGATTCCTCGCCGAGCCGGTCGAACAGCTGGCCGAGGGCGTGGTGGTGGGCGTCGGCGTGTTCGCGGACGTCCATGGTGGCGAGCTGGAGGCCGAAGGCGGCGAGGGTGCGGATGGTGCGGGAGAGCCGGCCGTCGGCGAAGAGCGCGCCGCGGTGGCGGCGCAGGGATTCCTGGATGAGGCGCAGGTCGGCGAGGAGTTCGGCGGTCCCGAGGTAGTCGCGGCCGTCCTCGTGGGTGGTGCCCTTGGCGAGGCGCTGCTTGGTGTTCTCCAGCTTCTGCCGGATGCAGGTGGCCTTGAGGCGGTAGGGCTCCTCGGCGTTGAGGCGCTTGTAGCGGGGGCTGATCTCGGGCAGCAGGTCGAGGTCGGCGCGCAGGGAGTCGAGGAGTTCCTCGGTGGCTCCGGTGTAGCGGATGGAGTTGGAGAGGAGGCCGCGCAGTTCGTCGATCATCTCCAGGGCGTCGTTGATGCCGTGTTCGTGCTGGAGGATGAGGACGTCCCAGGTGACCTGGGGGGTGACGTTGGGGTTGCCGTCGCGGTCGCCGCCGATCCAGGTGCCGAAGGTGAGGGGGCGGGTGTCGTCGGGCAGCCGGACGCCGACGCGCTCCAGTTCGGCGGTGAGGTCCTCCAGGACGTCGCCGACGGCGTCGGCGTGGAGTTCGTCCAGGTAGTAGATGGCGTTGCGGGCCTCGTCCGCGGGTTCGGGGCGTACGACGCGCAGCTCGTCGGTCTGCCACACCAGGTCGATGTTCTCGGCGAGGCGGATGTCGTGGCGGCGGCGGTCGGAGTCCAGGACGGGGGTGTCCAGGAGGGCCGCGATGCGCCGGAGCTTGTTGAGGACGGACCGGCGGGCCGCCTCGGTGGGGTGCGCCGTGAAGACGGGCCGGACGTTGAGGTGCTGGACGGTGGACCGCAGGTGTTCGGGGTCGGCGTCCTTGAGGCGG
Organism: Streptomyces malaysiense; assembly: GCF_000980885.2. Classification (GTDB taxonomy): domain Bacteria; phylum Actinomycetota; class Actinomycetes; order Streptomycetales; family Streptomycetaceae; genus Streptomyces; species Streptomyces malaysiense. The sequence continues at coordinate 107,409 of NZ_LBDA02000080.1, read as the reverse complement.
TCGGCCGTCCGGGCGATGAGACCGCCCTCGGCGGCGCGCCTGGCGCGCAGTTCCCGGCCTCGGTGCACCTGTTCGGTGATGTTGGCGAGATGGAAGTAGGTGGAGAAGGCGCGTACGAGCTTGGCGGCGGTCTCCAGTTCGGTGCCGCGCAGCAGCTCGGCGGCGGCCTCGCCGTCCTCGCGGGTAAGGCGGCGGACCTTCTCGACCAGTTCGAGGAGCTCGGGGCCCTCCTGCCGTACGAGGGTCTCTCCGAGGAGATCACCCAGGCGGCGGATGTCGGCGCGCAGCTCGGTGCTCGTCGTGGTGGTCTGGTCGTCGGCACTGCTCACAGGTGCGGCTCCTTGCAGTGTTGAAGCGTCTCGGGGAGGTACCCGGCCGTCTGCCGCGCGGCCTGTGCCGCATACGGGCCGGAGCGTCCGGGAAGGAAACTTCAGCGGACCGCGCTGTCCGACCGATTCCAAGGATAGGTGTCGATGGGGACGCGCAGGCTCTCAGGGCTCTTGCCGCCGCTCGGCACGCTGCCATACTTACGTCGCCGTAGGTTACGGATCCGTAGGGACGTGCGGACTCCCCGCGTCCGGTTCCGCCGGCCCGGCGCACCCACCCCCGACCCTCGACCCCACAGGGGACGCGCATGACCTCACATTCCGATGTGATCGAAGAAGCCCGTAAGGCCACCGGCACTCCCCCTCCGCTGGCCACGCTGGGCGGTGAGAAGAAGCGGTCGATCGAGCAGGTCACACTGCTGCTGTTCATCACCGTTCCGTTCCTGGCGCTGGTGGCCGCGGTGCCGCTGGCCTGGGGCTGGGGGGTGAGCTGGCTCGACGTGGGCCTGCTGGTGTTCTTCTACTACCTGGGGTGCCACGGCATCACGATCGGTTTCCACCGGTACTTCACCCACGGTTCCTTCAAGGCGAAGCGGCCGCTGCGGATCGCGCTGGCGATCATGGGGTCGCTGGCGGTGGAGGGGCCGCTGGTGCGCTGGGTGGCCGATCACCGCAAGCACCACAAGTTCTCCGACGCGGAGGGCGACCCGCACTCCCCGTGGAAGTACGGCGAGACGGTTCCGGCGCTGCTCAAGGGCCTGTGGTGGGCACACATCGGCTGGATGTTCGACGAGGAGCAGACCTCGCAGGAGAAGTACGCGCCGGATCTGGTCAAGGACCCGGCGCTGCGGGCGATCTCCCGGCAGTTCGTGCTGTGGACGGCGCTGTCCCTGGTGCTGCCCGCGCTGATCGGCGGCCTGGTGACGATGTCCTGGTGGGGCGCGTTCACCGCGTTCTTCTGGGGTTCACTCGTGCGGGTGGCGTTGCTGCACCATGTGACGTGGTCGATCAACTCGATCTGCCACGCGGTGGGCAGGCGGCCGTTCAAGTCGCGGGACCGTTCGGGCAACGTGTGGTGGCTGGCGGTGCTGTCCTGCGGCGAGTCCTGGCACAACCTGCACCACGCCGATCCGACCTCGGCGCGGCACGGGGTGCTGCGCGGGCAGCTCGACTCGTCGGCCCGGTTCATCCGGATCTTCGAACGGCTGGGGTGGGCGTACGACGTGCGCTGGCCGTCACGCTCGCGTATCGATTCGCGCCGCGGCGACGTGGATGGCGGCTCCCGGCGCCGGGGGGAGGCCGCCGAGGCGGCATGATTGACGCCGTGGCGACCGATTCCAGCAGCAATCCAGGCACTGACAAGCAGCGGCGGACCCGCCGGACCCGTATGACCGGTGCGGAGCGCCGCCAGCAGCTGCTGGAGATCGGTCGCACGCTCTTCGCGGCGAAGGGGTTCGAGGGCACCTCGGTGGAGGAGATCGCGGCGAAGGCCGGGGTCTCCAAGCCGGTGGTGTACGAGCACTTCGGCGGCAAGGAGGGGCTGTACGCGGTGGTGGTCGACCGCGAGATGCGGCGCCTGCTGGACATGGTGACCGGTTCGCTGACGGCCGGCCATCCGCGTGAGCTGTGCGAGCAGGCGGCGTTCGCGCTGCTCGACTACATCGAGGAGTGCACGGACGGTTTCCGCATCCTCGTCCGCGATTCGCCGATCCCGCAGTCGACGGGGTCCTTCGCGTCGCTGATCTCGGACATCGCCACCCAGGTGGAGGACATCCTGGGCCGCGAGTTCAAGTCCCGCGGCTTCGACCCCAAGCTCGCGCCCCTGTACGCGCAGGCCCTGGTCGGCATGGTCGCCCTGACCGGCCAGTGGTGGCTGGACGTGCGCCGCCCGAAGAAGGCGGAGGTGGCGGCGCATCTGGTGAATCTGGCGTGGCACGGCCTGGACGGGCTGGAGCAGCGGCCGCGGCTGATAGGTCATCGGAAGAACTGAGGCCCGCCGGAGAAGGTGACACCGGTGGTCACGTGAGTACACCTTGCGGCGTCATGGCCGCATGGCTCGGATCGCGATCAGTTCCGCTCGTTCCCGGCTCGGCGGCCTCGTCCGTCGCGCCGCGCACGGCCGCGAGACCATCGCCCCGACCGATCACGGGCATGTGGCCGCGCTCCCCGTGTCACCACAGGTGACGGAGGATCTAGTGCCGCGGCTCCAGGAACTCCAGCCGGTTGCCGACCGGGTCCTCGGAGTAGAAGCGCAGATGGCCCGGGAGGTCGTCGTCCCAGGTCACGGGGGCGCCCTGAGCGGCGATCCGGGTGGCGTACGCCTCGATGCCGCGGACGCGGAGGCCGGGGTGGGCCTTCTTCGCGGGGCGGAAGCCGGGTTCGGTGCCGAGGTGGAGGCGGACGGGGCCGGCCTCGAACCAGCAGCCGCCGCGGGCCGCGAGCACCGGCGGTTTGGCCACCTCGGTCATGCCGAGGATCCCGACGTAGTACGAGCGCAGCGCGTTCTCCGATCCGGGGGGCGCCGCGAGCTGCACGTGATCGAGGGCGACGAGCACGCTCAGGCCTCCTTCACAGCGACGGCGAACAGGCGGCGGAAGGGCAGGACGGTGCCGTAGGGCGCCTTCGGGTAGGCCGCGCGCAGCAGGTCGCGGTACTCGGCGAGGAACGCCTCCCGGGCCTCGGGATCGTCGGCGAGCACGGTCAGGACGGGCCGCAGGCCGGTGCCCTTCACCCAGTCGAGGACCGGGTCCTCGCCCTCCAGGACGTGGAGGTACGTGGTCCGCCAGACGTCGGTGGCGCAGCCGAGGCGAGCGAGGCGGTCCAGGTAGGCGCCGGGGGTGTGCACGGAGTCGGTGCGGCGCGGGACGTCGGCGAGCCGGTCCCGCCAGCGCGGGGTGGCGGCCAGTTCGCGCATGAGGACGTGCTGCGGGGCGTCGACGTTGTCCGGCATCTGGAAGGCGAGGGTCCCGCCGGGCCTGAGCGCCCCGGTCCAGTCGGCGAACCGGTCGAGGTGCCCCGGCACCCACTGGAGGGTGGCGTTGGAGACGATCAGGTCGTACGGCTCCTCGGGCGCCCAGGTGCGGGCGTCGGCGTGGGCGAAGTCCAGGCGGCCGCCGCCGTGGGTGGGGCCCTCGTGCCCGGTGTGGGCCGCGTCCAGCATCTCGGGCGAGTTGTCGTACCCGGTGATGTGCGCGGTGGGCCAGCGCCGGGCGAGGGTGGCGGTGGCGTTGCCGGGGCCGCAGCCGAGGTCGGCGATGCGGGGCCGGGCGCCGGGCAGGTCGGGGACCCGGGCGAGGAGGTCGGCGAAGGGGCGGGCGCGGTGGCCGGCGTGCCGGAGGTACTGGCCGGGGTCCCAGGTCGGTGTCGTCATGACATCCACCTTCCCGCCACATATATCTCGATGTCAAGATACTTGATGAACAGATACTCGACTCCAAGAGACTTCACATCGACACAACCACTACACTGATCCCATGGAGGACGAGGTCGATCGGCTGGTCGCAGCGTGGCGCCGGGAGCGTCCGGACCTCGACGTGGAGCCGCTGGAAGTGCTCAGCCGGGTGAGCCGGCTCGCCCGGCACCTGGACCGCGCCCGCCGGCTCGCGTTCGCGGAACACCACCTGGAACCCTGGGAGTTCGACGTGCTGACCGCGCTGCGGCGCGCGGGCACGCCGTACCAGCTCTCCCCCGGACAGCTGCTGACCCAGACCCTGGTCACCTCGGGCACCATGACCAACCGGATCGACCGCCTGGCGAAGAAGGGCCTGGTCGAACGGCTCCCCGATCCGAGCGACCGGCGCGGTGTGCTGGTGCGTCTGACGGACACCGGACGGGACCGCGCCGACCAGTCCCTCGCGGGGCTGCTGGCGCAGGAACGGGCCATCCTCGGTGAGCTGTCCCGGGCGCAGCGGGCCGAACTGGCGGGCCTGCTACGCCAGTTGACCGCCCCGTTCGACAACATTCCCGGCTAGGTCCACCGGGCCCACCCCGGCCCGGCGGGCGAGCGCCACGGCGGCCAGGGTGGAGTGGACGCCGAGCTTGCCGAGGACGTTCTGCATATGGGTGCGGACGGTGTGCGGGGAGAGGTACAGCCGCTCGGCGACGGCCTTGCGGCCCAGGCCGGCGACCATGCAGCGCAGCACCTCGCGTTCCCTCGGCGTGAGGGACTCCACCAGGCGTTCGCTCTCGCTGCGGTGTCTGCGGGCGGCGGTCAGCTCCTTGAGCACGCCGGTCAGCAGGGCGGGCGGCAGATGCGTCTCGTCGCGCAGCACGCCCCGGATCACCGCGAGCAGCCGAGACAGGGAGCAGTCCTTGGCGACCCAGCCGCAGGCGCCGGCGCCGAGCGCGAGGGCGGCGCGGCGCGGATCGTCCTTCCCGGCGAGGACGACGGTGCGTACGGCGGGGTGGGCGGCGCGCACCCCCGCGACCAGCGAGAGCCCGTCGACCAGTCCCTCTTCGTCCGTGTCCCGCACGGGTACCGGCGAACGGCCGCCGACCGGCCTGCCGCCCAGGTCGGCGTCCACGAGCAGGACGTCGTAGCGGCGGCCCTCGGCGACGGCCCGCTCCAGGCAGCGCAGTGCGGCCGGGCCGCTGCCGGCGGCGGCGACCTCGACATCGGGCTCGGCGGCCAGGGCGGCGGCGAGCGACTCGGCGAAGATGCGGTGGTCGTCCACGACCAGGACTCGGATACGAACCACAGAACCCCCTGAACGGCACCGTCCCCCAACCGGTCGCTGGCATCTCAGCGTACGGATACCGGCACGCAGCGGAAGGAGATTTACAGAACTGGCCGTCCGGCGCGTTTATGGTGTGCCGCATGTTTCGTATCGAGGCGGAAGTCGACAAGGCACGACAGGAACTGCTCCGCAACCGGCTGCTGGACACCAACACGGCGGCCTCCCCGGTCCTCGCGGCCCTGCGCGGCACCCCCGCCGAACGCGAAGTCCCCCTGCACGTCTGGGCCCTCGATCCGGCCGGCGCCCTCGCGGGCGGTCTGGTGGGCCACACCTGGACCGCCTGGCTGCACGTCACCTACCTCTGGGTGGACGCCGCCCACCGCGGCACCGGCCTCGGCTCCCACCTCCTGGCCCGCGCCGAGCACCTCGCCACCGCCGACCGCGGCTGCGCCGCCGCCCGCCTGGAGACCTGGGACTTCCAGGCCCCGGCCTTCTACCGCAAACAGGGCTACGAGGTGGTGTGCGAGATCCCCGACTATCCGCCGGGGATCACGGAGTACACCCTGGTGAAGCGGCTGCGCTGACGGGCGCCGGCCGCCGGGCCGGGCGTCAGACCAGCCGGCGGGCCCCCGTCGACGGGACCGCCTCGAACACCCGGGGGGTCTTGAACCCCGCTGCCGCGAAAGCCGTTTCCAGGGACTCGGTCAACGAGGGGACCCCGGTGGCCTCCGTGAGGACGACGGCCGAGCCGCCGAAGCCGCCACCGGTCATGCGGGCGCCCAGGGCGCCGCGGGCGAGGGCCGTGTCCACGACCAGGTCCAGTTCCGGGCAGGAGATGCGGAAGTCGTCGCGCAGCGAGGCGTGGCCCTCGGTGAGGATCGGGCCGATGGCGCGAGGGGTGCCGGCGCGCAGCAGGGTCACCGTGCGCTCGACACGCTCGTCCTCCGTGACGACATGGCGGACCAGGCGGCGGACCTCCTCCTCCTCGCCCAGCCGGGCCAGCGCCGCGTCCAGGTCGGCACGGGCGATGTCGCGCAGGGCGTCGACACCGAGCAGGGCCGCGCCCTTCTCGCAGCCGGCGCGGCGCTTGCCGTACTCGCCGCCGCTGTGCGCGTGCTCGACCTGGGTGTCGACCACGAGGAGGCGCAGGCCCTCGGCCGCGAGGTCGAAGGGGATCTGCCGCTGGGACAGGTCGCGGGTGTCGAGGAAGAGGGCGTGGCCCGGCTCGCAGCACGCGGCCGCGGTCTGGTCCATGATCCCGGTCGGCGCGCCGACGTAGACGTTCTCGGCGCGCTGGCACAGCCGGGCGAGCTGCCACCGGGCGAGGTCGAGGCCGTACAGGTCGCGCAGCGCGAGGGCGATCACGACCTCCAGGGCGGCGGAGGAGGAGAGGCCCGCGCCGGTGGGCACGGTCGAGGAGAGGTGGATGTCCGCGCCGGTGACCGGGTGGCCCGCCTCGCGCAGGGCCCAGACGACGCCCGCCGGATACGCCGTCCAGGCGGGGTCGCCGCCCGGCGCGAGGGCGTCGAGGCGCAGCTCCACGACGCCGCCGGCCATGTCCGCCGAATGCAGGCGCAGCAGGCCGTCGTCCCGGCGGGAGACCGCCGCGACCGCCTGCTGGGGCAGTGCGAACGGCATGACGAAGCCGTCGTTGTAGTCGGTGTGCTCGCCGATCAGGTTGACCCGTCCCGGCGCCGCCCACACTCCCTGCGGGCGCGCTCCGTACAGCTCGGTGAAGCGCTCGGCGACCTGCTGTGCCCCCACTAGTTCTCCTTCGACGGGTTCTGCGCGAACTCCCAGGCATCCGAGACGATGTCCGCGAGCCGTGCCCGGGTCGGGTTCCAGCCCAGCCTCTCGCGCGCGGTGTCCGCGGCGGCGACCAGGACGGCCGGGTCGCCGCCGCGGCGCGGCGCGACGACCTCGGGGATCGGGTGCCCGGTGACCTCCCGGACGGTCTCGATGACCTCGCGGACGGAGAAGCCGTTGCCGTTGCCGAGGTTGCAGATCAGGTGCTCGCCGGGGCGCGCGGCCGTCAGTGCCAGCAGGTGGGCGTCGGCCAGGTCGGCCACGTGGATGTAGTCACGCACGCAGGTGCCGTCGGGCGTCGGGTAGTCGTCGCCGTAGACGGAGATGGCGTCGCGGCGGCCCTGGGCGACCTGGAGGACGAGCGGGATGAGGTGCGACTCGGGGTCGTGGCGCTCGCCGTACGCGCCGTACGCGCCCGCCACGTTGAAGTAGCGCAGCGAGACCGCCGCGAGGCCGTGGGCGTTCGCCTCGCTGGTGATCATGTGGTCGACGGCGAGCTTGGACGCCCCGTAGGGGTTGGTCGGGCGGGTCGGGGCGCTCTCGGTGATCGGGACCTGCTCGGGCTCGCCGTAGGTGGCGGCCGTGGAGGAGAAGACGAGGGTGCGCACGCCGGCCTCGCGCATCGCGCCGAGCAGCGCGAGGGTGCCGGCGACGTTGTTGTCCCAGTACTTCTCGGGCTTCACCACGGACTCACCGACCTGGGAGAACGCGGCGAAGTGCAGCACGCCGCGGTAGGAGGCGTCGAGCCACTTGGCGGCGTCGCGGATGTCGCCCTCGATGAATCCGGCGCCGGCCGGGACGCCCTCGCGAAAGCCGGTGGAGAGGTTGTCGAGGACGGTGACCTCGTGTCCGGCCTCCAGCAGATGCCGGGCCACCACGCTGCCGACGTAACCCGCGCCACCCGTCACCAGGTACTTCATGAAGTCGCTACCTCTCGCAGTCGCTCGGCCGCGCGTTCCGGCGGCACGTCGTTGATGAACACGCTCATGCCGGACTCGGAACCCGCGAGAAACTTCAGCTTGCCGGAAGTGCGGCGGATGGTGAAAAGCTCCAGATGGAGCGCGAAGTCCTCCCGCGTCACCCCGTCGAAGCCGGCGAGTGTGCCGAACGGCGCCTGGTGCCAGGCGGCGATGTACGGCGTCGGCGGCTCGCCCGGCCCGAAGAGCCGGTCGAAGCGCCTCAAGAGTTCCAGATACACCTGGGGAAACTCTGTGCGCGCCGCCTCGTCCAGGGCGAGCAGATCGGGGACGCGGCGCCTGGGGTACAGGTGGACCTCGTACGGCCAGTGCGCCGCGTACGGCACGAAGGCCACCCAGTGTTCACCCTCCAGGACGACCCGCTCGGCGGCGAGTTCACGCTCCAGGACGGCGTCGAAGAGGTTCGCCCCGCCGTTGGCCTCCTTGTGGGCGGCGAGCGAGCGGAGCATCAGCGCGGTGCGCGGGGTGGTGAAGGGGTAGGCGTAGATCTGCCCGTGCGGGTGACCGAGGGTCACGCCGATCTCGGCGCCGCGGTTCTCGAAGCAGAACACCTGCTCGACACAGGGCAGCTGCGACAGCTCCGCCGTGCGGTCGGTCCACGCGTCCAGCACCAGGCGCCCCTGCCCGGGGGACAGATCGGCGAAGGAGGCGTCGTGGTCGGAGGTGAAGCAGACGACCTCGCAGCGCCCGGAGTCGCCGGCCAGCGAGGGGAAGCGGTTCTCGAAGACGACGACGTCGTACGAGGAGTCCGGGATCTCGCTGAGCCGCTCACCCTCGGTCGGGCACAGCGGGCACTGGTCGGCCGGCGGGTGGTAGGTGCGGCCCTGGCGGTGGGAGGCGACTGCGACCCGGTCGCCGAGCAGCGGATCGCGGCGGATCCCGGAGCTGGTGGCCGTGCGGTCCAGCGGGCGGCGGTCGACGGCGTCGCGCACGGTGTCGTCCCGCAGGTCGTAGTAGATCAGCTCGCGACCGTCGGCCAGCAGGGTCGGGGTCTTCTTCACGCCGGACTCCTCTCAACAGAATCAAACATAACAGACCACAACCGGACACAGAATCAGATCATCACAATCGAACAAAGATCACCATCAGAAGTGTTCATTTTCTAAACACACAGGCGTAGGTTCCGCTCTGATCAGTTCGCGCAACGAAGCGAGTTCTCATGCAGACCCCCACATACGCGCACACGTATCTGGCGGCGGCCGGGCTACGGCTCCCGACCAACTGGCTGGACTACACGATCCTGGCGATCTACTTCGTCGTCGTGCTCGGTATCGGTTTCGCCGCCCGCCGCTCCGTCAAGACCAGCCTCGACTTCTTCCTGTCCGGACGCTCGCTGCCCGCCTGGATCACCGGCCTCGCCTTCATCTCGGCGAACCTGGCGGCCACCGAGATCCTCGGCATGGCCGCCAACAGCGCCCAGTACGGCGCCTACACCGTGCACTGGTACTGGATCGGCGCCATCCCCGCCATGGTCTTCCTCGGCCTGGTGATGATGCCCTTCTACTACGGCAGCAAGGTCCGCTCGGTCCCCGAGTTCCTGCTGCTGCGCTTCGACAAGGCAGCCCATCTGCTCAGTTCGATCCTGTTCGCCTTCGCCGCGATCCTGATCGCCGGCGTCAACCTGTACGCGCTCGCGATCGTGGTCCAGGCCCTGCTGGGCTGGCCCCAGTGGGTGGCCATCGTGGTCGCCGGCGCCTTCGTCCTCGCGTACATCACCCTGGGCGGTCTGTCCTCGGCGATCTACAACGAGGTGCTCCAGTTCTTCGTGATCCTGGCCGCGCTCATCCCGATCACCGTTCTCGGGTTGCGCAAGGTCGGCGGCTGGGGCGGACTGACCCACAAGCTCGCCGAGACCCACGGGCACAACTTCACCACCGCGTGGGGCGGCACCGGCATCGGCAGCACCAACCCGCTCGGCGCGAACTGGCTGACGATCGTGCTCGGTCTCGGCTTCGTGCTCTCCTTCGGCTACTGGACCACCAACTTCGCCGAGGTCCAGCGCGCCCTGTCCGCGAAGAACCTCTCCGCCGGGCAGCGCACCCCGCTGATCGCCGCGTACCCGAAGATCTTCATCGTCTTCCTGGTGATGATCCCGGGCCTGGTCGCGGCCGCACTGGTGCCGGACATCGGTACCAGCGGCTCCGGTCTCCAGTACAACGACGCGATCCCCTATCTGATGCAGGAGCTGCTGCCCAACGGTGTGCTGGGCATCGCGGTCACCGGTCTGCTCGCCGCGTTCATGGCCGGCATGGCGGCCAACGTGTCGTCCTTCAACACCGTGTTCACCACGGACATCTGGGCGAAGTACGTGGTGCGCGGGCGGGAGGACGGGTACTACGTCCGGTTCGGCCGGTGGATCACCGTGATCGGTGTCTGCGCGTCGGTGGGCACGGCGTTCCTCGCCTCGTCCTTCTCCAACATCATGGCCTACCTCCAGACGCTGTTCTCCTTCTTCAACGTGCCGATGTTCGTCGTCTTCATCATCGGCATGTTCTGGAAGCGGGCGTCGGTGAAGTCCGGCTTCTGGGGGCTGCTGGCGGGCACCGTCACCGCGATGGTCAACTACTTCGTCCTCTACAAGAGGGGGATCGTCTCCATCCCCTCCGACCAGGGCGCCAACTTCGTCTCGGCGATCGCCGGGTTCGTCGCCGGCGCGGTCGTGATGGTCCTGGTGTCGCTGTTCACCGAGCCGAAACCGGCGCAGGAGCTCCAGGGCCTGGTCTACGGCACCCGGTCACCGGGGATGTCGGAGCCGCCGGCGCCCGGTGACGACGCCTGGTACCGGAGGCCGGCGCTGCTGGGCTGGGGCGCCGTCGTACTGGCCGCCGTCTGCTACATCCCGTTCTCGTTCTGACGCGGGAGGATCGAGGGAACATGTCCGAGAACTCCGAACACCATTACACCGAGGACGAGATCGCACGCGAGGTCACCGAGCTGGAGACCAGGTCGGCGACGGCGTCCCGCATCTTCGATCTGCGCCGCATCATCGGCGGGCTCTTCGTGGTCTACGGCGTGATCGTCACGATCACCGGCATCACGGACTCGCGGGCCGCGATCGACAAGGCGCAGGGGGTCAACATCAACCTGTGGACCGGGATCGGGATGCTGGCGCTGGGCGTCTTCTTCCTGGTGTGGCTGAAGCTGCGGCCGGTGACCGTGCCGCAGCGGCGGGAGGACTAGCGCCGTTCCCGGGGGCGGACCGGGCCGCGCCCGGGAACGGCGGGGCCGAGGTCTACGGCTGAGGCCCCGCCGGGTGGTTCAGCGGACCCGCGCGGTCCAGCAGACCCGTACGCGCGGCCAGGGCCGCCGCTTCCAGACGCGAGCCGACACCCAGTTTCATCAGCACCCGCTGCACATGGGTCCGGGCCGTGCTCGGGGCTATGCGCATGCCGGAGGCGATGACACGGGTGTCCTCGCCGTCGGCGACCCGGACGAGGACCTCGACCTCGCGCGGGGTCAGGACGCCCAGCAGACGCTGGGCCTCGTCGTCGGGCTGGGCGGCGGGGTTCAGCAACTCCCCGAACGCCTCCCGGAGGAGCCCGGGGGCCACCGCCGACTCACCCGCCCGCGCCTTCAGGATCGCCCGCTCGACGCCCTCGATGCGCTCGTCGTGCCGTACGTACCCCGACGCCCCGGCGGCGAACGCCGCGGCGATCCCCCGCGGCGAGGGCACCGGGCCGAGCACCACCACCGCCACCTGCGGCCGCTCCCGCTTGATCTTCGCCACCGGGTCGAAGACCCCCGGCTCGGCCGGGGCGGCCGTGCCCAGCAGGCACACCTCGGGCGCCCGCGCGATCACCAGATCGGCGGCACCCGCGGCGGGCGCGGCCGAGGCGAGCACCCGGTGCCCGCGCAGTTTCAGCGCCGATGCCAGCGCCTCCGCGAGCAGGCGATGGTCGTCCACGACCATGAGCCGTACTCCCATTGAGCAACCCCCCAGTCCCGCCCGTGAATGCCCCACTATGGACGTCCACCGGCCCGATGGACAGAGGGCCCCCCGGCACCCCGCCCCTTTGCATGACCCCGGAAGCTACACGCTTGTTCGACGCCGCGCTGCCCTGGACAGCGGAAGTGCCCCGGACCGATGACATCCGGGGCACTGCTGACCAAGTCACCTGTTCGGGTGATTGTGTGCCGGTGGTCAGCCGTCCGTGCCGAAGGCCAGCACCAGGTACGACTTGTCGTCGTTCGGGTCCGCCTTGTCGACGAAGACGTCGGACATGTACAGCCGGCCGTTCGCGAAGAGGATCTCCGCGTAGTCCGGCAGCATGCTGCCCTCCGCACGCCGGACGCTCTGCGTGGACGGGTTCTCCAGGAGCTTGGTCTCCTTGAAGGTGGAACCGTCGATGCTGACGATCTGGCCGCCCTTGTCGTACGGCGGCTTCTTGTAGGCGATCAGGTTGCCGCCGTCCATGCGCAGCGGCGACAGCAGATAGCCGTCCCCGGCCTCGGCGCGCTGGCCGGTGGGCTTGCCGGTGGTCAGGTCGAAGGCGACGACCTCGTTGGTGGTGCTGTAGGAGGTCCCGCTGCCGTCGTGCTCCTCCGTCGGCACGAACAGCTTGCCGCCGCCGACGACGACCTCGTGGCAGTCCTCGATGCGGGTGATGCCGTCGCAGCGGCCGCCGTAGTTCTTGCCCGGCGCGGAGATCCGGGCGAGCAGCTTGCCGGTCTTGTCGTCGATGGAGAAGTAGTCCGAGATGCCGCTGCCGTCGCCCGCGCTGTCGCCGACGTCGGCGGCCACCACCAGCGGGTCGGTGGAGACGATCGAGGCGTACTCGATGCCCGGGTCCATCTTGTACTCGGAGACGACCTTGCCGGACCGCGGGTCGATGGTCTGGATGGACAGCTGGGTGTTGTCCGAGTCGCCGCAGCTGCGCACCGCGACCAGCTTGGCGCCGCCGCCGTAGCCCGAGTCGTAGCAGTCCTCGCCCGGCTTCGGCTGCCACAGCGGCTTGCCGGAGTCGATGTCGAAGGCCGCGCCGCCGTTGGTGTCGCCGAGCGCGACGGTGCGCTGGGAGACCGTCACGTTCTGGTAATTGACCGGGTAGTCACCGACGTTGACGGTCTTCGTCCACAGCTTCTTGCCCGCGTCGAGGTCGATCGCCGCGATGTCGGAGCAGCCCTCGTACTTCTTGTTCGTCGGCTGGTACGTGATCGCGGTCTTGTCGTCGTCGGTGATGTGCCGGCTGGCCGCGCAGACCGGGCCTGGCAGCTTGACCGTCCACAGCTCGGTGCCCTTGACCGGGTCGTAGCCGACGACCTCGTCCACACCGGTCTTGGCGTACACCTTGTCGGTCAGCCAGGAGCCGGAGGTGCTCACCGTGTCCTTCACGGAGGGCGAGGGGACCTGGAAGAGGACCTTGGCCGCCGTGTTCGCCGGCACCTTCTCCTTGCCTCCGGTCGAACCGCCGGAACCCTTGTCCTGGCCGCCGCCGTCGGTGCCGCCGGAGGAGGCGGTGTCCTGCTTGGTGCCGCCGTCACCGGAGCCCGCGTACCAGATGCCGCCGGCGACTATCAGCGCGATGACGACGGCCGCCGCGATGACGATGTACAGCGCGGTGTTGTTCCGCCCGCCACCGCCGCCCTGCGGCTGCATCGGCATGGTCGGGGGCTGGCCCGGATAGCCGTAGCCGGGCTGCCCGGACTGCTGCATGGGCTGGGTGGGCATGGCGTACGGGTTCTGCTGCGGCGCCCCGTAGGGGCCGGAGGGCTGCTGGCCGTACGGGTTCGGGGGTGCGGCGGGGTAGCCGTAGCCGGCCGGCGGGGGCGGCGTCGGCTGCGGGTAGCCGTAACCGGGCGCCGGCTGCTGCGGGGGGCCGGGCGGCGTCGGCTGGGGCGGCTGCGGGGGCTGCTGGCCCGGGGTGCCCTGCGGGGGCGGCGGGGCCGCGGGGGGCTGCTTGTCCAGCGAGTGCGGCGGGACGGGCGGGGTCGGCGGGCCGAAACCCCCCTGCTGCGGGGGCTGGTTCGGCGGGGGCGGGGGCGGCTGGGTCATGGCTCGGGTACCTCGGTGACACTCGGAAGGCCGGACGGCGGACGGAACGGGAGTAGGGCCCGGAAGCGGGCCGGGCTCAGTTGCCGAAGGCCATGATCAGCTTCTCCTTCGCCTGGTCGCTGCCGTTCAGCCGGCCGGCCGAGATGATGAAGCGCCCGTCGGCCCAGTCGATGACACCGTTGTAGAAGGTGTCCTCGATCTCCGCGGTGCCCTGCGGGTTCTGGAGCAGCTTCGTGGTGGTGTGGGTGGAGCCCGCGGTCGGGATCGAGACCACCTGGCCGCCCGCGTCGTACGACGGCCGCACATACGCGATGAGCTTGCCGCCCTCGATCTTCATCGGGGCCATCGGCTCGTCCGCGGGGGACTTGACCCGCCACTTCGCGGTGCCGGTGGAGAGGCTGATCGCGACGATCTCGTTGGCGCTGGAGGTCGTGTCCGTGGGCAGGTAGAGCGTGTCGGCGTCGGCCGCGACGCCCTGGCAGCCCTGGAGGTCGCGCTCCAGGATCGCCCAGCCGCAGCTCGGGGAGAACTTCTCGTCGACCTTGACCTGGGAGCGGAACTTGCCGCCCGAGGTGAAGGTGGAGATGTTCCACACCTTCTTGTCCTCGTTGGTCAGATAGACGACCAGCGGGTTCATCGAGTACACCCGGCTGACCTGCCAGCCCTTCTTGAGGGACTGGGTCCACTTCACCTTGCCGGTGGCCGGGTCGAGTTCCCGGAGCTCGTCGTGCTCGGTGCTGGTCGAGGCCGCGCAGGATGCCACCTGGACGAGCTTGCCGTCGCCGCCCGCGTACCCGGCGGGGAAGCAGGCGTTGCCGTAGCGCTTCTTGTCGTACAGCTTCTTGCCGCTGTCGATGTCGTAGGCGGTGCCCGACTCGGAGCGGCCGACCATCAACGTGCGCCCCGCCACGCTGAGTTCGACGTTGAGCGCACTGTCGAACAACCCGCCGTCGGCGACCTGGGCGCTCCAGCCCTTCTTGCCGGTGGCGAGGTCGAGCTGGGTGAGCTGGTTGCACTTGGCGTTGTCGCTGACGCCGTTCATGTACGCCACGACGACCTTGCCGTCGTCCGACTTCTGCGGGGTGACCGCGCAGATCTTCTGCGGGAAGGCGACGGGTCCCCAGGGGGAGGAGCCGTTGCCGGTGTCGTAGGCGAAGACCTGCTTGTACGCCGCCTTCACCACGGTGTTCCCGGCGACCCACATGCCGGGGGCGTCGGCGCCCGAGCCGGGGGCGTCCGGTGCCGACTTGTACCAGAGCACCTTCGCCTCGCCGGACGCGCGGCCCTTGTTGAGGTCCTCGGGGTCGTCGCCCCCGGTGGCCGACGAGGAGGCCGAGGGGGCGTCGGACGCGGTCGGCGCGCCGCTGCCGCTCTGCTCGGCCACGGGCTTCTTCTTGCCGTCGTCGCCGCTGGTGACGGCGTAGACGGTGCCGGCTATGACGAGCAGCGCGGCCGCCGCGGCGCCCACGATCAGCGCCGTCTTCTTCCCGCTGCCGCCACCCTGGGGCGGGAAGGGACCGCCGGGGGCGCCGGGGTACGGCGGCTGCGGCGGGAAGCCGTGACCGGGCTGGGGCTGCTGCCCGTAGGGGCCCGGCGGCTGGGGCTGCTGCGGGTAGCCGTAGGGACCCGGGGTTCCGGGGGCCGCGGGTGCTCCGTAGGGGCCGGGGACGCCGGGGGCCCCGGGTGCCGCGGGGGCGCCGTAGGGGCCGGGCTGCTGCGGGTAGCCGTAACCGGGCGCCGGCTGCTGCGGGGGCTGGGGCGGCTGCCCCGGCTGCGGCGGCGGGCCGGGCTGGGCCTGGGGCGCGGGCTGGGCCTGGGGCGCGGGCGGGACCGGGGCCGCGGGCGGCTTGGAGAGGACCGTCGGCGGCGGAGCGGCGGGAGCGGTCGGCGGCTGGGCCGGGACCGGCGGCTGGTTCCCCGAATCCCTCGGATCCCTCGGATCCCTGGGATCCCTGGGATCCCTGGGATCTCTCGGATCCTGCGGTGCTCCGAAGCCGCCGCCGGGCGACTGGTCGGGCGGCTGAGTCATCAGCGCTCTTCCCCCTCGTTCACTGATTTTTAGCCACGCCCTGAGGTTCTTGACGGACCCAAGGTCGTTGTGGAGACAGTTTTCAGACGGCTCTTTGTATCACCCGGCGCGGACAGCACAGCGGGCCGGATCCGCCCTGTTCCCAAGGGAGAACCGGCCCGTGATGCCTCCGTTACGCGCCTTCACGCCCCCTTCACGCGGCGCACGCGCGGCCCGTCGCGCGCCGGGGAGCGGCCGTCCGCCGCGCTGGCTGATTCGCGGCGGCGAAGGACTACGCGTCCTCCGCCAGTTCCAGCCAGCGCAGCTCCAGTTCCTCGCGCTCACCGGCGAGCTCCCGCAGCTGGGCGTCCAGTTCGGCCACCTTCGCGAAGTCGGTCGCGTTGTCGGCGATCCGCGTGTGCAGCTTGGCCTCCTTCTCGGAGACCTTGTCCAACTGGCGCTCGATCTTCTGGAGTTCCTTCTTGGCGGCGCGCTGGTCGGCGGCGCTCTTCTCCTGCGTGGCCGGCTTGGGCGCCGCGGCGGCGCCGCGCTCGGCGACCGCCTCCTCCATCCGCAGGCGCCGCTCCAGGTACTCGTCGATGCCGCGCGGCAGCATCCGCAGCGCGCCGTCGCCGAGCAGGGCGAACACCCGGTCCGTGGTGCGCTCCACGAAGAACCGGTCGTGGGAGATGACGATCATCGAGCCGGGCCAGCCGTCGAGGACGTCCTCCAGCTGGGTGAGGGTCTCGATGTCGAGGTCGTTGGTGGGCTCGTCCAGGAAGAGGACGTTGGGCTCGTCCATCAGCAGCCGCAGCAACTGGAGCCGGCGGCGCTCACCGCCGGAGAGGTCGCCGACCGGCGTCCACTGCTTCTCCTTGGTGAACCCGAAGGTCTCGCAGAGCTGACCCGCCGTCATCTCGCGCCCCTTGCCGAGGTCGACGCGCTCGCGCACCCGCTGCACCGCCTCCAGGACCCGCCAGGTGGGGTCGAGTTCGGCGACCTCCTGGGAGAGGTAGGCGAGCTTGACCGTCCGGCCGACGGCGACCCGGCCGCCGGCCGGCTGCGCCTCGCCCTGGGTGCGGGCGGCCTCGGCCATGGCGCGCAGCAGCGAGGTCTTGCCGGCGCCGTTCACACCGACCAGGCCGATCCGGTCGCCGGGGCCGAGCTGCCAGGTGACGTGCTTCAGCAGCACCTTGGGACCGGCCTGGACGGTGACGTCCTCCAGGTCGAAGACCGTCTTGCCGAGCCGGGAGGAGGCGAACTTCATCAGCTCGCTGCTGTCGCGGGGCGCCGGCACATCGGCGATCAGCTCGTTGGCGGCCTCCACCCGGAAGCGGGGCTTGGAGGTACGGGCGGGCGCGCCGCGGCGCAGCCAGGCCAGCTCCTTGCGGATCAGGTTCTGCCGCTTGGTCTCTTCGGTGGCGGCGATGCGCTCACGCTCGGCGCGGGCGAAGACGTAGTCGGAGTAGCCGCCCTCGTACTCGTACACGTCACCGCGCTGCACGTCCCACATGCGGGTGCAGACCTGGTCCAGGAACCAGCGGTCGTGGGTCACGCAGACGAGCGCCGAACGGCGGTTCCGGAGGTGCCGGGCGAGCCAGGAGATGCCCTCGACGTCGAGGTGGTTGGTGGGCTCGTCCAGGACGAGCAGGTCCTGCTCCTCGATCAGCAGCTTGGCCAGCGCGATGCGGCGCCGCTCGCCACCGGACAGCGGACCGATGACCGTGTCGAGCCCCTTGGGGAAGCCCGGCAGGTCCAGGCCGCCGAACAGGCCGGTCAGTACGTCCCTGACCTTGGCGTTCCCGGCCCACTCGTGGTCGGCCATGTCGCCGATCACCTCGTGGCGGACGGTGGCGGCGGGGTCGAGCGAGTCGTGCTGGGTGAGCACGCCGAGACGTAGCCCGCCGGAGTGGGTGACGCGGCCGGTGTCGGCCTCCTCCTGCTTGGCGAGCATCCGGATCAGGGTGGTCTTCCCGTCGCCGTTGCGGCCGACGACCCCGATCCTGTCCCCTTCCGACACACCGAGCGAGACGCCGTCCAGCAGGGCACGGGTGCCGTACACCTTGCTGACGTTCTCGACATTGACCAGGTTGACGGCCATTTCACTCCTGTGCGCGGGGCGGTATCGACATGCGGCTCCGCCGCGTGGGTCAGCCTTCTAGCGTAGGGCCTCGGGGGCGGGGGATGACGCGCGAGGGGATGGTCACTCTTTGTGATGACGTGATCGGGAACGGACCGCTACCGTGGAGGACAGGCAGCGGGATCCCGTCCATGGAGGAACCATGACCGCCGAGCCCGCAGAGCACCGAGTCCACTGGCCGGTGCCGCCGCACGACGGCTACACCGTGGATGACCTGTTCACACTGCCGGATCTCCCGCCGCACACCGAGCTGATCGACGGGAGCCTGGTTTTCGTGAGTCCGCAGCGCTACTTTCACTTCGCCGCGATCGACCTGCTGGTCAGCGGTCTGCGCCGCACTCTGCCGTCCAGCATGAGGGTCGCGCGAGAGATGACCGTCGTGCTCGACAAGCGCAACGGACCCGAGCCGGACATCTGCGTCGTCCGCGCCGAATCCCTCACCGACCGGCGTCAGACTCGCTTCGAGGCGGCTGACGTGCTGCTCGCCGTCGAAGTCGTCTCACCCGACCCCGAAGCCCGCGGTCGCGACTCCAAGCCGCGCAAGTACGCCGCGGCGGGTATTCCCAATTTTGGCTGGTCGACATGGCGGGCGAGGACGATCATCCGGTCGTCCAGGTCCACGAACGTGGGGAAGCCACCGGCACTTACGCGCTGACCGGCATCCACCACGAGCACGTCAAGATCACTGTTCCCTACGACATCGATATCGACCTGACCGCCATCGACGCGCTCTGAGCCCTACAGAACCGTCGCCCCCGCCACCGGGCCCGCCGCCGTCCGTACCGTGCGGCAGGTGCCGGAGGCGGAGAGGGCCTCCGCGGCCTTCCGCGCCGCCTCGGCGTCCCGGGCGAGGAAGGCCGTCGTCGGGCCCGAGCCCGAGACGAGCGAGGCGAGCGCGCCCGCCTCGCGGCCCGCCGTCAGGGTGGCCGCCAGTTCCGGGAAGAGGGACAGCGCGGCCGGCTGGAGATCGTTGGTGACGGCCGCGGCCAGGGCGTCGGCGTCGCCCTCGGCCAGCGCGTCCAGCAGGTCCTGCGAGGCCACCGGCTCGGGGATCTCCCGCCCCTGGGCCAGCCGGTCGAACTCGCGGAAGACCGCCGGCGTGGACAGCCCGCGCCCGGCCATCGCGAACACCCAGTGGAACGTGCCGCCGGCGTCGAGGCCGGTGAGCCGCTCGCCGCGGCCGACGCCCAGCGCGGCACCGCCGACCAGACTGAAGGGAACGTCACTGCCCAACTCGGCGCAGATGGCGAGGAGTTCGGCGCGCGACGCGCCCGTGCCCCACAGCCTGTCGCAGGCGAGCAGCGCGCCCGCGCCGTCCGCGCTGCCGCCCGCCATGCCACCGGCGACGGGGATGTCCTTGTCGATGTGGATGTGCACGGCCGGCTCGATGCCCCGGCGCGCGGCGAGCGCGAGGGCGGCGCGCGCGGCGAGGTTGGTGCGGTCCAGCGGGACCTGGGCGGCGTCCGGGCCCGCGCAGGTGACGCGCAGTTCGTCGGCGGGGGTGACCGTGACCTCGTCGTAGAGGCCGACGGCGAGGAAGACGTTGGCGAGGTCGTGGAACCCGTCGGGGCGGGCGGCACCCACCGCGAGCTGGACGTTGACCTTGGCGGGGACGCGGACCGTGACGCTCACTGCGCTCCTTGGGCTGTGCGGGCTGCCGGTGTCAGACGCCGGTCTGGGCGTGCTCGGCGATGCGGGCGAACTCCTCGACCGTCAGCGACTCGCCGCGGGCCTGCGGGGAGATCCCGGCGGCGACCAGGGCGGCCTCGGCGGCGGCCGCGGAACCGGCCCAGCCGGCGAGCGCGGCCCGCAGGGTCTTGCGGCGCTGCGCGAAGGCCGCGTCGACCACGGCGAAGACCTGCCGCTTCGTGGCCGTCGTCGCGATCGGCTCGGTGCGCCGCACGAGGGAGACGAGCCCGCTGTCGACGTTCGGCGCGGGCCAGAAGACGTTGCGCCCGATGGCGCCGGCCCGCTTGACCTCGGCGTACCAGTTGGCCTTCACGGAGGGGACGCCGTACACCTTGGAGCCGGGGGCGGCGGCGAGGCGGTCGGCCACCTCGGACTGCACCATCACCAGGGTGCGCTCGATGCTCGGGAAGGTGTCGAGCATGTGCAGCAGCACGGGGACGGCGACGTTGTACGGCAGGTTCGCGACGAGCGCGGTCGGGGCGGGGCCCGGCAGCTCGGTGACGTGCATCGCGTCGGAGTGGACGAGGGCGAAGCGGTCGGCGCGGGCCGGCATGCGGGCGGCGACGGTCGCGGGGAGGGCGGCGGCGAGGACGTCGTCGATCTCCACGGCGGTGACGCGGTCGGCGGCCTCCAGCAGCGCGAGGGTGAGCGAGCCGAGCCCGGGGCCGACCTCCACGACGGTGTCGTCGGGTCGGACCTCGGCGGTGCGGACGATACGGCGGACCGTGTTCGCGTCGATCACGAAGTTCTGGCCGCGCTGCTTGGTGGGGCGGACACCGAGCGCGGCCGCGAGCTCGCGGATGTCGGCGGGGCCGAGGAGGGAGTCGGGGGCGGGGCTACTCACGGGACAAGGGTACGGGGCGGCGGAGGGCGCCCCTGACAAGCACCCCGCGCCGCGGCGTCCCGGTGGAGCGCGGGGCCGCGTCGGCACGCGAGGCCGCGACCGGCCACGACGCGCCCGCGCCCGGGACTCCGCGGGGCTCCCCCGGGCCTACCCGTGCAGTCGCTCCCCGCAGTGCGGCCAGGGGCTCTCCCCTCGCCGCGCGTACAGCTTCTTCGCCCTGTACGTCTGTTCCGACTCCGACGCGTCCTGGGGCAGCCCGCTGCCCCCGAGCGTGTGCCACGTGTGCGCGTCGAACTGGTAGAGGCCCCCGTACGTCCCCGAGGCGTCCACCGCGTGCGGATCGCCCCCGGACTCGCACACCGCGAGCCCGTGCCAGTCGAGCGCGTCGACCGGGCGCCCGGCCCGCGGCGCCGCCTTCGTGCCGACCTTCACCACCTGCCGCCGCGGCCGCCGCACCACTTCCGATCCCTCCCGGCGCGGCTCCTGGCGCACCCCGTTCACCGTGCGCAGCAGATACGTGATCCGCCGCAGCCCCGGGCGCCCGGGGCTGGCGACGACCTCGGTGCCCGTGAGCAGCGTGGGGTCGTAGGTCCGCTCGACACGGAACGGGATCTCCTCCTCGCGGACCTCCCGCCCGCCGGTCACCCGCAGCACCGTGACGCTCTGCCCGTCGCGCGGGAAGCTGTCGGCCGGGACGGAGAGCGTGTCGTCGGCGCCCAGGGTGACCCCGGCCTCCTCGACCGCCTCCCCGACCGTCGCCGCGTTGGTGCGGATGGTGCGGGCCCGCCCGTCGGCCATGACCGTGACCGCCCGCTCGGTGCGCACGTCGAGCGCGAGCCCGGCCCGGCCGATGCTCTGGGAGCGCGAGGCCGACAGATACGCGCCCTCGGCGCGCACCCCCAGCTCCCGCAGCGCCCCGTCCACGGTCCGCGCCGTCGTCCACACCTGGTGCCGCCGGCCGTCCAGGGTGAGCCGCACGGGGCGGCCGTGACGCACGGCGATCGCGTCGCCGCCGGCGAGCGGTGTGTCGGGGGCGGGTGCGACCAGGTCGTGCTCGCCCACCTGGACGCCCTCCTCGGCGAGCAGCGCGTTCACGTCGTCGGCGAAGGTGTGCAGCGCCCGCGGCCGGCCGTCGACGTCGAGCCGGATCGCCCGGTCCTGCGCGACGAACGCGGTGGTGCCGCCGGCCAGGAAGGCCACCACCAGCGCCTGTGGCAGCAGCCGGCGCACCACGGAGTCCGGCCGCCCGGCCGCCCGCCTCCCGCGCCGGCGCGCACGCCGGCCACCGCGCCGTCCCGCCGACGTACCCGTCTCCAACCGCCGTTTGCTGCTCACGCCGACACGCTCCAGAGGGGCCGAAAGGTCCGGATCGGGGGCAGAACCTAGCGGAGCATCGGTCACTCTCCAAAGCGACGCGACTACGGAACGCTACGAAATGGGGGCTGTGCCGGGTAGTCGAAGGCGCGGGCCGTGTTCGCGTTCAGGGCCGTCGCCAGCGCGTCTTCGTCGATACCGCGGACGGCGGCCATGGCGCGCACGGTGACCGGAACGAGGTACGGCGCGTTGGGCCGTCCGCGGTACGGCGCCGGGGTGAGGAAGGGCGCGTCGGTCTCCACGAGGACCAGTTCCAGCGGGGCGACGGCGAGGGCGTCGCGCAGGTTCTGGGCGTTCTTGAAGGTGACGTTCCCGGCGAAGGACATGAAGTAGCCCTCGCGGGCGCAGACCTCCGCCATCGCGGCGTCGCCGGAGTAGCAGTGGAAGACGGTGCGCTCGGGGGCGCCCTCCTCCTTGAGCACGCGCAGCACGTCGGCGTGGGCCTCGCGGTCGTGGATGACGAGCGCCTTGCCGTGCCGCTTGGCGATCTCGATGTGCGCGCGGAAGGACCGCTCCTGGGCCTCCTTGCCCTCGGGGCCCGTGCGGAAGTGGTCGAGGCCGGTCTCGCCGACGCCCCTGACCTCGGGCAGCGCGGCGAGCCGGTCGATCTCGGCGAGCGCCTCGTCCAGCGCGGCCTGACCGCCCGGCTCCCTGGCCCCCTTGCGGGACCATCCGTCGGGGTCGCCGTGGACGATGCGCGGCGCCTCGTTGGGGTGCAGGGCGACGGCGGCGTGCACGTTCTCGTAGGTCCGCGCGGTCTCCGCCGCCCACCGGGACCCGTCGAGGTCGCAGCCGACCTGGACGACGGTGGTGACCCCGACCGACGCGGCCTTCGCCAGGCCCTCCTCGACGGTGCCGGACTGCATGTCGAGATGGGTGTGGGAGTCGGCGACGGGCACCCGCAGGGGTGCGGGCAGCGGCGGCGCCGCGTTCCTGTCGCCCTGGGAGCCGCTCTGGCCGGCGTTCGAAGGCATGTCCCGATCCTACGAAAGGGAGGCGGCCCCGGGCTCCGGGGCCGCTCGCCCGGAGCCGGACGCCCGGAGCCGGGGGCTCAGCCCGCCTTGCGCTGGAAGGGGTGCAGCAGGTCCGACAGGTGCCAGTGGTGGTGCGTCCCGGCCACGGGCACCCCGTCCCCACCGGCGGCCGGCACCTGCGGCACCTCCACCGGCCCGGCCAGCGGCGCGCCGCGCCGGCCCGCGCCCCGTACCGACGACACCTGCCCGGCGCGCATGATGCGCAGCACGTGACCATCGCAGTTCTGGCAGCTGGGGCTGCGCAGCGGTGACGGCACGACGTGCCCGTCGGCCACGTACAGCACGTACTGCTGCCCGTCGGCGTCCGTGTGGTGCTCTATCTCGTACGACTGCTCCCAGCCGTGCCCGCAGCGCATGCAGGCGAATGAATACGACTCGTGAACAACGGCTGTGGCCGTACCGCGGAGGCCGGTCTGCCCTGCGATCTCACTCATGCCAGCTCCTCGTTTCCGCTGGACGAGCACCCCCTGAGCGGGGTCCCTTCGACCAGTGGACGCCTTCGCCGGGGCGAATGCACCAGGGCTGTCGAGTGTTGGAGGCGATTTGAGTCTTCCTTGCCGAAAAGCCCCCGCGGACCGCCTCCGCGCTTTGCCAACGGCGACAGCCTTTTGCCGCCCATTGGCCGACGCGCTCATTCGAGAAGAGCCCTGCTCAGAGGGTGGATTTTACTCAGGTCCCGGGCCCGGGCAGCGCCCTCACCGGTCGGCTTGCTTCGCAGCCACGACGGCGTCGAACACGACCCTCTTCGGCACCCCGGCCGCCACCGCCACCGCCGCGATCGCCTCCTTGCGGCGCTCCCCGGCCTCCTCGCGCACCCGCACCCGGCGGACCAGTTCCGCCGCGTCCAGCTCCTCCGGGCCGGTCTCGGGCGCGCCCTCGACCACGACCGTGATCTCTCCGCGCACCCCCTGCGCGGCCCAGCTCGCCAGCTCGGCCAGCGGGCCCCGGCGCACCTCCTCGTACGTCTTCGTCAGCTCCCGGCAGACCGCGGCCCGCCGCTCGCCGCCGAAGACCTCGGCCATCGCGGCGAGGGTGTCGTCGAGGCGGTGCGGGGCCTCGAAGTAGACCAGCGTGCGCCGCTCGGCCGCGACCTCGCGCAGCCGGGAGAGCCGCTCGCCCGCCTTGCGCGGCAGGAAGCCCTCGAAGCAGAACCGGTCCACGGGCAGCCCGGACAGGGCGAGCGCGGTGAGCACGGCGGACGGTCCGGGTACGGCGGTGACCCGGATGTCCTTCTCGACGGCCGCCGCGACCAGCCGGTACCCGGGGTCGGACACCGACGGCATGCCCGCGTCCGTGACGAGCAGCACCCGCGCCCCGCCGGCCAGCTCCTCGACCAGCTCGGGCGTGCGCGCCGACTCGTTGCCCTCGAAGTACGACAGCACCCGGCCGCCCGGCGTGACGCCGAGCGCCTGGGTGAGCCGGCGCAGCCGCCGGGTGTCCTCGGCGGCGATGACGTCCGCGGCCTCCAGCTCCTTCACCAGCCGGGGCGGCGCGTCCGCGATGTCGCCGATGGGGGTACCTGCGAGGACAAGGGTTCCAGTCACACCCCCATCCTCGCAGGGGTCCGCGAGCCGGGGGAAAACGACCGCTTCGCGGCCCGCGCCGTGCGTGCACGGGACTCGCACAGCACCGTTCCCTACGATGGCGCGGTGACCAGTACCGCGTCCTCCATGGATCTGAGGCAGGGCCAGGCGCCGCACGACCGGCGGCCGCCGTGGCAGCAGCGGCTGCGCCGGTTCGGGTACGCGCCGGCCAAGGACACGCCCGAGGGCGACGTCCGGGACCGGCTGGTGCCGCCGTACACCCGGCCCGGTCCCCGGCTGTGGCGGGCGCTCGGCGTGCCGCCCGTCCTGGCCGACCGGATCGCCCGCTGGTCGGGCTGGGTGGGGCCGCTGCTGGTGACGCTGGTCGCGGGCGTGCTGCGGTTCTGGAACCTGGGCAGCCCACGGGCGGTGATATTCGACGAGACGTACTACGCCAAGGACTCGTGGGCGCTGGTGCACCGCGGCTTCGAGGTCAACTGGGACAAGAACGCCAACGACCTGGTCCTCCAGACGCACGGGCATCTCGCGATCCCGGCGGACGCGGCGTACGTGGTGCACCCGCCGGTCGGGAAGTACGTGATCGGGCTCGGCGAGCTGATGTTCGGGTTCAACCCGTTCGGCTGGCGCTTCATGACCGCGCTGCTGGGCACGCTGAGCGTGCTCATGATCTGCCGGATCGGGCGCCGGATGTTCCGCTCGACGTTCCTGGGCTGTGTGGCGGGCGGACTGCTCGCGGTGGACGGGCTGCACTTCGTGATGAGCCGCACCTCGCTGCTCGACGGCGTGCTGATGTTCTTCGTGGTGGCCGCGTTCGGCTGTCTGCTCATCGACCGGGACCGGTCACGGGCGAGACTGGCCGCCGCGCTGCCCGTCGGACCGGACGGCCTGGTCCGCCCCGACGCCGAGGTCGCGGACTCCGTCCGGCTCGGCCCGCGCCCCTGGCGCTGGGCGGCCGGACTGATGCTGGGCCTGGCCATCGGCACCAAGTGGAACGGCCTGTACATCATGGTCGCGTTCGTCGTGATGGCGGTGCTGTGGGACGTCGGCGCCCGCAAGGTCGCCGGTGCCCGCCGTCCGCGCCTGGCGGTCCTGAAGCACGACCTCGGCCTGACCTTCCTGTCGACGGTCCCGGTGTCCATCGCCGTCTACCTGCTGTCCTGGCTGGGCTGGATCCTCTCCCCCACGGACGGCACTGGCGGTTACTTCCGCAACTGGGCGGTCACCGACGGCCGGGGCGGCTTCTGGTCCTTCCTGCCGGACTGGCTGCGCAGCCTGTGGCACTACGAGCACGAGGTCTACGAGTTCCACCTGCACCTGGACTCCCCGCACACCTACCAGTCCAACCCGTGGAGCTGGCTGGTCCTGGGCCGCCCGGTGTCGTACTTCTACGAGTCGCCCTCCCCCGGCACCGACGGCTGCCCGGCGGACGCGGGCCAGAAGTGCGCCCGCGAGGTGCTGGCCCTCGGCACCCCGCTGCTGTGGTGGGCCGCCTGCCTGGCGATCGTGTACATCCTGTGGCGCTGGGCGTTCCGCCGCGACTGGCGGGCCGGCGCCATCGCCTGCGCGATCGCGGCCGGCTATCTGCCCTGGTTCCTGTACCAGGAGCGGACGATCTTCTTCTTCTACGCGGTCGTCTTCGTGCCGTTCCTGTGCCTGGCCGTGGCCATGCTGATCGGCGCGATCATCGGCCCACCGGGCGCGAGCGACACCCGCCGCGTGGTCGGCGCCACCTCCGCGGGCGTCCTGGTCCTGCTGATCACCTGGAACTTCATCTACTTCTGGCCCCTGTACACGGGCACCGCGATCCCGATCGACCAGTGGCGGGCGCGGATGTGGCTGGATACGTGGGTCTAGCGGAGCGGACACCACGGAGGGCGCGGCCGTCAGGCCGCGCCCTCCGTGGTCGAGGTGCCTGACCTGCACATATCCCCTGTTCCCTGACGAATTGTCACGGGTCACGCTACACTGCGTACATGTGATGCGCACCATACGTGAAACCGGGGGGTGAACGGGCGTTGGGGAATGACACATGGCCGATTCTGGCCACCGTCGCTTCGGCCATCGGACTGGCTACTACCGTCAGTCGCCTGCTGAGTTCGGGAGCGAAGGAGGCATTACGCCTGATCGATCTCAGCTCGGGTGCTCTGCGCATAGAGCCGGAGAGCCGGAGAGAGTCGGTCGCCGGGCGCCTGTCCGGGGCGGACGCGGAAGCCTTCCTCCGGAACTATGTGAAGGCCGCCGAGGCCGAAGAGACGGACCGGATCCTCAGAACGTCCAAAGTCGAGGTGAGAGGTGACTGAGGGCCCAGTCGCATCCGGGGGAGGCAATGCGCCTGAGTTACCTCGACCAAGAAGTGACACGCGGACAGCGCCGAGGAAGACGTCCACACCGAGGGCCAGGAAGAGGACCAAGCAGGTCGCTGCCGCCGGTGGTGGATTCGGCGGGACGATGCTGCTCTCCCTCGCGCATTCGGTCCCCCAGAACACCATCTGGCCGGCGATCCTGACCTGGTCCTCCCCTGGTTTCGCGGCGCTTTCGGGCGCCTTGCTGCCGCTGATGAAGGAGCAGGGGGCGAGATGGGGCGTGAATTTCAAGGTGTGGCGCTCGGCGCGCGTACTCAAAAAACTTCTCGCCAGGGACGACCTGACTCCCGAGCGGAGGACGGAACTCGAATCCTTCCTGGACGAGGTGAACAAGCATCGCGCCCATGACGAGATAACCCGCATCCGGGAAGCCTTCGCCAGAGACTAGGCCCGCGCCCGGCCGCATATGATCATGGGCATGTCCGAACTGCGTGAGCGTGCCGCGCGCAATCAGCTGGCGCCCGGGGAGCAGCTCCTGGCGTACGCCTCCGTCGTGCCCGCGGCCGGCGCCAAGGGCGTCGGTGTGAACCTCGGCGGTGTGCTCGCGAACGATCTGATGAGCCAGGTCGGTGCGCGGGGCGGGATGGCCGGAGGCATCGCGTCGCAGCTGCCCCCGACTTCCGGTGCCCTGCTGCTGCGGGTCACCGACCAGCGTGTCGGGCTGGTGAAACCGTTGGACGGCACGCCGGTGTGGGAGGTGCCCAGGTCCTGGGTGGCGCGGGTCGAACGGCGGCCCCGGCTCCAGTTGATGGCGCGTTTCCGGGTGCACTACGCCGACGGTTCCTGGCTCGCCTTCCTCACCATGCGCCGCCGGAACATCGAGCGTCTCCGCGGCTTCCTGGGCTGAACCCCCCGTCCGATTGTCGCAACCGTGCTACGGAATGACCGGAGACGTCACCCGCGCCGCGCGGGACTCTAGGGTGAATGCCGTCGTTGGGGAGTCGAGGGGCTGCGGGGACCCTGGGCAAGGGCGGAGGAAGCAGAGGCTGTGGGGAAGAGAAGACGGGCCGCCGAACGGCGCACGGCCCCTCCCGGCGTGATAGGCGCGGTGGCCGCCCTGGTCGTCTGCGGGGCCGGGCTCACCGCCTACGCGCTGTACGGCGGCGGTTCGGCGGCCGGCGAGACGAGCGCCACCGCGCACCGCGAGCAGGTCAGGACCGGCCCCCTCAGCGCGGCCGAGGTGCACACCGCCGCCACCGCCTTCCTCACCTCCTGGCAGCACGGCCGGATCGCCGACGCGGCGGCCGCGACCGACGACGCCCCCGCCGCCACCACCCTGCTCACCGGCTACGGCAAGGACGCCCACCTCACCGGCGTCACGCTCACCCCGGGCACCGCCCAGGGCGCCAAGGTGCCCTTCTCCGTCAAGGCGACGGTGCGCTACAAGGGCGTCGAGAAGCCGCTGGCGTACGGCAGTTCGCTCACCGTCGTCAGGCGGGCGAGCGACGGCGAGCCGCTCGTCGACTGGCACTCCTCCGTCGTCCAGCCGGATCTGCGCGACGGCGACACGCTCGTCACCGGCGCCGCCGGCACCCCGCCCGTCAAGGCCCTGGACCGTGACGGCGACGAGCTGACGGCCGCCAAGTACCCGTCGCTGGGCACCGTTCTGGACGGGCTGCGCGAGAAATACGGCAAGAAGGCCGGCGGTACGGCGGGCGTGGAACTGCGCGTGGTGCGCGGCAAGGCGTCGCGGAAGGCGAAGCTGTCCGACAAGACGCTGGTGACGCTGAGCCGGGGCACTCCGGGCACGGTGCGGACGACTCTGGACCCGGCCCTCCAGGCGGAGGCCGAGTCGCAGGTCGGCAAGCAGGCTCGGGCCTCCGTGGTCGTCCTGCGGCCCTCCACCGGAGAGATCCTCGCGGTCGCCAACAGCGGGCACGGCTTCAACGTCGGTTTCCAGGGCGCGCTGGCGCCGGGCTCCACGATGAAGATCGTGACCTCGACCATGCTGTTCGAGAAGAAGCTCATCACCCCGGACGCCTCGCACCCCTGCCCCAAGACGTACAAGCTCGCGGGCTGGACCTTCCACAACGACGACGACTCCGAGATCAAGAAGGGCACGTTCAAGATCTCCTTCGGCGCCTCCTGCAACAACGCCTTCATCGACTTCGCGCCCAAGCTGTCCGACAGCGATCTGACCAAGGAGGCGCAGCAGGTCTACGGACTCGGGATGGACGACTGGGCCATCGGCGTGCCCTCCTTCGACGGCAGCGTCCCGGTGCAGAGCGGCGCACAGATGGGGGCCTCGCTGATCGGGCAGGGCGGGGTGCGCATGAACCCGCTGAACATGGCCTCCGTCGCGGCCACCGTGCAGTCGGGCCGCTTCCGCCAGCCGTACCTGGTCTCCCCCGACGTGGACCACCGCACCCTGGCGACGGCCGCGCGCACCATGTCCGCCACGACGCGGTCCCAGCTCAAGGAGGTCATGAAGTTCACGGCCGACTACGGCACGGCCGCCAAGGCGATGGCCGGCCTCGGCCCGGACTACGGCGCGAAGACCGGCTCGGCCGAGGTCGACGGGCAGAAGAAGCCGAACGGCTGGTTCACCGCCTACCGGGGCGATCTGGTGGCCGCGGGCGTGGTGCAGGCCGGGGGGCACGGCGGCGACACGGCGGGCCCGATCGTCGCGGACCTGCTCAGGAAGGGCGGCTGACCGGACCGGTCAGTTGTGCACGGGCACGGCCGTGTAGGTCCGGCGCAGAAAGCGGATCAGCGCCTTGGAGTCGAACTGGAGCACGTCGACACCGTGGTCGGAGTGGAACTCCACGACCGCCTGGGCCCTGCCGCACGGCCACACCCGTACGGAGCCGCTCTCGGTGGGCGCCCGCAGCCCGCGCTCCAGCAGGGCGCGGGAGAAGGTCCACTCATGGGCGCCCGGAAGATCGATCCGGACCGAGCGCGGATCGCCCTCGGGGTCGTACCTCAGCCGCACCGGGACGGCACCCGGGTCCACGTCATCCGTGACGACATGGGCGCGCGCGTACTGCTCGATCACAGACATGAGAACGCCCTTTCACGCTGAGTGACCTCCGTGAAAGCCACTTCGTACGCATTCGTCCGCTTCCATTCCAATGTCGCACATTTCGCACGACCCGCCCCCGGAGGCGGAGGGCGAGTACCCGGCACCGAGAGGCGATCACCTGGTACTTGCAAAGGGTTTGCAACGGACGTCTAAAATCGAACGATGCATGTACCTGACGGATTCATCGACGCCCCCACCTCAGCGGTCACCGGAGCGGTCGCCGCCGGCGCCCTCGCGGTGAGCCTGCGCGGCGCCCGCCGGGAACTCGGAGGAGAGAGAACCGCCCCGCTGGCCGGCCTCGTGGCCGCGTTCATCTTCGCCGTGCAGATGCTGAACTTCCCCGTCGCGGCCGGTACCAGCGGCCATCTGCTGGGCGGGGCGCTGGCCGCGATACTCGTCGGCCCCTGCACCGGCGTGCTCTGCGTGTCCGTGGTGCTGCTGATGCAGGGCGTACTGTTCGCGGACGGCGGGCTGACCGCGCTCGGGGTGAACATCACGGACATGGCGCTGGTCACCACCGTGGTGTCGTACGCCGTCTTCCGCGCCCTGCTCGCCGTGCTGCCCACCGGGCGCCGCTCGGTGACCGCCGCCTCCTTCGTCGCCGCGCTCGTGTCCGTGCCGGCCGCCGCCTGCGCCTTCACCCTGATCTACGCGATCGGCGGCACCACCGACGTCTCGATCGGCAAGGTCGCCTCCGCGATGATCGGCGTCCATGTGCTGATCGGCCTCGGCGAGGCGGTCATCACCGCGCTGACGGTCGGCGCCGTGATCGCCGTACGCCCGGACCTGGTGCACGGCGCCCGCGGGCTGCGGCGGCGGCTCCGGCTGCGGGTGGACGGCCGGCTGATCGACGCGCCGGTCCCGCCCGTCCTGCCCGCGGCGGCGCCCGCCTCGCGGCGCAAGGTGTGGGCGACCGGCCTCGTCGCCTCCCTCGTCCTCGCCGGCTTCGTCAGCTTCTACGCCTCCGCGAACCCCGACGGCCTGGAGAAGGTCGCGCACGACAAGGGGATCGACACCAAGGCGGAGAAGCACGCCTCGGCCGGTTCCCCGCTCGCCGACTACGGCGTCAGGGACGTCTCCGACGCGCGCCTGTCCGGGGGGCTCGCGGGCGTGATCGGGGTCGGGGTCACGGTGGTCGCGGGCAGCGCGGTGTTCTGGGCGGTGCGCAGGCGCCGCGACACGGACGTCTCGCCCGTCAGCCACGGTCTCTGACATGGGTGCGGGGCACGCGCATCGCCTCTACCGGCACGGGGAATCGCCCGTGCACACCCTCCCGCCGCACACCAAGCTCGCGGCCGCGTTCCTCTTCGTGCTGGTCGTGGTCTCGACCCCGCGCGAGGCGATGTGGGCGTTCGGGGCGTACGCCGTGCTGCTCGCGGCCGTGGCGGAACGCGCCCGGGTGCCCGCCGGGTTCCTGCTGCGGCGGCTGCTGATCGAGGTGCCCTTCGTGGCGTTCGCGGTGCTGCTGCCGTTCGTCGCGGAGGGGGCGCGGGTGCACGTCCTCGGCCTCTCGCTGAGCGTCGAGGGACTGTGGGGCGCCTGGAACGTGCTCGCCAAGGGCACCCTCGGCGTCGCCGCCTCCGTGCTCCTCGCGGCCACCACGGAACTGCGCCAGCTCCTGCTGGGCCTTGAGCGGTTGAAGCTGCCGCCGCTGCTGGTGCAGATCGCCTCCTTCATGCTCCGCTACGGCGACGTCATCACCGACGAGATGCGCCGGATGCGGATCGCCCGCGCCTCCCGCGGCTTCGAGGCACGGGGCGTACGGCACTGGGGGGTGCTCGCCAAGTCCGCCGGCGCGCTGTTCATCCGCTCCTACGAGCGCGGGGAGCGCGTGCACCTGGCCATGGTGAGCCGGGGGTACGCCGGTTCGATGCCCGTCATCGAGGAGGCGACCGCGTCCCCCGCCCAGTGGCGCCTCGCCCTCGCGCTGCCCTGCTCCGCCCTCGTCGTCTGCCTGTCGGGATGGACCCTGTGAATTGGGGATGGACCCTGTGAGTACGACCGCTGCCTCGCTGGAGGTCTCCGGCCTCGCCTTCGCCTACCCCGACGGCCATCAGGCCCTGTTCGGCGTCGACTTCACCATCGGGCGCGGCGAACGGGTCGCGCTGCTCGGCCCCAACGGCGCCGGCAAGACCACGCTGGTGCTGCACCTCAACGGCATCCTCGGCGGCGGCGCCGGGGCGGTCACCGTGGCCGGACTGCCCGTGGACAAGCGGCACATGGCGACCGTCCGGCAGAAGGTCGGCATCGTCTTCCAGGACCCGGACGACCAGCTGTTCATGCCGACGGTGCGCGAGGACGTGGCGTTCGGCCCGGCGGCGGCCGGCCTCAAGGGCGCCGCCCTGGAAGAACGCGTACGGCACGCCCTGGACCGGGTCGGCATGGGCGACTTCGCCGACCGGCCGCCGCACCACCTCTCCTTCGGACAGCGGCGGCGCGTCGCGGTGGCGACCGTGCTCGCGATGGAGCCGGAGATCCTGGTCCTGGACGAGCCGTCCTCCAACCTCGACCCCGCCTCCCGGCGCGAGCTGGCCGACATCCTGCGCTCGCTGGACGTGACGGTCCTGATGGTCACGCACGACCTGCCGTACGCCCTGGAGCTGTGCCCGCGCTCGCTGATCCTCAGCGACGGCGTGATCGCGGCCGACGGCCCGACGGCGGACCTGCTGTCCGACGAGGAGCTGATGCGGGCGCACCGCCTGGAGCTGCCGTTCGGTTTTGACCCCAGGGTGACAAAGCTAACGAAAAAGGACGGCTGATCCCGCCGAGGAATCGCAGGCCCACGCCCGCTGTTGCACCCACTGTCGCAGGTGGGTGGAAGGGAACGCGAGACATGGAGAGCGGGGACGTGCTCGTGAACGGCACGGTGGCCGAGGGCTTCGAGCCGGTCAGGGAGGCGTTCGCAGCGAACTTCGCCCTGCTCGGGGAGCGCGGCGCGGCGGTCGCCGTGTACCGCGACGGACGGCGAGTGGTCGACCTGTGGGCGGGCACCAAGGACGTGGACGGTACGGCTCCCTGGGAGCCCGGCACCGCCCAGATCGTGCGCTCGGCCACCAAGGGCGTCGTCGCCGCCGGGCTCCTGCTGCTGCACCAGCGCGGTGAGCTGGACCTGGACGCGCCGGTCGGCACGTACTGGCCCGAGTACAAGGCGGCGGGCAAGGAGCGCACCCTCGTACGCCATCTGCTCGCGCACCGCGCGGGTGTGCCCGTCCTGGACCGCCCGCTGACCCCGGCCGAGGCCGCCGACCCGGACCTCGGCGCGGCGGCCGTCGCCGCGCAGGCCCCGGTGTGGGAGCCGGGCACGGACCACGGCTACCACGCGCAGACGTACAGCTGGCTGACCGGGGAGCTGATCCGGCGCGTCACCGGGCGCCCGGTCGGCGCGTGGCTGGCCGACGAGATCGCCGGGCCGGTCGGCGCGGACCTGTGGCTCGGTCTGCCGGCGGCCGAGCAGGGGCGCGTCGGCCGGGTCGGGGACATCGAGGCACCGCGGGCGGCGGGCGCGCTGAAGCTGCGTCCCAAGCGCGCGGTGTCCGCGGCCTACGCCGACCCGGACTCGCTCACCCGGCGCGCCTTCGCCGCGATCACCCCGCTCCCGGACGAGAACGACCCCGGCTACCGCGCCGCCGCCCTGCCCGCCTCCAACGGCATCGCGACGGCGGACGGACTGGCCCGGGTCTACGCGTCGCTGATCGGCGAAGTGGACGGCGGTGTCCGGCTGTTCACACCCGGGACGGTGGAGCTGGCCCGCGCCGAGCGGTCGGCGGGGCCCGACCGGGTGCTCGTGGTCAACACCCGCTTCGGCCTCGGCTGCATGCTGCACGGCAGCGCGTCCCCGCTCCTCGCCCCCGGCTCCTTCGGCCACCCGGGCCGCGGCGGCTCCCTCGCCTTCGCCGACCCGGAGTCGGGCATCGCGTTCGGCTATGTCACCAACGGCTTCCGCAAGAGCGTGACGGCGGATCCGAGGGCGCAGGCGCTGGTAAGGGCGCTGAAGGTGGCGCTGGGGGCGTGAGTCAGCCGAGGACGCGCGCCGCCTCGTAGCGGCGCGCTCCCGTCACCCGTCATTCGGGGCTCAGACGTGGATCGGATGCGACGTCCGCCCCGACTCCGCGTCGATCTCCGCGTGCGCCTTGTCCAGCAGCTCCAGGGCGATCTGGTTGAGCGCACGGGCCCCGGCGATCTCCTCGCCGACCCTCGGCTGGTCGTTGTCGATGTGGTGGCGGCTGGCGTGTCCGTGCCCCCGGATCTCGCTGCCGTCGGGCAAGCGCACCAGGGCCACCGCGCGCGTGTGCTGACCATCCTCCTCGAATTCCAGCTCGACATGCCACCCGACAGCGGTGTGCATCCTGGTCCGCGTCTGTTGCATGGTCTGCGTCATGTCGGCCACCTCCGGGAAACGCACATTCCGGCTGTTTCCAGGGTGCTCCCGGCCGCGGGGAACGTCACCTCGGCCCGGCTCAGTCCTTGCCGTCGAAGCTCGCGAAGTACGCGGCGGCCATGTCCTCCTGGCCGTGCCCCTGGGCGGCCGCGCGGGCCAGCCGTTCGGCGGTGGCCTCGGCCACGTCGAGGCGTACGCCGCTCCGCCGGCCCGCGGCCACGATCAGCCGGGCGTCCTTCTCGGCGGTGGTCACCGCGAACGACGCCGGGGTCAGCCTGTCCTCCAGGAGAACTCCGGACTTGGCCCGCAGATAGCCCATGTCGAGCGGGCCGCCGCCGATCAGCTCGAAGAAGTCCCGCGGGTCGACGCCGAGGCCCTTGGCGAGGGCCAGCGTCTCGCCGGTGGCCGCGGTGACGGCGAGCACCCAGCTGTTGGCCACCAGCTTCAGCCGGCTGGCGCTGCCCGCGGCGCCGTCCTCGCCGGTCCACAGGGTCTTGGCGCCCACCGCGTCGAACACCGGCGTGACCGCCGCCCGCCCCTGCGCCGGCCCGGCCGCCAGCACGGTGAGCCGACCGGCCTCGGCGGGCTCCTTGGTGCCGAGCACGGGGGCGTCGTAGAAGAGCAGTCCGTGCTCACGGGCGAACGCGGCCAGGTCGGTGATCAGTTCGGACCCGGCGGTGGTGGACTGCACCCAGGCAGCCCCCCGGCGCAGCGCCGGCGCGGCCTCCCGCATGACCTCCAGCACGGTGTTGCCGTCGTAGAGCATCGTCAGGACGACATCGGCGCCCTCCACGGCCTCGGCGGGGGTACCGGTGATCCGGGCGCCCTCGGCGGCGAGTGGCTCGGCCTTGTCGCGCGTGCGGTTCCAGGCACGCACCTCAAGCCCCGCACGGCACAGATTGCGGGCCATGGCGGCGCCCATGATGCCGGTGCCCAGGACGCTGACGGTCGGCTTGTCGCTCATTGGCGCTCCCTGAAGTCATAGTGTGTCGTCTCCAGCTTCCCGTACCACGGGAGGCGCCGCGGGAACCGGCTCGACCGCCCCGGCGTGCGGCATCGGCCCGGTACCGACGACCAGCAGTCCGGCCGACGACAGATGACGGCAAGCAGAAATTCAGCCACAAAGGCTCAATACAAGTGCGCCAGACTCTTCAGTCGTGCGGTACCTAAAAACATGCTCAGATAGTGGGCGATTACTTTGAGCAGCCGCCACTAATCGCATAGCGTCCTAGCATCGAACCGCCGGACCAGCGGTCGTACAGCAGGGGGGAACCATGGGCATAGGTATACGGCGAACCGTCATCGCGTCCAGCACGGACTTGTTGCTTTGCTTCGCAGCAGTCGGGACAGCAACCGCGGACCAGGAATCGCCGATTCCGGGCGCCGGCGACACCGAGCAGGCAGCGGCTACAGACTCCATCTCCGCGGACGCCATCACGGAGATCAATGACCGCACTGGCTGGGACGACGATGAAGCTACAGCTGTAGTACAGCCGAAATACTGTGCCGGCCCGCAGACATGGATCGATATTACGTCGAAGAAGAATTACCACATCGCATCATGGTGGAATGGGACCAAATACAAAGACGGACCCGGCGGATCCATGACCGCCAGCGTAACCAAGTCCGGGACCATCTCGGCGGAAATTTCGGGTAGTACGGAAGTATCGGCGAGTTCGGTCGTCGTGGCGGCCAAGGCTTCTGTCAGCGCCAAGATCGGTGGCAGCGTCAGTATCACCACTGGTCATACCTACGCGCACAACATCTCCAAGAAAAAGTACGGTCATCTACAGTACGGGTCTTGGGGCTACAAGGTGTCGTGGGCGAAGTACCGGCGCAAGGGGGACGGATGCCACGGTGCGACTTTGATCGACAGCGGTACAGCAACACTGCCCACATCGGAGACCGGCTGGAAGTACTGGGAGACCGCGTCATGAGGCCCCGACCCGTGTGGCTCCTCGGGTGTGCCCTGGCGCCGGTGCTCCTTCTCACAGCCTGCACATCGCACAACGACCCCGCGCCCAGCCAGGGCCCTTCATCCCCGGCTGCACACCGGAGTGGCGGGGCGCAGGCCGATAAGAAGCTCACGGCACAGGCGCAGTCCGCGCTCGACGCGGCGAGTGACGATGGCAGTTCCATGGTCGAGTCGGGCGTCGAGCGCGTCTCGGACGGCGTGCACACACGACCCGACCTGGCTCAGGGCACGGACTACAAGCTGACCGTGGTGTGCGCTGGGAAGGGGGCTGCGGAGATCGTCGTGGCGCCGTCCGGCGCGGGCGGGAAGAAGGCGGTTCCCTGCGACGGGTCCGTGGTCTTCGAGCGTTTGACGGCCGAAGGCACGCTCAAGGTCGATGTCCAGGGGGAGCCCGGCGCGGCGGGCATGATCGCCTGGCGCATCAACAAGGCTTGAGCAGCACGGGGCGCTGACGGTGGGCCTACTCGACGTGCAGCATCAGCCCGATCACGACGACCAGCGGCCCGGCCGCCGCGAGCCGGGCCGCACCGAAGCGTTCCGGAACACGGCGCCGATGGATCAGGTGCGGCCAAGCGCCCGCCGCCGGGCCGACGCGAAGGGGGCAGTCAGCAGCCCGATCGGCACCCAACAGCACGGCGGCGGTGACCAGCGGCGTCACGAAGTCCGCTCACGCACGTCCACGAGCGTGGCCTGTGCGTGAGCGACGAGTTCCTTCGGTTCGATCGGGAAGACGGCGTACGGCGTCCCGGCGGCGGCCCACCACCACGTCGTGCGCGAGCAGCGACCGGTCGGCGAGCACGCGGGTCCGGGTGCGGTGCCCGAAAGGCGGCAGGCCCCCGATGGCGTACCCGGTGACCTCGCGCACCACCTGCGCGTCGGCCCGCCCCACCTTCTGGACCCCCAGCTCCTCCCGGACCCGCTCCACGTCCACCCGGGAGGCCCCGTCCATGAGCACGAGCACCGGCACCCCGTCGGCGGCGAAGATCAACGACTTGCAGATCTGGCTGAGTTCACACCCGATCGCGGTGGCCGTCTCCGCGGCGGTCCTGGTCCCCTCGGGAAACGTCCGCGCCCGCCCGAGCACGTCCTCCAGGCCCAGGTCCTTGA
The DNA here is from genome assembly GCF_000980885.2 of Streptomyces malaysiense. Taxonomy (GTDB): domain Bacteria; phylum Actinomycetota; class Actinomycetes; order Streptomycetales; family Streptomycetaceae; genus Streptomyces; species Streptomyces malaysiense. Next base: position 70,154 of record NZ_LBDA02000080.1, on the reverse strand, counting down.
GTGCTTCCGCGAAACGGGGGTGGGTGGCTGCTGTTGTCATGCGGGCACGTTAACGAGGCTCTCCGACCAGAGCGAGGAAATCTGCCCAGGCGGAGGGGGCGACGGTCAGGTGTGCGGTGCGGGGGGTCTTGGAGTCGCGGACGTGGACCGTGGCCGGGGTCGTGGCCACCTCGACGCAGTCGCCGGGCTCGTTGCTGCTGCTGTAGCTGCTCTTGAACCAGTGGAGTTCCGGCGTGCTCATAGTCTCCCCAGCGCTTGCTCGATGAAGGCCCGCGACTCCCTCGGCGGGAGCGCCTGCGTCCGGATCATCCCATAGCGCAGCTCAAGGATCCGAAGGTCGCGGGGACTCTCGACCGGGCGTCCGTTGAAGGCTCCGTCCGAACGGCCGATCGCGGTGCCGTCGGCGAATTTCAGCACCTCCAGCGGGCCGTGCATCCCGGCGTGATCCTCCCGTTCGGTAGGCATGACCTGGATCGATACGTTGCGCAACCGGCTGATCTCCAACAGGTGTTCAAGCTGGTGACGGAGCACCATTTTCCCACCGATCGGGCGCTCCAGCGTGACCTGTTCCTGGATGAAGCTGAGCGAGGGAACCGGTTCCCGGCCGAAGACGGACTGCCGTCCCGTGCGCCCGGCGACCTCCCGTTCGATGACGTCCCGCGGGAGGGGAGGCTGCCGTACCTCGTAGAGCGCCGTCATGTACTCGGCCGTCTGCAACAACCCATGGATGTTGTGGTTGCTGTACAACAGCATCTCCACTGCCCGGTCCTCCAGCTCCTTCAGCCGGCGCACCTTCTTCGGGTACCGGGCCCGTCCCATGTCCTCCATGAAGGCCCGGAGATGGCCGTTCGCGTGCAGCACATGGTCGGCCTTGTCCAGGAACTCCGGGCGTGGAATGCGCTGGCCCCCCTCGATCTTCCGGATCAGGTCCTCGCCGTACCCGAGCACTTCCGCCAGTTCGCCGGGGCGCAGCCCCGCCGCCTCCCGGCACACCTTCAGCAGTCGCCCCACCGCCTGCACCACCGGTTCGATCTCGTCACCGGGTTCGACGTCCCAACCGGCCTCGTCCACGCCGTCGTCCACGTGCCACCTCCCGTCGTCGCCATACCCGTACAACGTGCGGGACAGCCAGGACAGCACGGGACGGACCCCGGACAAGAAAGAAGCCGGTGAGGGTGCAGCCCCGTCCCCACGGGCACCCTCACCGGCCGTTCAACTGCAGGAGCCGTACGTCAGGCGCGTACCAGCTCCCGCTCGTCCTCCGTGCCGTGCGCGGCGGACTCCGTGCGCAGGCCCTCGCCCTCGACGTCCACGTTGGGCAGGATCCGGTCCAGCCACTTCGGGAGCCACCAGGCGTGCTTGCCCAGCAGGGCCAGGACGGCCGGGACGATCGCCATGCGGACGACGAAGGCGTCGAAGAAGACGGCGACGGCGAGGCCGAAGCCGATCATCTTGACCATGGACTCGCTGGAGCCGATGAAGCCGGAGAAGACGGCGATCATGATGACGGCGGCGGCGGTGACGACGCGGGCGCCGTGCCGGAAGCCGGTCACCACGGCCTGGGTCGGCTTCTCGCCGTGGACGTACGCCTCGCGCATCCGGGTCACCAGGAAGACCTCGTAGTCCATCGCGAGGCCGAAGACCACGCCCACCATGAAGATCGGCATCATCGACATGACCGGGCCGGTCTGCTGGACGTCCATCAGGCCGGACAGCCAGCCCCACTGGAAGACCGCGACGACCGCGCCGAGCGCCGCGAGCACGCTGAGCAGGAAGCCGAGGGCCGCCTTCAGCGGAACGAGGACCGAGCGGAAGACCACGATCAGGAGGAGGAAGGCCAGGCCCACGACCAGGGCGAGGTAGGGCAGGAGCGCGTCGTTCAGGCGCTGGGAGACGTCGATGTTCATCGCCGTCGAGCCGGTCACCAGGAGCTTCGCGTCCGTCTTCGCGGTGATGTCCGCGCCCTTGCCGCGGATGGTGTGCACCAGGTCCTCGGTGGACCTGGAGGACGGCTTGGACTTCGGAACGACCGTGATGATCGCCGTGTCGCCCGCCTTGTCGGTCGTGGCCGGAGTGACCGCGACGACGTCCTTCAGACCCTTGATCTCGTCGCCGACCTCGCTGAAGGCCGTCTTGGGGTGCGCGCTGTCCTTGGCGTCGACGACGACCATCAGCGGGCCGTTGAAGCCGGCCCCGAAGCCCTCGGACAGCAGGTCGTAGGCGCGGCGCTGGGTGGTGGAGGTGGGCTGGGAGCCGTCGTCGGGCAGGCCGAGCTCCAGGGAGGAGACCGGGACGGCCGCCGCGCCGAGGCCGATCACGCCGAGCAGGAGGACCGGGAGGGGACGCCGTACGACGAAACTCGCCCAGCGGGTGCCCATGTTGGGGCGGCCCGGCTTCTTCGCCGGACGGCCGCCGCCGAGCAGCTTGCTCTTCTCGCCGGCCGGCTTGACCCTGCGGCCGGCGTAGCCGAGCAGCGCGGGGATCATCGTGAGCGCGATCAGTACGGCGATGGCGACCGTACCCGCCGCGGCGATGCCCATCTTGGTCAGCATCGGGATGTTGACGACGGAGAGGCCGACCAGCGCGATGACGACGGTCAGGCCGGCGAAGACCACCGCGGAGCCCGCCGTGCCGACGGCGCGGCCCGCCGCCTCCTCGCGCTCGCGTCCCTCGGCGAGTTCGGCGCGGTAGCGGGAGACGATGAACAGGGCGTAGTCGATGCCGACCGCGAGGCCGATCATCATCGCCAGCGTGGAGGTGGTGGAGCCCAGGTCGAGCACGGAGGCGAGCGCGGTGATCGAGGAGACGCCGATGCCCACACCGATGAGCGCGGTCAGCAGCGGCAGCCCGGCCGCGAGCAGGGAACCGAAGGTGATGACGAGGACGACGGCGGCGATGCCGATGCCGATCAGTTCACCGGCACCCTCCTCGGGCATGGCGGTGAGCGCGTCACCACCGACCTCGACCGTCAGCCCGGTGTCCCGCGCCTCCTGCGCGGCCTCCTTCAGCGCGTCGCGTGAGGAGTCCTTCAGCTCCATGCCGGAGACCTTGTACTTCACCGAGGCGTAGGCGATGGAGCCGTCCCGGCTGACGGCGTGCCCGGTGTACGGGTCGGCGACCGAGGCGACCTCGGAGCCGTGGCCCAGTTCGCGCACGGTCTTGTCGACGGCGGCCTTGTTGGCCTTGTCGGTCATCTTCTCGCCGGCCGGCGCCTTGAAGACGACCCGCGCGGTGGCGCCGTCGGCGCTCATCCCGGGGAAGCGATGCTCCAGCAGGTCGAACGCCTTCTGGGCCTCGGTGCCGGGGATCGAGAAGGAGGAGTTGCCGGCGGCCGGCGCGGAGGCCGCGCCCACCCCGGCGAGGGTGAGCAGCGCGACCCATATCAGGGCGACGAAGTGCCGTCGCCGGAAGGCGAGCCGGCCGATTCGGTACAGGAATGTGGCCACGGAGGCGTACTCCCGGTCAGGTCGTGGGGTTCATCAGGGCAGGGGTGATCAGCCCGACGACGTGAGCGGTGACGTCAGATGATGGGCTTGATGGGGAGGTGTGCGAGGAGGGTCAGGCGCCGAGGGCGGGGAGGACCACGGCGTCGATGTACGAGGTGAGGAAGTCCTGGGTGGGTGGCTGGTCCTCCAGGAGGGTCCTGGTGGCGAAACCGCCGACCATCATGTGCACCATGAAGTCGATCGCCGGGCAGTCCGGGCGGACCTCGCCCCGGTCGACGGCCCGCTGGAGCATCTGCCGGCCGTTGACGATCTCCGCTTCGAGGATCTGCGCCCGGAACGTCTCGCGCAGGTCCTCGTTGTGGTGCATCGCCATGGCGATCCCCCGCATCAGGGCGGAGTTCTGCGCCATGGTGCAGTCGTCCTCCATCGCCACGAGGGCGTGCAGGTCGCCGCGGAGGGAACCGGTGTCGATGTCCCCGAGGTGGCCGCGCTTGTTGTGCCGCAGCGCCTTGACCACCAGCTCGGCCTTGCCGCCCCACTGGCGGTAGAGCGTGGCCTTGCTGGACCGGGTGCGGGCGGCGACGGCGTCCATGGTCAGGGCGTCGTAACCGACCTCCCGGAGCAGTTCCAGCACGGCCTCGTACAGCTCGGCCTCGCGCTCGGGGGTGATCCGACTGCGACGCGCAGCCGCGACGGCCTCGGTCATGTCGTCCACCCTTCCGCTCCGGTACTTCCTCGCGTACGTGCGTCTTCGTACGTCCATGAAGATACCCCCCTCCCATTCGAAACGAAACAGTTTCGTACGTGTGCTCCATCACGAACGTGAGGAACGGATAAGAAGGGCACATAAGTTGCCCGCCCCCAGCGCGCGGAAAAGCATGGGGAGGGTGAGCTATCTGCGCTTCCCCCACCTCAGCGGCGATCTGCTGTGCTTCGTGTCCGAGGACGACCTGTGGCTGGCCCCCCTCGACGCCCCCGGCCGCGCCTGGCGGCTCACGGCGGACCGCACCAAGACCGGGCACCCGCGCTTCTCCCCCGACGGCGGCCGGATCGCGTACACGAGCTGGCGCAGCCTGGCGCCCGAGATCCATCTCGTGGACGTCACCGGAGGACCCGCGCGGCAGCTGACGTACTGGGGCAGCACCGACACCCAGGTGTGCGGCTGGTCCCCGGACGACGACATCCTGGCGGTCGCCTCGCACGGGCAGCCGTTCTCCTACTTCACCTGGGCCTACAAGGTCGCCCTCGACGGCGACCCGGGCGGCCGGCTGCCCTGGGGCCCGGTCAGCGAGCTCCAGGTCGCCGACCTCGACGGCGAGCGCAAGACACTGCTGCTCACCGGCACCCCGCCGCACGAACCCGCCTCCTGGAAGCGCTACCGGGGCGGTGCCATGGGCCGCCTGTGGCTGCACGGCGAGCGCCTGCTGCCCGACATCGGCGGCCACCTGTCCAGCCCCATGTACGTCGCCGGGCGGATCGCCTTCCTCTCCGACCACGAGGGCGTCGGCAACCTCTACTCCTGCGCCTACGACGGCACCGACCTGCGCCGCCACACCGACCACGACGCCTTCTACGCCCGGCACGCCTCCAGCGACGGCACCCGGGTGGTCTACCAGTGCGCGGGCGACCTGTGGATCGTCGACGACTTCTCCCCGCGGGGCACCCCGGGCAAGCTCGACATCCGCCTCGCCGGGCCCGCCGCGGGACGGCGCCGCTACCAGGTGCCGGCCGCGCAGAACGTCGACGGCATCTCCGTGGACGAGACCGGCCGGGCCAGCGCGGTCGTGGTGCGCGGCAGCCTGTACTGGCTCACCCACCGCGACGGCCCCGCCCGCACCATCGCGGACACCCCCGGGGTCCGGGTCCGGCTGCCGGAGATGCTGGGCTCCACGGGGCAGGTGGCCTATGTGTCCGACGCCGAGGGCGAGGACGCGGTGGAGATCGCCCAGCTGCCCCGGGCCACCGGCGACCGCCCGCCCCACCGGCTCGCCCAGGGGTACCTCGGCCGGGTCCTGGAGATGATCTCCGACCCGGACGGCGAGCGCCTGGCCGTCGCCTCGCACGACGGCCGGCTGCTGCTGATCGACGTGCCCGAGGAGCCCGGCGCCGGGGTCCCCGAGTCGCCCGGCACCGGGGTCGGGGCGGAGACCGAGGAGGGCGCGGTCACCGAACTGATCCGCTCCGCCAACGGCCCGGTGCGCGACCTCGCCTTCTCCCCCGACGGCACCTGGCTCACCTGGTCCCACCCCGGCATCGGCCGCTCCCTGCGCCAGATCAAGCTGGCCCGCATCAAGGACCGGCTGATCCTGGACGTCACCGACGGCCGCTTCGAGGACGAGACCCCCGTCTTCACCCGCGACGGCCGCTACCTCGCCTTCCTGTCCTGGCGCGGCTTCGACCCGGTGTACGACGTGCACACCGGCGACCTGTCCTTCCCGCTCGGCAGCCGCCCCTACCTGGTCCCGCTGTCCTCGGCCACCCCCTCGCCGTTCGCCCTGAACCCCGAGGGACGCCCGGCGGCCGGCGGGCTCGACCCGCTGGAGGAGGAGGAGACCGCCGAGGCGGGCACGGTGACGGTCGAGGTGGAGGGCCTGGCCAGCCGGGTCACCCCGTTTCCGGTGATCGCCTCCAAGTACTCCTCGCTGCACCCCGTCGCGGGCGGCGGACTGGTCTGGCTGCGCTGGCCCATCTCCGGCGCGCTCGGCGAGACCTTCGCCAACCCGGCCGACACCAGCGGCCGCCCCACGCTGGAGTACTTCAACATCACCAAGGCGAAGAAGTCCGAACTCGTCGGCCACCTGGACTGGTTCGCGGTGAGCGGCGACGGCAGCCGGCTCGTCGTGGTGGACGAGGGCGAGCTGCGCGCGGTGCCCTCCACCGAACCCGGCGACGCCGACAGCACCGTCTGGATCGACCTGCGCCGCATCCTGCACGGGGTGGACCCGCCCGCCGAGTGGCGCCAGGCGTACGACGAGGCGGGCCGGATCATCCGCGCCTACTTCTGGGACCCGGGAATGAGCGGCATCGACTGGGACGCGGTGCTCGACCAGTACCGCCCGCTCGTCGAACGGGTCGCCTCCCCCGACGAGTTCGCGGATCTGCTGCGCGAGGTCCTCGGCGAACTCGGCACCTCGCACGCCTACGTCACCGCCGCCCGCCGCAACGAGGGCCCGCCGCACTACCAGCGCTGGCAGGGCCTGCTCGGCGCCAACCTGGTGCGCCGCGACGCCGGCTGGACGGTACGGCGCATCCTGCCCGGCGACTCCTCGGACTCCAAGGCCCGCTCTCCGCTGGCCGGTACGGGCATCCGCGAGGGCGCGGTCCTCACCCATGTCGACGGCCGCCCGGTCGACCCCGTCACGGGCCCCTTCCCGCTGCTGGCGGGATCGGGCGGTACGACGGTGGAGCTGACGTTCACCCCCGCGGAGGGCACCGGACGGCCCCGCCGGGTCGCCGTCGTCCCCCTGGTCGACGACCGGCCGCTGCGCTACCAGGACTGGGTGGCCAAACGCCGCGACGTGGTGCGGGAGCTGAGCGGCGGCCGGTGCGGCTATCTGCACATCCCCGACATGGGCGGCTCGGGCTGGGCCCAGTTCAACCGCGACCTGCGCATGGAGGTGTCCCGGCCCGCGCTGATCGTGGACGTGCGCGGCAACGCGGGCGGGCACATCAGCGAGCTGGTCATCGAGAAGCTGACCCGCACGATCCTCGGCTGGGACCTGACGCGCGACGCCCAGCCGGTGTCGTACACCTCGAACGCGCCCCGGGGCCCGGTGGTGGCGCTGGCCGACGAGGCGACCTCCTCCGACGGCGACATGATCACGGCCGCGTTCAAACTCCTCGCACTGGGACCGGTGGTGGGGCAGCGCACCTGGGGCGGAGTCGTCGGCATGACCGGCCGCCACCGCCTCGGCGACGGCACCGTCATCACCGTCCCGATGAACGCCGCCTGGTTCGACGCCTACGGCTGGTCCGTCGAGAACCACGGCGTCTCCCCGGACCTGGAGATCCTCCGCACCCCCCTGGACTGGGCCGAGGGCCGCCACGCCCAGATGGACGACGCGATCCAGCTGGCCCTGAAACTGCTCGAATCCGACCCGGCCGCCGTCCCCCCGGACTACTCGGACGTCCCGGACCGCTCCCGCCCGCGGCTGCCGCCGAGGACGACTTCCTGAGGAGCGGCGCGCTCACCCGAACCGGCCACCCCGGAACACGAGCGCGGGGCGCCCTCCGCAGCGGAGGGCGCCCCGCACACCCGGCCGAAGCCGAGCGCCGCGGCTACGCGTCGTAGTCGTGGTCCATCCGGTCCTGCATCTCCGTGTCGTCGATGTCCTGACGACCGCGGTTCGGCTGCTGGCCCTGCTGGGGGCGCTGGCCGCGCTGGGGCTGGCCGGGCTGGCCGGCGCGCTCACGCGCCTGGTCCATCTTGCCCTTGCCCTTCTGCTGCCACTGGCCCTGGTCCTGGTGCTGCTGGTCCTTCATACCCATGTGGGTTCACTCCTGTGGTGAGTGAGAGTGGGGAAGTCGGCCCCTCAGCGGGGCCACGACCAGATTCACACGGCCCACCACGCTGCGCATGTGGATCAGTTACGTTCCGTGACCCGCGCCGCCTCGTCCGCCGCGCCGCCCGCGCCGACCAGCCCGGACCGCATCCCCTTCAGCCGCGGCCCGAACCGCCTCATCTCCCGCTGCCCCACCGACCCGATGAGCCCCGGGAGATACCCGCGCACGCTCTGCATGCCCCGTAGCCACCACTGCGCGTACACATGCGACGAACGCCGCTCGATGCCCGCGACGATCCGGTCCACGGCGGGCCCCAGCGGATACGTCTTGTTCGACGGCCACGGCAGCCGCTGCCGCAACTCCCGCATGACGTCGTCCTGATCGGCCCCGCGCACCATGTCGGTGTCGGTCCAGGACAGGTACCCGACGCCGACCCGGACCCCCTGGTGGCCGACCTCGGCCCGCAGGCTGTGCGCGTACGCCTCCACACCGGACTTTGAGGCGCAGTACGCGGTCATCATCGGCGCCGGGGTGATCGCCGCGAGGGAGGCGATCTGGAGCAGGTAGCCCCGGCTCTCGACCAGCACCGGCAGGAACGCGCGGGCGGTCACCGCCGAGCCGATGAGGTTGACCTCGATCACCCGCCGCCAGGCGTCCGGGTCGGAGTCGGCGAACGGACCACCCGTCGCCACACCGGCGTTGGCGACCACGATGTCGACCTTCCCGAACCGCGCCTTCACCTCGCGCGCCACCCGGGCCATCGTCTCGTGGTCGGTGACATCGGCGTACCAGTGTGCGCTCTCGCTGTGCAGCCGTCCGGAGACCTCCTTGAGGGCCTCCTCCTCCAGGCCGACCAGCGCCACCTTCGCACCGCGCGCGGAGAGCTTGCGGGCGAGCAACTCGCCGACGCCGCGCGCCGCTCCGGTGACGACCGCGACCTGTCCCTCGAGATCGACCCTGCTCATGCGCCCTCCTTGACCGGCCGGGGAGCGGATTCCCCGGCCCCCGTGACATACGTGCTGACGAGTTCCCGGATACGGCCCGTGACCCTCTCGGGCTCCTCGACCGGGGTCATATGGCCGGCGCCGGACAGTTCGGTGAGGCCGGCGCACCGCGGCAGTTCGGCGACCAGGGCGTGGGCGTGCACCGGGGGCAGGAGGCGGTCGGCCGTGCCGTGCAGGACCGCGGTGGGCATGTCCAGCCGCCGGACACCGTGGTCGAGATCGAGCGAAGCGAGCACCTGGGACCAGGCGTACCGGGCCCCGGTCGGGCAGCCGTGCACGATCCGCGCGCACGCCTCCACCATCTCCGGTGTCGAGCGGGCGCCCATCGTGCCGTACTTGAGGATCCGCCTGGCGAGCGGCGTGACCGGTCCGAGCGGGGCGCGCGAGCCGAGGATGCCCGCGCTGAGCCGGGTGCGCAGCGGCCCCTCGCGCAGGGGCAGCACCCGGGCCTCCGCCACCAGCCGCGAACTGCCGGTGCTGGCCAGCAGGACGGCCGCCGCGTGGGCGCGGAAGCGGGGCCGCTCGGCCGCCGCCATGACCGTCATGCCGCCCATGGAGTGCCCGACGAGCAGGGCCTGTTCGCCGTCCACGAGGGTCGCGGCGAGCACCGCCTCCAGGTCGTCCGCGAGCGCGCGGGTGGTGCACACGGGGCTCGCGGGGCTGCGCCCGTGCCCCCGCTGGTCGTACACGATCACCCGGTGGTCCCCGGCCAGTTCCCGGATCTGCGCCGCCCAGAAGGCGGTCGAGCAGGTCCAGCCGTGGGAGAGGACGACAGCGGGCGCGTCCTCGGGCCCGTGCACCTCGACGTGGAGCCGCGCGTCGTCGGTGGAGGGGACGGTGAGTTCACGGGCGGGGGCGGGCGGGGCGTAGGCGCCGGTGGTCATGCGGGTGGCGCGGGGGCGGCTCACGCGGCGACCTCGTCCGTCTCGGCGGCCTTCGAAGTCCCGCTGCTCTCGCGGGACTTCGAGTTCTTCGCGTCCTCGGGGGCCGCACCAGGCCCGGGTGCCCGGATCACCTCGTACTCCCCGAGGTCCACCTGCCGGGTGGCGCGCCGGAACTCGGTCGTCGTACCGGGCCACACGGTGGTGTTGCGCCCGCTGGCGTCGAGGTACCAGCTGGTGCAGCCGCCGGTGTTCCACACGGTCCGTTCCATCCGCTCCTGGACCTTGTGGTTCCAGGCCGCGACGGCGCCGGGCCGGGCGTCGAGGGCGGTACGGCCGCCGAGGACGTCGAGCTGGCGCAGGTAGTCGGCCATGTAGTTCAGCTGGGACTCGATCATGAGGATCATGGAGGAGTTGCCGAGGCCGGTGTTGGGCCCGACGACCGTCATGAAGTTCGGGAACCCGGTGGCGGTGGCGCCGCGCAGCGCCCGCATGCCGCCCTTCCACGCCTCGGCGAGCGTGATGCCCTCCGCGCCGACCACGCGCTCGGCGATCGGCATGTCCGTGACGTGGAAGCCCGTACCGAAGACGATCGCGTCGACCTCGGCCTCGGTGCCGTCGGCGGCGACCAGGGTCGAACCCCGCACCTCGCTGAGCCCGCTCGCGACGACGTCCACATGGGGCCGGGCCAGCGCCGGGTAGTAGGTGTTGGACAGCAGGATCCGCTTGCAGCCGATGCGGTAGTCGGGGGTGAGCCTGGCGCGCAGGTCCGGGTCCTTGATCGCGCGGGCGATGTTGCGCCTGGCGAGCCGCTCGACCAGGCCGAGTTCATCGGGGTGCTTGGTGAACGCCTGCACCTGGAGTTCCCGGATGCCCCACAGCAGGCCGCGGCGCAGCTGGGTGGTGAGCGGCAGCGAGCGGTGCAGCCAGCGCTCGGCGGGGCTGATCGCGCGGTCCACCCGGGGCATCACCCAGGGCGGGGTGCGCTGGAAGAGGGTGAGCCGGCCGACCTGCGACTGGACGGCGGGCACGATCTGGATGGCGGAGGCACCGGTGCCGACCACGGCCACGCGCTTGCCGCGCAGGTCGTAGTCGTGGTCCCAGCGGGCGGAGTGGAACACCTTGCCGGGGAAGGACTCCAGGCCCGGGATGTCGGGCACCTTGGGGTCGGACAGCGGTCCGGTGGCGGAGACGACGACATCGGCGGTCAGCGCCCCGCGCGTGGTCTCGATGTGCCAGCGCAGGTTCTCCCGGTCCCAGCTGAGCAGCCTGACCTCGGCGCCGAAGCGGATCTGCGGGCGCAGGCCGAAGACGTCGGTGACGTGCTCCAGGTAGGCGCGGATGTGCCGCTGTCCCGAGAAGGTGCGCGGCCACTCGGGGTTGGGCGCGAAGGAGAAGGAGTACAGGTGCGAGGGCACGTCACAGGCGCACCCGGGGTAACTGTTGTCCCGCCAGGTGCCGCCGACGTCCTCGGCCCGTTCCAGGACGACGAAGTCGGTGATCCCTTCGCGGCGCAGCCGCACGGCGGCGCCCAGTCCGCCGAAGCCGGACCCGATCACCGCCACCCTCACATGCTCGTGCTCGGCCATCCCGGAGCCTCCACGCCTCACCTTGGAATACCGCTCGTCAATGCTGCCAGTGAACACTGGCACGATGGGACTGTAGAGCAGCTCCGTACCGAGCGGTAGGGGGCGCGGTAAGGAAAGTTACCGGCGGTACACCATAGGCTTCGGGCGTGGCAGCAGACACCGAGAACCCGGAGGCGGCCCATCGGGGCCCGCGCGAGTACCGCACGGACGAGCTGGCCCGACTGGCCGGCATCACCGTGCGCACCCTGCGCTTCTACCGCGAACGCAAGCTGCTGCCGCCACCCCGCCGCGAGGGCCGCATCGCCTGGTACGACGACCACCACCTGGCCCGGCTGCGCACCATCGGCGCCCTGCTGGAGCGCGGCCACACCCTGACCGGCATCGCGGAGCTGGCCGAGGCCCTGGACCAGGGCCGGGACGTCGCCGACCTGCTCGGCGTCGGCGCCCCCACCGAGGAGGAGCCGATCCGCCTCACCCCGGAGGAACTGGCCGCCCGCTTCGAGGGCGAGGTCACCCCGGAGAACCTGGCCGCCGCCATGGAGCTGGGCTACCTGGGCACCGACGGCGACAAGATCGTCCACATCAGCCGGCGTCTGCTGGACGTCTCCTCCGCCCTGGTCCGCGAGGGCATCCCGCTCGCCGAGGTCCTCGCGGCCGGCGTCCGCGTCCGGGAACACGCCGAGGCCCTGGCCACCCTCTTCTCGGACCTGATCCGGCGCCACGCCCCGGAGGAGGACCTGCACCGCCTGCGCCCGCTCGCCCGCAGCGTGGTGGAGGCGGAGCTGTCCCTGGCCATGGACCGGCAGCTGAACAAGGCGGATTAGGCCGCGGGGCCGCCGCGGCGGCGGTGCCGCGCGCACGGCCGGACCGGACACGCCCCGCCCGGCCTCCGGCGCCGAGCGGGCGGCGCCGGCCTCACATCTCGAAGGTCACCGTCACCGGGGCGTGGTCCGACCACCGCTCCTCGTGGCAGGCCGCCCGCTCCACCACGGCCTTGACCGCGCGCCGGGCGAGCCCGGGGGTGGCCACGGCGAGATCGATCCGCCACCCGGAATCGTTGTCGAAGGCCCGCCCCCGGTACGACCACCACGTGTACGGGCCGTCGACGTCCGGGTGCAGGGCCCGTACGACGTCGACGTAGCCGCCCTCCTCGGGGGCGAGGACCCGGCCGAGCCAGGACCGCTCCTCGGGCAGGAAGCCGGAGTTCTTGGTGTTGCCGCGCCAGTTCTTGAGATCGGCCTCGCGGTGGGCGATGTTCCAGTCGCCGCAGACGACCACCTCGCGCCCCTCGGCGGCGGCGCGCCCGCGCAGCGCCTTGAGGTGTTCGAGGAACTCCGCCATGAAGCGGATCTTCTCGTCCTGCCGCTCGGTGCCGACCTCGCCGGACGGGAGGTAGAGGGAGGCGACGGTGACACCGGGCAGATCCACCTCGGCATAGCGCCCGCTGCCGTCGAACTCGGCGGACCCGAAGCCGATCCGCACCCGGTCGGGCTCGCGCCGGGTGTACAGGGAGACGCCCGCGCGCCCCTTGGCGGCCGCCGGGGCGTGCACCACGTGCCAGCCCTCGGGCTCGCGCACCTCCGCGGGCAGTTGGTGCGGCTCGGCGCGCACCTCCTGGAGGCAGACGACGTCCGCCCGCGTCCCGGCCAGCCACGGCACGAAGCCCTTCTTGGCGGCGGCCCGCAGCCCATTCACGTTCACCGAGGTCACAGTCAGCACCGGAGCACGATACCGGCACACTGGACGAAGCCCTCACGAGCGAGGGGTCCCTCCCGCACGGAAGCGCGATGCCCAGATGAACATTCGCCGCGTAGGTTTCGACCACCCCGACGCCATAAAGCTCAACGACGCGGTGCAGGCCGAATACGCCCTCCGTTACGGCGACGACGGCGATGAAACCTTCCTCACCCCGCAGGACTTCCTCCCGCCCCGGGGCGCGTACCTGATCGCGTACGACGAGTCCGACCGCCCGGTGGCCACCGGCGGCTGGCGCAGCCAGGAGCGCAACGACGAGGGCTACTCGGACGGGGACGCCGAGCTGAAGCGCATGTATGTGATCGAGGAGGTGCGCGGCCGGGGCCTGGCCCGCCGGATCCTGACCGCCCTGGAGGAGGACGCCCGCGCGGCCGGACGCCGGCGGATGGTCCTGGAGACGGGCACCAAGCAGCCGGAGGCCATCGCCCTGTACGCCTCCAGCGGCTACACGCTCTGCCCCAAGTTCGGTTTCTACCGCTTCCACGAGGAGAGCCGCTGCTTCGCGAAGGACCTGTAGCCGGGGCGACGGTCGCGGCGGGGCCGGAGCGACGGACGCGAAAACCCCCGCCACGGCCGCCGGGCGACGCGACCGGTGAGACGGCCGTACAAGGCGAAACGGCCGTACAACATGTCAGAGCCCCGGTCGGTTTCCCGACCGGGGCTCTGAGCTGCGTGGACCTGAGGGGATTTGAACCCCTGGCCCCCTCGATGCGAACGAGGTGCGCTACCGGACTGCGCCACAGGCCCTTGCAACGAGTGAAACTCTAGCACCCTGATCGGGGTGCTTGGAAATCCGCTCCCGAACTGGTCAGGGGCCGCTTCCCGGATGTGGCGGCCGTCACTCGTTGGCGGCGCGCGGACGGTCGCCGTCCTCGTACTGGTCGAAGAGCGGTGTGCGGCCACGCTCCCGGGAACGGCGGGCGGAGGCGGCACGGCGGGCGTCGCCGCGGCCGTCGGCCGGCCGGTCCGCCTCGGCGGACGCCTGCTCGTCCTCCCCGGCCGCGGGCGCCTGGTCCGTCTCCTGCTCCGGGACGACCGAGCTGGACCGCGCCGAGCTCCAGGTGTCCGGGCCGCCCAGGTCGACACCGGAGGTGGCCCGCGGCGCGACCGGCGCGGTCACGTACGTGGGCAGGGGCACCGGCACCGGGTCCCAGCTGTCCCCATGTCCGGGCCGCCGCTGCCGCTCGCGCTGCTGGTCGACCCACTCGGCGTGGTCGGTCTGCTCCACCAGGGCGCGCCGGTCGGCGGCGAGTGTGGAGAGGCCGGGGTCCGTGTCGGTCCCTGTGGCCTCCTCCGGTTCGTCGGCGGCGCGGGCGGCCTCCGGGGTCGCGCGCCGTCGCGGCTGGCGCTCACGCAGTCGCTTGGCGGCGGCCTCGGCACGGCGGCGGTCCATCTGGTAGGCGAAGCGGCGGCGTTCCTGGGTGCGCAGATAGGCGATGTAAGCGCTGAGGAGCACGGCGGGGGCGGCGGGCGCCCACAGGAAGGCGAGGCCGCCGACGGCCGCGACGATCGCGCCCACGGTGAAGGCGAGGAAGAGCAGCACGGTGGTGCGCCGACGGCGCGCGAGCACCTTCGTGCGCCGGGCGCGCGCTGCGGCCGCCTGTGCCGAAGGCACGCGTCGGGGTGCCGGCGCGTGCCGCCGTACCGGGGCCGCGGGGGCGTGTCCCCGGTCGGCTTCCGGGCTCCGGGACGCCTCGGGCTCGCCCTCCACCAGGATCTGACGGCGCGTCGGGGGCACGGCGAAGGCCCGGACGTCCACCGAATCGGTGACGGCGTCCGGATCGACGGCGCCCTGCTCCCCCTGGTCGGTGGAGCGCGCCCGCAGGTCCTTGGCGTATCGGCGCTCCATCCCCGCCCGTCCGGAAAGCAGCCGGATGGCGGTACTGAAGCGTTCCGTCGGACGGGCCTCGTTCAGCTCGTCCTGCCTACGGAGCCACATCGGCACCAAGTAGGCGGCCCAGGCCCCGACAATGACTGCGTAGATGAGGCCGCTGCTGCTCACGACTCACACGGTAGAGGGGTTTGACCGAAGGTATCCGCCAATTGAGCCGGTGTGTCGCACGATCTGGCTGATATTTCCAGCATTTTTTGCGACCGTTAGGATCAGAATTTCGAACGCATATTCAATTTCTCGGTCCCTGTGCCGCCGACCGTGCCCGCCGCCACCGTCCGAGCAGCCCGTCCGGCACCTCCTCCGCGGTCAGCGCGAAGACCAGATGGTCGCGCCAGGCGCCGTCGATGTGCAGATAACGCGGCCGCAGCCCCTCCTCGCGGAACCCGAGCTTCTCCACCACCCGGCGGCTGGGCCGGTTCTCGGGGCGGATGCACACCTCGATGCGGTGCAGTCCGACGGTGCGGAAACAGTGGTCCACCACCAGCGCGACGGCCGTCGGCATCACCCCGCGCCCGGCCACCGACTCGTCGACCCAGTAGCCGATGTGCCCGGAGCACATCGACCCCCAGGTGATTCCGGCGACCGTCAACTGCCCGACCAGGCGCCCCTGGTACTCGATGACGAACGGCAGCATCCGGCCCGCGTGCGCCTCCCGGCGCAGATGCCGGACCATCTGCCGGTACGTCGGCCGGTGCGCGACCGGCCCGCTCGGGGTGGGGGGCGGGATCGTGGCCTCCCAGGGGCGCAGCCAGTCCCGGTTGCGGCGGTTCACCTCCCGCCACTCCCGCTGGTCGCGCAGCTTTATCGGCCGCAGGACGACATCGCCGTCCACCAGCACGACCGGCCAGGTCGACCCGTTCAGTGCGCACCCCCCGTGCTGGGTCTGGCGTGGTCGCCACCGCGGATCTGGTCGACGGCGTGGGCCAACAGGGGCTCCAGGACGGCCAGTCCGTCCTTCACCCCGCCCGTGGACCCCGGCAGGTTGACGATCAGGGTCCGGCCGGCGACCCCGGCGACGCCCCGGGAGAGCGCGGCGGTCGGCACCTTCCCCATGCCGAACGCCCGGATGGCCTCGGCAATGCCCGGCACCTCGTGGTCGATGACGGCGCGGGTCGCCTCGGGGGTGCGGTCGGTCGGGGTGAGGCCGGTGCCGCCGGTGGTGACGATCGCGTCGTACCCGGCGGCGGCGCCCTCGCGCAGGGCGGCCTCGACCGGCTCCCCGTCGGGAACGACCCGGGGGCCGTCCACGGCGAAGCCGAGGCGCGCGAGGCCGTCGGCGATCAGCGGGCCGCCCCTGTCCTCGTAGACGCCCGCGGCGGCCCGGTTGGAGGCGGTGATCACCAGGGCGCGGTAGCTCATGCCCGGCTCCAGTCGCCCGACTTGCCGCCGGTCTTCTCCAGCACGCGTACGTCCGTGATGACCGCTCCCTTGTCGACCGCCTTGACCATGTCGATCACGGTGAGCGCGGCGACCGTCACCGCGGTGAGGGCCTCCATCTCGACGCCCGTGCGGTCCGTGGTCTTCACGGTGGCCAGGATCTCGACGGCGTCGTCCGCGACCGACAGGTCCAGTTTCACACCCGACACCGACAACGGGTGGCACAGCGGGATCAGGTCCGGGGTGCGCTTGGCGCCCATGATCCCCGCGATCCGCGCGGTGGCCAGCGCGTCTCCCTTGGGCACCCCCTCGCCGCGCAGCAGCTCGACCACGCGGGGCGAGACCAGGACACGACCGCCGGCGCGTGCGGTGCGCGCGGTGACGTCCTTGCCGGAGACGTCGACCATGCGGGCCGCGCCGGCCGCGTCGAGGTGCGTGAGGTGATCCTGGGCGGGGTTTCCGGGGGTCTGCCCCCGGGACGGTTCGGTCATGCTGTGCGGCGCTCCCGGTCCGGGCCCGCGCCGTGCGGTGCGCGGGCCTGCTGTGCGCGACACGCTACCGCCAAGCGGTCTCGCGCAGCCGCCCCGGACGTGCTTCAGCCGAGCGGTACGACGTCCACCTCGGTGCCGGGCTCGACGGACTCCATGTCCTCGGGTACGACGATCAGCGCGTCCGCGTGCGCCAGCGCCGCCACCAGGTGGGAGCCCGCGCCGCCGACCGGGGTGACCTCCCCGTCGGCGTACCGGCCCCGCAGGAACTGCCGGCGGCCCTTCGGGGAGCGCAGCGCCTTGTCCGCGGTGAGCGTGGCCCGCACCACCGGCCGGTGCAGATCGGTGAGGCCCATGAGGGCGCGGATCGCGGGGCGGGCGAACAGCTCGAAGGAGACGTACGAGGACACGGGGTTGCCCGGCAGCGCGAGCAGCGGCGTGTGGTCGGGTCCGATGGAGCCGAAGCCCTGGGGCTTGCCGGGCTGCATGGCCAGCTTGCGGAACTCGATGCCGCCGCCCGGCACGTCCTCGTCGCCGATGTCCGCCAGCGCCTCCTTGACCACGTCGTACGCCCCGACGCTCACTCCGCCCGTGGTGACCAGCAGGTCGGCGCGGATCAGCTGGTCCTCGATGGTCGAGCGCAGGGTCTCGGCGTCGTCGGCGACGGCGCCCACCCGGTAGGCGATGGCGCCCGCGTCCCGCGCGGCGGCGGTGAGGGCGAAGCTGTTGGAGTCGTAGATCCGGCCGCGGCCCAGCTGCTCGCCGGGCTGGACGAGTTCGCTGCCGGTGGAGACGACGACCACGCGCGGGCGCGGGCGCACCCGCACCGTGCCCCGGCCGATCGCGGCGAGCAGGGCGATCTGCGACGGGCCGAGGATCGTCCCGGCCTCCAGAGCGCGATCACCGGCCTTCACGTCGCTGCCCTCGGCCCGTACGTGCGCGCGTGCCTCGACGGGACGGTGCACGCGCACCTGGCCCCCGGCGTCCTCGGGGGCGAGGCTGCGGGCCCGCATGCCGCCGGCCGGGCCCTCGCCGAGCCCGCCGTCGGTCCACTCGACGGGGACGACGGCCTCGGCACCGGGCGGCAGCGGGGCACCGGTCATGATCCGGGCGGCCTGGCCCGGTCCGACCCGCACCGGGTCGTCCGCGCCCGCCGCGACGTCCCCGACGACCTCCAGGGCGGCCGGGAACTCCTCGCTCGCGCCCTCCACATCCGCGATCCGCACCGCGTACCCGTCCATCGAGCTGTTGTCGAACGGCGGCAGCGACACCGGCACCGTGACGTCCTCGACCAGGACACAGCCCTGGGCGTCGAGCAGTTGGAGTTCGATGGGCTCCAGGGGCTGGACCGTGGAGAGGATGTCCTCCAGGTGCTGGTCCACCGACCACAGGTCGTCTTCGCCGGTCGGGCGGGTCGCGGCGCTGCTCAACTCTGCTGCATCTCCTCGGCTACGTAACTGCGGAGCCAGGTCCGGAACTCCGGGCCCAGGTCTTCACGTTCGCATGCGAGCCTGACAATGGCACGCAGGTAGTCGCCGCGGTCGCCGGTGTCGTAGCGGCGGCCCTGGAAGACGACGCCGTGCACCGGGCCGCCCGGCTTCTCGTCGGTGGCGAGCTGCTGGAGCGCGTCGGTCAGCTGGATCTCGCCGCCGCGGCCCGGTTCCGTCTTGCGCAGTATGCCGAAGACGTGCGGGTCGAGCACATAGCGGCCGATGATCGCGTAGTTGGAGGGGGCGTCGGCGGGGTCGGGCTTCTCGACCAGGCCGGTGATCTTGACGGTGTCGCCCTCGGCGGTGGCCTCTACGGCCGCGCAGCCGTAGAGGTGGATCTGCTCGGGCGCGACCTCCATGAGGGCGATCACGCTGCCGCCGTGCTCCTCCTGGACCTCGATCATGCGCTGGAGCAACGGGTCGCGCGGGTCGATCAGGTCGTCGCCGAGCAGGACCGCGAAGGGCTCGTGGCCGACGTGCGGGGCGGCGCACAGCACGGCGTGGCCGAGGCCCTTCGGGTCGCCCTGGCGGACGTAGTGCATGGTCGCCAGGTCGCTGGACTCCTGCACCTTCGCGAGCCGGCTCGCGTCGCCCTTCTTCTGGAGGGCGGACTCCAGCTCGTAGTTGCGGTCGAAGTGGTCCTCCAGGGGACGCTTGTTACGACCGGTGATCATCAGGACGTCGTCGAGCCCCGCGGACACGGCCTCCTCGACCACGTACTGGATCGCGGGCTTGTCGACGACCGGCAGCATCTCCTTGGGAGTGGCCTTGGTCGCCGGCAGGAACCGGGTGCCAAGACCCGCCGCCGGAATGACAGCCTTGCTGATCCTGGGGTGCGACTGAGTCATGCCCGCCACCTTAACCGGCGACCCTCGGTGCGACCTGGGGCTCCGCTTGGTCCAGCCTTTGACCACGGCCCGGACGGCACCGACGCCGTGCGGCGGACGGAAAGGATGCGGGAACGACCCGTGGAAGACGACGGACGCGTGACAGAGCCTGACAAGAGGACGTTGCGGCGAGGTCTCCTCGCGATGAGGAACGGGCTGCCGGACGATGACGTACGGGAGTCGGGCCGGGCGCTGGCCGCGCGCGCCCTGGAGCTGCCCGAGCTGGCGGGGGCGCGCACGGTCGCCGCGTACGTCTCCGTCGGCGCGGAACCCGGCACCGGCGCGCTCCTGGACGCGCTGCGCGCGCGGGGCACCCGCGTCCTGCTCCCCGCGCTGCTGGACGACAACGACCTGGACTGGGGCGAGTACACCGGGCCCGGCTCGCTGACGGAGGTCCGGCACGGCTCGAAGATGGCCCTCCTCGAACCCTCGGGCCCGCGGCTCGGCCCGGACGCCGTGACGGGCGCGGACGTGGTCCTGCTGCCCGGACTCGCGGTGGACGCGCGCGGGATGCGGCTGGGGCGCGGCGGCGGCTCGTACGACCGCGTGCTGGCCCGGCTGGAGCGCGCGGGCGCGCGTCCCCGCCTCGTGGTGCTGCTCTACGACACGGAGGTCGTCGCGCGGGTCCCGGTGGAGGAGCACGACCGGCCGGTGCACGCGGTGGTGACGCCGTCCGGGGCACGTCGCTTCGCCTGAGGCGGCCGGATACGCACGACGGCCCTCCACGGGCGCGTGGAGGGCCGTCGTGCTCAGCGGGTGCGGTGGTTACGGCTTGAGGACGAGGGTGTCGCTCGTGCTCGCGTCGACCGCCTTGGAGGAGTACGACCAGGGCAGCAGCTCGCCCTTGGCCCACTTGTCCGTCTGGTCCGTGTAGTGCGCGCTGAACGCGTGCCCGGAGGCGCCGGTCAGGTTGATCCACTTGGACTTGTCGAGGTCGGCGAGGTTGACGACCATCCGCATCGACGGCACCCAGACCACGTTGTAGCCGCCCGCGGCGTTCCAGCCGGTCGCGTCCACGGCCGCCTCACCGCCGTTGAGCTTCCAGGGGCCGCGGTTGAGCAGGTACTGGAGCACCTTGGGGCCGTCGGTGCCGAGCGTCTGGTTCTTCAGGAACAGCCGGTGCAGCCGGCCCCAGCTCCAGGTGTCGATGTCCTTGCCGAGCTTGGCGGTCAGCTCCCAGCGGGCGTCGATCATGGCGCGCGCGAAGAGCTGGTCCATGTTGTTCGCCGCCGGGCGGGTGCCCTGCTTGGGCGTCTTCCACCAGTCGCTGTCCGGCTTGTTCATCAGGTTGCGCACGACCTCGAACCAGCGGTCGCCGCCGTCCGGCTGCGCCTCGTCGGCGGCGCGCATGCCGCACTCGCGCACCTTGGTGTTGTCGTCGTCCACCGGGCCGGTGCTGTCGATCTTGTCGACCCACAGGCACTGGCCCTTGACCCGCAGCTCCTTGGGGAGCTTGTTGCCGAAGGCGAGCTTGAGGACGTTGCGCCACACGGCGTTGAAGTACGCGGCGGCGGCGGAGTCGGAGTCCTGGGTGTAGTCCCAGCCCTCCAGCAGCTTCTGCGCGTCACGCACGTTCTTGTCGGACAGGTTGATCTTCAGCAGCTTCGGCACCATGAGCTTGGCGATCTCGCTGCTGTCGTCCAGCTGCATCTGCCGCATGTCGTCGGTGGAGATCTTGCCGCCGCCCTTGATCTTGGACTCGATCAGGTCGGTGATCCGCTGGCTGCGGGTGCCGTAGCCCCAGTCGGTGGTCAGGGTGTACGGGTACTTGTCCTTGTCGACCACGGCCTGGTTGGCGGTGACGATGTAGCCGCGCTTGGGGTTGTACTCGTACGGCAGCTCGCCCTGCCGGATGTAGCCGGTCCAGCGGTACTTGGGGTCCCAGCCGGGCGCCGGGACGGAGCCGTCGTCCGCGGCGGAGCGCGTCGGGATCCTGCCCGGCAGGGTGTAGCCGATGTTGTCGCGGGTGTCGGCGTAGATCAGGTTCTGCGAGGGCACGTCGAACTTGGCGGCCGCCGCGCGGAAGTCGTTCCAGTTGCCGGCCTTGTCGAGCGCGAAGACGGCGTCCATGGAGGTGCCCGGGTCGAGCGCGGTCCACTTGAGGGCGACGCCGTAGCCGTCGCCGCGGTCCGGGGCGGCGGCGTCGACGGTGGCCTTCTTGCCGACCTGGACCAGCTCGTCGTCGCGGTCCGACAGGAGCGGCATCCCGTCCTGGGTCTCGCGCACGACGATCGTCTTGGAGGCGCCGCCGGCGACCTTGATGGTCTCCTGGCGGGTCTTGAAGGGCCGCACCTTGCCGTCGTAGAGGTAGCCGCCGGCGGTGACCTTCTCCAGGTAGAGGTCGCTGACGTCGACCCCGGAGTTGGTCATGCCCCAGGCGATGTCGGCGTTGTGGCCGATGATCACACCGGGCATCCCGGCAAACGTGTAACCCGTGACGTCGTACTGGCACTTGGCCGAGACGGTCCGGCAGTGCAGGCCCATCTGGTACCAGACGCCCGGCAGGGACGCCTCCAGGTGCGGGTCGTTGGCGAGCAGCGGCTTGCCGGTGATGGTGTGGCTGCCGCCGACCACCCAGGAGTTGGAGCCGATGCCCTGACCGTTCACGCCGACGGCCGCCGGGAGGTCACTCAGGGAGCTGTAGAGGCCACCCAGTTGGCTCGTGAGGCCCGAACCGGAGGTGCCCGAGGGTCCGGAGCCGGTGGCGCCCGTCGTGCCCGCGGAGGAGCCCGTGGCGCCGCCCGCGCTGCCCGTCGTACCGGTGCTGCCCGCGGTCCCCGTCGTGCCGGTGCCGGTACCGGTGCCCACGGGCGTGCCCGGGGCGGCGCTCTGCTCGAAGCTCTTGCTCAGCGCGTCGTACTGGCCCTCCTGCACGATCGGCTTGTTGCGGCTGTACGGGTAGTCCGGGTAAAGGTCCTGGATCTGCTGCGGCCCGAGCCGGCTCGTCATCAGCGCGCGGTCGATCTCGTCGCGCATGTTGCCGCGCAGGTCCCAGGCCATCGCCTTCAGCCAGGAGATCGAGTCGACCGGGGTCCACTGCTCGGGCTTGTAGTCGTTGGTCAGGTCGAGGGCGGCGTACTCCAGGGAGATGTCCTTGCCGCTCTTGCCCTTCAGGTACGCGTTGACGCCCTTGGAGTAGGCGTCCAGGTAGCGCTTGGCGGAGGCCGACAGCTTGGTGTCGTACTCCTGTTTGGCGACCCGGTCCCAGCCGAGGGTGCGCAGGAACTCGTCGTTCTTGACCTGGCCCTTGCCGAACATCTCCGACAGGCGCCCCGCCGTCATGTGCCGGCGCACGTCCATCTCGTAGAACCGGTCCTGCGCCTGGACGTAGCCCTGCGCCATGAACAGGTCCTCGTCGGAGGACGCGTAGATCTGCGGGATGCCGTTGCCGTCCCGCTTGACGTCGACCGGGCCCGACAGCCCGTCGAGTGTGATCGAGCCCGTGGTCTGCGGGAGGGAGGCACGCACGGTGCTGACCGACCAGAAGCCGCCGTAGGCGATGCCCGCGATGACGGCCAGGACCAGCAGCAGGACGAGCAGTCGGGCTTTGCGCCCCTTCTTCCTGCCTGACTTGGCGGGCGCGGCACCGGTGGTGGCGGTGTCACCCGTTGTGGCGGTGGTGTTCGGGGGCATCGCTGTCCTTGCTGTCCTAACGCGAGCGGCAGGTCGGGCCATGACTTTGAATGAGCGCTGGAGCAACCATAGGCGCAGGACCCTGTGCGCCTTGACGCGGAGTCGGGAACCAGCGCGCACGAGCGTTCGATCCCTTCCCCCTAACGTCAAGAAAGCGTCAAGAATTAGGTAAGGTAACGAAGTACCTGGATGCGGTGCGCCGCAGCCTCGGATCTTGTGTTCGCGCGTCCGCGCGCCCCGCGCTCGGGCCAAGGAAGGGAACCGCCGCTGACTGTTCACCACCTCAACCAGCTTCTGCTCGTCTGCTCCCTCGTCCTGCTGGTCGCCGTCGCGGCCGTGCGGATCTCCTCACGCAGCGGGCTCCCCAGCCTGCTCGTCTACCTGGGGATCGGCGTCGTCATGGGCCAGGACGGCCTGGGCCACATCCACTTCGACAGTGCCGCGGCCACACAGGTCATCGGCTACGCGGCCCTGGTCGTGATCCTCGCCGAGGGCGGCCTCGGCACCAAGTGGAAGGAAGTGCGCCCGGTCCTGTCCTCCGCCGCCGTCCTCGCGACCGCGGGCGTCGCGGTCAGCGTCGGGGTCACCGCGGCGAGCGCGCATTACCTGGTCGGGCTGGAGTGGCGGCAGGCGCTCATCATCGGCGCGGTGGTGTCCTCGACGGACGCGGCGGCGGTCTTCTCCGTGCTGCGCAGAATCCCCCTGCCCGCACGCGTGACGGGCTCCCTGGAGGCGGAATCGGGCTTCAACGACGCCCCGGTCGTCATCCTGGTCGTCGCGTTCTCCACGGCGGGACCGGTCGAGCACTGGTACGTGCTGATCGGCGAGATAGCCCTGGAACTGGCCATCGGCGCGGCCGTGGGACTCGCGGTGGGCGCGATCGGCTCCTGGGGACTCAAGCACGTGGCGCTGCCCGCCTCCGGCCTCTACCCGATCGCCGTCCTCGCGATCGCCATCTCGGCGTACGCGGCCGGCGCCCTCGGGCACGGCAGTGGCTTCCTCGCGGTCTACCTGGCCTCCATGGTGCTCGGCAACGCCAAGCTGCCGCACTGGCCGGCCACCCGCGGCTTCGCCGAGGGGCTCGGCTGGATCGCCCAGATCGGCATGTTCGTCCTGCTCGGCCTCCTGGTCACCCCGCACGAACTGGGCGACGACGTCGTACCCGCCCTGGTCATCGGCCTGGTGCTGACCATGGTGGCCCGCCCGCTCAGCGTGGTGTTCAGCCTGACCCCGTTCCGGGTGCCCTGGCAGGAGCAGACCCTGATGTCCTGGGCGGGACTGCGCGGCGCCGTGCCCATCATCCTGGCGACGATCCCCATGGTGAACGGCGTCGACGGCAGCCGGCGGATCTTCAACATCGTCTTCGTCCTGGTCGTCGTCTACACCCTCGTCCAGGGGCCGACGCTGCCGTGGCTGGCGCGCACGCTGCGCCTGGGCGAGAAGGGCGAGGCGGCCGACCTCGGCATCGAGTCGGCACCCCTGGAGCGGCTTCGCGGGCACCTGCTGTCCGTGACCATCCCGGAGGAGTCCCGGATGCACGGCGTCGAGATCTCCGAGCTGCGGCTGCCGTCCGGATCCGCCGTGACGCTGGTGGTGCGCGAGGGCAAGTCGTTCGTACCGCTGCCCAGCACGGTGCTGCGGCGCGGGGACGAACTCCTGGTGGTCGCCACCGACCCGGTCCGCGACTCGGCGGAGGCGCGGCTGCGCGCGGTCGCCCACGGCGGCAAGCTGGCGGGCTGGCTGGGCACGGACGGCACGGACGCCCGGGGCGCTCGGCCCGGGGGCTCCAAGCCGGGGCACGCGCGGGCCGGGGGCTCACGTTCCGGGGGCTCACGCTCAGGGGGCTCACGTTAAGAGCAGGTTTCCCGCGGTTCACACCTGGCGTACGCGCCGCGGAATCCCAGGCGACCGGCTCGACGGTGCTCGTTTTCACAGCCGGTGCGGGGGTTGCCCCTGTACGATGAAGGGGCACCCTGATCGAACCAACTCTGCCTGACGCAGAGCTGGCGCGACCGTATGGCGGCCGCGACGCCCCCCACCTTGCCGTGGGCGCCGGTATCTACCGCAGTCCGCGCAAGAGGACAGCTCTCGGCGCCCGGACCCCACACGGGACGCGCGCTACCAGGCGGCAGAAAGGCACGGGCCGTGGGATCCACGGTCACCGACGAAGCGGCGAAGACCTCGACCGCCTCCTCCCGCCCCGGATACGGAGCACTGCTGCGCACCCGCGGCGCCTGGACCTTCCTGCTCCCCGGCTTCGCGGCACGCCAGCCGTTCGCGATGCTCACCCTGTCCATCGTGCTGCTGGTGCAGCACACCACCGGCTCGTACGGCGCCGCCGGTGCCGCCGCGGCCGTCACCGGTGTCTCCATGGCGCTGTTCGCGCCCTACAGCGGGCGCCTGGCCGACCGCTACGGCCAGCGCGCCGTGCTGGTCCCCGGCGTCCTGGTGCACACCGTGTCGGGTCTGTCCCTGACGGCGCTCGCGCTGGCGCACGCCCCGCTGTGGGCGCTGTTCCTGGCGGCCGTGCCGACCGGCGCCTCGGTGCCGCAGGTCGGGCCCATGGTGCGGGCGCGCTGGGGCGTGAAGCTCCAGGGCTCACCCCTGATGGGCACCGCGGCCGCGTTCGAGTCGGTCACGGACGAGCTGACCTTCGTGTTCGGGCCCCTGCTGGCCACCGCCCTGTGCACCGCCGTCACCCCGGCGGCCGGTCTGCTCACGGAGGCGGCGCTGACCCTCGTGGGCGGTTTGCTGTTCGCCGCGCAGAAGAGCACGCAGCCCGCGGTGTCGGTCACGGCCGGGCCCGCGCGCGTGGGGCACGGCTCCGCGCTCCGGACCCCCGGTGTCCGGGTGCTGGTCGTGACCTTCCTCGGCATCGGCTCGGTCTTCGGCGGCATGCAGGTCTCCCTGGCCGCCTTCACCGAGTCGATCGGCGAGCCCGGCCTGAACGGCGTCCTGTACGGCGTCTTCGCCGCCGGGAACATGCTGTCCGGCATCGTCTGCGGCGCGATCGCCTGGAGGACGGCACCCCAGCGGCGCCTGGTCGTCGGCTACGCCGCGCTCGCGCTGACCGCGTCCGCGCTCTGGACGGCGCACTCGGTGCTGCTGCTCGCCGCGCTCGGCCTGCTGGTCGGCATGTGCATCGCGCCGTCGCTGATCACCGGCTACACGCTGGTCGAGGCCCTGGTCCCGGCCCGCGCCCGCACCGAGGCGTTCACCTGGCTGACCGGCGCGGTCGCGCTCGGCCAGGCGGCCGCGGTCACCGTCGCCGGGCAGTTGGAGGACCGGCTGTGGGGCGGCTCGGGATTCCTGGTGCCGATGGGTGGCACGGTGCTCGCCCTGCTGACCCTGGTGGCGCTGCGATCCGCGCTGATCGCGCGCCAGGAGACGCAGACCGTGGCACGTGGCGTCGGTCACCGCTCGCCGGTGACGGTGGACTGATCCCGGGGAATACGTCACTATGGAGCGTCGTTAGCACTCAATGAGTGAGAGTGCCAGGAGGAAGACAGTGCCGACCTACCAGTACCAGTGCACCGAGTGCGGCGAGGGCCTCGAGGCGGTGCAGAAGTTCACCGACGACGCCCTGACCGAGTGCCCCAGCTGCGCCGGGCGCCTGAAGAAGGTGTTCTCCGCGGTCGGCATTGTCTTCAAGGGCTCCGGCTTCTACCGCAACGATTCGCGCGGCTCCACGTCGAGCAGCAGCCCGGCGGCGAAGCCGTCCGGCTCCGCCTCGTCCGGTCCGGCGGCCGGCACGTCCTCGGCCTCCTCCGACTCGAAGTCGTCGACGACGACGTCCACATCGAGCTCGGCCGGCACGTCCGCCGCCTGAGGCCGCGCGCTTCATCCCTTTTGACGCCCGCCCTGCCGTCCCGCGACGGCGGGGCGTCCGGCGTTCTCCGGCAAGGTCTGCTGCGCGGCGTCACGGCCAGCTAATGTCTTGGCCATGGCGAACGCAGAGATCGGCGTAATCGGCGGCTCGGGTTTCTACTCGTTCCTCGACGACGTGACCGAGCTACAAGTGGACACTCCCTACGGGCCGCCCAGCGACTCCCTGTTCCTCGGCGAGATCGCCGGCCGGCGGGTCGCCTTCCTGCCCCGGCACGGCCGCGGCCACCATCTGCCGCCGCACCGCATCAACTACCGCGCCAACCTGTGGGCGCTGCGTTCCGTCGGCGTCCGGCAGGTCCTCGGCCCCTCCGCGGTGGGCGGTCTGCGCGGCGAGCACGGCCCCGGCACGCTGCTGGTGCCGGACCAGTTCGTGGACCGTACGAAGTCCCGGGCCCAGTCGTACTTCGACGGGCTGCCGCTGCCCGACGGCAAGGTGCCGAACGTCGTGCACGTGTCCCTGGCCGACCCCTACTGCCCCACCGGACGGGCCATCGCGCTGAAGGCCGCCCGTGGCCGGGACTGGGAGCCGGTGGACGGCGGCACACTGGTCGTGGTCGAGGGGCCGCGCTTCTCCACCCGCGCCGAGTCGCTGTGGCACCAGGCGCAGGGCTGGTCGGTGGTGGGCATGACCGGCCATCCCGAGGCGGCGCTCGCCCGCGAACTGGAGCTGTGCTACACCTCCCTGACCCTGGTCACCGACCTCGACGCGGGCGCCGAGACCGGCGAGGGGGTCTCCCACGAAGAGGTTCTCCAGGTGTTCGCGGCCAACGTGGAACGGCTGCGCGGGGTGCTCTTCGACGCGGTGGGCACGCTGCCGGGTACCGGGGAGCGGGACTGCCTGTGCGTGAACGCCCTCGGCGGGATGGACCCGGGATTCGAACTGCCGTAGCGGGGCGGGCGGAGCGGCTGGAGGCTGTGGACGAGCCGCCGTGAAGGGCGCGGAATCACCCGGCCGGGTGGGCGAGTTGTCCACAACCGGGCGGTGGTCCACCGGCTCCGGCGGGATCCGGCGCGAGACGTCATCGTGGGCATCGCAAGCCGACGCCCCTCGTCACAGGCGGTGACCTCGATGCCCATCCCCTTCTCCCGCCCGCCCTCGGCCGCGTCCTCCGCGTCCGCCCCGCGCACCGCGTTCCCCCCTCCGCTGCGCCCGCCCCGGCCCCTGGGCACGGACGCGCCCGCGACCCGCGAGGTACCGCCGTTCCCCCCGGTGCGGGTGCGCGGCGGGCGGTGCCGGGTGCACCGGCTGGTACGGCACCCGGGGCGGACGGCGGCGGCCGGACTCGTGCTGACCGCGGCCGCGCTGGTGGCCGCGGGCCCGGGGACCCCGGCGGAAGCACACCGCGCCGGCGCGGCAGCACCGCCCGCCCGTTCCGCGCGCGGGCATCCGCCCGCGACTCCCCCGCGCCCGCTCCGCCCGGCGGACCTGGTCGCGGCGCCGGTGCGGATCGCCGACGCCGCCACGGTCCGGCTGCTGCGCCCCGGTGACCGGGTCGACGTGGTCGCCGCGCAGGATCCGTCGGCCGGGGGCGGCGCGCGGGTGCTCGCGCGCGGGGTGCGCGTGACACGGGTGCCGGAGCCGCTTGACGGCGCGGCCGAGACCGGCGCGCTCGTCGTACTGGCCGCGCCGCGCGCCCTCGCGGCCGGGCTCGTCGGTGCGAGTGCCACGGCGCGGCTGGCGGTGACGCTGTGCTGAACCGAGTCGGACTTTTTACTGGCGGCGCGCTGTCAAGTCCCTCCTTCGGGGGATGGGATTGGACACTATGGCCGCACCGTGCCGTAGGTTGCGGAGCGTTTTGTTCCACGACTTGTCCACGCGAGGAGCGTCCCCGAGGTGAGCGCGAAGAAGGAACCGAGCGTCCTGCAAGGCTTCAAGGCCTTCCTGATGCGCGGCAATGTCATCGACCTGGCGGTGGCGGTCGTCATCGGCGCCGCCTTCACGAACATCGTCAACGCGCTGGTGAAGGGGATCATCAACCCGCTGGTCGGCGCGATCGGCACCCAGAACCTGGACAACTACAGCACCTGTCTGAGCACCTCGTGCCACGGAACGCACGGCATCCAGCTGATGTGGGGTTCCGTCCTCGGCGCCGCGCTGTCCTTCCTGATCACCGCCACGGTGGTGTACTTCATGATGGTCCTGCCGATGTCGAAGTACCTGGCCCGGCAGGCGGCCCGCAAGGCGGCGCGGGAGGGCGCCAAGGAGGTCGTCGAGGTGTCCGAGCTGGAGGTGCTCAAGGAGATCCGCGACGCCCTGGTCGCCCAGCGCGGCACGGGGCACGACGACCACTAGGGCCCGCGACCCCGGCCGGGTCCGGGAGAGAGCCGCCGGCGGTTCAGATGTGGTGGGGCGGCTTCTCGTCGAGGAAGCGCTTGAGGTCGGCGGCGCTGTCGCCGGCCGGCCGCTCGCCCCAGCCGCGGTCGGTGTCGTCCGAGGACTGCTGGTCCAGCGGATCGTCGAAGACCAGCGCGGGCTTCGGGGCACGCGGTCCGGGTGCGGGGGCATCACTCATGCGTCCAGGGTACGGCCCCCCTCCCGGTAGGCCGTCGGCCGCCGGTGAGCGCCCGCGCAAGCCCCCGGCCCGGTTTTCTGCTGTGCTGAGAGGCATGACGCCGAGTTCCACCCCGGCGCCCGCAGCCCCGGGCGCATCCCACCCCGCATCCCACCCCTCCGGCCCCGTGCGAAGGCTCACCGCGCGCGGGCGCGACGAGGCCCACCGGGTCTCCTCCCCGCTGGAGCTCCTCTTCGACCTGTCCTTCGTCGTGGCGGTCTCGCAGGCGGGCGTGCAACTGGTGCACGCCGTCTCCGCGGGCCACCCCGGCACCGGTGTCCTCAACTACGCGATGGTGTTCTTCGCCATCTGGTGGGCCTGGATGAACTTCTCCTGGTTCGCCTCGGCGTACGACAACGACGACGTGCTCTACCGGGTCGTCACCCTGGTGCAGATCGCCGGCGTCCTGGTGCTGGCCGCCGGTGTCTCCCGGGCCTTCGAGCAGCACGACTACATGACGGTCTGGCTCGGCTACGTGATCATGCGGCTCGCGATGGCCACCCAGTGGCTGAGAGCCGCGCGCACGGCCGAGGGCACCGAACGCAGAGCCGCGCTGCGCTACGCGGGCGGGGTGCTGCTGTGCCAGGTCGGCTGGGCCGGCCTGGTGGTGCTGCCGCAGCCGGCGCGGCCCTGGGTGTTCCTGGTGATGGCCGTCGCGGAGATGTGCGTGCCGCTGCTCGCCGAGCGGGACCACCAGACCTCGTGGCACCCGCACCACATCGCCGAGCGGTACGGACTGTTCACGATCATCGTGCTCGGCGAGACCATCGCCTCCGCCACCGTCGCCGTGAAGTCGGCCGTGGACGAGCACTCGGCCCTGGGCGAGCTGCTGCCGATCGCGGCGGGCGGGCTGCTGATCGTGTTCTCCGCCTGGTGGATCTACTTCGTGGTGCCCATCCACGGCCATCTGCGCTCCGGCGGGCGGGCGTTCCTGTGGGGGTACGGCCACTATCTGATCTTCTCCTCGGCGGCGGCGATCGGCGCGGGCCTGGAGGTGGCCGTGGAGGAGGCGGTCGGCACGGCGCACATCTCCGCGACGGCCGCGTCGGCCGCGGTGACCCTGCCGACGGCGCTGTACCTGCTGACCGTCTGGGCCCTGCACGCACGGCACTTCAAGGTCGGCGCCGCCCAGCAGCTGGTGCTGCCGGTCACCGCCCTGCTGGTGCTCTGCTGCACCTTCCTGGGCGGCTGGTCGGTGCTCGCGGCGGGCCTGGTCTGCGCGGCGGCGGTGGCCACCGGGGTGACCCTGACGGCCCGCACGACCCGGAGGGAGCGCACGGCGGACGCCGGACCAGCGGCCGGCTGAGCCCTTCGGCGGCGGGCGGGGCTCGGGCAGACTGGCGGCCATGACAGTTGACGCGCTGACAGATGTCGCCGGGGTGCGGGTCGGGCACGCCACCCGGACCGGGGACGGCAGGCTCACCGGGACCACCGTCGTACTGGCACCGGAGGGCGGGGCCGTGGCCGCCGTGGATGTACGCGGGGGCGGGCCCGGCACCAAGGAGACCGACGCGCTCGATCCGCGCAACGTGGTCCAGCGGGTCGACGCGATCGTGCTCACCGGGGGCAGCGCCTACGGACTCGACGCGGCGTCCGGGGTGATGGCCTGGCTGGAGGAGAACGGGCGGGGTGTGCGGGTCGGACCCGATCCGGCGCATGTCGTACCGGTGGTGCCCGCGGCCTGCGTCTTCGATCTGGGGCGCGGCGGTGACTTCCGGGCCCGTCCGGATGCCTCGACGGGCCGCGCGGCGGTGGAGGCGGCGGCCGCGACCGCTTCGGGCGCCCCGGTGCCGCAGGGCTGCGTGGGAGCCGGCACGGGTGCGGCGACCGGCCGGCTCAAGGGCGGCATCGGCACGGCGAGCACGGTCCTCGACTCGGGGATCACGGTCGCCGCCCTGGTGGTCGCGAACGCGGCGGGTTCGGTGATGGATCCGGAGACGGGTGTGCTGTACGGGGAGTTGTACGACGGCCGGGTCGCGTACCCGGAGAAGAAGGTGCACGAGGCAGCGCTGCGGCGGCTGGAGGAGTCCGGCGCGGGCCGTACCCCGCCGCCGCTGAACACGACGCTCGCGGTGGTCGCGACCGACGCCGGCCTGACCAAGGCCCAGGCCCAGAAGCTGGCCGGCACCGCGCACGACGGCATCGCCCGCGCCGTCCGCCCGGTCCACCTGCTGCACGACGGCGACACGGTCTTCACCCTGGCCACCGGCACCCGCCCCCTCGCCGCCCATCCGCTCGCCCTCAACGAACTGCTCGCCGCGGGCGCGGACCTGGTGACCCGGGCGATCGTCCGGGCGGTACGCGCGGCCGATCCGGTCGACGGGCCGGGCGGAGCATGGCCGTCGTACGGGGAGTTGTACGGGCGCTCGTAGGGGGAAGCGCGTCACCGCCGGACGGGGATTGTCGCGGTTCTGTCACGTCGTGGCCTTACGAGGTCTTGGGGGGAACCTCAGGGACTGTTTGCGCACTCTTTCTCGGCGCATGGGAACGGACCACGCACACCACACGAAACTGGAGCAGCCCGTGAGAACGCCGGACATTGCAGCGCGGCGCGCACTGGGGGCCTGTGCCGCCCTGATGGTCGGCGCCCTCACCCTGACCGCCTGCGGCGGTGACGCCGACGCCTCGAACAAGGGCGGCGGCGGGGACACCCCGAAGACCTCGACGGCGAAGATAGCGATCTCGGCGAAGGACGGCGCGACGGACGCGTCCGTCAACGCGACCGGGGTGAAGGTCAGCGACGGCACGCTGACCGACGTGAAGATGACCGTGTCGGGGTCGGGGCAGTCCGTGCCGGGGGCGATATCGGCGGACGGCCACAGCTGGAAGCCGAAGCAGCGGCTGGCTCTGGGCACGAAGTACCAGATAGCCGCGCAGGCGAAGGACGCCGAGGGGCGCCCGGCGGCCGCCAACGCCATCTTCAGCACCGTCGGTTCGGCGAACAGCTTCATCGGCACCTACACGCCGGACGACGGCACCACGGTCGGTGTGGGCATGCCGGTGTCGTTCACCTTCAACAAGTCGATCAGCGACAAGAAGGCCGTGCAGTCGCACATCACGGTCAACTCCAGCAGCGGCCAGCAGGTGGTCGGGCACTGGTTCGGCGACCGGCGCCTGGACTTCCGGCCGAAGGAGTACTGGAAGGCCGGCTCCAAGGTCACGATGAAGATCGACCTGGACCATGTGCAGGGCGCCCAGGGCCTCTACGGCGTGCAGAAGAAGAGCGTCTCCTTCACCGTCGGGCGCTCGCAGGTCTCCACGGTCGACGTCAACACGCAGACGATGACCGTGGTGCGCGACGGCCGGACGCTCAAGTCGGTGCCGATCTCCGCGGGCAGCCCGGAGCACACCACGTACAACGGGCAGATGGTGATCTCCGAGAAGTTCACCCAGACCCGGATGAACGGCTCGACGGTCGGCTTCGGCGGGGAGTACGACATCCCGGACGTGCCGCACGCGATGCGTCTGACGTCCTCGGGCACCTTCATCCACGGCAACTACTGGTACAAGAAGAGCAACCCGCCGTTCGGCCGGCAGGGCACCAGCCACGGCTGCGTCGGCCTCGCCGATGTGCAGGGCGCGCAGGGCGACACCTCCGCGAAGTGGTTCTTCGACAACTCGCTCGTCGG
Source organism: Streptomyces malaysiense (assembly GCF_000980885.2). GTDB lineage: Bacteria > Actinomycetota > Actinomycetes > Streptomycetales > Streptomycetaceae > Streptomyces > Streptomyces malaysiense. The sequence continues at coordinate 37,138 of NZ_LBDA02000080.1, read as the reverse complement.
CGACGTGGTGATCGTGAAGAACTCCCCCGACTCCACCGTGGGCCCGGCCAACGGCCTCAACGGCTGGAACATGTCCTGGAGCGACTGGACCGCCGGAAGCGCCGTCTGACCGACGGGTTTTGACGGGGTTTGGGGCCGCGCGGGAACTTCTCGCGCGGCCCGCACGTTTTTCCGGTGTTCGTTTTCCCCATTCCCGGACATGACGTCCGATCGAGGGGCTACGGTATGCACCCACAAGGTGACATGCAGCAACGCCGGGAGATGCCTTGAGCGTTCCGTACGAGACGGCAGCGCCCGAACCAGCCGAGTCGCCCGAGTCGCCCGAGGAGCACCTCGCGCGGCTCCTCGGCCGTGCCCTGAACTCCTTCGAGCTGCCCGACGAGGTGATCCGGCGCCTCGACTGCGCGCTGGCGTACGACAGTTCGCTGTACTCCGCGCACCACAGCGCCGGGCTGCACCGGGAGACGTACCGGCACACCTGGCTGCTCGCCGACGGCTCGGCGGTCACGCTGTGGGAGCTGGCGCACAACGCCACCCCGGGCGGCGCCCCGGATCACGAGGTGTACACCGACGAGGAGGAGCTCCGGACGGCCACCTCGCGGCTCGGATTACCCGCGGACGCGCCCGAACTGGATCTGCCCGCGCCGGCCTGGCTGTGGGCTCTCCCCGCTCCCCGGCACGTGTTCGCCTGCGGCGACTCCGCCGATCACGCCCGCCGGCTGCTGCGCCGCGCGGAGAACCCGGACCGCCCCGACGTGCACACGGCGGCCCTGCTGGCCACGGCGAGGGCGCACGAGATCACCCAGGCCTTCGGCCGTCCGGGCCGGGCGGGCCGCTCAGGGCTGAGTTATGTGCTGTACGAGCACGCGTTCCTGCTGCCGGACGACAGCGAGGTCTCCCTGTGGGAGGTCGAGCACACGGCGACGCCGGACGGCCGCCATATGTGCGAGGTGTACATGTCGGAGGACGCGGCCCGCTCCGCGATGGAGCGGCGGGCGGCCCGACAGGGCTGACCGACGGACCGACGGACCGACGACGGATCGTCCGGCGGGCGGCGGGGCGCGGGCGGCCCGGCGGCCGGGCCGGTCAGCGGTGGCCGAGCTGTCGTATCAGCCCGGCGAAGGCGTCCTGTTCGGCCGGGGTCAGCTCCACCGACTCCCGCAGCGGGCCGGTCCGCTGGGCCGGGAGGAACGGCAGGCGGGCGGCCGCGAGTTCGCGAAGCGCCTGTGCGCGGAACCGGCGCAGCAGACGCAGCACGCCGATCGCCCAGACCACTCCGGCCAGGGTGAGGAAGACCGCGGCGACCAGCTGGAGAGTCGACAGATGCTCGGGCATACCCACCAGTACACACCACGGCGGGGCACTTCGGCCCCGGACCGTGACGTATCTCGCAGGTGCCGTGAACAACACACACCGAATCAACCGGACCAAAGGGACGATCGGCGGCCGTGCGGTGAACGCCCCTCGCCAGTAGGCCAGGTACTGGCCTACTGGTAGGGCATCCTCGGGCGCATGACGACCGCCACACCGGCACGGCTGCTCCGGCTGCTCTCCCTTCTCCAGACGCCCCGCGAGTGGCCCGGCGGCGAGCTGGCCGAGCGGCTCGAGGTGTCCCGTCGTACCGTCCGGCGGGACATCGACCGGCTGCGCGAGCTGGGCTATCCGGTGGAGGCGACGAAGGGCGCGGACGGCGGGTACCGGCTGGTCGCGGGCACGGCGATGCCGCCGCTGGTACTGGACGACGAGGAGGCCGTCGCCATCGCGGTCGGGCTGCGGGCCGGCGCCGGGCACGCGGTGGCGGGCGTGGACGAGGCGTCGGTGCGGGCCCTCGCCAAGCTGGAACAGGTCCTGCCGGCCCGGCTGCGGCACCGGGTGTCCACCCTCCAGGCCGCGACCACCCCGCTGACCGCGGGGGACGGCGCGAGCATCCCGGCAAGGACGCTGACCCTGCTGGCGTCGACCGTGGCGGGGCGAGAGCGGCTGCGGTTCGCCTATCGCGACAAGGAGGGCGGCACGTCCCGCCGGCTGACCGAGCCGCACCGGCTGGTGTCGACGGGGCGGCGCTGGTACCTGGTCGCGTACGACCTCGACCGCGCGGACTGGCGCACGTTCCGGGTGGACCGGGTGAGCGAGCCGTTCGCCACCGGGGTCCGGTTCGAGCAGCGGGAGTTGCCGGCGGGCGGCGCGGCGGAGTACCTGCGGCAGTCGATCGAGCAGTGGCAGGAGGCGTACCCGTTCGAGGTGCGGTTCGCCGCGTCGGCGGCGGAGGTCGCCGAGCGGCTCCCGGCGGCGCTCGGGACGCTCACGGACGACGGCGAGGGCGGCTGCGTCCTGGCGGGCAGCACCGGCGATCCGGTGGATTGGCTGACCGTCCGGCTGACGCTGACGGGGTACGAGTTCACCGTGCGACGACCGGACGAACTTCTCTCGCATGTAAGGGAGTTGGGGAGACGGCTGAGCCGGGCCGGGGGTGTCCGGGACCTCCCGGGAAACCCCTAGTACGCGCCGTCCCAGTCGAAGCCGCCCAGGGCCTTGAGGTTGCGCAGGGCCAGCGCCGCGGGTCCGTCCGGGCCGGTGGGCGGGGAGGCGGTGGCGGCCCAGGACTGCACGGCGACGCGTACGGCGCTCCCGGCGACGGCGGCGGCGAAGCGCAGGTCGGGGGTGATCACGGGGACGGGGAGCGGAGGCTCGGCCGGCTCCGTGCCGGGAACCGGCTCCGTGCCGGGGCGCGGCCCCGCGTCGAGGGGCGGCTCCGCGTCGACGGGCGCGGCGAGCGGATCGGGGGTGGCTCCCGGCAGCCCGGCGAGCGGATCGCCGACAGCTCCCGGTCCCCCGGCACCGACCGTTCCAGGCGCCCCCGGCACTCCGGCGGACGGCCCTCCCCCGGACGACCCGCTCGCGTACGGATCCCCCACGAACAGCTCCCCCGCGAACGGATCGCCCGCGAACGGATCGCCCGCGAACGGCTTCCCCACGGCTGTCTCCTCCCCGGCCGCATCCGCACCCTCCGCGCACGGCACCCCCCATCCGGGCGTCGCCAGCCGCCTCGCCAGGATCTCCGCCAGCGCCTCCTCCGACGTCTGGCCCACCTCGGCCCAGACCTTGCGCAGGGCGGGGCTGGTGTCGGTCAGGCGGATCAGGGTGCGGACCCATTCCCAGGAGGCCGCCGAGACCCCCGCGCCCGGGGTGAGGGTGTGCTCGACGGCGTGCTCCAGGGCCTGCGGGACGGTGAGGCGGGCCGGGGCGGTACGGACGGCCTCGGCCCAGCGCTGGGCGCCGGCGGCGTAGAGCGGCGCGACCGCCTCCTCCTTGGTGGCGAAGTAGCGATAGAAGGTGCGCGGTGCGACGCCCGCCCGCTGGGCGATGTCCTCGGCGCGGGTGGCCCGCAGTCCCTGGCGGACGAACAGGGCCGCCGCGGCGCGGGCGATCTCCATCCGGGTCTCGACCTTGCGGCGCTCGGTGAGGGAGGGGGCCGGCACGGCGCCGGACGGTGACCGCGGGGTGGCGCCGGAGGCGGAGCCGGGGGTAGGACCGGGGGTGGTGCTCATCTCGGCAGGCTATGCCCGTGTGGCAGAATCTGCCATCCGGCGGTTCACCCCGGGGTTCAGGTACGGGGTGGGCCGCCCCTTGCCGTCTCCGCCGCCGTCACGCCGCTCCCAGCGTCACACGACCGGGCCGCTCCCGCAGAGGGGAGACCGCGCGTAGGGCTCGTACGGGCCGGCGACGACGATCCGCACGGCGGCGCCCGCATGTGACCCGCGCACCCCGGTCCGGATCCCCGCCTCGCGGATCCCCGGCCCCCGGGTCCCCTTGCTCCCGCCTCCCCCTTCCCCGCTTCTCGGCGCGACCCGAACTCCTCTGTCCGCCGGGGCTCTTGAGGACCACTCGGCCACCATCCTTCCACCGCCGGGCCATTGGCGGCAGGAACCTCCGCACCGGTCGGGCAACACCTTCGGCCGCCGAGGGCATCCCTCGGCGCGCTCCCGCCGCCTGGCGGGGAAATGCCGTTGCGAACCGGTGGGCGTCGCGGCGCAGAGAACCGGGCTCCGGCGCCCGGGGGGGGTGGGCGCCGAAGCCCGGCTCTGGGAAGTCCCGGCGCCGGGGGGGATGTGCGCGGGGACGTGGCTCGCGTGGGGTCGGCCGATGGTGCGTGGGGTCGGCCGGGTGCGGATCGATGTGTCGGTGTGACGAGCTGGTTCGGCTGGTCCGCGGGTGACTCGGTGTGGGGAGTGCGGCGTTCACAGGGGCCCGCCGACGGGCCCGGAAGGGTTGTTCCCCCGGTCCCGGCGGTTGAAGCGGCCCGGGAGCGCCGTGTTTGCGCCGTCTTTCGCGACCCGGCGTACGCGTCCCCCCGCCCCCTGTGCGCCGCCGGCCCGCAGCCCCGGCCTCCCGCTGTTCCCCGGCTTCCGCTGTTCCCCGGCTTCCGCTACGCCGCCGCGTCGAACCCGGTGTCCCGCGCCAGCTTCTTCAGCTCCAGCAGGGCGTGCTTCTCGATCTGCCGGATGCGCTCGCGGGTCAGACCGTGCTCCTTGCCGACCTCGGTCAGGGTACGCTCGCGGCCGTCCTCGATGCCGTACCGCATCTTGATGATGGAGGCCGTGCGCTGGTCCAGGCGGCCGATCAGGTCGTCCAGTTCCTCGCTGCGCAGCAGGGTCATCACGGACTGCTCGGGGCTGACCGCCGAGGTGTCCTCCAGCAGGTCGCCGAACTGGGTCTCGCCCTGGTCGTCCACCGACATGTTCAGCGAGACCGGGTCGCGGGCCCAGTCGAGGACGTCGGTGACACGCTCGGGCGTGGAGCCCAGCTCCGCCGCGATCTCCGTGGGCTCCGGCTCACGGCCGTGCTCCCGGTTGAACTCGCGCTGCACCCGGCGGATGCGGCCCAGCTCCTCCACCAGGTGGACGGGGAGCCGGATGGTCCGCGACTGGTCGGCGATGGAGCGGGTGATGGCCTGGCGGATCCACCAGGTGGCGTACGTGGAGAACTTGAAGCCCTTGCGGTAGTCGAACTTCTCGACGGCGCGCACCAGGCCCGCGTTGCCCTCCTGGATCAGGTCGAGCAGGGGCAGACCGCTGCGCGGGTAGCGCCGGGCGACCGCGACGACGAGGCGGAGGTTGGAGCGGATGAACACGTCCTTGGCCCGCTCGCCCGCGGCGACCAGGGACTCCAGCTCCTCAAGGGTGGCGTCCGAGGTGGTGTCCTCGAACCCGTCGAGGACCTGTCGCGCGAACACACCCGCCTCGATGGTCTGGGACAGCTCGACCTCCTTGGCGGCGTCGAGCAGCGGTGTGCGCGCTATCTCGTCGAGATACATGCCGACCAGGTCGCGGTCCGCGATCTCGCCGCCGCGAGCGCGAACGCCGCTTGTCGAGTCGGCCGTCCCTCCCCCGGAGCCGACGGCCTGGGAGGTGCCCCCATAGGCGGACTTACGACGGGCGACGGCACGGGTTGCCATGCGTGCTCCCTTGCGATGGTGGGCTGGCGGGTGGTCCTGGACGCTCGGCACTCCGGGGCTGTCCTCTGGACTCTCCCCTGAGTGCCCTGCATCCGATGGAAACAACGACTGGAATCAGGACAGAATTCCCAACCTGCCCCTCAATTTTTCTGATCATGCAGTACCCTGTTCCGCCGCATGGGAGGCGAGATGCCGCCCGAGCCCACAGAGATGCAGGTCAGACCGGGTGTCGAGGGGAATCCCGGCGCTCTCACGGAGATCCGCGACCACAGGGTGCGCAAGACGGCCATCACGTTCGACACCGCCCCTCTCACCCCGCGTGAGCGCCGGCCCCGGCCGCTCCCCCACCCGGAAGACGGCACGCACCGCCCGATGGTTGCCACGCGGGCCTCCCGGACACCGGCGCCCACCGGGCCGCGGGGCACACCGGCTCGGGCGCCACGGGGACCCGGCCCGGCACACGGAGGAACGCACCGGGGCCGGCCCCCGGAAGTCCCACGAAGCCGCCGCCACCCCCCGCGGCTACCCGAACTGCACGGACCGCTTCGCCAGCCCCATCCAGAACCCGTCGATCACCGACTTCTGCCCGTCGAGCTCGCCGCCGGCCTCCGCCGCGCCCATGGTGACGAAGAGCGGGGCGAAGTGCTCGGTGCGCGGGTGCGCGTAGCGGCCGGCCGGGGCCTTGCCCAGGAAGTCGAGCAGGGCGTCCCAGTCGCGGTCCGCCAGCGCGCGCCGGCCCCAGTCGTCGAACTCGGCGGACCAGCTCGGCACGCCCCCGCCCGGATTGCGCAGGGCGGCGAGGTTGTGGGTGAAGAAACCGGAGCCGATGATCAGCACGCCCTCGTCGCGCAGCGGGGCGAGCCTGCGGCCGATGTCCATGAGCCGCACCGGGTCCAGGGTGGGCATGGAGACCTGGAGCACCGGGATGCGGGCGTCCGGGTACATCTCGACGAGCGGGACGTAGGCCCCGTGGTCCAGGCCGCGGTCGGGGATGTCCTGGACGGGCGTGCCGGGGGCGCGCAGCAGCTTGCGGACCGAATCGGCCAGCTCCGGCGCGCCCGGGGCGTCGTACCGGACCCGGTAGTAGTGCTCGGGGAAGCCCCAGAAGTCGTGGACGAGCGGGACGGTCTCGACCGCGCCGAGGGCGAGCGGTGCCTCCTCCCAGTGGGCGGAGACCATGAGGACGGCCTTCGGGCGGGGCAGCGCCGCCGCCCAGGCGGCGAGCTGGCCGGGCCAGACCGGGTCGTCGGCGAGCGGCGGGGCGCCGTGGCTGAGGTACAGGGCGGGCATCCGCCCCCCGGTGGCGCGCTCCGTTGCGGCGACGGACATGACGGCGACTCCCTCTCGTCCCGGCGGGACCGGACCCATCCGGCCATATGCTTTAACTCTCAAGCTCCTAGGGAAACACCGTACGCCCAACTAGTTCAAGTTTCAAAGAGACATTTCGTAAAGTGGACCCATGAACACGGCACCGGACTCCGCCGCACCGCACCGCTGGCTCACCCCCGAGGAACAGCGCGTCTGGCGCGCGTACCTGCACGCCACCACCCTGCTGGAGGACCACCTCGACCGGCAGCTGCAACGCGACGCGGGCATGCCGCACATCTACTACGGCCTGCTCGTCACGCTCGCCGAGGCACCGAAGCGCCGGCTGCGGATGACCGAGCTGGCGATGAAGGCGAAGATCACCCGCTCCCGGCTCTCGCACGCCGTCGCCCGGCTGGAGAAGAACGGCTGGGTGCGCCGCGAGAACTGCCCGTCCGACAAGCGCGGCCAGTTCGCGGTGCTCACCGAGGAGGGCGCGGCCGTGCTCGGCCGTACCGCCCCGGGCCATGTGACCGCCGTACGCCAGGCCCTGTTCGACCGGCTCAGCCCGGAACAGCAGAAGGCCCTCGGCGAGATCATGGAGATCGTCACCGAGGGCCTGCAGCCGGACGAGGAGGGTGCGGACCTCCCCTGGCTCCGCTGACTCACCGAGTCCGCGAGGGTCAGTGGACCACCACCGGCACCGGCGCCTCGTCCTCGACGCCCGCGCCGGAGGCCACCTGGGTGGAGCCCGGACGCCCGGCGTTGACGAAGGTGAAGGCGATCAGCGCGGCGGCGCCCAGGATGCCGACGGCGAAGGCGATCGCCGTGCTGTAGCCGTGCACCATGCTCTGGAGCCCCACCAGCTGCTGCTGCGGCTTGGTGGCGGCACCGGCGATGTGGTCCTTGAGGTACGACGTCTTCGCGGACGCGGCGATGGTGTTCAGCAGCGCCGTGCCGATCGCGCCGCCCACCTGCTGCGAGGTGTTGACCATCGCGGAGGCGACACCGGCGTCCCGGGGCTCGACGCCCTGGGTGGCCAGGGACATGGCCGGCATGAACGCCGTACCCATGCCGAGGCCCAGCAGCACCATCGCGGGCAGCAGCAGGGTGGTGTACGACGAACCGATCTCCAGCTGGGTCAGCAGCAGCATGCCCAGACCCGCGACCAGGAAGCCGGGGCCCATCAGCAGCCGGGCCCGCACCCGGGTCATCAGCCGGGCGCCGATCTGGGTGGAGCCGGTGATCATGCCGGCCACCATCGGCAGGAACGCGAAGCCGGTCTTGACCGGGGAGTACCCCTTCACGATCTGGAGGTAGTAGGTCAGGAAGAGGAACAGGCCGAACATGCCGATGATGGCGAGGCCGAGCGAGAGGTAGATGCCACCGCGGTTGCGGTCGCGGACCACGCGCAGCGGCAGCAGCGGGGCCTTGACCCGGGACTCGACCAGCACGAACGCCAGCAGCAGCACCGCGGACGCCACGAACATCGACACGGTCAGGGCGTCGCTCCAGCCGTCGGACTCGGCGCGCGTGAAGCCGTACACCAGGGCGACCAGGCCGAGGGTGGACAGCAGGACGCCGGGGATGTCGAGCGGGGCGCGGTTGCGGCCGCCCTCCGGCTCGCGGATGACCAGGGTGGCGCCCAGCGCGGCGACGACGGCGAACGGCACGTTGACGAAGAACGTCCAGCGCCAGTCCAGGTACTCGGTCAGGAAGCCGCCGAGGATCAGGCCGACCGCGCCGCCGCCGCCCGCGATGGCGCCGTAGATACCGAACGCCTTGGCACGCTCCTTGGCGTCCGTGAACATCACGGCCAGCAGGGACAGCGCGGCGGGCGCGAGCAGCGCGCCGAAGACACCCTGGAGGGCACGGGCACCGAACATCATCGGGCCCGAGACGGCGAGACCGCCGAGCGCGGAGGCCATCGCGAAGCCGATCAGACCGGTGAGGAAGGCGCGCCGGCGGCCCCACTTGTCGGCGATCCGGCCACCGAAGAGCAGCAGACCGCCGAAGGCGAGGGCGTAGGCCGTGACGACCCACTGCCGGTTGCCGTCGGATATGCCGAGGTCCTTCTGGGCCGAGGGCAGGGCGATGTTCACGATGGTCGAATCGAGGACGACCATCAGCTGGGCGAGCGCGATGAAGACGAGCGCTTTCCAGCGGTTGGCGTCGCCGGACGGCACGGCGACGCGGGGAGCCTTGAGGGCTTCGGACATGGGTGTACCCACTTCGGGACTTCGGGAGTTCACGAGTGCGGAGCTTCGTGACCAGGTGACGGAAAAATGACGAGAAAACGACAGTGAACGGAACGCGTCAGGAAAGCGGACGACGACGACTGGGACGACGGATACGGCGGCTACGGCGGGTACGGCGGATACGGCTGGCGTGGAGGGCGGGAGCGGTTCGGACTATGCGGCCGTACCGCACTGGCGGAGTTCCCCGACGGTGACGGCGGTGCCCGGTAGCACGGAGCGCGCCGGGGCCCGCAGGCCGTCGAGGAGAAGCTGGAGGTGGCGGTGGACGAACCGGTCGCCGCGCGGGCAGTCGGTGCCGGCCGGGGGCCGGCTCAGCTGGGCCACGGCGATCATCAGGTCGCCCACTCCGACGTCGGACCGCAGCTGACCTGCCGTCACGGCCCGTCCCATGACCTCCGCCACGAGGCTCTCGACACGCTCGCGGGCGGCTTCCAGGTCAGGGTGGTGCCGGTCGAAGGTGCTGGAGACCATCGGGCACAGCGCGCTGATCCGCTCGTCGGCGCAGGCGTGCACGAAGTGCTCCAGCGCGGCGAAGGCGTCCCCGGTCTCCGCGAGGGCCAGTTCGGCCGCCTCGGCCGTACGGTCCATCACGGAGCAGACGACCTCGCGGACGAGGGCGTCGCGGTCGGGGAAGTTGCGGTACAGCGTGGCGTTGCCGACGCCGGCCCGGCGGGCGATCTCGTCCAGCGGTGCGTCCGGGCCGTGCTCGGTGAACATCTCCCGGGCGGCGGTGACGATCCGCTCCCGGTTGCGCAGGGCATCGGCGCGGGGCCGGGTCACCTTGCGCGGTGCGGGGCGGGTGGCGGTCGTCACTGGGTGCTCCTCGGTCGGTCCGGCCGGCGGGATGTCCGCAGGGTTGCCGGCGGGGTGCCGGTGCGGTGTCGGTGTGCTCTGACGATCCGGGGACCCGGTCCCCGTTTCAGGCGAACACACTTCCAAACGGGGAAAGGGTCCCCACTTATTTCCCGCACCCGGAAAGAGATCCTGTGAGCTGGGACACATTCACCGCGGGCCCGAATTCACCCTCCCGCGCCCGCACTTCCCACGTTCGGTCCCGCCCTTCCCACGATCGGTCTCGCCCAGCGCGCGCCCGCCGGGGCCCCGGCACAGGGTGATCGCAAGGGCGCAGCCAAGAGACCGGCGGCTGCCGTGGAGCGAAGGGTCCGAGCATGCAGCCGCAGTCGCCCCGCCGCATATCCCCCGACCAGGACCCCAGCGGCATATCCGCGCGCCGCATACCCTCGCGCCGGATGGCCCTCGCCGCGGTGACCGCGCTGACCCTCGCGATCAGCACCTCCGCCGGAACCGCCCGCCTCACGGCGCCCTCCACCGCCGGGCCGACCGGCCTCGCCCGCACCGCCGCCCTCTCCCCCTGCATGATCCACGGCGGCCCCGACGTCCAGATGACCGAGGGCGTGCCCACCCCGCACGGCTACGCCCGCTCCACCGGCACCGTGCACGCCCTGACCCTGATGGTCGACTTCTCCGACGCGCCCGGAGAGGGCAGCGCGATGGACCGCTTCCACGAGTTCTTCCCGCGCACACAGGACTGGTTCCGCACCTCGTCGTACGGGCGCCTGGACTACCGGCCCGAGACGCCGGTGACCGACTGGCTGCGGATGCCGAAGCCGTTCAAGGCGTACGACATAGAGCGCGGCGCACCCTTCGACCCCGGGTACCGGCAGCTGGTCCAGGACATCGTGGCCGCGGCCGACCCCAAGGTCGACTTCCGCTCGTACGACCTGCTGAACATCCTGGTCACCCCGAACGCCGGGCCGTCCGCGCTGGACACGGTGCTGTCGGTGACCTTCGCGGGGAACGCGGACGCGCCGGTGGCCGACGGGGTGCCGGTCGCCAACGCCTCCTTCATCTACTCCCGCCAGGACGACGGCTCCGGCTCCTTCCCGCGCACCGGCTACCGGGTGCTGCCGCACGAGAACGGCCACGCCTTCGGCCTGCCGGACCTGTACACCCAGGACGGCGGGGGCACGGTCGGGCACTGGGACATCATGAGCGAGGACTGGGGCGCCAACAACGACATGCTGGCCTGGGACAAGTGGAAACTGGGCTGGCTGGACGGCTCCCAGGTGGGCTGCGCGGCGAAAGGCGGCAGCGTCGAGTACTCCCTGACCCCGCTGTACGAGTCCGGCGGCGGCAAGCTGGTGATCATCCCGGTGGACGGCCACACGGCGTACGCCCTGGAGGTCCGGGCGCAGGGCGGGAACGACGAGGCGATCTGCTGCCCCGGCGTCCTCATCTACAAGGTGGACGCCACCGTCGACACCGGCCGGGGCCCCATCACGGTCTACGACGCCCACCGCGACAGCGGCGGCTGCACCCGCAGCCCCAACGTCCAGGCCGAACTCTCCGACGCCCCCTTCACCCCCGGCCAGACCTTCAAGGACCCGCGGCACTCGATCGTGGTGCGGGTGATGGGAGAGGACGACGGAACGTACCGGGTGCGGGTGACACGGACCTGAGGCGGCGGGCGGATTCCCCCGTCCCTGTTGCCGGTGGGCGGTCCCGCCCTGTAGGGGTCCAGGGGGCCCGCACGCGGCGGGCCGGAGCAGGAGGACCTCATGGCGTTCGCCGACTACCAGAACGAGATCTACCTCGACGGCCTGCGCGGAGTGACACCGCGGCTGCCGATGACCTTCGCCGAGCTGGAACCGCCCGCGCTGGCCGCGCTGACGCCCTCGGTACGGTCGTACGTCGCGGGCGGCGCCGGGGACGAGCACACCCAGCGGGCCAATGCCGGCGCGTTCGAGGAGTGGGGCCTGATACCGCGCATGCTGGTGGGGGCGAAGGACCGCGACCTGTCCGTCGACCTCTTCGGGATGCGCCTGCCCTCACCCCTGTTCATGGCCCCGGTCGGGGTGATCGGCCTGTGCGCCCAGGACGGCCACGGCGATCTGGCCACCGCCCGCGCCGCCGCCCGCACCGGCGTACCGATGGTCGCCTCCACCCTGACCGTGGACCCGATGGAGGAGGTGGCCGCCGAGTTCGGCGACACCCCGGGCTTCTTCCAGCTCTACACCCCCACCGACCGGGAGCTGGCCGAGAGCCTGGTCCAGCGGGCCGAGGCGGCCGGGTTCAAGGGCATCGTGGTCACCCTGGACACCTGGATCACCGGCTGGCGCCCCCGCGACCTGGCCGCGAGCAACTTCCCCCAGCTGCGCGGCCATTGCCTGGCCAACTACACGAGCGACCCGGTCTTCCGCTCCCGCCTCGCCAAGTCCCCCGAGGACGACCCCTCGGCCGCGGTCCTGCACTGGGCCCTGACCTTCGGCAACCCCCTCACCTGGGACGACCTGCCGTGGCTGCGCTCGCTCACCGACCTGCCGCTGATCCTCAAGGGCATCTGCCACCCCGACGACGCCCGCCGCGCCAAGGACGCGGGTGCCGACGGCATCTACTGCTCCAACCACGGCGGCCGCCAGGCCAACGGGGGCCTGCCGGCCCTGCACTGCCTGCCCGGCGTGGTCGAGGCCGCCGGCGACCTGCCCGTCCTCTTCGACTCCGGGGTCCGCTCCGGCTCCGACGTCGTCAAGGCCCTCGCCCTGGGCGCACGAGCCGTCGGCATCGGCCGCCCCTACGCCTACGGCCTCGCCCTGGACGGCGCCGACGGCATCGTGCACGTCCTGCGCACCCTGCTGGCCGAGGCCGACCTCCTCATGGCCGTCGACGGCTACCCCACCCTGGCCGACCTCACCCCGGACGCCCTGCGCCACCTGCGCTGAACACCTGCCGCCGGACCGCCAAGGGCAGGCACCGGACCTCCTGCCGAAACGCCCTCACGCCCCTCCCACGCCCCTCACCTCAGCGGCGCCCTCCCCCCTTCCCCGCCACCCTCCCGATCCCGGCATCCGCCCGAGCCTCGATCCGGTACCCTGTGGGTCGAGCCCCGCCTTCGTAGCTCAGGGGATAGAGCACCGCTCTCCTAAAGCGGGTGTCGCAGGTTCGAATCCTGCCGGGGGCACCAGGCAAAAGGCCCCGGACCGATCATGGTCCGGGGCCTTTGACATCTACTTCTGACATCAACGGGGACGGTCACTGACGACCAGGGCGTCCCCTGATGGGACAGCCCGTATGGATCATGTCCTCAGGCTGCCTGCCAGGACCCCGCGGAAGAGGCTCACAGCAGCGTCAAGCTGACTCATCCATGTCACCCCACGGCCAGAGCATCAGTCGTCGACTTCGGCACACCAACAAGTGTCACGCCCAGGATCCTCCTGGAGGACAAACGGTACGTCGACGCCGTCACGCCACCCAAGCGCCACGAAGTGGTCTCGCGGGAAAGCGTCGGCTGCAAACAAGGCCGCCCAAGGGCTGTCACAACTCTGCCCAGTCTGCTGATAGGCGCCATCGCACCCGCGCCCCGTCCATGTCCACGCAGATCTCCCAGGAACGCGGCTAACTTCTGCGCTTCCCCCCTACCTCTCCACGGAGAGCTTTTCCGGCAAAGCCTCTCCAGCGTCACCTGCTTGGGGCCACTTCTTCCGCGCAGCCTGTCGGGAGATCCCCCAGGCAACTCCAACTCGGCTGTAGCTGGCACCCGTTCCGACGGCAGCTTGCACAGCATCCGCAGCAAGGTCCTGAACAACCTCTTGCATGTAACGCAGCACACACAGGTGAGCAAGCTGCCAGTCAGCGCACCGAGTCACGCCTGCCGGGGCGGTGTGACCATTGTCCATACACTCCCGGGCGATCAAGTTCCGCATCTGGAGTCACGCGGGCACCATGTACCGCCGCATGGGCCGACCGGCGGTATGAAGCTTCACGTCCTGAGTGGGACCGAAGCTGTGCGCGCCGAGCTGAGCGTCACCCGGCGGCGTCGCACGGGACCCCCTGCTTCTGGTACTGATAACCCGCGCCCTGCTTGTACGCGCCGCACGCCACCACCGCCTCCGGCTGGTCCGCCACCTGCTGGAGCAGGACCAGGGTCTTGTCGACGGGCGGAGCGTTGACGTCGGCGCCGTAGGAGACGTACCCGGTGGCCCCGTCGAAGGTGATGCCGTCCTGGAGCGAATGCAGCACGTTCGCCCGGTCGACGGTCGGGTCCGCCTGATATGCCTCGATCACCGCCTGGGACAGCACGTGGAAGGCGTCGTACGAGACCGCCGAGTGGCCGTCCTGCTGCCAGGGATCGGCGCCCGTGGTGGTCTCCTTGACGAAGTTGGTGTACTCCCTCACGAACTGTCCGGTCTTCGTGCTGGCCCGTCTGTCCGCGGACGGGAGCCGATGCGCGGAGTAGTAGAGGCGCAGCCATTCCTTGTTCGCGAAGACGCCGGTCTGCGCCACGTTGGTGAGTTCGTTTCCGCCGAGGACCGTGATGTCGTGGTCGGTGCAGGTGCCCGAGCGGTCCATGGCGTTGGCGAACGCGCTGAAGTCCTTTGCCCGCGCCGACCAGTACACGACGGAGTCGGGCTGCTTGCGCAGGGCCGTGCAGAGCTGCTTGGTCAGTGTGTCGGCGCTGGACGTCCTCATCGTGACGGGCGGTCCTCCGCCCCCGTACTGGTTCTCCTGGTTGTAGTCGAACACCGGCTCGGTACCGGGGAAGTCGTCGGTGAACTTGTCGGCCAGGCTGCGGCTGTAGAGATCGGCGGAGCTCTCGATCACGATGGCGTGCTGCGCGGGAGTGCACTGGGTCTCGGAGCTTTGGCGGGCCACGATGTTCTCCCGGTTCGCGAACGCGGCCTCGATGGCAGCCTCCGTCGAGTTGCTCGGTGTGAACGGCCAGTAACTGGTGCGGGCGGCGGTCTGCATCTCGTCGGCGGTCGCGGTGGTGCCGATGACCGGGATCCTGGCCCGGTCGAGCACCTTGAGCGCGGCCTGGGTCGACTCACGGCTCTGCGCGAATCCGAGGACGCCGACGATTCTCTTGTACGCAGGCTGCCCCGCTTCGCCACGGACCTCGCGGACCAGGTCCTCGGCCTTGGCCTCGGCGTTGCCGAACAACTCCCCGGTGGTGCGGACGTCGACAAGCAGCGGCACCAGGGAAGGGTCGTTGGCCGCCTGGTCGTTCAGGTCCTGCTGCCACAGTGCGATGCCGCGCAGCTCGGGGATGAGGCCGTCGAAACGGATCGCATCCTCGCCGACGGGCGGGTCGGAGACGAAAGCGACGACGGTCCGTACGGTCCTGTGCTGCGCGTAGTTGTCCATGACGCGCTTGTTCTGTCGGTCGATCTGGCCCCTGGCCGCCTGGTACCACTCCGTGGCGTGCACGGTGATCCTGGCGCCCGCGTCCTCGGCCACGGTCCGGGTGCCGCCGACACACTCGTAGGAGACGTCCGGGCCACCGAGGATCTGCCACGCGCCGACACCGAGCAGGATCGAGAACAGGCTCACACCGGTCACCGCCGTGGTGGCGACGGTGCGTCCGCTGATCCGGAACAGCCGTGGAAGGCAGTGTCGTACGACGATTCCGTCCCGTTCGAACGACTCGTCCTGCAGCTTCACCAGGGCCGGGCCGGTGGGTGGCTGCGGCTGCTGGAGCAACGGGCCCGCCTGTCCGAAGCCGATCGCCGTCGGGTTGCCCAGGGCGGTGAGCAACCGCGGCGAGGGCCGACCGACCGCGACGACGAGCGGGCCGGGCCGGCTCGCGGTATGGCCGCGCTCCTCGTGGAAAGCGCGCAGGAACCGCTCGACGGCCGCCACCCCCGGTGCGTCTTCCCGGGGTATCGGAACCAACAGCAGGGGTCGGGCGGTACGGCGGCGCCGTCGGGGCCGCCGATGGCCGACCGGGGGATCGGCGAGATCTTCGAGCAGCGCCCGGGTCAGCAGCCTTTCGAGGGCGTACAGGGATTCCTGGTGCCGTGGGTGGTCCTCGGGCAGGGCCATTCGGCGCAGTTGCCGGTCCGCGACCTCGTCCATGACCTCGAACATGGTCTCGGAACCCTCGGCCATACCCAATGCCTCGCCCAGCCACCCCTGGCGCCTGCGGCGTGCGAGGCGTCCGGGGCGCATCAGCCTGCGGGTCTTGCGTAGCTCCCAGCGCCAACGCGGGAGGGTACGGGTGATCCCGTGCCAGAGAGAGCCGAGCAGCCAGCCGCGTAACCCGCCGACCGGGGGAGCGTCGCCGCCGCCCAACGCCCAGAGGAAGGCCTGCGGACCTCCCTCACGCCGCTGGCGTCGGTTGAGACGCAGTTGCTCGTAGGCGTGCTCGCGCAGGGCGTGGGAGCCGGGCGCGGTGGTCCCCTGATCGAGGGCGCGTATGTACGAGACGGAGTCCGACAGCGGCCAGAAGCCTGGAAGCCGGTCCGGCGTCATGTTCTTGGGCAGGCCGAAGAAGAGCCCCCGGGCGGCGGTGCCGCTGAGCAGCTCACTGTCCTTCGAGGCCGTGACGAGGGCGTGCGGCACCGTCTGCCGGTCCTGGTCGTTCCGCGAGGCCCGCTCCAGCGCGTCGACCACACGGCGCACCCGGGCGTCGTACTCCGCCCCGCCGTCTCCGACGTCGAGGATGACGAGGGGCGGGGTGTACGCCAGCGATTCACGTTCGGCGGGCGCCAAGGCCTGCCGGAACATCCGTACGAAGTCGTCGGCTCCCTCCTCGTCGGGGAAGCCGCTCGCAGTGAGGGGCGGTGTGGGCACGAGAAACCTCTTTGGGTCCGGGTGTGCGGCCAACTGCGCCTAATGTCAAGGGGGATGAAAGATAATCACTGTTGACTGCGCGTCGCAACGGATTCCGGAAGCGCTTCGATATCGATTCCGCGCTTGTTCTGCGCCTCCTCCCACGCGCCTCGTCTTCCATCCGTCCCACAGCCCCCTTCACCCACCTATGCCGTGTCCGTGATCACGACGAGGCGATGGTCCGACACAGCGAGAAGTGTGCAGGCTGAAGTTACCGGTCCCGGAGCTGATGCGCCCGGGTATCGGGATGCTCGTGCCCACCGCCGGCACTGGATGTTCGAACACCGCGACGGGTGGCGCATCGGCGAGCGTCGCGGCCCAGTGCGCGGCGAGCAGGACGCGGGCTTTCCATGGCCTGCTCGGCCTCGGACCCCTCGTCCGGGGCCGTTTGCGTGAGCGGACGGGAGAGTTGATCCCCGAAATCTCTCCAGCGGATAAGCATCATCCGGCACGGACTCCGGCCCGGTCTTCTCCGAGCCATCGGGCTCTGGCTCCGCTTCAGGCACCCAAGGAGCGCACGAGCGGGCACGGAAGAATCGCGCTTCTGTCGAACGTGGTTACGCCTCTCCGGAGCCCAGGGCGGTTTCCGCGTCGTGGCCGCCCCAAAGGCACTCAGGCGCGACCAGCAGCGCCTCGAAGAACTGGAGTCGAGCATCGCCGGTGTTCTGATACGCCTGTCGGCGCTGGAGCTGGCACGCCCGGACGGCTTGATGCCCGTCTTCACGACCGGTGATGTCGATCGCCTGATGCGCGCGGCACACCGGATTCACAAGCTGGGCGACGGCGTCACGGTCAACAGCCGCGCGACAGATGTAGCGATCGAGATTGCCCGCAACAAGGACGGTTCGGCGGTCGTGTTCCCCGCGCTGCCCATGGAGACGTAGGCGGTTGTCCGAGTGACGTGTGGGTAGCGTGCGACCCCAGGCGTGGGCCCAGCCGACTGTGCGACCGGGCCCACGGGCGTTCCGAACGCACGGCTCAGACGGTCTGGTCGGCGGCCAGCCCGACGAACCCGGCCCACGCCTGGGGGGTGACCGTCAGAACCGGTCCGGACCGGACCTTCGAGTCCCGGATGTATATGCCGTCGACGGCGGCGGCGACCTCTACACACTCGCCGCCCCCGCCGCTGCTGTAACTGCTCTTGAACCAGGCCGACTCCGCCACGGTCAACTCGGTGCGTCGCAAGGTCATTTCACTCCCAGCAGTTCCTCGATGAAGTCCAGCGACTCACGAGGGGTGAGCGCCTGTGACCGGAGGATGCCATATCGGGCTTCGAGCTCACGGATCTTTCCGGCGCTGGTGTACAGGCGACTGTCGTCCTGGACCTCGGTGTACGCGATTCGTCGTCCTTCGGCGTTGTCGATCAGGTTGAAGGGCCCGCCCAGCCCGGCATGGTCCTCTCGGTCGGTGGGCATCACCTGAATCTCCACGTTGCGGTTCTGCCCCACGAGCAGGATCTGCTCCAGCTGTCCGCGAAGTGTTGCCAGTCCACCGATCGGCTTGCGCAGCACTACTTCCTCGATGATGAAGCTCAGCAGGGGCGCTGGGCGACGTGTGAAGATTTCCTGCCGCGCCATCCGTGCCTCCAACCGCTGTTCGATGACGTCGTCATCCAGCAGGGGGCGCTGCATCTGGAAGACGGCCTTCGCGTACTCCGTTGTCTGCAACAGACCCGGAACCGCAAGAGCCGCGTACACAGACAGGCCGACCGCGCTCGCTTCCAACCGCGCCATGTCCCGGAAGAACGCCGGATACTGCGCCCGCCCCACCTCCTCCTTCAGCGCCTTGAGGACGCCCCCGGCGTCCAGTACCTCGTCCGCGCGGTCGATGAACCTGGGCGGGGGAATCCGCCGCCCCTGCTCGAAGGATGCGATCGACTGGGCCGCGTAACCCGTGAGCTTGCCGAACTCCGGCCGTTCCAGGCTTGCCCGTACCCGCAGCAGCTTCAACTGCCGCCCGAACGCGGTCACCACGCCCGACCCTGGCTCGTCCTCCGGCCGAGGCCCGCCGTCATCCCGCGCGCCCTCGGTCTCGCCCTGCTCCACCGACTCCATCCGCTACCACCGCCTCCCCGGCCCGGTTCCCCGGCCCAACGCGCCCGCCCCGAACCGGTCACGCGGCGCCCCTCGTCGTACACCTCCCGCGCCGTCGCGTACAACCGGCACGCGACGGCGAGTCACCACTGGTCACGCTACGCCACCGCAGGGAGTGTTGGGGCCTGACCAGTGAGACCGCCGTCTCCGACCGCGTCCCCCGTGCGGCTTTTGCCCCGTGTTCCAGTCGCGGGAAGACCGCCCTGTCCGCACCGCAGCGTGGGCGCGCACAACAGTCCTCTCGGATAGAGGGTCCGTCAGATGGCTGATTCCCGCGAGCATCCGTGGACGGTCTGTCGCCGCATCCGTACGCTGGGTAGACGGTCTGGGCTGGGCGCACAGGGGGCGACGTATGGGCGATACGTGGGACGCGGATCCGCAGGCGCGGCTGGCCCGGCGCATCGGCCTCTCGCCATCCGAGTTGGGTACGACTGGGGGCAGGGACGGCTGTCCGGACATCTGGGAGCTCGACAACGGGGACTTCGCGGTCATCGGCCGTGACCTTACGGCGGCCTATTCCGAGGGGCTGCCCGAGGGTGCGGTGATCGGTGGTGGAGAACGCCTCGTGGTCATCCCGCGCGTCACTCTGCTGGCCGCCAAGACGCACATTCCGGATGCGTGACCTTCTGGGCGTCTCGTCCGGCGAGCGGCTGGGACGGGACGCCTACCGCGAGGACTTCCGCGGCAAGGATTTCGCTGTTGACGGGTGCGATTCGTGGAAGCTGGAACGTCGCCAGCACTTCCGTGAGCCGGGCGACCCGAGCTGGAGCGCCTTTGTCCAGGGAGACTGGGAGGAGGCGCTGAGGCTGATCGAGGCCCAGCGTGCCGAGTTCCTTGACCTGTCTCGTCTGGCCGCGCGTCATCGGTGCCGTCTGCTGCGTGTCCGTGTGGTGGAGCAGCCGCTCACGCCGTACCTGCGATGGGAGCTGCATCTGCTGCGTGCGCGGGCCGAGTGCGGTGAGCTGATCCGCGTCATCGGCCCGCAGCACATCGCGGCGTACGAAGGCGAGGGTCCAGTACCGGAACTGGTCACGCTGAACGACGACACGGTGTACGAGATCCTTTACGACGCGGAGGGTGTCCTGGAGGGGGCCGTGCGGTACCTCGGTGCGAGAACGCGGGATCGCGTCGCGGCGCGAGTTGAGGAGCTGTACGTGCTGGGTGAGGACATCGGCACGTTCTTCGACCGTGAAGTGGCCCATCTCAAGCCTCCGACGGGTGTATGAGCCGCGCGAGGAAGTCACCTCCTCGCTCTCCGGCACTGCCCGTGACGTCGTGCAGGCCCGCGACGTGCGGGGCGGGATACATTTCCACGCTCCGGCGACCGATCGCGTGCGACCGCCGGTTCCATACCAACTCCCATACGCCGGCGGGGGCTTCGTCAACCGACATGCTGAACGTGAGGCGCTTGACCGTCTCCTCGATGACGGTCTCGCCTCTGCGCGGGTGCTGCTGGTAACCGGCACTGCGGGAGTCGGTAAGACGTCTCTGGTGCTGCACTGGTCGCACGCGGTCCGTGACCGGTTCCCGGACGGCCAGTTGTATGCCGACCTGCACGGCTATGATCCGCAGGCCCCGGTCAGGTACGAGCGGGTCCTGGAAAGCTTCCTGCGGGTGCTCGGCGCCCCCGCGGACGCGGTTCACGCTGAGGGCGAGCACATGGCCGCGGCCTTCCGCTCATGGCTTGCCGGCCGCAGGCTGCTGATCGTGCTCGACAACGCCGCCAGCGTGTCCCAGGTCAGACCTTTGCTGCCGGCGACGCCGGGATGCCTGGTCATCGTGACCAGCAGGCACCGTCTGCCTGGCCTGACGATCCGGGAAGGAGCACGGCGCCTCACGCTGGACGTGCTCGACCAGGACGGCTCGGTCGCCCTGCTGCGCAGCGTCACCCAGGGCTACCGGGACGAAGACGATCCCGCCCAGGTGGTGGAGCTCGCCTCGCTGTGCGCGCGCCTGCCGTTGGCGCTCAGGATCGCCGCCGAGCGCGCGGCGGGGCGGCCGTTGATGCACCTGGCGGATTTGATCGGTGAGCTGCGTGACGAGTCCGGTCGGTGGGAAGTTCTGTCGGCAGAGGGCGAGGAGGAGTCTGAGGCGGTGCGTCCCGTGTTCACGTGGTCTTATCGGGCGTTGCCCTCGGATGCGGCCCGGCTCTTCCGGTTGCTCGGGCTGCACCCCGGGCCGGACTTCAGCGACACGGCCGCGGCAGCTCTCGCAGGCGTCGACGTCCGTACCGCGCGACGCCTGCTCGATGTCGTCGCTGCCGCGCATATGGTCGATCAGACCGCGCCCGACCGCTTCCGGCTGCATGACCTGCTGCGTGCCTATGCCGCCGATCAGGCACGACTGGAGCAGACCCCCCAGGAGTGCCACGACGCGCTGCGCAGGGTGCTGACCTGGTACCTGCACACTGTGGACGCGGTTCAGGCCCGCGTCGCACCGCAGGAGCCTCGCGTGGAGCTGGTTCCTGCCGACGCAGGACTGCCGGAGCCGCAGTTCACCGAGGCGGCACAGGCGATGCAGTGGTACGAGGCGGAACGCGACAATCTCGTGGCTGCCGTGCGCGCGGCCACGAGTGGCGGACTGGACCGGATCGCCTGGCAGCTGGCGGTGGTCCTGCGCGCCGTCTACATGACCAACAATCCGTTTCAGGACTGGCTCGCCACCTCGCAGATCGGTCTTGAGGCCGCACGGCGCGATGGCGATCGAGGCGCCGAAGCCGAACTGGAGGAGAGCCTCGGCATGGCGTACGCCCAGTCGCAGTGCCTGTCAGCCGCCGCCGAGCACTACGAGTCGGCGCTCACCCTGCGCCGAACACTGCGCGATACCTTCGGTGAGGCACTGACGCTCAACGGCCTTGGTCTGCTTGAACTACGCCGCCGCAACCTCGCACAGGCACAAGCGGCGCTCGAAGGCAGCAGGGCGCTGTTCACGGCGCTGAACGACGGTTTCTGGGAGCCTCGCGTGGCAGTCAACCTCGCGCAGGTAGAACTGGAACTCGGGCACCCGGCAAGCGCACTGGGCCCGCTGCGCCGGGGAATCGACGTGTTCAGGGCCCATGGCGACCGCCACGCCGAGGGCAATGCCCTCCGTCTCCTTGCCGCAGCGGAGTTGGACAGCGGAAACACGAATGCTGCGTTGGCACATGCCGAGCAGGCCGTAGCCATCGCCACCGAGATCCGGAGCACAGCCGCGGAAGGCTACTGGCTGCTGGCCTTGGGCGATGCCCAACGCGCGATCGGGCGTCCCACCCAGGCACTGGCCACCTGCCGTCGCGCCGCCGCACTCCAGGAACAGTTGGGCGACCGCGCCCGGCAAGCCGCCGCCTGGGACAGCCTCGGGCAAACGTGTCTGCAACTCGGCCGCGCTCAGGAAGCCTCCGAATGGCACCGCCGTGCCCTGGTCATCTACCGCGACCTTGAGCAGACTTGGGAGATGGCACGGACGCTGGCGCACCTGGCGGATGCCCTGGACCGTGCCGGCACACCGCAGGAGGCCGCCGACGCACGAGCGGACGCCTGCGACCTGCTCACGGCGTTCACCGATCCGCGCGCTGTACGGCTACGGGAAAGCATGGTTCAGCGGTGACAACCTCACGACGAGGCCACCCAGCGATCACGAGCCGGAACGGGCACCGACCCGGTGACCCACAGCGGCCCGTCCCCGCACCGCTTCCTCACCCCGCTCGCCTCCGTGAGGCTGGTCCGCAGCACACTCACCCACTCGCCCCGAACGACCGCCAGCGGCCCCGGCACGGCGAACAGGCCGAAACGGTAAGCCCGCACCAGGTTGTGAATCTCCCGGGCAGGCCGACTCCAGTCGATGACCGCACTCTCGGGACCCATGAAACCCTCGTACGACGCCAGCGACTCGTCCTGCGTCGTCCCGGCGAAACCGTCTTCCGCCAGGGCCAGCGCCTCCGGCACCAGCGCCCTGATCGTGGCCCGGACCTGTGTGAAGACCACGTCGCCCGCCAGACCGTCCGGCAGGGAGACGCCGCCGCGCTGCGCCACGACCGGTCCGCTGTCGAACGCCTCGTCCATCCAGTGAACCGTCACCCCGGTCTCCTCATCGCCGTGCCGCACGGCCCAGTGCACCGGCATGGGCCCACGGTGCCGCGGAAGCAGCGACGGATGAACGTTCAGCACCCCAAGCCGCGGTACGCGCAGCACAGACGCGGGCAGTCGCCACGGAATCCCGTAACACACGACAAGGTCAGGTTCGTAGCCGGCGAGGCTGAGCGCGAGACCCTGCGGGCTGCGGGGGACCAGCAGATCGGGTCCCGGCGGCATCGCAGCCAGAACCTCGTCCGCGGCAGCCCCACCCCGCGATGCAGCGCACACGTACGCGACCGGGGTGTGACCGGCTGTCTCACACGCCGCTTGTAAGTCCTCGAAGCCCTCAGCCCCGTACGACATCAGCACTACGCGCATCCGTCAGTCACCCTCCATATGACGGGCGAAGCCGAACCGCAAAGGTGCGTGATCACCGCATGGATCCGATGACATCCGTGCTGCTGCCCAGCGCCCAGTCCCTCGTCACGGCGATTCTCACCGACGGCTGGGCACACGTGCGCGACGCCCTGGCGCGCCGCTGGAGCCGGCAGACCGGCGAAGCACGAGCCGACGTCGAACGCCGCCTGGACACGGCCCACCGCCAGGCCTCGGGTATGGGCGATGACGAGGCCGTTCAGAGAGCGTACTGGGCCGGATACATGGCTGCCGTTCTTGCTGAGCGCCCGACTCTGCTCGACGTCGTACGGGAGCTGCCCGACATGCCTGACCTGCACAACACCAACAGCGGAACCGCCACGAACCTCATCCAGGCCCGCGACGTCCACGGCGACATCAGCTTCGGACCGCAGTAACGGGCCGGACAGGGGTCCACCGCCTCCCCGGCTCGGTTCCCCGGCCCAACGCGCCCGCCCCGAACCGGTCACGCGGCGCCCCTCGTACACCTCCCGCGCCGTCGCGTACAAACGGAACGCGGCGGTGCGTCACCACTGGTCACGCTACGCCACCGCCGGGAGCGTTGGGGTCATGAACAGTGAGACCGCTGCTCCCGGTCGCGTCCCCGCGCCCATCAGTCCCACAGGCCACTTCGAGATGCGCTTCAGCTCCACCCCGCGCGGCGCGCGGCTCGCCCGGCGTCTTGCCGGGCAGCGGCTCGACGCGTGGGGCATCCCGTACGACTGCGACACACACCACACGCTGACGCTGATCGTCGCGGAGCTCGCCGCCAACGCCGTCCGGCACGGCCGGGTCTCGGGCCGCGACTTCCACCTCTCGTTGGCCTGCGACGCAACGACCGTACGGATCGAGGTCACCGACACCCGCACCGAAGGCGTACCGGTCGTGGCGACGTCCACGGACCTCCGCGACACCGGCCGCGGCCTGCTCCTGGTGGAGCACCTCGCCGGCCGCTGGGACTGGCACCCGCGCCCCGGCGGCCCCGGCAAGACGGTCTGGGCGGAGTACGTCCTGCCGGTGGGAGGCCGACCTCCGGCCGCCGCCGTGCAGTTCTGACCCAGGGAAGCACCGGGTATCCGGTGAAGCGTGGCCCCCGACGGGGCTCCCCGGCTACGGAATCGCCTGGCAGCCGGCCCAGAGGGCGGCAAGACGCGACGGGATCTGCGGGACCGCGGCGCAGCCGCGCGGGTCGCGGGGCAGGCCGTCACTGGCGATCAGGGTCCAGAGGCCGTTGCCGGCACGGGCGAAGTACTTCATCACGGCGCCCTCGTCCTGGCTGGCAACCCGCTCGGCGTCGGTGGCGCCGGCGGTGGGCACGAACATGGCCGCCGCGTAGGGGGTGCCGTCGCAGTCGCCGTAGTAAAAGGTGCTGGTGCGGGGCCGGATGTGCACGAGTGGGGGTCGGCTCTGGCGCCCGTAGGCGGCGGTCACCTCGGCCTTGACCGCGGGCGGCACGGTGAGGGACCGGCAGCCAGCAGCCGCGGACGTGGAAGATGCGGGCGACGAGGGATTCTTGGTGGCCTGCCTCGGGGCGGCGGCCGTTCCGGTCGCTGCCGCTCTGGTGGCCGGCGGACTGGCCGCCGGCGAACCGGTCGCGGAGCTCGTGGTGACGGACGGGGAGGGGTGGCGGTCGGCGTTCGCCACACCGCTGGACGTGCAGCCGGTGACCAGGGTGATACCGGCGACGCAGAGGGCCGCCACGGCGGTGGCGGGACGACGGGTGGTGCGGCTGTTGCGTCTCAATGCGAACCTCACTTGTGCCGGCTGCCCGCGCGAGCGGCGCCGTCCTTGGTCGGGAGCGGATCCGAAAGTTATGGACGCTTGACGCGTTCATACGGATGCCCCGAGACCGCGAGGGGTCCGGGGGCATCGGTTCGGGTGGGGAGCAGGAGGTCAGCCGATCTTGTCGGCGGGCCCGGAGGACAGGTAGGTGACGCGAGTGGTCTCACCGCGGTCTCTGCCCTTGGTGCTGACGCTGGTGATCTCGAGCAGAACGCTGGTCCTGGGGTCGATCACCATGCGGTCGGTGCTGAGGGCGCCGGTGAAGACCAGTTCCGTGCCGCTGCGGCCGGCGCTGTCCTTCACCGTGCCGACGAGCTCGACCCCGTGCAGGCGGGCGAGGGCCCGGTAGAGCCCGGCGCGCAGGTCGGGGCGGGCGGGGGTCTCGCCGAGGAGGGTGCCGGCCTGGAGGAAGGCGGACCGGCCGGCGTACTCCTTGGAGCTGTTCATGAGGCTGACCAGCTGCGCCGGAGCGACGGGCAGCCTGTTCAGGTCGCTCCAGCTGTGCAGTTCCTTCGGCCCCAGGCCCCAGGCGAAGGCGCCCGCCTTCGTGTGCGTCTGACCGCCCACGACGACATGGACGGCGTTCATGGAGCGGGCGTAGTAGTAGTCGGCCGTGGAGGAGTTGTCGGTCCTGGGGGCCGACTTCGCTCCCGTGTGGCGTACCTGCTTCCGCACCTTCCAGTACCGCCCGCTGGAGGCCGACTTGGCGTAGGCCACGTCGGCGGTGTGGTCCAGGAAGGCGGCGGCGGTGACGGCCTGCGCCTGCTGCGGGGCGTGACCGCCGGACCGGCCTCCGCTACCCGTGGTGCCGTAGACCACCACCCCGGCCGCCACGGCCGCGGTCGCCAGCACTGTTGCCAGGATCCGCCGCCCATGGGCGGAGGAGCGCCGCCGGACAGGAAGCGCCACGGTGTGCTGAGCTGTCTCTTGCCGGGCCGCGGCCTCGACCGCCGCCAGCGCCTGGGCGACGGCCCGCGGAGCCGGGTGTTCGACACGGCCTGCGGCGTGGAGCGCCTCAGAGCCGGGGAAGTCCAAGAGCTCATCTCGCTGGGTCATGCCGATTCCTTCCGGTCCATGCGTGCGGGGGTGGCTGGTGTCAGGGTCAAGTGGCGTTCGGGAGACAGGCGTGCACGCAGCCGACCGCGTGCACGGTGCAGGCGGGAGCGAGCCGTACCGGCGGGGATGCCGACCGCGGCGGCGGCCTCCGTCGGTGTCAGCTGCTCCCAGGACACCAGCAGCAGCAACTCCCGCTCCTCAGCGGGCAGATCGGCCAGTGCGCGGCGCAGTTCGGGGGCCAGGGCGGCGGCGTCAAGCCGCTGGTCCACCGCCTGCCACGGGTCGACCTCGGCGGGTTCGGCTGTGGTGGCGACCCGCCTGGCCCGCCGGATGTGCCCGGCCAGGACGTTGCGGGCCACCCCGAACAGCCAGCCCCGGGCCGATCCGCGCGAGGCGTCGAAGGTGCGCCGTGCCACGAACGCCTGCAGCCAGGCCTCGGAGAGCAGGTCGTCAGCGGCGCCGGGTGCGCGCCGGACAAAGTAACCGTGCAGCACGGGTGAGAACTGCTCGACCAGTGAGGTGAACACGGCCGGGTCGCCCACGGCCCGCGTCAGCAGGGCGTCGCTGTCACCGCTGCCCTGGTGCTCGTGATCCGGTTCCACGGAGTCTCCGTCTCCGACCGCCGGACGGCGGTCTCAACCCGTACTTGTCGCGCGGCGCCCGGAGCGTTCGCGTCGCCCGCCCAGGCCCCGGACCGATCATGGTCCGGGGCCTTTGACATCTACTTCTGACTTCAACACCGGGTGGGCACTGGTGACCGGGGCACCCCCGCAGCAGCCGGTCCATGCGGCTCACGGCCCAACCTTGCGTGTCCTGCACGACACGGGACGCGACTCCGGCCGCCGTGAGGAGGGACGCGGTGCCGTGTCGGCCGTCGTGCAGCTGGATCACGCGGAGGCCGGCGGACTCGGCGGCCCGGATGAAAGAACGGTAGACGTTCCGCGGCTCGACCGGACGCCCGGTGCGGGTGGTGAAGACGTACGCCGACTCCTGCCACCCCTCCCCCGCCCGGACAGGCACCGCGGCTGACGCTGCCCGCGAAGCGGGAATGCCCGCGGTGGCTCCGCGGCGCGCCTGCGCCTTGCTCGACGGACTGATGAACGACTGGGGCCTGCGGGTTCCGGGCCGCGTACCGGCAGGCGAGGCGGAACGCTCCGGGACCGGGGGTACGCCGTCCGACGGTGGGCGGGGCGATCGACCCGTAGCCGTGCCGCCGCGGTACTTCTGAGGTCGGCTTCGCCGCCGATGTCACAGGGAGCGGGTCTGTCTCGTCTCGGGTGGCAGAGATACGGGTCCGAAGCGGAAGGTGATGGTCATGCGGGTTTTCGTGGCAGGCGGAACCGGGGTGCTGGGGCGGCGGCTGGTTCCGCAACTCGTTGCCCGCGGGCACCAGGTGACCGCGACGACGACGAGTGCGGCCAAGCTGCCGCTGCTGCAGCGGCTGGGGGCGGAAGGAGCCGTCATGGACGGCCTGGACGCGGCTTCGGTCCGCGAGGCGGTGGCCCGAGCCCGGCCGGACGTGATCGTGCACCAGATGACCGCGATCTCCCTGGCGCACGCCGGCAAGCCCGACCTCAAGCACATGGACCGCTGGTTCGCCACCACCAACCGGCTGCGGACCGAGGGGACGGATCACCTGCTGGCCGCCGCCGAAGCGGCGGGAGTACCCCATGTCGTCGCCCAGGGCTACGCCAACGGGAACGGCATCCGTGAAGGCGGCTGGGTGAAGACCGAGGACGACCCGACGGACCCGCTGCTGGGGACGTCCGCCGCTCCGGGAATGGCGGCGGTTCGCCACGTCGAGGAGGTGGTCCTCAAGGCTGGCGGGGCGGTCTTGCGTTACGGCGGGTTCTACGGGCCGGGTGCCACCGACGACCAGGTGGATCTGATCCGCAGGCGGCAGTTCCCTTTGGTGGGGCGCGCTACGGGTTACAGCTCTTGGGTGCATCTCGACGACGCGGCGAGCGCGACCGTCCTGGCGGTGGAGCAGAAGGCGCGAGGCGTCTTCAACATCGTCGACGACGAGCCGGTCCCGGCGAACGACTGGCTGCCGTACCTGGCCTCGTGCGCGGGCGCGAAGAAGCCGATGCGGGTGCCCATATGGCTGGCGAAGCTGTTCGCCGGCGAGGTGGCGGTGCTCATGATGACCGAGGGACGCGGCTTCTCCAACGCCAAGGCCAAGCGCGAACTCGGCTGGAAACTGCGCTACCCGTCGTGGCGGCAGGGCTTCAAGGAGGAGCTGGCATGACGCGGACCGAGGAGTTCGAGGAGCTGCGTCCGCTGCTGTTCTCCATCGCCTACCGGATCCTGGGAAGCGTGAGCGAGGCCGAGGACGCGGTCCAGGAGAGCTGGCTGCGCTGGGAGTGCTCCGCGACGCGACCCGCCTGCGCCAAGTCCTTCCTCTCGGCCGTGGTGACCCGGGTGGCGCTCGACGTCCTGCGCTCGGCTCGCGTACGACGGGAGAAGTACGTCGGACCGTGGTTCCCCGAACCGTTGCTGGCCGATCCTTACCAGGACCCGGAGCGCTCGGCCGAACTGGCCGACTCGTTGTCGATGGCGGCCCTGCTGCTGCTCGAGCGGCTCAGCCCGCTTGAGCGGGCGGTCTTCGTGCTGCGTGAGGTGTTCGCCTTCGGCTTCCCGGAGATCGCATCGGCGCTGGACCGCTCAGAGGTGGCATGCCGTCAGCTGGCCGTGCGGGCGCGCCGTCATATGGACGCGGGCCGTCCCCGGTTCGAAGCCGACCGGCGTGAGCGCGAGGAACTCGCCGAACGGTTCTTCGACGCCTTCCGCGAGGGAGACGTCGACGCGCTGCGGGAAGTTCTCGCCGCCGACGTGCACATGATCGGCGACGGCGGCGGCAAGGCCCCGCTGTGGGGCGAGGAAGGCGCATTCGGCATCGACATGGTGGCCCGCCGGGTCGCCGTGTTCGCCCCGCTGTTCACCGGGGTGGGCGGCGTCGTGGAACTGCACGAGGTCAACGGCCAGCCCGGCGCGGTCCTCCGCGCACGGGACGGCAAGATCCTCGGCACCTGGGCGCTCGACATCCTCGACGGCCGGATCCAGGCCATCCGCACCGTCATCAACCCCGACAAGCTCCAGCACATGGGCCCGGTGGCGGACGCCTGGGCGATTCTCCGCGAAGCGCAACGGGTCCGCCGATCCGCGGAACAGCCGCACGACGCCCAGCCGGCACGTCGGTAGTCACATCCGCGGTTCCTGCGATGTCTCCATGGCAGGCAAAACGCATCTACACGACAAAACACATCTACACGGAGGACAGCATGACGCTGCGCGTTCCGAAGGCGGAGCTTCCCACCGAGCTCGCCGAAAACATGATCAAACAGTTCGGTGCCGTGCCCGAGCCCGTCGAGGTGACGTGGCACAGCCCCAAGGTCGCCACGTCCAACATGGAGTTCGGCGGCGAGGTGGGCGCGTGGGACGCGGCAGACGCGAGTCTCAAGTCGTTCGCGCACATGGCCGTCGCGGCACAGGTTGGCTGCAGCTGGTGCCTCGACGTCGGCTACTTCCAAGTGCAGAACCAGAACCTGGACCTGGCCAAGGCGAGCCAGGTGCCGCGCTGGCGGGAGTCGGAGGTGTTCACCCCGCTGGAGCGGGACGTCCTCGAGTACGCCGAGGCCATGACGAACACGCCGCCGACCGTCACCGACGAGCTGTACGCGAGCCTGCTCGACCAGCTTGGCCCGGCGGCGATGGTCGAACTCACCGCATACATAGCCTTTGTCAACATGGCGACCAGGAACAACAACGCGAACGGGGTCACGTCGCAGGGCTTCTCCGATGCCTGCGAGATTCCGCTGGCCAAGCGCCCGGAGAAGTCCGACGTGGCATCGACGGCGTGACCGAGGGCCCGTCTCGTCGCCCGTCGCAGCCGGCCTGCTGTTCACCGTCGCCTACGGGACGCTCGGTTCGGCTGACGTCGCGCAGACCGTGCCGCAGGAGTCCTGGCCGCGGTGGGCCGACGTCGGCCGGGCCGTGCCGGCACCACCACGTCACCCTCGTCACCACCGCCCAGGCTCCGAACGAAAGACCCTAGCCGAATCTCACCAGCTGCCGGATGGCCTTGAGGGTCTCGCCCGGTCCGTCCTCGGTCACCATGTGTTGCGCGCCTCTCTCGGCGGCTCGTGTGTACGCCTGCTGCCTGACCACCCGGTCGAGTGAGTCGGCGAGCCGTTCGGCAGTCAGGGATCGGAAGGGGATCGGCTCGGTGGCGGCGCCGAGGGCAGCAAGCCGTCCTGCCCAGAACGGCTGGTCGGCAGTCACCGGCACGGGGACCGCGGGCACTCCGGCGCGCAACGCGGCCGCCGACGTGCCGGCCCCCGCATGGTGGACCACAGCAGCCAACCGTGGGAACAGCAGGGCGTGCGGTACGTCCCCGATACCGAGCACGTCGTCGCCGTCGGCCGCGAGCCCGGCACTGCCGGCCTGGAGGATGCCGCGCAGCCCGGCGCGGCGCACGGCTCGCACGGCGAGCTCGCTCAGCCGTTCCCCCTCGCCGGCCGCCATGCTCCCGAAGCCGATGAGGACGGGCCGGGGTCCGGCACGAAGGAAGTCCTCCAGATCCGTGGGGAGTCGGTCGGACGGATCGTGATGGGGCCACCAGTTGCCCACGACCTCCAGGCCGGGGCGCCAGTCGGAGGGGCGGGGCACCAGTGCCGTGCTGAAGCCGTGCAGGATGGGCCAGTTCGCCTGTTCCTGCCGGCCGCGCACAGCGGAGGCGGAGGCCGGAGGCAGCTGGAGGCGGTGACGCAGCTTCACCACCGCCTGTTCGAAGACCCGGTCGGCCATGCGAAGAGCGAAACGCCCGGCCATCCGGTTGGCGGGACGGCCCAGCGAGCGAGAGCCGAAGACGACGGGCGCGAAGTCGCCGGTCGGTGCGGCGGGTTGGAGGTATACACCGATGCTCGGCGTGCCCGTGGCCTCTGCGACATGCCAGCCCAGCGGAGCCGTGGTGGTCGGCAGCAGGAGCAGATCCGGGCCGTCGGCCATCGCGTCGGCAAACCCCTGGCCCAGTTCGGTGATGAACGCGGCGGCGGTACGCATCAGTTCACGCTTGCCCGACACGCCGCCATGCCCCCGCGGGTCGGCGGGCAGACTGCGGAATCGCAGCCCGGCTTCGCGTACGAGGGGCGCGAAAGTATCCGCGGTGGCGACGACCACGTCGTATCCGGCCCGGCGCAGTTCTACGCCCAGGCCCGTGTAGGGCGCGACATCGCCGCGTGATCCGGCTGCGGCGATCAGGATCCTCATCGGTTCTCCTCGGAATCGGTACGGCCGGCGGCGTGGCGGGCCGCGTTGGCGTGGACCGCCTTGCACGTGTAGGCGGCCAGGCCTGGGCGCTGCTGAGACGGCGGTACGACCAGGGCGAAGGCGCGCGGATCGGCGACGAAGTCGTCCGCGATGCGCCGGTGCATGTCAGGTGGGCAGGAGGTGAACCACCGTGAGATGTGCAGGCGGTGCTCCTCGGCGAGGTCCATGGCCGGCTCGCCGTCGTACGGCTCCCCCTCGTCGAAGGCCGCGAGCAGCTCCGCGCGCCAGGCAGCCGCCTCGCCCATGAGCTGCCGCCAGTCGTTCTTGGTGTGGGCAGCCGCGCGCGTCATCGCCTCCCGCTGTCCGTCCGACTGCGCCCACTTCAGCTCCGCCTCGGTGGCATAGCTCAGGTCGAATGTGATCTCGCCGAAGACGTCGAAGCGTTCCCGGGGAGTCAGGAACACCCCGGTCTGCTGGACCTCTATCGCCCGCTCCGCCACCTCGGCCAGCCGTCGCAGCCTGGCGATCTCCTCACTCAACTGCCGCTGCCGGGCGCGTAGATGTTCCAGGGCGTTCGACAGCGGGTCCCTGAGGATCGCGGCGATCTCGTCGAGGGGGAATCCGAGCTCGCGGTAGAAGAGGATCTGCTGGAGACGGACCAAGTCGGCGTCACTGTAAAGCCGGTAGCCGGCGCGGCTGCGGTCGCCGGGCGAGAGCAGCCCTGCCTTGTCGTAGTGATGCAGCGTACGTACCGTCACACCTGCGAAGGCCGAGACTTGTCCCACGGAGTAGCTCATCCACCTGACCTTTCATCGGCGTACAGCCTCAAGCCTGACGTAAGGAGAGGGTCAAGCCACCGACGCCGTTCCCCGCGTGATCAGCCCGCCAGTGCTCAGGGTGCCGCAGGTTCGAGTCCTGCCGGGGGCGCGGAGAGAAGGTCAGGTCCGGGAGGGGTTTCCTCCTCGGCCGGCCCTGCGGCGTTTCAGGGGTCGTGTCACAGGCGTGCCACCACGGGCCCGCAGCACCCTTCCCGTCGGGGCCGGAGGCCGCTTCCCCACCATCCCGGATCATGGCACCGAGCCGATCGGCGACCGCCCGGCCCCTGTCGCGGGCGGGGCTATCCGGTCCAGGCGGAGGCCAGGTGGACTCCGGCGAGTGCGACGACCAGTCCCGCGCCGAGCGCGGCCGCCAGCAGGGACCAGCGCACGACGCGCCGCGGGGCGGTGATCCCGTGGCGCGCGGGATGGCGGCGCAGGTCGGCGCCGATGAGGCGTGGCAGGCGCCACAGGTAGGCGAGGACGTGCACGGCTGTCACGGCGATCCAGCAGATGAAGCTGGCCTTGTGAAGCAGGAGCACAGGGACGGGCCCGGTATCGCGTCCGAGCAGAGCCAGCGTCACTCCCGTACCGAGGACGGCGATGCTCGCGACGACGATCAGCGGGCCGAGCACGCGCAACAGCGGTGCGGGCGGCCCTTTGCGGCGGTACGCGGGCGATCCGGTGTAGTAGCGGTAGAACCGGTAGCCGGTCGATCCGATCTTGAGGCAGACCGGGCCGGTCAGCAGCAACCCGATGAAGAAGTGCAGGGTGAGGAGTTGGCCGAGGAAGAGGATGGTGACGCCCTCGACGGCGAACAGGACCAGCAGCACCGCACCGGTCGCCGCGGTCAGCCGCTCGTTCCCCTCCGGGCCGCCGGACGGCATGGCCACCGGGCCGTCGGACGGCACGGTGGGCGGCCCGGACAAAGCGTCCACGGGTGTCCTGCCGCCGATCACGGTCACTCGTCCGTCCTCCTGATGATCAGGCCCCGCCGGCCCGGTTGGCAGTGCGGTCCTGCCCGCTCCCTCGCTGTGCGCCGGAGCGGGCAGAAGTATGTCTGACGCGGGGTTAAGAACTGGTTCACGTCCGCTGGGCGGGCTGCCGGTCCGGAACGCGCTCGGTTGCCCGGTCGAGGCGCAGTGCCAGTGCCGGGCACGCGGCCACCGCGCGCCGCGCGTGCCTGAGGGCGTCACCGGCGAGGGGGGCCGACGCCACGACCGGGTAGCCCCACTCGTCCAACTCGATTCGTTCCGGCAGGAGTTCGGCGCACAGGCCGTAGCCGTCGCATGCGATGCGGTCGATTCCGAGGGAGTACGTGCCGGCCATGCCGTTCACCTCCATTCCCGCTCGTCGGGTGCCGGTGCGTCCGGAACCGGCAGTACGGGCTCGTCGCCGGCCGCCGCACACGGCCCAAAGCTCAGGTGGTGCCGTACGTCGTCGGCGAAGACACGCAGGGCGGTCGCCGCGAAGCGTGACGCGCCATCAGGGTGCCGGCAGGCTCCGCGCCCGGCGAGCAGTCCCGCACGGTCCTCCAGTCGCCACAGCGACTCCGAGCCGGGACGTCCCCAGGCGAGGTCCGCGAAGTCCGCGGCGACGGCCGGCAGCCCGAGTCGGCACGGTCCGCACTGCCGTGCGCTCTGCGCCGCGAGGTAGCCGAGCACTCTGGCCGCCTCGGCCAGACCGCAGGCGCGGGCGGGAAGCGCCACGATCACTCCGGCACCGGGTCCCGCGCCGAGGGCCGCCAGGTCCTGTTTGGCGAACGGGACGCGCAGCGCCCCTCCCGCCGGCAGCCAGCTGCCGAAGAAGCCGCCCAGCAGGACGGATCCGAGTGGTTCCGCGGCTCCCCCGGCGATGTCCAGTACCTCACCGAGCGGTCGGCCCATCGGCACTTCGTAGACGCCCGGGGTGCGCAGCGCGCCGGAGAGGGTCACCAGCGTGGTGCCCGCGGCGTCGGGACGCCCGGCGCCCCGGAACCAGCCGGGACCGTAGCGTGCGATCAGTGCGAGGTGGGCGAGGGTCTCGACGTTGTCGATCAGGGTGGGACGCCGCCCGACTCCCTTCTCGAAGGGGCGCGGCGGGGTTGCCAGCGGGCGGGCATCGCCGCCGTTCAGCCATCGCACCAGGGACGTCTCCTCGCTGGAGACGTAGTGGTGGGGCAGTTCGTGCACCAGGACCGGTACCGGGTCGAGGCCCGGCCTCCGGCGTTCCTCGACGGCTTCGCGAAGAGCGCGTGCCTGGTCCCGCCTGGTGCGGGGCAGGCACAGGTGCGCCACGTCGGCGCCGACCGCGGCGGCGGCCAGCGCGGCGCCGTCCAGCACCAGGTGCGGGGCGAGGTCGAGCAGTGTCTCGTCCTTGCGGCTGGCCGGTTCGCTCTCCATGCCGTTGGCGACGACCACGGCGGTTCCCTTGCCGGCGGCGACGGTGCGCAGCTTGCGGCCGGTGGGGAAGGCGGCGCCGCCCCTGCCGGTCAGCCCGGCGTCCTCCACCGCGCGCACCAGGCGGTCGGCCGCGTCGGCGGTACGCGGAAAGGGGGGCGGCCCGTACCGGCGCAGGTGCTCGTCCAGGTCGGCCGCGCCGCCGGTGGCGTACCAGCCGTGCAGCAGCCGGGAACCGTACGGGCCCAGCATGCCCTCCCGCCCGACGCCGGCCTGCGGGGTTGTCCGTCCGTCGATCACCGCGTCGGTCATTCGGGTCCTCCCTCGTCATCGGCCGGTGCGGGCGCCGGGTGTACGGTGCCGGTGGCCGCAGGGGTGACGCCTCCCGCACGGTGGGCCCAACCCGGTTGCAGCGGACCGGAGTTCATGAAGGCGGCCAGCACCACGGGCACCGCCAGCGCGGTGGCGCCCGCCCAGAGCCGTACTGCGACCCGGCCCGGACCCGCCCGGTACAACCGCCACCAGACGGCGGCGACGACGAGAGCTACGCATACGGCGTACAGGGCCAGTTGCAGCGTGAGCCGGGTATCGGTGCCGGTCCCGGCGGCGTGGAAGAGCGCCACCGGCCAGGCGGCGTAGGCGAGCCAGTGCACGGCCTTCCACCGCCGCTGCCCCATGCGCAGCCGCACCGCGCTGGTGGCCGCGACCGCGAGCAGCAGGTCGAAGCCGACCGTGCCGAGGCCCAGCCACAACGGCCGGTACGAGGCGGTGAACGGCACCACCGTCACCAGCCAGCCCAGGTGGACGAAGCTGTCGAGGATCGCGGTGACGATGTGCAGGACCAGGAAGGCCAGGGTCAGCACCGACAGGTTGCGGTGCAGCGCGCTCACCTCGAAGCGGGCGATCCGCCGCGGTGTGTACCGGCCGCCCACGGCGATACCGAGCGCGACGGTCGCGGTGAGCAGCACCAGGGCGACGGTTCCGCCGGCCCGGGTCGCGTACCACAGCGGGCTGGGGCCGGCGGCGAGGGGGACGAGTCCGGTCATCGGGTGTCTCCCAGGTTGTCCTCGGGCCAGCCGCAGACTCGCTCGACTGTTCCGTCCACGTGTACCAGCCGCGCGGGAAGCCCCGTCCGGCGCAGCCGGCCCAGGGCGGCCGCGCCGAGGACGACGGCCTCGGTGCTGGCGGTGTTGGCGGCCACGCAACTCATGGCGGCGACGCTGACGGTCCGCCAGACCGGGGCGGGTATGTCACCGGTCGCGGGGTCGACGATGTGGTGCAGTCGGCGTCCACCGCGGCACCAGGTCCGCACGGTGGTGCCGGAGGTGGCGAGTCCGCCCTCGGCGATGCTCACCGTGGGCAGGGTCCCGGTGCCGAGTACCGCGTGGTCGTCGGCGACGGCGATCCGCCAGCCTCCGAGCGGTGCCCGGCCCGCGACGGAGATGTCCCCGCCGAGGTTGACCAGGACGCCGCAGCCCGTCACCTCGGCGGCTCTGCGCGAGGCACGGTCCGCGGCGAGGGCCTTGGCGGTCGCGCCGAGGTCGAGTGCGACGCCCGGGGGCAGCCGCAGCCGCCTGGCCGCACGGTCCCATTCCACCGCCCGCCACCCCGGGGACCGTCCGGCGGGACTCACGGGACCCAGGTCCTGCGGGCGCAGCGCGGCGAACGTGACGCCGTAGCCGAGCGCGCTCACGGCGGTGCCGACGGTGGGGTCCACGACGCCCTCGGTCGCCTCCGCCACGTGCAGCGCCACGTCCAGTGCCTCCGCGAACAGGGCGCTCGTGTGAACGGCGCCGCCCGCAGCCACGTTGGCACGCGACAGTTCCGAGTCGGTCCTGAAGCGGCTGCACGCCGCGTCGATGGCGGCGAGTTCGGAGTCGAGCACCTGCCGGGCCGCGTCCATCGCGTCCGGATCGGTGACGAGGAGTGAGGCGGTGGTCCCCAGCGCGGGGAAGGAGACCGAGGCCGGACCCGTGGCCGCGGGGGTCATGACGCACCCGACGTGGTGTGCGACGGCTGCGGCGTCGGAGTGGGGGGCTTCGTCGCAGTGGGTGCCGGGGCCGCCGGACGTGTGGCCGACGGCGCGACGGGGGTCGTCGGCCGCTTCGGCGCGGTCGTGTGCGGAGCCGTGCGGGAGGGCGGGGCGGTGGGCGCGCCCGACCCGGGTCCGGGCGCGGGGGACGCGGTTGCCGGTGCGGGCGTCGCGGGCCGGGAAGGGCTCACGGGGACGGGCTTCCCGGGCAAGGCGTGTGCGTACCCGGTGGCAAGCGTGACGGAGCCGGCCGCGGCCGCTACGGCCACCCAGCGGGTTGTGCTGCCGACCCGACGCAGTCCGCGTTCCCGGCGACGCACGGAACCGGCCGACGTGGGTTGGTCGGGGTGGGACATGGTTCCTCCTCGGCCATCGGTGTGCCGCTGTGAAGCACTCGGCACCTCGCGGCCACACCTGTGGGTATCCGTCCACCAGACTGCGCAAGCAGCTGTCGGGAACCGGTTCAGGAATCCTTCAGAACCCGCAAAGATCCACAAACATGCTGGTCAGGACGGTTAAGTCAGATTTACCGGAGGGGCGGGCGGATGACCGGAGCGGGAGAGGAGAGGAGAGGAGTGGAGAGGAAGGGGAGAGGAAGGGG
>NZ_LBDA02000008.1 GCF_000980885.2 Streptomyces malaysiense | reverse complement strand
CCCACCCACCACACCACCACGGACCTCCCCACCTACGCCTTCCAGCGCCAGTCGTACTGGCTGAGGCCGCCGGCCGCGCAGAGCCACGACCCCGCGGGCCTGGGCCAGGCCGACGCCGGCCATCCGCTGCTCAGCGCGGTCCTGGAGTCCGCCGAGGGTGACCGCACGACCTTCACCGGGCAGATCTCCCTCACCACCCACCCCTGGCTCGCCGACCACGCCGTCGCCGGCACCGTCATCCTCCCCGGCACCGCACACCTCGACCTCGCCCTCCACGCCGCCCACCACACCGGCCACACCCACATCGAGGAACTCACCCTCGAAACACCCCTCGTACTCGGCGAGGGCACGGCTCACGACCTCCAGGTGACCGTGGGAGCCAGGGACGAGCAGGGCAGGCGGCCGGTGACCGTCCATTCCCGGCCGGCCGGGTCGGACGAGGACGCCCCGTGGTCCCGGCACGCGGCCGGCAGTCTCACCGTCCGGGCCACCGCGGAACCGAACCAGCCGGCCGGCGGCCTGCCGCCCGCGGGGGCGAGCGAGATCCCGCTCGCCGGCTTCTACGAGCGCGTCGCCGAACAGGGATACCACTACGGTCCCGCCTTCCGGGGGCTCCGTGCCGCGTGGCGGGGGGACGACGCCGTCCACGCGGAGGTGGAGACACCGGAGGGCCTCGACGTCGACGGGCACCGCGTGCATCCCGCGCTGCTGGACGCGGCGCTGCACGCCCTGATGGCCACCGCGGACGACCAGGACGGACAGCTGCGGCTGCCGTTCGCCTGGAACGGCGTGTCGGTGCACGGCACCGCCGGCGGTCCGCTCCGGGCCCAGCTGACCGTCTCCGACTCCGACAGCATCGGCGTGCGCGTCAGCGATGCCGCGGGCAACCTGGTCCTGACGGCCGAGGGGCTGACGGTCCGTCCCGTCGACCGGCGCCGCATCGCCGCTGCGGCGGGCGGTGCCGCCGCGGGCTCGCTGCATCGCGTGCAGTGGACTCCGCTGGCCGTGCCGGCCGCCGTCCGGGCGAGTGCCGACGGGCACGGGCTGGACGTCGTGGAGATCGGCGGGGACGGTGCGGCAGCCGGCGGTGACGCCGTGCGGGACGTGCTGTGCCGGGCGCTGGAGGCCGTGCGGGGGCGTCTCGCCGGGGCGGCGGGCGCCGCGCCGCTGGTACTGGTCACGCGGGGTGCGGTGGCGGTGGACGCCGGGGAGGACGTGACCGGTCTCGCCTCGGCCGCGGTGTGGGGGCTGGGGCGTTCGGCCCAGTCCGAGCACCCCGGCCGCATCGTCCTCGCCGACCTCGACGGTACCGAGGCCTCCCGGCGGGCCCTCGCAGCGGCGCTCGAAGCCGCCGTGCCGGCGGGTGAGTTCCAGCTGGCGATCCGGGCGGGGGAGGTGCGTGTGCCGCGCCTGGTGCGGGTGGCCGAGCCCCCGGACGCGGTCCGGCCGCCGCACATGGCGGGCACGGTCCTGGTGACGGGCGGCACCGGGACGTTGGGCGGCACCGTCGCGCGGCACCTGGTCGCCGAGCACGGGGTGCGGCACCTGCTGCTGGTGAGCCGCAGCGGACGCCGGGCCCCGGGCGCCCTGGAACTGGAGGCCGAACTCACCGCGCACGGAGCCGAGGTGACCATCGCCTCGTGTGACGTCGGTGACCGTCGGTCGGTGGACCGCCTCATCGCCTCCGTCGGGCCCGAGCACCCGCTCACCGCGGTGGTGCACACGGCGGGCGCGCTGGACGACGCCGTGATCACCTCGCTCACACCCGAGCGTGTCGACACGGTCCTGCGGCCCAAGGCGGACGCCGCCTGGCACCTCCACGAGGCCACCGAACACCTCGACCTGACCGCCTTCGTCCTCTACTCCTCCGTCGCCGGCACCCTCGGCAGCCCCGGCCAGGGCGGCTACGCCGCCGCCAACACCTACCTCGACGCCCTCGCCACCCACCGCCACGCCCACGGCCTCCCCGCCACCTCACTCGCCTGGGGTCTGTGGGAGCAGACCAGCGCTCTCACCGGGACCCTTGACGGCGCGGACCTGGCCCGCATGAACCGCACCGGGCTGCTGCCCATGGCCTCGGAGCAGGGGCTCGCGCTGCTGGACGCGGCGCTCGCCACCCGGGCCCCGGCACTCCTGGCCGCCCGGCTGCACCTCCCGGCTCTCCGTGCCATGGCGGAGGCCGACGTGCTGCCGCCGGTGCTGCACACCCTCGTCCCCCCTCGTGCCGACCGGCAGGCGGGGGCCGGCGCCGGGGCGGAGGCACTGCTGCGCCGCCTCGCCGGGCTCGACGAGGAGGCGCAGCGGGAGACGTTGCTGGAGCTGGTGCGCGGGCACGTGGCGACCGTGCTGGGCCACAACGGTCCGGACGCCGTCGAGCCGGACCGGGCCTTCCGCGAGCTGGGCTTCGACTCGCTGACGGCGGTGGAGCTGCGCAACCGCCTGGCCGCCGCCACCGGGCTGCGGTTGCCCGCGACCGTCGTCTTCGACCACCCCACCCCGGCCGCCGTGGCCCGACACGTGCACGAGGAGCTGCTGCGGACCGCGGGGCCCGGCACCGGGCTCGCCGAACTGGAGGCCCTGGAGGCGGCGTTGCGCACGGTCGAGCCGGCCGGCGAGCTGCGGGCGGAGATCGGGCGCCGGCTGCGGGCCATGGCGGAGAACTGGGCGGTGGCGGAGGGCCCGGAGGAGACGGGTGACGTGACGGAGATGATCCGGTCGGCGTCGGCCGCCGAGATCTTCGCCTTCATCGACCGGGACCTGGGACGTTCGGCACGTGCGGCAACCGAACCGGCACACGAGGACTGATGCTTGATGACGACCAACGATGAAAGGCTCGTGGACTACCTGAAGTGGGTCACGGCCGATCTGCACCAGACACGCAAGCGCCTGGAACAGGCCGAAGCGGAGCGGCACGAGCCGATCGCCGTCGTGTCGATGGCCTGCCGCTTCCCCGGCGGGGTGCGGTCCCCTGAGGACCTGTGGGACCTGGTGGCCGCCGGACGCGACGCGGTGTCGGCCTTCCCCGACGACCGGGGCTGGGACGTCGAGGAGTTGTACGACCCGGCCCCCGGGACGCACGGCAAGTCCGTGGCACGGGAGGGCGGATTCCTGTACGACGCGGGCGACTTCGACCCGGCCTTCTTCGGGCTCTCGCCCCGCGAGGCGGTGGCGATGGACCCGCAGCAGCGGCTGCTGCTGGAGACCAGCTGGGAGACGTTCGAGCGGGCCGGTATCGACCCCGGTGATCTGCGGGGCTCCGCCACGGGTGTCTTCGCGGGCCTGATCTACGGTGACTACGCCGCCCGGTTGCACCGCGTCCCGGAGGGGCTGGAGGGCTACCTGGGGACGGGCACGGCGGGCAGTGTGGCCTCCGGCCGGATCGCCTACACGTGGGGGCTGGAGGGGCCGGCCGTCACGGTGGACACCGCGTGCTCGTCGTCGCTGGTGGCCATGCACCTGGCCGCGCGGGCGCTGCGCGACGGCGAGTGCGGTCTGGCGCTGGCGGGCGGCGTGACCGTGCTGGCCACTCCCGGGGTGTTCCTCGACTTCTCGCGGCAGCGCGGTCTGGCGCCGGACGGTCGCAGCAAGTCGTTCGCCGCGGCCGCCGACGGCGCCGGATTCGCCGAGGGGGTCGGCCTGGTGCTGCTGGAGCGGTTGTCCGACGCCCGGCGCAACGGGCACCCGGTGCTGGCCGTGCTGCGTGGCTCCGCCGTGAACCAGGACGGTGCCAGCAACGGCCTGACCGCCCCCAACGGCCCGTCCCAGCAGCGGGTCATCCGGGCCGCCCTGGCCGACGCGCGCCTCACCCCGAACGACGTCGACGTCGTCGAGGCGCACGGCACCGGCACCACCCTCGGCGACCCCATCGAGGCGCAGGCCCTGCTGGCCGCCTACGGGCAGTCGCGTCCGCCCGGCCGGCCGCTGTGGCTCGGCTCGGTCAAGTCGAACCTGGGCCACACCCAGGCGGCCGCGGGGGTCGCGGGCGTGATCAAGATGGTGATGGCGCTGCGGCACGGGCTGCTCCCGCGGACTCTGCACGTCGACGCCCCCACGCCGCACGTGGACTGGGGGGCGGGGGCCGTCAGCCTGCTGACCGAGGCCGTGCCCTGGCCGGACGCGGGGCGGCCGCGGCGGGCGGGTGTCTCCTCGTTCGGGATCTCCGGCACCAACGCGCATCTCGTCCTGGAGGCGGCGGCGCCGGCGGCGGAGGCGGCCGCCGCGGCGCCGCCCGTGGTCGCCTGGCCGGTGTCCGGCCGGACGGAGGAGGCGTTGCGCGCCCAGGCCGCACGGTTGCGGCGGTACTTGACCGACCGTCCGAAGGCGCACCCGGCCGACGTCGGCTTCTCGCTGGCGACCGGCCGCGCCCACCACGAGCACCGGGCGGTGGTGGTGGGCACCGACGGTGAGGAGCTGCTGCGGGGGCTGGATCTGCTGGCCGCCGGGGAGCCGGCGGGCGGCGTGCTGCGGGGCCGGGCGGCCCGGGGCCCGAGGATCGCCTTCATGTTCTCCGGGCAGGGGGCGCAGCGGCCGGGCATGGGACGCGGCCTGTACGAGGCGTTCCCGGTGTTCGCCGAGGCGTTCGACGAGGTGTGCCGGCTGGCCGACGGACGACTGGACGTGCCGCTGCGCGACGTCGTCCATGCCGAGGAGGGCAGCGCGGAGGCGGCCCTCCTCGACGACACCCGGTACACCCAGCCGGCCCTGTTCGCCTTCGAGTACGCGCTGTACCGCCTGCTGACGCACTACGGTCTGCGCCCCACCCACCTGATCGGGCACTCCGTGGGTGAGATCACCGCGGCACACGTCGCGGGGGTGCTCTCCCTGGAGGACGCGGTGCACCTGGTCACCGCCCGCGCGCGGTTGATGGACGCCCTCGCGACGCCCGGCGGTGCCATGGTCTCCGTCCGCAACGCCGGCGAGGACGAGGTGCGGGAGGTGCTCGCCGCGTCCGAGGGCGTGTCGGTGGCGGCGGCCAACGGGCCCGCCTCGGTGGTGCTGTCCGGTGACGCGGAGGCGGTCCGGGCGGCGGCCGACCGCTTCCGGGAGCAGGGCAGGAAGGTCAGGCGGCTGAAGGTCAGCCACGCCTTCCACTCGGCGCACATGGACGGCATGCTCGCGGAGTTCCGGTCGGTCGCCGAGGGGCTGGCCTTCGGCGCCCCGCGCATCACGCTGGTGTCGAACGTGACCGGGCGCCCGGTGCGTCCGGAGGAGATCGCCGACCCGGGCTACTGGGTCGAGCACGTGCGCTCGACGGTGCGGTTCGGAGACGGCGTGCGCGCGCTGCACGAGTCGGACGTGCGGGTGTACGTGGAGGTCGGTCCGGACGCGGTGCTGGCCCCGATGGCCTCGGCGGCCCTGCCGAAAGGCCCGCTGCCGGTGGCGGCGGTGCGTGCCCGCAAGCCCGAGGTGCTGTCGCTGGCGGCGGCGCT
Organism: Streptomyces malaysiense; assembly: GCF_000980885.2. Classification (GTDB taxonomy): domain Bacteria; phylum Actinomycetota; class Actinomycetes; order Streptomycetales; family Streptomycetaceae; genus Streptomyces; species Streptomyces malaysiense. The sequence continues at coordinate 65,760 of NZ_LBDA02000008.1, read as the reverse complement.
GGCGCAGGCGCACGCCCTGGGGGCGACGGTGGACTGGGCTGCCTGGTTCGCCGGGCGGCGGCCGGTCGACCTGCCGACGTACGCCTTCCAGCACGCGCGCTACTGGCTGGACCCCGAGACGGAGGACGGGGGTCCCGCCGGGGAGGATGCGCGGGGGGCGGCGGGTCCGTGGTTCTGGGAGGCCGTGGAGCGGGGCGACGCGGAGGCGCTGGCGACCGCCCTGCGGGCCGGCGACGCCGAGCGTGCCTCGCTGCGCGCGCTGCTCCCCGCCCTCGCGGCGTGGCGGCGGCAGGAGCGGCAGCACTACCGTCTCGCCTGGTCCCCGGCCCCGGCGCCCCAGTCGGCCGGGACCGGCGGCTCCTGGCTGGTGCTGGTGCCCGCGGGGGCCGCGGCGGGGGCCGGGGACGGGGCCGGCGGCGCGGCGGAGCCGTTCGCCGCGGTCACGCGTGCCCTGGCGGCCCGCGGTGCGCGGGTCACCACCGTCGTCCTGGATCCGGCGGCCTCGGACGGGGAGGATCCGGCCGCGGCGGAGTCGGCCGCGGCGGTGCGCGACTGGTGTGCCGCGACGCCCTCGCCGGCGGGGGTGGTGTCGCTGCTGTCGCTGGACTCGCGACCGCATCCCGAACACGGTTCGCTCTCCCGCGGCGTCGTCTCGACGACGGCGCTGGTGCGTGTCCTCGACCGGGCGGAGGTGCGGGCGCCGCTGTTCTCGGTCACCTGCGGGGCCGTGGCGGTGACCGCCGACGAGCAGGTGACCGACCCGGCGCAGGCCCAGGTGTGGGGGGCGGTCACGGCGCTCGGGGCCGGGCGGCCGCGCCGTACCGCGCTGGTCGACCTGCCGGCGCGGGCCGGGGAGCGGTGCCTCGATCTGCTCGCCGCGGTGCTGTCGGCGGCCGGCCACGAGGAGCGTCTGGCCGTGCGCGCGTCCGGGTTGTTCGTACGGCGCCTCGTGCGCGCCACCGGTGAGCGGGTCCCCGGCGACGACGCCGTGCGCCTGTCGGGCACCGCTGTGGTGACCGGGGCGACGACGACGTTGGGGGCCCGCGTCGCCCGGTGGCTGGCCGAGCGCGGGGCCTGCCACCTCCTGCTGCCGGTGCCGGCGAAGGACGTGCACGCCCCGCAGCTCGCGGTCCTGGAGAAGGAGCTGGCGCGTTCCGGGGCGGGGGTCACGGTGGCGCGGTGCGAGCCCGGCGACGGACAGGCCCTGTCCGAGGCGCTGGCGTCGGCTGCCGGAGGTGCGCCGCTGGAGGCCGTGGTGCACGTGGCCGACGGGCGTGCGGACCGCGATCCGGGGCCGCTGGAGCCGGCCCGGATGAACGAGGAGCTCTCCCGCGCGGCGGTCGTGGAGCGGTTGGACGCGCTGACCCGGGACGCGCCGCCGCGCGTGTTCGCCGTCCTCACCTCACTGGCGGGGGTGCTGGGAGTTCCCGGTCAGGACAACGGGTTCGCCGCCGAGGCGTATCTGGAGGCGCTGGTGCACCGGCGCCGGGCCGCCGGTCTGCCGGCGGCGTGGATCGCCCTGGGACCACTGGCGGAGGAGGCGTCGTCGCCGGAGGGCGAGATCGGCTTCGGTCTGGGGCGGGTGCCCGTCGCGGCGGCGCTGGCCCTGGTCGAGCAGGAGCTTGCGGCCCCGGAGCGCTCCGTGGTGGTCGCGGAGGTGGACTGGTCGAGGGCGACGGGCTGGATCGGCTCCGAACGGGTCCGTCAGTTCCTCGGCGTGCCCGAGGCGCGGCGCCACAGCGGGGCCGCGCGGGGGTCCGGGGGCGTCTCCGCGGTGTTGTCGCGGCTGCGGGAAGCCTCCGCGGCCGAGCGTCACGGCCTCCTGCTGGAGACCGTGCGGGCGCAGGTGGCGGCGCTGCTGGGCCACGAGTCCGCCGAGGAGGTGGCGGAGGACGGCAACTTCGTCGACCTGGGGATGTCGTCGTTCACCGCTCTGGAACTGACGGAGCGGCTGCGGGAGGCGGGGCTGGCCCACGTGGTGCCGCGCGACGTCTTCGAGCACCCCACACCCGTCGCCCTGACCGAGCACCTGCTCGGCACGGTGCAGGACGCTTCCACGGCACCGAGCGGGCCGCGTGACGGCGTCGCTGCCGAGCCATCCGTTGTGACGAACCTGGAGGAGAACCGCACATGAGTGAAGACGTAGTCGTAGTCGGCGCGGGCACGGTCGGTCTCATGCTGGCGCACGAGCTGGCGCTGGCGGGCGTCCGCCCGCTGGTGCTGGACCGGGTGGAGCGGACGGCGCGGGAGGCGCCGGCGCTGGCCCTCAACTCCGGTGTCGTGGAGCTGCTCGCCCGGCGTGGGTTCATGGACGTGCTGGGTGAGCGGGGCATCGAGTTCCCCGCGGCCCAGTGGGCGTATCTGTGGCTGGACCCCGAACGGCTCCGCGATCCGCACCCGTTCACCTTCGGGCTGCCGCAGCCGCTGCTGGAGGCGCACCTGCGGGAGGCGCTGGCGAAGCTGGGCGTGGAGGTGCGCTGCGACCACGAGGTGGTGGGGCTGCGGCAGGACGAGGCCGGTGCGGTGCTGGAGTGTGTGACACCGGCCGGGCGGCGGGAGGTCCGCGGCCGGTTCGTCGTCGGGTGCGACGGGGCGGGCAGTGCGGTGCGCGGCCTGGCGGGGTTCGAGGAGAGCGGGGAGGAGTTCCCGTTCTGGGGCATCCACGGCGAGGTGGAGGTCGAGATCGGCAGCAATCTCTTCGCGCACCTGCAGCCCGTCTTCCACCCGGCCGGCTCCTTCATCGTCTCCCCGTCGGAGCCGTGGGTGCTGAGCATGCTGCTGGGAGAGACGCCTGCGCCGGCCGACGGGAAGGTGCGGCTGCGGGTGCTGACGGGCGAGTTCGGTGTCTCGCCCGCGGACGGGCAGGCCCCGGTCACCGCGGAGGAGTTGCGCGAGCGGGCCCGGTGGATCACCGGGCAGGAGACGGACATCGGCGAGCCGAAGTGGCTGGACCGCTGGGGGTACGCGGTGCGGCAGGCGACCGAGTACCGCAGGGGCCGCGTGTTCCTCGCCGGTGACGCCGCTCATGTGCACTTCCCGCTGGGTGGCGTGGCGCTGAGCACCGGGCTGGAGGACGCGGTCAACCTGGGCTGGAAGCTGGCCGCCGAGTTGCGGGGCCGGGCGCCCGAGGGACTGTTGGACACCTACCACGGTGAGCGGCACCCCGCGGGGGCACGGGCCTGCCGGAGCACGCAGGCGCAGGTCTTCCTGCTGCACCCGCTGGAGAGGGCCGAGCCGCTGCGTGAACTGCTCGCCGAACTCGTCGAGTTCGAGGACGTCAACGAGTACTTCGTGAAGCTGGGCGGTGGCCTGCAGGACCGCTACCCGGTGCCGGCGGAGGACGGCGAGGGGGAGGCGGGGCACGAGCTGACGGGTGTGCGGCTGCCCGACCATCCGCTGGAGACGCAGGCGGGTCCGACGAGCGTGGCGCGGCTGCTGCACGGCGCCCGGGGGGTGCTGCTCGACCTGTCGGAGGGGGAACTGCCGGCGGACGTGGTGGCCGGATGGGCCGACCGGCTCGACGTCGTCACCGCGCGTCCGTGCGCGGGCATCGACGCGGCGGTCGTGCTGCTGCGTCCGGACGGCCGGGTCGCCTGGGCGGACACGAAGGCCACCGGCCGGTCCGGGTTGCGGGCGGCGCTGGAGAGGTGGTTCGGCGCGCCCACGGGCTGAGACGGGGGGCCGGGCGGGGCGTCCCGAGGACGGGGTGTCCCGCCCGGCTCGGCCCGGGGCGGGCCGGACACACGGGTGAGGCCGGGGCCTTGGTGGCCCCGGCCTCACCCGTGTGCGCGGTTCCGTCCGCTCGGTCAGCGGCGGTCGATCGGTCTGCGCGGAATCCAGACGGGGAGCGCGCCCTCCTCGTTGCGGGCCTTCTCGATGACGACCAGGTTGTGGTGGAAGTGCAGGCTGCCGATCTGCCGGTCGGTGGCGGTGGGGGTCCGGGCCTCGGCCGGCTCGAACTCCTCGTGGTTGAGCCCGTCGACGAGCGCCTTGGTGAATCCGACGCTGGTGGCGGGGTCGTCGAGGTTCTCGCTGCTGCCGCCGAACCCGGGCCAGTACGACGTCTGCACGTCCTCGACGACGTACAGGCCGCCCGGCCGGAGGTGCGGGAAGAGGCACCGGAACGAGGTGAGCACGTCGCTGTTGAGGTGGCTGCCGTCGTCGATGACGATGTCCAGCGGTCCCGTACGGCCGAGCGCCTGCTCCAGGAAGTCCACGTCGGACTGGTCGCCCTGGAGGATGCCGATGCGCTGCCGCTGGTGGGCCTGCTTGTCGAAGGTGTCGACACCGTAGACCATGCTGCGGTGGAAGAAGCGCTTCCACATGCGCAGTGAGCCGCCGCCCCACTCGGGGTGGGAGTAGCCGCCGACGCCGATCTCCAGGATGTTGAGGGCCAGGTCGGCCAGGGGCGTGAAGTACTTCTCGTAGTGCGGGGTGTAGTAGTGCAGGCCCCACTTGTCCGAGCCGAAGCGGATGGACAGCTCCGACAGGTCGTGGGAGACCGGCTCGCTGCCCCGCAGCAGCCGGCGCACGGTGGTGAACACGTGCGGCGGTCCCACGATGGCGCGCGGTTCGCCGAGGTGGTGCCAGGCGATGGACCTGGTGGGGTTGGTGCGCGCGCCCCGGGTGCCGAAGACGCCGCGCAGCAGGTCCGCGAGTTCCTGGCTGACGACGGCGTCGGGGGCGTCCGGGCGGCCCGGTGCGCAGGTGGTGCGCCCCTTGTCGGTGGTGATCGTGTGGCTCGCGGTCTCGCCCCGGTGGGACAGGGCGAACTCCACGACGATCGTGGGGTAGTCGGTGAGTTCGTCGATGTCGGCCCGGCTGCCGAGCTCGTCCAGGAGGACGGCTGCGACGGTGGCGGGGCCGATACGGTCGATGGCGGCGTCGATCTCGCCGGGCGTTCTGGTGGCCGCGTCGATCAGCTCTCGTACCTGCTGTTCCGTCATTGCGTGGTCACTCGCTCGCTTCCGTGCGGGAGGGGGTGGGGGTGACCGGCTTCTCGAGGGCGAAGCCGGCCTGGATCCACTTGCTGGACTCGACGCTGACGGCCAGGGCGCGGTCGCCGGGCGCCATCCGGGGCAGCAGCCGCTCCACCTGGAAGAAGGGCAGCGCGTTGCCGGTGTTGCCGGTCTCGGCGACGCAGCTGATCTCGTGGGCGCCCGGGGCGTCCAGGCCCTCGGTGATGCGCTGCGTCATGCGGCCGGAGAGCTGCGGCGGCAGCAGGTAGTCGAGGTCGGTCTCGTCCCAGTCCAGGCGTTCCAGCATGCGCTCGAACGTCTGCGTCGCGAGCTTCGGGACGGTCTCCTCGATCGCCTTGTAGTCCTCGGCCACGGGCATGCCCCGCCGCTCGCCGGTGGTCCTGCCGTACCAGTCGAGGATCTGGCCCGGTTCCCGCCCCAGCCCGACCAGTTCGACGTGGACGTCCCGCAGTACGGCCGAGGCGGGGCCCGGCTCCTTCGAGAGGACCAGCGCACCGGCTCCGTCACCGAACAGGAGCCCGTTGATCTGCTCGGCCGGTGGGCGGTCGCGGATGTCGGCCGCCGGATCGAAGAACTTGGCGGAGGTCTCCGCCCCGAGCACCAGGGCGTTGCGTTCGGGGCCCGAGCGGAGCATGCGGTGGGCGACGCTGAGCGCCTGCACCGCGCCGGTGCAGCCGGACTGGAGTTGGTAGCTGGGCACCCGGTCGATGCCCAGCCGTTCGGCGATCCGGTTGACGGTGGCGGGCATCAGCTGGTCCGGGGTGGCCGTGCCCATGACGATCAGGTCGACGTCCTCGGCGCGCACCCCGGCCGCGGACATGGCGCGGACGGCCGCGGCCTCGCCCATGTCGGCCAGTGTCTGGCGTACTTCACCCGTGTCGATGTCGACGCAGAAGTGCCGGCTCTGGGTGCCGACGTAGGTGTCGATCCACTGCTCCCAGACCGCGGGCAGGTCGAATCTGCGGACCAGGGTGGCGGTGTCCAGCGCCGGTCCGGGGAGGTGCGTTCCTGCCGCGAGGAGGTGTATGTCGGGGCCATCCATGGAGGTTTCCTTTCCGCCACCGCGTGCGGTGGGCGTCTGCCGTCACTCGACGAGCCGCAGGGCGCGGGACGGGCAGAGGTCGACGGCCTTGCGGACGGGTTCGCCCGGCTCGCCCTGCGGCTGGCTGAGGATCCGGACGGTGCCGTCCTCATCGCTCTGCGTGAAGGAGTCCGGGTCGGCCATGGCGCAGAGCCCGGAGCCGACGCAGCGGTCGTGGTCGACGGTGATGCGCATCCTTACTTCCCTCCTTCGGGCCCGGTCACCAGGCGACCGGTACTTCCCAGATGCCGTAGGTGCTGTTGTCGAACTTGTACTTGAGCTCCTCGGCGGGCACGGCCAGGCGCAGGTCCGGGAAGCGCGCGAACAGCGTGGAGAAGGCGACGTCGAGCTGCAGGCGGGTGAGGTGCTGGCCCAGGCACTGGTGCACGCCGTATCCGAAGCCGACGTGACCCCGCGCGTCGCGGCCGATGTCGATGACGTCCGGGTTCTCGAACGCCCGCGGGTCGCGGTTGGCCGCGCTGACGAAGGCCAGCAGCCCTTCGCCCTCCCGGATGGTGACGTCGCCGAGTTCGATGTCGGCCGTCGCGACCCGGTAGCAGGCGCCCTCGGCGGAGGAGCTGAAGAACCGCAGGAGTTCCTCCACGGCCCCCGGGAACAGTGCCGGGTCCGCCTTGAGCCTGGCGAGCTGCTCGGGGTCCTGCAGCAGGGCCACCGTGCCCAGGGCGATGGTGTTGGCCGGGCCGTCCTTGCCGCCGTGGAGGATGACCATGACCGATCCCATCATGGTCCGGCGGTCGTACATGCCCGCGGCCCGGTACTTCTCGACGAGCCTGCCGATCACCCCGGGTCCGGGCTCCTTCTCGTTGCGGGCCACCAGTTCGCTGAGGTACTCGTTCATCTCCTGCAGCGCCGTGCGCTTGCCCGCCTCGTCGCCGTCGCGCACGGTGAGCGTCTTGGTGCGCGAGGCGATGAACGACCGGTCCTCGGGCGGTATGCCGAGGACGTCCCCGACGACGAGGGTGGGTACCGGTGCCGCCAGGTACTCGACGAGGTCCGCCGGGCTGCCGGCGGCCTCCAGGTCGTCGAGGCAGTCGTCGACTATCTCCTGGACGCGTGCGCGCACCTCCTTGACGCGCTTGGAGGTGAAGTCGGGGATGACGAGCCGGCGGTGGGCGGTGTGCTTCGGGGGGTCCATGCCCAGGAAGGCCGGTATGCGCCGGGCGGCCTCCTGCATGATCTCCCGCTTGGGGAAGCCGAGCGGCACCGGGTAGGCGGGGTGCATGCGGTCGACGCTGACCCGCGGGTCGGCCAGGACCTGCCGCACCAGCTCGTAGCTGGTGATCAGCCAGATCTTCTCCCCCGTCGGCATGGTGAGACGGGAGACCGGCACGTCGGGGTCGAGCGCCGGGTAGGGGGGTGCCGGCGCGAAGGGGTCGTCAGACCGCTCGGGGAAGGCCGGCAGCTCGGGAATGGTCTGTTTCATGCGCCATCCTGTTCCTTCGTCGCATCGCTGCTGAGAAACCGTGCTGCAACTTTCCCGGGGGCTGCTTAAGGCGTTCTAGGGCCTTCCCGCGCGTCTCGCCGGAGGTACCGGCCGCGGGGCGCGGGAGCGGGCACCGGGCGGGTGCCCCGGGGCGCGGCGGGGTTCCCGGCGGGCGCGGCCGGGATGTGCGGGCCGGCGCGAACCGGCACTCCCCGCACCGCCGTCGTGACCGGCCCACGCCACCCGGAGCGCCCCAGGAGCGCCCGCGAGGGGCCGGTCCTCCGTGACCTCGCTCAGTCGTCGACGTCCACGAGCCGGTCACGGGTGCGCACGAGGCTGAGCAGGCCCCGCAGCGCGGTGGCCTGGAGCCCTCGGGCACCGCGGAGCTCCTGGATGGCCAGGGCGCACCACAACCGGGTCTGCGTCGCGTGGTGCGGGGAGCCGTGGACGTCGTCCGTCTGCAGCAGTCGCAGCCGGGGCACGTGGGTGCGCAGCAGCTCCGCCTCGCTCGGGGGGACGATCTCGTCGCGCAGGCTGGCCAGGTAGTGCACCGGTATCTCCAGGGACCTCAGCTGCCGCGGTGTCAGGGCCCAGTCCCTGAGGTGACCGGGGAGTTCCTCGGGTGTGACGCCGGTCAGGTGGCCGAGGGTGTCCTTGGTGATGCGCGGTACGCCGTCGAACCAGCCGGGGTCGTCGAAGAAGCCGGCGACGGGGGCACCCGCGGTGACGATGCCGCGGATGCGGCGGTCCTCCAGCGCGCAGCGCAGCGCGAGGTGGCCGCTGAAGCTCATGGCCAGCACGTAGGTGTGGTCGACGTCGGCCCGGTCGCGCAGGGTGTCCAGGAGCTGGGACAGCAGGCCGGGGCTGTCCTTGTCGTAGGGGAGGGTGTTCTCGCCGACCCCGGGCATCTCGGTGACCACGACGGCCATGCCCTGGCGCCGGAAATGGCCGAGCACCGCTCCCCACTGCTCCTTGGTGCTGACGATCCCGCCCATGGCCAGGAGCAGGGGTCTGCGGCCGCTCCCGGAGAGGCCGGCGGTCCAGCAGGCGAGGGTGCCGGCGGCGAGGGGCAGCTCCTCCCGGTGGATGCCCTGCTTCCCCCGTGCCCAGTGGCCGAACGCGCGCACCCCCTCCTCGGCGGCCCTCCGCCGGGTGGGGCCGTCGACGTAGGGGAAGCGGGCGATGTTGTACAGGTGGCCGGCGTCCAGGTGGCGCCCCCGCCGTACCTCGGCGCGGGCCGCGGCCGACCACTCGACGGCCCACGAGCCGGGGCTGCCGTCGTCGTCGTTGTCTATGCGCTCCAGGACCTGGCGGTAGGTGGAGCGGGACACCTGCTGCGCGTGCGCGTGGGCGATCATGTACTGCCGGAGCTCGTCCAGGTCGTTCACGACACCTCCTCGGGCACGGCCGCCGCGGGCGGGGTGGTGGGGGGCTCGTCGGCCGCGTCCGTCCGGAACTCCTCCAGGTGCTCCTTCAGTTCCCCGAGCACGTCCGCCGCCTCGGCCCCGTCGATGACACGGTGGTCGAAGGTGAGGGACAGCCGCATGACGGGGGCCACGGTGACGCGCCCGTCGCGGACCACCGGGCGGTCCACGGTCCGGCCGAGGCCGAGGGTGGTCGTGGTGCCGCCCACCGAGTGGAAGCCGTCGACCGGCCGGTGACCGAGTGAGGTGACGGCCACGGTCCCCATCAGCCGGTCGCGTCCCCGCAGGCGCCCGGCGGCCAGCCGGAAGGCCGTCGAACCGATCAGCAGGGGCGCGCGGTGCAGCCTGCGCAGCCGCTCGAACTCCGGCATGGTGTCGGGGTCTCCGTCTCGGAACTGCTCCAGGTGCCGCTGGATCTCCTGGAGGGTGGCCCGCTGGAGGCCGGGGACCACGGTCGACAGCACCACCCGCTGCCCGTCCAGCGTCTTGTCGAGGGTGAGTTTGCCGTTGACGTGCGGGAAGCGCGCGATCCGGGGCCACAGGCGTCCGCCCAGTGCGGCGTTCGCCTCGGGGTGCCGGGCCAGTACGCGTCCGGCCGCGTGCAGGACGTAGGCGGCGGTGGAGTAGCGGGGGCCTCCGCGGGCCCGCGCTGCCCGGCGGTGGCCGCGCACCGCCGTCATGTCGACCTCGGTGTCCAGGTGCACGGGGGCGAACCTGCGGACGGCGTCGAGGAAGAAGAGGGTGTGCCGGCGGGAGCGGCTGACGGGGGTGGGGTTCATGACGCCGTCGCCAGTGCGTACACGCTCTTGAGGTCGGGGCAGTCGAGCACGTCGGGGAGGGAGATGCGGCGGCCCGTCTCGCGTTCCAGGGCGGTCAGGAGTTGCAGGAGGAAGACCGAGTCCCAGCCGGGGAGCTGGTCGAAGTGGCGGCCGGCGTCGTCGGCCTCGACCGGTATGCCGATCTCGTCTCGGATGATCGCGATGAAGTCGTCGATGCTCGTCACGGGGTGTCTCCTCCGCATTGGTCGGTGAACTGCAGGTGGGCGGGGACCGGTAGGGGATCCTCGCTGTCCAGGTCGTGCCGGAACACCGTGGTGGTGCCGTCGTCGGTGACCTGCCGGAATCCGTGCCGCGGGTAGAGGTCCCGCACGGCGCCGTTCTTGGGGCCGCGGCGGTGTTCCCCCACCACCGCGGTCGCGCCGGCGGCGCGCGCGTGGCGCAGGATCGCGCCGAGGCACGCCTGCTCGATGCCCCGGGAGAACACCCGGCAGCTCAGGAGGAAGCCGTCGATGTGCACCACGTCCGCCGCCCGGCGCAGGAACACGGCACCCACCAGCCCGTTGTCACCGAAGCGGTCGGCCGCGTGGACGACCAGCACCGAGGTGGCCGGGCCGGCGACGAGCCGTGCCACGTCGGCCGGCTGCAGCCGGCTCAGGGTCATGTTGAACTGGTTGGTGCGCAGGGACAGTTGGGAGACGCGCGCCACCTCGGACGGTGCCACGGGCGACAGCCGTACCCGCACCCCGAGCAGCCGGAGGTACTCCTCCACGGAGGCGGACTGCTGCAGGAAGTCCCGGCGTTCCACCTCCTGCTGGTACTTCTCGACACGGGCGCGGTCCTCCGTGGTGAGCACCAGGGTGTCGAACCAGCCGTCCCGCAGCAGTGTCGCCACGTGGTGGGCGGGTTCGGCGCCGGCTCGCAGTACGGTGACGCCGGGCAGTTCGGCCTCGACCAGGCCGCACTCGGCGGGCGTGTCGTCCATGAAGACGAAGCTGTCCGTGCCGAGGTTCAGCGTCCCGGCCAGCTCGGCGATGTTCTCGTGCTTCGGGCGCCAGTTGGCGACGACCGTGACCAGGTCCTCCTCCCGGAGCACCATGCGCGGGTGCTCCCGCAGCACCGCCCGGACGGGTTCCACGTCGTTCTTGCTGACGACGCCGAGGAGCACGCCCTGCGAGCCGAGTTGCCTGACCACGCGCTGGAGGAAGCGGAAGGGCTCGCTGTGGTCGCCCTGCAGGACGTCGAAGCCGTCCTCCCCCAGGGTGCCGTTCCACAGGGTGCCGTCGAGGTCGAGCAGCAGGGCCTTCTTGGTCCGGCCGGCGAGGTGGCGCGCCAGGTGGCCGACCTCGCGGGCGTAGCGGGCGAGCAGCGGTGGCGCGAGGTGCACCTTCGCGTACTGGCTCAGCCGCTCGTCGGTGACGGCGATACCCTCGGCGACCAGGGGGTCCAGGTCCAGTACGACGAGGCCCGGGTGGCTCTGGGCGAGTTCCAGCAGCCGGCTGTTGGCCTGCCGCCACACCGCGCCGAGACGGGCCCGGGAACGGTGCTCCAGGAGCTGGGCCGGCAGGAGGGCGGGCAGTGGCACCGTGTTCAGGACGAGGGTGCCGCGTCCGGTCGAGCGGTAGCGGGTGACGAGCCCGGTCAGCAGGCCGAGCTTCTCGTCCCAGGCCCTTTCGACGTCCTCCGGCGTCCACGGCACGGGCAGTTCGTCCAGTACGACGGCGGGATCGAGCACGCACAGCACCACGTCCGCGTCGAAGCGGCGCAGGGTGCTTCCCGGGTCGGAGAGGTCGAAGACGTAGGAGTCGTAGTCGGCCAGGTGCGGGCGCAGCAGCAGGCCGTGGCGCGCCAGTTCGGCCGTCAGGGCGGGCACCAGCGGGGCGAGGGTGCCGTGGCCGGTGACGGCCACGGACACGACCGGTACCCCGGGGTGCGCCTGCCGTACGTCCTCGGGGCGCAGCCGGGACAGCAGATTGCCGGCGCGCCGCAGCTCCGCCTCGGAGCAGCCGGCCAGCAGTCCGCGGACCCTGGGGTACTCGGCGGCGAGCCGACCGGACCGGTGGAGGGTGAGCAGTGTCTCCCCGGTCTCCCGGTCGCTTCCTTCGGTGGTGGGCGCGGCCATGCGGATCCTCTCTGAGGCGGTCGGGCCTCCCGCCCGTCCGACGGCCCCGGCGGCCGCACTGCCATGGTCGGCGCGGGCACTAAACCGTGGCTAAGGGCCGACGCGTCGGCGCCGCGGCCCGCACCGGGCGGGGCGCGGCGCACGCGCGGACGCCCGCCGCGCGCGGCTCCGCCGAGGCCGCGCGCAGCGGGCTGTGCCGCCGCGTCCGTCGCGGGGTGCGCGGCGGACGCGGCGGGTGGACTTCCCGGGAAGGCGCCCTGGGCCGCGTCCTGGAAGTCCCGCCTGCCCAGCGGTATCTGACGCGCCCGGCGGACGAACGACGCCCGTGGTTCGCGGTCGTTCACGCCCAGGCCCCCCGCTCGGCCGGGCGGAGGACGGAGGCCCGGGTCAGCCGGCGGTGGAGACGGCGAGCAGGCTGAGCCGCTGGTCGTCGGCGAGGACGGCCTGGTGCAGGTCGCGCAGGGCACGGCACGGTTCGAGGCCCAGCTCGTCGTTCAGGGTCCGGCGTGCACGCTGGTAGACGTGCAGGGCGTCGGCCTTGCGCTCCGACCGGTACAGGGCGAGCATCAGCTGGCGGTAGAGCGTCTCCCGCAGCGGGTACTCGCAGGTCAGTGAGTACAGCGGGCCGATGAGCTCGCGATGGCGTCCCAGGTGCAGATGGACGTCGGTGAGCATCTCCTGGCATTCCATGCGGGTCTCGGTCAGCCAGGTGGTGAACCCGTCGATGATGGGGCCGTTGCCCAGGTTGGCGAGCACCGGTCCGTGCCACAGGCTCAGGGCCCGCTCGAAGCGGTCGGCCGCCGGCTCGTAGCAGTGGTCCTTGGCGAGCGCCCGCCCCTGCGCCGCGAGGTCGGAGAAGGTGTGCAGGTCGAGGGTGTCGGTCCCCATGCGCAGCACGTAGCCGGTCTGCTGGGTCACGACGGGGTTCTGCTGCCGGTGGGGGCGGTGGAGGAACTTGCGCAGCTGCGAGATGTACACGTGCAGGCCCGCGGTGGCCCGCTTCGGCAGCTGGTCGCCCCACAGCTCCTTCATCAGCTGCGTCGGCGAGACGATCTGTTCGGCGCAGATGAGCAGCACGGCGAAGAGGGTCTCCACCTTCTGCGCGCTGATGAAGGAGTGGTTGTGGCCGTCGACGACGCGCAGCGGGCCCAGGATCTCGTACCTCATGACGCGCTCCGCTCCGGCCGGCCCCCGGTCGCCGTCCCGGCCAGGGCGGTGGCGAGGACGTCGGTCACCTCCGGGCTGGCGGGGTCGAGGTAGAAGTGGCCGCCGGGAAAGGTGTGCAGCCGGAAGGGGCCCGTGGTGTGCGCCGCCCAGGCGGACGCCTCGTCCCGGCTGGTGTGGGGGTCGCTGTCGCCCACCAGGGCGGTGATCGGGCAGGTCAGCGGCGGTTCTGGCACCCACCGGTAGGTCTCGATCGCCTTGTAGTCGGCCCGTGTGACCTTCAGTACCGCCGCGCGCAGTTCCTCGTCCGCCAGGAAGCGCTCGTCGGTGCCGCCCAGCCGCCGCAGTTCACTCACGACGCCCGCGTCGCTCTGCCGGTGGACCGCGCCCTCCCGGTACCGTGACGGCGCCCGCCGGCTGGAGACGAACAGGTGGGAGGGTGACGCCGCGTCCTCCCGCTGGAGCCGCTGGGCCACCTCGAAGGCGATGACCGCGCCCATGCTGTGCCCGAAGAAGGCGCAGGGCGTGCCGGCCCGGCGGCGGAGGACGTCATGCACGCGGTCGGCCAGCCCGGTCAGGCTGTCGACGCAGGGTTCGGCGTGCCGGTCCTGCCGCCCCGGGTACTGGACCGCGAGCACCTCGGTGTCGGGCAGTGCTCTGGACAGGGCGAAGTAGTGGCTCGCCGAGCCGCCCGCGTGCGGGAAGCAGACGAGCCGGCGCCCGCTTCGCGGACGCGGTTCGAAACAGCGTATCCATCGGTCGTTTCCGGCCGGAGACATGGAGATGACGTTTCCCTTCGGTGCACCGCTCTTCGCGGGTGGGCTACTCGGCGATCTTCGTTCGCATGAACCAGCGGAAGACAACCGGGGAAGAGCCGTCCAGATCTCCTGGGCCACGCTCCATCTGGAAGTGTTCGTAGCCGCCGCAGTGCTGGATTTTTATCTTGGTGTCGACGATGGCGGCACGCCGCTCGCGATCCGAATGCCGCATGTCGTCCGGTCCGCCGACCAGCAGGATGTCGACGACTTTGTCGAGGGGGTAGGCGGATTCACTACCGAGGAGATCCATGACGCACGTTCCCTTTCGGCCACGAGTGGGGGAAGCAGTGGACTGGCACACCACCGACTGGGAGCACGCCGACATACTGCGAGCCGCGGGCTTGCGCCGCATACCCGGAGGGCCCCCTAGGCCACCCCTAGCGGCAGGGGGCGGGGAGAGTAGTGGTCGCGGCGGTGCGGAACAGGGGGCCGCTCCGGCACTCCGGCCGTCCTGAGCTGCGTATCATCGCGGCGTGGCGCCCCTCGCAGCAGTCGGCGAGGTACGGAAGGAAGCATTCCGCTCACGTGCGACCCGGGCACTGGCGGAGCGAGGCCCTTGACGGCCGACCGGGTCGACGGCCGCCGCACGCCCGGGTCGACGTCCCACGCCCCCCGATCCCCCGTACAAGGGAAACCCAGTATGAAGGCACTCGTCCTCGCGGGCGGCACCGGAACCAGGCTGCGCCCGATCACCCATACCGCGGCCAAACAACTGGTGCCCGTGGCCAACAAACCAGTGCTTTTCTACGGCATCGAATCCCTGGTGGCCGCCGGAATCACGGACCTGGGCATCATCGTCGGCGACACCGAGGAGGAGATAAGGGCGGCTGTGGGCGACGGCCGCGCATTCGGCGCCACGGTCACCTACATTCGCCAGGAGCGGGCGCTCGGCCTCGCCCACGCGGTGCTGGTGGCGCGCGATTACCTGGCACAGGACGACTTCGTCATGTATCTGGGTGACAACTTCATCGTGGGGGGAATCAATGAACTGGTGCGGAAGTTCGAGGCGGAGAAGCCGGACGCGGACATCCTCCTGACCCGGGTGGACGACCCGAGCGTGTTCGGGGTCGTCGAACTCGACGCGACGGGACGGGTGGTGCGGCTCCAGGAGAAACCGCCTGAGCCGGCCAGCGACCTCGCGCTGGTCGGCGTCTACCTCTTCACCCCCGCGATCCATGAGGCGGTACGGGCGATCCGGCCGTCCCGGCGTGGCGAGCTGGAGATCACCGACGCCATCCAGGAACTCGTCGACCGCGGCCTGACGGTCCGCTCGACGACCATCACCGGCTACTGGAAGGACACCGGCAACGTCCCCGACATGCTGGAGGTCAACCGTTCCGTGCTGGACACCATCGAACCCTGCCTGGAGGGTTCGGTGGACGAGGCCAGCGAGATCATCGGACGGGTGCGGGTGGGACGCGGGGCGCGGGTGCGACGGTCGCGGATCGTGGGGCCGGCCGTGATCGGGGACGACGCCGTGGTGACCGACTCCTACGTCGGCCCGTCCACCTCGGTGGCCGAGAACTGTGTGATCGAGTCCAGTGAGATCGAGTTCTCGATCGTGCTGGCCGGCTCCTCGCTCAAGGGGGTGGGGCGCATAGAGGCGTCGCTGATAGGCAAGGACGTGCAGGTCTCGCGGGCCCTGCACACCCCGCGCGCCCACCGTCTCGTGCTCGGCGACCACAGCAAGGTGCAGATCACACCATGAGGATTCTCGTCACCGGCGGCGCCGGATTCATCGGTTCGTGCTTCGTCCGTTCCGTCCTGGGCCCGCAGGCGCGGGAGTGCGCGGTGGTGCCCGAGGCTGTCACCGTGCTGGACGCCCTGACCTACGCGGGTGACCGCAGGAACCTGGCGCCTGTCGCGGCCGATCGGCGGCTGGCCTTCGTGCACGGCGACATCCGCGACGGCGAACTGGTCAGAAGGCTGGTGGACGGCCACGACGCGGTGGTCCACTTCGCCGCCGAGTCCCACGTCGACCGCTCCATCGTCAGCGGGGCGGATTTCGTCTCCACCAACGTGCTGGGCACCCAGACCCTGCTGGAGGCCGTGCGGTCGCGGCCGTCGACGACCTTCCTGCACGTCTCCACCGACGAGGTCTACGGGTCCGTGGCCCACGGCTCCTGGTCGGAGGCCGAGCCGTTGCGGCCCAACTCCCCCTACGCCGCGTCCAAGGCCTCCTCCGACCTGCTCGCACTCGCCTACCACCGCACCCACGGCATGGACGTGCGGATCACCCGCTGCTCCAACAACTACGGCCCGTACCAGTTCCCGGAGAAGGTCGTTCCGCTGTTCACCACCCGCCTCCTGGAAGGCGGTCCGGTGCCTCTGTACGGCGACGGGGAGAACGTGCGCGACTGGCTGCACGTCGAGGACCACTGCCGGGCACTGATGCTCGTCCTCGCCGGAGGGCGGGCCGGGCGGGTGTACAACGTGGGCGGGGGCACGGAGCTGACCAACCGTCAGCTGACGGAGCGCATCCTGGCCGCCTGCGGCGCGGGGTGGGACCGGGTGGAGCACGTGGCCGACCGGGCGGGTCACGACCTGCGCTACTCGGTGGACTCGGGCAGGATCCGGTCGGAACTGGGATGGGCGCCCAGACACGGCTTCGACGCGGGGCTGGCCCGCACCGTGGCCTGGTACCGGGAGAACCGCTCCTGGTGGCAGCCGCACCTCGTGGGCGGGACCCGGACATGAACGGCACCACCCCCGCGGCCGGTCCCGGGGGCCGCCGGGCCGCCGG
The DNA here is from genome assembly GCF_000980885.2 of Streptomyces malaysiense. Classification (GTDB taxonomy): domain Bacteria; phylum Actinomycetota; class Actinomycetes; order Streptomycetales; family Streptomycetaceae; genus Streptomyces; species Streptomyces malaysiense. Next base: position 49,209 of record NZ_LBDA02000008.1, on the reverse strand, counting down.
CCCGCTGCCGCACCGCTGGTTGGTGACCGGCGGCAGCGGGATGCTGGGGCACGACCTGCTGGCCCTGCTGGCGGCCCGGGACGAGGTCGAGGTGGTGGCCCCGCGCCGTGACGAACTGGACATCACCGACCCCCGGGCCGTGCGCGAGCAGATCGGCGCCCACCGGCCGCAGATCGTCGTCAACTGCGCGGCGTGGACGGCCGTCGACGATGCCGAGGAACACGAGGCGGAGGCGTACGCCGTCAACGGCGAGGGGCCCCGCCACCTGGCGCGTGCCTGCGCCGCGGCCGGCGCCCGGCTGCTGCACGTCTCCACCGACTACGTCTTCTCCGGGCGACGGCCGCCGTCCGCCGCCGGATACGCGGAGGACGCCGGCACCGGTCCGGGCACGGCCTACGGCCGGGGGAAGCTCGCCGGTGAGCGCGGTGTCCTCGAAGAACTCCCCGCCGCGGGGACCGTGGTCCGCACGGCCTGGCTCTACGGCCGTCACGGCCGCAGCTTCGTCCGTACCATGGCCGAGCGGGCGGCCTCCCCCGGAGAGGTGCGCATCGTCGACGACCAGCACGGGCAGCCCACGTGGACGAAGGAGGTCGCGGCGCGGCTGGTCCTGCTGGCCGGAGTGCCCGCGGACCGTGCCCGGGGTGTCTTCCACGCCACCGCCGCGGGCCACACCAGCTGGTACGGGCTGGCGCGGGCGGTGTTCTCGCTGCTGGACGCGGACCCGGAACGGGTGCGGCCCACCGACAGTGCCGCACTGGACCGCCCGGCGCGCCGACCGGCGTGGAGCGTGCTGGCGGACCACCGCTGGCCACACGTGGGGGGCGCGCCCATGCGACCCTGGCGTGACGTCCTGTCCGATTCCCTGGCGGAGGTACTGGATCTTGCGTCCGTTGAGCATCGAGGGAGCCTGGGAGCTGACGCCGAAGGTCCACCACGACCGCCGGGGCAGCTTCCACGAGTGGTACCACGAGGCTGAGTTCCGCGCCGCCGTCGGCCACGGGCTCTACGTCGCCCAGACCAACTGCTCCTCCTCCCGCCGCGGCGCGCTGCGCGGCATCCACTACACCGACGTGCCCCCGGGACAGGCGAAGTACGTCACCTGCGTCAGTGGCGCGGTGCTGGACGTGGTCGTCGACCTGCGCACCGGCTCACCGACGTTCAAGCGCTGGGAGGCCCTCCGGCTGGACGACGTCGGTCATGCCGCCGTCTACCTCTCGGAGGGACTGGGGCACGCCTTCATGGCCCTGACCGAGTCGGCCTCGATGGTGTACCTGTGCTCCACGCCGCACGCGCCGGAGCGGGAGCACGGTGTCCACCCGCTCGACCCGGAGCTGGCGCTCCCCTGGCCGGCGGGGATCGAGCCCGTCCTCTCGGAGAAGGACGCCGCCGCCCCGACCCTGGCCGAGGCGCTGGCGTCGGGGCGGCTGCCCGGATGACGCGGCACGGCCCGCCGCCCCGAGGGCACCCGGGGCGGCGGGGTCAGCCGGTCACCCCGGCGAACTGGGCCTGGTAGAGCCTGGCGTAGGCACCGCCGGTCGCCAGCAGCTGTTCGTGCGTGCCCTGTTCGACGACGCTGCCGGACTCCATGACCAGGATGAGGTCGGCGTCGCGGATCGTGGACAGCCGGTGGGCGATGATGAAACTGGTGCGGCCCTGGCGCAGTGAGGCCATGGCGCGCTGGATGAGCGCCTCGGTCCGGGTGTCGACGGAGCTGGTCGCCTCGTCGAGGATGAGGATGGACGGGTTGGTGAACCAGGCGCGGGCGATGGTGAGCAGCTGCTTCTCGCCGGCGCTGACGCTGGAGCTCTCGTCGTCGACCACCGTCTCGTAGCCGTCGGGCAGGGTCCGCACGAGGTGGTCCACGTGCGTGGCACGGGCGGCTTCCACGGTTTGCCGTCCTTCGGGGTCCCGCACCCCGTAGGCGATGTTCTCGGCGATGGTGCCGTGGAAGAGCCAGGGGTCCTGGAGCACCATGCCCGTGACCGACCGCACGTCGGCGCGGGACATGGTGGCGATGTCCACGCCGTCGAGCGTGATGCGGCCCGCGTCGACCTCGTAGAACCGCATGAGCAGGTTGACCAGTGTCGTCTTGCCGGCGCCGGTGGGTCCGACGATGGCCACGGTCTGACCCGGCTCCACCGTCAGGGACAGGTTCTCGATCAGCGGGGCGTCGGCGACGTAGCGGAAGGAGACGTCCTCGAAGGTGACCCTGCCACGGACCCGGTCGGGCCGGCGCGCCGCCACCGGGTCGGCGGACTCCTCCTCGGCGTCGATCAGCGCGAAGACCCGCTCGGCGGAGGCCATTCCGGACTGCAGCAGGTTGGCCATGCCGGCGACCTGGTTCAGCGGCTGCGAGAACTGCCGGGAGTACTGCAGGAAGGCCTGCACGTCCCCCAGCGAGAGGGCGCCCGACGCCACCCTCAGCGCGCCGGCCACGGCGACCAGCACGTAGCCGAGGTTGCCGGTGAACGTCATGACGGGCTGGATGACACCGGAGACGAACTGCGCCCTGGCCCCCGAGGCGAAGGCCGCCTCGTTGCACTCGTCCAGCTCCTTCACCGTCTCCTCCCCGCGGCCGAAGGTCCTGACCAGAGCGTGGCCGGAGTACGCCTCCTCCACCCGGGAGTTGAGCTGTCCCGTCGCGGCCCACTGCGCCGCGAACTGCGGGCGGGCACGTCTGGCCATGGCGCGGGAGGCGTACAGGGACAGCGGGACGGTCGAGAGCGCTGCCAGGAAGAGCAGCGGCGAGATGGTGAGCATGACCGCCATGACGCCGACGATGGTCAGCAGCGCGGTGATGACCTGGCTGATGGTCTGCTGCAGCGTCTGGCCGAGGTTGTCGATGTCGTTGGTGACCCGGCTGAGGATCTCGCCACGTGACTCGCGGTCGAAGTGGGCGAGCGGCACCCGCGCCAGCTTGGCCTGCGCGTCCGCGCGCAGCCTGCCCATGGCGCGCTGGATGACGGTGCTGGTCAGGCGGCCTTGGAGAAGGTTGAAGAGCGCCGAGGCGACGTAGAGCAGCAGGGCCAGCAGGAGCACCTGCCCCACGGCGTCGAAGTCGACGCCGTGCCCCGGGGTGGACTTCGCGGACCGCACCAGGTGCGCCAGGGAGTCGTGGCCCTCGCGGTGCAGCCGGTCGAGCATCTGGGCCGTGGTCGTCCCGACGGGGAAGCGGCGGCTGATCATGCCCGCGACGAGCAGATCCGTGGCGTGGCCCAGGAGCTTCGGCCCCAGGATCGAGAGGGCCACGCCCACCGCGGCCAGTGCCAGGGTGGCGCCGATCAGGTGGCGTTCGGGACGCAGTGTCCGTAACAGGCGGCGGCCGGCGCCGCGGGCGTCCTCGGGGCCGTTGCCCGCGGCCGCGGGCCGGGCGGCGGTTCGCGCGGAGGGGGCCGCCGCGGGGCCGGCCGGTGCGGGGACGCGGCCGGGTGGTGCGGGCGGCGGGGCGGTGCTCCGCTCGTGTCCGCCGGCCCCGGGGCCGGCAGGCGTGCCGGTGGTCATGGGTTCGGCCTTTCGGTTCGCGTGGCGAGGTCCTGCGGGGCCGTCAGGCGGCCTCGGCTTCGGTCAGCTGGGAGTAGACGATCTCCCGGTACGTCTCGTTGTCGGCGGTCAGCTGCTCGTGGGTGCCGCTCCCGACGACGCGGCCCTCGTCGAGGACGACGATGCGGTCCGCCCGGCGGATGGTGCTGACGCGCTGGGCGACCATGACCACGGCGGCGTCCTGGGTGACTTGGGCGAGGGCCGCGCGCAGGGCGGCGTCCGTGGCGTAGTCGAGGGCCGAGAACGCGTCGTCGAAGAGGTAGATGCCGGGCCGGTGCACGAGGCAGCGCGCGATGGCCAGGCGCTGGCGCTGACCGCCGGAGAGGTTGCCGCCGCCCTGGGCCACGGGTGCGTCCAGGCCGCCGGGCATGCGCTCGACGAAGTCGCGGGCCTGCGCGATCTCCAGCGCACGCCACAGCTCCGCGTCGTCCGCGTCCGGGGTGCCGTATCGCAGGTTGGTGGCGATCGTGCCGGAGAACAGGAACGGCCGCTGCGGCACGATGCCGACGTGGCGGGAGAGGTCCTCGGGGGCGAGGTCGCGCACGTCGGTACCGCCGATGAGCACGGCCCCCTCGGTGACGTCGAACAGTCGGACGATCAGGTTGAGCAGCGTCGTCTTGCCGCTTCCGGTGCTGCCGATGACACCGGTCACCTCGCCGGGCCGCACGACGAGGTCCACGCCGCTGAGCACGGGTTCCTCGGCCGACGGGTAGCGGAACGCGGCGCCGCGCACTTCCAGCAGGCCGCCCGCGGCACGGAAGGGCGCGGGGGCGGCCGGGGCGAGCACGCTGGACTCGGTGCGCAGCACCTCCTCGATGCGCACCGTGCTGACGTGGGCCCTGGGGAGGGACACGACCACGATCGTGGCCATCATGACGGACGCCAGGATCTGCGTCAGGTACGTCAGGAAGGCGGTCAGTGAACCGATCTGCAGGGAGCCGTCGTCGACGCGGTGCCCGCCGAACCACATGACCGCCACGCTGGACGCGTAGACGACGAGCATCGCGGTCGGGAACATCAGGGCCATGATCCGGCCCATGCGCAGCGAGACGTCCACCAGCCGGTCGTTGGCGGCGGTGAAACGGCGCCTCTCGTGGTCCTCGCGGACGAAGGCCCTGATCACCCGGACGCCGCTGATCTGCTCGCGCAGGATGCGGTTCATCTCCTCCAGCCGCCGCTGCAGCCGGCCGGCCAGCGGGTACAGCCGTCGCACGATGAGGCTCACGGCGACACCGAGGACCGGGACGACGACGAGGAGCAGCGACGACATCGCGACGTCCTGCCGCAGCGCCATCACGACGCCGCCCACGCACATGATCGGGGCGGTGACCATCAGGGTGAACAGCATCACCACGATCATCTGCACCTGCTGGACGTCGTTGGTCGTCCGGGTGGTCAGGGAGGGCGTGCCGAAGTGGCCGACCTCCCGCCCGGAGAACCCGATGACGCGTCGGTAGATCGCGGCCCGCAGATCGCGGCCGATGCCCATGGAGACGCGGGCGCTGAGGTAGACGGCGCCCAGCGAGCACAGGACCTGCCCCAGGGTCCCCGCGAGCATCAGCCCGCCCACCCGCAGGATGTATCCGGTGTCGCCGGTGAGGACGCCGTTGTCGATGACGTCGGCGTTGAGTGTCGGCAGGTAGAGCGTGGCGAGGGACTGGAGCAACTGGCAGACAAGGATCACGGCGGTGCTGATCCGGTACCGGCCGAGTCGCCGGCCGAGAAAGCGAACGAACACGTGGCCCCCCTGGGGCGCTTCGAAGGACATGTCGGTCGGGAGAGGCGCGGGCGGGCTCCGGGCCGGCGTCAGCCGTCCCGCTCCGGAGCCACGGCCGCCTCCGTGCCGACGAAGGAGAGGGCTCTGCGCAGAACGGCGTGGTAGGGCGCGCCTGCGGGGTTCTCCAGCCAGTGGTCGGTGGCGGTGCGGGCCGCGGCGACCACGGCGGCCGCCAGCACGCGTGACATCAACTCCCGGTCGGCCGCCGCTTCGAGGCGCTCGGCGATGGCCTCGGCCAGGGCCCGCTCGACCAGTGTCATCGACTTGAGGAACTCACCGCGCAGCATGGGGGCGCCCGCGATCACCCGGACCACGGCCCGGTCCGGTTCGGCCCCGCCGGTGTAGCCGTCGACCGTGCCCACGATGCCGTTGACCAGCGCCTCCGCCAACGGCTCCCCGGCGGGTCGCGCCCGCAGCCCGGCCGCCACCTGCGCCGCACGCTCGACGTTGAGCGAGCAGATGGCCTCCTCGACGCTGGAGAAGTAGTTGTTGTACGTCCGCGGTGCGACGCCGACGGCGGCGGCGATGTCGTCCACCCGCACGTTCTCCGGGCCGCGCTCCAGGGCGAGCAGCAGCGCGGCCCTCCCCAGGGCGCGCCGCGTGGCGAGCTTCTTGCGTTCGCGCAGCCCCAGCGGCGCGCCCTCCTGAGCGGTCATGGCTCGACCTTACCGGAAAGTGCGTGGCACGCAAACTTGCGTGGCACGCTGTTTTGTGGCCCTCGGTGTCCGCCGGACGACGACGCGCCCCGGCCGTGACTCCGGGGCGCGTCGGGCGCGGGGCGTCGGCCTAGGAGGAGCAGAGCGAGTCGACGGCCGCCACGCGCAGACGCGTGCCGAGTTCCGCACGGTGCCTGACGGAGAGTTTCCGGTACACCCGTGTGAGGTGCTGTTCGACGGTGCTCACCGTGATGAACAGCTTCCGGGCGATCGCCCGGTTCGTGTGGCCGGCGGCGGCGAGGTCGGCCACCCGTTTCTCGGCCTCGCTCAGCACCTCGTCCCGCGGCGTGCGCGCCGGTTCCGCGCACTTCACCGCGGGCAGCGCGGGGACGGACCAGATCCTCGGCGCGGCGTAGGGCCGTGCCATGGCCAGTGCCCGTTCGCGCAGGGCACCCGCCCGGTCCTCGTCGCCGGCCGATTCGTAGGCGCCGCTGAGGTCCGCCAGGCACCGGGCGAACTCGAAGCGGTTCGTCGCGGGGGTCAGGAGTTCGACCGCCTCGCCCAGGAGCGAGAGGCGGTCGTCGACGGACTCCGCGGTCGCGGCCAGCAGTCTCAGCGACTCCCCCCTGACGCACGCCAGATCACCGCCCGGCCTGGCCATCTGCTCCTCGACCAGCGCACGGGCCTCCTCGCGGTTCCTCAGCAGCAGGTGCACCTCCGCCGCCCCGCTGCGCCAGGCGATGTAGCAGGGCAGGTCAACCCCCCAGACGTCCATGAGGTGGCCGCAGTTCTCGAAGTCGGCGAGCGCGGCCCGAGGGCGTCCCGCCGCGAGGTGGCAGTGGCCCCGGGCGTGCAGGTACTGCAGACCGAACCGGGTCTCGAAGGTGGCGTCGGGCACGGGGCGGCGCATGTACTCCGCGGCCTTCGAGGCCTCGCCCCGCAGGGAGGCGGCCAGCACCAGGCTCGACAGCGGCCCGCCGATCCCCACGCCCCAGTCCGCCACGGAGAGCCGGCCGATGGCGCTCTCCCCGTAGCAGATCGCCGCGGCCAGCTCCCCCTGCGCAACGGCGGCCTCGGCCCGCAGCGAGCCGAACAGCGCCTGCCAGGTCGCGGCCGACCGGTCGTCGGCCTCCCTGAGCAGTTTCGCGCTCCACAGCGCGGCCCGGTCCGGACGTCCTATGTGCAGGAGCGTCAGCACGGCGGTGTGGAGCAGGTCCAGCGTGGAGACGCCCAGACGGTTGCTGTGCAGCACCCCCTCGGCGTTGGTGAGGGTCTCGTCGTCGGTGATCCCGGCCAGCGTGTCCACCGTCCACCGTCCGACCGCGGAACCGGGCGCCGTCTCCTTGACCTTGAGCACGCAGCCGTCCGGGCCGCTCAGAGCGGGGTACCACCAGTTGAGGGCGGTGAGTTCCTCGGCCACCACGCCGTCCTGACCGCTGGGCCGGGACCGCCGGCCGGCCAGCACCGCACGGGCGTCCTCCACCCGGCCGCTCCACAGGAGGTGGTGCAGGAGCATCGCGACGTCCCGGTCACCGAGGTGGCCTTCGCGCGCGGCCTCGCACAGTTCCGTGACGTACCGCATGGCGCCCGCGGGGCTGCTGCGCCAGGCGATCCGGGCGCGGACGGCGGTGAGCGCCGCCCGCTGGGCCGGGTCCCCGCACTGGCCGTGGGCCAGGTCCAGGCAGCGGAGGGCTGCCTCCGGGCGGTCGGCGGCCACCGCCGCGTCGGCCGCGTCGCGGAGTACGGCGATCATCCACTCCTCCGACGCGCGGCCCGCCGCCACCAGGTGCTCGGCGACGGCGCTCGGCGGCGCGCCCTCGTGGTGGAGCGCGGACGCCGCACGCAGGTGCAGGGCGCGGCGTTCGGCCGGTGCCATGGCCTCCAGGATGATGGTGCGCGCCGCGGGGTGGCGGAAACGGCCGGCCTCCAGCAGCCCGGCCGCGGTCAGCGCGGCCAACCCGTACTGTGCCGACTCGGGGTCGGTGTCCAGTACCTGGGCGAGCAACCGCGCGGAGCCGGCGGGGCCCAGCACCGCCAGCGCCTGCGCGACTTCGGCGGACCGCCCCTGCGAACGGTGGAGGCAACTGGTCAGCGCCAGGGTCAGCGCCTCCCGGGAGGCGTACTCGGCGTCGTGGCGCACCGCCCCCGGCACCGCGGCGGCCTGGTAGTCGTCGATCATCGCCGAGAGCAGCAGGGGGCTCCCCCCTGACACCCGGTGGAAGAAGTCGCCGACCGCGGCCTCGGCATCGGCGCCCAGCCGTGATTCCACCAGGGCCTTGGTCGCCGGCCCGGGAAGCAGCCCGAGGCGGATCTTGACGCAGTTGGGCTGTCGCAGCAACTCGGCGTGGAACTCGGGATGCGCCAGCCTCCCGAGCGACAGTTCGGTGAGGACCAGCAGCAGCCGCGCGGAAGCCATCCGCCGTTGCACGTAGGACAGCACGCGGAGGGAGGCGGCGTCCGCGTACTGCAGGTCGTCGACGGCCACCACGACGGGGCGGGTACCGCTCAGCTCCAGCAGAACGGCGTACAGGCCGTCGGCGACCTGGGCCTCCGAATTCCCGATGGTGACCGTGTCCGAGGCGGCCCGCGCCTCGGGAGAATGTCTGGCACCGAGGAATTCCTCCACACGCCCTCTCGACTCGGCAGGTATTTTCTCACCACTGAAAAGCTGTCCCACCACACCCAGCGGAAGGGCCGCCTCACCTCGCGCCGCCGTCGCCGTCAGCACGATTGCGCCTTCATCCACCGCATGCGCGTAGAAATATTGAAGAAGGGCGGTTTTGCCGCACCCCACCGGACCACCGATAAGGGCGACGCTTCCATTACCGGAAGACGCGTCGATCAGCAGTTGCTGCAGTGTAGCCATTTCCTTTTCGCAGCTCGCGACGATCGGCCCCCGCGGAACCCTCATCCTGCGACCCCCATTGCCTGATGCCAGCACGAATACCTGCACAAGCCATACAGATATGACTACCAGATGTGTCCCCGCCTCCGCGACGGCGTCACTCCTAGGGCAGGCACATTTGACCAAAATAGTCACTACCAAAAGGCATCAAACACTGACAAATCTTTTAACATCGACCGCTTGCATCCCTTCCTTCACAGGTTCCACCTATTGCCCGAACCGCTATACGATAGGGGCCGGAAAAGACGATTAGGGGTTGCCTTGTTAGCCCTTCAAGGCACAATGCACCGCCCCCACACACAATTTCCATTGTTCCGCCACGGGCACCCTGCACCAGGCGTGCGAGCCGCCCGCCGGGGCGCGGCCGCCGCCGGCCCGTCTCCCGCCGTCCGTCCGCCGCCGCCCCGTACCGTCCCGCCGGCTTCAGCGCCGCTTAAGAGTGGCGCGACCGCGCTCCCGGAGACTGCGGCGGACGGACGCGCTCGCCGAGACGAACGACTGGGAGAGGACCACGCGATGGGAACCACGGTCAGCCACACCCTGGAGATCGCTTCGCCGCCGGAGAGGCTGCTGTCCACGCTCCGCGACATCGCCACCTACCCACAGTGGCAGCAGGACGTCGAGTCGGCGGAGGTCGTGGAGTCGGACGAGAGCGCACGGCCGCTCAGGGCCCGGCTCGTGCTGAGCGCCATCGGCATGAGGGTGACACAGGTGCTGGCCTTCGAGCACACCGAGCGGCAACTGGTCTGGCGTCTGGTGGAGGGACAGGAGGACGCGCCGATCTCACGCAACGACGCCGTCTTCCAGCTCGCGAGGACGGCGGACGGCAACACCGAGCTGAAGGTACGCCAGGACCTCGAGTTCAGACTGAAGCTGCCGCAGTCGCTGGCACGGCGTATCGTCGAGCGGCGCTCCACGGCGATGCTCCGCCAGCTCAAGTCGGCCGTCGAGAAGGCACGGCCGTAGGACGGCCCGAGCGTGAACGCACGCCGTCAGGCGCGGAGCAGGTCGGCCGAGACGGTCCAGAGGCGTTCGGCGAGGGCGGGATCGAGTGCCCATTCCTTGACGCCGTGCGGGTGCTGCGCGAGGTCGGCGTCGTTCGGCACGGTGTAGGCCTCTCGCGCGTCGTCGAGGTAGTGGCCTCCGGAGCGGGCGAACTCCGGGGCGACGGCCGCGACGACCGTGGTGGCGGCCCCCTGCTCGACCGTCTTGTAGGTGAAGACTCCGGCGGCCTCGGCCGCGGCGAGCGACTCCTTCTGCCGCGGCGTGAAGTTCCGCTGCAGTCCTGTCGCGATACCGCCCGGATTCACCGCGTTGGCGACGATGCCGTCGGACGCCCAGCGGCGGGTCGCCTCGACGGCGAGGAGGGAGTTCGCCGTCTTCGACCGGGCGTAGGCGATCTGCGGATCGTAGCCGCGACGCTCGAAGTGGAGGTCGTCGAAGTCGACGCCGGACCGCATGTGCGCCGTCGAACTGACCGAGACGATCCGTGCTCCGTCGCGGTCGGCCGCTCCCAGGGCCAGGGCGTCATGAAGGCCGGTGGTCAGGGCGAAGTGGCCGAGATGGTTCGTCGCGAACTGCAACTCCCAGCCCTCACGCGTGCGTTCGAGGCCGGCGGTGACCACGCCGGCGTTGTTGATCAGCAGGTGGAGCGGGCCGCGCCACGCGTCGACGAATCGCGTGACGGAGGTCCGGTCGGCGAGGTCGAGCCGGACGACCCGGGGACGGATTCCTCCGGCCGGCCTCCCGATCGTCTCGGCGACGGTGTCACCCGCCGCCGTGTTCCGGACAGCGAGCGTCACTTCCGCCCCGGCAGCGGCCAGAACCCGAGCCGTCTCGACCCCGAGTCCGGAAGAAGCACCCGTCACGATCGCGCGGACGCCGGTGAGTTCGACGCCTCGCAGCACCTCGTCCGCGGTGCTGGTGGCGGTGAAGGGCGTGGAGATGAGTGCGTGAGCCATGACGTCGACTATACGCACTAGACTATATTTGTATAGTTCGATTATCGCTCGTATGCTTGTTCCATGAGCAATCCCGATGCCGGCCACCCGCCGCCGCCAGTCGCCGATACCGATCGCCGGACCCTGGTCCTGGACTCCGCGATGCTCACGTTCGCGCGATTCGGTTACCGGAAGACCTCGATGGAGGAAGTGGCGCGGGCGGCGGACATCTCCCGGCCGGGGCTCTACTTCCTCTTCTCCTCGAAGGAGGCGCTGTTCCGCGCCGCGGTCACCCAGGCCCTGGAGCGTGACATCGCGGCGGTCGAACACGTCCTGGCCGATACCGGACGCCCCCTCGCGGAGCGTCTCGTGGAAGCGTTCGACCAGTGGGCGGGCCGCTACATCGGCCCGCTGGCGCACGACGTCGCGGCGGTCGTCGAGGACAACCCCGGCCTCCTCGGAGAGATCGCCGAAACCGCGCCGCGGCGCTTCGAGGAGCTGGTCACGGGAGCGGTCGCCGCCGAGTCCGGGCGGGACGCGGCCCCCTTGATCGCGCAGACGCTGATCAGCGCATCGATCGGCCTCAAGCATCAGGCCGCGTCACGGCAGTTCTACCTCGGCCGGCTGAGGGCCGCCGTCGGTCTCCTGGTGCGCTGAGACCCGGCCTCAACGAGCCTCGTGTGCCGGGCCGTTGCCGGTCCTGTCCGGTGTACCGGGGGGCGACCCGGTTCGGTTCCGGCGGGACCGGCCGCGCAGCACCCGGGCCGACCGGACGATCGCGAAGCGGGCGGCGAGGCGGGTGCGGTGGACGGGGCCGTACTGGAGTCTGCGCAGCGCCGTCACGTATTCGCCGAAGGTGAAGACCCGTTCCGCGCCCGGAAGGAGATGGGTGCGCAGTTCCCCGGAGACGGATCCGATCGACGCGTACCGCTCCGCCACGCTCCGGTAGGCCCGGTCGAGGTACGCGTCGTCGAACGCCGGGTCGTAGGTGTCGCGGAGCAGCCGGTGCCGGTAGTTGAGGGAGCCGAGGACGCTGCCGCTCTCCACGTACCAGACCCGGTCCTCCTCCGCCCGGTCGCCCTGCCGGGGTCCGCCCGCCGCCAGTGCCGTCAGGCTGCTCCGCACGTCGTCCACCTTGCGGCGCAGACCGATGTCGCCGCTCGCGCCGAGGTCCGCCGTCTCCCGCAGGAAGCGCCGGATCAGGAGCCGGGCGAGCCACCGTACGCCGGGCACCCGCGCCAGGTGCTCCAGGCTCCTGCCCTCCGTCTCGACCAGACGCGAGACCTCGTCCGGCCGGGCGCGGCACCGGTGGTGGCGCAGCCACAGGTACGCCGGCAGCAGACGCCCCTCGACCCACAGGCAGGCGCCGATGCGTTCGGCGCGTTCCGCCGCGCTCACGCCGTCCGGCCGCGGCTCGGACCACCACAGTCCTCGCAGGTCGCGCCAGCGCCCCTGCTCCCACAGCCACTCGCTGCGGGCCCGGCGGACGTCGGCGGCGGCGCAGGCCGTACGGACGGACTCGTCGTCGAGCAGGGCGCCGACCTCGCCCACCAGCCCCAGCGCGCGGTGGAGGGCGAGGGTCGCCGCGATCCGCTCCCGCGGGGTGACGGGCACATCGGTCCAGACCGGCCCGCCCGGTTCGGCCGGTTCCAGCGGTTCCAGCGGCGGCAGGCCCAGGGCGTGCCCCAGTCGCGCCATGACGTCGGCGGTGTCGCCGCACAGGACGACGACCTCGGCACCGGCCCGTTCGAGCAGGCGCGCCATGGCGGGCCGCCGCGTGGACGGGTGGGTGGCCGGGTGCTCCACGCGGGCCGTCTCGTGGTTGACCCAGACGACGAGCAGACCGGCCAGCGTGCCCGGTTCGAGCCGCGCCAGCATCGGGTCGACGTCGAAGAAGTCGCTGCCGCTGTAGCCGGTGACGACCACGGCGGGGGAGGCCGCGAGGACACCGGTCAGCTCGGCCGCCCTGGACGCGGGGAACCCGGCCTCGATCCGGGCGAGCGTGGCGCCCAGGGACGCGTGGCCGGGGTCGTCGCGGACCGAGTCGTGGAAGTGCAGCAGACGGCGGGGGTCCGGTGCCGTGCCGCAGATCTTCACATGGGCGCGTTCGACGCAGTCGTCGAAGTTGGCGGTGACGTGGGTGCCGCCGGCTGCCAGGTGCCGGGCGAAGAGCCGGTGCAGCCGGTTGGGCGGCGCGGTGCCCATGACGTCCAGGATCCGCAGCGCCCGGTTGCCGCCGAGGACGCGGTCGGCGACGCCGAGAACGGCTTCCAGGCGGGGGAGCCGGACCGACGGGCCGACGTCCGGCAGCCGGTCGCAGAGGGGTTCGGCCGTCCAGCCGACCGCCGCGTGGTGGTCCATCACGACGGAGTACGGGTCCCGGTTGTCGCAGGACGTGAAGAACGTGCCGAAGACCCGTTGGGTGAGCGCGGCCGCCGCGGGCAGTGCCGACGGCGCGTCCCGGGAGACCCCGGCGCCCGACCAGAAGGTCACCGCCGCCGGCCCCAGGGCGGCCAGCCGCGCGTATGTGCCGTCCGGCACGCGGGAGTCGTCCACGGCGAAGTCGTCGGCCCCTTTCACTCCGGCCGCCCGGCGGTGAGGGTGCCCCGCGGGTCGTGCGGCGGTCGTCCGGCACCGGCACCTTCACCGGTACCGCTCCCCCCGTCGGTACCCGTACCCGCCCCCGCGCCGTCCGCCCCCGGCTCGTTCCCCGTCCCCGGGTCCTCGGACGCCGCCTCCCACAGCGCCTCGAAACGGGCCGTCCAGTAGGCGAACCAACGCGCCGACTCCGCCTTGGTGATCCTGATGTGCATGCGGTCGGCGATGCTCTCGTCCTGGAACCCGTGCGTCTCCACGATGACGTAGCCGTCGGGCGCGTCCGCGTTGACGACCAGCAGGCTGAAGCCCGGGTTGAACGGGATCAACCGGTGTGCGAATCGCGGGTGTCCGCCGAGGCGCCGCAGCACCGACAGGGACTGCCGGAGGGTCATCTCCAGGTCCATGCTGGAATCCAGCTGCAGAGCCGTCATCCGCAACTGCGCGGGATCGGGCGCCTGCACGACGACCCGGCAGCTGCCGCCCCGGTCGAGTATCTCCCTCCTGATCTCCGCCGAGTTGACCAGCACGTGCACGGCCGTCGGTCCGTAGACCCGCAGATCCCTGGCGTGCCTCAGCAGTTCGGCGACGGTCCGGTAGTCCGAGCGGTCCCGCAGCACCGCCTCCGTGTCGGGCCGCTGCAGCTGCGGCACCGAGTTGAGGACCAGGAAGCTCACGCCGGCCAGGACCGCGCTGCCCACCACCCTGGTGTCGACCACTCCCGACAGGCCGAGACCGGTCACCGCGAGGCCGAGCAGGAAGGTGACGTACGTGTCCAGCCGGCGGCGGTGCCGGATGTCGTCGAGGCCCGTTCGGAGCCGGGCCGGGAGCCGCATGGGCATCCGCTTCCTCCTTTCACGCGGCCGTGCCGCGCCACAGCGCGGGCCCGCCGCCCTGCACGCCGGGCCCGGTGACCAATGTGCCAGCGCGGCGGCCGGATCCGCGGGGCCGTGCGGTGCCGCCGTGGTGACGTGGTGGTGCGCGGCGCCGGCACCGCGCGGGCGGGGGCACCGGCCGGTCCCGGCCGCTACAGTCGCTGCCACGCTCCGGGACATCCTGTGCGTCCGCACCGGGTCGCCGCCCGTGTGCTGTCCGTGTGCTGTCCACATCCGTCCGTGTCCTGTCCGAGGCGCACCGCGCGCCCGCACCGGGGCCGCCGTCCCCGGGCCGCCCGCGTCCGTCCGTCTCCTGTCGTCCCCTGCCGTCCCCTGTCGTCCCCTGTTCGACGCACCCCGTGCTTCCGCATCGGGGAACCGGCACGACCACATTCCGGGAGGTCCGGTGACCGTACACCCGCCCCAGAACCCGACCGGCGTTCTCAGCTCGCACCGCGCGACCCTGGCCGAACTCGGCGAACGAGCCGTCGTGGAAAGGCTGGTGCTCCCACGGTTGCAGTCGCGCAACTCCCTCGGCGACGTCATCGGCGACGACTGCGCGCTGACCGAGCCGCCGGGCCCGGACGAGGTGGTGGTCAGCACCATCGACCCGTGCCCCAGGCCGGTCGTCTTCGACTTCCGCGAGCCCGACTACCTGTCCTACGGCTGGCTCACCGCCGTCATCAACCTGAGCGACCTGGCCGCCGTGGGCGCGACACCGACCGGGCTGCTCGTGTCCACCGTCATGCCCGGGGACATGACCGTCCACGCCTACGACCGGTTCCTCCAAGGTCTGGCCGAGGCGTGCCGCACCTGGTCCTGCCCCGTACTGGGCGGCAACATCAAGGACGGCCCGGAGTTCACCGCCACGGCCGCGGCGACCGGACGCGTCCGCGCCGACCGGGTGCTGCGCCGCACCGGCGCGGCACCCGGTGACCTGCTGTGCGTCGTCGGGGAGCCGGGGCTGTTCTGGGCGGCGGTGCTGCGCGCCCTGTACCGCCCGGACGTACCCCGGCTGACCGCCGCCGACGCCGCCGCGCTGGAGGCGGCCCTCACCCGCCCCGTGGCACGGGTGCCGGAGGGGATACGGCTGGCCGCCACCGGCGCGGTCAGCTGCTGCACCGACGCCTCCGACGGTCTGGGCGCCGCGCTGGACGAACTCGCCCGGGTCAACGGCCTGGACGCGGTGGTCGACTCGGCGGCCCTCCTCCCCGGGCCGGCGGCCCGCAAGGTGGCGGCGGCGCTGGGCGTCGACCCGCGGGCGCTGGCCCTGAGCTGGGGTGACTGGGAGCTGGTGTGCGGGATCGCCCCCGGCCGGCTCGCCGCGGTCCGTGCGGCCCTCGCGCCGATCCCGGTGCACGCCGTGGGCGAGTTCCGGCCCACCGCGGGGGACGGCCGCCTGCTGCTCGGGGAGGACGGCCGGGCCCGTCCCGTCGCGGACTTCGGGTCACGGCGCTTCGACGCCCGCTCCTCCTTCACCCACGGACTTGAGCCGTACGCCGAACTCCTCGTCCACGGCGAGCTGTACGACACCGGTGTTGCCGATCGGCAGTGACCGGCGCCAGCCGTGGAAGGCGCTCATCGCGTCCGGGTCCACGGGACGGTCCGGCAGCAGGGTCCGCCACAACACGGCACGCATGAACAGCTCATGGGTGAAGACGACGGTCACCGCGGCGTCCGGACCGGCCCCGTACGGCAGGCCGGCCGCCCGGCGCAGGAACCGGGCCGCGCGCTCCAGCAGTTCCTGGAAGGACTCCGCGCCGGGACCGTCCCGGTGCCGCGGATCCGCCCGCCGCCAGTACGCGTCGGCCAGGGGCCGTCGCCCGGCCGGCGAGGCGAGCCGCGCCGGCGGACCGGACAGGTAGCGGAACTCGCCCACCGGCCAGACCCGGCACGGCACGCCGGGGAACCGGCGTGCCGTCGCCCCGGCCGTCTGGCGGGCCCGGACGAACGAGGACGTCACGATCAGTCCGGGAGCCGCCCGCCAGCCGTGCGCCACCCGCTCCGCCTGCCGCAGCCCCCGCGCCGTCAGCGGCGAGGAGCAGGGGTCGGGGCACGGCCGGCCGGCGTTGGCCTCGCTCTCGCCGTGCCGTACCAGGACCAGCCGCCGCTCCCCGGGCGCCCCTCCTGGCGCCGGCGCGCACCCGGCCGTCGTCCCGTCGTCCGCGTCCCCGGCGCCCGCCCGCGTCATCCGGCCGCTTCCAGCCAGGCACGCACCGACGCGGTGCCGTGCGCGGCGGCGTAGCCGGCCAGCACCGCGCGTTCGGCCGGCCGTCTCTCCGCGCGCAGCAGGTCCCGCAGCGCGAACACCGAACTGATGGGGCAGCCGATGCGGGCCTCCACCGCCCGGGTCGGATCCACGCCGTCCGTGTCCAGTTCCTCCCGGTCGAAGAAACGGACCCACAGCCGGGGCCGTACCCCGATCCGGGACAGCGCCCGCGTGGTCGTCTCGGCGGTGGCACCGGTCACGACCGAGTTGTCCACCACCACGGTGAAGTGACCGGGGCCCGGCCGGGCGACGTGCTCGACGGAGCCGTCCCCGCCGACGGTGGACAGCAGGACGTCGTCGCCGCCGAGGTGCCGGGCGATCGCCGTGGCCGGCGGGATGCCGCGGGAGGCCACCCCCACGAGGTGCGGCGGGCGGCCGTCGCCGGCCGCGGCGACGACCGCGGCCCCCCGCCCGCCGATGATCTCCAGCTGCCGTGCGGTGACCGGGCAGGGGAAGCGGAAGACGTACGGCGAGGTCCGCCCGAGATACGGCAGATACGCCGTCAGGAACTCGTAGCAGGTGTCGGTCGAGGTGAACGCCTCGATCCCGGTGCCGTCCATCACGCGTGCGGATGCCGTGTCCAAAAGCCGATCGTCTCCTTGATCATGTCCCAGCCGGGGCTGAGCGCCCAGTCCCAGTCGTCGATCTGCAGCGCGCGGCCGATCGCCCGCCGGGCCTCCTGCCCGATCGCCCGGGTGGCGTCGTACCAGCGGGTCTCCGCCGCGTTGCGCACCCACAGGTAGGGCCGGGCGGCCGCTTCGGCGGGCGGTGCCGCCTCCCAGCGGGGCAGCCGCCCTTCCAGCACGTCGATGCAGTGGCTCAGCCCCGGCAGCAGATGCACATGGGTGTGGTCGATGCACGGGCCCCGGCCGCCGGTTGTCGTCCCGCCGTGCTCCAGTTCCAGGAGGTCCCTGCCCAGCAGCGCGCAGTGGGCGCGCAGCCGGGACGCCAGCCGTTCGTAGTCCGCCTGCACCCGGTCGGCCGTGGTCAGCAGTCCGCCCGCGTGGCGCCGGCCGACCACCAGGGCGTGCCCCGGCACCAGCGGGCCCAGCGCCGGCACCACCACGAAGTGCCGGCTGCGCAGCAGCACCCTGTTCACCGGCTGCGGAAAGTGACGGGGCGTCATGCCGACAGCGGCGGTGCACAGTTCGCAGTCCGAGCGGTCGGGGGCGGTGGTCGTAAACGCCATGGGGCGGTCATCTCCGTCGGGTTGCGGGGCGGACTGCGCCGGAGCGGCTCGGGCGGGCGGAACGGCGCCGGCGGCGCGGTGTCGCGTGCGACCATGAGCAGACGGGCACGCGCCGGGCCGCGGCGTCACCACGATGCTGGCAAGCCGCGGGCGCGGCGCACAGGGGACCGGCGGTGCGGCCGTGGTGCCCCTGGTGCCCGCACGCGCGCACCGCCGCGACGAGTGCAAGGGGGGACCGAGGCCGTGGTGGAGGACCCCGCCGCCCTGTTCGGCGCCTCGCTCAAGCGACTGCGCGCGCGACGGGGCCTGTCGCAGCGCCAGTTGGGCAAGGCCGTGCACCTCGACCACAGTGTGCTCAGCCGCTACGAGAACGGCGTCCGGGTCCCCGACCCCGATCTGGCGGAGCGGCTCGACACGCTGCTCGACGCCGAGGGCGCGCTCCTCGCGCTGGTTCCCGCGGCGGCCGCGGCGGACCTGCCGGACCCGGCCGCCGAGAGCACCGGCGGCCGCACGGGCGCCGACGGCCACGCGAGCGCCGACGCCGTGCGGCGCCGCGCCTCCGGGCTGCCCTCGCTCTCCCGGCACTTCCTGGGCCGCGACACCGAGACCGCGGTGCTGCTCGCGGCGCTGCCGGCGCCGCCGGCCGGCGGGACGGGAGACGGCGGGACGCGGGACGGGGCCGGGGCCGGGCAACCGCCGGCTCCGTCCGCTGCCGGCCCGGTGGTCCCCGGCGATCCCGTCGTTCTCGCCGTGCACGGTATGGCGGGCAGCGGTAAGACCGCTCTGGTCGTGCGCACGGCGCGGCTCGTACGGGACGCGTTCGCGGACGGCTGCCTCTTCGTCGACCTGAACGGCCATACGGCGGACACCGAGCCGATGCCGCCCGCGGAGGCGCTCGGCCGCCTGCTGCGCCGTCTGGGCGTGAGCGCGGCGCAGCTGCCCGCCGAGACCGGCGAACGCTCGGCGCTCTTCCGTGCCGTGACCGAGGAGCTGGCGCTGCTGCTGGTCCTGGACAACGCCCGTTCCACCCGGCAGATCCTGCCCCTGCTGCCGTCCGGTCCGCGCTGCGCGGTGCTGGTGACCAGCCGCGGCCGGCTGACCGCCCTCGACGACGCCGAGCACCTCGCGCTCGGTCCGCTTCCGCCGGCCGACTCGCTCGCCCTGTTCCGCTCGATCGCGCGGACGCCGGACACGGCCGCGACGCGGGCCGCCTGCGAGGAGATCGTCCGGTACTGCGGGCATCTGCCGCTCGCCGTGCGCATAGCGGCGGCGCGGGCCCGGCACAGTTCCCTGCGCGAACTGGCCAGCCGGCTGGCCGACGAGTACGAGCGGCCGGCCGAACTGGACGACGGCGAACGCAGCGTCGTCGCCGTCCTGGAATCGTCCCTGTCCGCCCTTCCCGCGGAGCAGCGCGAGATGTTCGCGCTCCTCGGGCTGCACCCCGACGAGCCCTTCGACGCGCTGACCGCCGCCGCGCTCGCGCGGATCTCCCCCGGCCGGGCCCGCCGCAGGCTGGAGGGGCTGCACGACGCCGGTCTGCTGCTGCGGGCCACGGCGGACCGCTACCGGTTCCACGACCTCGTCGGCGCGTACAGCCGCACCACCGCCGTCTCCCGGCTCGCCGCCGAAGGCCCGGCCGCCGCGCTGCGGGCGCTGCTCGACCACACCCTGCGCGGCTGCGCCGAGGCCGATCTGCTGATCAGCCCGCACCGCCACCGCTTCCCGTCGGCGGCGGGCCCGGCTCGGCCCGGTGACCGTGCCTTCGCCGACTACGAGGACGCCCTGACCTGGCTCACCGACAACCTGGGCGCGCTCACCGGGCTGTGCGGCACCGCCCGGCGGCACGGACTGGACGCCCACTGCTGGCAGTTGGCGTACGCGCTGCGCGGTGTCTGCTTCCTCGGCAGACACTGGGACGCCTGGGACCGCTCGCACGCCTGGGCCGTCGAGGCGGCCCGCGCCTGCGGGGACCGGATCGCCGAGGCCACCTCACTGGGCAACGCGGCCCTGTCCCACTCCACCCGCGGCCTGCTCGAACCCGCGGAGGAACTGCTCGACCGGGCGATCACCGCGGCGCGCGCCGGCGGCGACCCGTTCGCCGAGACGACCGCGCTCGCCCACCACGCCTGGGTGCTGCACCAGCGCGGCAGACACGCTCAGGCCGTCGCCGAGCAGCACACGGTGCTCGCGTTCCGGCGGGGCAACGGCCTGCCGCGCAACCTGGCCATCGCGCTGCGCGACGCGGCGGTGATGGAACGGGCCGCCGGCCTCGGGCAGGCCGCCGAGGAGCACCTGGCCGAGGCGCTGGCCCTGTTCACGGCGCTGGACATGCGCCTGGACGCGGCGATGGCGTTGAACGTGCGGGGCGAGTTCGCGGCGCGGGACGGCCGGGCCCGGGAGGCCGCCCGGCACTTCGTCCGCGCCCTGGAGGCCGCGCGCGACTGCGGCAGCGCCTACGAACGGGCCCGCGCCCACCACGGACTCGGGCTGCTGGCCGCCGCCGAGGGACCGGACCGGCGGAGGCGGGCCGGCTGGCATCTCGACGCGGCCCGGTGGCGGTTCACCGCGCTGCGAGCGGAGCGGGAGGCGGCTCGCGTCGCCGCCGACGCGGCCGGCCTCGGCGTACCCGTCCTCACGCCCCCCAGTGGACATGGCCCGCCCAGTGCAGCGGGGACCCCGGCATGAGATCCCGCACCGACCGGGCGGCGGCCGAGACGGCCGCGGCGGCACGCCAGGTCTCCAGCGTTCCCCCGGGTCCCCGCAGGGCTTCGTAACAGCGGGTCGCGACCGTGGCCGCGTGCACGTCGCTCACCGGCCACAGCGTGCCGATCACATGGGAGAACCCGGCCAGTTGGAACGCCGACGTGATGTGCACGAACTCGTCGGCCAGCCGGGGCGCCGACATCGTGGTGGCACAGGCGGACAGGTAGCAGAGCGCGCCCGCCGGGTTCGACACCCCGGCGATCTCACGGACCGTCAGCGGCCGCTCCCGGTGGTCGTAGAGCAGGAGCCTGCTCCGGGACGGCACCCGGCGGTCGGCGACGGCGTGGCAGGCGAAGTGGACGGTGCGGCGCGCCTCCAGGGCGGTCAGCACCGCGTCGTGCCCGGCGTCGGCCGCCCTCAGCACCGT
This sequence comes from Streptomyces malaysiense, assembly GCF_000980885.2. Classification (GTDB taxonomy): domain Bacteria; phylum Actinomycetota; class Actinomycetes; order Streptomycetales; family Streptomycetaceae; genus Streptomyces; species Streptomyces malaysiense. The sequence continues at coordinate 28,333 of NZ_LBDA02000008.1, read as the reverse complement.
GCAGTCGGGCAGCAGCACCCGCAGCGCCTCGGTCTCCCGTTCCGCCCCCGGCAGCGGGGGCGCGTCGGGGGGCTCGGCCACCGACACCACGAGCGGGGCACCCGGCACATCCGGGCCGGCCTCCGTTCCGGGGACGGTGTCCGCGTCCGGGCCGACGCCCCCGCGTGCGTAGTCGAGGGCGCGCAGCGTCGGCGTGTACGAGCTGGTCGTCCGGTCCATGACGGTACGTCCGGACCGCTGACGGTGGTACCCGGCGGCGTGCAGCGGCAGCGTCGTGAACACCCCGATCGGACACCACCACAGCCGGTCGGCGACCGTACCGCCGCCGTCCCCGCCGTCCCCGGCCCTACCGCCCTCGGCCGCACCGGCCGGGCCCCCGACGCCTCCGCCCGCCCCGTCCGTCCCGTCCGTCCCGTCCGTCCCCTCCGTGTCCGCCAGCGCCGTCAGCACCGGCTCCGCCACGGTGTCCCACAGCCATTCCAGCACCCGGCTCATCTCCCGGTGGGCGCGCAGCCGTTCGCCGTACCCGGCGGCCGTCGAGGCCGCGCGTACCGCGGTGTCGAACGCCTCGGCCCGGTGCGCCGCGGCCGCCGCCGTGACGCCCTCGCAGGGCACGTGCCGGGGCGGCCCCGCGGCCGGCAGGATCACCGCGCCGCCCGCCTCCTCGGCCGCGTACACGTACACCAACGGGCCGTCCGCGGACGTGCGGTGCGGCTCGGCGGGCGGTCCGGGGTCCAGGAAGTCCCGCATCCCGTCCTGCTCCCGGATCCGGGCGAGCAGCGCGTTCCACCGCTCGTCCAGCCGGGCCCGGCGGGTGGCCGCGGCGGCGGCCCGGGACCCGTCGGGGGTGTACAGGTCGCCGCCCGGTCCGGCGTCGGCGGCGTACTCCTGCCGCAACCGCGTGAACTCCGCGGCCAGTTCGGGCGCGACGGCGGTGAGCGCCGCCAGGTCCGCCGACCGTTCCAGGATGGACTCGGTCAGCAGCACGCCCCGCGCCCGCTCCAGCAGCCCCACCCCGTACGCCACCCGGCCTGCCGCCACCGCCGTCGCCACGACCTGCGCCGCGAGGCCGCCGACCCGCCCCAGCGCGTGGTCGCGGTCGGGCCGGTCCAGAGCGCGCCCGGCCAGCCGGGGCAGCAGGGACACGGCCGTCTCCAGCAGCGGCAGGGCGGCCCCCGGATCGCCCCGCCGCGCGACGATCCTGGCCTCTTCGCGCAGCGCCCAGATCCGCAGCACGACCGGGGCGCCGGGACCGCGGGACGCCTGCGCGTAGACCTCGGCCGCCTCGGCGAGCGTGCCGTCGTCGCCCGTCCGGGAGGCGAGCGTGGACAGGGCGAGCCCCAGATTCGCCAGCACCGAGGGCCGGTTGCCGTGGCCGGGCGGCAGCGCGGCCAGCGCCCGGCGCCCCGCCGTGACCGCGTCGTGCAGGGCCGTCACCGCGCCGGAGGCCTCGTACTGGGCGCGCAGCACGATCATCAGGTTGGACAGCCGGCCCGGCAGGTCCGGGTCGCCCTCCCCGGTGGTGTCGGCCACCTCGGTCATCACGCGCACCGCCTCGCGCAGGCTGTCGTGGTCCCCGGCGGCCCCGAGCAGCCGCAGCAGCAACCCGAGCGTGCTCAGGACCGCGGGACGGTCCGGGTCGGTGTCGGGCATACGGGACGCGGCCTCCCGGCACACCGCGATGCCCCGCTCGGCCTGCGCGAGGTCGCCGGTCCGCTCCGCCGCGCCGCGCAGCACGATCCCGAGGTTCGCCAGCCGGCCGGCCCGGTCGGGATGGGCGTCCGGGGTCGACGCCACCGCGGCGGCGCCCCGGGCCACCGCCTCCTCCAGCAGGGCGGTGTCCCCGGTCGCCCGGTACGACAGGTGCAGCGACAGGCTCAGGTTGGCGAGGGCCGCCACCCGGTGGGCCGGGCTCAGCGGCCCGGTGAGCGACACCCGGCCGACGGCGACGGCCTCGGCGAGGAGGTCGGGATCACCGGTCACCTCGGCGCGGGAGCGCAGCACCAGTCCCAGCCCCGACAGCAGGGCGAACCGGACCGGCGGGGCGGTGCCCCGCGCCGCGCAGGCGTCCCGCAGCAGGGTCTCCGCCTCGGCCAGTGCCTCCGTGTCACCGGACGCCTCGTACCGGGCGAGCAGACACATGGCGAGGTTGCCCGCCGGGTGGCCGCGCGCCGGGTCACGGGGCCCCAGCAGGCCCAGGGCCGTGCGGCACGCCGCGACGGCCTCCTGGAGGACGCCGGCGTCGCGGGTACGGGTGTGCAGCGCGCTGAGCGCGGCGGCGTGGTTGGTCCAGATCCTGGGGTCGGACTGCGGCCCGGCCGGGCCCGGCGCCACCGACGCCCGGGTCATCGCCACGGCCTCGTGGAGCAGCCCGGCGTCCCCGCCGCGCGTGTGGCAGACGTGCGGCACGTCGGCGAGGAAGCTCAGCCTGCCGGGCAGCTCCGGGGAGTCGCCGGGCGTCTCGGCGACGGCCCGGCGCATGACGGCCAGGGCCCCCTCCAGCAGACGGCGCCGCGACCGGTGGGCCCCCGAAGCGGCCAGCGCCTGGGCGAGGTTGGCGAGCCGCCCCGGACGGGCGGAACCGGAGCGGGGGGTCAGCTTCACGGCCTCCCGGCAACAGGCCAGCGCCTCGTCCAGGATGCCGCCGAGGGTGTCGCCCTCACCGGTGTGGTCGGCCAGCATCAGCAGCGCGGCACCCAGGTTGGCGAGCGCGGTGGCGCGCTCCCCGGCGCCCGCCGCTGTCGCCGCGTCCGCCCTCGTGTCCGGCCCCGCCTCCGCCTTCCCGGCCGCGCTCGCCCTCGCCACCGACCGGCGCAGGAGTCGTACGGCCTCGTGGAGCCGGGCGGGATCACCACCGGCACGGTAGGCGTCCAGATGGCCGAACGCCGATTCCGGGGCGGCCGGGAACGCCGGCTCGGGTACGGGTGAGCGGGAGAGCGCGGGATGCCGGCGCAGCGGTTCGGGCACCAGGTCCGGCGCGCTCTCGCACAGCGGGGCGAGCAGGGCGACCGCCCGCGCCAGTTCGTCCGGATCACGGTTCAGGACCAGGTGCCGGAGCCAGTGCAGGACCCCCAGGGCGCTGCGGGACCCGGCATCGGCCTCCAGGTCCGTCGCGGCGACGAGGGCGGCCCGGTCGGTGTCCGCCTCCGGACAGGTCAGCAGGCCGGGATCCCGGGTCTCGCCGAACTCCGCGATGCGCTGCCTGACCGCCGCCAGCGCACGCCGCCCGGCGACCGCGTCGTCCCCGTCCACGGTGCCCCGCCCTTCCGCCGCCGAACCGCTCCCCGGCCGACAGCATTGCCGAAGAAGGCCGTTGACGACCACCGGTGGCCGGGAACCGGCGCGGCGACCGTGGCATGATATGCCGCCCGTGCGCACGCTCCAGGAGCAGCCAGTGACCGACCGTGTTCCCGCCGCCGACGGTGTCCCCGATGCCGATGTCGCCCTGCTGCTGTCGGACGGCGCGGGCAGATGGCTCGACGCCGAGCCCGCCGACATCGCCCTCGGCGCCGTTCGCGTCGGCGCCCGGCAGATCCACCCGGTGCTGCCGCCCCCGCCCGCGTTCCCCGGGCACGACGCCTATCTCGTCCGGTTCCCCTACGAGTTGCTGCTGGAACCGGACGTGCCGGGCCCGCTCTGGTTCGAGGTCGCCTTCGCGCTGTCCGGCGCCGACGGGTCGGCGGTGGTGGTGACGGACGCCGTGCCCCGCACGGTGCTGGCGGAGCAGGCGCCGTCCGCCGTGGCCCTCGACGGGCTGCTCAACTTCACGGCCGCCGGACCCGGAGAGCCGGGAGCGTTCGCCCTGCCCGAGGCGCGGCCCGTGGTCGACGTCTTCGGCATCGGCGGTTCGACACCCCGCTGGCGGCACAGCACGAAACAGCCCGACGGGGTGCGGCCCGGCTCCTACTCGGGGTGGGTCGCGATGCTGGTGCCCGAGGGCTGCGACGCCGTCGACGTCGTGTGCTCGGCACGCTTCGACCTCGGTCCCGACGACGCGATGGGATGTCTGCCCGCCGCCGTTCCCACCGCGTTCACGCTCCGCCTCGCCGAGGCACGGGCCGCCACCGGCGCCGCGCCGCGGGCGCTCCCCGTGATCACCACCGGGACCGGCGCCCAGGCCGGAGCCGAGGCCGGGGACGGGGACGTGGGTGAGGCCGGAGCCGGGGCCGGTCCAGGCGTCCGACGCACCGACGGCGTGCCGCGGGTGTTCGTGTCCTACGCCCACGACGACGAGCCGCACGTCGAACAGGTGCGTCTCTTCGCCGACTTCCTCGCCCGGGACTGCGGGCTCGACGTCGTCCTGGACCGCTGGGACACCGACCGGCGGCGCGACTGGTACCTGTGGGCCGCGGAACAGGTACGGGAGGCCGACTTCGTCCTCGTGGTGGCCTCGCCGATGTGCCGCAGGGTCGGGGACGGACAGATCGAGAACACGCGGCACCGCGGACTCCAGTCCGAACTCGCCCTGATCCGCGAGAACCTGCACGCGGACCGTGCCACCTGGACCACCAGGCTGCTGCCCGTGGTGCTGCCCGGCAGGACCCCGTCGGACCTGCCCGCGTTCCTGCAACCGAGGTCCGCGGACCACTACATCGTCACCGGCAACACGGTGGACGGCGCGCAGGACCTGCTGCGCGCCGTCCTCCGTCGGCCCCTGCACCGCCGCCCCGCGCCCTCCGAGCGCGTGCTCCTGCTGGACAGGCTCGGCTGACGCACGCGCGGCTGCCGGCTCCGCCGACGCACGGGCGGCTCCGCCACCCCGGCAGGCCCCTTCCTCACGGAACCCGGCCGACGCGGCCGGTCAGTTCCGGTAGCGGGCGCGGCCCACGGCGGCGGCCACGGTCAGCGGGACGCTGAGGATCGCGGCCGTCAGGAACATGCCCTGGTAGGCGTGGTGTTCCGCGGGCCCGGCGGCGATGGCGCTGGCCAGGGCGCTGCCGACGTAGAGAGCCACGCCGAACATGGCGACGCCGGTGGCGCGGGCGGCCGGGGACAGGGCGGTGGCCCAGGACTGGATCGTGGAGTGCATGAACGACCAGCCGCCACCGAGCAGCAGGGCGCACCCCACCAGCGCGGGCACGGACCGGCTGGCCGCGGCCAGGGCGAACGCCACCGTCATCTGCGCCCCGCCGACCACGATCAGCCGCACCGGCGTCCAGCGCCCGACCAGCCGCTTGACGATCTGCGCCGCCGACATCGAACCCACGCCGTACAGCGCGGAGACCACGCCGGCCAGTGTCGCCGAGGCGCCCTGGGCCTCCAGCGCCGGCGCGATGTAGGTCAGGAACCCCAGCAGGACGGCGCCTTCGAGCATCGCGACGGCCATGACGTACCACTGCCAGCGGGAGCTCAGCACCACCTTGAACGGGGTGAGCAGCGCACCGGGCGCCGCGCGCGGCGGTTCCGGCAGCCGGCGCAGGGCGACGACCAGGTAGGCGGCGATCAGGCCGGGGAGGGCGAAGACCAGCCGCCAGCTGACGTAGTGCGCGAGCGCCCCGGCGACGACGGTGGCCACGGCGGTGCCCAGCGCGAACGCGGTCATCAGCTCGCTGAGCGGGCGCTGGCGGACCGCGGCGGGCACGGTGTCCCCGACGTAGGTGATGGACGCGGCGATCGACGCGGCGAAGAACGCGCCGGCCGCGACGCGTGCCGCGATCAGCACCGTCGCGTCGGGCGCGAGCACGGACAGGAGCGCGGCGGCGGCGGCCCCGGTCAGCGAGATCCGCATCACCCGCACCCGGCCCAGCCGGTCGCTCGCCAGGCCCCAGACCGGCTGCATCAGGCCGTAGGCGAGGAAGTAGCCGCTGGCGGCGAGCATCGCCGTGGTCAGCGGGACACCGAGCCGGGTGCCGATGAGCAGCAGCATCGGGGTGATGCAGAAACGGTCGAAGTTGCTGACGAAACCGGCCGCGCGGAGCAGACGTAAGGAGGCGGCGGGCATCGCCGGGCCGGCCGGACCGCCGGCAGCGGTGCCCGGACGGGACGTGGTGCGGGGTGAGTCGGCGGTCTCCATGGGACTCCTCGTGTCGTTCCTGCCGGTGCTGTCGGACGGGATCCAGCTCATCACCGCGGCCGGCCGGGACGGCCCGGTAGCCGATTACCCTTGCTCACAGCCTGGGCGCGTCGCGCCGGCCCAGGGAGCGGGCCGGCGGTGCGAGGAGGAGCGGGGGCGTGCACGGCAGCGGACTGGACGGCCCACGCCGGGAACTGGGCGCCTTCCTGCGCTCTCGCCGCGAGCGGCTGAAGCCCGCCGCCGTGGGGCTGCCCGGCTCGCCGCGGCGCCGCACTCCGGGGCTGCGGCGCGAGGAGGTCGCCGAGCTGGCCGGGGTCAGCCGGTCCTGGTACGCCTGGCTGGAGCAGGGCCGGGTCCGTACCTCGGAGCAGGTTCTGCGGTCGGTGGCGCGGGCGCTGCGGCTGACCGCCGACGAGACCGCGCACGTGCTGTCGTTCGTGGAGCACCCCGGGCCGGAGGAGCTCCCGCCCGGGTGGGTGTCGCGGAACCTGCTGTCGCTGGTGGAGTCGCTGGCGCCGAACCCGGCCGTGGTGCTCGACCCGCACTGGGACCTGCTGGCCTGGAACTCGGGGTACACGGCGCTGCTCACCGATCTGGCGCGGCTGGCGCCCAGGCAGCGCAACCTGCTGTGGCTGGTGTTCCGCTGGCCCCCGGCCCGTACGCTGCTGGCCAGTTGGGAGCCGGAGGCGCAGAGCCTGCTCGGCCAGTTCCGGGCGAAGGCGGCCCGGCACCCGGAGGACGGCCGCTACGCGGAGATCACCGGGGAACTGCTGGCCGACCCGGACGCGGCACGCTGGTACGACCGCCGTGAGATCTCGGCGTTCCATCCCGCCGTACGGCATTTCCGGCACCCGGTGGCCGGTGATCTCCGGCTGCGGTACGTGAAGCTCGCGGCGGTGGACGAGCCCGGCCACCACCTGCTGGCCTACCTCCCCGACGACCGGGCGACGAAGGAGGCGCTGGAGGCGCTCACCGGGTGAACGGGCGCCGCCCGCCGTGCCCGGCGCACCGCTCGGGGGCGGCGGGAACGGTGAGCGGCGCCGCGAGGGTCAGGACGTGAGCACGGCCTTCATCACCGACCCGTCGGCGACCGCGGCGAGTGCGTCGGCGTGCCGCTCCAGCGGGAACGGCGTCACGAGGCTCGCCAGGTCGAACCGGCCGGTGAGGGCCGGCAGCAGGCGTACGTACTCGACGAGATGGGCGCCGGTGAACGCCCAGGAGCCGACGACGTCGAGCTGCCGGTGGACGATCTGGTGCGGGTTGATCAGGGTGTCCCCGGCGTCGGTGTACTGGCCGATGACCAGGTAGCTGCCGCCCCGGCGGCACAGGGTGAGTCCCTGTCCGACGGCGGCCGGGACGCCGGCGCACTCGATCACCAGATCGGCGCCGTCCCCGCCGGCCGCGGCCCGTGCCGCGCGCAGGACCTCCGCGGGATCGGCGGCGTCGGCGATGTCCAGATGGACGTCGCCGATGCCGGCCGCGGCGGCCCGTTCCAGCCGGGCGGCCGGACCGCCCACGACCACGACCTCGGCGGCACCGGCCAGTTGCGCGAACGCGGCCGCCGCCAGCCCGACCGGGCCGCTGCCCTGCACCACCACCGTCTCGCCCAGTCGCACCGGCCGCCTCTCGTACAGCGCGTGCGCCACGGTGGGGCCGGCGCAGGCCAGCGACATGGCGGCGAGCGGGTCGGTGCCGTCCGGGACCTTGATCACGGTGGTGCCCGGTTGCAGCACGATGTGGTCGGCCCACGCCCCGGAGAGCTCCGGGCCGTCGGCGAGGGCCCGGTTGACGCCGTAGGTGCGGCGCCGCTCGCACAGGGTCGGTTCGCGGTGCAGCCGGCAGGGCGGGCAGACGCCGCAGGCGATGGAGGAGGCCCACATCACCGTGTCGCCGGCCGCGAGGGGCGCCCCGGTGGCGTCCCGGTGGGTGCCCTCGCCCAGCTCCGCGACGACGCCGAGCCCCTCGTGCCCGAGGACGAGCGGGACCGGGATGTCCAGATGGCCCTCGCGCAGATGCAGGTCCGTGCCGCAGACACCGCCGTATCCGCAGGCGACGACCATGCCGCCGGCGGGGGCCGCGGGCAGCGGGAACTCCCGCAGCCGCAGCGGCTTGCGGAACTCCTCCAGGACGACGGCGCGTCCGGTCCGCCCGCTCATGCCGACACCCCGCTCAGGGTCCGGGAGAACGGTGCGGCCAGCGGACGCAGCGGCTCGGTGTCGCGGCACACCACGTGGTCCGGCCGGGGCTCGCCCGTGGGGCGGGGCAGGTTGGCGGTGTCGTTGTAGGTGACGATCAGGAGCCGGCGGGCGTACGGCGACATGTTGGGGGACGAACCGTGCACGATCTCCGGGGAGAACAGCACCACGGAGCCGGCCGGGCCCTTGGGGCTGGTCATGCCGTGCCGGTCGACGTGCTCGGCGAGCTGCCGCGGCGACAGCGAGATGTCGTCGGGGTCGAGGTGCTGCTCGGACCTGGCGGCGGCCGAGCGGCCGTCGTGGACGAGCCCGTGGCGGTGCGAGCCGGGCAGGAAGATGACCGGGCCGTTGAACTCGTTCACGTCGTCGAGGAAGACGCCGATGTTGACCTGGCGCGGAGCGGGCAGGCCGTCGGCGAGCCGCCAGGCGAGGTAGTCCTGGTGCCAGGCCCACTTGTCGCCGCCGAACGCCGGCTTGGCGTTGATCTTGAACTGGTAGACGTAGACGTCCTCGGTGAGCAGCTGCCGGACGGGCTCCAGGAGGCGCGGGTCGCGGATCAGCCCGGCGTACTCGGGCTGCCGCTGGTGCGAGGAGTAGACCGCGCGCACCTCCGTGCCGCCGTCCTCGGTCACCACCTGCGGACCGGGCACCCGCGCGTCGCGCTCGAAGGCGGCGCGCAGCGTCTCCACCTCCTGCGGTGCGAGGAGGGAATCGAGCAGGAGGAACCCCTGCTCGTGGTACTGGTCGGCCTGTTGCTGGGTCAGTCGCATGCGCATCTTCTCCTGAGAGGCGGGGGATTCCGTCGGGGCGGGCCGGTGGCGTGTCATCCCATGAAGTGGCCTCCGTCGACGATCAGTTGCTGTCCGGTGACATAGCCGCTGCGCGTGGTCACCAGGAATTCGAGGGCGTCGGCCATGTCCTCGGCGGTGCCGAGCCGGCGACCGGGGATGGTGTCCAGGACGGCGGACAGCCGCTCCGGGTCGTCGAGGCGGTAGCGCTCGGTGACCTCTTCGGTGTCGGTGAATCCGGGCAGCAGGGCGTTCACCCGGACGTGCGGGGCGAGTTCGAGGGCCAGGCACTTGGTGAACTGGAGCAGGCCCGCCTTGCTCGCGCAGTAGTTGGCGCCGTTCCCGCGGGGCCGGATCGCCGTGGTGGAGGCGACGTTGACGATGCTGCCGCCGCCCGCCCGGACCATCGCGGGCGCCAGCGCCCTGGTGAGGTGGAAGGGACCGGAGAGGTTGGTGGCCAGCACCGTGTCCCAGTCCTCGGCGGTCATGGACAGGAACGGCCGGTCACGGTTCACACCGGCGTTGTTGACCAGCACGGACGGTGCGCCGTACGTGCCGGTGATCCGGTCGCCGACGGTCCGGATGTCCGCGGGGCGGGCGAGGTCGCAGCGCAGCGCCTCGATGCGGCCCCCGCCCGCCCGCTCGGTGTCCTGTGCGGCGCGGTCGTCGCCGCGGTAGAGGGCGATCACCCGGTGGCCGAGGGCGGCGAGCCGCAGGCTCAGTGCCCGTCCGATGCCGCGGGTGCCGCCGCTCACCACGGAGATCGTCATGGCGTCCCCTCCGGGCGGCGTGCGCGGGCCGTCACCCGGCGACGAGGTCGCCGCGCTTGAGACCCGCCCCCTCGGGCACCTCGGCCGGGTCGCCGCCCACAGCCGCGATGGCGTTGTGCCCGTCGACGAAGACGACACGGGGGACGAAGGAGGCGGCCTCGGCGTCCGTCATGGAGGCGTAGGCGATGAGGATGACGAGGTCTCCGGGGCTGATGAGGCGGGCGGCGGCACCGTTGATCCCGATGACACCGGAGCCGGCCGGGCCCTCGATGACGTACGTGGACAGCCGGGCTCCGTTGTCGATGTCGACGATGTCGACCTTCTCGCCGGCCATCAGGTCGGCTGCCTTCATGAGGTCGGCGTCGACGGTCACCGAGCCGACGTAGTGCAGGTCGGCCTGGGTGACGGTGGCGCGGTGGATCTTCGACTTCATCAGGGTGCGGTTCATGCGGGTTCCTCACATGGGGTGGGGGCTCGGACGCGGGTCGTGGGCGGACCGGTCGGTGGCAGGGGCCGGATCAGGCCGGCCAGGCGGCGTAGCGGCGCATGCCGTACAGCAGCGGCGCCTCTTCGGCGGCCGGGGAGTGGGTCTGGATGTGGAGCACCTCGCCGATCACGATGGTGTGGTCGGCGGCCGGGACCAGCCGGGCGACCCGGCACTCGGCGGTGGCGTGCGCGTCCTCGGTGAGCGCCGGCAGGCCCGTGGCGGGCGCGGGCCGCCACGGCACGGAGCGGAACCGCTCGGCGGCCGGTCCGGCGAACACCTCGGCGGCGTGCCGGCCGCGGGCGTGCAGCAGGTTGACGGTGAAGGCGCCGCGGGCGGTGAGGACCGGCAGGGTGCTCCCGCTGTCGGCGGCGCAGACCAGCAGCTGCGGCGGGTCGAGGGAGAGCGAGCACAGGGCGGTGCAGGTGAAGCCGTACGGCGTGCCCTGCGCGTCGGCGGTGGTGATGACGGCGACACCGCTGGGGTGGGAGCCCATCAGTGCCCGGAAGGCGTCGTGGGTGACGGCGTGGCCGTCCCGGACCGGGGTCACCATGCGAACGCCCGAGCGTCGTAGAGGTTGACGCCGACCGCAGCCTTGCCCAGGTATTCGAGGCACTCCTGCGGCTTGGCCGGCATCACATGGGCGAACTGGGCCTCGCGGATCAGCCGCTCCAGCGGATGGCTGCGGCTGACCGCGGCCGAGCCGCACAGCCTCAGCGCGTCCTGGGCGAGCCGCGGACCGACCTCGCCGACCACGTACTTGGCGGCGTGCACCATGGCGTTGGCCTCCAGGCTGCCGCGCTCGGCGGTGACGAGGTCACCGGCCTCGTGCACCAGGGCGCGGGCGGCCCGCAGCCGGGCGGACATCCTGCCCAGCTCCTGCTGGACGACGGGCGAGTCGGCGCGGGCCGGGGACGCGGTGACATGGTCGACGGTGTGCCGGAAGAGGGCCTCGGCGATGCCGAGGTAGGCGCCGGTGTAGCCGGCGATCATCCAGTGCGGTTCGCGTACGACCTTGAACAGGGACATGCCCTCGACGCCGAGGTAGAGGCGGGAGCGGGGCACCGGGACCTCGTCCAGCGTCATCGGGGCGGTGCTGGTGCCGTACAGCGCCGACATGTGGTGCGCGGTGCCGAAGCTGACGCCGGGGTCGTCGGCGGCGACGACGAAGTGCGAGACCTCGCCGGTGTTCTCGTCGCCGTTGTCGGCGGCCGCCGCGACGACGTAGTAGTCGGCGGCACCGGCCAGCGAGACGAAGTGCTTGGTGCCGCTGAGGATGTAGTGCGTGCCGTCGTCGGACAGCCGGTAGCGGGTCCGCATGCCGCGGAGTTTGGCGCCGCGTCCGGCCTCGGAGGTGGCGGAGGCGAACAGCTTGCGCCCGCGCACGACCTCGTCCAGCATCCAGGCGCGGAACGTCTCGGCGGCCGGGGGCAGCCGGGTGCCCGCGGCATCGGCGAGCGCGCCGATGACGACGTGGTGCATGTTGAGGCCGAGGGCGGCGGCTCCGTGGTGCGAGCCGAGTTCGGCCAGCACCCGCCAGTAGTCGCCGAAGCCCAGGCCGGCGCCGCCCGCTTCCCGGGGCACGAGCAGGGCGAGCAGACCGGACTCGCGCAGGACGCGGTAGGCCTCGTGGCCGTCGTCGCGTCCGGCGTCGGTGGCGGCCGCGAGCGGTGCGATCCGCTCGCCGGTCCGCGCCGCGAGTTTGAGCAGGCTGTCGAGTGAGGTGGGCAGCGTCATCGAAGTCCTTCGGGTCGGTGGTCGGCCGATCGGGTCTCGTCCGGTCAGTTCTCGACCGGCAGGCCCAGTTGCCGTGCGACGCCCACCCGCAGCAGGTCGTTCGGACCGGCGTAGGTGAGGGCCGCCATGGGGCCGGCCAGGTCGGTGACGAGGTCGAAGCCGGGGAGGAAGGCGCGGACGCCGGACAACGCGGCGGCCTGCTCGGTCATCCGCACGTAGTCCTCGGAGACGGAGATCTTGGTGAGGGCCGCCTCGGTCGCCAGCTGCCGGGCCGGGACGCCGGCGTCGAGCCGGGCGGCCATCGCGTAGAGCTGGACGCGGGAGCGGTGCAGGGCCATGGCCATGTCGCTGATCCGGGCCGCGACCTGGTGACTCGCCCCCATCCGGCGGCCGAAGTGCTCGCGGTCCGCGGCCCAGTCGGCGGTGCGGGCCAGCAGGCGCTGCATCGGGCCGAGGGCGTAGCCGAGGATCACGGAGCGCTCCCAGGCGGTGGTGGAGGCCATCACCGCGAGGCCGGATCCCTCCTCGCCGAGCAGCGCGCTCCCCGGCAGCCGGACGTCCTCGAAGAGGAGTTCCCCCATCGGCACGGTGGGCAGCGCGGTCTTGGTGAAGGTCTCCCCCCGGCGGACACCCGGCAGGTCGAGCGGGAAGAGGAACGCGGACAGCGCGAACGGCGAGCGCCCCTCGGCGGTGCGGGCGAAGACGATCGCCCAGTCGGCCACCGGGGCGGCGGTGATGAACGTCTTGGCGCCGTCGAGGACGAAGCCGTCCCCCTCGCGCCGGGCCCGGGTCCGCATGGAGAACGGGTCGCTGCCGCCGCCGCGTTCGGTCAGCGCGTGGCACAGCAGCATCCCGCCCCGCTGGACGTCGGCGACCGGGCGCCAGGCGTCCGCGCCGAGGGAGTCCCGCAGCGGGAACTGCATCCCGAAGATCTGCGAGGCCAGCGCGTAGCACAGCCCCGGGTCGGCACCGGCCAGGCCGATGCCCTCGATCATGGCGAGCGAGCGGGTGACCGGGCCCGGCTCCGCGTCCGGGGCGGCGAGCCGGAGCACACCGAGGTCGGCCATGGCCTGCCACTGGGTGCTGAAGTCCTCGTCCGCGATCCGCTCGACCACCGGTACGGCGAGGTCGCGGCAGGTGTCGACGAGCCGTTCGGTCGCCGGTGCGCCGGTACGCAGTGCCGCGAGGGCCGCCACGCTCATTTGCGGACCTCGCCGGAGAGGTTCTCGATGGCGTTCCACAGTGCCTTGGGGCTGCGGAAGTTGGCCGCGACGATCTCGGTGTCGGGCAGCACGATGCCGGCTTCCTTGTGCAGCGCGGTGACGATCTCCATGATCGCCAGCGAGTCCACGAGGCCCATTTCGAGCAGCGGGGTGTCGGCGTCGAGGGACCGGGCGTCCTCGCCGCGTCCCCAGGTGATGCGGCTGCCGATGAGGGTGCAGAGTTCTTCGACGCTGATCATGCGGTGATCTCCTCCAGGAGTGCGGGGGCGGCGGGGTGGCCGGCGGCCTCGCTGAGAGCGCGGCGGTCGACCTTGCCGCTGCTGGTGGTGGGCAGGGCGGTGAGCGGGACGACCCGGTCGGGGAGCATCCGCTTGGGCAGTACGTCGCGCAGGGCGGCCAGGACCTCCGGCGGGCTCGCGTCGGTCTGCGCGTAGGCCCAGATCTGGCCGGAGTGGGGATCGCCCTTGGCGACGACCGCGGCGGCGGCCACCCGCGGCAGTTCCAGGACGGCGTTCTCCACGTCCATGAGGTCGATGCGGTGGCCCCGCCGCTTGACCTGGTTGTCGCGCCGGCCGCGCAGGAAGACCACGCCGTCGCGGGTGATCCGGCCGATGTCGCCACTGGGGTAGGCCCGGCGGGCCACGCCGTCCCGGCAGGTGACGGTGACGGTAGGGTCGTCGATCGCGCCGCCGCGCAGATAGCCCTGGAAGACGACCGGTCCGGCGATGTGGATCTCGCCCTCGCCGTCGGTGGGCCGGCCCTGCGCGTCGAGCACCTCGATGTGGACACCGCCGATGCCGCGCCCGATGGGCAGTTCCCGGTCGGCGGTCCAGTCGGCCGGCACCCGGTGATAGGTGCAGGCGTTCGTCTCGGTGGGCCCGTACAGGTTGTAGAAGGACACCCCGTCGAGCAGTCGCAGGTACCGTGCCAGCGGTTCGGGGGCGAACGCCTCGCCGCCGAAGGCCGCGAGGCGCAGGTCGGGCAGGGGGACGTCGGCGATGCCTCCCTGCCGGAGCATGTTGTGGTAGAGCGACGGCACGGCCATGAAGGCGGTGATGCGCTGCTCGGCAAGCCATCCGACGACGTCGCGCGGGAAGGCCCGCAGCACGTCGGGCATCAGGACCGTGCAGGCCCCCGCGGCGGCGGCGCTGAACAGGTCGAAGGTCGTCAGGTCGAAGGTGAGGGCGGCCTGGGAGCCGATCCGGTCCTCGGGGGTGAGGCCGAACTCCGCGGCGGCCCACAGCGCGTAGTGCGCGACGTTCTCGTGCGACAGCAGAACGCCTTTGGGCCAGCCGGTGCTGCCCGAGGTGAAGAGGATGTACCCGCCGGCATCGGTGGGCGCGGGCAGCGGCGCGGGCCGCTCCCGGGGGCCGAGGACCCGCAGCCAGTGCAGGCCGTGCTCGAAGGAGCCCTCGTCGGCCGGCACGCCGTCACGGGCGCGGGCGGCGGCGCGGTGGGCCCCGGCCAGGGCTCGGTCGCAGGTCAGCAGCAGGGAGAGTCCCGCGTTGCGGATCATGCGGGCGGTGCGTTCCGCCGGGTCGGCCGTGTCGAGGGGCGCGGCGACCGCGCCGGCCCGCAGCACCGCGTACAGGGCGATGACCGTGGCCGGGGTCTTGGGCGCGTGGACGCCGACCCGGTCGCCCGGCGCCACGCCGGTCTCCAGCAGCCGCTGCGCCAACGCGTCGACGGCGCGGTCGAGTCGGGCGTACGTCCACCGCTCACCGGCCCCCTCCAGGGCGGTGCGGTCCGGGTGGGCCCGCGCGGAGCGGGCCAGCAGGGCGTCGAGGCGTACCGGTGTCCCGGCGGTCATCGGGCGGCCTCCTGGGACCGGGCGTGCGCGGTGTGCTCGGCGAGGAAGCCGCGGACGGTCTCGGTGACCAGGTCCGGGCACACCAGGTGGGGGTAGTGGTCGCAGCCCTCGGGGACCAGTCGCCGGAACGGGCCGCCGACCGCGCGTTCGACGGCGTCGACCTGGGCCAGGGAGCCGTACTCGTCCGCGTCGCCCTGGATCATCAGCACCGGGGCGGTGACGTCCAGTTCGTCCTCGATGGACCAGTCGCGGAAGGCGGGCGACAGCCAGACATCGCTCCAGCGGTCGAAGACCCCCTGGGGGTCGGCGTGCACCATGGCCATCCTGCGGGCGAGCGGGCCCGCCTCGTAGGCGGCGCGGGCGTTCTCGATGCCGACGCGGTTCGCGTCCTCGAAGTACATGTGCGGGCCCATCCCGACGACCGCTTCGACGGGGTGCGCGCAGGCGTGCAGCAGGGCGATGGAGGCGCCGTCGCTGTGGCCGACCAGGACGGGGCGGTGCAGGCCCAGCGCGTCCAGCAGTTCGGGCAGCACGGTCAGGGCGTGCTCGTGCATGTAGCGAGGGGTGCGGGGCAGCGGGTCGGGACCGCTGCCGCCGCTGCCGTGGCGGGAGTAGACCAGGGCGCGGCGCCCGGTGGCCTCGGCCAGCCGGGCGGGAAAGGGGCCCCAGGCCGCGAGGCAGCCGAGTCCGCCGTGCAGGAAGACCAGGGGTGCCAGGTCCGGGTCACCGTCGATGAGGACATGTTCGACCGGACCGTTGCTCATATCGATTACAGGCACAGCGAAAATCCTTCTCAGTGTTCTACGGCAGCAGCACGAGAATTCCGGAAACCCCATGCGGGCGGCACCTCACGACAACCCGCCGCACGGCAGGGAAAAGTCGATCCGCGCACCGGAAAGTCGCCAGCGGAGACGATGAAGGTGATAACTGCCTGGACGGCAGTGAAGAAGATGTGCGCACAAACGGCGCAGCACTGGAAAGCCAACGCGGCGCATGGCGCCGGAACACCCGTGCCAGGTATTCCACACCACCGACGGCCGCGCGGCCGACACTGATCTGTGAAAGGGCCTCAAGGGCGGCAAAGAAGCGGATTCCGGGCCGCGGACACCATCCGGACGGTCCGGTCGGCCACGCGTCGCTCTACTTTCTCTTGGCCATTTCCGCGCGGTACCGATCCGCGGCGCGCAGCAATGCTCCTCGCATGTTACCCCCGTTGAAAATTGGACTACACGCCGGTGGCGACCGGCACCCGTCTTCCCGGGCACCCCGTTCGCTCGGCGACACCAAGAAGACTAGACACTGAGTCCAGGGGGGAGAAATAGCTTTGATGCATCACCTATACACTCGACGAATGAACATCGATCTACGCCATCTGCGATGCTTTCTGACCGTGGCGCAGGAAGGGGGCTTCACGGCTGCCGGTCGCCGTCTGCATCTCACCCAGCCGACCTTGACCCGCAACATCAGGACGCTGGAGCAAACCCTGGGCGTGAAGCTTTTCGAACGCAGCACCCGCAGAACGGAGCTGACCGAGAAAGGGAAGGCCCTGCAGGAAGCCGTCGCCCCCCTGCTGCGCCAGCTCGATTCGGCACTGCGGGATTTACAGAAGGGGGAGAAACTGCGCATAGGGTTCAGCTGGGGACTTCCCGAGGGTTTGTCCCGGCTCGCCGCCCGGTTCAGCGAGGAGACCGGGGTCGGGGTCGAATTCATCCGCTGCGACACCCCCCAGGCCGGACTCGACACCGGCGAGGCGGACCTGGGCCTGCTGCGCAGCGCGTCGATACCGAAGGGGCTGCGCGGCGTCCACCTGTACGAGGAGGACCGCATCGCGGCCGTCCCCGCGAGCTGGCGGCTCGCCGAACGCACCGAACTCGACTGGGCGGATCTCACCGAGGTCCCGTTGATCATCAACACCGTCAGCGGCACCACCTTCCCCGACATGTGGCCCGCCGGCCGCCGGCCGACGGTCGGTGCCGAGTGCCGGAACTTCGACGAGTGGCTGGAACAGGTGGCCGTCGGCCTCGGCGTGGGCACCGCGCCGGTCTCCGCCGCCCTCCGCTACACCCACCCCGCCGTCCGCCTCGTCCCGCTGACGGGCGCCCCCACCGTGCCCGCCTATCTCGCCCATCCGTCCCACGGCGCCCACCCGCAGGCCGCACGCTTCGCCCACCAGGTCTGGCAGGCGGCCGGCGAGTTGCATCCCTAGATCCCGGAGGCGGAGAGGGCAGGATTCGAACCTGCGTGGGCCCCGAAAGGCCCGACCTCGAGACGAGCTCGGCGGTCCCCGATCAACCACTCCGGGCACCTCTCCCTGTTCCCGGCCCCGGTGGTTCCCGGTGCCGTTCACAGGAAGAAGACTGGCAGGAACCGCTGACGCGCCGCTGACGCGGGCGCGCCGCCGCGCCGGCGTCGCGCCCGCGTCGCGCGGGCCCGCCGCCGGCGCCCCCGGCTATGCCGCGCGAAGGTCGATGACCGTGCGCAGCTTCCCGCTGGTCGCGGTGCGCTCGAACGCCTCCCTCGGCACCGTCTCCACGGTGAGGGCCAGCAGGCCCTCCGCCTCGGCGGAGGCCAGCTCCGGCACCTCCGCCGCCAGCGCCCGGTGCGCCGCCCCGGGGTCGCCCGCGTACTGCTCGTCCAGGCGGATCGTCAGCTCCTCCCGGCCGGCGCCGGAGCGGACCAGGAGCTGCACCTCGCCGTGGTAGGCGAGCCGCTCCTGCGCCGCGGTCAGGACGCGCCGGTAGTTGACGAAGTACGTGCCGACGCGCACGACGTCGCCGTAGCGGCCCAGCAGTTCCAGCCGGGGTACATGGCTGCCGCAGGCGCACGGGCCCTCGACGGCGCGCCCCAGGTCGCCGATCTCGTAGCGCTCCAGCCGCTGGCCCGCGCGCGCCCGGGAGGTGAACACCAGCCGGCCGGGCTCGCCGGGTGCCACCGGCCGGTCGGCCCGCGGGTCCAGGATCTCCAGGGTGTGCAGGTCGGTCAGCACGTGGTGGACCGAGCCGCCGGAGGAGGCGCACTGGTAACCCAGCGGCCCCAGATCGGTGCTGCCGTAGGCGGCGGACCGGATCACCTCGACACCGAACTCCTCCATGAGGACGCGGCGTTGCTCGCCGGTGAAGTGCTCGCCGCCGTAGAACACCGTCCGGATGCCGCCGTACGCGCGCAGCCGGTCGGCCTCGGCGTGGAACAGCTGCCACAGGTAGGACGGCATGCCGAACACGGTGTCCGCCCGGTGGGCGACCAGCGCCTCGGCGACCGCGGCGTGGTCGGGTCCGGCGGCCATCGGCAGCTGGGTGGCGTTCAGCCGCTCCAGGATCGAGAAGAAGCTGATGAAACTCCCGTACATCCCGCCGCAGTAGAACAGGTTGGCCGCACGGTCCCGCGCCGGATCGAAGCCGGCGGCGAGCAGCCCGTCGGCGGCGGCCCGCATCTGGTTGTCGTAGTCGTCGACGGTGAACACCGACAGCGCGGGCGCGCCCGTGGAACCGCCGCTGCGGAAGTACAGGTGCGCGTGGCGCGCGTCCAGAGAGGCCAGCGCGCGCTGCACGCCCTCCTTGCCGAGCAGCGGCGCGTCCGGGACCGGGGGGAGGACCGGGGCCGACACCAGGTCGTCCAGGCAGGCCACCGGCCCGAACCCGGCGTCCGCCGCCCGCACGCTCACCCGGCGGCTGTAGCGCTGGAGCGCGTAGACGCCGTCGTGCGGCTCACCCTCGTAGCCCTCCAGCATGGAGCCGACCGGGGTGACCCGGGTGACGCCGGCGGCGAACAGGGCACGCGACAGCGCGGCCACGTCCGCCCGGCCGCCGCCGACCGCCGCGGTCTGCAGGTAGCGGCGCATGGGCCGCAGCGTCCCGGTGACCCGGTGCCGGGGCAGCGGCTTGACCCAGATGCTGCGGTGCAGCGGGGAGGCCGCGAGCGCGGAGCGGGTGTCCGCCAGCACCCGCCAGGAGCCGTCGTCACCGGTGAACACCCGGGTGAGGCCCAAGTGCTGTTCGAGCCGGGCGAGTTGCTGCACGGTGGTGATCTCCGCCAGCTCGGCCGGGCCGGGCCGGGGCGCGGGACGGGCGCCGGAGACCTTCGCGAGCCGCTCGGCGAACCGGCCGGCGAACGCGAAGACCTCCTCGGTGTCCTCGGTGTCGAGATAGACCACCTGCGGGCTGGAGCAGGCCTGCTGCTCGAACCGGCAGACGTCCGCGGCCAGCGCGTCCAGCAGGCCGTCCTCGGCAGCCGCCTCCCGGGTCAGGTAGGCGAAGGAGATCCGGTGCCCCCAGGCGACGACGCGGCAGCCGGGCGGCGCCAGTTCACGCACCGCGCCCTCCGCCTCCTCACCGCCCCAGACCGCGATGGCGTCGGCCTGCCCGCACAGGGCCTCCAGCCAGTCGCGGCGCGACGAGGGGAAGCGCAGGGCGATCACCCGCTCGGCGATCAGTCCGCTCGGGTCGGCCGCCGCGAGCGCGGCGAGCAGGTCGAGGGCGAGCGCCGTGTCCGAGCCGCTCGTCTTCAGGACGTTGACGTTCCCCGCCAGCAGTCCCTCCACGACGCTCAGCGGGGCGACCGCGGCCGCGTTGCCGGGCGCGATGTGCACCAGGAGCCCCACCGGCGCCCACGACTCGAACACCGTCTCGCGGCCGTCCGGCCGGGTCAGCCGCTCCGGACGCAGGCCGCCCAGTTCCCGGCGCAGCTTGCGTTCCAGGGCCTGCCGGGTGAGCGCGCCCGCCAGTTCGGCCAGGGTGGACGCGGCTTCCGCGGCGGGAAGGTGGGCTGCCAGCCGGGTGTGGAGGGCGGAGCGGGGATCGGCCAGGTCCGCGCCGACCGCCGCGCAGGCGCCGAGCACGACGTCGGTGGGCAGCGGGCGCTCCAGGACGCGGGCGGCCGCCTCCGGCAGACCGGCCATCCGCCGTCCCGCCTCGGCGTCGTCGACGAACTCGCCCTGCCAGAGGTGGAGTACGGAAGCGGTCACGACATTCCCTTCATCATTTCGGCGGCGGCGACCGCACAACTGCGGTTGCGGCTCACCCCGGCACGGCCGAGCACGGTGAACCAGTCGGTGGACAGCGGGCAGGGGCACTCCTCGCCCGGGTGCAGCGAGGCGAGGTCGCCCATGACGACGCTGTGCGCCGGCACGGAGGTGATGTACGGGCTGACCAGGTGCAGGAAGCCCGGCTCCCCGTAGGCCAGCGGGCGCAGCGTCCCCGGGTCGCGGACCGCGGCGCGCGACCACACGGGGACGTGCAGCCTGTGGTGCGCGCACTCGACGTACGGCACGCAGTGCTCGACGGAGCCGAAGGTGTCGCGGACGGACGCGGCCGGGATGCCGAGGCGTTCGGTGACCGCGGCGCGGAAGTCGTCCTTGCCGATCTGCCGGTCGGCGTGGCCCTTCCAGCCGCCGCCGAGCACCACCAGCGAGCCTTCGGGCAGCCGCAGCGGCGCCATGCCCATCGACTTCATCCGCTCCAGGGTGAAGTACAGGAACGCCGGGAAGCCGAGGATGCGCACCGGCGCGTCCTCGTCGGCGTAGCGCTGGAGCGCCGCGATGCAGCCGTGCACGTCGAACTCGTGGCCGGAGCCGGTGTGCCGCAGCGCGTGCGTGGTGTGCCGGGCCGGGGCGAAGTCGCACAGGTAGTTGTCGGTGAACGACGTTCCCAGCTTCAGCGACGGCGCGGGCTCGTAGCTGTAGAGCAGGTAGTTGACCGGCTGGTCGGGGGTGATCCAGCCGTAGTGGTCGAAGATCCGGGCCACCATGCGCTGTGCCGAGCGGATCGTCCACCGGTCGAAGAACATCTGGGACTTCTGGCCGGTCGTGCCCGAGGAGGTCAGGTGCAGGAAGACCTCGTCGCGGGGGACGGAGAGCACCTCGTGGCGCTTGAAGAACGCGGCCGGCACCAGCGGTGTGCGCACGCCGTCGCCGACGGTGGGCGCCGGGGTCTCGGGCGGGTCCTGGAGCAGGGCGGCGAAGAACGGGGACCGCTCGGCGTGCCAGGCGTTGGTCTCGGCCATGGCGGCGGCGAACAGCCCGTCGGCCTCGGCGCCGCTCGCGTACGGGTCCGCCAGGTCGCACAGACGCTGCACCTGGCCGAGCTCCGCCGGGTCGGGGACCTCGACGGGAGCGAGATGGGGGTTCATCGGGACACCTCGTGAAGGGGCAGATAGGTGGAGGCCCAGGCGCTCAGATAGGCGCCGAGATAGGGCTGGAGCAGCGGGCTCACGGCCGTCGTGCGGAAGTCGATCTGCCGGCTGGTGCGGGAGAGCACCACGTAGTCGTGCAGCCGGTCGCCGACGCGCCGCATCGCCGGGTAGACCGCGCTGGGTACGAACCCGGAGGCCAGGAAGATCTCCAGGGCCTCGGTGTCGGCCAGCGGCAGCAGGGTCTCGGCGTAGTCGGCGCCGGCCCGGGTGACCGTGGCCATCAGCGCCTCCAGGGCGCCGGTCAGCGCCGCGGGGCGCGGGTGGACCGCCACCAGCGCGCAGCTGCCCGCCACCGGGTCGAGGTCGGCGTACGCCTCGAAGGCGCCGTCGGCCGCGACCAGCAGCGCGTTGGGGGTGTGCAGGGGGAAGAAACGGTCGGCGGCGCGGGGGAAGCGTTCGAGGAAGCGGCGGCGTACGAAGGCCGGGGCGGGGATCAGCTCGATCGGCTCGGCCCCGGAGGCCCGGCGCGGCGCGCTGTCGAGGGTGACGGCCCGCGCCGTGCCGGCGCAGTCGATGCCGATGCCCGCGGACGCGGCGGCCAGCAGCCCCGTGAGGCGCTCGGGTACGCGGTCCACGGGAGCCCGCCGCTCCAGCACGCCGTCGGCGTAGCGGGCGAAGAGCGCGAGGCTCTCGCAGCCGTCGACCTCGACGGCGTTGGGCAGCAGGCCGAGGGGCCGGAACCCGTTGCGCACGACGACGTGCTGCGGGCCCTCGGTGACGACCCGCACGGTGGCGTAGAGCGAGTCGGGCACGCCGGTGGCGAGGGCCGCCTCGCACACCGCGCCGGTCAGCCGGGAGGCGAGTCCGCCGCCGCGGTGCCCGGGATGCACGGCGAGCCCGAGGAGCTTGCCGACGCGGCTGCCCGCGTCGGTCTGCACGACGGCGGAGCCGACGAGGTCCCCGCGGGGTGTCCGGGCGGTGAGCCAGTGCGCGGAGCCGTCCGTGATCAGCCGGCGCATCACGGCCGGGTCGCTGCCGAGCGGCACCGGGTAGCCGTGCCCGTACACGTCGAAGTACAACTGCCGCAGTTCGGCGATGTCCTGGAGCGCCGCAGGGGCGAGTACGACGGTCATGACGTCTCCCCCGCCGGGGTGAGGTGCGCCGTCGCCGCGTCGCCGGGGCGGGTGCGCGGCGCGTCGGGCCGCGCACGGCCGCCGAGCAACCACAGCGCGAGCGCGACCGGGACCAGTCCGGCGCCCTGGACGAGGCAGAGCGTCCGCGCGCCCAGGTGGTCGCCGAGCGCGCCGAAGACGAGGGAGGACAGCGGGAAGGTGGCTCCGAGGAGGGCCTGCATGACCGCGAAGAACCCGGGCTTGTCGGCGGTGGGCACGAGCCGCTGGAACAGGGCCACGAACCGGACGCCGATCACACCGACGCACCAGCCGGCGACGGCCAGCGCGCCCGTCACCGTCGCGTGCCCGGCCCACAGGCCCGGCAGCCCGAGCGCCACGGCCATCACGGCCAGGCAGGCGCTGCCGACGGCGACCGGCCGCCCGGGTACCCGTGCCCCGGTGAAGGAGCCGACGAGCGTGCCCGCGCCGAGCGCGGCCTCCAGGGAGGCGACGGTCGACCCGGTGGCGTGCAGCACCCCGCGGGTGTACAGCGGCATGACGACGTAGACGGCGGTGGTGAACAGGTTCGCGGCGGCGAAGCAGAGCAGTACGCCGCGGAGGAACGGGAGCCCGGCCAGGACCTGGCGCAGCGTCCGGCGCGCGGGGGGCGTGCCGTTGCCGTGCGCCGGGGCCGGGGAGCCGGCCGGCGCGTCCTGCGGCGCGTCGGACGCGCCGTCCGCGTGGCGGAAACGGGCCGAGGCGACCAACGGTGCGGCGAGCAGGTAGGCGGCGCCGCAGACGGCCACGACCGCCGCAAGCCCGCCCGCGTCGACCAGGAGCGGCCCGAGCAGGCCGCCGCCGAGTCCGGCCAGCGACTGGGTGGACAGCTCGAAGCCGGTGGCCGCCTCGATGTCGGCGTCCTCGACCAGTTCGGGCACCGACGTCGTCAGACACGGGTCGAACACCGCCTGGCAGGCGGCCAGTGCCGAGCCCACCGCGTACACCGCGGCCATGGGCAGGTCACCGGCGTACGCCCAGAGCGCAGCCGGTACCGCGACGGCGCCCGCAAGGGCCGCGGCGACGGCCAGCACGGTGCGGTGCGCGTGGCGCGCGACGACACGGGCGACCACGGGGGCGAGCGCGACGGCGGGGAGGGTGCTCACCATCAGGAACAGGCCCGACTCCAGACCGCGCCGCTCGCCACCGGCGAAGCCGACGAGCCACCAGACCGCGCCCACCTGGAACATCCGGCCGGCGGCCTGGGTGAGGAGCTGAGCGGTCCAGACCCGGCCGAAGGAGGGATTGCGCAGCACCAGCGGCAGGCGCCGGCCGCGCGCCACGGGCGCGCTCATGAGTGCGGCCGTTCGTCGACGACCCGTACCAGCTTGCCGGAACGGGAGTTGACGGCGAGATCCTGGTGCCGTGCCCACTCGACGGTGAGCGGGTTCACGTGTCCGGCGTCCGCCGCGCCGACGTAGGCCGGCCGCTGGGCGAGGACGGCCGCGGCCACGGCGGCTCCCAACGCGTCGTGCCGGCTGCCGGGTTCGCCGGTGGCGAGGCGCAGCACGAGGCCGTCGCGGCCGTCCCGGCGGCGCACCACGAGCTGGAGGCCGGTGATCTCGCCCGCCGTGTCGGCGCCACGCACGATGTCGTGCACGTCCTCGGTGTAGAGGGAGACGGGGCCGACCCGTACGCCCTCCTCGGCGCGGCCGAGGATGCGGAACACGCCCGCGTCCCGGTCCACCCACTCGGCGCGGTCGCCGGCCGGGTAGCGCAGCACCGGCATCAGCCGGCGGCGCAGATCCGTGACGACCAGCCGTCCCGGGACGCCGATGCCCGCGACGGGCACGTCGGCCTCGTCGTCGAGGATCTCGACGGCCGTGTGCGGGGCGAACGCGCGGTGCACCCGCGGGTCCCCGCCGGGCACGGCCTCGCCGAGGAGGCCCGCGTCCACGCTCGCGTAGCCGAGCGAGCGCGCCTCGGCGTTCGGGAACGCCCTGCCGAGCAGCGGGAGCTGGTCGCCGAAGAGGCACTCCCCGCCGAAGAAGAGGAGTTCGACGTCGGGCAGGGTCCGGCCGGCCGCGGTCAGGCGTTCGGCGAGCGCGCACAGCGTGGTCGGGGTGCCGGCGACCACTTCGACCTGGAACTCCTCCAGGGTGGCCGCGGTGGATTCCCAGGGCGTCGCACCGCCCAGTGGAAGCCGCACGTTGGCCACGGGGGAACGGTGCAGTGAATCCAGTATGAAACTGAAACTCGCGTACAGGTCTCCGGCGTAGAACAGATCGGCCACTCGATGGCCCGGCCGCAGACCGGCGTTGACGAGTCCGGCACCGAAAGCGGAGGTGAATTCCCGCCATTCCGTGCGTGTGTAGAAGGAGAACTTCGGGGATCCCGTGGTGCCGCCGCTGCGAAAGACGACCGCTTCCCGCAGCGGGGCCGTCAGCAGCCTGTTCCCGCGCGGTGAGTTGGCCCGCCAGAATTCCGCCTGGGGTACGACCGGCAGGTCCGTGAGCTGTGTGACCTGGTCGGGAAGGTGGGAGTAAAGCTCCTGGTAGAAAGGTGAGTTGAGGCGCGCGAAGCGTATCAGCTCCGCCAATGGTTGAACGGGCATCAATTCCTGCTCGAAGAGGGGTACCGTCGGCGACCCATGGGCACGACGGGAGTACGGAGGATTTGGTCCATCCCGGAGGTCGGGCCGGAGGACCGTTTCATCAACCGGTGCGACTAATCGTATCTCACCATTTGGAACGGACTTGCATCAACGTCCCTTTCAAGCCCCGGGCTTGATCTCGGGGGCAGACGGATCGACACCACTCCCGGTTCCCGCCGGAACGGAGACGGTGATCACATGTCACCCCGTTTCCATAAGGAATGGTTGACCGCGCCAAAAGAACTTCTTGTGCGCGAGGCGCCGGCCGAAGGCGGCCGACGCTCCGCACGAGGAGAGGTGACCGGAGGACTCCGGGGCGGCGGATCGCGGCGACGACTCGCACCCTTTGCCAATATTTGAACTGCTCGCCGGAGAGCGGTGGTTCGGGACGGGCGGGGTCGGAGCCACCGGACGGTGAGATCGCTCGCGCGCAGGTACCCATGGGAGAGCACGTGGTCCGCGGCCCGCGCTGGCCGGTGGTCCGCCACCGCGCTCACAGCGACGGGTAGGGGCTTCACCTGACCCCCGGCCCACCCGCCCAGCCTCCGTCGACGCAACAACCCTGCCATGGCCGCCAGTTGAGTGTGGACGAACCGTCGCGCGCTGCCGTCCCGGTCGCTTACGCTGCTCTCTCAGGTGATCTCACCGGCCGTTGTGACCTGGTGCTTCGTCCGGTCCTGGAGCGAGGGGGGCGTATGCCACCTGGGGCGAGGAAGCTGCAGAAGATCGCCGACCGCGAGAGCAAGGCGGCGATCCGGTATCTGCAAGGCGGTCATCCCGAGCGTGCGTTGGCAAGCAGCGCCAAGGCTCTGGAGGCGGTGCGGCAGTTGCGGCAGGCGGAGCCGGATGAGGTGGACCACACGCTGGCTCTGGCGTCGGTGCTCTACAACCACGCGGCGTTCCTCGCGGCGTCCGGCGACGCCGGTGAGGGGGTACAGGCCGCACAGGCCTCGTTGGCGCTGTACGAGTCACTGCTGCCGCACGGCTATGCCGAGCGGGTCGCGGTGCTCGTCCGCCGCGCCTCCCGGCAGGCGGCGACGCACCCCCAGGGGCCGGGACCGCTGGAGGTGGCCATGTGGGCGGCGGATGTGAAGGTGCGGTTGTGCCGCCTGCTGGCCGAGGCCGAGGGCCCCGGGGCACTGGCGGAGATCCACCGGCTGGGCGGAGCGGCCATGGCCCTCTACGAGCAGATCGCCGGTGTTCTTCCGCAGCTGGGCGAGGAGTTGGAGCGGGTGGAGGAGGAATACCGCCGGGT
Source organism: Streptomyces malaysiense (assembly GCF_000980885.2). Taxonomy (GTDB): domain Bacteria; phylum Actinomycetota; class Actinomycetes; order Streptomycetales; family Streptomycetaceae; genus Streptomyces; species Streptomyces malaysiense. The sequence goes on along the minus strand of NZ_LBDA02000008.1, from coordinate 2,170 downwards.
CCTGGACTTCCTCGGTGAGCCCGCCTGACCAGAGTGGTGGATCACCCCGGCGTCACCGCACCCGCTGGCACTCCGAACCACTCCTCCAGCGCCTTTGCCGGTCCGGCCGTCGACGTCGGCGCCTTCGCCCCCGCGTCGGCTGCCCAGGCCGTGAAGCCGTCCGGACGGACGAGGACCGCTGCCAGTTCCGGGCGGGACGGGCAGCCGGTCGTCAGGGTGTCGACGCGGTCGGCGTATCCCGCGGCCAGCGCCCGGAGTTCCGGGTCGTCGGTGAGGTCGAGCAGGAGCGCCCGGCCGCCGTGGAGGTGGTCCGCGAGGCGGCCGCCGCCGGTGAGTTCGAGGTCCGGGGTGCTGCGGCCGGTCAGCGGGTGCTCGCCCGGCAGCTCGTACCGTACCCCGCCACCGTTGAGCCGCGCGGTGAGGTACGTGGTGCCCACGACCGTCCCCGCCAGGTCGCCGACGATCTCGCGCAGGGCCCGGGACCGCGGGTCCGGGCGCATCGCCGCGACCTGGGACCGGGTCCAGTCCAGGACCCACGCACCGACCGGGTGCCGCTCGGAGGTGTACGTGTCCAGCAGCCCTTTTGGCGCCCGGCCGGCGATCACCGCGGCGAGCTTCCAGCCGAGGTTCATCGCGTCCCCGATACCAAGGCTCAGCCCCTGGCTGCCGAACGCGGAGTGCACGTGCGCCGCGTCGCCCGCCAGCAGCACCCGGCCCTTGCGGTAGTCGGTGACCTGGCGGGCGTGGTCGGTGAAGCGGGTCGCGGTCCGCACCTCGGTGATCGTGACGTCCACGCCGGACACGCGGCGCAGCCGCGCCTGGAGGTCCTCGGTGGTGACCGGCGCGTTCCGGTCGGCCGGCGGGCCGTCGAACTCCACGGTGACGACGCGGCCCGGCATCGGCCCGTGGGCGTACACCCCACTGTCCGTGGCGGTCCAGCCGACCTTCAGGTCCTCGGCGCCGGTCATCTCCACGACCGCCTGGTGACAGGTGATCTCCGGTTCCGTACCGGGAAATTCGAACCCCGCGAGCTTGCGAACCCTGCTGCGGCCGCCGTCGCAGCCCACGAGCCAGCCGGCGCGTACGGTGCCGTGGCCGGTCCGCACGGTGACGGCCTCGTCGTCCGCGTCGAAGCCGGTCAGCTCCACTCCCCGGCGCACGTCGACGCCGAGCTCGTCCGCCCGCACGCCGAGCAGCCGCTCGATGTCCTGCTGCGCCACGAATGCGATCTCGGCGGCGGGTCCGGCGTCGCCGAGGCCCGGCTCCGTACGGTCGACCAGGTCGGCGCGCAGCATGATTCCGGCGAAGTGCCCGATGATCCCGAGGCCTTGGCCCGCGGTCCCGCCTCCGTTCCCGCCGTTCCGTTCGCGCATGAATGCCTGGAAGCGGTCCATGGCCTGCCGCTGCACCTCGGCCAGCGCGGGCAGCATGCCCCGGCGGTAGAGCGCCTCGGCGCCGGGCGTGGTGATCGCCCCGCCCTTGATCGTCGTGTCCACTTCGGTGAGGCGCTCCAGGACGGCCACACGCGCGCCTCCGAGTCGGAGCTCGCAGGCCAGCATCAGTCCGACCGGGCCGCCTCCGGCCACCACTACGTCATAGTCCATGGCGCCGACTGTGCCCGAGAGTTGAGAAGGCCAAAAAGGCACAGCGGTGTCAAGGGACCAGCTTTGCGAGGAGAAGGGAGTGTTCAATGAGCTTCTTCGAGCGGGCCACCGATCGGGTGATGTCCGTGAAGCGCAACGAGCGAGGCTCCCGGGCTGTTGATCGAGATGTCTGACATCTCAGCCACGCTGCTCAGGGACCTCGTTGGTCATCTATCCTGCCGCACTCGACCTGCCACATGCGCTCGTGGAGTGGGTCACTGTGCTCATCGTCACCCGTGAGGGTGACCGTCACTGCAAGCTCCCGCCGCACCAGCGTGCTCTCGTCGCCCTGGTCTACCTCCGGCGGCACGACACCCTCACGCAGCTCGCCGCGGGCTTCGGCATATCGGTCGGCACCGCCCACGCCTACGTCACGACAGTCGTCCGGCACCTGGCGGACAAGGCGCCGGGCCTGCTGAAGGTGCTGCGTGAGACGGACCCCGGCTACGCGCTCCTTGACGGCACCCTCGCCGAGTGCGACCGGGTCGGCGACGGGCAGGCCGACTGTTGAGTCGGCACGGAGCGCG
>NZ_LBDA02000079.1 GCF_000980885.2 Streptomyces malaysiense | reverse complement strand
CCACGCGAGTGACACACCTCCGCCGCGCTCCGCCCCCTGAAAACCCCACATGCCTGCGCCACGGCTACCAGCCGTCGCGCAGGCATGTCCTGTTTTCGCAGGTGAGAGGCGCAGTGCCTGGACCGCCACCGCCTCACCCCCTCATCGAGCCGATCACGAGGCTCAAGGCCCCAGAAACGACGAAATACCGGTGAGTCACATGACTCGACCGGTAATTCGTGAACGCTTCAGGACGATCTCGTGAACGTCCCTGCTGGTGTCCGAGGGGGGACTTGAACCCCCACGCCCGATAAAGGGCACTAGCACCTCAAGCTAGCGCGTCTGCCATTCCGCCACCCGGACCAGGTGTCTGCCGCCTTGCGGAGGGCTTCCCTCGCGGCGACATGGACAACAATACCAAGGTTTCGGAGTGCGTTTCACCTGCGTATTCCGCGTGGGCGGGGCGAGGAGCGCGTGGAGCTGACGGCCGTGTACGAGGCGCTGGAGCGCGCCTACGCAGAGTGATCGTGCGTGCGGACGGCCGTTGCCCTACGGGCAGTGGACGACCTGGCCGGCGTAGGACAGGTTCCCGCCGAAGCCGAAGAGGAGCACCGGCGCGCCGCTGAGCAGTGCGCCCCGCTCGACGAGTTTGGAGAGGGCGAGGGGGATGCTCGCGGCGGAGGTGTTGCCGGATTCCGTCACGTCACGGGCGATCACCGCGTTGACGGCGCCGATCTTCTCCGCGAGGGGTTCGATGATGCGCAGGTTGGCCTGGTGCAGGACGACGCCGGCGAGGTCCTCGGGGGCGATACCGGCACGCTCGCAGGTCTGGCGGGCGATGGCCGGCAGCCGGTGGGTGGCCCAGCGGTAGACGCTCTGGCCCTCCTGCGCGAACCGCGGCGGTGTGCCCTCGATCCGTACCGCGTGCCCCATCTCCGGCACCGACCCCCACAGCACGGGCCCGATGCCAGGTTCCCGCCCCGGCGCGCACGCCTCCACCACCGCGGCCCCCGCGCCGTCGCCGACGAGGACGCACGTGCTGCGGTCGCTCCAGTCGGCGACGTCGGTCATCTTCTCGGCGCCGATGACCAGGGCACGGGTGGCCGCGCCGGCGCGGATGGTGTGGTCGGCGGTGGCCAGCGCGTGGGTGAAGCCGGCGCACACCACGTTGACGTCGATGGCGGCGGGCCCCGGGATGCCGAGCCGGGCCGCGACCCGGGCGGCGGTGTTCGGGGACCGGTCGATCGCGGTGGAGGTGGCGACGAGGACCAGGTCGATGTCGGCGGGCCCGAGCCCGGCCGCGGCGAGGGCCTTGGCGGCGGCCTGCGCGGCCAGCTCGTCCACCGGCTCGTCGGGGCCGGCGATGTGCCGGGTGCGGATGCCCACCCGCGTGCGGATCCACTCGTCGCTGGTGTCGACCATGCCGGCCAGGTCCTCGTTGGTGAGTACCCGGGCGGGCTGATAGTGGCCGATGGCGGCGATGCGAGAGCCGTGCATGACGGGGGTCCCCCTTGTTGCCGTGGTGAACGGGACCCACAGTCTGCTGAGTGACTCGCCAGTACGACGGCACGTGAAGCCACAGGAATCGTGCATACGAATTGTCGGCTCCCCTCAGCACCACGGCGCTCTCGCGTGCGGCGGGCCGCGGTCTCGTCCTCCATGTGCAGGACAATGCAGGTGCAGGATGACGAGATCTCCGCACCAAGGGCCGCTTCGGCCGCCAGCACGTACAGAACCGGGGCTGATCAGGACATGGGACGAGTCACGGAACGACGCAAGGTCATCCGTATCCGGGACGGCGCGGTCGCCACCCGGCCGGACACACTCGTCGCCGAGGAGCCCCTGGAGATCCGGCTGAACGGCAAGCCGCTGGCGATCACCATGCGCACCCCGGGCGACGACTTCGCGCTCGCGGCCGGGTTCCTGGTCAGCGAGGGTGTGCTGGCCGCCGCGTCCGACCTGCGGAACATCGTCTACTGCGCGGGCGCGACCGCCGACGGTTCGAACACCTACAACGTGGTCGACGTGCGGACCGCCCCGGGCGTCTCCCTCCCCGAGTTCACCCTCGAACGCAACGTCTACACCTCGTCCTCGTGCGGACTGTGCGGCAAGGCCAGCCTGGACGCCGTACGTACGACCACCCGCTGGCCCATCTCCGACCGTCCCCGCCTGCGCCTCACGCCCGAGTTGCTGGCCGGACTGCCCGAGCGGCTGCGGGAGGCCCAGCGGGTGTTCGACCGCACCGGCGGGCTGCACGCGGCCGCCCTCTTCACCGAGGACGGGGAACTGCTCGACATCAAGGAGGACGTCGGCCGGCACAACGCGGTCGACAAACTGGTGGGGCGGGCCCTCCAGGACGACGGGTTGCCCCTGTCCCGGACGGTGCTGCTGGTCTCCGGCCGGGCCTCGTTCGAGCTGGCGCAGAAGGCCGTGATGGCCGGGATCCCGGTGCTGGCGGCGGTGTCGGCGCCGTCGTCACTGGCGGTGGACCTCGCGACGGAGACCGGCCTGACCCTCGTCGGGTTCCTGCGGGGCAGCTCGATGAACGTGTACGCGGGGGACGACCGGATCGCCCTGGAGGAGGCGGCCAGGGACTGACGGCCACCCGGCCGGCCGATGAGCCCCGTCCGTCGGATCACGGGACGGATCACGGGACGGGCGCGCAGGAACCAGGCCTCAGGGTGTGACCACGCCCGGAAGAGACCCTGGACCACCGCTGCGACACCGGCTCGGTGGTGGTCGTGGACGGCGGCGGAACCCTGGCCCGGGAACAGTCCGGGCCGGCCGGTCTGCGGCCCTGCCCCGCCCCGGTCACCCCTCCGTGCCGGAGATCCGCGTCAACAGGAGCATGAACAGCTCGCGTTCGGCCGTCGTCAACGGCGCGAGCAGTTCCTCGTTGGCCGTCCGGGCGGCCTGCTCGCAGCGTTCGAGGAGCAGGCCGCCCTCCTCGGTGAGGGACACGGCGTTCTTACGGCGGTCCCCGGGGTCCGGCGCGCGGACGACCAGGCCGGCGCTCTGCAGGTCGTTCAGGATGCCGACCAGGTCCTTGGGATCGAGGGCGATCCCCCGCGCGAGGTCGGCCTGCGCCACGGGGGCAAGGTCGCGGACGGCGGAGAGCGCCACGTGGTGCCACATCTTCAGCCCCTCGGCGGCGAGGGCGTCGGCCACGAGGGTCCGGCCGCGCGCGGCGGCCCGGCCGAGGAGCCAGCTGGGCAGCGCACGGATCGCGGTCAGCGGCGGTTCGGGCTTCCGCGGCGGTTCGGCGCCCGGGGGAGGTTCGGTGGTTTCGGCGGTCCGGGGCGGCTTCGCGGTCGGGGACGTTTCGGCGGCCATGGTCGGCAGCCTATCCGAGAAATCATTGGACTTCCCCATGAATTTCGGCATACCGTTGGCGCCCCCAACGATTCCGCGGAGTTCGGTCTCCCCCGGCCCCGCGGCCGAACCCGCCGGTCCGACCGGTAATGGAGGTGCGATGCGTCGTGTCCGGTACGACTCCCCCGGCGGCCCCCTGCTCACCGAGCGGGCCGACGTCCCCGAGCCCGGACCCGGGCAGCTGCTCGTGCGCTGCGCCGCGATCGGGGTGACCCTGCCGGTCGTCCGCAAGGTGCGCGAGGCCGCCGAGCCGATACCGCTGGGCGGTGAACTGGCGGGCGAGGTGGCGGCGGTCGGCGCGGGGGTGACCCGGTTCCGGACCGGGGACCGGGTCACCGGGCTCTGCTTCGGGCACGGGTACGCCGAATACGCGGTGCTGGACGAGGCCATGGCCTCACCGGTGCCGCAGGGCGCCACCGAGGTGGACGCGGTGGCGCTGGTGCGCAGCGGGCTGGTGGCGCTCGGCGCCCTGTCGGCAGCGCGCCCGGAGCCGGGCGGGTCGGTGCTGGTGACGGCGGCGGCGAGCGGGGTCGGACACCTGGCGGTGCAGCTGGCGCGGTCGCGGGGAGCGGGGCGCGTGGTGGGGGCCGTGTCCGACCCGGCGAAGGCGCGGTTCGTGCGCTCCCTCGGCGCGGACGACTGCGTCCGGTACGCCGACGACAGCTGGGGATACCCCGTGGACCGCGTCCTGGACGGGGTCGGCGGCGATCTGCTCACCCCCGCCGTCGCCGCCCTCGCCCCGCACGGCCGGCTGGTCGCCTACAGCTCGGGCGGCGGGACAGTCCGGGCGTACGACCTTCTCGTGGGCGCCAAGTCGGTCATCGGCTTCCAGATGGCACTGATCGCCCGCGGCCGGCCCGAGCTGTACGAGCGGTGGCGCCGGGAGCTGTGGCGGCTGTTCGGGGAGGGGAGCGTACGACCCGTCGTGCACGCGGAGTTCGCCCTGGAGGAGGCGGCGCGGGCGCACGCGGCGATCGAGACGCGGTCCAACCTGGGCAAGGTCGTGCTGCGCCCGTGAGCCCCCGCGCCTCCGCTCCGGCAGACCCCCGGATGCTTCCGGTGGCGGGCCCCATCGTGTCGCGGGGCCGGCCCCGGCACACTTCTTGCATGACTCCAAAGGCCCAATCACCTTCGATGAGGCGCACCTTGGACATGGGATGTCCGGATGTCCGGATGTCCGGATGTCCGGATGTCCGGCCGACGGGAGGCAGGCCGCACGTGCCGTCACAGTCTTCGCGCCCGAATCAGACCCGCACTCGCCGCGGCCGCCGTCATGACGGCCGGTGGCACCACGCGGTGCTGCGCCGCGGGAGCGGGAAGCTGTCGCTGTCCGTCGACGGTGCGCAGGCTTCGGCGGCCGACGTGCCGGGCTCGGTGAGCCGTGACTCGCCCTTCGGTGTGCGCATAGGCCAGCGGAGGGACAGCCGGGCCTTCTTCACCGGCGCGATCGACGAGGTGCGTGTGTGGGACCGGGCCCTGGCCGACCGGGAGCCGGCGGACCCGAAGGCGCTGCGGTCACCGAAGGACACGGTTCTGTGGCTGCCCCTGGACCGGGTCGGCGGCCGACCCGTCGGCCCCGTCACCCGCCTCGGCCCCGGCCCCGGCGGCGCCACCGTCCCCGGCACCGTCCCCGGCACCGGCAACCCGGTCGGCGTCCCCGTCCTCGACCCCGGGGTCATGGGCGCGGCGCTTGGCGATGACCGCGCACACCATGAGCTGCATCTGGTGGAAGAGCATCAGCGGGAGCACGGCCAGGGAGGCATGGGCGCCGAACAGGACGCTCGCCATGGGCAGACCGGAGGCGAGGGACTTCTTGGAGCCGGCGAACTGGATGGCGATCCGGTCCTCCCGGCCGAAGCCCAGCACCCGGCCGCCGTACCAGGTCGCCACCAGCATCACGGCGAGCACCGCCGCCTCCACCAGCAGGAGCGCGCCGAGCCGGGCGGGGCTGACCTGGTGCCAGATGCCCTGGATCATGCCCTCGCTGAACGCGGTGTAGACGACGAGCAGGATGGAGCCGCGGTCGACCAGCCCGAGGACCTTCTTGTGCCGGGTGATGAAGGGGCCGATCCAGCGCCGCAGCAGCTGCCCGGCGAGGAACGGCACCAGCAGTTGCAGCACGATCTTGACGAGTGAGTCGGCGGAGAACCCGCCGCCGCTGTTGCCGAGCAGTACGGCGGCCAGCAGCGGGGTGATGACGATGCCGACCAGGGAGGAGAAGGAGCCGGCGCAGATGGCCGCGGGCACGTTTCCACGTGCGATGGAGGTGAAGGCGATGGAGGACTGGATCGTGGACGGCACCAGGGTCAGGAAGAGCAGGCCCTGGTAGAGGGGCTGGGTGAGGAGCACCGGCACGGTGGCGCGGGCGGCCAGGCCGAGTGCGGGGAAGACGAGGAAGGTGCAGGCCAGCACGGTGGCATGGAGCCGCCAGTGACGCAGTCCGTCCAGGGCCTCGCGGGTGGAGAGGCGGGCTCCGTAGAGGAAGAAGAGGAAGGCGATCGCGGCGGTCGAGGCGCCCGAGGCCACGGTGGCGCCGGTGCCGTGGGCCGGGAACAGGGCGGCGAGGCCCACCGTGCCCAGGAGCAGCACGATGTACGGGTCGATCGGCATCCAGCTCGGCCAGCGCAGGCGTGTCACGGTGCTCCGATGGGTGTGCGACGGGATTCCGGGCAGGCCCCACGGGGCCTCTCCTCATGATCCGCCGTCCGGCCCCGATCGGGAATCCCGTACACCACTCTCACTGTCATCATGATTCGCGATGGCGACGTACGCTGGGGTCCGTGTACGACCCCACGCAGCTGCGGACCTTCCTCGCGGTCGCCCAGACGCTGAGTTTCACCCGGGCGGCAGGCCGCCTCGGCGTGCGCCAGTCCACGGTGAGCCAGCATGTGCGCAGGCTGGAGGACGCGACGGGGCGCCCGCTGTTCGCCCGGGACACCCACTCCGTGGAACTGACCGAGGACGGCGAGGCGATGCTGGGCTTCGCGCGCCGGATCCTGGAGGTGCACGAGCAGGCATCGGCGTTCTTCACCGGGACCCGGGTGCGCGGGCGGCTGCGGTTCGGCGCGTCGGAGGACTTCGTGCTGACCCGGCTGCCGGAGATCCTGGAGGGCTTCCGTTACGACCACCCCGAGGTCGACCTGGAGCTGACGGTCGAGCTGTCCGGGATCCTGCACGAGCGGCTGGCCGCCGGGAAGCTCGACCTGGTGCTGGCCAAGCGGCGCCCGGAGGATCCGCGCGGTGCGCTGGTGTGGCGGGACGACCTGGTGTGGATCGGCGCCGAGCGGCTGCGCCTGGACGCCGGCCGGCCGGTGCCGCTGATCGTGTACCCGCCGCCCGGCATCACCCGGGCGCGGGCCCTGGAGGCGCTGGAGCGGCAGGGCCGCGACTGGCGGATCGTCTGCACCAGCGGCAGCCTCAACGGACTGATCGCGGCGGCCCGCGCGGGGCTCGGCGTGATGGCGCACTCGCGCCGGCTGATCCCGCCGGGCCTGTTCCGGCTGCCGGAGCGCGGCGGGCTGCCGGAGCTCGGCAAGATCGACTTCGTCCTGGCGCACGGCCGCCACCGGACCGGGGCGCGGGAGGCGGCGGACGCCCTCGCGGCCGCGGTCCTCGCGGGCGGGGAGCGGCTGCGGCGCCACGGCGGCTGACGGCGGTGTGGCGCTCTTCACACGGGCACGGGGGGCGATCCGGATGCCGCCGGCCGCACGGGAAGGGTATGGCGGGGCCTGGGCCGCGCCGCGCACGGCGTGGCCATGGCCGTAATCGCCCTGTACAGAGCGGTAATCGGCGCGTACAGATTCGGTGGAGATTACGCCCCCGAAACTTACTGACCCGTCAGTACCGTGTCCGCCCCTTCCCCATGTGCGGGCATTTTCCGGACAACCATCGGGCGGAAGGCGAGGTTTGCTCGGTTTCCCACCCCCTCCCCTCCACTCAGGGTGTGAGGTAGCTTTCACGGCGCTGTGCCGCACATCACCGGCGCGTTCAGGCAGCGAGGATCGGGGAGCGAGGATTGCGCGAGTTCACCAACCCGCCTCTCACGTCGGCACCGCCGGTGGGTGGTCTGGCCGACGTCGTCTTCGAGCACGCCCGGACGGATCCGGGACGGGTGGCCCTCGGCCGCAAGGACGCCGCCGGGCAGTGGCGCGACGTGACCTCCGCCGAGTTCCGTGACGAGGTCCTCGCCCTGGCCAAGGGTCTGCTGGCGAGCGGGATCCGGTTCGGCGACCGGGTCGCGGTCATGTCCCGTACCCGCTACGAGTGGACGCTCTTCGACTTCGCCCTGTGGGCCATCGGCGCCCAGGTGGTGCCGGTCTACCCCACCTCCTCCGCCGAGCAGTGCTTCTGGATGCTGTACGACGCCGAGGTCACCGCGGCGATCGTGGAGCACGAGGACCACGCGATGACCATCGCCACGGTGATCGGCCGGCTGCCGCGGCTGCGCCGGCTGTGGCAGCTGGACGCGGGCTGCGTGCAGGAGCTGTACGACGCCGGCGCGTATCTGGACGACGAGGTGGTGCACCGGCACCGGGAGGCGGTCACCCCGGAATCGGTGGCCACGGTCATCTACACCTCGGGCACCACGGGCCGCCCCAAGGGCTGTGTGCTCTCGCACGGGAACTTCATGATCGAGGCGGACAGCGTGGTGGGCCGCTGGGAGCCGGTGTTCCACTCCAAACGCGGCGACGAGGCCTCCACCCTGCTGTTCCTGCCGCTCGCCCATGTCTTCGGGCGCATGGTGGAGGTGGCCGCGATCCGGGGCCGGGTGCGCCTCGGCCACCAGCCGCAGCTGAACGCCGCGGCCCTGCTGCCCGACCTCCAGACGTTCAGACCGACGTTCATCCTGGCGGTGCCGTACATCTTCGAGAAGGTGTTCAACGCCTCCCGGCGCAAGGCGGAGAAGGAGGGCAAGGCGGGGCCGTTCGAGAAGGCGGTCGAGGTGGCGGTGCGGTACGCCGAGGCGATCGAGGCGAAGGCCTGGGGGGTCGGGCCGGGTCCGACCGCGGGGCTGCGGATGCAGCACCAGTTCTTCGACAAGCTGGTGTACACGAAGGTCAGGGCCGCGATGGGCGGCCGGATCCGCAACGCCATGTCCGGCGGCTCCGGCATGGACCGCAGGCTCGGGCTGTTCTTCGCCGGCGCGGGCGTGCAGATCTACGAGGGCTACGGGCTGACCGAGTCGACGGCCGCGGCGACCGCGAACCCGCCCGAGCACACCCGCTACGGCACGGTCGGCCAGGCGATCCCCGGGACGACCGTGCACATCGCCGACGACGGCGAGGTCTGGCTGTACGGCGGCAACATCTTCCAGGGCTATCTGAACAACCCCAAGGCGACCGACGGCTCGCTGCACGACGGCTGGCTGGCCACCGGCGACCTGGGTTCCCTCGACGAGGACGGCTATCTGACGATCACCGGCCGCAAGAAGGAGATCCTGGTGACCTCCGGCGGCAAGAGCGTCTCGCCCGGGGTGCTGGAGGAGCGGGTCCGCGACCACCCGCTGGTCAGCCAGTGCATCGTGGTCGGCAACGACCGCCCCTACATCGCGGCCCTGGTCACCCTCGACCACGAGGCCGTCGAGCACTGGCTCCAGATGCGCGGCAAACCGGCACTGGCGCCCGCGCAGCTGGTGCGGGACGCGGATCTGGAGACCGAGGTGCGGCGCGCGGTGGTCGCCGCGAACACGCTGGTCTCGCAGGCCGAGTCGATCCGCACCTTCCGGATACTGGCACAGCCGTTCACCGAGGAACACGGCCTGCTGACACCGTCGTTGAAGCTCAAACGGAAGGCGATCGAGAAGGCGTACGAGCGCGAGGTCGAGGCCCTGTACAGGTCCTGACGGGCCGGGAGGGATCCGGGTGTCCCGGGCGCGTCAGGAATGTATCGCAGTGTGTGATCGTTGACGATGGAGAACCACGTCGTCGACCAGCGAAGGATCAACGAGCTCGTGAGCAGCAAGGTCCCCCCGATCATCCTCAACAACGGCGTCGAGATGCCCCAGGTGGGCTTCGGCGTGTGGCAGGTGCCGGACGACGAGGCCGAGCAGGCCGTCGGCACGGCGCTGGAGGCCGGGTACCGCAGCATCGACACGGCCGCGGCGTACGGCAACGAAGAGGGCACCGGCCGGGCCATCGCGGCCTCCGGTCTGCCCCGCGAGGAAATCTTCGTCACCACCAAGCTCTGGAACAGCGACCAGGGGTACGACGCGACGCTGCGTGCCTTCGACACGTCGCTCGGCAAGCTGGGGCTCGACCGTCTCGACCTGTACCTGATCCACTGGCCGCTGCCGGCGCGGGACACGTACGTCGACACGTACAAGGCGCTGGAGAAGCTGTACGCCGACGGCCGGGTCCGCGCCATCGGTGTGTCCAACTTCCTGCCGGAGCATCTGCGGCGGCTCGCCGAGGAGACGTCCGTCGTCCCCGCGGTGAACCAGATCGAGCTGCATCCGCACCTTCAGCAGCACGCGGCCCGGGAGTACCACGCGGAGCAGGGCATCCGGACGGAGGCCTGGTCGCCGCTCGGACAGGGCAAGGGACTGCTGGAGGTGCCGGCGATCGTGGCGATCGCGCAGAAGCACAACCGCACTCCGGCACAGGTGGTGCTGCGGTGGCACGTGCAGCAGGGCACCATCGTGATCCCGAAGTCGGTGACGCCGTCGCGGATCAAGGAGAACATCGAGGTGTTCGACTTCAGCCTGGACGCGGAGGATCTGGCGGCGATCGGCGCGCTGAACGAGGACCGCAGGATCGGGCCCGACCCGGCCACGTTCGACATGGGCTGACGAGAGGCTTCCGGCCGCGTGTCCAGGGGCGCCCCGGACACGCGGCCGACCGGGCGCGTGGACGCGCACGGGGCGCCGGGGAACCACCCGACCGACCGGCGGCGGACCCGCGGACCCGCGGACCACCACGGTGCCGAGGGCCCGCCCGCCGTCACATCGTGTGCGCGTCCGCGTGCACCACCTCGAACTCCTCCAGCGCGACCACCGTCGCCCGTGCCTTCGCCGTGCCGGACCGGCGGATCGCGCAGAGTGCGGCGCGGGAGGCCGCCAGGGTGTGGCGGTCGGTGAAGACCGTGCCCGCGATGCCCCGGCCGCGCTCGTGGTCCAGCAGCAGCGCCGTGCGGGCGAGTCCCGGGACCGTCTCCAGACGCGGCAGCGCGGTCGCGTGGAAGGTGTCGGCCAGCAGGTCCGCGTCCCGGGGATCGAACTCCAGCCGGGCGACGCGCAGTCCGCCGCCGACGACGGGCCGCGGCAGGGCGTGGAAGACCGCGACGCGGTAGTGCTCGACGGCCACCGAGGCGGCGAACGGCTCCAGCAGCGCGGGGCGCCGCTCCCGCATCACCTCGTCGCTGTTGACCTGCGCCTCCTCGGACTCCCACCAGCTGACCGTGAGCAGTTTGCCCAGTTCGCGGTCGACGAAGACGCCCGCGCCGCGATAGCCGGGCCGCTCCTCCAGCAGATCGTGGCCCTGGCTGTTCAGGGCGCGCAGGGCCGAGTCCAGCAGGGCCGGATCCCCGGTCGCGTAGACCGTGCGTACGAACATGACGCCTCGCCTCCCGGACGCGGATGACGCGGATCCCTCCGGTGTCTCCAGTCTCGCCATGGGCATGAACCACCGCAATACGCCGGTGGTTCCGCGCGGCCGCGACCGGAGAGCTGGCACGCACATGACGCTTATGCCACTACGGAGCAGCTCGGTAAGGAAAGTTTCCTAACAGAGACGTCCCCCACCGCGCCGTTCTTGCCGCAGCGCCGCCGGATCAGTTGGGCTGACCCAGCGGACGCACGACCACGGTGTTGACATCGACCCCGGCCGGCTGCCGGATCGCCCACACCACGGAGTCGGCGATCTGGTCGGCGGTCAGCAGGTGCCCCGGCGGCAGGCTGCCGAAGCCGTCCCAGAACGGGGTCTCCACCCGGCCGGGTGCGATCAGCGTCACGCCGACGCCGAAGTCGGTGACCTGCCGCCGGGTGTTCTCGGCGAGTCCGGTGACCGCCCACTTGGTCGCTCCGTAGAGGTTGCCGGGCGTGTTCACGAACCCGGCGACGCTGCCGACGAGCACGATCCGGCCGCGCGTCTCCTTGAGCGCGTCGGCCGAGGCGCGGATCAGCAGGGCCGGGCCGAGGACGTTGGTGAGGACCATCTCGGACCAGCCGGCCGGGTCGCCCTCGGCCACCGAGTCGTGGGTGGCGATCCCGGCGTTGGCGACCACGGTGTCCAGCCGGCCGTACGCGTCGACGGTGCGGCCGACCGCGTGCCGGATGTCGTCGTACGAGGCCGCGTCGCCGACGACCGTCGTCAGCGCCTCGGGGTCGCCCAGCCCCGCGGCGAAGTCCCGCAGCCGCCGTTCCGTACGGCCGGTGACCGTGACCCGGTGGCCCGCGGCCAGCAGCTGCCGGGCGACGGCAGCCCCGATGCCGCTGCCGCCGCCGGTGATGAGCGCGACCGGAGAGTCGTTCATGGTTTCCCCCTGGATTCCGGAATGCCGGTGGACGAAGGGGAGTTCACCACTTGAAGCGCTCTCGAAGTCAAGCGGCGCGAGACGCCGCGCGCGGTCAGGACGGGCGTACCGCCGTGTGCACCGTGTGGGCGGACAGCACGAAGACGTCCGGCCGCCGGTGGACGCTCGCGGGGTCGGCCGGGTCCAGGAGCCGGTCGAGGGTGTCCTGGTCCTCGGTGGCGAGGGCGTCGCCGAAGCCCTCGCGCAGACGGCCGAGGGTGGCGGCGACGTAGGCGCGGGTCCGCTCGTCGGCCGGCGCGGGCAGGTCGAGCAGGAAGCTGCGGCTGCCGGTGTACCGCAGGCCGGCGGCGGTCAGGAGGGCCGGCCAGTCCTCGGTCTCGGCGACGGAGCCGGGCAGCTCGGTACGCATCCGGGTGAACCGGTCCTCCTCCAGCGCGTCCAGCCGTGCCTGCAGTCCCGGGCGGCCGATGCCGAGGTCACGGGGCAGGAAGCGGGAGGGCAGGCCGCCTTCGAGGAGGGCCAGGGTCCCGCCGGGGGCGAGCCGCCGTCCGAACGCGGCGAGCGCGGCCCGCTGGTCGCCGAGGTGGTGCAGGCTGCGGCTGGCCCACAGCAGGTCGGCCGGCTTCGGCAACTGGTCCAGCACGTCCGGGAGCTCACCGACGAGGGTGTCGAAGCGGTCGGTGAGGCCGAGGCGGTCGGCGCGGGCGCGGGCCCGGTCGAGGAGCGGCGCGCCGCTGTCCACGGCGACGACCCGGGCGCCTGGGAACGCCTCGGCGAACAGGCAGGACAGGACCCCGGGACCGCTGCCCGCGTCCGCGATCAGCGCCGGCTCGGCGACCTCGTCCGCGAGCCAGGACAGGACCTGCCGGTACAGGGGGGCGAACAGTTCGGCCTGGGCCTCCAGCAGCGGGCCCATCTCGTTCCAGTCCAGGTCGGTGCCGTGCCCGTGGCCGTGCCCGTGCCCCTCGCCCCGGCCCGTTCCGTGCCCCTGGCCGTGGGCGTGGTCGCCGGTTTGGTCGTGCGCCATCGTGGTCAGCCTCTCTTCCATGCCGTCAGGGTGCGACGGCGCACCGGGCGAGGGCCAGTTCCGTTGCCGACCCGGCAAATCCGTGGCCAGGGGATTGCCGGAAAACCGGATGCCCGGCCGCCTCCTCTCGTCCACCATGGCCCGCATGGGCGAAGACATGGTGGAGCGCTTCCTCGACGACGGGTTCGTGAAGATCGAGGGCGCGGTCGCGCCCCGGGTCGCCGAGGACTGCGCGCGGCTGCTGTGGCAGGAGACGGGATACGACCCGGAGGACCCCGGTACCTGGAAGGAGCCGGTGGTACGCGTCGGCGGTCTGGCGCGGGGGCCTTTCGCGGCCGCCGCCAACTCCCCCGCCCTGCACGCGGCGTTCGACCTCCTGGTGGGTGAACGACGCTGGCTGCCGCGCTACTCGCTCGGCACGTTCCCGCTGCGCTTCCC
Source organism: Streptomyces malaysiense (assembly GCF_000980885.2). Classification (GTDB taxonomy): domain Bacteria; phylum Actinomycetota; class Actinomycetes; order Streptomycetales; family Streptomycetaceae; genus Streptomyces; species Streptomyces malaysiense. Next base: position 46,957 of record NZ_LBDA02000079.1, on the reverse strand, counting down.
GCACCCCGAGGACCCGGGCGACGCCGGCTGGCACATCGAGGGCAGCTATCTGCCCGAGGGTGCCACCTGGTACCACACCAATCTGCGTTCGCGGGACCGGGCGTTGCTGATGCTGTTCCTGTTCAGCGAGGTGACCGAGGAGGACGCGCCGACCCGGATCCGGGTCGGCTCCCACCTGGACGTGCCGCCGGTGCTCGAACCGTACGGCGAGGCGGGTGTCTCGGGGCTGGAGATCGCACCGGAGCTGGTCGCGGCGAGCGGGCACCGGCCGCTGGCCCTGGCCACCGGCCGCCCCGGCGATGTCTATCTGTGCCACCCGTTCCTGGTGCACGCGGCGCAGCCGCACCGGGGCACCCGGCCCCGGCTGATGGCGCAGCCGGGGCTGGACCCGGTGGCGCCCTGCGAACTGGAACGGCCGGACGGGGCGTACTCACCGGTGGAGACGGCGATCCGCCGGGGACTCGGGCGGCGGACCACCAGCCGCCGCCCGTGACCCCGTCCCGGCCCCGGCCGGGACTCGTCCGGTCAGTGTCTGCGGAAGGCACGCAGCGAGAAGGTCGGGTCCGCGCGCGGGCGGTCCTGGTCCGGGAGCGCTGCGAGGCGGGCGGCGTACGTCCGCCGGCGGGGATCGCCGGGCGGCAGCAGGCTGAACCAGCCCCGGTGCAGGTCGGCGATGGTGCTGCGGGGGCTGCGGCCCTGGCCGACGCCGGGGAAGGCGGACCGCCCCGCGGGAGCGAGCCCGTGCCGGGCGGCGTGCGCGGTGACGAGGCCGGCGGCGTCCGCGGCGGGGCGGACCGGGCGGTCGGCGAGGGCGGCCTCGATGTCGCTGCCCACGTCGTGCGCGGCGGCCTTGTCGACCGTCGTGACGTACACCCCGCCCGGCCTGAGGACGCGGGCGCACTCGGCGAGGACGGCTCCGAGGTCATCGGGACCGGTCAGCAGGTGCAGCAGCCAGATGCTGGTGACGGCGTCGAAGGTGGCAGCGGGGAAGGGCAGTCGGCGGCTGTCGGCCCGGACGACCGCGCCGGGAAGCCGGACGGCGGCCCGGCGGATCATGCCCGGGGCGAGGTCGGCACCGGTCACCCGGATCGCGGGGCGGGCCGCGGCGAGCCGGCGGGTGACGATGCCGGTGCCGCAGGCGAGGTCGAGGAGGCGACCCGAGCGGTCGGGTATCAGGCCGAGGACGGCGGCCGCGGCGGCCGCGGCGCGTTCCTCGCCGCCACGTGAGGAGTCGTAGACACGGGCTTCCTTGTCGTAGTCGAGCACGACCCTCAGTGTGCGCCGTGTCCCGGGGCGATGTCCTCCACTCTGCGCGCGAGGGTGAAGTCCTTCTCGGTGAGCGTGCCGCCGGCGCTGTGGGTGGTGATGGTGAGGTCGACGGAGTGGTAGCCGAGGGTGCAGTCGGAGTGGTGGTCCAGCTCGTCCTGGATACGGGCGATGTGCGTGACCAGGGCGGCCGCGGCGAAGTGCGAGGGCAGCCGGTAGGTGCGGGTGAGCCGGTCGCCGTCCGCGGACCAGCCGGGGAGTTCGGCGAGCCGGTCCTCGATCTCCTTCTGCGACAGCGGTGCGACGGCCATGGCGCGGCTCCCTTCGGGACGGGGGCGGGTCTCCTCCCAGCCTGCCACGTGCCGGGCCCGGACGGCCGGGCGACGCGTCCGCGGGACCGATCGGACCGGTACCGGCGGGGGGGGACCGCGGATTCCGGCCCGACCTGGCGCGTCCGCGTGCGCGAGGTCGTTGTGGTGCGCGCTTCTCGTTTAGGGTCGGGGCATGACCATGGTCGCCACCGAAGCTTCCGTGTCCACCGCCACCCCCGGCAGCAAGGGGGTGGGACCGCTGCTCCGTGCCTGGCGGGAGCGGCGCCGCGTCTCCCAACTGGAGCTGGCCCTGCGGGCCGACTCCTCCGCCCGGCACATCAGTTTCGTGGAGACCGGCAGATCCCGCCCGAGCGAGGAGATGGTGCTGCGGCTCGCCGAGCACCTGGACGTGCCGGTGCGGGAGCGCAACGCGCTGCTGCTGGCGGCCGGTTACGCCCCGCGCTACCCGGAGACCCCGCTGGACGACCCCGCCCTGGACGCCCTGCGCGACGGCATGGAGCGGCTCATCCAGGGGTACGAGCCCTATCCGGCGCTGGTGGTGGACGCCGGGTACACGGTCGTGGCCGCCAACCGGGGCATCACGATGCTGCTGGACGGCATCCCGGACAAGCTGCTGCAGCCGCCGAACGCGATGCGGCTGACCCTGCACCCCGAGGGCCTCGCACCGCGGATCCGCAACCTCCGCGAGTGGCGCGGACACCTGGTGGCGCAGATGGAACGCCAGCTCGCGCTGCACCGCTCGGACCAACTGCGCGCCTTGTACGAGGAGGTGACGGCGTATCCGGTGCCCGAGAACGCGCCGGGCGAGGAGCCGGAGGAGCCGGTGCCGTACTTCGCGCTGCCGATGCGGGTCGAGCACGAGGGCCGGATCCTGTCGTTCGTGTCCTCCATCTCCACCTTCAACACGCCGATGGACGTGACCGTCGCCGAACTCGCCATCGAGACCTTCCTGCCGGCCGACCCGGCGACCGCCAAGTACCTCCAGACGCTGGCCGGTTGACCAATCCCGCCGCGGGTTGACGAACCTGTGATCCTTTGGTGCGGTCGATCCGCTGTGCGAGAGGGCGTCACGTGACAGACTGCTGCGCGCCAGGGCGGCACGGCAGGGGAGGGCGTGGCGTGAGCGAGCGGCGGGCCGCACCCACCGTGGGCCAGGTGGTGCTCGGCAGACGGTTGCAGGAACTACGCGAGGCGGCCGGGCTCAGCCGTGAGGAGGCCGCCGGTGTACTGCGGGTCGCGGCGGCCACGGTCCGCCGTATGGAGACGGCCGAAGTCTCCCTGAAAATACCGTACTTGCAGGTACTCCTCGACACCTACGGGGTGGCGCGGGAGGAGGCGGCCACGTTCGTGCGGCTGGCGGAGGAGGCCAACCAGCCGGGCTGGTGGCAGCGGTTCCACGATGTGCTGCCCGACTGGTTCAGCCTCTACGTCAGCCTGGAGGGCGCCGCCCGGATCATCCGGTCCTACGAACCGCACTTCGTGCCGGGACTGCTCCAGACCGAGGCGTACGCGCGGGCGGTGATGGAGGCGGGGACGATCGGGCAGAGCGAGCCCGAGGCGGTGGAGCGGCACGTGTCGCTGCGGATGGAACGGCAGCGGCTGCTGGAGCGCGACGATCCCCCGCACCTGTGGGTGATCATGGACGAGACGGTGCTGCGGCGGCCGGTGAGCACGTCCGCCGACGTCATGCGCGACCAGCTGGACCGGCTGGTGGAGTGCGCCGGGCAGGACCGGATCACGCTCCAGGTCGCGGAGTTCGCGGCGGGCCCGCACCCGGGGACGTACGCGCCGTTCACGCTGTTCCGGTTCGCCGAGCCGGAGTTGCCGGACATGGTGTTCACCGAGTATCTGACCGGCGCCCTGTACCTGGACGCGCGGCGGGAGGTCGCCGCGCACCTGGAGGTGCTGGACCACATGACGGCGCGGGCCGCCTCGGCGCGGCGCACCCGGGAGATCCTTCGGGAGTACCGGGCACGGTTCTGAGCCGTACAGGGCGCGCCGAGCGCCCGGGTGTCCGTCCGGCGGGCCCGGGGTGCCACGCCCGCGAGGGGAGCGCGGCACCCGGGTGCCCGGAAGCGCGGCCCGGGTCAGGCCAGTTCGGCGGTCAGGGTGATCGTCGTACCGGTGAGCGCCTGGCTGACCGGGCAGTTCTTCTTGGCGTCCTCGGCGGCCGACCGGAAGCCCTGCTCGTCCAGGCCGGGCACCTCGCCGCGCACGGTGAGGTGGATGCCGGTGATGCCCTCACCGGGCTGGAAGGTGACGTCGGCCTTGGTCTCCAGCCGGGTGGGCGGGGTGCCGGCGCCGGCCAGGCCGTGGGCGAGGGCCATGGAGAAGCAGCTGGAGTGGGCGGCCGCGATCAGCTCCTCGGGGCTGGTCCTGCCGTTCGCCTGCTCGGCGCGCGACGGCCAGGACACCGGCTGCGCGCCGATGCCGGAGGAGTCGAAGCTGACGACGCCCTGGCCCTCAAGAAGGTTGCCTTCCCATTCGGTGTGCGCGGTGCGCGTGGTGGCCACGATGGTTCCTTTCGCGAGGGGGCGGTCCCGATACCGGGTGTCCGGGATCCCTATCCGATCACATCCGTGCGGCACGGGCGGGGGTTCGGCGGTGTCCGGGGGACGCGTCGTCAGGCCGCCCGCTCGTCCTGCTCGACGGCGGCCGCGCCGAGCGGGACCTCGGGTCCGGACAGCTCACCGAGCCAGCGGCGCAGTACGTGGTGCACCTGCTCGGCCCCGGTCAGCCGCTCCCCCGGCGCGGCGGGCTCGGACAGCTCCAGCGGGGACATCAGGAACGGGCGGGACTGGGCGCCGCCGAGCCCGCCGTGGGAGCCGATCTGCTCCTCGAAGGCGAGCACCTCGCCGTCGGCGGGCTCGTACGCGGAGTTCACCATGATGTCGGCGGTGTGCGGGAAGGAGTGGGTGCGGCGCACCGCCTCGACGGCGCCGGATCCGAAGCGCGCCAGCGGGCCGGGGTCGCGGTCGAGGTCGGCCAGCGGGATCTCGGTGCCGCCGGGGCCGAGCACCACGCCGTCGTGCGCCTCGCTCGCCACCAGCAGGAAGCCGACGCCCGGGTGGTCGGCGAGGGTGGCGAGCAGGGCGGGGTGGCGGGCGTCGATCTCCTCCTTGGTCATGCGGTGGCGCACGTCCGGGAAGGAGACGAGGCCCAGGTTGCCGGAGGCCAGTACGACGGGCTCGCGGCGGCGGGCGGGGCGGTGCCGCTCGCCCTCCTCCACGGGCCGGCGCAGGGCGGCGCGCACGGCGGCCCGCGCCTCGGTACCGCTGTGCGTGTGTTCCGCGCGGCGCGGCACGTGCAGTCCGCAGCCGGCCCGCACGAGGTCGCCGAGGGTGAGGCCGTAGCGGGCGCGGAAGGTCTCGCCGGGACTCTGCCCGTGGTCGGAGAGGACCACCAGGCGGTACGGGCGCGGGGCGTGGTCGGCGACCCGGGCGAGCAGGGCGAGGCTGCGGTCGAGGCGGGTGAGCACCTTCTCGGCGTCGCGGCTGTGCGGTCCGGAGTGGTGGGCCACCTCGTCGTAGGCGACGAGGTCGGCGTAGACGGCGGTGCGTCCCGCGAGCATGTCGCCCATCACCGCGGCGACGACGACGTCCCGTTCCACGACGGTGGCGAAGGCGCGGACCAGCGGGTAGAGGCCGCCGCGGGAGACACGGGGGCGCTGCCGGCGGATCCGGGCGCGGAGTGACTCGCCGATCTCGCGGGCCACCTCGGCGACGAAGGACAGGGCGGTGCGCACGGCGTTGGCGGGGTCGGAGAAGTAGGCGAAGTACCCGGCGCGCGAACGGTTCTCCCGGCTCCGGCGGCCCGCTATGGACAGGACGAGGGCCTGCTCCCCGGCGCCGCCGCTGAAGAGGTTGCCGCGGCTGGCGCCGTCCTCTGTGAGCAGTCCGCCGTCACCGGTGTGCGCGACGGCGCGGCGCTGGAGTTCGGCGGCGCTCGTCGGCCGGTTGCAGACCATCACCTCCCCTCGGTCCTTCTCGTACCAGCGGAAGGCGGGGACGTCGTAGGTGCTGCCGTGCAGGATGCCGAGCTGGCTGGCGCCGGTCTGGCTGGACCAGTCGGTGTGCCAGGGGGTGAGCCGGTGGGTCGCGGGCCGGGTGCCCCCGTCCGCCGCCAGCCGGCGGGCGATCGCGGGCATCAGCCCCTTGGCCACTGCCCTGGTCAGCACGTCGTGGCCGACGCCGTCGAGCTGGAGGACGACGAGGCCGGGGGTCGTGGCGCAGGGCGGGTCGGTTCTTCGGCGGCGGGCGGCGAGGCGGTGCAGCCGGTGCCGGTACGCCTCGTCGTCGCGGACGGCGAGGGCACCGCCGGTGGCCGAGGCGACGGCCGACATGACCGCGGCCACGATGACGGCGGTCTCCGGCGCGACCGCGCCCCGGCCGGTGGGGTTCAGGCGCAGGGCGACCAGCAGCAGCGAGCCGTTGAGGAAGAAGACCAGCAGGCCGAGGACGAGGGCCGGGACGAGCAGCAGCAGCCGGACGAGCAGCGGCCACACCACGGCGGACAGGATGCCGAAGGCACCCGCGCCGAGGGCGGCGGTGAGCGCGATCCGGGTGGCGCTGTCGCCGTCGGCGGACTGGAGCCGGAAGTCGGGCAGGAGCAGCGCGAGGGCCAGCATGGTGAGCGTGGAGACGGCCCATACGGCGACGCTGCGCCCGATCTGACTGGCGATCCGCCGCCACCCTACGCCCCGCACGCCCGCGCTTCCTCCGCCTCGACCCTCCCCCGCCCCGCGGCGAGGTCACCGTCCCGGTGCGCTGGGGCGACCGGGCCGCCCTCCACCTTGTCATACCGGCCGGGAGCCCCCCGAAGGAGTGACGGGGGTCTCACCGTCCGCCGTGCCCCGGGATCACCGTCCGTCGTACCCGGCGGTCGGCATGGACAGCCGGCGGTGCACCCGGGCCTTCATCTGCGCGTCGTACGACGGCTCCGCCCGGCCCACCGTGACCACGCGCACCCCGCGCCGCGCGCACTCGGCGGTGAACTCCTCGACGGACGACAGGGCCCGGCGCAGCACCCGCAGGCTGGGCGCCACGAACACGTCCACGCCGGGGCGTACGCCGTCCCACAGGGCGCGGTGGTCGAAGCGGAGCCCGCCGACGAGCAGTTCCCGGGCGACGACGTAGCCGTGTTCGTCGGCCCAGCGGGCGCACATGGCGTGCTGGGTGCGGCTGTCGACGAGGAAGGGGTCGGCGTCGAGCTCCTCGAGGGGGGTCAGGCTGGCGATGGCGATGACCCGTGCGGGTGTGCGCGCGCCGGAGGCGCCCCGTGGTTGTCCCATGGCGTCCCCCTCACCTCCGGTTTTCGCCGCCGACCCTACTCCTGCCCGTAGGCTTCGGACAGGCGCGTGAAGGAGGCGAAGAAGGTGCCGGTGGAGATCACCTGGTGGGGCCATGCCACCTGCACGATCGAAGACTCGAACACACGAGTGCTCACCGATCCCCTGTTCGCCAGCCGCCTCGCGCATCTGCGCCGCCGACGGGGAGCGCTCCCCTCGGACGAGGCCCGGCGCGCCGACGTGGTACTCGTCTCCCACCTGCACGCCGACCATCTGCATCTGCCGTCGCTGGAGGCTCTCGACCCGGGCACGCGCCTGCTCATACCCCGGGGCGCACTCCGGGTGGTGCCGGGTGCGCGCCGGCTGCGACACCTCCATGTCACCGAGGTGGCGCCGGGGGACGGGATACGCGTCGGCGATCTGCTGGTGCGGGTGGTGCCCGCGCGGCACGACGGGCGGCGGCTGCCGGTGGGCCCGCACCGCTCGCCCGCGCTGGGGTTCGTGATCGAGGGGGAGGCCCGGACCTACTTCGCCGGGGACACCGGGCTGTTCGACACGATGGCCGACTGGGTGGGGCAGGTGGAGGTGGCGCTGCTGCCGGTGGGCGGCTGGGGGCCGTTCCTCGGGGAGGGGCACCTGGACGCGGGCCGCGCGGCACGGGCCCTGGACCTGCTGGCACCGCGGGCGGCGATACCGGTGCACTACGGGACGTACTGGCCGATCGGCATGGACGCGGTGCGGCCGCACGAATTCCACGCGCCGGGCGACGAGTTCGTGCGACTCGCCGCCGTGGCCGCTCCGAAGGTGGCCGTGCACAAGCCGGCGCACGGCGAGAGGGTCCGGCCGGAGGTCGCCCGGTGAGCCGGTCGGCGGCCGCGGCGGCGCTGGCCGCGGCGACGGGGTCCGCCGTGCCGCCGGAGTCGACGCAACAGGCGCTCGGCTACCCGTCGTTGTTCCTGCTGGTGCTGATCGGCGCGTTGGTGCCGGTGGTGCCGACCGGGGCGCTGGTGAGTTCGGCGGCGGTGGTGGCGTTCCATCAGACGGCGCCGTTCTCAATGGCGTTGGTGTTCGCCACGGCGTCGCTCGCGGCGTTCCTCGGGGACGCCGCGCTGTACTGGCTGGGATGGCGCGGGATGCGGTCGCGGGGCGGGTCCCGGTGGCTCCGGGCGATACGGTCGCGGGCACCGGAGGAGCGGCTGGAGCGGGCGCGGGGCAAGCTGGCCGACCACGGGGTGGCGGTGCTGGTGCTGTCCCGGCTGGTGCCGGCCGGGCGGATTCCGGTGATGCTCGCCTGTCTGATGGCCGAGTGGCCGCCCCGGCGGTTCGCGCGGGGGAACGCGGCGGCGTGCCTGGCGTGGGCGGCGACGTATCAGGTGATCGGGATCGTGGGGGGTTCGCTGTTCCCCGAGCCGTGGGAGGGGGTGGTGGTGGCGGTGGCGGTGACCGTCGCGATCAGCGCGGTTCCCGGTGTGGTGCGGCGGTTGCGGTAGCGGCGCGGGAGCGTAGGCGCGGGTCTCGGGTGCGGGTCGTACGCGGTCGTTCGCGCCCGCACGGCACGACCGCACCTCGGACACGGTCCCGCGCCCCCGCCGGGGTCGCCTCAGTCCAGCTGTCTCGAAGAGCCGACCGGGAGATCCCACAGGTCCTCGCGGGACAGGCCCGCCCTCACCCAGGCGGCCTGTACGCGGGCCAGTGGTTCGAGGACCGGTTCGGCCGAGAGGACGAAGGTGGCCCAGTGCATGGGGGCCATGCGGCGGGCGCCGAGGTCGAGGGTGGCCTGAACGGCCTCCTCGGGGTCGCAGTGGACGTCGCTGAGCCACCACCGGGGGTCGTAGGCGCCGATGGGCATCAGGGCGAGGTCGATACCGGGGTAGCGGCGGCCGATGCGGGAGAACCAGTGGCCGTAGCCGGTGTCGCCGGCGAAGTACAGGCGCGGGCCGCCGGGGGCGGTGAGCACCCAGCCGCCCCACAGGCTGTGGCAGGTGTCGGTCAGCGTGCGCTTGGACCAGTGATGGGCGGGCACGAAGTCGAAGCGGACGCCCGCCAGTTCCGCGCCCTCCCACCAGTCCAGCTCGGTGACGCAGGTGAACTCGCGGCGCCGGAACCAGCGGCCGAGCCCGGCCGGCGCGAACACCGGGGTGTCGCGCGGGAGCCGGCGCAGGGTCGGGGCGTCCAGGTGGTCGTAGTGGTTGTGGCTGATGACGACCGCGTCGATGCGGGGCAGCCGGTCCCAGGGCACGCCGACGGGGGTGATGCGGGCCGGGGTGCCGAGGATGCGGCGCGACCAGACCGGGTCGGTGAGCACGGTCAGACCGCCCAGCTGGACGATCCAACTGGCGTGCCCCGCCCAGGTGACGGCGAGGGTTCCGGTGCCGGCGCGAGGCAGCGGAGCGGGCGCGTACGGCAGCCGGGGGACGTCGGCGAGGCCCTGTGCGTCGGGGCGCACGGCACCCTCGCGGGCGAAGCGGGCGAGGGCCTTGAGGCCGGGCAGCGGCGCGGTGAGCCGGTCGTGGAACGTGCGCGGCCACACCCGGCGTTCGCCCAGCGGACGGGGTTCGGCCAGCGGCGGGAAGGGAGGCGTGCCAGGGGTGGGCGGAGCGGTCGCCGTCGAAGTCGTGGCAGCCGCCGACGCGTTGTCGGTCGGCGGGGTCGAACCGGACTCCTGCGTCTGCTGCGTCATCGAGGGGCTCCCATCACCGGGCGTCGTCGCGGAGATCGTCGAGGACCGACCTCAAGGAGATCAACGAGCTTTGCACGAAGGGCAGTTCCCATGGTGTGGGCGAGGCGAGGGCTTGCCCGCGCTCCTCGTCCGTGCCGCCCAGCAGCGGCCCGGTGCCGAGGCGTACCCGCGGCGCCGCCAGGTCGTCTCCGAAGCGGTGGCCGCCGGGGGCGGGCCTGCCGGTCCGGGCGGTCAGGAAGTCCTCCAGCTCCTGAGCGTCGTTCACACCTCGGGCGGCGAGCGCCTCGCGGAAGGGGCTCAGGTCGGCGTAGACATGACGGCCGGCCTGCGGGGGGCGGGCGAGGGCGCCGGCCGCGGTGACCTCGGCGTGCGCCGCGTCGGCCAGCCGGGCGTGCAGCCGTACGGCGGCCTCGCGGCGCTCGGTGACGGGCGGGGGCTCGTCGAGGGCGTAGCACGCGGCCGCGGCGACCGGGGTGGCGACGCGGGCGCCGAGCCCGGTGAGGATGTCCAGGACCCGGCCGTGCAGGCGCTGTCCGGCGGCGGAGGCGGGGAAGCGGGCGACGGCGGCGGGCCAGCCGGGCGGCAGCAGGGCGCCGGCCAGGTCGGTGACCACGGTGACCCGGTCGGGCCGCATCTCGGCGGGGCTGAGCAGGACGGTGTCGCGCGGCGCGTGCACGGTGTCGCGCCAGGTCTCGTCGCTGACCAGGTACAGGCCCTCGGCGGTGGCCGCCTCCACGGTCTCGTGCAGCAGTTCGGGCGGGGCGACGGTGGCGGTGGGGTCGTCGGCCACGGACAGCACCAGCAGCCTGGGGTCGCCGCCCTCGGCGCGGACCCGGCGCACGGTCTCCAGCAACGCGTAGGGATCGGGGACACCGCCGCTCTCGGCGGGCGTGGGCACGTGGAAGACGGGCCGGCCGAGGACCCGGGCGTAGGGGGCCCACCAGGCGGCGCAGGGGCGGGGCACCAGGACGTCCGCGCCGTCCCCGGCGAGCGCGGCGGTGAGGGCGAGGAGCAGCGCGGGGGCGCCGGGTCCGGCGGCGACCTGGTCGGGGACGCAGGGCAGGGCGCGGCGGGTCCAGTAGCCGCAGGCCGACTCCAGCAGGGCGGGGGCGCCGCCGACGGGCTGGGCGTCGGCCCGGCCCGCGGCGGCGGCGACCACGGCGGTCAGTTCGGGGAGCACCGGCAGTCCGTCGCCGGGCAGCGGTGGGCCGTAGCGGACCGGGCCGTGGCCCTCGGGGTCCGTCCGCCGCATGTCCGCCTCCGCGCAGTCCGTGGTGGCGCCCGGCACGGGGCCGTGCCGTGCTGTGTACCGCCCGGCACCCGTCCCGCCCCGCGCCGGAGGGTGCCGCGGGCGCGGCGCTCGGGGGACGGGTCCGGTGGGTCGGGTGGGTGTCCTCGGGATGCTGTGTACCCGCTCGCCGTAACTCCATGGCCGGAGCGGGAGTTGTGCGGGTCACACGTCCGCCGGCCGGTCACCTCCGCCGGTGCGGAAGCGGCCGTGGATCCGGTAGCCGGCGCCCGCGCAGGCGGCGGCGATCAGGGCTCCGCCCCCGGCCAGGGCGGGTACCGAGTCGTTGAAGGTGCCACCCGCGCCGGCCGCCACGCCGTGCTGATCGCCGCCCCCGCCCGCGGCGCAGTCGTCGCCCCCGTCGTCGCCGTTCCCGGGGCTCCGGCTCGTGTCGCCGTCGCGGTCGTCGCCGCCACCGTCGTCGTAGGAGTCCTCGGAGTAGCCGGAGGAGGACCGGGGCTCGCGGCAGGAGTCGCCGCCGGTGTCCTCGCAGGCGCCGGAGCGGGCTCCGGCGCAGGCCCGGTCGTCGTCGGCGCAGGACCCGCTCCTGCCGCCGGCGCACTGCCGTGCGTCATCGGCGCAGGTCTCCCCCGCCCGGCATTGGGTGTCGGTCCCGGTCCCGGTCCGGGTTCCGCCGCACGGCTTGCCGGGGCCGTCGCTCGCCCGGGTGCCGGGGCTGTCGCTCACACGGGTGCCAGGGCCGTCGCTCGCCCGGGACGTGGGTCCGGGCACCCGGCCCGCCGTGCCCCCCGTGTCCGGGTCCGGCGCGGGTGCCGGCGACCGGGTGGTGCCCGGCATCTGCGGCTCCGGGACGGTCGTGGGGGCGCAGCTCGCGGACCCCGCGCCGGGGGTGGCCGCCGCGGCGAGGGTCACGGGGCCGGTCAGGGCGAGCGCGGCGCCGGCGGCGAGGGCGACGGGCAGGGCGCGGACGGTGCGGCGCATGGAAGGGCTCCTCGGGAGCTGCGGCGGGCGGCGGGCTGACGGTCGTACGGGCGCGGTCGTGCGGGCGGCGGGGGCGGCGGTACGGCGCGCACGCCCTCCGGCGCCCGGGGCCGTACCCCTCTCCCTCCCCAGCCATCACAGCCCGCCGCGCGCCCCGGCGCGCGCGGCCGGGCCCCATTCGCGGGACGCGGGCACCCACCCGGGTGACGGCGCGGCGCGGGGCGAAGCCTCCACGCGCCGGCCGGGAGCGGCTGGGGCGAAGGCCGGCGGCGGGGCGCCGGGAGTTCCAGCCGGACCGGACCGGGCGGTGGCCGGCGGTGTCGGTGGTGCCGTACCGGGTACGCGGGTGCCACGTTCGACCCCTGGAGGGAGATATGCAGCGAGGCAGTGACCGGCTGAACGTGCACCGCGACGACGAGATGAAGCACGAGCTCAAGGGTTTGCTGAGGTCCGGGCACCCGACCCGGGTCGAGGAGTGGCACGACCCGGAGCCCGCCGCCGACGACGACCCGGAGGTGACCGGCGGCCCGGTCGGCGGGCTCGGCTCCCCGGCGTCCCTGGAACGGGTGCGGCTGGAACTGGCCCGCAGCCTGAGCCGCGGCGCCTTCCCGGCCCGCCCGGGTGAGCTGGTCTCGGCCCTGCGCCGGGACAACGCGCCGGATCCGCTGGTGGACGCGGTGGCGGAGCTGCCGCGCGGCGAGCGGTTCCGCAATGTCCAGCAACTGGCCGAGGCGCTCTCGGGCGGCCGGTGAGCGAGGCCGGGCGGCGGACGCGGTGATCGGACGCCGCCGCCCGGGGCGAGGAAACGGCACGTCCGGGCCGTCCGGGCCGTGCGGCGTACCGGGAAAGGAAGACGAAGATCATGCGCATCGCGTTTCTGGTGGCGCCCGAGGGCGTCGAGCAGGTGGAACTGACCGAGCCGTGGAAGGCCGCCGCGGACGCGGGGCACCAGCCGGTGCTGGTGTCGACCGGTTCCGGGAAGGTCCAGGGGTTCAACCATCTCGACAAGGCGGACACCTTCGAGGCGGACGAGGTGGTCGGCGAGGCGGACGCCGGCTCATTCGGGGGGCTGGTCCTGCCCGGTGGGGTGGCGAACCCGGACTTCCTGCGGATGGACGAGAGGGCCGTCGGGTTCGTGAAGGACTTCTTCGACCAGGGGCGTCCGGTCGCCGCGATCTGCCACGCCCCGTGGACGCTGGTGGAGGCGGACGTCGTACGGGACCGGGTGCTGACGTCCTGGCCGAGTCTGAAGACGGACATCCGCAACGCGGGCGGCGCCTGGGTGGACGAGCAGGTCAAGATCTGCGACCAGGGGCCCAACCAGCTGGTGACCAGCCGTAAGCCCGACGACCTGAAGGCGTTCTGCGAGGCCTTCCTGCGCGTGTTCGAGGCGGAGGCCGGCTGACGTCCCGCTCCCCCGGTGACATGGCGAGGGGCCGGCCCGCGACGGACCGGCCCCTCGCCAAGCGGACCGTGCGGGCGGCGTCAGGCGGACGGCGTCCCGCGGACGCCGGCGCGCCCGGCCGCCGGACCGCTCGGACGGACCGGCTCAGACGCCGGGCTGCCCCGGGGTCACCGACTCGCCGCAGTGGCGCTCCCGGGCGCCCTCGCGGGTGCGGCCCGCGCTGACCAGGCGACGCGGGTTGCGGCGCAGATACTCGCCCTCCAGCTGCGCCATGCGCTCGTTGTGGGCCCGCAGCGCGTCGTTGGAGCCGTACAGGAGGGTGTCGTGGCGCGTGCGGTGGATCGTCTCCAGCTCCTTCATGAGCTGCTGGTCGTCCAGTCGGCTGGGGTCGACTCCGGTCATGGTGGTGCCCCGCTCGTCGTGTCCGTTCATCGGGTCCGGGTACTGGCGTTCCTGAATCCACTGTACGAACATCCCGGTCGCCCGGCCTCCGCATGCCGCCGGGCGACCGCCGGCCGCTACCGGGCCCGCTCCACGCGGCGCTCGTCCCACACCGGCTCCGGGGTCTCGCGGACCCGGCCGTCGGTGCCGAAGACGAGGAAGCGGTCGAAGGAACGGGCGAACCAGCGGTCGTGGGTGACCGCGAGGACCGTGCCGTCGAAGGCCTCCAGACCCTCCTGGAGGGCCTCGGCGGACTCCAGGTCCAGGTTGTCGGTCGGCTCGTCCAGCAGCAGGGCGGTGACGCCCGCGAGTTCGAGCAGCAGGATCTGGAACCGGGCCTGCTGGCCGCCGGAGAGCCGCTCGAAGCACTGCTCGGCCTGCTGGGTCAGCTCGTAGCGGCGCAGCCGGGACATGGCCGGGCCGCGGTCCTGCGCGTGCTCCTTCCACAGGATGTCCAGCAGGGTGCGGCCCTGGAGTTCGGGGTGCGCGTGGGTCTGCGCGAAGTGGCCCGGTACGACGCGGGCGCCGAGCTTCCACCCGCCCGTGTGCGCGACGTCCTCGCCGGCCAGCAGACGCAGGAAGTGCGACTTGCCGGAGCCGTTCGAGCCGAGGACGGCGACCCGTTCGCCGTAGAACACCTCCAGGTCGAACGGCTGCATCAGACCGGTCAGCTCGAGTCCCGCACAGGTGACCGCCCGCACACCGGTACGGCCGCCCTTCAGGCGCATGGTGATGTCCTGCTCGCGCGGCGGCTCCGGGGGCGGCCCGGCCTCCTCGAACTTGCGCAGCCTGGTCTGCGCGGCGGCGTAGCGCGAGGCCATCTCATGGCTGACGGAGGCGGCCTGACGGAGGTTCAGGACGAGCTTCTTCAGCTGGGCGTGCTTCTCGTCCCAGCGGCGGCGCAACTCCTCGAAGCGGGCGAAGCGTTCACGGCGGGCCTCGTGGTAGGTGGCGAAGCCGCCGCCGTGCACCCAGGCGTCCGCGCCGGCCGGTCCCGGTTCGACGGAGACGATCTTCTCGGCGGCGCGGGCGAGGAGTTCGCGGTCGTGGGAGACGAACAGCACCGTCTTGCGGGTCTCCTTGAGCTGCTGCTCCAGCCACCGCTTGCCGGGCACGTCGAGGTAGTTGTCCGGTTCGTCCAGCAGCAGGACCTCGTCGGTGCCGCGCAGCAGCGCCTCCAGCACCAGGCGCTTCTGCTCACCGCCGGACAGGGTGCGCACCTGGCGCCACTGCGCCTTGTCGTACGGCATCCCGAGCGCGGCGGTGGTGCACATGTCCCACAGGGTCTCGGCCTCGTAGCCGCGGGCCTCGGCCCAGTCGGCGAGGGCCTGCGCGTAGGCCAGCTGCGCGGCCTCGTCGTCCACCGTCATGAGGGCGTGCTCGGCCTCGTCCACCGCCTTCGCGGCCTCGCGGACGCGGGGCGTGGCGACGGAGACCAGCAGGTCCCGCACGGTCGTCCCGTCGCGCACGGAGCCGATGAACTGGCGCATCACTCCGAGGCCGCCGCTCACGGTGACCGAGCCGCCGTGCGGCTTCAGCTCGCCGGAGATCAGCCGCAGCAGGGTGGTCTTGCCCGCCCCGTTCGGGCCGACCAGGGCGACGGCAGAGCCCTCGCCGACCCGGAAGGAGACATCGCCGAGCAGCGTCCTCCCGTCGGGGAGGTGGTACTCGAGGTGCGCGGCTTCCAGATGTCCCATGGGGCCGCATTCTCCGGTCCGGGGGCGGACCGGGGCAAACCGTTATCCGGGCGCCGCCGCCGAGGCTCCGCGCCCCGCCCCGGTTCAGCCGGTGGTGCCCAGCGGCTCGCCCGCCGGGCCGGGGGTGCCCGGCGGCTCGACGGTGTGGTCCTCCCAGGTCAGCACTCGCCAGCCGGCCCCCAGGTCGCCCTCCAGGGTGATCACACCGGTGTTGGCCAGCGGGCGCGCGGCGGCGAAGGCGACGTCGATGTTGCGGGCGCGGGCCGCGGTCCACATCCGGATGGCGGCGCCATGGCTGACCAGGGCGACCGTGCCCGCGCCGCCGAGGCACACCTCCTCGATCACGGCGTCGTACCGTGCGAGCGCCTCCTCGCCGCTCTCCCCGCCGGGGACGCGCAGCGAGGTGTGCCCGGCCGACCAGGCGAAGGCGGTGCGCATGTAGGTCTCCGCCTCGGGGGCGTCGCCGGGCAGCATCTCCAGGTGGCCCGCGGACAGCTCGCGGATGCCGTCGCGGACGGTCACCACGAGCCCCCGCGCCAGGGCCAGCGGGGCGGCGGTGAGCCGGGTGCGGATCAGCGGGGAGGCGTAGAGGGCGCCGATGTCCTCGGCGGCCAGCGCCCGGGGCAGCGCGGCGGCCTGGGCCTCGCCGAGCGGGGTGAGCCCCGGCCCGGGTACGGCGGTGTCCAGCAGCCGGCGCACATTGGACGTGGTCTGGCCGTGGCGGATCAGGAGCAGGCGCATCCGGGCGGTCTCCTCGTGGCATCCGCAGGGCGCGGGACGCGGTGGGACAGGAAACGGGCACTTCAGGGTAACCGCACCCCTATGAACCGGACCGAGACTCCGCACGTGGACCTGACCGTCCCGACCGCCGCCCCGCATCCCCTGTTCGAACGGCTGCTGGCGGCCGACGCCCACCTCTTCGAGCGGGCCGCCCACTGGACCTGGCCGGGGGCCGAGCGTGTGCTGCCCCGGCTGAGCCGCAGCGCCAACCACGGGGTGCTGTGGGCCGCCGTGGCCGCGGGGGTGGCGGCGAGCCGTACGCCCCGGGCGCGGCGGGCCGCCGTACGGGGCCTGGCCTCGCTCGCCGTGGCCTCCGCGACCGTCAACACGCTCGGCAAGCACTCCGTGCGCCGGGCCCGGCCGCTGCTCGAATCGGTACCGCGCGGGCGGCGGCTGCGGCACCAGCCGGTCACCACGTCGTTCCCGTCGGGCCACGCGGCCTCGGCGGCCGCCTTCGCCGTCGGGGTGGCGCTGGAGTCCCCGGCGTGGGGCGCGGCCGTCGCGCCGCTGGCGTTCTCGGTGGCCGCCTCCCGGGTCTACACCGGGGTGCACTTCCCGAGCGACGTACTGGCCGGTGCGGCGCTGGGCGCGGGCGCCGCCTTCCTGGTGCGGCGCCTCGTGCCGGCCCGCGCGACGACGGTGCCGAGCGCCCGGCCGCGCGCCGAGGTGCCCGCGCTGCCGGAGGGCGAGGGGCTCGTGGTGGTCGCCAACAAGGGCTCGGGCACCTCGGAGCGGGTGCACGGGCTGCAGGCGGCACTGCCTCGCGCGGAGATCGTGGAGTGCGAGCCCGGCGAGACGGGCGACGCGCTCGCGAAGGCGGCGGCGCGGGCGCGGGTGCTCGGGGTGTGCGGCGGCGACGGCACCGTGAACACGGCCGCCGCCGTCGCCCTGCGGCACGGGCTGCCGCTGGCCGTACTGCCGGGCGGCACCCTGAACCACTTCGCGCTCGACCTGGGCGTGGAGGACGAGCGCGACCTGGCCCGCGCGGTGCGCAAGGGCGAGGCGGTACGGGTGGACGCGGGCCGGTTCGTCTCCGAGGACACCGAGGGCCTGTTCCTGAACACGCTGAGCCTCGGGGTGTACCCGGAGCTGGTGCGCGCCCGGGACTCCTGGTCGCACCGGATCGGCAGCTGGCCGGCCGGGCTGCTCGGCGCGCTGCGGGTGCTGCGCGAGGGCCGGCATCCGCTGGAGGTGGAGTTGGGCGGTGAACGGCGGCCGATGTGGATGCTGTTCACCGGCAACGGGATCTACCACCGGATGGGACTCGCGCCGGGGCGGCGCACCGATCTGGCGGACGGGCTGCTGGACGTGCGCGTGGTGCACGGGAGCGGCCGGCCCGCGCTGCGGCTGCTCGCCGCGGCCGCCGCGGGACCCCTGACCCGCTCGCCCGCGCACGCCGCCGTCCAGGTGAACCGGCTGCGGCTGACCGGCCTCGCGCCCTGCACCCCGCTGGCCTACGACGGCGAGGTCACGACCGTCTCCGGCGAGGTGACGGTGGAGAAGCTGCCGGAGGCGCTGACGGTCTACCGCCCGCTGCCCAGCACGTCCTGACGAGCCGTCAGTCCATATGGCAAAACGCGGATCTCATTATTCGGCCTGCGCGCGTACCGTGAACCGTGGCGCGGGCCGGTGGGGCCGGTGCGACGAGAAACGCGTCGGGGACGCGACGAACAGGGGAACCGGCATGCCGAAAGCACGGGAGACGGCCGTCTACACGCATGGGCACCACGAGTCGGTGCTGCGCTCGCACACCTGGCGCACCGCCGCCAACTCCGCGGGCTACCTGCTAGGTTCCCTCAAGCCGCACATGAGGATCCTGGACATCGGCTGCGGGCCCGGGACCATCACCGCCGATCTGGCCGAGCTGGTGCCGGACGGGCGGGTGACCGGCGTCGACCACGCCCCGGGAGTCCTGGAGCGGGCACGGGAGACGGCCGCCGCGCGCGGGCTGGCCAACGTGGACTTCGCGGTCGCGGACGTGCACGCCCTGGACTATCCGGACGACACCTTCTGCGTGGTCCACGCCCACCAGGTGCTCCAGCACGTGGGCGATCCGGTGCAGGCGCTGCGCGAGATGCGCCGGGTGACGAAGCCGGGCGGGTTCATCGCCGTACGGGACGCGGACTACGCGGCGATGACCTGGTACCCGGCACTTCCCGGACTGGACGACTGGCTGGAGCTGTACGAGCGGGTGGCGCGCGCCAATGGCGGCGAGCCGGACGCCGGGCGCCGGCTGCGGTCCTGGGCGCTGGCCGCCGGGCTGCGGGACATCACCGCGACCTGCGGCACCTGGACCTTCGCCACCGAGGAGGAACGCGCCTGGTGGAGCGGTCTGTGGGCGGACCGCACCCTCGCCTCCGCCTACGCCGAACGGGCGACGGCGGGCGGCCATGCCACACCTGAGCGGCTGCGGGCGGTGTCGGACGCCTGGCGGGAGTGGGGACGGCGGGAGGACGGCTGGTTCGCGGTGCTGCACGGGGAGATCCTGTGCCGCAAGGAGGCGTGAGGGCCGGGGCCCTCGGAGGGTCTGCGGTGTCCACGGGGGTCACCGGCCCTCCGTCACCCGCGCGTCCTCCTCGGCGAGCCCGCTGAACGAGTACGCGGCCCAGGGCCCGGTCAGCTCCACCCGCAGCCCGCCGGCCTCGTCCTTGGTACGGTCCACCAGCTCCACGAACTCCTCGGAGCGGTCCCGGGGCACCAGATAGGCCGCGTTCAGCACATTGCGGCCCAGGGCGCCGGACAGCGACGCGCTCTGCGGGGGATGCAGCCGGCTGGCCTCGGCGTACGCGGACAGCCGCTGGTGCAGGGCGTCCGCGAAGGCCTCGGCGGCCCGGAGATCGGCCGCGGCGGGGTCCGGGGGCGGCTCCGTGAACACCCTGACGCCCCACTCCACCCGGCCCTCCAGCCGGTCCAGGGCGCGCAGGAAGTCCGTCTCGCGCGCCTCCATCATGCTGCGCACCCCGCTGTCGTCCCGGAAGACGGTCGCCAGGCGCAGCGGCAGCGGGGTGGTGACGGTGGTGAGCGCGTCGATCACGCCCTGGTGGGCGCGGGCGGTCGCGGTCAGCCAGTCGAGGTCCTCCAGGTGGGCTCTGAGCCCCTCCTCGCAGAAGTCGGCCTCGGGGACCGTACTGACCACCGCGATCAGCCCGCGGTGGGACAGCAGGGCCGGCGGCGCGCCTCCGATGCCCGTCAGCTGGGCCTGGAGGGGCGCCCCGAGGGGACGGCAGACGGCGTACACATAGCGCAGTCCGGTCATGACGCCTCCTTCCGCGCGCGGCCCGGCTCCGGCTCGCGCGGCCGGGCCGGCCGTCCTCCCGGCTCGGTGTCCTCCCGGGCCGGCCGGTCCCGGCGGGCCCGGGAGGACGGGGCCGGGTCGCTCTCCCACCAGTCGATCCCCATCTCCTTCGCCTTGTCCACCGAGGCGGCCGTGAGCCGCGGCCCGGTGGCGAGCGGTGAGGCACAACGCTCACCACCCGGACGCCCGGTGCGCGGGCCCGCCCCCGCCGGCCGGGCCACGTCCTCGGTCACCGCACCACCGCCTCCTCCACCAGCAGTTTCGCCGCGGCCACGATGCCGAGGGCGTCGATGCCCGCGGCGTGCAGCTGCTCGTCGGGGGCCGCCGAACCCGGCATCGTACGGACCCCGAGCCGGACCAGCCGGGGCACGGGCCGGCCGTCGGCGAAGGACTCCGCCACCGCGTCCCCGATACCGCCCTCGGGGTGGTGGTCCTCGACGGTGAGCAGACAGCCGGTGTCCTCGGCGGCCCGGCGCAGCGTCTCGGCGTCGGCGGGCTTGACCGAGTACAGGTCGATCACCCGGACCGCGACGCCGTCCTCGGCGAGCCGGTCGGCGGCCGCCAGCGCCTCGGGCACGGTGACCCCGGCGGCGACGACGGTCAGCCGGTCCTCCTCCGAGGAGCGCAGCGTCTTGCTGCCGCCGACCGGGAACTCCTCGTCGGCGTCGTAGAGCACCGGGGTCTTGCCGCGGGAGGTGCGCAGATAGCGGATGCCGTCGAGCCCGGCCATGGCGGCGACCAGCCGGGCGGTCTGGTTGGCGTCGCAGGGGTAGAGGACAGTGGAGCCGTGGATCGCCCGGAACATGGCGAGGTCCTCCAGGCCCATCTGCGAAGGCCCGTCCTGCCCGATGGCGACACCGGCGTGCGAGCCGACGAGATTGATCCCGGAGCCGCTGATGGAGGCCATGCGCACGAAGTCGTGGGCGCGGGTGAGGAACGCGGCGAACGTCGCCGCGTACGGCACCCAGCCGCGCACCGCCATGCCCACGGCGGTGGCGACGAGCTGCTGCTCGGCGATGTAGCACTCGAAGAAGCGCTCGGGGTGCGCCTCGGCGAACGCCTCGGTGCGGGTGGAGTCGCCGACCTCGCCGTCCAGGGCGACGACGTCGCCGCGCGCGTCGCCGAGCGCGGCGAGGGCGGCGCCGAAGGCGTCCCGGGTGGCGGCCTCGTCGCCCTGGTCGTAGCGCGGGAGGCGGATCACCTCGGTGGTGCGGTCGCGCAGTGCGGCGGCGGCCGGCGGCTCACCCACCCGGATGCGCAGCTCACGGGGGCCGCCGAGCTCGGCGATGGCCTCGTCCGCGTCGGGCAGCGGTTTGCCGTGGTGGCCCTCCTGATCCTCCACGGCGGCCACGCCCTTGCCCTTGAGGGTGCGGGCGAGGATCACGACGGGCTGCCCGGCGGTGGACAGCGCCTCCCCGTACGCCCGGTCGATCGCGTCCACGTCATGGCCGTCGACCTCGATGGCGTGCCAGCCGAACGCCCGGAAGCGGCGGGCGTAGGCGTCCAGGTCGTGGCCGTGCCGGGTGGGGCCGCGCTGCCCGAGCCGGTTGACGTCCACGATCACCTTCAGGTTGTCCAGGTTCTCGAACCCGGCGTGCTCGGCCGCCTCCCACACCGAGCCCTCCGCCAGCTCGCTGTCCCCGCACAGCACCCACACCCGGTAGCCGGTGCGGTCCAGGCGCAGCCCGGCGAGGGCGATGCCGACCCCTACGGGCAGGCCCTGGCCCAGGGAGCCGGTGGCCGTCTCCACCCAGGGCAGCCTGCGGGGTGTCGGATGTCCTTCGAGCCGGCTGCCGAGCTTGCGGAAGGTGACCAGCTCACCGTCCTCGACGACGCCCGCCGCCTTGTAGGCGGAGTACAGCAGGGGCGAGGCATGGCCCTTGGACAGCACGAAGCGGTCGTTGGCGGGATGCTCGGGGCGCTCGAAGTCGTAGCGCAGATGGTTGGCGAGGAGTACGGCCATCAGGTCGGCGGCGGACATCGAGGACGTGGGATGCCCGGAGCCCGCCGCCGCGGCGGCCCGTACGCTGTCGACACGCAACTGCTGTCCGACTTCGGCGAGTTCGGCGGTGTCCATGGCTCTCCTTGCGCGAGATCGTGGTCGTCGGCCGCTGTGCGTCCTCGGCGCGGCACCCGGGATCACCGGAGCGCGGGAGCGGCCGGCGGGACCGGCGCCGACGAACAGGACGCGCGGTCGACCCACGGTGACGCCTCGGGCGGTGGGCTCGTGCGAGGTTTTCCGCGTATCCGGAGCCGGACCAACCAAACGCGGGGGCGCTCACCCGGGCGGAGCACACCGGGGGCCGGCCGGGCTCGCGGCACGGGCGTGGACGGCCGGGCGGGCAGGGTTGCGGACACTGCCGGTACCGGACCACCGCCGTCCGTGTGACGAAAGCAGGGCGACGCGCCCTTCGGGCGTTCCGGTGATCGGCGCGCTCTCGAAGGCGGTGTCCCTGCTTCCGCCGTACGACCGTACGGCCGCGCGAAGGGGCCGTACGGGCCGGCCGAGGGGCGGCCGGGCCGCGGAGAGCTGCCGGAGGGGGACTCCCCGCGCCTGCTCGGCTATCGGCTCCGGTCGCGCCGGTCGGCCGGGGTATGCGGCGGATTCTTGGGGATCGGCGGGTACAGCGTGCCGTAGCCGCCCGGCGGCGCGACCGGCGGGGTGCCGCCGACCACGCGGTGCGGCGGGTGCGGGCCGCGCCCCGAGGAATGGGCGGCGGCCCGCAGCGCGTACGCCACCGCGGCCATCAGTGCCCCGGTGATCAGCGCGGCCGCCCAGCCGGGCAGCCCGGTCGCCAGGAGCAGGCCGACGGCGACGGAGACCGCGCCGCCCGCGTACAGGGCGGCGGCGCCCGACGCACCGTAGAGCACGGCGGTACGACGCTGCTTGCGGGTCTGCTCGCGCAGCTCCTCCCGCACCGTCACACGGGCCACCTGCGCCAGCTCCTCGACCAGCCCCTTGTCGAGATGTTCCACATGATCCAAAGGCTGCGAACGGTTCATGTCATGCGGGTACCCTGTGCGCACCCTGGGTAACTCCGGGGCTGCCTGCGCGTCGGCCCTCGTCCCAACTAGGCTCGTCCGCATGGAGATTATGGGCGCCTCGCTGCGTATCTGCGTTGCCGACATCGAGACCGCGATCCCCTTCTACGAGCGGCTGGCCGGTGGCACGGCGCAGCGGTTCGAACGCGGCGGGGTCCGGGTCGCCGCGATCGGCTCCTTCCTGTTGATGAGCGGTCCGGAAGCCGAGCTGGAGATCCTGCGGAAGGTCACCGCGACCATCGCCGTCAAGGACGTGGGCGAGGCGCGTCAGCTGCTCACCGGTCTCGGCGCCCGCATCCTGGTGGAGCCGGTGCCCACTCCGGCGGGCAGCAACATGCTCGCCATGCACCCGGACGGATCGATCTTCGAGTACGTGGACCAGCACGGCTGAGTGTTCAGGCCGGGCCGGGACGCATCCTGAAGTCGTAGCGGGCGGGCAGGGGTTCGTCGGTGAGGCGGGCCCACGCCCGGTCGAGCGCCCGGGAGCCCTCCCTCAGGTCGGCGATCTCGAAGCCCGCGTCGAACACGGCCCGCGCCTCGGCCCGCCGGCCCTCCGCCAGCAGCAACTCCGCCTCCAGCAGCCGGAACCGGCCGCGCTGCCGGACCCTCGGCGGCAGCCGTTCCCACACGGCGCGGGCGTCCGCCGTCCGCCCGGCCCGCAGCAGCGCCTCGAGCGTCTCGCGGCCGAGCGCGGCCCTCGCGGCGAGCCGGTCCGCCTCCCGGTCCGCGTCCCCGGCCCGCCGTTCGCCGCACAGGTCGGCGAACGCGTCGGCGTACCGGTCGGCGGCCCGCTCGTGGTGGCCGTCGTCCGCGTCGGCGACGGCCAGGGCGCGCAGCAGCGGCCAGCGCGCGGGTGCGAGCGGCAGGGCGCGCTCCCAGCTGCGGACGGCCTGGGCGCGGTCGCCCGCGTGCCACTGGGCGATACCCAGGTGGTACTCGGCGTGCCAGGTGGCGGGCGCGGTCTCCAGCAGTTCCCGCCAGGGCGGGGCCACCAGCGTCTCGCCGGCCGGCTCCGGACCGCGCGGGGCGGGCAGGCCGCCGGTGCGCAGCAACTCCCGCCAGGGCTGCTGGGCCCGGCCGAGCGTGGCCTCGGGGAAGGGGGTGCCGGGCAGCTTCCATCCGGCGCGCAGCACTTCGAGCGCGCCCCAGCCGGAGCCGGTGGCGAGGGTCTCGCCGGGTTCGGTGTCGGCGTGCGGCCGCCAGCGCGCGTACGCCTCCTCGACGCGGGCGCGCGGCAGCACCGACTCCAGCTCCTCCTCGGCCTGCTGGACGGCGCCGGGCCACTCCCCGGCGGGCGAGGTGTCGAGCGGGCCGTACGCCTCCAGCCAGGACACCTCGCTCTCCGCGTCCAGTCGCACGTGCTCCAGCTGGGTGCGGGCCAGGCCCGCCTGGATCTCGCAGTATCCGCCGGTGCCCGGCTCGGTGAGCCACCGCTGCCAGCGGCGGCCGCCGGTGCCGCTGCCCCAGACGAACAGCTTGCGTCCGCGCAGCACGTCGGTGGAGGTCTGCACCAGTCCGCGCCCGTCCGCGTCCAGTGCGGCGATCCAGCGGCGCCGGCCGTCGGGCACGTCGTAGAAGTAGTCGGCGGCGTACGGGCTGTTGAGGGGGTACGTGCGGTCGACGCCGTCGCAGTACGGGACGGGCACCCGGCGCAGCCGCTGCTCGTAGCCGAACTGCCACGCCTCCTCGGCGGGGGCGAGGACCCGGACCTCCTCGGGTACGGCGGTGTTGGACCACCAGTACGTGGGCACCGGGTGTTCGTGCGGGTTGCGGACACGCACACCGACGTAGAGGAAGTCGGAGCCGTCCGGCAGCCACAGGTCGACCTGGAAGGGCAGGTCGCGCAGCCGCTCCCACTCCCACAGGCGCAGCATGTCGCCGCCGTCGGGGGCCGGGACGCGCGCGGCGTGCACGGGGGCGCAGGAGAGAGTGGTGTGGCCGGTGGCGCCGATGTTCCACTCGATGCCGCCGGAGTACCAGGCGCCGTTGAGGGCGAAGTCGGCGGGCTGGAACACCGGGTTGCGGTAGAGGAGTTCGCGTCCGGTCGGCAGCTGGAGCAGGGAGGCGACACGGCCGCCGAGGCCGGGCAGGACGGTGGCGCGCAGCCGGTCGTTCTCGATCACCAGGGCGTCGAGGGAGCGGGGTTCACGGGTTCTTCCGTAGCCGTCGCGGAGGCGGACCGGCAGCAGGCTGCGCAGCGGCGCGTACCCGAGTCCGCGCGCCATGTCCCCGGGGATGTCCTCCCGGTCGCGGTCGTCGATGCGGTGGACCTCGTCGAGCGGGCGCAGCGGGGGCAGGGGGTTGTCCGGGCCCAACTCGGCGGCGGGCAGGGTCAGTACCTCACGTCGGATCCTTGTCACGACGACCATGGAACCCGGCGGGCGGTGACTCGGCCAGAGGAGCTGCCGGTCAGGATTGCGCAAATTGCGGGGGCGAGGAGCGGGACCGCCCGAGGTCAGGCGCGCATCTCCGCGGTGAGCGCCCAGCGTTCGTGGTCGCGCCAGTCCCCGTCGATGTAGATCATCTTCGGTGAGAAGCCCTCCAGGCGGAACCCGGCGCCGCGGGCCAGCGCGATCGAGGCGGCGTTCTCCGGCTGGACGTTGATCTCCAGGCGATGCAGTCCGAGCGGTCCGAAGGCATGGCCGATCACCAGGTCCAGGCCCTCGCGCATCAGCCCCCGCCCGGCGGCGTGCGCGAACGCGCCGTAACCGAGGGCGCCGCACCGGAAGGCGCCCCGGACGATGTTGTTGATGTTGATGAACCCGGCGATGTCCCCGGTGTCACGCTCGCACACCAGGAAGCCGGCCTTCGTGGGGTCGCCGATCAGCCGCCCCGCGTACTCGGCGTACGCGTTCTCGCTGTCCGGCGGGAACAGCCACGGCCGGTGCAGGTCCTTGCTCTCGCGGGCGCGCGAGGTGAACTCGGGGCCGTCCTCGGGGGTGAAGTGACGGATGCCCACCCGGGGGCCTTCGGCGAGATGACGGGACGCGACGTGCGGCATCCGGCCAGCTTACGCGCTCCGTCTCCGCCGCGAGGGGTGCGCTCAGCTCAGCGCGGGCGCCGCCAGCGTCAGCGTCCCCGCGTCCGCGTCCAGCTCCGCCTCGGCCCCGAACGGGATCGTCAGCGCGTCCTCGCAGTGCCCGAACCCCATCTCCTCCAGGACCGGCACCCCGAGGCCGCCGAGCCGGTCCGCGAGGACGGCGCGGACCTCCTCGTACGGGCCGCACCGCTCCCAGGAGCCCAGTCCGATCCCGGCGACCCCGTCGAGCCAGCCGGAGCGCAGCAACTGGGTGAGCAACCGGTCGATGCGGTACGGCAGTTCGGTCACGTCCTCGATCATCAGCAGTCCGCCGCGCGCGCCGGTCCGGGCGAGCGGGGTGCCGAGGTCGGCGGCGAGCCCGCCGAGGTAGCCGCCGAGAGTCACCCCCCGGGCCCGGCCGGGCACCAGCGCCGTACCGGGCGTGGCGATGGTCCGTACCGTCTCGGGCGCGAACAGCGTGGCCCTCAGGTGCTCCTGCGCCCGCGCGCTCTTGACGAAGTCGATCCCGGCGGCCACCGGCCCGTACAGCGTGACCAGGCCGAGGCGGGTGGCGAACGCCTGGTGCAGATGGGTGACATCACTGAACCCGAGGAAGACCTTCGGCCCGGCCGCGCGCAGCGCGTCCCAGTCGACCAGGTCGGCCATGCGCTGGGCGCCGTAACCGCCGCGGGCGCACAGCACCGCGGCCACCGAAGGGTCGCACCAGGCGTTCTGGAGGTCCGCGGCCCGGTCCGCGTCGCCGCCGGCCAGGTAACCCAACTCGCCGTGCCGGGCCAGGACATGGGGCATGACGACGGGGTCGAGGTCCCAGCCGCGCAGTACGTCGAGGCCCGCCTGGAGGCGCTCCTCGGGCACGGGTCCGCTGGGGGCGACGACGGCCACCCGGGCGCCCGGGGCCAGCCTCGGCGGGCGGATGAGGGCGGTCACCGGCGCAGCTCCAGTCGCGGAACGCCGGTCACGTCCAGCTCGAAGACCTGTGCGTACAGCGAGAGTTCGGCCTCCAGAGCACGGATCACGGTGTCCGCCCTGCGGAACCCGTGCCCCTCCCCCTCGAAGGTGAGGTAGGCGTGCGGGACGCCCTTGCCCTGCACGCGGGCGAGGAACTCCTCGCACTGCACGGGCGGGCAGATGACGTCGTCCAGACCCTGGAGCATCAGGAACGGCACGGTGAGGCGGTCGGCGTGACTCGCGGGCGAGCGCTCGGTGTAGCGGGTCGGCACCTCGGTGAACGGACCGATCAGGGACTCCATGTAGCGCGACTCGAAGTCGTGGGTGCCGCCGGAGGCCCAGCTGGTCAGGTCCAGGACCGGGTAGATGATGGTGCCGCACGCGTAGACGCTGGTGGTGGTGAGGGAGGCCGCGGTGGTCCAGCCGCCCGCGCTGCCGCCCCGGATCGCGAGCCGCCCGGGGTCCGCGGTGCCCTCCTCGGCGAGCGCGCGGGCGACGGCCGCGCAGTCCTCGACGTCGACCACGCCCCACTGCTCGCGCAGCCGCTCGCGGTAGGCGCGGCCGTACCCGGTGGAGCCGCCGTAGTTGACCTCGGCGACGCCGATGCCCCGGGAGGTGAAGTAGGCGATCTCCAGGTCGAGGACGAGCGGCACCCTGCTGGTGGGGCCGCCGTGCGCCCAGATGACGTAGGGCGGCAGTTCGCCGTCGGGCGCGGTGTGCCCGGGGTGGTGCGGCGGGAAGACCTGGGCGTGCACCTCGCGGCCGTCGGGCCCGGTGAAGACGCGGATCTGCGGCTCTGGGTAGTAGGCGGGGTCCACCGGGTCCCGGTGGCGGGCGCCGACGGCTCGGGCGCGGCCCGTGGTGGTGTCCAGTTCGACCACCTCGTACGCGGTGCGCGGGCTGGCCCCCACGGCGGCGACCCGGCTCCCGTGCACGGCGAGGCTCGCGGCGAACTCGGTCCAGGGGCCCGCCGCGTCGACGATCTCCCCGGACTCCGGGTCCAGGATGCCGAGCACGGTCGAGCCCTTGCCGTGCACGACCGCGATCAGCCCGCTGTCCAGCGGCGCGAACCAGCGCAGGCCCAGCTGCCACAGCGGGCCGCCGAACTCCTCCTCGCGGGTGCACAGCGGGACGTCGTCGCGGTAGAGGTTCCACCAGCCGCCGCGGTCGCTGGAGTACAGGAGAGTGCCGTCCGCGGCCCACTCCACCTGGGCGACGGCCTCGTCCGCTCCCCCGGCGACGGTGCGCGCGCCGTGCAGGGCGCCGTCCTCGCCGACCTCGGCGACGCGCAGTTCGGTGCCCTCCCAGGGCATCCGCGGGTGGTCCCAGGCCAGCCAGGCGGCGCGCCGGCCGTCCGGGGAGAGCCGGGGCCCGGTGACGAACCGGTGCTGTTCCGGGGCGAGTTCGCGTACCGCGCCCCGGTCCTCGGCGGCCGAGCCGTCGAGCGGTACGGCGGCGAGGACGCGCCGGACGTCGCCGGGGTCGTCGCCGGTGTACTCCTCCAGCACGCACCACACCTCGCCCCGTTCGAGGTCGAGGTGCGGTTCCGCCCAGCGCAGTCCGCCGCCGACCGCGGAGAGCGGGGTGAGCGGGCGGGGTTCGCCGCCGGGCTCGTAACCGTAGAGCCGCTGGTCGGCGAAGTTGGCGAACACCACGAGGGGCGTGCCGCCCCGGGCCTCGGCGGTCCAGGGCCGGCCGCCGTACTCGACGACCCGGGTGCGCACGTTCCACGGCGCGGGCAGCAGCGACTCCTCGGTGCCGTCCGCGCGGCGCCGTATCAGGGCGCGGCGGCCGCCCTCGCCGGGGCGGGGTTCGGTCCACCAGGTCTCGTCCCCGACGTAGCCCACCCAGTCCGGGCGGCCGTCGTGGGCGGCGGCGAGTGCCGCGTCGATGGGTGACGGCCAGGTGCCGTACGGCGTCCTGTGCATGTTCTCCTCCCCCGTCTCGTCTAGGCCGTGCGCAGGAAGCGGTCGAGGACGCGGACGCCGAAGTGCAGCGCCTCGACGGGCACGCGTTCGTCCACGCCGTGGAACAGCGCCTGGTAGTCGAGCCCTTCGGGCAGTTTCAGCGGTGCGAAGCCGTAGCCGGTGATGCCGAGGCGGGAGAACTGCTTGGCGTCGGTGCCGCCGGACATGCAGTACGGCACGACATGTCCCTCGGGCGCGAACTCCTGCACGGCCGCGCGCATCCGGTCGAAGAGAGCCGAGTCCACCGGTGCTTCGAGGGCGACCTCGCGGTGCGCGAACTCCCAGTCGACGTCCGGTCCGGTGAGCCGGTCGAGGGTGGCGGTGAACTCCTCCTCGCCGCCGGGCAGATAACGTCCGTCCACATGGGCGACGGCCTCGCCGGGGATCACGTTCAGCTTGTAACCGGCTTCCAGCATGGTCGGGTTGGCGCTGTTGCGGACGGTCGCCTCGACCAGCCTGGCGGCCGGGCCCAGCTTCTCCAGCAGCCGGTCGACATCGCCGAAGTCGGCGTCGATGCCGTACAGCGCGGCGAGTTCGGTGAGCGCGGCGCGCACGGTCGGGGTGAGCCGCAGCGGCCACTCGTGCTCGCCGACGCGGGTGACGGCGGCGGCGAGCCGGGTCACCGCGTTCTCCCTGTTCACCTTGGAGCCGTGCCCGGCGCGGCCGCGCGCGGTCAGCTTGAGCCATCCGGTGCCGCGTTCGCCGGCCGCGATCGGGTAGATCTGCCGCCCGGCGCCGTCGTGGAAGGTGAAGGCGCCGGACTCGGAGATGCCCTCGGTGCAGCCCTCGAACAACCCGGCGTGCTCGTCGGCGAGAAAGCCGGAGCCGTCCTCGGCGCTGGCCTCCTCGTCGGCGGTGAACGCGATGACCAGATCACGGCGGGGCCGCACCCCCGTGCGGGCCCAGGAGCGGACCACGGCGAGGATCATCGCGTCCATGTTCTTCATGTCGACGGCGCCCCGCCCCCACACCACCCCGTCCCGGACCTCCCCGGAGAAGGGGGGCACGCTCCACTCGGCGGCCTCGGCGGGCACCACGTCGAGATGACCGTGGACCAGCAGGGCGTCGGCAGCCGGGTCGGTGCCCGGGATCCGGGCGACCACATTGGTACGGCCGGGGGTGCGCTCCAGCATCAGCGGTTCGAGGCCGGCGCCGGCCAGCCACTCGGCCGCATACTCGGCGGCAGGCCGCTCCCGGCAGTCGCCGCCGCCCCGGTTCGTGGTGTCGATCCGGATCAGCCCCGAGGTGAACTCCACCACCTCGTCGAGGGCCTGCGGGTCAGCCATACTGCTCCTCCACGGCGCTGGAGACGATCGTGGTGACCGCCTTGAACGTCCGGATCCCCTCGTACATGGTGGCGCTGGTGTACGCCACCTTCCGCTCGCCGACGCGCGCCACGCCCGGGACCACGGTCGCGGCCAGCGCCAGGTGCTCGGCGTCGAACTCCACGGCCACGGTGAACGGGCCCGCCTCCACGGGCGCGTGGCGCACCGCGAGCCGGGCGGCCTCCTTGGCGGCGGCACGGATGTCGGCCGCGGTGCGGGCCGGGGCGCGGCAGACGGCCGCGTATCGGGACACATGGTCCTTGACGGCGACCTTCAGCGCCTCGGGCGCGTAGCCGAGGGCGTCCTCGCAGGCCACGTCGTCGCCCGTGACGAGGACGACGGGGACGCCGTACTCGGCGACGACATGCGCGTTGAGCAAGCCCTCGCTGGCGCGTACGTCGTTCAGCCAGACACCGGTGATCTGGTTGGCGAGGTAGGTGTGGGCGAGCACGCCCTCCATCCCGGCGCCCGCGTGGTAGCCGACGAAGGCGACCCCGTCGACGTCCCCGTGCTGGACGCCCTCGACCATGGACAGCGCCTTGTGCCGCCCGGTGAGCATCTCCGTCCGCTCATCCATCTGTTCGAGCAGCAGATTGCGCATCGTCCAGTGGGCCTCGTTGACGAGCACCTCGTCGGCGCCGCCGTCGAAGAAACCCCGCACGGCGGCGTTCACGTCCGAGGTGAACATCCCCCGGCAGCGCTCCCACTGCGGCGTCCCCGGCAGTACGTCCGCCGGCCAGGTGACACCGGTGGCCCCCTCCATGTCGGCACTGATGAGGATCTTCATGGAGCGTCACGTTACGCGCTGCGGGGTTCCCCGGCTACAAAAGCCACGAACCTCGCCCCCGCGGCGTCCTGCCGCCGGTCAGGGGGCGGCTCGGCCACGCGGGCGAGGCTCGGCCCAGGGCTTTTCCCCGGACCCCGCGATCCCGCGACCCCGGCGGGATCCTTGAGGGGAGCCCCTAGCGTCCCGCGAGCACGAACCAGCGTGCGGGCAGGTCGATGCGGGTTCCGTCGGTGAGGTGTTCGGTCTGCGGGAGGACGGTGTCGCCCTCGGCGAGGACGGTCAGGCCGGCCTCGCCGAGCAGGCGCGGGACCTCGCCCTCGTCGGCGTCGGCGGGCTTGAGGTGGTGCCGGAAGACCCGCATGAGCTTGGGCGGCGGGCCGGACGGCTCGGAGGCGGCGCGCTCCAGGACCTCGCGGGAGGCGGGGGTGAGCTCCACGACGAAGGCGCGGCCCGCCTCGCCGACGAGCATGGCGACGGCGGCGGCGACCGCGGAGCGCGCGGCGGGCTCGCTCTGGTGGATGACGGCCCGCATGTAGACGTTGCAGTCGCCGAGCCTGCCGTGCAGGGCCTTCACCGCGTCGCTGTCGGTCAGGTCCAGCTGTTCGAACTCCACGGGCGCGTCCCCGGCGGCGCGCCGGGCGTGTTCGACGGCCGCGTGCGAGAGGTCCACGCCGACGGCGCGGGCGAACCGGGTGGCCAGATAGCGGGTCTGGGTGCCGTTGCCGCAGCCGAGGTCGACTATGGTGCGGGACCGGTCCGCGTGCGGCAGGAGCAGCGCGGAGTGCGGCTCCGCGGTCAGCGAGGGGTCCGAGTCCCAGATCGCCTCACCCGGAGCCTCGGAGGTCTCGCTCCAGTAACTCTCCCAGTTGCCACGGTAGTTGTCCGAAACATTCATGCGCTCTCCCAGATCGGTTGCCGTGATCGGGATATCGCGGGGACCGGGGCGCGGGCAAGGGCGGGGCGGCCGCCTTCACGGGACGTACCGATGCCTCTCGCCGGCTCAGCGGCTGCCCGTGACCGACTGTTCGAACCAGACCGTCTTGCGGTGGCCGGTGGCGCTCGCGCCCCATTCGCGGGCGAGCCTGCTGACCACGCGCAGCCCGCGCCCGTACTCGTCACGGGGGCCGGCGGCGATCATCGCGGGCAGGGTGGGCTCCTCGTCGGTGACCTCGAACAGCAACGCGTCGGTGCGTACCACCCGCAGCCCGATCCGGTCTCCCTCGGCGTGCCGTACGGCGTTGCCGACGACCTCGCTCACCAGCAGCTCGGCGGTCTCCACCGGCTCCGGCAGGCCCCAGGCGAGGAGTTGCTCGCGAACCAGGCGGCGGGCCCGGCCCACCTCGCGGGGCTCGTTGTCGAGCCGCCACTCGGCGACGTGTTCGGCGGGGATGCCGTTGAGCCGGGCCATCAGCAGGGCGACGTCGTCCTTGCGGCCGCCGTGGGTGTTGAGGGCGCGGATGATGGTGTCGCAGGCGTCGTCCATGGAGGCGGCGGGATGCGCGGCGGACTCGCAGAGCGCGGCGAGGCCCTCGCCGATGTCCGAGCCGCGCACCTCGACCAGGCCGTCGGTGCACAGCACCAGCCGGTCCCCGGGCGCGACCCTGATCCGGACCGCCTCGAACGGGACGCCGCCGACGCCTATGGGCGCACCCGTCGGCAGGTCGAGCAGCTCACTGCTGCCGTCCTCGGCGCGCACCACCACCGGCGGGATGTGTCCGGCGTTGGCGAGGGTGACCTCGCCGCGGATCGGATCGTAGACCGCGTACAGGCAGGTGGCGAGGTAGTTGTCGCCCAGCCGGCGGGCCAGGTCGTCCAGGTTGCGCAGGAGCTGGACCGGCGGGGTCTCCATCGCGGCCATGGTCTGCACGGCGGTGCGCAACTGGCCCATCATCGCGGCCGAGTGGAGGCCGTGGCCCATGACGTCGCCGACGACCAGGGCGGTACGGGAGCCGGGCAGTTTGATGGTGTCGAACCAGTCGCCGCCGATCCGTCCGAGCCGGGTGCCCGGAAGGTAGCGGGTGGCGACGTCGCAGCCGGCCATCCGCGGGGTGACCTGCGGGAGCATGTCGTCCTGGAGGGTGTCGGCGACGTTCTCCTGGTACGTGTACATGCGCGCGTTGTCGAGCACGAGGCCCGCGCGGGCGGCGAGTTCGGCGCCGGTGGTGCGGTCCATGTCGTCGAACTCGGGCCGGTCGGGGCGGCGCATCAGCACCATGAATCCGAGGACGACATCACGCGCCTTGAGCGGCACGATCAGCAGCGAGCGGCCGCCGATCAGCGGCCTGAGGTCGCGCTTCTCGAACTCGCCGGAGATGCGCTCGGACAGTTCGTCGGTGACCTTCGGGACGAGCACCGGGTCGCCGGTGACCATGCACTGGTGGAACGGGGTGTGCTCGGGGAAGGCGAAGGCCTCGCCCACCGGCACCGTGTCGTCCCAGCGGCCCGGTTCGTCGTTGTGCTCGACCCACACCCGGAACATGACGGTGCTGGCGTCGGGCGGCCCGTCCGGGAAGCCCTCGCCGGCGAGGACGGCCGCGCGCAGATGGGTGCCCGCGAAGTCGGCGAAGCGGGGCACGGCGGCGCTGGTGACCTCGCGGATGGTCTCGCCGAGGTCGAGCGAGGAGCCGATGCCGGAGCTGACCTCGTTGAGGAATTCGAGGCGCTCGCGGACGGCGGCGTACTCCAGGTCCCGTTCGGCGCCGAGGGGTACGGCTGTCACCGCGGGCGGGCGCGGGCGCGTTTCGACGCTCTCGGCGGCTACCGCTGGAGCGCGGCCCAGGCGGCGGGGCACGCCCCAGTACGGGGTCACCGGGACCCGTTCGAACTGGCTGAACTCCAGTACGGGATAGCCCAGTTCGAGGATCTGGGAGACGATGCGGCCGCTGAGCCCAGGGCCCATGTTGGGCAGGATCTCCGGCAGCCGGCGCTCCAGTTCGTCGAAGGCCGGCAGCTCGGTGTGGCGGGCGAAGCCGGGCGCGATGCGTTCGGCGGCCTCGTCGTCGTAGCCGCGCTCCGCGCGCAGCCGGACGGCGTCGGCGGCGAGCACCAGCAGCCGGGCGGGTCCGGGGCCGACCAACGGGTAGGCCCACCACAGCACGTCGAGCCGCTCAGGGCCGGGCTCCGGCTCGTCGTCCGTCTCCCGTCGCCGGGGTGCGAAGAGGCGGGCGCGGCCGGCCGTGGCGAAGGAGGACTGTCCGCCGAGGGACGCCTCCAGGTCGGGGCCCGGCCCCAGGTCGTCGGCGTACCCCGCGGCGCCGTGGTCCGGCTCCGCGTCGTACGCCTCGCGGGCGTCCGGCACGGGGTCGCCCCGGAGTCGGTCGGGGAGGGCGCCGGTGACCGGCAGCAGATCGCCCGCAGGGCGTCCGACGGCCTCCTCGCGGGCCACGCCGAACAACCGCCGCGCCCCGCTGCTCCAGTGGGACACCCGGCCGTCACGGTCCACGACGATCACGGCAAGCGGAAGCCGGCCCGCTTCGGTGCCGGCGGCGCCGCGCCCGGGAGCCGTGTCCCGCTCGCTGGCACGATCCATGGCCCAGGCCCCTTCTCCCCACGGCTGCTCGCAAACGATCTGTGCCGCTGGCCACTACGGTACGGCGACGGCCGGTGGCGATGTGTGGCAATCCGGGAATTGCTCTCACATGATCGCACCAGCCGGCGGCCCGGCACCCGCGCGGGCGCCGGCTCAGTCCTCGTGCCCCAGCTGGAGATCCCGCTCCGTCCGGCCCCCGCCCGCGACCTGGAGCACCGTGGCGACCGGCGGGTAACCCGCGGCGATGACCGTGTACTCGCCGGAGGACAGGTCCACGAACCGGAAGGCCCCGTCCGCTCCGGTGGTGAGGGTGTCCACGACGTTGCCCGCGGCATCCAGAAGGGTGACCCGCGCGTCCTCCACGACCCGTCCGCCACTCGCCCGTACGACACCCCGCAGCACGGCGCCGCCCGCGAGTTCGACGTCCTGCCGGGTCTCCCGGGACGCCTGCACGCTGACCGGGAGGGCGGCCGGGCGGAACGCGGGGGCGCTGGCGGCGAGGGTGTACTCGCCCGCGACCAGCTCGGTGATGACGTAACCGCCCTCGCGGCCGCTGCGGGTGGTGGCGACGACCTCGCCGTGCACATTGGTCAGCGTGACGGTGGCGTCCCGTACGGGGCTGCCGTCGGCGGTGAGCACGCCGCCCGCGAGTCGTCCCGCGCCGCCGAGGACGACGTCGAGTTCCACCGGCCGCTCGCCGACGGTGACGGAGACGGCCTGCGGCTGATGCCCGCCGGCGGCGGCGATCAGGACGTACGACCCGGAGCCGGGCGTGCTCAGCGCGTACCGCCCGTCCTCGCCGCTCGCGCCCCGGCCGATCTGCCGGCCGGTGACGTCGACGAGAGTGAGCGCGGCGCGGGGCACCACGGTGCCGTCGGGGTGCTGCACGGTGCCGCACACCGGGATTCCGGCGGCGTAGGGCGAACGGGCATGGGGGACGGAGGTGTGCGCGCTGTCGGGGTCGGATTCGGTGGCGTGGTGGGACACCAGGGGTTTCTCCTTGAGGAAGAAGGCGACGAGGAGGCCGAGGACGAGCACCGGGACCAGGTACAGGAAGATCCGGGGCATGGCGTCGGCGTACGCGCGGACGTAGGCGTCGCGCAGGGCCGGGGGCAGGGCGTGGACCAGTTGCGGGGTGAGGGACTCGGGGTCGGGCAGCCGGGTCCCGGCGCGCGGGGGCAACTCCCGGCGCAGGGCGTGTCCGAGCCGGTTCGCGAAGAGGGTGCCGAAGACGGCGGCGCCCACGCTGCCGCCGATCTGCCGGAAGTAGTTGCTGGCGCTGGTGGCGGTGCCGAGGTCGGCGGGGCGCGCCGAGTTCTGCACGGCGAGGACGAGCACGGGCATCACCAGGCCGATACCCGCGCCGAGCACGGCCATCCAGACGCTGTACTGGAGCCGGGAGGTTTCCGCGTCGAGGCGGGACAGCAGCCACATGCCGACGGCGGAGACGGCGCCGCCGAGCACGGGATAGATCCGGTAGCGCCCGGTGTGGCTGATGAGCTGGCCGGACAGCAGCGAGGCCACGACGATGCCGGCCGTCATGGGCAGCATCAGCAGCCCGGAGCCGGTGGCGCTGGCCCCGTCGACCATCTGGAGGAAGGTCGGCAGGTAGCCGGCGGCGCCGAACAGGGCGACACCGATGACGAGGCCGACCAGAGCGGTGACGTTGAAGACGGGGTCGCGGAACAGCCGCAGCGGGATGAGGGGTTCGGCCGCGAAGCGCTCGGCGACCAGGAAGAGCGCGGTGGCGGCGAGGGCGCCCGCGCCGAGGCCGAGAATCTGCCGGGAGCCCCACGCGTACTCGGTGCCGCCCCAACTGGTCAGCAGCACCAGGCACGTCGACGCGGCGGCGAGCAGCAAAAAGCCGAGCACGTCCAGGCGGCCGCGCGCTTCGGGCCTGGGCAGCCGGAGGACGGCGGCGACCACGACGAACGTGACCAGCCCGAAGGGGACGTTGACGTAGAAGCACCAGCGCCAGGAGAGATGATCGGTGAAGTAGCCGCCGAGCAGCGGGCCGGCGACGGAGGCGACTCCGAAGGCGGCCCCGATCAGGCCCATGTAGCGGCCGCGCCGCCGGGGCGGCACGATGTCGGCGATGATCGCCTGTACCCCGATCATGAGCCCGCCCGCGCCGGCGCCCTGCAGGGCGCGGTAGGCGATCAGCTGGTTCATGCCGCCCGCGTGTCCGGCGAGCGCGGAGCCGGCGACGAAGACCGCGATGGCGAACAGGAAGACGCCCTTGCGGCCGAAGAGGTCGCCGAGCTTGCCGTACAGCGGCAGGCCGATGGTGGAGGTCAGCAGATAGGCGGTGATCGCCCAGGACATCCGGTCCAGGCCGTGGAGTTCGCCGACCACCTTGGGCAGGGCGGTGGCGACGATCATCTGGTCGAGGGCGGCCGACAGCATCGCCAGCATCAGCCCGAGGAAGACCAGCCGCACCCGGCGCGGGCTCAGCGAGTGACCGGGCACCGGCGCTTCGGGGCCGCCCGCCGCGCCGTCCGTCGGGGGCTCCTGCGGGGCACCCTCGGCGGGTGCCCTGCGGGCCGCGGGCAGCAGCACGAGCGTGTCGTGATCCACCAGAGTCGTCCCGCCCACGTACCGCTCCCCTCGTCGCCGTCATCGCGGCTGTCGTACCCGTGCAATTTCTCGCGCGAGGCGACAACTACGAACAACAGCGGTGAGTTACGGGGCGGTTCCCGGTGGGCGGGACTTCCACTCGAACCGGTGAAGGGACGCCCCTGGAAGGGCTCAACGCCCCTTCACCGTGCGGGGGTTGGGGCTACTTCTCGACCTCGGTGGCGAGCCGGGCGAGCACGGCGTCGTAGATGCGGCCGAGGCCCTTGGGCGCGAAGGTCCGCTCGAAGAAGCCGCCGATGCCGCCGGCGCCCTTCCAGGTGCTGGTGACGACGACGCGGGCCTTGCCCTCACCGGCGGGGGTGACGCGCCAGGTGGTGACCATGGAGGAGTTGCGGTCCTTCTCGACCAGCTCGCCGTCGGTGGGCTCGCTCACCTCCAGCAGGCAGTCGCGCACCCGCTTGCTGGTGGCCTGGAGCTTCCAGTGGACGAGGGTGCCCTCGCCGTCGCCGCCCTCGCGCACCTCGTACTCGCTGAACTGCTCGGGCAGCAGCTTCCGCCGGGTGCCGCGGTAGTCGGCGAGGGCGTCGAGCACCTTCTCCGCGTCCGCCGCGACGACCCGCTCCGTAGTGGCCTCGACCTGCGCCATTGCGTTCCTCCAGGACCTGATTGCTCGGGATTGGGAAAAGCCAACCATCCCGGGTCCCGGCCGCCCAAATCGGGGTGCGTGTCGGGGGCGCGACGGGGTGACCGGCGGGGCGCGACGGGGCGCGACGGGGTACGCACGATCATGGGAACAGATGTTCTATTGTGTCGGACGAGCGCCACCGAGGAGGGGTCATGCGCTGGGACAACCTCACCGACGAGCCCGCCGGACACGGCCGCGTCCCCGACGCCGCGCTGTTCGGCGCGGACGCCGTGACCACCCGTACGTTCGACACGCCCGAATTCCGCGGGACCACCTTCCACGAGGTCCGGGCACGCTCGGTGCTCAACCGGGTGCCGGGCGCCTCCCGGATGCCGTTCGAATGGACGGTGAACCCGTACCGGGGCTGTTCGCACGCGTGTGTCTACTGCTTCGCGCGCAAGACGCACGGCTATCTGGATCTGGACACCGGCATCGGTTTCGACACCCAGATCGTGGTCAAGGTGAACGCACCGGAGGTGCTGCGCCGCCAGCTGGGCTCCGGCCGCTGGCGCGGCGACCACGTGGCGATGGGCACCAACGTCGACTGCTACCAGCGCGCCGAGGGCCGCTACCGGCTGATGCCGGGCATCATCTCCGCCCTCACCGAGCACGCGAACCCGTTCTCGATCCTGACCAAGGGCACGCTCATCCTGCGCGACCTGGGCCTGCTGGTGCGCGCGGCGGAGGTGACGGACGTCGGCATCTCGGTCTCCGTCGGCTTCCTGGACACCGGCCTGTGGCGCACCGTGGAACCGGGCACGCCCGCGCCCGAACGCCGGCTGGACGTCGTACGCGCCCTCGGCGAGCACGGCATCGGCTGCGGCGTCCTGATGGCGCCGGTGATCCCGTTCCTCGGCGACCGTCCGGAGCAGCTGCGGGCGACCGTCGAGGCCGTCGCGGCGGCCGGGGCGGCCTCGGTGACCCCGCTGGTGCTGCATCTGCGGCCCGGCGCGCGGGAGTGGTTCATGGCCTGGCTGGCCGAGCACCACCCGGATCTGGTGCGCCGTTACGAGCGGATGTACGCCGGGGGGTCCTACGCGCCGACCTGGTACCAGCGCCGGATCACCCGTCAGGTGCACGAGCTGGCTCGGGAGTACGGCATCGGGCCCACGCGGGCGGGCGCGGCCCGCCTGGTCCGCACGGCGCAGCCCGCGCCGCTCCCCGAGACGGCCGAGCCGACGCAGCTCACCCTGATGTGACGCCCGTTCGGGAGCGTTCGAGGGCTTCGCGCGGGCAATAGGGTCAACTATCGGCACAACACGTTCTCCGGGGGCCCCGCATCGGGACGATGCGGCGAGGACCGCGATCGCGCGGTCCGCTCGACCTCTCCGTCCCGGGAGGACCCATGAGAAGACGCGCAGCCGTGCTGTGCGCGGCCGCCGCCGTCCTGGCGGGCTCGGTCACCACGGTGCCGGCGCGGGCCGCCGCGCCCGCGCCGCTCACCTGGAAGAAGTGCGCCACCGACGACTACCCGACACTCGAGTGCGCCTCGCTCGATGTGCCGCTGGACCACGCGAGACCGTCGGGCCAACACATCACGCTCGCCCTGTCCCGCGTCCCGCACACCGCGGCGGCCTCCCAGGGCCCGCTGCTGGTCAACCCCGGCGGCCCCGGCGGCAGCGGGCGCACGCTCGCCGGGTTCGTGGCCTCGGCGCTGCCGAAGGACGTGGCGGCGCGGTACGACGTCATCGGCTTCGACCCGCGCGGGGTCGGCCACAGCAGCCCGGCCCTCGACTGCGCGCCCGGCCACTTCGCGCCGGTGCGCCCGGACACCGTGCCGGACACGTCCGCGCTCGAACAGGCGAACCTGGAGCGCGCCCGGTCCTTCGCCGCGGAGTGCGGCAAGCGGTACGGCGACGTGCTGCCGTACATGGACACCGTCAGCAGCGCGCAGGACATGGACAGCATCCGCGAGGCCCTCGGCGCGTCGCGGATCAGCTACTTCGGCTACTCGTACGGCACCTACCTCGGCGCGGTCTACGCCAAGCTGCATCCCGACCGGGTCCGCAGGCTGGTGCTGGACTCGATCGTCGATCCGACCGGGGTCTGGTACGCGGACAACATCGGCCAGGAGCGGGCCTTCGACGACCGGCACCGCGCGCTGATGGCCTGGATCGCCAAGTACGACGCGACGTACGGGCTCGGCAAGGACCCCGCGAAGGTCGAGGCCGAGTGGTACGCGATGCGGGCTGCCCTGGCGAAGAAACCGGCCGGGGGGAAGGTGGGCGCGGCCGAGCTGGAGGACACGTTCATCCCGGGCGGCTACTACAACGGCTACTGGCCGTACCTCGCCGAGGCGTTCGCCGCCTACGTCCACGACGGCAGGACCGAGCCGCTGGTGAGGGCGTACGACGAGTTCGCCGGCGTGGACTCCTCCGGCGACAACGGCTACAGCGTGTACACGGCCGTGCAGTGCGGGGACACCGCCTGGCCGCGCGACTGGGCGCGCTGGCGGCGGGACGCGTGGGCGGTGCACGAGAAGTCGCCGTTCATGGCCTGGAACAACGCCTGGTACAACGCGCCGTGCCTGTTCTGGCCGGCGAACCGCGCCCGGCAGCCGGACGTGGCCAACGGCGAACTGCCGCCGGCGCTGCTGTTCCAGGCCACGGACGACGCGGCCACCCCGTACGCCGGCGGCGTCGCGGCCCACCGTCTGCTGGCCGGCTCCAGCCTGGTGGTCGAACAGGGCGGCGGCAACCACGGCATCACCCTGAGCGGCAACGCGTGCCTGGACGGCTACCTCGCCGCCTACCTCGCCGACGGCGCGGTACCCCGCTCCTCCGGCCCGGCGGACGCCGTCTGCGCCAAGTCCCCGGACCCGGTGCCGCTCGCCTCGAAGGCGGCGTCCACGGCCTCGCGCGGGTCGATCCTGCACGGCCTGCTGGGGTTCCGGAGCTGAGGGCGGCGCACGGGGGGCGGCCGGGGAGCCGTCGCCAAGTGGTCTCCCGAGCGCAGGCGTTGCCGGGGGCGTGGTCCATGATTGGGCGCATGACCGAACCGATCAGGATCACCGCCCCCGCCGGTGTGGCGCCCGCGGCGCAGTACAGCCATGTGGTCGCGGCGACGGGCCGTCTCGTCGCCGTCTCCGGCCAGTTGGCCCTGGACGAGGACGGCGAACTCGTCGGCGTGGGCGACCCCGCGGCCCAGGCCCGCCAGGT
Organism: Streptomyces malaysiense; assembly: GCF_000980885.2. Lineage (GTDB taxonomy): Bacteria > Actinomycetota > Actinomycetes > Streptomycetales > Streptomycetaceae > Streptomyces > Streptomyces malaysiense. The sequence goes on along the minus strand of NZ_LBDA02000079.1, from coordinate 6,486 downwards.
CTTCGAGAACCTGGGCCGCTGCCTGGCCGCGGCGGGCGCGGGCTTCGAGCACGTGGTGAAGCTGACGTACTTCGTCACCGACATGGCCCACATGCCGGCCGTCCGCGCCGCCCGCGTCACCCGCATACCCGACGACCGCCTCCCGGCCTCCTCCGCGGTCCAGGTGGCCGGCCTGGTCTCCCCGGACTTCCTGATGGAGATCGAGGCGCTGGCGGTGGTCCCGGACGCCGGGTCCGCCACGGTCTGACCCCGGCGCCGCCCGCCCCGCCCCGGCCCCGCGGGCCGGGCCGGCGCCCCCGGTCCGCCACGGGTTCCCGGAACTTCGGGGTACCCGGGCCTCATGGAGAAGCCGCACCTTCCAGGACGCAGGGACCGCGACGACGGCGAGCCGGATTCCCGGGTGCCGTCGCCCGAGGAGGCCGGGCCGGGGCGGGAGGTGGAGGAGAGGGCTCCGCGGTCGCCGGCGCGGTTGCCGAAGGGCGCGTGGGCGGCCGTCCTCAAAGGGAGTCTCAAGGAGTTCAAGAAGGACGAGCTGACCGACCGGGCCGCCGCGCTGACCTACTACTCGGTGCTGGCCGTGTTCCCCGCGCTGCTGGTACTGGTGGCGCTGCTCGGTGTCACCGGGCGATCGACCACCGACCGGCTGCTGCACAGCATCCGGCAGCTCGCCCCCGGCTCCGCGCGGGACGTCCTCACGCGGACCGTGGAGCAGTTGCAGAACAGCGCCGGCACAGGGTCGGTCCTGGCGGTCGTGGGCATCGTGCTGGCCCTGTGGTCGGCGTCCGGGTACGTCGCCGCCTTCATCCGCGGCGCGAACGCCGTCTACGACGTGCCGGAGGGCCGCCCGATGTGGAAGGTGCTGCCGGTGCGCCTCGGGGTCACCGTGGCGCTGGTGCTGATCGCGCTGGTCTGCGCCGTGATCGTGGTCTTCAGCGGTGGCCTGGCCCGGCACACCGGACAGGCCCTCGGCATGGGGGACGCGGCACTGACGGCCTGGTCGATCGCCAAGTGGCCGGTGCTGGTCCTCCTCGTCGTCCTGATGATCGCCATCCTGTACTGGGCCTGCCCGAACGCGAAGGTCAGGGGATTCCGCTGGATCACTCCGGGCAGTCTCCTGGCGCTGCTCATCTGGATGGCCGCCTCCGCCGGCTTCGCGATCTACGTGGCGAACTTCTCGTCGTACAACAAGACCTACGGCGCCATGGCCGGTGCCATCATCTTCCTGATCTGGCTCTGGATCACCAATCTGGCGATCCTGCTGGGCCTGGAGTTCGACGCCGAGACCGCCCGGCAGCGGGCCGTCGCGGGCGGCCGTCCGCCCGGGTCCGACACTTCGTACACCGAACCCCGGGACACCGCGACGTGGGACCGGGACGATGTCCGCCGTATGAAAGACAGCTGATCGCCGTCCGCGCGCCGGGTGCGCGGGGGCGGCGCGCGGGACGTGCCCCCGCCGCTCCTTGTCCACTCCCCCGCACTGCTGTCAACCTCGGCCTCGGGCCACTGTGCGCACGGCGTGTCAGTGATCGGTGACGTCGCACAGCCGGCGAGGGGGGCAGCCGCATGGTGATCAACTCCAGGGGCGTGGTGGCCGCGATGGCCGGCGTTGCGGTGCTGGCCGCCGCGTCGGCCGCGACCGCGACGGCCGCCCAGTCGGCGCGGCCGGCCCGCGCCGGGACCACGTGCGGTACGAGCGTCGATCCCGGCACACGGATCCCGGGCCACCGCCGGCACGACGGTCCCGCCCTGCGGATCGGCGGCGCCACGGTCGAGGTGCGCTACGGCAACGCGAGGCCGGGCGCGCCGTACCGGGTCTGGGCGGCCGCCTCCGGTGCGGCCGAGGGCGACACGGTCACGCTGGAGTGGGACGTCGACTACGGCTCATGGGCGGACCTCGGTGCCTGCTCGGCAACCGTGCGCCCGGACGGCACGCGGCACACCCGCGCGGTCGGGTACCTGCACGGCAAGGGCTGGCACCTGGCGGCGCGGGCCTGCGCGTGGCACGCGGGGCACCGGGTGTGCACCGCGTACTGGCCCTGATCGCACGAGCCGCGGGCCGGGCGCCGAACCGCCCGGCCCGCCGTCAGCCGGTCCGCTTCCCCTCGGGGAGCCGGGCCAGCGCGTACACCGCCGCCTCCGCGAGCGCCGGATGGGCGAGAGCCTCCGTGAGGACGCGCCGGGCGCGGTCGTCGCCGAGGGCGCCGAGGCCCTCCACGCAGGCGAGGGCGACCCGCCGGTACGGGTCGTGCGGGCGCAGCCGGCGCTCCAGGGTGGTGATCAGCGCGGGCACGGACTCGGGGGCGCGCAGCACGACGAGGAGCCGCACCGGGTGCAGGGCGTAGGCGACACGGAGTTCGTTGGTGGCGAGGGCGGCGGCCGCGCGGGCGGTGCGGGGGTCGCCGAGCCGGGCCAGCGCGTGCGCGGCACCGGCGCAGCGCGGGGGGTCGCGGTGGTTGAGCAGGAGCACCAGGGACTCGAAGGCACGCCGGTCGCCCGCGCGGCCGAGCCGGAAGGCGGCCAACTCCCTCGCCCACAGCGGCTGTCCGGGCGCGCTGAGGACCTCCGCCAGTTCGTCCAGGTCCCCGGTGGCCAGCAGGGCGTCGAACGCCGCCGAGCCTCCCGACTCCTGCCGTAAGCGTTCCGTGACCGATCGCAACTCTTCGTCCACGGCATCAGGTTAAGCATGTTGCCGGGGCAACGGGAGACACCTGGCACACAAAGAACCCTTCAGGGGGCTGGCGCGCTCGTTACCCACCGGTTAAGCTCAGACGAGCGAGCAACCCTCTCGCACTCCGCTGGCGACGGTCTGGTGACGCGGCCGTCGCGGGCAAGGATCGGTTCGGTACATCGGGTGCGCCTCGCGCGCCAAGTACCGCGAGTACGACCCGGCTTCGGGACAGAGCCGGTCGGAAGACATCGCCGCCGCCGGGCGTGTGCACGCCCTTCGGCACCGGCACCGGGCGTGTGCGCTCGTCAGCCCGGCAACACCCGCACTCCTTCGCGTTCCGTGGTGCGCCTTCGGCGCACCCGGCGCTTCCTCGTCGTCACCCTCATCCCTGGAGTCCCGCGATGGCCACTCCCCTGTCCGACACCCCTCTGTCCCTCATGAAGATCGCTGTCGTCGGCCTCGGCACGATGGGCACCGGCATCGCCGAGGTCCTCGTGCAGGCCGGCCGCGAGGTCGTCGGCATCGACATCGGCGAGGCCCAGGTCGCCCGCGCGCTGGCCGCCCTGGAGTCCTCCACCGCCCGCTCCGTGGAGCGCGGCCGGCTGACCGGGACCGAGCGCACGGAAGCCCTCGCCCGGCTGCGCACCTCCACCGACCTGGCCGCGGCGGCCGACGCCGACCTCGTGATCGAGGTGGTCCCGGAGTCGTACGAGACCAAGCACCAGATCTTCCGCGAACTGGACGGCGTCGTCCGCCCGGAGGCCATCCTCGCCACCGGCACCAACGCCCTGTCGGTGACCCGCCTCGCCGCCGACTCGGCCCGCCCCGAGCGCGTGCTCGGGCTGCACTTCTTCAACCCGGCACCGGCGATGAAGCTGGTGGAGGTCGTCTCCTCGGTGCTGACCGCGCCGCAGGTCGTCGCCGCCGTCACGGACCTCGCGCTCGCACTGGGCAAGGAGCCCGTCGCGGTGGGCGACCGTCCCGGCTTCGTCGCGGACGGCCTGCTGTTCGGCTACCTCAACCAGGCGGCCGCGATGTACGAGTCCCGCTACGCCTCCCGTGAGGACATCGACGCGGCGATGCGGCTCGGCTGCGGTCTGCCGATGGGCCCGCTCGCGCTGCTCGACCTGATCGGCATCGACACGGCGCGCACCGTCCTCGACGCCATGTACGCCGAGTCCCGCGACCGGCTGCACGCCCCCGCCCCGATCCTCAAGCAGCTCAGCGAGGCGGGCCTGACCGGCCGCAAGTCCGGGCGCGGCTTCTACACCTACGAGGCTCCGGGCAGCGCCACCGTGGTGCCGGACCCGCTGACCCCGGCGGCGGACGGCGCCGGCGTCCCGGGCCGCGAGGTCCGCTCGGTGGGCGTCGCCGGCTCCGGCACCATGGCCTCCGGCATCGCCGAGGTGTTCGCCAAGGCGGGTTACGACGTCGTCCTGGCCGCGCGCAGCGAGGAGAAGGCCGGGGCGGCCAAGGCCAGGATCGGCAAGTCGCTGGCGCGCTCCGTGGACAAGGGCCGGCTGACCGCCGAGGCGGCCGCCCAGACCCTGGAGCGGATCACCCCGGCCGGTTCCTACGACGCCTTCGCGGACGTCGACCTGGCCGTCGAGGCGGTCGCCGAGGACCTGGAGGTCAAGCGGCAGCTCTTCCAGTCGCTGGACAAGGTCTGCAAGCCCGGCGCGGTGCTCGCCACCACGACCTCCTCCCTGCCCGTCGTCGCCTGCGCCCGCGCCACCTCGCGCCCGCAGGACGTGATCGGCATGCACTTCTTCAACCCGGCCCCGGCCATGAAGCTGGTCGAGGTCGTGCGCACGGTGCTGACCGCCGACGATGTGCACGCCACCGTCCACGAGGTCTGCCGGAAGGTCCGCAAGCACGCCGTGGACTGCGGCGACCGGGCCGGCTTCATCGTGAACGCGCTGCTGTTCCCTTACCTGAACAACGCGGTGAAGATGGTCGAGGAGCACTACGCGACGCTGGACGACATCGACGCGGCGATGCGGCTCGGCGGCGGCTACCCGATGGGCCCGTTCGAGCTGCTGGACGTGGTCGGTCTGGACGTCTCGCTGGCCATCGAGAAGGTGCTGCACCGCGAGTTCCGCGACCCTGGTCTCGCCCCGGCCCCGCTCCTGGAGCACCTGGTGGCCGCGGGCTGCCTCGGCCGCAAGACCGGCCGCGGCTTCCGCGAGTATGCCCGCCGCTGACGGCGTCGGCGACTGGTCCCCCGCGGAGACGGACGCGGAGGCGGACTGGGGCGGGCTGCTCGACCCCGCCACGGCTCCCCCGCCAGGCCCTTCGGGGCCGGGCGGGGCAAACCGGGCTCCCGCACACGGCACGGCGTACATGCAGTACGTTCGGGGCATGTCCCAGCCCGCCAAGTCCTCACGTACACCAGCTACGCCCGACGCGCCGGAAAGTGCCGCAGGCAGTCGAGCCGCCGCCCAGCGGCTCAAGATGCGCCGGGAACTGGCGGCCGCAGCCATGGAGCTGTTCGCGACCAAGGGGTACGAGGCCACCACCGTCGACGAGATCGCGGCGGCCGCCGGCGTCGCCCGCCGCACCTTCTTCCGCCACTTCCGCTCCAAGGAGGAGGCGATCTTCCCGGACCACGACGACACCCTGGTCCGCGCCGAGGCGGTCCTCAACGCCGCTCCGGCGCACGAGCACCCGCTCGACACGGTGTGCCGGGGCATCAAAGAGGTCATGAGGATGTACGCGGCACACCCGGACATCTCCGTGGCCCGCTACCGGCTCACCCGTGAGGTGCCCACCCTGCGGGAGGCCGAGATCGCCTCCGTCGCCCGCTACGAGCGCCTGTTCACCCGCTATCTGCTCGGCCACTTCGACGAGCGCGCGCACGCGGACGACGCCAATGACGACCCGTTGCTGGCCGAGGTCGCCGCCTCCGCGGTCGTCACCGCCCACAACCATGTGCTCCGGCGCTGGCTTCGCGCGGACGGCCAGGGCGATGTGGAGGCGCAGCTCGACCACGCGTTCGCGATCGTCCGCAGGACCTTCGGGACGGGCATCGGCGCCGGACGGAGCACGACCGCCCGGCCGGCGGCCACCGCCCCGGCGACGGTGTCCCCGCACGGCGAGGTGCTCGTCACCGTCGCCCGCACCGACGCCCCCCTCGAAGAGGTCATGCGCACCATCGAGGAGGCGCTGAAGGAGCGCTGAACCTGCCCCACCGCTGTGATGACGGCCACCCTTCGGGGTGGCCGTTTTGCCATGTCAGGGGCCCTTTTCATGCGGATTTCGAGAACCGTTCGATCGATCATCGCTCATTTGTTACGTAAAGATTTCATCTGAGAGGAACTTCTGGCACTCAGTGCCTTGTCACCTGACACGCGGTGTCATACGTTGAAGAGGTCCGGGCGGCCGGCGAGCAGCGACCATTCGTTCGCCGGCTGTCCCCGCAAGCCCATGGCCTGCGCGCCCGGACGCCTGCGTCACAGGCAACCTCCCGCGCCACAAAGCGCTGCCGAAGCACCACCGAGCCGAACCGACGGCACTTTCAAAAAACCCTCAGCAGCACGCACCGCACAGCACCGACGAACCCTCAAGCGCCCCTCCCCCGGGGACGCTCACCGCCGGAGGCACTACCGTGACCGTGAAGGACATCCTCGCCGCGATCCAGTCGAAGGACGCCACGTCCGCCGATTTCGCCGCCCTGCCGCTGCCCGAGTCGTACCGGGCGATCACCGTGCACAAGGACGAGACGGAGATGTTCGCGGGCATGAAGACCCGCGACAAGGACCCGCGCAAGTCGATCCACCTGGACGACGTCCCCGTGCCCGAGCTCGGGCCGGGTGAGG
>NZ_LBDA02000078.1 GCF_000980885.2 Streptomyces malaysiense | reverse complement strand
GAGGTTCCCCCGGCGTGCGGGAAGTGCTGATCAGCTGGTCAGGAGGGGGTGACGGGGTTTCAGGTTCGTTCGTTCGGCCGTTGCCCGGTCGGCGTAGTGCTTCTCCTCGAACTCGATCGGGCTGAGGTAGCCGAGCCGTTTCTGGATGCGCCGGGAGTTGTAGAACCCATCGATGTACTCGAACAGCGCCAGGTTCGCCTCGGCCCGGGTGGCGAAGACGCGGCCGCGGATGCACTCCGTCTTGGTGATCATCCACAGGTTCTCCGCGAGAGCGTTGTCGTACGAGTCTCCGACCGAGCCCATGGATGCCTGAACTCCCGCTCGCAGTAGGCGAGTTGTGAGTTTGATCGACGTATATTGACAGCCGTGATCCGCGTGATGGATGAGCTGTCCGGGCTCGACCTCGCGGGACGCGAGGGCGTACTCGAGCGTGGACAGCACCAGGTCGGCGTCCGCGCGGGCGGAGGTCTCCCAGGCCACCACCCGGCGGGAGAACGCATCCCGGATCGCGGACAGCCACAACGGGCCCTCGCCGGTCGCGATCATCGTCAGATCGGTGACCCACAGCCGGTTCGGCGCACTCGCGGTGAAGTCGCGCTGGACCAGGTCCGGGGCCAGAGTGGCCTTGGGATCCCGGCGCGTGAAGCCCTTGCGACGTGGGCTGATGCCCGCGATGTCGGCCTCGCGCATCAGGCGCTCGACCCGCTTGCGGCCCACATGGACGCCCTCGCGCTTGAGTACGGCGTGCACGCGCGGCGAGCCGTAGATCCCGCCCGAGTCGGCGTGGATCTCCTTGATCTGCTCGGTCAGTTCCGCGTCCCGGCGCACGCGTTCGCACGGCTCGCGCTCGGCACGACGCCAGCGGTAGTACGTCGAGGAGGCGATGGAAAGTTCCCGGAGTACGCACTCGACCCCCAGATGCGGGTGCTCGTCAACGAGCGCCGTCACCTGGGCCGGGTCGGGTCGAGCTGCGCCGCGAAAAACGCCGAGGCCGTCCGCAGGACCTCGTTCGCCCGCTTGAGCTGGACGTTCTCCCTGCGCAGCGCGGCGAGCTCGGCGCGTTCGTCGGTGGTCAGCCGGTCGTCACGCTCGCCGGCGTCCGCCTCGGCCTGTCGGATCCAGCCGCGCAGGGCCTCGGGATGCACACCAAGATCGACGGCGAGCTTCTTGATCTGCGGCTTCGGCTCGGAGGCGCGGTACATCCGCACCGCACGCTCGCGCAACTCCAGCGAGTACTTTCTGGG
>NZ_LBDA02000077.1 GCF_000980885.2 Streptomyces malaysiense | reverse complement strand
TCCCGCGCAGCGGGGGAACCTCAGTGTTCCTTCCGGTCGGTAGCGTGGGGTACACGCTGTCGCCGGCCGGACGGACAGGACTGTCACGGGGACGCTTTGGCGAGTCGGCTCCAGGCTCTTATCAGGTCACGTCCGTCCGGCGGCAGCGCTTGCTGCGTGCCCGGCCGGGCGGTCGACAGATCAACGCCAGGACACCCACAGGGTCAGTCATAAGCAAGAGTCAGACCGACACGGCCGGGACTACCCGATCCTTGCGGAATCCGGTCCGAGAAGACTGACAGTCGTATGCGTCGCAGACGGAGCCGATCGAGGCCGCGATGCCGGCCGTGTCCAGGTGCTCGGCCAGCTTGAAACTGGTGTACTGGCTGCCTGCATCGCTGTGATGTATCAACTCTCCCGGGACGTGGGGGTGTTCATCGCGGTCGCGTTGCCACAGCGCCATCTCCAAAGCGTCCAGGACGAGCCGGGTCTCCTTTGACGTCGCGGCGGACCAGCCGACGATCCGACGGGAGAAGGTGTCCACGACGAAGGCGACGTAGACCACTCCGGCCCAGGTCGCCACGTGCGTGAAATCCGTGACCCAGCAACGGTTGGGCGCGCTGGCGACGAAGTCGCGCTCGACGCGGTCGGGCGCCCGCTCGGCTTGCTGGTCGGGGATCGTGGTGATGACCTTCTTGCCACGGACGGCGCCGGTGATGCCCAGCTCGCGCATCAGCCGTTCGACGGTGCAGCGGGCCACTGCGTGGCCCTGCCGGTTCAGTTCCCGCCAGATCTTCCGGGCCCCGTAGACACGGTAGTTGTCGGTGTGGACCTGTCGGATCAGCTCCTTGAGCTCCTCGTCGCGCACGGAACGGGCAGAGGGAGTTTCGAGGCGTTTCTTGTGGGCGTAGTACGTGGAAGGGGCGATCCCGCAGTCGTGTGCGGTGAGCGTCCTGCAGATCGGCTCGACGCCGCCGAAGCGGTCCCGGTGCTCGTCGATGAACGTTACGAGCGCGTGTGTGGCCGGTCGAGCTCGGCCGCGAAGAAACCCGCGGCGGCCTTCAGGATCTCGTTCGCCCGCTTCAGCTCGGCGTTCTCCTTCTTCAACGCCTTAAGCTGGGCGGACTCCTTCGTCGTCGTCCCTGGACGCTGCCCCGCGTCGATCTCGTACTGCTTAACCCAGTTCCGCAGCGTCTCGCGGGAACCGATGTCGAGCTTGTCCGCCACCGCCTGCAGGACGGCCGTCTCGTTCGGGTAGTCGCCTCGCACCTCGGCGACCATGCGCACCGCACGACGGCGCAGCTCAAGCGGGTAACGGGAAGGTCGTGCCATGACTCGATCCTTTCATGAAATCGAGTCTCCATTCGAGCCGGGGCGGTTCACCTGGACATCCCTCCCTGGACCATCAAGATCCAGTGTCAAGGGTGTCCACTCCAAGGGGTCAGCCTCAGGTCTCCTCCGGCTCATCGTCCGTCTCGAACCAGGCAACCACCGGTAGTGCGCCGTCATACGGCCACGAGCCGTCATCCGGGATGAAAGCGGGCCGTACTTCTTCTTCGTCATCGAAGTCGGGGTCCAACGCGGCCTCGGCGTTGATCTCATGCAGGCTCGGGAGGAACGGGATGTCAAGCCCTTCGGTGAGCAGTTCGTGGACAAAGTCCACGACGCCGCCTTGGAACCGGTAGAAGTGCGGGCCGGAAGCGGCGCAGACAACCACTGGCCAGGCGTCAGGCTCACCGATAGTTTCCCAGTAGTAGACCTCGCCGTGGGGCGAGTTGCCCCAGGGGAGCAGCCCGCCGGGCTCGGGGAAGTAGCGGAACGGCGGAAAGCCGCCCCCTTCCACACGTCCCTCCGCCTCCAACCGCTGCCAGCGCGCCAGGTTGCGGCGCAGTTCCAGCGCGGGGCTGGCCACGCCGGGGACGAGGAGCACAAAGTACGGGACAAACTCTCCAGGGCCGAAGTACCTGGCAAGTTCCTTGTAGTCCTCGGGCAACGCAATGCCGAGGTCGGACTCGACCAACTGCCAGTCGACTGCAAAACGACGCGACCGGGGCAGCCCGACGATCCGTCCAATGTTCTCTACCTGGATCATATCCTCGCTCCATCACTCATCGGGTCGCCGGATCACAAGGCCGTCGGTCTGTGTTCCATAGCACTGCGCGCATCGATCGCCGACACATCTTACGGAACGTTGCGAATCTTCCAACGCCCCCTGAACCCCTGGGTCCCCCTAGCGGTGATGACGACTGCCGCGGGTATCGGATTCGTGTCGCTCGCATAGACGGGTCTTGATGTGTAGTAGATCGTCTGTGTCTGCATCGCGGCGGCTACCTTATCCTCAATGCCCTTCATCACTCTGGAATTCGCGTCAGGGTACAGGGGCACCAAGTTGCGCTCATCGGCACCATCACCGCCAAGTTGGTAGCCCAGTAGATGACCGCGGGCGAAACCAGGCTTATAGCCAGGGGGGTTCACAGGGTTCCTGCCGCGGACAGTATCGGAGCCCACGATGAGGGTGTTCTTGTTCGGGTCGAGGTCCTTCGTTCGTCCGCTGGGATTGAAGTTGACGTCTGCCTCGTTGAGGCAGGCCTGAACACCGGTAGCCCGGCCCTCAGCATCCAGTGGCTGATAGTAGACCCAAGTTTTTCTGATCGATTGACATTCCCTGCGACTGCGCCGATTGCTGAAGTTCCTGTTGTACGCGTAGGTGTCAGTGTCGGGGTAGAGCAGTCGCCCGGAAGTCGGCCAAGCGCCGGGCGCGTCCCCATCCTGAATGACCTTGGTGCCGCCGATCCGGTTCCGGCCGTTGTCGAGGGGTTGGTGCGCAGCTGGGGCGGTCACCTGGGACGGCGCCACGCCGGTCACGACGATGGGTGCCGCGTCCGACGGTCCGGTACCCGCGCCCATGCCGCCGTCCTGGTGCGGGCTCTCGTTCCCGCTGGGCTGGCCTGTCCGCCTCGAACCCGGGTTCTCAGCGAGGCCGGTCCCTGCGGTGGGCGGGGGCGGTGGGGGCGGCGCTGTGGTGACGTTGCAGCTGTCGTACCCGAGGGGATTGAATGCCTCTCCGAGCAGCACCTCAACCTCTTCAGCGTCCGACAGCCCCTCACCCTCGGCAGCGCTTTCTTCCTCACCAGCGCTGGACCCTCGCCTTCGGCTGCGCCCGCCTGGCCCGGAATGGACGCTTCGGCTGGCGCCGGAGAAGGAGACCCCCCCTGCCTCCCGTTGTATTTCATCAGCTATCTCGCGTTGTGATTCTGCGATCTCATCGCTGTAGTCCCGGCTGGGACTGCGGTTGGACCCGGCGTGCGAGTAGTGACGCTGGTTGCTTCCGGAGGAATGCCCGTAGTTGCTGGTGTAGTGCGGGTGGTAGCTGCTGTAGCCGGAGGATCCGGACGTCTGGCAGGCGCTGTCGCCTGAGGGGTCGGCGTTGGTCAGGGGGTCGTCGTTGCCATAGGCATAGGCGTTGGCGTTGACGGACGGGATCGGGGGCTGGCTGGTGGCGTCGTGGCTGGTGAAGTCTCCGGTTGATGGGTCGTACCAGCGGCTGGCGGTGGCGACGCGGTGGGAGGCGGGGTCGGTCCAGCCTCCCTGGTAGCCGAGGTCGTGCTGGGTGCCGCTGGTGGCGAGGGTGCTGCCGTAGGGGTCGTAGGCGGTGGAGCCGGTGAGGGCGGTACCGGTGGCGGTGAAGGTGGCGGTCAGGTCGCCGTGCTGGTTGGTGTAGGCCAGCGCGGCGCCGCCGCTGCTGCTGCTGATGCCGAGAAGTTCACCATTCGGTCCGAGTCCATAGGTCTCCGTGCCATCCGACACTTTCTGGTCGCCGGTGCCGTCGTAGGCGAAGGTGCTGCTGCCCGCGGTGGCCAGGCGGCCGAGGTCGTCGTGGGTGTAGGTGGTGCTGCCATCCTTGGCCAGTTGATCGAAGGCGTCGTAGTCGAGGCTTTCGGTGCCCTGGGGGCCGGCGACCGAGGCCAGGGTGCCGCGTGCGGTGTAGGTGTACGTCGCGGAGGACGAGGCCGTGCTGGTGCCGGTGAGCTGGTTGCGGGCGTTGAAGCTCGCTGTCGTCGAGGTCGAGCCGCTGGTGACGCTGGTGCGGTTGCCGGCGTCGTCGTAGCCGTAGCTCGTGGTGGTCGAGCCGTTGTTCCACGAGGTCAGACGGCCCGCCTTGTCGTAGCCGTAGCTGTTGGAGCCCGCTCCCGTGGTGCCAGTGGTGGCCTGCGACGTGACGTGGCCGACGTTGTCGTAGCTGTAGGAAGCGGATGCCTCGGTGGTGCCACCGGGTGCATTGAGGGTGTCGCTGGTGAGGCGGTGCTGGGCGTCGTAGCCGAGGCTGCGGGATGCGTTGCCGCTGCCGCCGTAGGCGATACCGGTGAGCTGGCCGGTGGAGTTGTAGGTGTAGTCGAGGCTGGTGCCGGTGGCGGGGTCGGTGGCGGTGTCGACCTGGCCGTCGGGGGTGTAGGTGAAGGTCGCCGTGCCCGCCTTGTCGGTGCGGGAGGTGAGCAGGCCGTCGGAGTTGTAGCTGTAGGCGGCGTCGCCGGACGGGCCGGAGGCCGAGAGGATCTCGCCGCGGTCGTCGTATGTATAGGTGTTGGTGCCGCCGGGTGCGCCGGCGGAAGTGAGGCGGCCGTCGGCGTCGTACCCGAAGGTGCGGTTCTCGGTGGTGGCCTCCGCTCCCGTGCCAGTGGTTTCGGTCAGGCGGCCGTCGGCGTCGTGGGTGTGGGTGAGGATGACGCCGCCGGGGCGGGTGATGGTGGTCGGGTTGCCGTTGGCGTCGTAAGCGATGGTCGTGGTGCGGTCAGCGGTATCGGGGAACGCCGTCGTGCTGGGCTCGATGCTTGATTCGGGCAGTCCGAGTGTGTTGTACGTCGTGATGGCGGCGTGGTTGTCGCCGTCCGTGTAGCGGGTGGAGTTGCCTGCCGCGTCGTAGCCGAAGCTAGTGGTGATGGTGGAGGTGGAGCTGACCGGTTCGGTCTGCTGGGTCAGCGCATCGCTGGCGTCGTAGGTGTAGGTGGTGGTGTTGTGGTCGGCGTCCGTGACTGAGGTGGGGTTGCCGACCAGGTCGTAGCCGTACGACGTGCTGGTCAGCGTGGTGCCGGAGGTGTCCAGGTTCGCGGTGTCGGTCAGGCGCCCTGCGGCGTCGTAGGTCTGGGTGGTGGCGGTTCCATCGGGCAGAGTGGTCTTGGTAGGCCGGCCGTCGAGGTCATAGGTGAACTGTGTGGTGTTGCTGCGGGCGTCGGTGGCGGTGAGCAGGTTGCCGGCCGCGTCGTAGGTGGCGGTGGACTGCTCGCCGCCGGGCAGAGTGACGGAGTTCTGGTTGCCGGCGTCGTCGTAGCCGAAGGTGGTGGTGTCCGTGGTGGTCGTCGGCTGGCGGACGACGTCGCTGGAGGTCAGCGGGCGGCCGAGGTCGTCGTAGGTGGACTGGACGACTGCGCCGGTGGGGTCGGTGGTGGACAGCGGTTCACCGTCGGCGTCGTAGGTGACGTGGCTGGTGGGGGTGGTGCCGCCGACGGCGGGCTGCTGGATTTGCGCGATGTCGCCGAACTGGTCGTAGGTGTAGTGGGTGGTGTTGTGGTCGGCGTCGGTGGCGGTGGTGAGGCGGCCGTCGGCGTCGTAGACGGCGGTGGTGGTCGGAGTCAGCGAAGTGCTGGATCCCGGCGGGACGTAGGCGGCGTCCGAGACGGCCACCTGTTCGCCGTCCGCGTCGTAGGTGTAGGTGGTGATGTTGCCGTCGGCGTCGTCGACGGAGGTCTGATCGCCGAAGGTGTCGTAGCCGTAGAAGCTGATGGGGTGGATCTGCTGTGGCGTGCCGCCGTTGGTTTCCGCGTTCACCGTCGGCGCGGTGACCTGGGTGAGCCGGCCGGCCTCGTCGTTGGTGTAGGCGGTGGTGTAGTCGGCGGGGGTGGCGCCGGAGGTGTTGCCGCGGGGGTCGGTGGTGGAGGTGAGCAGTCCGCGCTGGTCGTAGGTGTGAGTGGTGACCAGGTTGGTGGGACCGTCGTGGACGGTCTGGGAGGTGATGTCGCCGAGGGCGTCGTAGGCGTAGTCGGTCTGTTCGGTGGTGCTGTCCTGGGTGGCGGACTGGGAGGTGAGGTTGCCGTTGTCGTCGTAGCTGTTGGAGGTGGTGGTCTTGTCCTGGCCGTAGGGGTCGAAGACGGACTGGGTGACCCGGCCTGCGGGGTCGATGGTGTAGTCGGTCTCGATCAGGGCGGCAGTGTTCTGCTGCTCGGTCAGGTGGCCGGCGGCGTCGTAGGCGTCCTGCTGGAGGACCTTGGTGGTGGTGGAGCCGTCCGGGTTGTGGAAGTTGGCCAGGTAGCTCTGGATGAGCTGGTGGTTCCAGTTGTAGTAGTAGGCGGTGGTCCGCCCCATCGCGTCGGTGTCGGTGGCGAGCCAGCCGGCCGGGTCGTAGGCCCGCGAGTCCAGCACCAGGGAGGTGGGCGAGGAGGGGTTCTCCGGGTCGCCGGTGTAGTTGGTCAGGGTCGTGCTGAGCAGTTCACCCGTGGGTGAGTAGGCGTAGGTGTAGGCGTTGCCGGTCGGGTCGGTCTCGGTGGTGCGGTTGCCGTAGGTGTCGTAGCCGTAGGTGGCCTTGCGGCCCGCGGGGTCGGTGACCGAGTCGACCTGGTCGTGGGCGTTGTACGTCCAGGTGGTGGTGCGGGTGGTGTCGCCGCCGGTGGTGTCGGCGATCGTCTGCGTTGTGGTGTTGCCGTCGTCGTCGTAGGTGTAGGTGGCCTGCGGGGTGTGGGTGGGGCCGTGGACGGCGTCGGTGGTGGCCGGTCCGGTGGCGGTGAGGACTCGGTCCTGGCCGTCGTAGGTGTAGCTGGTGCTCACGCCGTCCGGGTAGGTTTCCGAGGTCTGGGTGCGGGTGAGGCGGCGGCCGAGGTTGTCGTAGGTGTAGGTGGTCTTCAGTCCGGAGGGCGAGGTGGTCTGGGCGAGGTCGCCGGCGCTGTCGTAGGCGTAGGTGGTGGTGTGGCCGTTCGGGTCCTTGACCGATGCCAGGAGACCGGCCGGTTCGGTACCGCCGCCGATGGCGGACTCGGTGCCCGCCGTGTACGTCCTGGTGACGGCATGCCCGTCGGGGTCCGTGGAGGTGAGCGGGTTCCCGGAGGAGTCGTAGGTGTAGGTGGTGGCGTAGGTGGTGTCGGTGGCGTTGGTGGAGCGCGGGTCGGCGGCGGAGGTGGGTTCGTCGGTGCGGGGGTCGGTGACGCCGTAGGTGCCGGGCGCCGGGTAGTTGGTGTAGCTGGTGGTGGTGTCGCCGTGCATGTCGCTGGTGGTGCGCGACAGTGTGTCCCCGCGTGTGTTGTTGGTGATGGTGGTGAAGTTGCCGTCCGGGTCGGTGACCGTGGCCACGAAGCCGCCGGAGTCGTAGGAGTAGGAGGTGGTGTGGCCGAGGGCGTTTGTGGCGGAGATCAGGCGGGAGCCGTTGTAGGGGTCGTAGCGGTAGGTGAGGGTTTTGCCGGTGGGGTCGGTCACGGTCGCGGTGGTGACCGGGGTGGCACCGTTGGAGGTGCCGCGGGCGGCGTACTGGTCCGCCACTGTCTGCGTGCTCAGCGCCTGGTTGAAGGTGGAGACCTCGGCGATCTCGCCGTTGAAGTGGCCCTGGGGGCTGTCGGCCGGCGGGGAGGGCCAGCTTCCCGAGATGTAGCCCGCGCCGACGGATACGACGTTCTCTGCTTCGAAGTCCGGCTGCTGGCCGGTACGGGTGTCGGCCTGCTTGCCGTCCAGGTTGAGGGTCTGCTCACCGTCGGTGTTCACGGTGAGGACGGCCTGGTGCCACTGTCCGTCGTTCACGGTGTCCGAAGACTCCATGGGCGAGACCAGGTGGTCCCACCACTGGCCGTACAGGTGGCCGTCGGCGCCGACGTACAGGGCCGGGGTGTAGTGCGACGATGTGGAGCCGACGGCACCGTCCTGGTAGCTGAACAGGACACCAGAGGCGCTGGTCTTGAACCACAGCTCGGTGGAGAAGTTCGCGGAGACCTGGCCGTGGTAGATCGTGGTGGACGGCAGCGAGATGTACGAGCTGGTGCCGTTGAAGGACGCGGCTGTCTCGGGGCTGCCGGGGAAGGGGCCCGGCGCGTCAAGGGTGACGTTGTTGTAGGTGGCGGGCCCGGAGGACCACCAGTTGGAGGCCGTGGTCCCGGCCACCTCGTTGACGGCCTGGTTGCCGGACGTGTCCTCGAGGCGCCAGTAGTTGGGGGCGGCCTGGGAGATGACGGCGTCGCGGTAGTAGTCGCCGGAGCCGGTGGTGGTGGGGGTGCCGAGTTTCCAGGTGCCGCCGTCGGCGTCGGTGGTCTGGGTGGCCTGGTCGCGGGACGCGTCGTAGGCGGCGGCCATGTACGTCTTGCCCGAGGGCAGGGTGATGCCGGTCAGCTCGGTGGCGGCGTGGCTGCCGGCGGCGTACTGCTGCTGGATCGCGGGGCCGCCGAGTGCGTGGGTGTAGAAGGCGACTTCGGCGATGGAGCCGTGGAAGTGGCTGACATCCGCCGGTGAGTCGATCCAGTACTTCGCGTAGCCGGCGCCTATGTAGGTGTGGGTGTTGGACTGGTCGTTCGGGGTGCCGGAGAACGTGTCCTGCTCGGTGCCGTCCAGGTACAGGGTCTGGGTGGTGCCGTCGGAGGACAGCACCGCGTAGTGCCAGGTGTTGTCGTTGACGGTGCCGGCCGAGCCGAAGGCGGTGTTGCCGGAGCCGCTGTCGCTGTACCAGTGGCCGTGGAGCTTGCCGTCGGAGCCCACGTAGAGGACCGGGGTCCAGGTGCCGGGTGCGGTGGTGTCGTCGATGGTCCGGGACTGGTCGCCGATCAGCACTCCGGGCGCGGACGTCTTGAACCAGAGGCTCACCGCCCGGCTCTTGCCCTGGTGGAGCACGTCGGCGGGTACCGACACGTTGCCGCTGGAGCCGTCGAAGGTGGCGGCGGTGGTCGGTGAACCTGGCAGCGGGCCGGTCGTGCCGAGGGTCACCCCGCCGGCGTAGGTGCCGTCGTCGTTGCCCTCGTTGACCACGTCCTCGCTGGCCGCCGAGGTTCCCGAGGGCTCGGTCAGGCGCCAGTAGGATGCCGGGTTCGCGTCCAGCACGGCCGAGCGGAAGTGCGAGCCGGAGGTGGACCCGGAGGTGTAGGAGTAGGCGGTGCACGCCGTGGTGGAGGTCGGCGGGCACACCTTGGACAGGTCGTCGCCGTTGTAGGAGTACGTCCACGTCTCGGCCGCGCCGCCGGAGGTCGCCGGGTCCGTGCTCACCTGGGTGACGTGGCCGCTGTTCCAGGTGAAGTGGAGTGAGCGGCTGCTGGTCGTGTTCGTGGCGGTGGCCAGGGTGCCGTCGGAGTTGTACGAGAGCGTCTCGCTCCGCCCGGACGCGTCCGTGATCGTCTTCAGCTTCCAGGCGGCCCCGGCCTGCTCACCGAACGTGTACGTCGTGCCGGACTTGTCGGTCAGGGTGTACCCACCGCCGCTGACGGTCTGGAACGTGGCGTACATGCCCTGCGGCGGCGTGAACGTCGTCCCGTCCGCGTTCAGGCCGAACCGTGCTTCCTGGCCGTTCGCCAGTGTGACCACGACCGCGCCGGAGCCGTCGCTGTCCGGCAGCGCGGACATGTCGTACAGCGTCGACCAGCCTGTGCCGAACGCGTTGCCGGTGCGCGGGTCGAGCGAGTTGTAGGAGCGCGTCACCGACAGCGCCGGGCCCGCCGCGGGCACGCTCGCGTCGGTCGCCGAGGTGGTGTAGTTCCCCACGCGCGGATCGAAGGTCCTGCCGTCCGGGCCCTGCGCCGCGGCACCCAGGTGCGAGGTGATCAGCGGCTGGGGGACGGTGGTGGAGAAGTACGAGGGCAGGGACCAGGGGCTGTGGGTGTAGTGATCACCGATGGCCACGGTCCAGTAGTAGGACTGGTTCCAGTCCAGTTTGCCGCTCGGGACGCTCCACTCGGCCGTGCTCCCCCAGCCGGAGTCCGCCACCAGGGACGGTGAACCCGAGGCCGGGGCGGAGTAGACCTGGAAGTCGTAGGTCAGCCCGGTGCCCGGGTAGTCGTCCGGGTCCTCGCCGCGGGCGAACAGCTGCGGCGTGAGGGAACCGGCCACGATGTCGGAGGGCGGGGAGGTGGAGTCGATCTGCGGCGGGGTGTCCGCCGAGGTGATCTCGGCACACTTCTGCGGCACGTTGTACGTGGAGTAGAACGACGTGCCGCTGGTGAGCATGTCCCAGCACACGTAGTACTGACCGGGGTCCAGCGCCGGGAGCGTCCCGGTCATCGTGATCGTGGAGTTGGGACTCACCGAACTCGGTACATACGTCTTGGTCGCGTTGGTGCTCAGCTTCGACCAGGACGTGGTGTAGATGGAGGCGGCCAGCTGTGTGCTCGATGTCGACCAGGAGCTGGTGCCGCGGTTGGTGAGCGTCACCTTCATCGAGCCGGTGGTACTCGCCGTGGGCTCGGAGTACGTCTGCTTGGGGATCGAGTAGTCGGCGCCGTGGGAGCTGTAGGTGACCGACAGGTAGGGCGGGTAGGAGGAGTTGACCGAGGCGAACTGCTTCCAGGCCGCCACCACCGAGGTGCTGGCGGTCAGCGCGATACCGCGGTTGGTCCCGCCGTGCGCCCATCCCTCCAGCAGCTTCACGCCCGCCGCGCTGGGGTTGTCGCCGATGTCGATGCCGTGCCAGGAGGACCCGCCACAGGTGGCGCCGGCGTCGAAGCTGGCCGAGCCGATCGTCGAACCGTACGACAGGCCCGGGTAGTCGGCGACGCTGCCCACGCTCCAGGAACTGGTGATGGCGTGGGCGTAGACAGGTTCCGCGGTGCAGCCGCCGGACCAGACGTCGTCCAGGTAGAGCGACGCCTGCTCGATGTAGTCGTTCTTGAACGTCGACCCGAACGACGAGAAGTTGAGGTAGCTGTCGGCCTTGTGGGAACCGCCGTCGTACGAACCGACCTTGAGCACGTCCGCCGTGGAGAAGTTGATGTCGTACGGCGTCTCCACATACGTGCTCGACGACGCGTTCAGGTTCGTCGGGTCCACCTTGACCGGGAACACACGCACCTTGTCGTGCAGCCACGACGCATCGAGCGACACCCGCAGCGCCGGAGCTCCGTCCACAGAGGTCAGGCTGTAGGCCACCCCGGTGGACGTCGCGCCCTCCCCGGAGGCCTTGCCGACCTTGGAGTCCTCCATGTAACCGTGCGGGATCGTCACCCGCACCGCACCCGAGGAATCCTTGAACACCACACTCCCGGCCGAGGTGAGAGACGGCGTCAGGCCCGTCAGATGGAGAGGGAACACCCAGGTCGTCGGGGCAGTGGCGTCATGCAGGACCAGGGTCTCCTTCACCCCGCCCGATCCCACCGCATACGTCAGATCCGAGGAGTCGGCAATGCCGGGATAGGTGATGGTGTTCCCCGACGACTGTCCGGTCACCGGGGCCGCGCCCTGGAGCGCGTAGCTGACCTGTTCGCTCGCCGACGGCCCGTAGGAAACCAGTGAAGAATCGTTTCCGCTGGCGGCGAAGTCGGCCGGCGAGGAGTCCGCACGCTCCGTCCATCGACCGTCCGAACCCTGCACCAGGGTGCTGTCGATGTCAGCCCAGGCGCCCTTCGCCGTCCGGTAGTGCACCGGACGGCTGTAGACCCGCGCGGTGAGGGTCCCATCCTGGTTCTGGAACACCGACGTGTTCGCGGTGCGGTCCGTGACCACCTCCGCACCACCGGCCTTCGGACCAGGTATGTGAGGGTCGCCCTGCTGCGCCGACGAGCCGGCATCGGCCGCCTTGGCCGTCTTCGGCCGAGCCCCCTTCGACGAAGCCGCCCGTACCCGGGCCGGGGGCGTGACGCTCTTCGCGGCAAGCTTTCCCCTGGGACTGAACGAGCCCCGCTCCTTCGGCTTCGCCACGCGCGTCGAGGACGGCGGAAGCGCCCCGCGCACGTGCTTGGCCTTCGGACTGGAGGTGCTTCCCTTCCTGCGGAGTGCTGGGGACTTCACCTGATGCGACAACCCGGCCGCAGAACCTGTCCGCTGATGGGGCAGCACCGTCGAACCGGACGTCAGGGCCTGCTCGTTGATGAACGCCTCGGCAGGCTGCGTCGCCAGCACCATCATCAGCACACCACTGACCGCGAGAGCGACCCTCCGCAGCCAACGCCGCTGGACGCCACGGACGAGGAACGCGATGACGAACGCCAACCGCCTAGCCACACCAGCCGATACGCGGACCAGACCGCGACTCATCACAGAACCCCCACAAGCAGGACATGGCAACGCCTCTCCCGTGGAGGCACAGCGCCCAAGTTGTAGCGGCGACTTGTCGATCAATCAAAGCTTCATCGACAAACAGACACGGAGAATTGACATGATCACAGGTACTTGCACCCGATTTAAGTCCTGCGAACTTGACCAAACTTAGGCCCCGCGATGCTCAGCCTTGACCAACCTCCCGGACCTGAAAGTCCTCCAAAGGGCAATGTGGTACAACCTGCCTGGCTCCGCACTCTTCTGCGCGCGCCTAGAACGCCACACACCGATGGGAGCTGTTCGTGCTCTTCCCGCGAAGAGGAACCGGCAGGCGCCGCGCGCCGACCGTGCTGCCGGTACTTCGCCGGCTCCTTGCCGGCGTCACACTTGCGGGGCTATGGGTACTCACGGCCGACGCCTCCGCCGAGGCGGTGGTCATCCGCCAAGCCGAGTGGCCACTCAAGCAGTTCCAGGCCGAGAAGGTATGGCGCATATCCGAAGGTCAAGGCGTCACCGTCGCCGTCATCGACAGCGGAGTCGATTCCGCCCATCCCGACCTCAAAGGCCAGGTCCTCCAAGGCGCGGGCTTCATCGGAGACCCCCGGGACAACGGGCAGAGCGACATCTCCGGTGACTCGCACGGGACAGCCATCGCCGGCATCATCGCCGGAACGGGCAAGGCGAACGCCGGGAACGGAATGACCGGTCTCGCGCCGAAGTCGAAGGTGCTTCCCGTCCGCGTGACCACAAACGGAACCGCAGAGCCCACCGCGATCGCGGAGGGCATCAAATACGCTGCGGACCACCACGCCCAGGTCATCAACATATCCATCGGAACGACCACCCCCGACCCGCTGCTGCGCGAAGCCATCACCTACGCCCTCGGCAAGGACACCGTCATCGTCGCCTCCGCCGGAAACGACGGACAGAACGGCAACCCGCCCATGTACCCGGCCGCCTTCCCCGGCGTCATCGACGTCACCGGAACCGACTCCAGCCGTCATTTCTGGCCGGTGAGCGAATCCGGACCCCAGTCGACACTCGCCGCGCCGGCCACCGACATCTACTCCGCCAACGACCGAGGCCAGTACGTAAGGGCGGACGGCACGAGTTATGCGGCCGGTTACGTCTCCGCAGCGGCCGCTCTGGTCCGTTCCGCCTTCCCTCACCTGAGCGCGGGCCAGACCATCCGCAGGCTGATCAATACCGCTTCCCGACCTGGGGGCAGTGGTCATGACGACCAGTACGGCTATGGCCTGATCGACCCCCTGGCGGCGCTGCACGCACCCGCCGCCGACGACGGCGGTGCCGCCAACCCACTGCTGTCCGCCGACCCTCTGGGCAAGCACACAAGCACCGGTGTCGGACCGGTCACCGTCATCGCGCTGAGTGGGGCGGCAGTAGCTCTGACCTCCGCGTCGGCGTGGACCGTCGTCCGGCGCCGCAGGAAGCGCTCCGCCAAGAAGACGGACCCGATTCCGAAGCCGTCACACGGGAGACCACGTCCCGCAGCGGCAGGCAAGACGAAGCAGAAAAGCCGAACCTGAAGGTGCGCTAGCCCCACCGATCAGGCGGCAGACCTTTTATAGAAAGCATTTTGGAACGCGCCACGTGAATCTTCCCTTCCGTCTTCACCACCGCCCTCGACGGGTCCGGCTCGCAGCTGGCGCAGGCGCACTCGTCGCCACCGGTCTGCTGGCATGGATTTCCGTCGCTCTGCTGACCAGCCCGCACACCCCGAAGATCGTCGCTAACAACATCTCAAGGAACTTCCGCGCCTGCCTGGTCAATGACCAGCAGGATGCGGCCATGGCCCAGCCCGTCTGGTCATCCCTGCAAAGCGCCGCTGCAGGCGCTGCCATCAACGCACAACACGTCCAGATACCGACAGGCGGCACCGCGGCGTCCCTGCCGTATGTCAACAGTCTGGTGCAGCGCAAGTGCGGGCTGATCATCTCCGTGGGGCCAGGCCTCCATCAGGCCGTGACCACAGCCGCCCGACACAATCCCCACCAGCGATTCATCACCATGGGCCCATCCGTCAAGCTGCCCAACGTACGCAGCTTTTCACCAACCGACCGATCAGCTGTCATCAGCGCGGTGCAACAGGCCGCCCGGCCAAGGCCGTCGCACAGAACCTGAGATGGGTGCGGCTCTTTTGGGTGTGTCAATTTAACGGCCCTGTCTCATATTCGGTGGTGACGGAGAGTCGTGAGGGTCGTTGACCTTCGCGTGAAGGACGTCAACGAGCTTGTGCGGATGGTGTTCTCGGGTCTGTTGCCGCTGGTCGTCGAGGATGTGGCCGACGAGGGCGAGCGGATCGTGGTGAGGGCGCGGACTCCGCGGGAGGCCGCGATCTGTCCGGTGTGCGACCTCGGCATCGATGACCCGGACGCCCACGGTGCCGATCAGCGAAAGGCAGGAGCCGTCGTCGAGACGGGCCAGGACCGGGGTGCGCCGGTTGCTGCGGAGCCGGCCCAGCACCTCCGCGCCGGTCGCGGTCACCTGGGCGAGGAAGTCGTTGGCGTCGAAGCCCTTGTCCCACAGCACCAGCATGTCCGGCCGCAGTAGGTGCAGCAGCCGGCGGGCGTAGGCGGTCCCGCCCTCGTCGGTGGGGCCGAACACCGCGCCGATCAGGGACCTTGTCCCGGTCTCGACCAGCGTTATCAGCTCCAGCGTGGGATGACCGTGATGGGCCGTCCGCCCGAGCCAGGCCCGGTTGCGGGGCGAATCGGGTACCCGCAGTGAGCTGCAGGCATCGAAGGACACCGTCCGATATGCACCGAAGCCCACCCCCGGCGTCGTCGGGCGGGCCAGCGGACCTGCAAGGACCTCGAACAGTGACCGCACCGGCGCGGCCCCCGGCCGACGACGCAGATCCCGCAGGGCCTTCGCGCTCGGCGAGGCCATCGGCATCCCGGCCAGGCCGCCGGTGAGCTTGTCCCAGACCAGCCGGTAGCCGACCTCGGGGAACAGGCACATCGAAAGCAGGAAGTACATCCCGACCCGGGACGGCAGATCACGCAGCCGCCGCTGCACCGTCCGCGTCTGCGCCAGCACCGCGTCCACCAGCTCGAACGGCACCACGGCGGTAGAGCGTCGTGGGTGACGACCACGTCGGGTCGGAAGTCGCGGATGTGGGTGACGAGCCGGCCGACGGCCTCGTCCACGAGGGCGTCGACGAGGCGGGGCCGGCCGGGCGCGGCCTCGGCGTTGCGGGCATCGTTGTAGCCGAGCAAGCGCGGGGCGCCAGCGCCCAGGACGGTTAGGGCGGCTGCGCGGGACGGTTAGGGCGGCTGCGCGTTCGGGAGCTCTTCGGCTGTCGGGGGCCCAGGTGGCGGTGACGACCGCCGTGCGGGCCCCGGCGGCGTGATGCCGGGCGAGAAGCGACTCGTCGTCCGGGTGGGCGAAGACGGCAAGCAGGCTGGGTAGCACGGGGCCTCCAGGGCGGTCACTGTACGGGTACGGGCGTGCCGGTGAGGTGCTCGGCCCGGCGGGCGAGGTGGGGAGCGAGAGTCGGGTGGCCGCCGCGCCCGGCGACCTGAAGCAGCTGGGCGAGCGCCACCAGCTCCCCGGTCCGTCCCGAAGGCGTGTTCAGGACATGCGCGAACTCGTGGCGGATCCGGGCCGCCGTGGCCGGCCGGGTGAGGCTGTAGGCGTGGAGCAGCCCGGCATCGAACCCGACGGGAACCAGGCCCCATGACTCCCAGTCAAGGATGACCAGCGGCGGGCCCGTCAGGTTCGCCCAGTGCAGGTCGCCGTGCCCCGTGGTCCAGGCACTGACCTGGAAGGCGGGGATGCCCAGGAACCGGGTGAGGTTCTTTTCCACCCACGCTGCCGTAGGCCTGCCGGTCGGTCACGACGGTTGCGGTCGCCTCCAGCGCCAGGCGGAGGTCGGCCCACCAGGCGGACGGCAGATCGGGTCCGCGGTGAGGACCGGGCCGCCGCTCTGGAGAGCGGGCAGCGGCACGAACTCGGACAGCGCCGCGCGGTAGGCGTGGCCGCGGGCGGACCATTCGAGCACGTCATGGGCCCGGGGCCGCGGCACGGCCGCGGGGAGCGCGTGGTGGGCCGTGACCGGTCCCTCCCACAGACGTACGTTGCGCTTGTCCTGCGGTGCGCACACCAGGCGGAGCCACCACTGGCCGGCCCGGCGGCCCAGGGTGCGGCCCTGCCGGCCCCACACGCCTGGGCCGGTGGCCGTCACCTTGAACGTCCGGGCCGCCGCCGCGTGGGCACGGCGCATCCGGATCTGGTCGTCGCGCTCGTGCGGCGGCACGAACACCGCCGCGGACGGGGATCCGGCCGCGGGGCCGGACGGCGTGCTCACGACCACACTCCGCACGCTCGGCGGGAACGGGAAGGACAGGGGGTTCGGTCGCCCCTGGCCGAGGCCGGGACGGCGTGGATGGTGATGGTCATGCCTGTGGTGCCTCCGGTGGTCGGGGCCGTGCGGGAACAGGGAGACGCAGGTGATCGAGGGCCGCGTGCAGGGTCTGCTCGACGGTGAGGGTGCTGGTGTCGATGACGTGGCCGCTCGCGTGCATCCAGCCGGTGGCGGCCTGCTCGTAGTCGGCTGCGCGCCGGCGGCGGCAGGCGCGCACGGCTTCGCTGCGTTCGGCGTCACCGGGGAACTCCCAACTGGCCGCGATCCGCTCCTGGAGTACCACTGGGTCGGTGTGCACGACGAAGGCGGCGGTCAGCTCCCGCCACAGCGGAAGGTCCTGGTAGTCCCTGGGGCGTAGCGGATGTCCGGTGAGCGTGCTGCGCAGCAGGTCGCCGACGGTCTCCGGGTCGGCGGCCGTCGCATAGGACAGAGCGCGGCACAGCCCGGCGGCGAGGCTGGTCTTCCCGCCGCCGAACGGCCCGTTCAGCCAGACGATCACGAGTCCCCCGCGGTCGCGGCCATCATGTCGGTGCGCCGGGCAAGGGCCGGGAGGTGTCCGCCCCGGCCCGGCCACCGGAACACCAGCCGGGAGCACGCCTTGTCCAGGGTGTCCCCGGCGGGCAGCAGATGGTCGGGTGTGCCGGTTGGGTAGACGGTCAGGCTGGGATCGGCGTGCTGGTCGTTCTCCTCGGCGCGGACCTGGCGGTCCCAGGCTCGGACCGTGGCCGCGAGCTGCTCGGCGAGTTCGGGTCCCTGCTCGCCGAAGGCGTGAACGACCCACTCCCACTGCTTGTCCTCCGGGCGGTCACCGTCTTTGGTCTGGATGTGGATCAGGTAGGCGAGCGAGGCGTCGCCGACGATCGCGGGTGCGTCCCGGTCCTTCGCGATGCCGGTCACTCCCTCCTGCGGGTCCTGATGGGCATGCAGGCGGCAGAAGGCCGGCAGGGTGGTGGCCGCGTATGCAATGCGGTACATCACCGCAGCCCACCCTGAACGCACCGCGAAGCTCCCACGGTGAGGCGAGCGCACAGCGCAGGGGGCAGGTCACCTCTTCGGATTCGAGCCCCTCGGCCGCCGACTGCGCTTGGGTGATCGGAGTCCGCTTCGTCTTCGCCCTGCACGCCGCGCACGCGTGCACCGAGTCCCGGCCGTCATCGACATCTCGCCCGCGACTGATCACTGCTCAGGGACGGCCGTCTTCCGAGCGCCGTGGTCCGCGGCGATCGCTGTCGGCTGCACCTGAAGGGTGGTCCCCACCGCGAGGAACACCGCGCAGGCCTTGGCGATCTCCAATGCCGCGCCAGCACCTCCGGGTCGAGCCGCTCGCCGAACGTCACCGTCGCGGACTGCTCAGTTGCTGCTCGAACTCGAATTGGAAGGGGCCATGCCGTTTCGGGCAGTATCAGGGTGTGAACAGCGCGAAGAAGGACGTTCTGGATGCGGTCGGGCCCCGTCTGCGGGAGCTGCGTCGCCGGCGGGGGATGACGCTGGCTGAGCTTGGCCAGCGGACCGGAATCAGCGAGAGCACGCTGTCTCGTCTGGAGGGCGGCAGTCGCAAGCCGACTTTGGAGCTGCTGCTGCCACTCGCCGAGGTGTACGCGGTGCCCCTCGACCATCTCGTAGGCGCGCCCCGAACGGGAGACCCGCGCATTCACCTGCGCCCGGTGACCCGGGGAGGCATGACGTTGGTACCGCTCAGCGATCCCGGCGGCGCCCAAGCCTACAAACTTCTCATTTCACCCGCGCCCCAGAGCGAGCCGGAGCTGCAGACCCACGAGGGTTTTGAGTGGATCTATGTGCTCGCCGGACGGCTCAGGCTGCTGCTGGGCGAGCAGAGCCTGAGCCTCAATCCGGGCGAGGCCGCAGAGTTCGACACTCACGTGCCGCACTGGATTGGCGCCGACGGCGACCAGGCCGTCGAACTTCTCATCCTGCTCGGACGCCAGGGAGAACGGGCCCACCTCCGCGTCCGCGCCACCTGACCCGGTCGCGGTGAGGCGCGCGGTGGTCAGTTCCCGCTGAGGAAGGAGTCCAGTCCGTGCGCACGGCTGCCCTGCATCCGCCGCGACACCTCGGCCTCCATGGCCGCGCTGAACACTCCGCCGCCCTTGGCCGCGAGGGCGGCGGCTTCGGCGTCGGCCTTCAGCAGGTCCATGTGGATCGCGGCAGCCGCGGTGGTGCCGGCCGCCGCCGCGGCGGGAACGCCGGCCAGTACGTCGCTGACGTTCCCCGCTGCCCACACGCCCTGCACGCCGGTGAACCCGGACGCGTCCACCCGCAGCTGCTCCCCCAGGCCCATGGGGTGTTCCTGCATCGTCACGCCCAGCTCGCCCAGGAAGCGGGCGCGGGCGAGGAACCGGGGGGCGACGACCAGTTGCTGGACCGGCACCACCCTTCCTGACGCCAGGCGCACGCCCGCCAGCTGGTCCTGGCCGCCGACCTCGAGCCCGGTGATCTCACCGTCGACCACGCCGACACCGAGAGCGGCCAGCTGCTCCCACTGTTCGTCGGCCAGCTCCATTCCGGTGTGCAGGAACAGTGTGACGTCCTTGGACATCTGACGGAACAACAGTGCCTGGTGGAAGTTGCCGAGCACCCCGATGGCCTTGTCCCGAACTTCCCAGCCATGGCAGTACACGCAGTGCAGCACGTCCCGCCCCCACCGTTCGGCCAGCCCCGGCACGTCCGGCAGCACATCGACCAAACCAGTGGTCACCAGCACTCTGCGCGCCCGTACGCGCTGCCCGCCCTCGATGACAACCCGGAAGCCCGCGCCGTCCCGGGAGATCCGCGCGACCTGCCCCGAAGCGACACGACCGCCGTACGAAGCAACCTCCTCGCGCCCGAGCCGCAGCAGCTCCAGGGGAGAGATGCCCTCGCGGCCGAGCACACCATGGGCGCCGGCAGCCGGAGCATTGCGGGGCTCACCCTTATCGATCACCAGAACCGACCGGCGCACCCGGGCCAGATTCAAAGCCCCGGACAGGCCGGCGGTCCCACCCCCGACCACCACGACGTCCCAGGTCTGTTCACCATCTCGTATCAACTCGAACTCGCTCATGCCATCAGCGTGCGACGTCGCCGCGGATGCGGCAAAGGTTCATGCTGTCCCGGCAAGACACCCCAGTATCCCGCCGTCGGCGATGACCCCGATCGGCCAGGTCTATCGGACCACGCCGACGACCTTGCCGGTTCAGCAAGAGGATTCGCCGCCTACGGACACGTGTGTGCAAGCTGCGTCCAAACGGTTCCGGCTCACAACCGAAAGCCGGTATCTCCGGGACTTGGTCGCGTTCCCGCATTCGTTGGGAATTCCTGCGGCTTGAACGGCATTTCGGTAGTCGAAATACTCGAGGAAGCAGCAGATGGAAAATCGCCACGTCGTGATCATTCCGATCGAGATCGATGAGGAGAAGGAGGCCTCTTATCTCGACGCATGGCAGGATGCCGCAGAGGTGATGGCGACTCAGCCCGGTTTCCTTCGGACGTACATGTTCCGCACGATCGTTCCGGGGAGTAAATTCTCTCTCGTCAACGTGGCGGAATGGGAGTCCACCGGTCACTGGGAAGAGGCGATGAATGTCTGCCCGATGATGGGACAGCAGATAGCCGTCGTCCATGCCTCGAACTACGAGGCGATCCGGACGGTCCTGCCCGCGCAGGATCTGAGTTCCGGCGATGGTCGCATGCCCGCTGACCTGTCTCCTGTCGAGGCGCGTCGCCGCGCCGTGGACGGGGAACTCACGCTGGTCGATGTCCGTGAAGACGATGAATGGGCAGCGCGTCACCCGGCCGGCGCCGTCCACGCAGCGCTCAGCACATTGCCGGCGTCGCTGTCGGATCTGCCTGACGGCCCACTGGCCTTCGTCTGCCGCACGGGCAATCGCAGTGCGCAGGGCGGCATGCAGGCGCTCCGCGCAGGCCGGTCCTCCGTCTACAGCGTGGCGGGCGGCCTTGAGGCGTGGGAAGCAGCGGGGCTGCCGGTCGTCCTTCCCGGCCGCGAGGACGCGGTGAACAACGGCGATCGCGGCGCAGCCGCGGCGCGTGAGGACTGACGAAAGCAGAACCGGCAGATAACCGTCGCATACGTCCGCCGGCAAGAGGGCCGGCTGGGTACGTCGCCCGCACGCAGTCTTCGGCAAATTCGCTACCACCATTCCAGACGGTGATCGTATGGGCACTGGCCCAGGATATGAGAGCCGCGGATATCACGAGTAATTCAGAGTAGTGCGAGTGTTCCGGAGCTGCGGCGGTGGTATCCCGAGACGGAATTACCCGGGTACGCCAGCCCGGAGAGGAGTCACACCATGTTTTTTGTCGACACCCTGGAGTTCGAGGGGCTGGGCAACCGTAGTTATCTGGCTGGGGGTCCGAGCCAGGGCCGTTGCGTGCTCGCGAGTTGGGCGGTTGATTCGCTGATGGGCCGGCATGTCGGTTGTAGGTAGGTCCGGATGCGGCTGCAGGCACGGTCTGCGTGATCATGTGAGTGTCGAAGTCCCATGATCACAAGTGAAGACCGTGCCTGCCCTCTTATCTTCTCCCATGCCGCCGGGGCTGGATCAACTGGCCCGCACCGATATGCCGCAACCGTTGCC
>NZ_LBDA02000076.1 GCF_000980885.2 Streptomyces malaysiense | reverse complement strand
GACCCGACGGGCCCCTCCTCGTACCGGCGACGGTCGTCAGCCGGTGGTGACCTTCTCGGCCGCCTCGGCGGCGGGGGCCGCCGGCGTGCGGCGGGACTGGACGGCCTGCTTCACGAAGGCGACCGCGACCACGACCGCCGCCACGCCCACCGACAGCAGCACGGTCTTGCGGCCGCTGCTCGCGCCCTGCGTGTCGGTGAGCATGTAGCCCAGGACGAAGACGATCAGCGCGGCCGTGGCCCAGGTCAGGTACGGGTACAGCCACATCTTCACGACGAGCTTCTCCGGCGCCTCGCGCTGCATGATCCGGCGCATCCGCAGCTGCGAGAGGCAGATGGCCAGCCACACGAACAGGGCGACCGCGCCGCTGGAGTTCAGCAGGAACAGGAAGATGGTGTCCGGGAACTTGTAGTTGAAGAACACGGCCACGAAGCCGAAGACGACCGAGGCCAGGATCGCCGCCATCGGCACACCGCGGGAGGTGGTGCGGGCGAAGGCCTTCGGCGCGTCACCGCGCTGGCCGAGCGAGAAGGCCATGCGCGAGGCCGTGTACAGACCGGAGTTGAGGCAGGACAGCACTGCGGTCAGCACGATGACGTTCATGATCTGGCCGGCGTGCGCGATCCCGAGGGAGTTCAGCGCGGCGACGTACGAGCCCTGCTTCTGCAGCGACGCGTCGTTCCACGGCAGCAGCGTCACCACGACGAGGATCGAGCCGAGGTAGAAGACGCCGATACGCCAGATGATGCTGTTGGTGGCCTTGGTGACCGCGCGCTGCGGGTCCTCCGACTCGCCGGCGGCCAGGGTGGCGATCTCGCTGCCCATGAAGGAGAAGACGACCAGCAGCACACCGGTGAGGATCGAGCCCGGACCGTGCGGCAGGAATCCGCCGTGGCTGGTGAGGTTGGAGAAGGACGCCTTGTCGGTGTGCGCGCCCGGCAGCACACCGAAGATCGCGAGCAGGCCGACGACGATGAACGCGCCGATCGCCACGACCTTGATACCGGCGAACCAGAACTCGAACTCGCCGTAGGAACCGACCGATACGAGGTTCGACGCGGTCAGCACCAGCATCACGATGAGGGCCCAGCCCCATTGCGGCACCGCCGGCACCCAGCCGGCCAGGATCTTCGCGCCCGCCGTTCCCTCGACGGCGAGGACGACGACCCAGAAGAACCAGTACAGCCAGCCGATGGAGAAACCGGCCCAGCGGCCGAGCGCCCGGTCGGCGTGCTCGGAGAAGGAGCCGGAGGCCGGGTTGGCGGCGGACATCTCGCCGAGCATTCGCATCACGAGGACGACGAGGGTGCCGACGAGGGCGTAGGACAGCAGAATGCCGGGCCCGGCCGCGGCGATGCCGGAGCTGGAGCCGACGAACAGTCCGGCGCCGATCACACCGCCGATGGCGATCATCGTCAGATGCCGGTTCTTGAGGCCTGCTTGAAGTCCGGAACCAGGAGGGGTCATGGACGGATTCCTTTGCGCCTGTTGAGCGGGGGTTCTCGTACGGAAAACGGGGATGCCGTTGCGGGGTCCGGTACGGGATTCGTACGAGCGGTGTACGAGTCGGTCCAGTGAATCCGAGGCGAACGAATTCGGGAACCTCTGAATCCGGATTGTTACTTGAGGTTCCCTTGAGGTTCTATGGCCCCGCTCACATCTGACGACGAAATCCGTAGGTTGGCGGGTGTCGTATGAGTCACCTCCGGATGCCTTGACGGACACCCCTCCGATGCCGTGGACCCCGGGCTGCTGCCCCCATTCCGGCGTGTCACACTCGTGTCATGCGCGTGTACCTCGGCTCCGACCATGCGGGCTTCGAACTCAAGAACCACCTCGTCGAGTGGCTCAAGGCGGCGGGGCACGAGCCCGTCGACTGCGGGCCGCACATCTACGACGCCCAGGACGACTACCCGCCCTTCTGCCTGCGCGCCGCCGAGCGCACGGCCGCCGACGCCGACGCCCTCGGCATCGTGATCGGCGGCTCCGGAAACGGGGAGCAGATCGCCGCGAACAAGGTGAAGGGCGTGCGCGCGGCGCTGGCCTGGAGCGAGGAGACGGCGTCGCTCGGCCGTCAGCACAACAACGCCAACGTGGTGGCCGTCGGTGCCCGCATGCACAGCACCGAGGAGGCGACCAAGTTCGTCGAGACGTTCCTCGGCACCCCGTTCTCCGGCGACGAGCGCCACATCCGCCGCATCGACATGCTGAGCGAGTACGAGACGACGGGCGACCTCCCCCCGGTCCCGGCCCACCACCCCCAGCAGTAACCCTCCCCTCCTCTACCACCTGCGCCCACCCTCGCCGATCCGCTCGGCGGCGGGTGGGTGCCGTGCGTGCCGGGCCCCGCGACCCCGACGAGGTCCGAAAGAGAGGTCCTAGGCTGAGGTGGTGACGGAGCCCGCCCTCCGGCCGGGCGAGACGGCCGGGCGGGCCGGGAGAAGAACAGGAAAGGACGGCCCGCCTTGCCGGAAGGGCACACCATTCACCGGTTGGCGCAGGACTACGCCGCCCGCTTCCAGGGCACGGCCCCCCGCGTCACCAGCCCCCAGGGCAAGTTCTCCGACGCCGCCGCCCTGCTGGACCGCGCCGAACTGACCGCCACCGAGGCCCACGGCAAGCACCTGTTCCTGCGGTTCCGCGACCGCGACTGGGTCCACATCCATCTCGGCCTGTTCGGCAAGGTCGGCTTCGGGGACGCCCCCGCGCCCCCGCCCACCGACACCGTCCGGCTCCGGCTCGCGAACGACCTGTCGTACGTCGATCTGCGCGGCCCCACCACCTGCGCCCTGATCACCGACGACGAGAAACTCGCCGTCCACTCCCGCCTCGGCCCCGACCCGCTCCGCCAGGACGCCGACCCGGCGGCGGCGTACAGGAGGATCAGCCGCAGCCGTACGACCGTCGCCGCCCTGCTCATGGACCAGAAGATCGTGGCCGGTGTCGGCAACGTCTACCGCGCCGAGGTCCTCTTCCGGCACGGCATCGACCCCTACCGCGCGGGCCGGGACCTCACCCCCGCCGAATGGGACACGATCTGGGCCGACCTCGCCGCCCTGATGCGCGAGGGCGTGCGCGACAACCGGATCGACACCGTACGGCCGGAGCACACCCCCGAGGCCATGGGCCGCCCGCCCCGCGTGGACGACCACGGCGGCGAGGTCTACGTCTACCGCCGCGCCACCCAGCCCTGCCACATCTGCGGCGACCACATCCGCACCGCCGGCCTCGCCGCCCGCAACCTCTTCTGGTGCCCCACGTGTCAGAAGCACTGACACTCCTTCGGGTGGGTTTACGGAATTCCGGTGCCTGAGCGAACCTGTGAACCCGAGCCCCGCACGGGGGACAAGCGGGACCTCCCGTGCCAAGGGACCGGTGCGATGGATAGGGTCCCGGACTAATGGCAGCAGGACGAGAGACGCGCGCGAAGGCCGACACGCTCACGGCCCGGTGGAAGATGCAGTGGCACCGGGCCCGCGTCGGGCTGCGCAGGAGCGCCGTGGACTACTTCCGCGGCGACGGCTCCGACTGGATCGCCTTCGCCGGACTGCTCCTGACCATCCCGGTCCTCGCGGCCCTGACCCTGTTCGACTCCGTGTGGTGCTCCCCGGCCATGCTCGTGCTGCCGATCGTCGCCGGCGGGCTGCTGCTGCGCCCGGCCAGCCTGCTCGGCCTGTACGCGACGGCGGCCACCGCGCTGATCGTGGAGTCGGTGCGCCTCGGCCCGTACACCGAGGGGGCCTCGCGGGTCACCCCGGGCGTCGTCCTGGTGGTGGCCGCGTGCGGCTTCTTCGGCCTGCTCACCGCCCAGTTCCGCAGCCGCGTCGGCGTGCCCTGGCGGCGCGGCGGCACCATGCTGTTCGACCTGCGCGAGCGGATCCGGGTGCAGTCCACCCTGCCCAAACTGCCCCAGGGCTGGCACCACGAGATGGCGCTGCGGCCCGCCGGCGGCCAGTCCTTCTCCGGCGACTTCGTCGTGGCCGCCCGCACCAACGGCGGCCGCACCCTGGAGGTCGTCCTCACCGACGTCTCCGGCAAAGGCATGGACGCGGGTTCTCGCGCCCTCCTGCTGTCCGGCGCCTTCGGCGGCCTCCTCGGCTCCCTGCCCCCGCACGCCTTCCTGCCCGCCGCCAACGGCTATCTGCTCCGCCAGGACTGGGACGAGGGCTTCGCCACCTCCATCCACCTCGTCCTGGACCTCGACTCGGGGGACTACGAGCTGTACTCCGCGGGCCATCCGCCGGGCCTCCAGCTCAGCGCCGGCAGCGGCCGCTGGGAGGAGAAGTCCGCCGAGGGGCCGCTCCTCGGCGTCTACGACGGCGCCCAGTTCGACTCCGTCAAGGGCTCGCTGCGCCCCGGCGACGTCCTGATGCTCTTCACCGACGGCCTGGTGGAGACCTCCGACCGCGACATCGTCGAGGGCATCGACCGCCTCACCGGCGAAGCCGACCGCTACGTCGCCGGCGGCTTCCACGGAGCCGCCTGGCACCTCATCGAGGCCGTCGCCAAGGACGTCAACGACGACCGGGCGCTGCTGCTGATCTGCCGTCAGTCACCGACGGGTCAGCCCTCCCGCTGACACCGGCCGCCGAAGCCGGTCCGTGCCGGGCTTTTGTCACGGAAATTCGCTGATCCTGTGACAGACCGGACCCGGACCCGCCCCCCTTGCGCCCGCGAGTTCATAATCGTATGCGGTATGCGACAGGGGCGGCGGGTGCCGCGGGAGCCCGTACGGGGGAGGCGACATGAAGTTCGACATGGGTGCGCAGACGCTCTCGACGCTGATGCGTGACTCACGCGGGTCGAGTCAGGATCTGGGCACGCTGATCCGGCAGTTGGTGCAGGCGGCGGAGCCGTTGGAGGGGAAGTTCAACGGTGCGGGGCGTACGGCGTTCGATCAGTTCAAGGCGCGTGCGGACGGCATCACGAAGGAGCTGAACGGCTCGCTGGCGGCGATCCTGGGCGGTCAGTCCGGGATGGAGGGCGCTTTCAGCTCGGGTGACCAGGAGCAGGGTGAGAACGCCAGGTCGCAGATGGGTGCCGCCAACTTCGACGCGGCGCGGTTCTCGGGCCGCTGAGTGCGCGCGGGTCCGGGTTGTTCTGAGTTCTTCGAGACGTCGGGTCTCTTGACGGGGAGTGGTGTGTGATGGCGGGTTCTGGTGCGGATCGCCGGTCGTACGACACAGGTGCGTCGGCGGATGTGCAGGGGAATCTCGCGGGGGTGATCGCGCAGTTGGAGTCGGTGATCGCGGCGCGGGACAAGCAGGTGAAGAAGGCGATGGCGGACTTCACGGCTGATGGTGTGGCGGACGAGTACCACGGCAAGGAGCAGCGCTGGAACAACGCCTCGCAGGAGGTGCGGAACATCATCCACCTGCTGAAGACGACGATGGAGAAGAACGACTCGACGGCGCATTCGACGCTGGCGAAGGCCAAGTCGGCGGTCGACGAAATCGGTTGACCGGGAGGCCGGTTCACGGGGGTGTGGCATGGCGGGCTGGGATCTGCGTCCGCAGGGCATCAGTCATGTGCTGACGACGACGGGGAAGACGGCGTCGCATCTGGAGACGCAGGCCAAGGATTTCGGTAAGCATCTGCAGTCGGCGGCGTCGAGCGCGGGCACGATCTCCGCGGGCGACGGCTCGGGCGGCTCCGGCGGTCAGGGCGGCAAGGGCGGCGGCAAGACGCAGGGCGGCCTCGTGGCGCTGGCGTTGTCGGAGTACGCGGAGCACGCGACCAAGGATCTTCAGTTCATCGCGGCGCGGGCCGGTAAGTCGTTGCAGGGCGCGGTGGACGCGACGACGGCTTATCTGGACGGTGACGAGGCGATGGCGGCGCGGGCGCAGCGCGCGGCGTCCACGCCCGGGGTGAAGATGCCGGGGGTGGGCAAGTCGTGATCAAGCCGGAGGAGATTCCCGAGTTCACCGGTGACCTTGAGCAGCTGGAGAAGGACTACGCCGCGCTGAAGAAGGACGCGGGGCAGGTCCGTTCCACGGGTTCGGATGTCCATACGCAGTTCCAGGGGCTGTCGGCGTACTACAAGGCCCCGGAGGCGGATCAGCTGTTCGCCTCGACGAAGCCGGTGTCGGACCGTGCGGATTCGTTCGGGACGGATCTGGAGACGGTGTCCTCGGCGTTGTCGGGGTACGCGGCGGAGGTCCGGCCGCTGGTGGCGAAACTGAAGCAGCTCAAGCACGATGCGCAGACCTTCGTCGACTCGGTCAAGGGCGACGACGACTGGCAGTACGACGAGGACAAGGTCAAGAAGAACAACCAGCTCCGCGACGATGTCACGGCGACGGTGGCTGCGTTCTGGGCGGCGGAGCGCACCTGCCACAACAAGATCACGGCGTTGTGGCACGGCACGCAGATGATCGCCGGTGACGGCAGCGACAAGAAGAACATGTACGGCTACAGTGCGTCCGACCTGAAGGGCGCGAAGGGGCTGCCGTGGGGCGATCCGGTGGAGCAGAAGCACCACTGGTACGACGTCGGGCACTGGGCGAAGTCGTTCGTCTGGGACGGCATCGTGGTGGACGGCATCTGGGGCACCGTCAAGGGGCTGGGCACGCTGGTCGGTGTCGATGGCTGGGACGCGATGAAGACGGCCTGGAAGGGCCTGGCGAAGCTGGCCACGGGGCTCGCCTTCATGAGCAACCCCGTGCTGGCGGCGGCGTTCTGGGCCACGCCGGACAAGTACATGCCCACCTGGCTGCGTGAGTCGCGCGACACGATGAAGCAGACCGGCAAGGCGTTGCTGGCGTGGGACGAGTGGGGCAAGAACCCCGCCCGCGCGGCCGGCGCGGTCACCTTCAACGTGATCACCGCGGTCTTCACCGACGGCGGGGGCGCCGCGGCCGAGGGCGCGGGCAAGGCGGGCTCGGTGGCCAGGGCGATCTCGTTCGCGGGCAAGGCCGGCCGGGTCATCGACCCGATGACGTACGTCATGAAGGGCGCGGGCGCCGGTCTGTCGAAGATCGGCGACATCAGCAAGGCCCTCCGGGGCGCCGGGAAGATCGACATCCCCGAGCTCCCCGACAACGCGATCACCCTGCCCGAGGGCACCGTGCACCTCCCGGACGGCACGGTCCGCCTCCCCGAGGGAGCATCGATCCCCAAGGGCGCCGTCGAACTCCCGGGCGGCAACGTCCGGTTGCCGCACGACGCGCCACTGCACCCGGCGGGCACGGACCCCCTGCACACCCCCGAGGGCGAGCCGCCGCTGTTCGCCGACGAACACGGCAACATCGTGGACCACAAGGGCGACGTCCTGATGCACCACGACGGCGGCCCCCCGGACGTCACCAGCCGGCCCACCACCGGCTCGGACGTCCCGCACACGCCGTCCCCGGCGAAGCAACCGGCCCTGGTCGGCGCGGCCCCTCACACCGCCGACACCGCGGGACACGTCGGCGAGCACATCAAACTCGGCGACAGCACCGGCCACAACGTGAGCGACGCAGGCCATATCCCCGACCACCCCACCACTCCCACGATCCACGCGGGCGACCACCTGCCCAGCGGGCACAGCGGCGACCACCTGTCCGGCGGCACAGCACACGAGCACGGGACCGGTCCTGTAGCCAGCCATGAATCGCCGCACAGCGGCCAGGGCAGTCACCACACGGACGGCCCCCTGGGACATGGCGACGATCCTCAGGTGGTACACCATGTTCCGGCCGCCGGTGGGCCCTCGGAAGTGACGGGCGGGCAGGGCCATGACCAGGTAGGAAGCCACCACTCCGGGGCTGGGGGCGGTCACGAGCCCCCGCACGTGGATTACAGCGAGGGGGGCGAGCGACCGTCCGCGCCGACTGGGCGCATGCAGCCGGACCAGGAGGCGATGGTTGCCGAGCAACTCGCACGCGCCAAGATGCCACCGGCGGATATCGAGAAGTCACTCGCAGGACTCCGTAGGAGTGAGTACGGAGCCGGGATCGCTAAATACATCAGTGACGGAAACCTTGCGGACCTTCCTGGCTACGACGATCTCCTTTCTCAATGCAAGCAGGTCAGCAAGCATAGCGATATGAGCCCTGCGGTCTATATGGCGATGGAACACGCCACAGATCTGCAAAATCGTGGTGTACAGGGGCTTGCACTGGAAATGAAGGTGCCGGAAGACGGACTGGACCTGGATGTATTGGTGAAGTCTGGCGACCGGATCGAATATGGTGCGCAGCTAAAGGACGTCGCGAGTGCGTCGGGACTCAACAGTGCGACGAGGGGTATCGCTGAGAAGCAGCTGATTGGTAGCATTGATGGCCAGAAGGTCGCCATTCTGGATGTGCATGACACCAAGGAAGCACTGACAGACAAGATCCTCGGACGCATCGCTCATCGCGCTAGGATTACGAACGCCACCTTCGTTTTGCGATTTGAGGATGGCTCGATCACCGTCCCGGCCAATGGCCCTACGTATCCGTGAGGAAGTAATCGATGTCCATGCTCATGCGTGCGCCGCGCGAATGTGCTTCCTGGTTTTGGGACTTGGAAGATTACGCCTCTCCCGGGTTGCGCTCGGCGCTCGGCACCGCTGCACGTATGTCGGCTGTTTTGCGGGACTACGAGCTACTGAAGCCGAGTGCCCTGGAGTGGCACTGGGTCATGCCAGGCAGAGGTTCGATCGCGAAGACTCGTCTGCAACTGCCGAAACCGCTCGATGGTGAGCAACTGGCGGAGAGTGTCGAAAATTTGCGCCCTATGGGTTTCCCGCAGGCCGAGTTCAGCGGATTTCTGGTCACCGGGCCGGGTATGTGGCTCGATGAACGTGGTGCGCAACGCCAGGAATACGGTCTGGTGGAATTGACGGTCTCTGCGGAGCCTCTGGGCCTGTCGGCCGATGTTGCCGTCCATCACGATATCTGGGGTCCGTTCGACTTCCGTGGCACACCGCATCCGGAAGTGCACCAGCAGAACGCCCCGCGGCTCGCCGCCGCGCTCAAGGATCTGGACGGGCTGCTCGGTGTGTCGGCTGAGCCCGGTCAGCCGACATACTTCGGCAGGGCCGAAGGCTACGGAGTCGGTGAGCCGGAGGTTGCGGACGGGCGCGGCCCGGACCTGACCGATCTGCTGTGAGGAGCGCATTATGACCGTCGCGATCGACCGGCATGGAGGGCCTGGCCCTCACTCTGTGAACTGGGCCGAGGCGCTTGGCGAAGACGTAGCGGCGGACGCGGAGTAGATCGAACGGCATCCTGGCAAGCTTGACTTCATGTTCAGCACGGCCCTGCTGCACTTGCAGGCTCGGTGCACCGTTGATCCTCGTGCGGCACGGCTCGAGATATGGGAAGCGACCGTCAG
This sequence comes from Streptomyces malaysiense, assembly GCF_000980885.2. Taxonomy (GTDB): domain Bacteria; phylum Actinomycetota; class Actinomycetes; order Streptomycetales; family Streptomycetaceae; genus Streptomyces; species Streptomyces malaysiense. The sequence goes on along the minus strand of NZ_LBDA02000076.1, from coordinate 304 downwards.
CGCCCTTCAGACCGGCTCGGCTCTGTTCGCTGCGACCGCCCAGGCCGAGGGCTTTGTCGACTGCCGTATCAACCACGAAATCCGGCACATTCCGGCACTGGGTCCCCGTCCGTACGCCGACGCCGGGAACTGGCTCACCACCTTGTGGCTCGCCATCGTCTGCCGCGATCAGAAACGCATGACCCACCTCTGCGAGATTCCGCTCGACCGGCTCCGGTCACCCGAGGGCCAGTTCGACGCATATGTCTACCACTGGGTGGCTGCCCTCCAGGCGTACGCCGGTGCCGCTGAGATTGAAAGGGTG
>NZ_LBDA02000075.1 GCF_000980885.2 Streptomyces malaysiense | reverse complement strand
GTCGGGGTGCCGGTGGACGTGGTCCAGGAGGCGTGCGGCCTGGGCACTCAGGGCCGTCTCGGTCTTCGCCGAGACCGGCCAGGCGAAGACGGAAGGCGCGGCGGCTTCGGTCTCAGAGTCCGCGTTGCCTTCTTCGCTCCCGTCGTTTTCCTGGTTTTCCTGGTCGACCGGGCTGGGCTGGGGTGGTGCTTCGAGGATGAGGTGGGCGTTGGTGCCGGAGATGCCGAAGGAGGAGACGCCGGCTCGGCGCGGCCGGTCGGTCTCGGGCCATTCGGTGGTCTCGGTGAGCAGGCTGACGGCCCCTGATTCCCAGTCGACGTGCGACGACGGTGCGTCGACGTGCAGGGTCTGCGGCAGGACGCCGTGTTGCAGTGCCATGACCATCTTGATGACGCCCGCGATACCGGCTGCTGCCTGGGTGTGGCCGATGTTGGATTTCACCGATCCGAGCCACAGCGGGCGTTCGGCGGGACGGTCCTGTCCGTAGGTGGCCAGCAGGGCCTGGGCCTCGATGGGGTCGCCGAGGGTGGTGCCCGTGCCGTGGGCTTCGACCGCGTCGACGTCGGCGGGTGTGAGGCGGGCGTTGGCAAGAGCCGCCCGGATGACCCGCTGCTGGGACGGTCCGTTGGGGGCGGTGAGGCCGTTGCTGGCGCCGTCCTGGTTCACGGCCGAGCCGCGCAGCACGGCCAGGACCTGGTGGCCGTTGGCCTCGGCGTCCGACAGTTTCTCCAGCAGGACGAGCCCGACACCCTCGCCCCAGCCGGTGCCGTCGGCGCCTTCGGCGAACGCCTTGCACCGGCCGTCCTGAGCGAGACCCCGCTGGCGGGAGAACTCCACGAAGACCGTCGGGGAGGCCATGACGGTGACACCGCCGGCCAGCGCCATGGAGCACTCGCTGTTGCGCAGGGCCTGTGCGGCCAGGTGCATCGCCACCAACGACGACGAACACGCCGTGTCGATCGTGACCGCTGGGCCTTCGAACCCGAAGGTGTACGCGACGCGCCCGGACACGATGCTGCCCAAGCTGCCTGTCGCTACGTAGCCTTCGGCGCCTTCCGGAGTTTCCTTGATGTAGTCCTGCGTCGCGACACCGGCGAACACACCGGTGTCAGAGCCTCGCAACGCGGCCGGACTGATACCGGCACGTTCGAGGGTTTCCCAGGCGGTCTCCAGGAGCAGGCGCTGCTGCGGGTCGATGGTGAGGGCTTCGCGTGGCGAGATGTCGAAGAAAGCCGCGTCGAACTGATCCGCGTCGTGGAGGAACCCGCCCTCCGTGGCATACGTCCTTCCGTAGCGATCCGGGTCCGGGTCGTAGAGCCTTTCGAGGTCCCATCCGCGGCCGTTCGGGAAGGCGGATATGGCGTCCTGGCCGGCGGCAAGCTGTTGCCAGAATTCTTCGGGGGTGTGTGCGCCGCCGGGGAACCGGCAGGCCATGGACACGATGGCGATCGGCTCAGTGGTGTCGGACTTACCGGAAGCGCGCTGGGGGGCACGTGATGTAGTGCCCGCTTCGGTGAGGTCGGCTCGGATGCGTCCGGCGAGGGCCTTCACCGTGGGGTGGTCGAAGATCAGGGTGGAAGGCAGCCGTATCCCAGTGGCGCCGGTGAGGCGGTTGCGGAGTTCGACGGCGGTGAGGGAGTCGAACCCGAGGTCCTGGAAAGGACGTTCCGGGTCGATGGTCGCTCCGTCCGCATGCCCGAGCACGGTGGCGGCGTGGCCGCGTACAAGATCCAGCAGAACCTTCTGCTGCTGTTCCTCCGCGAGGCCGACCAACTGCCGGCTGAGAGAGGTCCCCATCGAGCCTCGTGATGTGCGCTGCCTGGTCGGTGTGTTGATGAGGT
>NZ_LBDA02000074.1 GCF_000980885.2 Streptomyces malaysiense | reverse complement strand
CCCCGCCACCTCACTCGCCTGGGGGTACTGGGCCCAAACCAGCGGCCTGACCAGCAAACTCGACGACACCGACCGCGCACGCATCAGCCGCAGCGGCATCAGCCCCCTGCCCACCGACACCGCACTCGCCCTACTCGACACCGCACTCGCAAACGGCGCCCCCACACTCCTGCCGGCGCAACTCAACAAACCCGCTCTCCGCGACCAGGCCCACAACGGCATCCTCCCCCCCATCCTCACCAACCTCATCAACGCTTCTCTCACCACGAAGTCCACAGCCAGGCCGAGTGGAGAGCGCGGCGTGCCGCTGTCACAGCGGTTGCAGGGGCTCAGTGAAAGCGAGCAGCTGGTGGAGCTCCTCGAACTCGTGCGCAGCAACACGGCGACCGTTTTGGGCCACAGTTCACCCGGTTCCCTGCAGACGGATCGAGGTTTCCAGGAACTCGGGCTCGACTCCCTCACCGCGGTCGAACTCCGCAACCGCCTGACCGCGAGCACCGGCCTACGTCTTCCCGCGACTCTGATTTTCGACCACCCCACGGTCAACGAGGTGGCGCAGTACCTGCACGAGGAACTGTGTGCGCCCGACTCGGACCCGGTCGACCCCGTTCTTGCGGAACTCGATCGTATAGAGAGGGACTTCAACAGCCTCTCCGACGACCTGCGCGCCAACCTCGGCAGCAGACTGCAAAGCCTCATGGCGAAACTCGCAGAACACTCCGCCCCGGACTCTGACGGCGTCGCCCAGCAGATCGAATCGGCATCGGACAACGAGATATTCCGGTTCATCGACCAAGAACTCGGAATTACCCGAAGCGAAGAGGACTAACATAATGTCAAACGAAAAGAAGCTTCGCGACTATCTCAATCGGGTAACCACCGACCTTCACCAGACGCGGCAACGCCTGCAGCAGGTGGAGGAAAAGAGTCGTGAACCGATAGCGATCGTCGGCATGTCCTGTCGGCTGCCGGGCGGTGTCGATTCCGCCGACTCGCTGTGGAGGCTCCTCACCTCAGGCTCGGACGCGATAAGCACCTTCCCCACGGGCCGGGGCTGGGACCTGGAGAAGCTGTACGATCCCGACCCCGACGCCTCTGGAACCAGCTATTCGCGTCATGGCGGGTTCCTTCACGAGGCAGGTGACTTCGACGCCGACTTCTTCGGAATCTCACCACGCGAGGCCCGCGCGATGGACCCGCAGCAACGTCTGTTGCTGGAGACCAGCTGGGAGGCGCTCGAACACGCCGGTATCGACCCAGCGGCCCTGCGGGGGTCACGGACCGGTGTCTTCGCAGGTGTGTCCTCACAGGACTACTTCCACTACCTGAGGGACATGGGCAAGGACGCCGAGGGCTACGTCGCGACGGGAAGTCTCGGCAGCGTCGTGTCCGGCCGCGTCGCGTACACCTTCGGCTTCAAGGGCCCCGCGGTGACCGTGGACACGGCGTGTTCGTCGTCGCTGGTGGCGATGCACCTGGCCGCGCAGGCCCTGCGCAACGGCGAGTGCTCCATGGCACTGGCCGGCGGTGTCACCGTCATGGCCTCCCCCACCACGTTCGTGGAGTTCTCCCGCCAGCGGGGGCTCTCGCCCGACGGCAGGTGCAAGGCGTTCGCCGACGGCGCGGACGGCACCGGCTTCTCCGAAGGCGTCGGCCTCGTCCTGCTCGAACGACTCTCCGACGCCCAGGCCAACGGCCACCAGGTCCTGGCCGTGCTGCGCGGCTCGGCCGTGAACCAGGACGGCGCCAGCAGCCAGTTGTCCGCGCCGAACGGTCCCTCGCAACAGCGGGTCATCCGTGCTGCCTTGGCCAACGCTCGACTCACCACCAACGACATCGACGCCGTAGAAGGGCATGGCACGGGCACCACCCTCGGCGACCCCATCGAGGCCCAAGCCCTGCTGGCCACCTACGGACAGAACCGTCCCGCCGAACGCCCGCTGTGGCTCGGATCGGTGAAATCCAACATCGGCCACACCCAGGCAGCAGCCGGTATCGCGGGCGTCATCAAG
>NZ_LBDA02000073.1 GCF_000980885.2 Streptomyces malaysiense | reverse complement strand
TCGGCCGTCAACCAGGACGGCGCCAGCAACGGCCTCACCGCCCCCAACGGACCCTCGCAACAGCGGGTCATCCGGGCCGCGTTGGCCAACGCCCGCCTCACACCGAGCGACGTCGACGCGGTCGAAGCCCACGGCACCGGCACCACCCTCGGCGACCCCATCGAGGCCCAAGCCCTGCTGGCCACCTACGGACAGAACCGTCCCGCCGAACGCCCACTGTGGCTCGGATCGGTGAAATCCAACATCGGCCACACCCAGGCAGCCGCCGGTATCGCGGGCGTCATCAAGATGGTCATGGCACTGCAACACGGCCGGCTCCCCACG
>NZ_LBDA02000072.1 GCF_000980885.2 Streptomyces malaysiense | reverse complement strand
GCCAGACCGTGATCGGCACGATCTCCGTCGGGACAGCGCCCTTCGGTGTCGCGATCACCCCCGACGGGAGCACGGCCTACATCGTCAACAACGGTGACGGGACCGTCAGCATCACCTCCACCGCTCCCTTCCCCACCACCACCGCTCTGACCTCCACCCCCGACCCCTCCGTCTTCGGCGAGACCAAAACCCTCACCGCGACGGTCAGCGCCACACCGCCGGGCGCCGGCACGCCCACCGGAACCGTCAGCTTCTACGAGGGCGCCACCCTCCTCGGCACCAGCCCCCTCACCGCGGGCACCGCCACCCTCAGCACGTCCGCTCTCGCTGTCGGAAGCCACTCTCTGACCGCCGTCTACAACGGCGACACCAACTTCAGCGGGTCGACCTCCCCGGTGGACATCCAGACGGTGACACAGGCGGCCACGACGACCGGCCTCACATCGACGCCGGACCCATCTGCCTTCGGCGAGGCGAAAACCCTCACCGCCACCGTCACCGCCGTACCACCAGGCGCCGGCACACCCACCGGAACCGTCAGCTTCTACGACGGCCCCACCCTCCTCGGCACCAGCACCCTCACCGCGGGCACCGCCACCCTCACCACCTCCACCCTCACCGTCGGCACCCACACCCTCACCGCCGTCTACAACGGCGACACCAACTTCACCGGGTCGACCTCCCCGGTGGACACCCAGACGGTGACACAAGCGGCAACCGCCACCACCCTCACCTCCACCCCCGACCCCTCCGCCTCGGGCCAAGCCAAAACCCTCACCGCGACGGTAACTGCCGTCCCGCCGGGGGCCGGCACTCCGACCGGCACGGTCGATTTCTTCGACGGCGCCACGCTGCTGGGCACCGGAACGCTGAGCGGCGGGACCGCCACGCTCACCACGTCCAGCCTCGCTGTCGGGTCGCATTCGCTGACGGCGGTGTACAGCGGGGACACCGAGTTCGGTGGGTCGACGTCGCCGGTGGACACCCAGACGGTGACACAGGCGGCCACGACGACCGGCCTCACATCGACGCCGGACCCATCTGCCTTCGGCGAGGCGAAAACCCTCACCGCCACCGTGAGCGCCGTACCACCAGGCGCCGGCACACCCACCGGAACCGTCAGCTTCTACGACGGCCCCACCCTCCTCGGCACCAGCACCCTCGTCGCCGGCACCGCCACCCTCACCACCTCCACCCTCACCGTCGGCACCCACACCCTCACCGCCGTCTACAACGGCGACACCAACTTCACCGGGTCGACCTCCCCGGTGGACACCCAAACCGTCAATCAGGCCGCCACGACGACCGGCCTCACCTCCACCCCCGACCCCTCCGCCTTCGGCCAGACCAAAACCCTCACCGCCACCGTCACCGCCGTACCACCAGGCGCCGGCACACCCACCGGAACCGTCAGCTTCTACGACGGCCCCACCCTCCTCGGCACCAGCACCCTCGTCGCCGGCACCGCCACCCTCACCACCTCCACCCTCACCGTCGGCACCCACACCCTCACCGCCGTCTACAACGGCGACACCAGCTTCACCGGGTCGACCTCCCCGGTGGACACCCAGACGGTGACACAAGCGGCAACCGCCACCACCCTCACCTCCACCCCCGACCCCTCCGCCTTCGGCCAGACCAAAACCCTCACCGCCACCGTCACCGCCGTACCACCAGGCGCCGGCACACCCACCGGAACCGTCAGCTTCTACGACGGCGCCACGCTCCTCGGCACCAGCACCCTCACCGCCGGGACGGCCACCCTCACCACCTCCACCCTCACCGTCGGCACCCACACCCTCACCGCCGTCTACAACGGCAGCACCAGCTTCAACCCCTCCACCTCACCCGTGGACACCCAGACCGTCACCAATGCCTCGACCGCCACCACCCTCACCTCCACCCCCAACCCGTCGGCCTTCGGTCAGACCGTCACGCTGACCGCGGCCGTCACCGCCGTACCGCCGGGAGCCGGCACACCCACCGGAACCGTCAGCTTCTACGACGGCGCCACGCTCCTCGGCACCAGCACCCTCACCGCCGGGACGGCCACCCTCACCACCTCGACCCTCACCGTCGGCACCCACACCCTCACCGCCGTCTACAACGGCAGCACCAGCTTCAACCCCTCCACCTCACCCGTGGACACCCAGACCGTCACCAATGCCTCGACCGCCACCACCCTCACCTCCACCCCCAACCCGTCGGCCTTCGGTCAGACCGTCACGCTGACCGCGGCCGTCACCGCCGTACCACCAGGCGCCGGCACACCCACCGGAACCGTCAGCTTCTACGACGGCGCCACGCTCCTCGGCACCAGCACCCTCACCGCCGGGACGGCCACCCTCACCACCTCGACCCTCACCGTCGGCACCCACGCCCTCACCGCCGTCTACAACGGCAGCACCAGCTTCAACCCCTCCACCTCGCCGGTGCTCACCCAGACGGTCACGAGCGGGGCTCCGGCCGCGACGAAACTGACGGCGACGACGGGGACGGCCACGATCGGTACCGACGGCCTGGCCCATGTCTCCACCCTCACGGCCACGTTGACGGTGCTCAGCTCGGGCGTGCCCGTGCCGGGGCAGACGATCACCTTCAAGGTCGGCACCACCACGCTGGGTACGGCCGTGACGAACGCCTCCGGTGTGGCGCAGCTCAGCAACGCGACCGTGAGTCCGCTGACCCTCATCCAGGCGGGCAGTCGCTACACGGCGACCTTCGCGGGAACTCCCTCCTTCTCGGCGTCCAGCGCCACCGCCGCACTCGTCCTCACCTGATCGGCCCTTCGACGACGGCTCGTCCTCACCGTGACACCACGGCACGTCCGAGCGGCGCCCTCCGCGGTGCCGCTCGGGCGGCCGTTCCCCCTTCGCGAGCCGCCGTGGCGACCACCGTCACCACGGCGGCTCCGGCATGCCGGCTCCTCGGACGGCGGTGGTACTCGGGCGCGAGGCGACAGGTGTCCGTCGAGTACCACCCGCCGGGCGTGCTTCCTGCGCGGATTCACGGGTTCACGGGTTCACGGGTTCCAGCGTGTCTCCAACCCGTCGGAAAATTACGGCAACTGCGGAAGGGCGCGCGGCCCCGGCACGTACACGGTGTCAGCGAAACGTTCATCCAATCCAGGGAAATCCCGGGAAAAGGGAGACGGACTGACGGGCGGTCAACACGGCGAGCACCTGTCGACCCCTATTGATCGACCTCTGTCCATCGACCTTTCGCATATGCCCAGGACACGAGCAGGGGCGCGAGTATGCTGCGCAGGGCACGTGGAGAATCAGCGAAATATCCAGGAGCGTGTCATGGCCGCTCGACCACTGCTGGGCCGTCAACCGAATCGGCTTTTACAGGCGCTCGTCCAGGAAACCGGTGTCTCCAATGCGGGGCTGGCGCGCCGGATCAATCTGTGTGGCGCCGAATACGGACTCGACCTCCGCTACGACAAGACGTCCGTCAGCCGCTGGCTGCGGGGCCAGCAGGCACGTGGGCCGACGCCCCGGATCCTCGCCGAGGTGCTGAGCCGGAAGCTCAACCGCGAGATCACCCTCGCCGAGATCGGCATGCCGGACCTCACGGCACGGCACTCGCCCACGACGGGATTCGCCTTCGTCCCGCCCCTGGCCGGAGCGATCGACCAGGCCTGCGGCCTGTGGCGGGCGGACGCAGGCCGGCCCGCGTACGCACAGGGGTCCGGCGTGGGCGCGCCCCGTCTCCTGGAATCGTGCCGGGACTGGCTGGCGGCCCATGCCGACACCGACGTCTCCCGGTCGGCCGGGTCCCGCGTCGGCGCGGCCGACGTCGAGGCGGTGCACGTGATCACCCGGGACCTGGCCGCCGCCGACCACCGTTTCGGGAGCGGCCGCATACGGCCGATCGCGGTCCACTGCCTCGACACCGTGGTCGCGAAGCTCCTCAGGGGTTCGTACAGCCGGCACACGGGGCGCCGGCTCTTCGCCTGTGCGGCCCGGTTGACGGAACTGGCGGGTTACATGGCGGTCGACGTCGGCAGACCGGGACTCGCACAGCGCTACTACGTCCAGGCGCTGCGGCTCGCGCAGGCCGCGGACGATCGCGGTTACGGCGCGTACATCATCGCGAGGAGCATGCATCAGCTCGCGGTCTCCGCCGGTCACTCGCGGACTGCCGTACAGGCGGCACGCATCGCGCTCCAGGGCGCGCCCCAGCCGGCCGCACCGACCCTCCGCGCGCTCCTGCACACGTCAGAGGCCCGCGGGCATGCCGTCGCCGGTGACCTCCTGGCCTACCGCGACGCCGCTTCGCGGGCCCGCGAGGCGCTGGCGCGGGCCGGCACGGAGGGCGAACCGGACTGGGCGGAGAACTTCGACCAGGCGCATCTGGCGGGCGAACTGGCTCGTTGCTGCCTGGCGTTGAACCGGCCGACCCTCGCTGTGCGGGAGGCGAGCCGAGCCCTCGCGGGACACCCCGGGTTCCGGGTGCGCAGACGGGCCATCGACCTCCTCCTCCTGGCCACGGCCCAACTTCGGGCAGGGCAGACGGAGGAGGCCCACACCGCCGCCATGTCGGCCGTCCGATTATCCGTCGATTTACGTTCCAGTCTGTGCGACGAATATATGGATAATTTCCAGTCACTGCTGACCGATTCCTCGGGGGCGACTGTGGCCCGGGGGTTCGAAGAAGCCCTCGGGCAGGCCCGGACGGAAAAGCGGAATCAGGAAGTCCGCGACTCGCGCCCCCAGACGTGAGGGGTGGTACATCAACGCTTTCTCCCGCGTGCACCCGACAGGCACGGGAGTGTGCCGGTGAATTCTTGATGCGGTCCGGCGCCGGGTGCTGCAATGGAAACATCCACGCCGGTCGACAGCCCCCGGACGGGCTCGGCAAACGGCCGTCGGCTTTCCCGTCAACGGAAAGACCAGGGCGACGCCGTCGTATGCCGGTGGGCAGTTCCGCCCTGGGGGCGGTGGATCCGTCAGTCGGCGCCACTCGGAGGGCGCCGACTGACGTGCGTTCACCGCCGCGAGGTGCCGTGCCGTCAGGGCCGGACGCCGGGGCCCGGGACCACACGCCCGGACTCCTCCCCGGGGAGCCGGGTTGCCCGTCCAGGCGATCTCCTGTGGCGTGGCGCGGGGACGCCCCGCAAGATCGCATGTGAGAGAACGGTGAAGAAGCGCCGCGCCAACGTGCCCCTCACGCCCGTGGCGGTCCGCCGTTCTCGGTCACCCCACTTACTGTCAGGAGAGTGTCCATGCACGTCACACACGACCCGCGGGCGGTGCGTACCTCCCGGACCCGAGGTCTCCGCGGGGCATTCGCCCGACGCGGCGGGCTCTCGCTCACCACAGCGGCGATCACCCTGTTCGCCGTCGTGCTCCCCGCCGCCGGCTCCCAGGCCGCGACCGGCCATCCGGAAGCGGGGGTGTCGGCGCGGCATTCCGGGGGGAACGACGACTGGCGAGATCACCGCGTCTACGTGACCGACCAGGCCGACGACGCGGTGACCGTGATCAACGCGGCCACGAACCGGGTGATCGGCACCATCCCGGTGGGCGACACGCCCTTCGCCGTCGCGGTGGACGAGGGCCACCAGCGCGCGTACGTGACGAACCACGGCGGGAACACCTTGTCCGTGATCAACACGGCCACCAACACGGTCACCGCCACGATCCCGGTCGGGACGGGGCCCTACGGGGTCTCCGTGGACTCCGCGCGGCGCCGGGCCTACGTGGCCAATGAGACCTCCGGCACGGTCTCGGTGATCAACACGGCCACGAACGCGGTCACGGCGACCATCAACCTCGGTGGCAGCCCGTTCGCCGTCGCCGCCGCCGAGAGGCTCGGCCGGGTCTACGTGACCGACATCGACGCCGACAAGGTGTCCGTCATCAAATCCTCCGACAACGCGGTGACAGCCACCGTCGCCGTGGGCGCCACTCCGGTCGCGGTGGCCGTGGACGAGTCCAGGCACCGTGCGTACGTGACCGATCAGGCCGCCAACGCGGTCTCCGTCTTCGACACGAGGACCAACTCGGTCACGAGGACGATTCCGGTGGGCACCACCCCGTTCGGCGTCGCGCTGGCGCTGTGGCGCGGCAACGCCTACGTGGCCGACCAGGGTGCCGGCGTCGTGTCCGTCATCGACAGGCGGACCGACACGGCCTCCGGGACGGTTCCGGTCGGCCAGGCGCCGACGGGGGTCGCCGCCGACCCGCTGTGCGGCCACGTCTTCGTGACCAACCTCCTGTCCAACACGGTCTCGGTGATCAACCCGGCCACCAGGAGGGTGATCGACACGATCCCGGTGGGCACCGCCCCCAGCGGTGTGGCCGTCGGGTGACCGAAGGCACCGTCCCGCAGCGGTGACTCCGTCTCCGGACGGCGGGCGGGCCGGGGGCCGCGCGGCGGGCCGGACGGGGCCCGCCGGCCCGTCCGGCCCCGCGGCGGCGTCGCCGTGTGTCCTGGCGGACGCTTCGTCAGGCGGTTTGCGTCGGCGCCGAGTTCCGTCGCCGTGCGGGGAGCCTCGCACGGCCGGGCCCTTTCGGACTCCGGGCCGCTACCCTCTGGCCATGGCAGCGCGGGACCTTCAGGAGCGGATCAAGAAGCTGATCGTGGACCAGCGGCTGCCCCCCGGGGCCCCGCTGCCGACCGAGCCGGAGCTGATGGATCTCCTCGGGGCGAGCCGGAACTCGGTGCGCGAGGCGCTGAAGGCGCTCCAGGCGATGGGCATCGTGGAGATCCGGCACGGCTTCGGGACGTACGTCGGTCCGATGTCGTTCGCGCCGATGATCGAGGGCCTGGCCTTCCGCACGGTCGTCGGTCACTACCGGGGCGAGGACTCGCTGCTCCAACTTCTCGAACTGCGCGAGGCTGTGGAGACCGGCCTCGTCTCCCGGCTCGCCGGGCGGCTGCCGCACTCGGACCTGGCCGAACTGGACGCGTTGGTCGACCGCATGGAGCAGCAGGCGGCACAGGGCGCCGGTCTCGCGGACAGCGACCGCGCCTTCCATGCCACGCTCTACCGGGGCCTGGACAACGCCCTGCTGAGCGAGGTCCTGGAGGCGTTCTGGGACGCCTTCCACCGGGTCCGCCTGGATCTGGTGGACGTACCGCAGGACCCCCGGGTGACCTGCCGGCAGCACCGGGAGATCCTGGACGCGCTCCGCTCCGGGGACTCACCGCGGGCGGAGCGCGCCATGAGGGACCATTTCGGCAACGTGCGGACCCGCCTGTCGGGGTGAGCCGCCGCCGCGGGGCTCAGCGGGGGCGGCGGCTCCGGCGGGCGCGCAGGCCCGCGGCGACGGCGGCGACCGAGGCCAGCGCGAGACCGGTCACGGCCTGCGCGGTGTCGGGTCCGGAGCCGCTGGTGGCGACGGTGGCGAAGTGCGCGGTGGCGTCGACCGGGGCGGCGGAGGCTCCTTTGTCCTCGGCCACGACCGTGATCCTGCCGTCCACCACCCGGTCGGCGCAGGTCACCTTGACGTCGTAGCTGCCCGGCCCGACGGTGGAGCCGACGCGGGCGCTGCCCGAGAGGGCGCCCCCGGCGCCGGTGAGGCGGGCGTCGGCGGTGAAGGCGCGGGAGGCGGCGACGGCCTGCCTCCCGGTGCAGCCGCTGACCCTCAGGGTCACCTCGGCCCCCGGAGCGGGGGCGTCGGGCGCCGCGGCGAGGACGCCGCCGTCCGCTGCGTGGGCGGCCTCGGCCGCCGGACCGAGCGCGGCCGCGATCAGCAGTCCGCTGCACACAGTGAGGGGTAGTGAGCCCATCGTGAACCTCCAGACACTTAAGGAGGTTCTCCCGGCAGGGGCGCCCACCGCATCCCGGGGGGCGCCCCGCTGCTCCGTCCGGGTGACACCGGGTTTCGGCGGCCGGGCGCCGGGTTCAGATGAGGTCGACGAGGTCCGCGATGGAGTCCACGGTCTGGGAGGGCCGGAACGGATACCTGTCCACGTCCTGCGGCTGGGTCACCCCGCTGAGCACCAGGAAGGTGCGCATACCGGCCTCCAGGCCCGCCAGTACATCGGTGTCCATCCGGTCGCCGATCATCGCGGAGGTCTCGGAGTGGGCGCCGATCGCGTTCAGGCCCGCGCGCATCATCAGCGGGTTGGGCTTGCCGACGAAGTAGGGCTTGCGGCCGGTCGCGGCGGTGATCAGGGCGGCGACAGAACCGGTGGCGGGCAGCGCGCCCTCGGTGGAGGGGCCGACGTTGTCGGGGTTGGTGGCGATGAACCGGGCTCCGTCGTTGATCAGCCGCACGGCCTTGGTCATGGCCTCGAAGGAGTAGGTGCGGGTCTCGCCCAGGATCACGAAGTCGGGCTCGTGGTCGGTGAGGACGTAGCCGACTTCGTGCAGCGCGGTGGTCAGGCCGGCCTCGCCGATGACGTAGGCGCTGCCGCCGGGCCGCTGGTCGTTCAGGAACTGGGCGGTGGCGAGCGCCGAGGTCCAGATGTTCTCCGCCGGCACGTCCAGGCCCATCCGGCGCAGCCGGGCGTGCAGGTCGCGGGCGGTGTAGATGGAGTTGTTGGTGAGGACCAGGAAGGGCCGCCCCGAGTCGCGCAGCTTCTTCAGGAAGTCCTCGGCACCGGGGATCGGCACGCCCTCGTGGATCAGGACGCCGTCCATGTCGGTGAGCCACGATTCGATCGGCTTGCGGTCTGCCATGTTGTGCGTCTCCTGGCATGCGTGAGATCTACGAGCGGGGGCGCCGGAACCACGGCGTACCGACGCCCCCAGCCTAATCAGCCCCGGCTGATCCGTACCCCGTCGATCAGCGGGTAGCCGCCGGCGCGCGCAGAGGGCGCCCGTCCAGGTCCCAGTCCGGGTCGAGGGCGAGACCGTGATGGGCGAGGGCGGTGGCGGCCACGTCCGGCATCCGTACGTCCGCGCGGACCGAGCCGGACGCGAGTCCCTCGCCGACGGCGATCAGGAAGGTCCGGCGTTCCGCGAGGCTGGGGCCGCCGTGGCCGCCGGCGTCGGTGTGGCCGTGGTCGGTGGTGACCATGACCAGCCAGTCCTCGTCCGCGGGCCGCGCCCCGACCGCGGCCACCATCCGTCCGACCTGGGCGTCGGCGCCCCGGACGGCCTCCAGGTACCGCGGGGACGCCGCGCCGTGCCGGTGGCCCGCGTCGTCGACGCCGTCCAGCTGTACGAACAGGGCGTCCGGGTCCCCGTCCCGCAGCGCGCCGACCGCCCGGTCCGTCGTACCGGCGTCGTACTCCGCGTCCGGCGTGGCCACCCGGGTACCGACCCGTGCGGAGAAGACCTTCTCGGCGAGCGGCGCCCAGGAGGTGATCGCGCAGGTGTCCAGGTCTGGCCTGGCGGACGCGAGGCGGGTGAGGAAGTCCGGGTACCGCGCGAACCGGTTGCCGGTGAAGGAGTTGTCCCGCACCTGGTGCTTGGCGTGCCGGGCTCCGGTGAGGATCGTGGCCCACCCGGGCCCGGACAGCGTGGGCACGTCCGGTTCGACGAGGCTCGGCGCGGTGAGTCCGGCGGCCATCAGCGCGGCCAGGTGCGGCGCGCCGGCGTCCTCGATGCGGCCGAGGAGGGCGCCGTCCAGGCCGATGACGAGCACTTTGGGCGTACGGGGCACGGAAACCTCCGGTGGAGAGGGCGGCATGGCACCGCCCCCGGCTCGGTACCGGGGGCGGTGCCCCGCCAATCAATCAGCTCCCGGTCGCCGACTTCCAGTCCTCGACGTACGACGTCAGGTTCTTGTCGACGTCGTACCAGTCCGGCTCGAAGAGCCGCACGCCGTCCATCAGCTTGCCGAGGGCGACGGCGTTGGCGTCCGTGGCCTTGACGTCCTCGCGGGCCGAGAAGCCGCCGCCGATGGAACTGACCTCGGTCTGCGCCCGCTGGGAGAGCATGAAGTCGAGCAGCTTCCTGCCGTTGGCGCCGTGCGGGGCCTTCGTGACCAGGCCCGCGGCGTACGGCAGCGCGAAGGAGGAGGGCTTGCCGTCCTTGCCCGCCGGGAACCAGATGCCGAGGTTGGGCATGGTCTTGGACTGGGCGTAGTTCATCTGGACATCGCCGTTGGCGACGAGCAGTTCACCCTTGTCCACCTTGGGCGCGAGTTTGCCGGTGGAGGCGGACGGGCCGACGTTGTTGGCCTGGAGCCTCTTGAGGTAGGCGAGGGCCTGGTCCTTGCCGCCGAGGTCGTGCATGGTCTGGATCAGCACGGCCGTGCCGTCACCGGCGACGCCCGGGGTGGAGTACTGGAGCTTGTTCCGGTACGCGGGGTCGAGCAGGTCGTCCCAGGTCTTCGGTGCCGTCTTCAGCTCCTTCTTGTCGTAGACGAAGCCGAAGTAGTTGTCCACGACGGAGGTCCACGTCCCGTCGGGCGCCTTGCCGGCCCCGCTGACCGCCGTGGAGCCCTCGGGCTCGTACTTCTGGAGCAGGCCCTTGGCGTCGGCCTCCTGGATGAACGGCGGCAGCGTGACGAGCACATCGGCCTGCGGGTTGCTCTTCTCGCGGACGGCGCGCTGCACCACCTCGCCCGAGCCGCCCTCGACGTACTTGACCTTGATGCCGGTCCGCTTGGTGAAGTCCGCGAAGACCTTGTCGTACCAGCCGTCCCCGTTCTCGCCCTTGAGGCCGTCCGCGCTGTAGACGGTGACCTCCTTGGCGTCGGCGGCGGCGGGGGAACCGCAGGCGGACAGCGCGGGGGCGGCGAGCAGGGCGACGGCTACGGCGAGCGGGAGTCGGGTTCTGGACATGGCGAGACGAACTCCTGGCGTTCTCGGGGTGAGCGGGGGGGGGATCGGGGGGGATCGGGCGGTACGGGGTGATCAGCGGTACGACGCCCGGGTGCGGACCCGGGAGACGGCGAACAGGACGAGCAGGGTCGCGGCCATCAGCACCACGGCGACGGCGGAGCCGGTGAACAGCGCGCCGCGGTCGGTGGCCGCGTAGATCAGGACGGGCAACGGGGTCCAGTCCGGCGGATAGAGCATCATCGTGGCGCTCAACTCGCCCATGGACAGGGCGAAGCAGAGGCCGGCGGCCGCGGTCAGGGAGGGCAGCAGCAGGGGCAGCCGTACCCGCCACAGCACATGGGAGGGCCGGGCGCCGAGGGAGGCGGCGGCCTGTTCGTAGGCCGGGTCGAGGCGGGTGATCGCCGCCGACACGGACTGGTGGGCGAAGGCGGTGACCAGCACGGTGTGCGCGAGGATCACGATCCACCGGGTGCCGTTGAGCAGCAGCGGCGGCTTGGAGAAGGCCACCAGGACCGACAGGCCCACCACCACGGAGGGCACCGCGACCGGCAGCACGAACAGGGCGTCCAGCACCCGCTTGCCGCGCTTCTCCAGGGCCGCCCCGGCGAGCGCCGCCCAGGTCCCCGCGGCCAGCGCGAGGAGGCTGGCGCCGGTGGCGGTGAGCAGGCTGGTGACGAGCGCCTGGAGGGCCTCGCCGCGGGTCGCGGAACGGTAGTTGGCGAGCGTGAGGCCCGAGGGCAGGACGCTGGACCAGTGGGTGGCGAAGGAGGCGCCGAGCACCACGAGCAGCGGCAGCGCGAACAGCGGCAGGAAGAGGACGAGGAACACCGCCCACAGGGCCCACCGGGCCCCTCGGCTATGCACCAGCACGACGGCTCACCACCCGGTAGAGGCCGTAAAGACCGACGGAGATGAGGACGTTGACGACGGCGACCACGCAGGCGCCCGGGTAGTCGGACTCCAGGATCGCCTTGCCGTAGACGAGCATCGGCAGGGTGGTGACCCCCTTCGCGCCGGTGAAGAGCACGATGCCGAACTCGTTGAGGCAGAGCACCAGGACGAGGCTGCCGCCGGCCGCGAGCGCGGGCAGCGCCTCCGGCAGGATCACCGTGCGTACGATCCGCGGCGCCCGCGCCCCCAGCGAACCGGCCGCCTCCAGCTGGGCGGTGTCCAGCTGCGAGAACGCGGCGAGCAGCGGGCGCATCACGAACGGCGTGAAGTAGGTGATCTCCGCGAGCAGCACGCCCCAGGGCGTGTTCAGGAACTGGAACGGCCCCTGCGCGGCGCCCGTGAGACCGGTCCAGGCCCCGTTGGCCATGCCGACGCCGCCGTAGACGAACAGCAGGGCCAGCGTGATCAGGAAGGACGGGAAGGACAGGAACACGTCCACGAACCGTGCCACCGCCTTCGCCCCGGGGAACGGCACGAACGCGATCACCAGTGCCAGCAGGAACCCCAGCGCCAGGCATCCGGCGGTCGAGGCGAGCGCCAGCCACACGGTGGTCCACAGCGCCTGCCGGAACGCCTGCGACGCGAACACCTCGGTGTACGGCTGGATGGAGGGCCCTCCGCCGTCCGGCCGGAACGACTGCTGGACGACGAGGGCGAGGGGGTAGAGGAAGAAGAGGGTAAGGAGGGCGACGGGAGGCAGGGCCCACACCATCGCTCCCGACGACCTTGTTCGGCCCGCCGGTTCACGTATGACCGGCGCCGTCCGGACGGCCTCAGCCATGGCTCACTCCCGCGGGCAGCAGCACCGCGTCGTCGGGCGCGAGGTGCAGCGTGACCTCCTCGCCCCGGCGCGGCGGGTTCCGCAACTCGCTTACATCGGCCATGACATCGTGCTCGCCGACCTTGACGTAGAGCCGGTGGGTGGCCCCCCGCCACTGGATCTCCCGCACGACACCGGTGAGTTGGTTGGGGCCGGCGCCGAGCCCGACCAGGTGCGGCCGGACGCACAGGGTGGCCCGCGCCCCCGCGACCGCCTCCGCCGTGTCGACCTTCACCAGGGCCCCGGCGAACTCCACGCCGCCCGAACCCACCGTCACCGGAAGCAGGTTCGCCCCGCCGACGAAGGACGCCGTGAACTCGTTCGCCGGCGCCCGGTACAGCTCCTGGGGCGTGCCGCATGCCTGGAGGCGCGCCCGGTCCATCACCGCGATCCGGTCCGCCAGCGTCAGCGCCTCGATCTGGTCGTGGGTGACGTACAGCATCGAGACCTCGGGCAGCTCCCGGTGCAGCCGGGCCAGTTCCGTGAGCATCCCGGACCGCAGTTGCGCGTCGAGCGCGGACAGCGGCTCGTCCAGGAGGAGCACGTCGGGCCGGATGGCCAGTGCCCGCGCGATCGCGACGCGCTGCTGCTGACCGCCGGACAGCTCGCGCGGATGGCGGCGGGCCCAGCCGGCCATTCCGGTCATCTCCAGCGCCTCGCCGACCCGTCGCCGTACCTCGCTCCTGGCCGTGCCGCGCGCCTTGAGCCCGAAGGCCACGTTCTCGTCGACCCGCATGTGCGGGAAGAGCGCGTACTGCTGGACGACCATGCCGATGCCCCGCCGGTACGGCGGCAGGTCCGTCACGTCCCGGCCGCCGAGGAACACCCGCCCGGACGCGGGCCGGACGAACCCGGCGACCGCCCGCAGCGCGGTGGTCTTGCCGGAGCCGGACGGCCCGAGGAGCGCCATGACCTCGCCGGGCTCGACGGTCAGGTCGAGGGAGTCGAGGACGAGATCGCCGTCGTAGGCGACCGTGACGGAGTCGAAGCGGATGCTCATCTCACCGGGCTCCCGTGAGCAGCGCGGGCAGGTCGGCCACGGAGTCCAGGACCCGGGTGGCGCCCGCCGCGTGGAACTCCTGGTCGCCATGGGCCCCGGTGCGCACCCCGGCGACCAGTCCGGCCCCGGCGCGCACACCGCTGAGCACGTCGTAGGAGGTGTCCCCGACCACGGCGACCTGCCGTACGTCCTCGGCGGCCTTGGTGCGCACGAACGCCTCCAGGACCATGTCCGGGAAGGGCCGCCCGCGCCCGCCGGCGTCCGCCGGGCACAGGGTGAGCGGAACCAGGTCCCGCCAGCCGAGGGCGGCGAGGACGGCGTCCTGGGTGACCCGGGCGAAGCCGGTGGTCAGCACGACGGTACGGCCGCTCGCGAGCAGTTCCCCGATGGCCTCGCGGGCGCCGGGGACGGGGGCGACCAGGCCGCCGTCGACCAGTTCGCCGTAGGCCTCCTCGAAGGCGGCGTTCGCGCGCCGGGCCCGCTCCTCGTCCCCGGACAGGTGCCGGAAGACGGAGAT
Organism: Streptomyces malaysiense; assembly: GCF_000980885.2. Lineage (GTDB taxonomy): Bacteria > Actinomycetota > Actinomycetes > Streptomycetales > Streptomycetaceae > Streptomyces > Streptomyces malaysiense. The sequence goes on along the minus strand of NZ_LBDA02000072.1, from coordinate 16,333 downwards.
CTTGGACTTGCCCATGGTGGCGCGGACGTAGGCGAGGTGCTCGGCGTGCTCGGCCGTGCCCTCCCGGACGCCGAGTTCGACGGCGGCCGCGGCGAAGGCGCGCTCCACGAGCCCGCCGTCGGCGACGGTCGTACCGGCCATGTCGAGGACGACGAGGCGGATGTCGGTGGTGTTCTCCGCGTGGCTCATCAGGGTGCTCACCAGCCCAGTTCGTTCGCGGTGGTCTCGGCTATCGCGGGGGCGCAGGTCATGCCGCGCCCGCCGGGCCCGGTGACCAGCCACACCCCGTCGGCGACCTGCTGGCGGTGCACGACGCGGGTCTTGTCGGCGCACTGCGCGTACACGCCCGCCCAGCGGTGCCGGACGCGCGGCAGCGGCCGGCCCAGCAGGTGCTCCACGACCGCGGTGAGGTGCTCGTACGGCTCCTCGACGGTGTCGAAGGCGAAGGGGTGCTCGTACTCGTGCGTGTCGCCGATGGTCAGGCCGCCGTCGGCGCGCTGCACCATGAGCAGCTGCATCCGGTGCGCGGCGGCGGTCTCGGGCTGCGGCTGGCCGGCGTCGAGCGCGTCGAGCGCGGCGGAGGCGTAGGCCGGGTAGTAGCGGAAGCTGTCGCCGTCCGCGACGGAGGTCGGCAGCGACTCGCCCAGCGGGTCCGTCTGCATCATCTGGAGCCGGACCCGGCGCACGGGCAGGTCGGGTCCGGCCAGTTCACGGACCAGGCCGCCGAGCCAGGCGCCGGTGGCGAGCACGACCGCGTCGGCGTGGTGCACGTCCCCGTGGTCGTCGCGGACGGCCGCGGCGCCGACCACCTCGCGGACCTCGCGGCCCGGCAGGAAGGTGTACCCGGGGGACCTGCGCAGTTCCTCGCGCAGGGCGAGCTGCGCGGTGCGCGGCTCGACCGCGGCGTCCCGCTCGCAGAAGAGGGCGGCGGTGAACTCTCCGCGCAGGGCGGGGTTGATCGCGCGGGCCTCGCCCGGGGTCAGCAGCTCGTAGCCGCGGGCCGCGGCGTCCGCGCGGGCCACGGCGGCCTCGGCGACGGCCAGTTCCAGCTCCGTGCGCACCGGGGTCAGGGAGCCGGTGGCACGGAAGCCGAGCCCGGCCGCCCTCTTGCCGATGCCCTCCCACAGCTCCCGTGCCCGCAGCGCGGTCTCCAGCTCTTCTCCGCCGGCCCGGCCACTGACCCAGATCTGTCCGAAGTTGCGCAGCGAGGCGCCGCGCGCCTCGGCCTCGCGCTCGATCTGCACGACCTCGTGGCCACGTTCGATTGCCTGCCAGGCGTGCATGGTGCCGACCACGCCGCCTCCGACGACTGTCACTCTCACGACGGCAACGGTCCTCGGGGACGGGGAACCGGAGACGTCCGCCGGCCGACGGAGGCATGAACTGCCCAACACTTCTGGGCTAGACCCGTTATCTTTTTGTGACCAGAGAAAGGGTAGGCATATCAGGATCTTCACCCCTGAAAGGGATGTTCCGTCAGCCCTGGAGGTGCGCGGTGAAGGAGAACCGGTCCCCCCGGTACAGCGACCGCACCCGTTCCAGCGGCCGGCCGTCGGTGTCCCGTGACACCCGGTGGATCAGCAGCATCGGCAGGGCCGGCGGAGTGCCGATGAGCAGCGCCTCGCGAGGGGTGGCGAGCACGGTCTCCAGGCGCTCGTCGGCGTCGCCGAAGCCGATGCCCTGGGTTGCGAGGTAGCCGTAGAAAGAGGAGTCGGCGTCGAAGTCGGCGTCCAGCCGGGGCACCCGTTCGACGGCGACGTAGGTGCTCTCCAGGCCGACCCGCTCCTCGTCCGCGAGCAGCACCCGCTCCAGGTGCCAGACGGGCTCCCCCCGCGTCAGCCCGGTCTCGGCGGCCAGCGGCAGCGGGCAGGGGAAGCGGTCGAGGGTGACGAGGGTACGGCCGGGGGTACGGCCCTGGCGGCGCACGCCCTCGGTGTAGCTCGCCAGGGACAGCGGCTGGGCCAGCTTCGGCCCGGCCACCACGGTCCCGCGCCCGCGCCTGCGCAGCCGCCCCTCCAGCACCAGCTCCCGCACCGCCTGGCGCACGGTCTCGCGGGCGACGTCGTACCGCTGGGCGAGATCCCGCTCGGTCGGGATGACGCTGTCCTCCCCCAGTTGCTCCAGCAGCCCGGCGATCCTCGCCTTCACCGCGTAGTACTTCGGAATCCTGCCGTGCTCGGGGATGCCGGACCGGACGGGGGCGCCCGGGGCCTGCTCATAGGGGTAGTCCACGCAGGGATCGTCGCAGACGGCGGCGGGGCCTCGACTCAGCGGCGCCTGCGGGCCGCCAGGAACGCGGCACCGGCCACACAGAGCAGGGCCCCGGCGGCGGCGAGCAGGCCGTGGGTGAGGGCGGGGCCGGTACGGGCCAGTTCACGGGCGCGCCGCCCGGCCTCCTGGGCGTCCTGGGCGAAGGGGAGGGAGGGGTTCCCCGCGGTGGACTCGGGGTGGGGGGTGCCGGGCCGCGCGGAGCCGGCGCCGGGGGCCGAGGTGCCGGTGCCCGTACCGCCGGTGCCCCGGGTCCGCTCGGCACCCGTGCCCGTGCCCGGGAGGTCCTGCGCCACCGGGGTGCCGTCCTGGTCCCCGGGCGGCTCGGGGGCCGGGGACATCGGGGTGCCGACCCCGAACCGGTAGGCGTCGGACTCGCCGACCCAGTCCCCGTCCTGGCCGCGCCGCTGCACGGCGGCCGCCTTGGCGGTGACCTGGTCGGGCACGGCGGCCTCGTGGGTGAGCGCGAGGCGGACCCGCACGCTGACGGTCTTGCCCGGCGGCACGGTGAAACCGCCGAATCCGGGTGCGTCCAGCACGCCGACCAACTCCTTCTCGTCGGTGCTCTCGAACGTCACCGGGCGGACGCGGGAGCCGTCGTCGAAGACCAACCGGGCCTGACCGGCCTTCAGTTCGTGCCGGTCGTCGACGAGGACGACGACCGGGTGGACGCCCGCGCAGGAGCGGCGGGTGGTGTTGCGGAGGTCGATGTACCAGGTGCCGGCGCCACCGCCGGGCAGGTACTCCGTGGGGCCGCCGCGGATCCGGGTGGCCAGCGGAAAGGTGTGTTCGCCGGGCGCGGCGCAGGAGGGCGCGGGGGTGGCGGCGGCCGGCGGCGGGCCGCCGAGGGCCGGCGCGGGGTGGGCGGCGAGAACGGCACCCGGGAGGGGGGCGAGGACGGCGGCCGCGGCGAGGCCGAGGGGGCGGAGGGAGATGCGGCCGGGGGACGGGGACGTGCACAGTCGCATGAACACATGACCATGCCGGGTCAGGGGTGCGGAGCCGGGCCGCCACTCCGGGCCGGGCCCCAATCCCCCTCGATCGGCCGAGGCGGCCGACCGGAAGCCGGTGCCGGGCGGCGGTCGGTCAGGACGCGCCGGCGGCGCAGACGCGCTCGGCCTCGGTGGACGTCGAGTTCCGTACGCTCTCGGCCTTCTGCAGCGCCTGCCGCTGCGCGGTGCCGGGGTGCCCGCCGCTCGCCATGCTGCGCAGCAGGTCCGCCTTCAGGCCGTCGTAGTAGCGCTCCGCCTGCTGGGCGACGGCGAGGGCCTTGTCGCAGTCGGTGCGGGGACTGGCATGGGCCGCGGGCACGGCGAGGGAGAACGCGAGGAGCGCCACGGCACCGGCCGCGAACGGTCGCATGGACCTCATGGGAACCTCCGGTGTGACGGGTCGTACGGACGACAACTGGCCATGGCCACGGGTACGGCTGGAGCTACCGCCAGAGCTACGGCTACGGCTACGGCTACGGCTACGGCTACGGCTCACTACGGCTCAGGAGGACAACGTGACCATTCGCCCGCTGTCCCGCACCTCCACACACGCCTGGTACGGATCGGGGTCCCCCCGCCGCTCCCCGCACTTCCACCGGGCCCCGGCCGCGCGCACCTCGGCCCCGGCCGGCGAGCCGTGCCAGACCTTCGTGTAGGCGGCCGCGACCTTGAGGGCCACCCCGCAGCTGACCCGCCCGCCCGCGAGCACGCCCAGTCCCGAGGCGGGATCGGCTCCGCAGTAGCGGACGCCCGCGCCCCGCGCCGCGACGGCCGTACCGGCCCCCGGAACGCTCAGCAGAGCGACCGCGACCGCCCCGACTGCCACTCTGGCCTTCATCGACCTCACCGGGCACCTCCGTCCCACGAGCACCCCCAACAGCATGAGTACCCACATACGGCTCCGGCGCCCGCGAGGCGCGCTCAAGACCGACGGTCCGGCGTGGCCGGCGGCGCTCCTCACGCCTCTCCCCTGGCGAACACCCCCGCCCCCAGCACCATCTCCGCCGCCCCCCGCGCCACGACCCGCTCCCCCTGCCGCACCACTTCGACCGCGATCCCCTCCCGCAGCCCCTCCCGCCGCGCCCGCGCGGCCAGCTGCGCCGCCACCCCCCGCACGAACGGCCCCGGATCCGCCAGCACCGTCCGCCCTCCGAGCAGCACCCGGTCGATGTCCAGCAGTCCGACCAGATTCCCGGCCCCCACCCCGAGGACCCGCGCCGCCGCCTCCACCTCCCCCCGCGCCACCGCGGCCAGGCACAGCGCCTCCAGACACCCCCGGTCCCCGCACTCGCAACGCGGCCCGTCCAGCTGGACGACCTGGTGGCCGAACTCCCCCGCCCCGGTCCGCGCCCCCCGGTGCACGCGCCCGCCGATCACCAGTCCGGCCCCGAGCCCCGTACCGAGGTGCAGATACGCGAACGACCCGCCCGCGCCCCCGACGGCCAGCCCCACCGCCGCCGCGTTCGTGTCCTTGTCCACGACCACCGGCACCCCCAGCCGCCCGCGCAGCGCGTCACGCAGCGGGAAGCCGTCCCATTCCGGGAACCCGGTCACCCGGTGCAGCACCCCCCGCACATGGTCGAGCGGCCCCGGCAGGGCCACCCCCACCCCCAGCAGCGACCCGACCTCGGCAAGCTCGCCGAAGGGGCCCAGGCAGGAGCGGACCAGCCCGGTCACCGCCTCCACGACCACCCCGAGCACGGCCTCCGCCCCGGCCCCGAGGTCCAGCTCCCCGCACCGCTCCCCCACCACGGCCCCGTCCAGCCGCACCAGCACCACCCGCAGCGCGTCCCGGTCCAGCTGCACCCCCACCGCGTGCCCCGCCTCCGGCACCAGCCGCAGCACCGTGCGCGGCTTGCCGCCCGTGGACGCGCGCCGGCCCGCCTCCGCGGCGAGCCCCGCCTCCCGCAGCCGTCCGGTGATCTTGCTGACGGCCTGCGGGGTCAGCCCGGTCCGTTCGGCCAGTTCCAGCCGGCTGACGCCCTCCGTACCGGCCCTGCGCAGCAGGTCGAGCACGAGCGCGCTGTTGTGCGACCGCACCGCCCCCAGGTTCGCTCCGGCCCGCCCGCTGTCCACCCTGTCCTCGCTCACACGCCCATTCTCCCCGTCGCTTGCACTTTGGCAACAGCGTTGCGAAAGTGGCTTCCATGAGCTCTCCCCTCCGCGTCGGCCTGATCGGCTACGGCCTCGCCGGCTCCGTCTTCCACGCCCCCCTGATCGCCGCCACCGAGGACCTCGTCCTCGACACGGTCGTCACCTCGAACCCGGAGCGGCAGCGGCAGGCCCGCGACGCGTTCCCGGACGTGACGCTCGCCGCGGCCCCCGAGGAACTCCTCGCCCGCGCGGGCGAGCTGGACCTGCTCGTCATCGCCTCCCCGAACAAGACGCACGTCCCGCTCGCCACCGCGGCCCTGAAGGCGGGCCTGCCCGTGGTCGTGGACAAGCCGGTCGCCGGCACCGCCGCCGAGGCCCGCGCGCTCGCCGCCCTCGCCGAGGACCGCGGCCTGCTGCTGTCCGTCTTCCAGAACCGCCGCTGGGACAACGACTTCCTCACCCTGCGCGCCCTCCTCGAAGACGGCGCGCTCGGCGAGGTGCGCCGCTTCGAGTCCCGCTTCGAGCGCTGGCGCCCGCGCCCCAAGGGCGGCTGGCGCGAGTCCGGCGACCCGGCGGAGATCGGCGGCCTGCTCTACGACCTCGGCAGCCACGTCGTCGACCAGGCCCTGGTGCTGTTCGGCCCGGCCGCCGAGGTGTACGCCGAGGCGGACGTCCGCCGTCCGGGTGCCGAGGCCGACGACGACACCTTCATCGCGCTCACCCACGAGAGCGGCGTCCGCTCCCACCTGCACGTCTCCGCGACGACTCCCCAGCTCGGCCCGCGCTTTCGCGTACTGGGCTCCGAGGCGGGTTATGTGAAGTACGGCCTGGACCCCCAGGAGGCCGCCCTGCGCGAGGGCCTGCGCCCCGGCCCCCGGTGGGGCTCGGAGCCCGAGGCCCTGTACGGCCGGATCGGCGCCGGCGAATCCCCGCTGACCGACGGCGGCACCCCCGTGAAGACCCTGCCCGGCGACTACCCCGCCTACTACGCGGCCGTCGCCGCCGCCCTCACCGGCGCCGGGCCCAACCCGGTGACCGCCCTGGAGGCGGCCGCCGCCCTCGACGTGCTGGAGGCGGCCCGCAGGTCCGCCCAGGAGAAGGTGACGGTGACCCTGTGACGACGCGGCAGCAGCAACCGCAGCAGCGATCCGCGCCCTCCGTCGAGGAGCTGGAGGAGCAGGAGCGGCGCCTGGTGTTCGACCGGTTCACGTACGAGGACGCCTGGGCGCTCGGCTCCCTGCTGGTCGGGCTCGCCCGCGAGCACCGGCTGCCGGTCGCGATCGACATCCACCGCGGCGGACAGCAGCTCTTCCACGCGGCCCTGCCCGGCTCCGCGCCGGACAACGACGCCTGGATCGTCCGCAAGCGCCGGGTGGTCGAACGCTACGGCGCCGCCTCCTACCTGGTCGGCTCCCGCTTCCGCGCCAAGGGCACCACCTTCGAGAACTCCTCCCGCCTCGATCCGGACACCTACGCGGCCCACGGCGGCTCCTTCCCGATCCGCCTGGAGCACGCGGGCGTCATCGGTGCCGTGACCGTCTCGGGCCTGCCCCAGGTCGAGGACCACCGGCTGGTGGTGGCGGCGCTGGAGGAGTTCCTCGGCCGTCCGGAGCGGCCCCCCGGCCGTTCGACCGACTGAGGGAACCGGGCGACCAGACCGAGGGAACCCGGGAATCAGCGGGAACGCCCTCCGGTTGGCAGTGGGCACAGACGTGATTGGCACGACAGCACCGCCCCACCCCCCGGAGGGATCGCCCGCATGAGTCAGAGCACGGACACGCTGAAGCAACGCCTCGGCCGGCACGGCGTCTGGGACGTCGCGCTGCGCGCGGAGGACCCCGCCGGCCGCGGCGAGCGGGAGGACGCCGCCGCCGAGCTGGAGGAACTCGACTTCGGCGCGATCTGGCTCGGCGGCAACAGCACGACCGCGAACGCCGCCCCGCTCATCGAGGCCACCCACCACATCACGGTCGGCACCAGCATCCAGAGCGTCTGGCAGCGGGACGCCGCCACGACCGCGGCCGACTTCTCCCGGCTGGAGTCGTCCCACCCCGGCCGCTTCATCCTGGGCCTCGGCGTGAGCCACGGGCCCCGTGTGGAGGGCTACCACCGCCCGTACTCCGCGATGGTCGACTACCTGGACGAGCTGGACAAGGCCGGCGTCCCGGACCACCGCCGCGTCCTCGCCGCCCTCGGCCCCAGGATGCTGGACCTGGCCGGGGACCGCGCGGCCGGCGCCATCCCCTACCTCGTCACCCCGGAGCACACCGCGAAGGCCCGCGAGATCCTCGGCCAGGGGCCGCTGCTGGCACCGGAGTTCAAGGTCGTCCTGGAGCAGAACCCGACCCGCGCCCGCGGCATCGCCCGCGCCTATCTGGCCCGCTACCTCGAACTCCCCAACTACACCGACAACTTCCTCCGCCTCGGCTTCGCCGAGTCCGACATCGCGGACGGCGGCAGCGACCGGCTCATCGACGCGGTCTTCGCCTGGGGCGACGACGACCGCATCCGCAACCGCGTACGCGCCTTCCACGAGGCGGGGGCCGACCACGTGGCCCTCCAGGTGGTCACGGAGGACACGGGCCACGCCCTGCCGAGGGAGCAATGGCGCAGGCTGGCCCTGCTGCTGAGGTGACACAGCGCCTTCCCGGACCGGCCGCCACCCGGAGCCGGGCGGGGCCGGATCACACCCGTCCCTGCCCCACCCGGCTCCGGGTGGCCTCGCGAGCGCGGCGCCTACGCGTCCCCGAACTCCTGCCGCTGCCGGCCGAGTCCCTCGACCTCCAGCTCCACCACGTCCCCGGCCCGCAGATAGGGCTTCGGCTCGGGACGCCCCATCGCCACTCCGGCCGGCGTCCCGGTGTTGATCACATCGCCGGGGTACAGCGTCATGAACTGGCTTACGTAGCGCACCACTTCACCGACCGGGAAGATCTGCTCCGCCGTCGTGCCGTCCTGCTTCAGCTCCCCGTTGACCCACAGCCGCAGCGACAGCCGCTGCGGATCGGGGACCTCGTCCGCCGTCACCAGCCACGGCCCGAGCGGGTTGAACGTCTCGCAGTTCTTGCCCTTGTCCCAGGTTCCGCCCCGCTCGATCTGGAACTCCCGCTCGGAGACGTCGTGCGCGACCGCGTACCCGGCGACATGCGCGAGCCCCTCCTCGGCCGACCCCAGGTAGCGCGCCGGGCGCCCGATGACGACGGCCAGCTCCACCTCCCAGTCGGTCTTGGCGGAGCCGCGCGGCACGAGCACGGTGTCGTCCGGCCCGACCACCGTGTCCGGCGCCTTGAGGAAGACGACCGGCTCGGCGGGCGGTTCGGCGCCGGTCTCGCGCGCGTGGTCGTGGTAGTTCAGCCCGATGCACACGACCTTCCCGATCCGCCCGAGCGGCGGCCCGACGCGCAGCCCCGTCGCGTCCAGCACGGGCAGTGCACCGGCGGCGGCCGCGTCCCGCACCCGCCCGAGCGCGGCGGTGTCGGCGAGCAGCGCCCCGTCGATGTCGTCCACGAGTGCGGACAGGTCGCGCAGGGTCCCGTCGGCGTCGAGCAGCGCGGGCCGCTCGGCCCCCGCCGTACCGACTCGCAGCAGCTTCATGGTCACCATCTCCCTCGATCGCGGGCGCCCGGCCGACGGGTGCAGCCATCGGAGGACTGGATGATCCTCCGATCCGCCTGTCCACCCGGCAAGACCCTGTTCACGTACTGGACCGTAACTCCGGGCCTCCAGGCCCTCCCTCCACGGTTACGGCTGCCGGTACAGCGCCGCCCGCTCCGCCGCGCTCCACGTCGTGCTGGTGACGACGTACAGCGCGGCGGCCAGCGGTACGACGGCGACGCTGACCAGGGTGAGGAAGGACAGGAACGGCATCACCCGGCCGACCGCGCCGAGCCCCGGCACCTGTTCCCCGCCACCGGCCGCGGCCATGACCGGGTTGTGTGCCATCTGCTTCTTCGTGCGCAGGAAGTTGACGGTGGCGACGCCCGCGACCAGCGCGAAGAGCACCAGGTAGACCACCCCGGCAGCGCCGAACGGCCCGCCCGCGGCGAGCGCGTCGGCCCACCGCCCGCCGAGCGGCGCCGCGAACAGCCGGTGGTCGAGCAGCGCGTTGCCCGAGGTGCTGGAGAAGAGGTGGTAGAGGAGGAAGAACGCGGGGAGCTGGAGCAGGCTCGGCAGGATGCCGGACAGGGGCGAGACCTTTTCCTCGGCGTGCAGTTCGACCAGCGCCCGCCGGAACCGCTCCTGGTCCTTGCCGTGCCGCTCGCGCAGTTCGGCGATCTTCGGCTGGAGCGCGGCACGGGCCCGCTGCCCCCGGGCGGCGGCGCGGGAGAGGGGGTGGACGAGAAGTCGTACGAGGGCGGTGAAAAGGACGATCGCGGCGGCGGTGGCGGCGCCGTGGCAGAGCGGTGCGAGCAGGTCGGCGAGCCGCTCGACCAGGTGCGCGAACACGGAGAAGACGGACATGGGTGAGCCCTCCGGGGGTCTCGTCGTGCCGGGTGGGAGGTGATGTCGGCAGGACGACCCGCGCGGGGTCACGAAGGAGGTACGGAGTGCGTGCCCTACGCGGTGGTCGCCGGGAGGGCCCGGCCGGGCGCCCGCGGCCTGCGGCGGCCGCGCGCGTCGGGATCACGCTGGGGCAGGAAGGCCGTACGCCGGGCCCGGTCGCGTATCGCCGTACGGATGCGGGTGGGCGGTACGGCGGGTGTGCGGCCGGCGGCGGCCAGGGCGCACAGGGCGAGCGCGGAACCGGCGGCGGCGGTCGCGGCGAGGGCGACGGCGGTGGTGAGACCGCCGGTGTCGAGGAGTGCGAGGGGGAGCAGGAAGAGCAGGGGGGCCAGCAGGAACGCGACGGCGCGGCCGGGCCGGCGGCCCATGGTCCCGCTCATCGTCGTCCCCCTCCCCGATCGGTGCTCGCCTCGCACCGGATCACGCCCGGTCCGTCTCCACGGGATTATGCCTGGTCCATCTCCACGGGCTCCAGCAGCCGCCGCGGCTTGAGCAGTGCGCGGCTGACCGGATCCACCGGGTCCGGATCGAGTCCGGGGCCCGGCTCCATGACAACGTCGCCGACCGGCACGATGGTTCCGCACAGGGCGCATTCGCCGTACGGGCCGAGCTCGGTGCCGCAGGCGGCGTGCCGGAAGTAGCGCAGCCGGACGTCGGTGAAGTGGTCGCGGCCCCAGGCCCCGAGGGCGCGCAGGGTGGGCCACAGGGCGATGCCGCGCTCGGTGAGCACGTACTCGTCGCGAGGCGGCGACTCCTGGTACCGGCGCTTCTCCAGGATGCCCTCCGCGGTCAGCGTCTGGAGCCGGGCGGCGAGGACGGCCCGCGGGATGCCGAGGTGGACGAGGAAGTCGTTGTAGCGCCGCACGCCGTAGAGCGCGTCCCGTACGACGAGCAGCGTCCAGCGCTCGCCGACGATCTCGAGCGCGCGGGCGATCGAGCACTCCTGAGTCGCGTAGTCCTTGCCCAGTGCCATGCCCCCACTGTAGCCACTTTCCGACCGCAGATTCATTCATCGAACCGACCGTGTTACGGTGACGGGGACAGCAAGGTTCAATGACCGAACTGAGGATGTGCCATGACCGGGCTCGATTCCGCCGCAGTGGGCGAGGCACGAAAGGCGCCTGGGGCGCAGGAGGCGCGAGAGACGCACGAGGTACGCGAGGCGCACGAGGCGCGGGGGGTGAGCGGCGCTCGCGGATCGCGGACGGCGCGCACCGGCGCGAGGACTCCGCAGGCGGAGCCGGACTCCACCGCGCCCTCCCCCGTGCACCCCCGCGCCACCCTCGCCCTCGTCAGCGCGGTGACCGCGGTGACCCTGATGAACTACACGGCCCCGATGGTCACGCTCCCGCAGACGGCGGCCGCCCTGCACACCCCGCTCTCCGGCCAGGCATGGCTCCTGAACGGCACCCCACTGGGCCTCGCCGCCCTGCTCCTGGTGGCCGGCAGCCTCGCCGACGACTACGGCCGCCGCCGGGTCTTCCTGGCCGGCACCCTGGCCCTCGGCCTGACCACCGCGCTCGGCGCCCTGACCACCTCGACCTGGCAGTTCACCCTGGCCCGCATCGCGCAGGGCGCCGCCGGCGCGGCCCTGCTGGCCAGCGCCCTCGGCCTGATCGTGCACGCCTTCCCCAGCCCGCGCGGCCGGCTGCACGCGACCGGGGTGTGGGGCGCGTTCGTCAGCGGCGGCATCGCGGCGGGCCCCCTCGTCGCGGCCGCGCTGCCGGACTGGCGCACCGGTTACGGCGTCCTCGGCGCCACCGCCCTGCTCCTGGCCGCGGTCGGCACCCGCGCCCTCGCCGAGTCCCGCGCCCCCCGCGGCGGCCGCCCCGACATACCCGGAGCGCTGACCTTCGGGCTCGCCCTGGTCGCCCTGGTCGCGGCGCTGACCCTCGGCCGGGACGGCTGGCTGCGAACGCCGGTGGGCCTGCTCCTGGCGGCGGCCGCGGCGCTGATCGCCGTCTTCGTCGCCGTCGAACGGCGCTCCGGCACCCCGATGATCGACCTGGACCTGCTGCGCCACCCCCGCTTCCTGGCCTCCTCGGCGGGCGGCCTGTTCACGGGCCTCGCGGTGATCGCCGTCTTCAGCTACCTGCCCTCGGTCGTCCAGCGGACCATGCACCTCTCCCCGCCGGCCACCGCCGGTCTGCTGCTGCTCTGGTCCGGCCTGAGCTTCGGCGTCGCCCTCCAGGTCAAGCGCCTGCCCGTCCCTCCGCGCGGACAGCTCGCCCTGGGCTTCGCCCTGCACGCCGCCGGCGCCCTGACCATGCTCGGCGCCATCGGCTCCGGCTCCTGGACCCGGCTGCTGCCCGGTCTGATCATCGGCGGCCTGGGCAGCGGCCTCCTCAACGGCGCCCTCCCCCTCCTCGCCGTCGAATCCGTCCCCCGCGAACGCGCCGCCATGGGCTCCGGGGCCCAGCAGACCCTGCGCTACATCGGCTCCAGCGTCGGCGTCGCCCTCACCATCGCCCTCGCCACCTCCGGCGGCGGGCTCGCCCACGGCATGAACCTCGCCCTGCTGGTCTCGGCGGGCCTGGCGACGGCGGGCGCCATCGGTGTGCTGGCACCACGGGACCGGAAGCAGGACGCGGGACCGGTAATCCGGAGGTAGGACACGGGACCGGTGACAGTGACACGGGACCGGAAGCAGGACGCGGCACCCCCACCGGGGCCGGACGAGGGAGCGCGGGACGCGGTACCCCTACCGAGGCCGGACGAGGGAGCGCGGGACGGGCCGTACGACCCCCGAGCCCGTCGCCGAGGTCCGCCGCGGCACGCTGTCCGCGACCTTCCGCTCGGCCCCCCCTGCCGCGCCTCCCGGCCGGTCCACCACAGCTGGTGCACGACCAGCGGGAGGAGCAACACCCCGACGGTGACGAGCGGTTCGCCTCCGCCCCGCAGGATCCGCCGGCACCGGGCACGCCCGCGCCGGTCCCCGTGCCCGACGCCCCGGACGCCCGCCGCGGTCCGCATCCGCACACCACCTCCGCCGGGAGCCGCCCGCACGACAGGCGCGCCGGCTCGGCCGGCCGGAGGGAAAGGCCGGTCTCAGGAGGTGCGCGCGGTGGGCAGCGGGAGGGCGTCCTGGTAGCCGTTGACGGGCCGGGGCACCTTCTTGACGGTACGGGCGTCCAGCGCGACCGCCGCGGAAGCGGTGCCCAGCGTGCCGCCGGGATGCCAGACCCCGGTGACCGTGACCCACGTGTTCGCGGGCAGCACGGGACCGCCGTACACCCGCACCTTCACCGACTGGGCGTCCGCCGCACAGCAGTTGATGATGATCCGGGTGAGATCCCAGCTGCCCTTGCCGTGCGGTGTGACGATGCCGGTCATCAGGACGGTGCGCCCCTTGATGGCCCGCGCGCGGTCCTGCTGGACCCGGCTGGTGAAGTCGGACAGGGTCATCGGCAGCGGGGAGACGGCGGCCAGCGGCGCGAACTCGCTCTGCCGGGCGACGGGCCTGGGCGGCTGCCGGGAGGCGGTGTAGGCGCCGAGGGCGGGCGGGGCGTAGCAGAGCAGGCTGAGGGCCGGCACCAGCAACAGCCAGGCGACGCGCGGCACATGGGAGTGGTCGTGCCCGTGGCCGTCGTACTCCCGCCGCTGCCTCCTGCGGTCGAGGACCGCGCTGACGACCCCCAGCAGCACCAGCACACAGCCTGAGGCGATGAGCAGGGGCCGCATGCTCTCCTTGACGTATCTCAGGCACAGGTCGGTCACGAGGGAGATGCGCAGCAGGCCGAGCCCGCACAGCACGAGCAGCCCCGATTGCAGCGTCCGCTTCACAGCAGGGCACCTCCGATCAGCGCGCTGCACGCGACGGCGACGACGAGGGTGGCGGCGGAGAACCGTACGGCGAAGGCCCGCCCGAACGTGCCCGCCTGGAGAGCGATCAGCTTCAGGTCGACCATGGGCCCCACCACCATGAACGCCAGCCGCGCCACCGGCGGGAACCCGGTGAGCGAGGCGGCGAGGAAGGCGTCCGCCTCCGAGCAGACGGCGAGCAGCACGGCGAGGGCGGCCAGGAAGAGCACGGACAGCCAGGGCGTGCCGGTGAAGGTGGCGAGCACGGAGCGCGGGACGCCGACGTTGAAGGTGGCGGCCGCCATCGCGCCGAGCACGAGGAACCCGCCGGCGTGCAGGAAGTCGTGCTGGAACCCGACCCGGAACTCGTCCCAACGGCTGTGCCCGGCCTGGTGCCCGGTGTGCCGCACGGCGGGCCGCAGCCACTCGCTGCGCCCGAACCGCAGCCACAGCCAGCCCATGGCGACCGCCGTCGCGAGCGAGGCGAGCAGCCGGGCCAGCACCATGGCCGGATCACCGGGGAAGGCGATCGCGGTGGCGGTGAGGACGACGGGGTTGATGGCCGGCGCGGACAGCAGGAAGGCGAACGCGGCGGCCGGGGTGACCCCCCGCCCGATGAGGCTGTTGGCCACCGGCACGGACGCGCACTCGCACCCCGGCAGCACGACCCCCGCCACCCCCGCCACCGGAACGGCGAGCAGGGGCCGCCGGGGCAGCATGCGCCGGAACACCCGCTCGGGCACGAAGGCGTTGATCGCCCCCGACAGGGCCGTGCCGAGCAGCAGGAACGGCAACGCCTGCACGGTCACGGCCAGGCACACGGTCCGCCACGCCTGCACGGCCGGGGCGTCGCCCCACCGCCCGACGAGGAAGAGCAGCGTGCCGGGCACGACGGCGGCCCCGACGAGCAGCAGCGGCCAGTACCTGGGCAGCGCACCCGCCCCGGCGTCCCCGCCCTCCGTCCGGCCCGCTCGCCGCCCCTCCTGCTCGGCGTGGACCAACTCCCCCGTCACGCGCATCCCGGCCCCAGTCCAGATGTCCACACAGACCGGATGTCTGCGTGGATGTCGATGTACGCACAGAAGATAGCGAGTGGTCCTGTGTGCGGCGGGCCGGGTCAGCAGTGGCCCGGACACCTCCCTCCGGTCTCCCGCCCTCCGGAGACCGGAGGGCCGCCATATCCAGACAGAGGCCGGTATATGCGAGGTGTCCCCCTGAGGGATCACCCCGGCGGACCGCCCTCACGTTTGTCGGCGCCCGGCAGTACGGTGTCCCCCATGCGCCCCGACACGCCTGCCGAGAACGTCGACCACACCGCCGAAGCGGCACGCCTGGAGCGGACCGCCGGCCTGTACCCGGAGGACGCCGAGGCCCTGCTCCTGCGGGCGGCGGCCCACCTGGAGCTGTCCGGCGACCGTCCCGCGGCCACCACCCTCTACGACCGCCTGCTGTCCACCCCGGCCGCCCTGGAGAGCCCGTCGCTGGTACGGGCCCTGAAGGCGTCCAACCTCTGGGAGTACGGCCACGACGCCGAGGCACGCGCGATCATCGAGGGCATCCGCACGACAGCCCCGGCCGAGCCGGGCCCCTGGATGATCATCGCGGAGGCCCTGGAGTCCCACGACGAGCTGGAGTCGGCGGAGGAGACGTTCACGCAGGCGGCGCGCCTGCTGCTCCCCGACCCCGCGGAGCCCCCGCAGACCCTGCACCCCCTCCTCTACGGCCGCCACCGCGTCCGCCGCATGCGGGGCCTGCCGCACGACGACTGGGACACCCTGGCCGACACCCTGCACACGGCACCGGTCTCCCTGGACGAGCTGCACGACCCGAAGCGCGTCTGGTCCCTCGGCTCGGACAACCCGGCCGAGCTGGAGGCCGAGATCTCCCGCCTGCGCACGGAACTGGGCGCCTACCGCGAGGCCCTCTCCCGCCCCTTCCCGGTGGCCGTCCTGCACTGGCCGGCCCCGGAACTGGCCGAACTCCTCTCGGCCTACCCCACCCTCTCCACGGAGTACCCCTCCCACGCCGCGCACCTCTCGACCATAGAGTCCTCCCTCCGCGAACTCTCCACCTCCGGCACCGACAACCTCGGCATCGTCACCGGCACGGTCCCCTCCTACGAAGCCTTCGCCGCCTCGGAGGCGACCTCCCCGGACGACCCGACCCTGCTCCCCCAGTACGCGACGACACTGGCGGCAAGGGGCAGGGCCGTGGCGTGGCCTCCGGGAAGGGGGGCGGGGTGCTGGTGCGGGGAAGGGCGGGGGTACGACAACTGTCACGGCGCCTGACTCTCGGGGCGAAAGCCGTCACCCCGCCAGCTCACCCGCACTGCCACCGCGCCTCCGATTCCGCCAAGCTCTGCGCGCCCCACACCGCTCCCAGCCCAGAGCGCGCTTCCCCCGGGCCGCCCGCACGCTTCTCTCCCGCACGGGAGCGGCCCGTCCCAAGGATGGCCCCAGGGCCGTTGCGTGCTCGCGAGTTGGGCGGTTGATTCGCTGATGGGCCGTCATGTCGGTTGTAGGTAGGTCCGGATGCGGCTGCAGGCACGGTCTGCGTGATCATGTGAGTGTCGAAGTCCCATGATCACAAGTGAAGACCGTGCCTGCCCTCTTATCTTCTCCCATGCCGCCGGGGCTGGATCAACTGGCCCGCACCGATATGCCGCAACCGTTGCC
>NZ_LBDA02000071.1 GCF_000980885.2 Streptomyces malaysiense | reverse complement strand
GGGGAGGGGAGGGGAGGGGAGGGGAGGGGAAGGCCGGAGCGGGTCCGGCGCGGCTCTGACCCGCTCAGGCGCGGCTCGTCCGCGTACCGTCGGCCCCGGACCGGCCGCCGCGCTCGCGGCCACGTCGGACCGCGGGCAGCGAGAGCGCCACGGTCAGACCACCACCGGGCGACTCCTGCAGGTCGGCGGTGCCCCCATTGACGGTGACCAGCCGGTGGACGATGGCCAGGCCCAGCCCGGTACCGCTCGCCTCGGGGTTGCCGAACCTGCGGAACGCGGTCTCCCGCACGGTCTCGGGCATCCCGGGGCCGTTGTCGGCGACCCGCAGCTGAACCGTTCCGCCCTGCCGCTTGCCTGTGATCACCACCCGGCCGCCCTCCTGGACCGCGTCGAGGGCGTTGGCGATCAGATTGTCGAGCACCTGCTCCAGGTCGCCCTTGCCGAGGAAGGCGGTGAGCCCGGGACGGCAGTCGGCGGCGAGCCGGACGCGGCCCGCGTCGGCGACGGGCTCCCAGGCGGCGACCCGCTCGGCCACGAGGCGGTCCACCCGGATCGCCACCGGTCGCGGCACCGCGTGCTCGGCGCGGGCCACCGCCAGCATGCCGTCGACCAGCCGGGACAGACGGGCGATCTCACCCTGCGCGTCGGCCAGTTCCTCGGCGGTGTCCCCTTCGGCGTCGGCGGCGAGCAGGTCGAGCCGCAACCGGAGGGCCGCGAGGGGGGTGCGCAGCTGGTGCGACACATCGGCGACCACCGCCCGGTGACCGTGCACCAGGGCCTCGGTGCGGGCGGCCATCGTGTTGAACGTCGCCGCGAGGCGGCGCACCTCCTGCGGTCCCGCCTCGACGGGCGCCCGCGCGTCCAGCGCTCCCTCGCCCAGCCGTTGTGCCGCCTGGTCCAGCACCCGAAGCGGACGTCCGACCCAGCGGGCCAGCAGCACCGACATCAGCACGGCGGTGCCGAGGCCGCCGATACCGATCAGCGCGAGCCAGCCCCACATCGCCAGGATCCGGTCGTGGAGCGGATCGGCGGACCGGCTCAGGACGGCGACCCCGGCGGCGTCCGCGGTGTCACCGATCGGCACGGCGACGGTGAGCCACTGGTCGTCCTGACGCACCCGGGTGCCGGGGTGGGCGAGCGCGGAGGCCACCAACCTCGCGGAATCGTCCCCGGCCACGTCGGAACAGGCCGTCGAGAGCACCACATGGCCGGCGCTGTCGTAGACGGTCGCGCACTCGCCCCTCTTGTGGGCGTCCTCGACCAGGCTCCGCGCGGCTGCCCCCGACTTGTGGTCGGAGAGATACTCCTCGGCCGCCGAGGCGATCGACCTCGCCCTCGCGGCCGCTTCGTCCCGGAACGAGGTCTGCTCGCGCTGCGTCATGATCAGGCCGAGCGGCACCACCGCCAGCACCAGGATCGCGGTGATCAGGGCGAGGACGCTGAGCGCGATACGACGGGTCATGGCACTCAGCCGACCTCGCCGAGGCGGAAACCGCGCCCGTAGACCGTCTCGACCAGTCCGGGCACACCCAGCTTGCGGCGCAGCGCGGCCATATGGACGTCCAGCACCTTCGTGGGCCCGTACCAGTGCGCGTCCCACGCGCGTTCCAGGATCTCCTGGCGCGTCACGACCCGGCCCGGATCGGCGGCGAGGCACTGGAGGATGTCGAATTCTTTGGGGGTCAGCCCGACTTCCTCCCCACCGACGGTCACCTTGCGGGTGCGGGGGTCGACGACGAGCGGGCCGTGAGTCAGCAGCTCGGGCCCGGCGGGGCGGATGCGGCGCAGTACGGCCCTGATACGCGCCAGCAGCTCCGCCAGGCCGAAGGGCTTGACCAGGTAGTCGTCGGCACCTTCGTCGAGCGCGGCGACACGGTCGCCCTCCTCGCCGCGGGCGGTCACCACGATGATCGCCGCGTCCGACTGACGGCGCAGCCTCCGGCAGACCTCGATGCCGTCCATGTCAGGCAGGCCGAGGTCGAGCAGGACCACGTCGGGTACCGGTACGTGGGTGAGCGCACCGCGTGCGGTGCCGACACTGGTCGCCCGGTACCCGGCCCGGTCCAGGCCGCGCACCAGCGACCCGGCAAGCCCCGGGTCGTCCTCGACGACCAGCACCGTGAGCGCGTCGGGAGCCGTCCGAGAGCCCGCTTCCTGTTGCACGGCACCAAGCCTAGAACGCCGCGGACGACTCCCCGGATCGGCCGGAGGACGGGCACGCGCCGGAACCGCTGACGCAGTGGCCCGGCTTTGCCGCATCTGAAGCTTTCCCGAACGGCTTTCCGACACGGCGCGACGCACGCTGATGACATGGTGTCCGCGAGCCGGACGAGCGCCTCGCGGCACCGCCTTCGACCCTAGGAGGCCGACCCATGATGCCCATGCACGACTCCGACCCGGTACGGCAGCGCGAACACGGTCTTCGGCGAGTGGGTGCCACAACCCGCCGAACGGCCACCGCCGCGGCAGCGGCAACCCTTCTGCTCTCGGCCGGGTACGCTCACGTACTGCCGAGCGTCTCCCGACCGGTGCCCGGCGCTGTCGGGCACTCCTCCGGCAGCAACCCGCAGGCCCCGGCGAACGCCCCGGCCTCCACCACGCAGCCGGCGCAGACGACGACAGGAGCGTCCTGACCCGTGGCCCGACGGTCGCCGGGAAAGCGCTCCGGCCGGCGCCGACGCCCGCGGCGGACACACGGCGCGGGGGCCGCGGCCCGCACGACGGACCGCATGCCGCGTGACGTCGCACCACCTCATTGCCCGGGGTCGCTCTTCCTCGGGGCTTCTGTCGCCCTCGGGCCGTCCGAGCCGGAGCCGTCTCCCCCGGCCGCCGAGGTGGCCGGTGCCTTGCTCGGCGGCATCGGCGCGGCGGTGACAAGCACTCTGGCGTAGGCACCCATCACGGCCGCGGTCACGACGGCGATCACCAGCCACCGCAGATGCAGGCGCGCGGGCAGGCTCAACGCCCAGTACAGCAGCCCGCCGGCCGGTGGGCGCCTGGAGCGGCGGCCACGTGCACGTCCGCCTCGGCTCATCGTCTGCTCCTTCTGTTCAGGGCCCGCGAGCGCGGACGGGACCGGCCGATCTGGTCGCGGTATTCGAGGAGTTCCAGGGGCATGTCGAAGGCGACGGCCGCCACGATCTGCGGACCGTAGGCGGTCTCACGGGTGTAGCGGGCGACGAAGCGCTCGGAGCGCAGCGACCCTTCGGTGATCTCCACATCGGTTCCGAGAGCGGGGACTCCCACCGCTTGGATGCGGGTGCCGTGCTGCTCGGACCAGAAGCGCGGCACCGGTGCGAAGCGTGCGGCGCGGTCCGGGCCGCGCAACAGGGCGTCCGCGGCATGCTGGCCCATCTCCACCGCGTGGATGAGGTGCTCCGTGCGGCGCGGCTCCGCGTCGAAACGCAGGTTGGGCCAGCGGGCCACGTCACCCGCGGCGACGACGTGCGGGGTGGGGCGGCCCCAGCGGTCGATCGCGTGGCAGGTGGGAGCGCACAGCACACCGTCGGAAACGTCCAGTCCGCTGTCGCGCAGCCATTCCGTGCGCGGTTCGCTGCCCAGGCCGAGGACGACGAAGTCCGCGTCGATCACATCGTCGTCGTCCAGGCGCAGCCTGAGTACGTCACCGTGGTCCTGCCAGTCGGTGATCCTGGTGCCGAGCCGTACGTCGACGCCCGCCCTGCCCTGGATGTCGCCGACCACGGCCCCGACCCGCTCGCCGAGGACCCGGCGCAGCAGCGGTGCGCTGTGCACGACCAGGGTGACGTCCAGGCCGCGGGCACGGAGTGTGCAGGCCAGTTCGCAGCCGACGAATCCGCCGCCCAGGATCACCACGTGGCGGGCGGCCGCGGCATCCATCGCCCGCCGTACCGAGGCGGCGTCGTCCAGGGTGCGGATCGTGCGGATGCGATCGCTGAAGAGCGGGGCTTCGGGCAGCCGCTTGGCGTCCACTCCGGTGGCCACGACCAGCCCTTCGAAGGGAAGCCGCTCGCCGCCCCGCAGGTGCACGGCCGCGCCGTAGAGGTCGAGGCCGACGATCCCGGTGTCCAGCAGCCAGTGGGCGTCCAGCGCCTCCTCCGCCCTGAACGTCATCTGCTCCGCGGTCAGTTCACCGGAGAGGAACTGCTTGGACAGGGGCGGGCGGCTGTAGGGGCGGTGTGCCTCCTCGCCCACGATGACGAGTTCTCCGTCGAACCCGCGTTCCCTGAGGCGGCTCGCGGCGCTCAGGCCGGCCAGGCCCGCGCCGGCGACGACGATGCGCTTGCGGCTCGCCCGCGCCGACGCACCACTGCGCAGCGGACGCCCGGGAAGCCCTTCGCCGGCGGTACCGGCGGCGCGGGTACGCCCTCCCTCGATCTTGATCGCCTGCATGGGACAGCAGCGCACCGCCTGCCGCGCCTTGGCCGCGAACTGGGCCGGCACCGCCCGGGTGTAGTGCAGCGAGCCGCCTTCGGAGACACGGAAGACCTCGGGTGCCTCCTGCTGGCATATCCCGTAGATGTGGCAGCGGTTGTTGTCCACGCCGATCCGTACGGGCTCGCCCTCCGGGACCAGCGCGGGGCGCGGCAGGTCGAACGACTCGGCGGTGAGCGGGGGCACGGCCGGGAGCTGGGCCGGGGCCCGCCGTTCCGGGCGCGCGCCGCCCGGCTGTGCCTGCTGGGGGATGAACGGTACGACCCCGTGGCGGTGTCCCGGGGGCGCGGGCGGGAGGTGTTCCGGCGGATACCCGGGATGGGGATGGTTCACCTGGAGACTCCGGATCCGCCGGGAAAGGCCCGCTGGCGCAGCCTGCTGCGTGAGGGGAAGAGGCGGACGAGGAAGGCCAGCAGCACCGTTCCGGCCCCCGCCGCCACGCCGACCGCGACCAGGTTCAGGTGGCGTGGTTCCGGGTGGACGAGGAAGACGTGCAGCCAGATCAGTGCGAAAGACACGTAGCCGAACTGGTGGACCCGCAGCCAGCGGTGGTAGCCGAGGCGGTTCTGCAGCCACACCGAGCAGGCCACGGCGATCGCCAGTTCCGTCCCGAGGATGCCCATTCCCACGGGGAGGCGCTGGACGCCGCCGAGAAAGGGGAGCGTCAGCTGCGCCCAGCCGATCCGCCAGATCGGCTGGTAGAGGAACGTCAGGCCGTGGATGCCCCCGAAGATCATCGCCGAGAGGGCCAGCGTCATGTGGGCGCCGTAGAAGGTGGCCCTGTTGACGGCGCGCTGCATGAACCGCAGCCTCAGCATCACCCCCAGGACGACCGTCGAGACCATCAGCGCGTAGGCGATGAGCGCGGCCAGCCTCGCGATCTGGTGCACGCCCGTGTCGTACGGCACGTGGGCGCGGTACGCGTCCAACGGTGATCCCGGTATCGGTGGCGCGGCGGCGACGGCCTCCGGGGTCAGGAGCACGGTGACTCCGACCACCGTCACGGCGACGACCAGCCACCTGGCGGATCCGGCGACGACAGGACCGCGCCTGCTCGGCGCCTTGTCCCTCAGCACGTTGTGAGCTCCTCGCATCGACCTGCCCGCGGAACGCACGGACGGGGCGGGCGGCCGCAGCCGCCGTACTCGGAGTGCGCTCGCACGGGGGATGACACCAATGCCCCCGAGGGCGAGCCGCCTGCGGATGGTCCCCTTTCCCACACGGGCGGCTCGCTGATGGCGGCAGACGCTACACGAATCCGGGTGCCCCATCGGCGTGTTCGGCAAGAAGGGCGCAGAGGGGATGTCAGGAAATGGCCTCTTTCGCGAAGCTGGGGGAGCCGGGTTCGCGAACACCTCTGAATATCCTCTGAACTCTGTGGTGACATGGCGCTCCGCATGAGGATTCCGCCGAGAGTCTGCAGCACGTGTGAAAAGCGTCACCCTATTAATTCCAGGAATCAACTATCGAGAATTTATCGGCAAATAGGGCGCCAACGGCGGAAGTCGCCGAAGCGGGCCGCAACGATCCCGGCCGGAGCCGTCCGCCGGCGCGGCCCCCGCGCGTACCGCGCTCTTCGCGGGCGCGGTGCCTCCGGCCGGGCGATCACCCGACCCGGGTCCCGGCACCGCGGCCGGCCTCCGCACGGTGAACCTGGTCACGGCACATTCGGTGACTACTAGGCACGATCGTGGACGAGAAACGCCGTTCCATAACCGGGGAACCGGTGCCGCCGGCGGGCTCACTACGGTCCGGAGCCGTACCGGGAACATTGTGATCAGGCCGTGGGACGGGCTAACGATGGCACCTGTCCCGCGGCACCGCCGACGCCAGCACTCTCCGGCGGTGCCTTTCCCCGACACCGGCATGCGGAATCCCGATCCGGCCCCGCCACGGCCTGAGCGCGTGACCGAGAAAAGGAAGAAGGTGCCCCATGTCCAGCGTCGTCCTGCTCGCCCGTCCTGTGACCGGCGCCGCGTCGGTCGCGGTGGCCGGCCGGATGATGGCTTTCCTGGACTACTTCGCCGGCGTCTTCACGCTGATCTCGCTGACCGCCGTGGTGGCAGCAGGGCTGGCCGCGACCGACCGGCTGGTGCTGACCCCCCGGCTGCGGGTGGCCGTGCAGTCCGTGCACCGGGCGAGCGCCGTCGCCGCGCTCGGCTTCCTGGCGACCCACATCGCGGTCAAGGTCGTCGAGCGGCACGCCGCACCGCAGACGGCGGTGGTCCCCTTCACCGGCGGCGCCGCACTCGCGGTGAGCCTGGGCACCATCGCCGCCGACCTGCTCGTCCTGATCACGGCCACCGGCGTGTTCCGCGGCCGGTTCGCCGGCCGCCGCCCCTGGTTGTGGCGGGTGCTGCACTCGACGGCGTACCTGTGCTGGCCGGTCGCCCTGGCCCACGGCCTGACGGCGGGGCGCGCGGCACACCCATGGGTGCTCTGGGGCTACGGCCTGTGCGCGGCCCTGGTGGCGCTCGCACTGCTGGTCCGTGTCCTTTCCTACCTGGGCTCCTGCCTGGGCCGTCACCGGCCCTCGATCCGGCGGCGGCGCGGCGCCAGGACGTACCAGCCCGCCGCCGTCCGTCCCTCCGCGCTGACCGCCCTGTCCGCCCGGCCCACCGCCGACACCGGCCCCATCACCTGGCCCGCGGGGGCGCCGGCGGCCCGCCGGCCCGCGACGCCGGCCGGTATGCCCGGACAGCCCAAACACGCCGCGCGACCGGTGCCCCGGCCGCTCCGCCTGGCCCAGCCCGGGAGCAACGAATGAAGAAGGCCCCGCTGAAGCTGCCCGAGGTGCGCCGGCTGGGCACGGCCCGGCTGACCGCCGGTCTGGACCGTCACCAGCGCCTGGACCTCGCCGCCCACACCCGTGTCCACCCGCCCCTGCGCCCGTCGGACCGGGACGGGCTGCTCGCCCTCGCGGAGGCCGTCGGGCTGTCCGGGCGCGGCGGCGCCGGCTTCCCGTTCGCCCGCAAGGCGCGGGCCACGCTCGCCACCGCCGACCGCACCGGCGCGCCGCCGGTCGTCGTGGTGAACGGCGCGGAGGGCGAACCGGCCAGCGCCAAGGACAAGATGCTGCTCGCCCGCGCGCCCCACCTGGTCCTGGACGGCGCCTGCCTGGCCGCCGCCGCGTTCGGCGCCGAGGAGATCGTGATCGGCGTCGCCGCGGGCGGCCCCGGCGAGATCTCGGTCCCGGCCGCCCTCGCCGAGCGCGAACTTCCCTGCCCGGCCCGGACGATATGCCTCCCCGAACGCTTCGTGTCCGGCGAGTCCGGGGCCCTGATCCGCGGCGTCAACGGTCTGCCGGTGGCGCCTGCACCGGTGAAGGCCCGCGCGGCCGGCGGCGCGGCCGGCGGGGTGCGCCGTCGGCCGACGCTGCTCTCCAACGCCGAGACCTGGGCGCAACTCGCCGTCGCCGCCCGGCTCGGGCCCAGCGGCTACGCGGCCGTCGGCACCGCCGCCGAACCCGGCACGATCCTGCTCACCGTCAACCGGCCGGGCGCCGATCCGCTCGTCGTCGAGGTTCCGTCGGGTGCCCCGCTGGGCCAGGTGCTGGACGCGTGCGGTCTCAGGGCGGGCATCGGCGTATCGGTGGGCGGCTACCACGGTGCCTGGCTGCACCCGTCGGACGCCGTCGACGCGCCGCTCTCCCGGGCCGGCCTCTCCGGCCTCGGGGGAACCCTCGGGGCGGGCGCCGTCGTCACGCTCCCCGACGACACGTGCCCGCTCGGCGAGATCGCCCAGGTCGCGGCATGGCTGGCGGCCGAGTCCAGCGGCCAGTGCGGACCGTGCAAGAGCGGCCTGCCGGAAGCCGCCGAGGCCCTGGCCATGCTGGCCGCCGGCGCGGCCGAGCCCACGGTGGTGGAGGACGCCCGGCGAGCCCTCGGCGCGGCCCAGGCCGGTGGCGCCTGCTCGCACCCGGACGGCACGGCCCGCTTCCTGCTCACCGCGCTGCACGTCTTCGCCGAGGACGTGGACGCCCATCTGTCCGGGCCCGGCTGCGGCCTTCCCGTACGAGGAGCACTGCCCCTGCCGCCCGCGCGGACCGCCCGGCTGGAGGTGGACTGGTCGCGCTGCTCCGGTCACGGTCTGTGCGCCGTGCTGGCGCCCGACCTCGTCCGCCTCGGCCCGCACGGCTACCCCACCTCGACCACCATCCAGGTCGCCCCCTGGCAGGAGCACGACGCCCGCCGCGCCGTCAACCAGTGCCCCGCCCTGGCCATGCGCCTGCGGCCCCGCGTGTGACTCCTCCCCGGAGGGGGTACCCGCGTCTCCCCGAGGAGGGGCACCCGCACGGGTCGTCAACCGGTGACCCCGACGTGACTGTCACACCCGGTCGCCACGATCCGCCCATGCTGACGGCTACCGACGGCGGGCCGGACGTGCGTCCTTCCCGGAGGGGGTCGGGGCTCCGTCGGGACTCGCGGGAAGTTCCCGCGGGGCCGCCGCGGGAACACCGCTTCCTCGGTGCCGCTCTCAGTACCGCTCCGCCTTCGCCACCTCCGGCTTCAGGATCGGCTGCGGGGGCTGGTGGCTGATGGCGTAGGGGTGGACCGTCTGGCCGGGGCGGACGTTCTCGGCGCCGACGTAGCGGGTCTCGACGACCTTGCCGTTCGGGTCGCGGAAGTCGACCTGGACAGCGAAGTCGGCCGTCTTGTCCGAAGAGTTGTGGATGTTGACATGGGCGGCCTGGAGGTCGTTCACCTGGGCGCGGGGGATTCCGCTCAGGGAGACGTCGGCGGCGGCGTTGCCCCGGCCCTGTACGTTCGCCAGCCGCTTGTGGGCCTCCTGGTTCGCCCGTTCGGCCGCCGCCGAGACCGATGCCTCGAACTCGTCGGCCCGCGCCGACGCGGAGGAGGCCGCGGCGGACGCGGACGCGCGGGCCGAGGCGACGGCGGAGGAGGCGGCCGAGGAGAGAGGGGAGGGCGGGGTGCCCGTGAAGGACTCCGTGGCGGGAGGTGTGGGGCGGGGGCTGACGGTCGTGCCGCCGCCGCTGCCGCCGCAGGCCGTGAGCGTCAGGGTGCCCGCGGTGGCCAGTACCGCGACGGCGGCCGCGCTCGCGCTCCGGAACCGCAGCCGTCGTCCGCCCCTCGACACACCGCTACGCATGGCATCCGTTCCCTTCCGGCCGACCATCGATGTCCGGTTGATCCTTGATCACCCGGTTACGGCCTCATGCTGCCCCACGGGGGACGCGCACGCGACCGGGCGTGGGGCGGGGGAGGGAGCGGGCGAGGGAGGGACCGCTCCGCCTCCTCCGTCGGCCGCTCCTGTATTTGCACGCCGGCCACCCCCGCGTTGGAATCGAATGTGAGGCTTTTCGGGAGCAGGGGTGTGTCCGGGGGGCGGCCCGCTCCGGGTTCCGGCGTGGGGCGGAAGGGGCTTCGCGGGAACGCGCTGGGGATGTTCTCCTCGGTCGTCATGGCGCTGGCGTCGACCGGACCCGCGTACAGTCTGGCCGCCACACTGGGGATCATCGTGGCGGGCGTCGGGCTCCAGGCGCCGATCGTGACCATGCTGGCGTTCGTGCCGATGCTGCTGATCGCGTACGCCTTCCGGGAGCTGAACGCGAGCGACGCGGACTGCGGGACGACCTTCACCTGGGCGACGCGGGCGTTCGGACCGCGGACCGGATGGATGGGCGGCTGGGGGCTGATCGTCGCCAACATCATCGTCATGGCGAACCTCGCCACCGTCGCCGGCGCCTACGGATTCCGGTTGGTGGGGCTGCACGGGCTGAGCGAGAGCCGGCTGTGGGTCACGGTCGCCGGGGTCGTCTGGATCGGGCTGCTCACCGTGATCTGCTACGTCGGTATCACGGTCTCCGCGGCCGTACAGCGCTGGCTGCTGTGTCTGGAGGTCGCGGTCCTGCTGCTGTTCGCCGTCGCCGCGCTGGTCCGCGTCTACACCGATCCGCCCCCGACCGCCATCCATGTCTCCGCGTCCTGGTTCAACCCCTTCGAGGTGTCCTCCGTGCGGGCCCTGACCTCGGGCGTCCTCGCGGGCGTCTTCATCTACTGGGGCTGGGACACCGCCGTGTCCGTCAACGAGGAGACCGTCGACAGCACCCGCGTCCCCGGGCGGGCCGCGGTGCTCTCCCCCGTGCTGCTGCTGGTCATGTACGGGCTGGTCGCCACCTCGGCGCAGTCCTTCGCGGGCATCGGCGGCACGGGTATCGGACTCGGCAACGCCGATCACCACGACGACGTGTTCTCGGCGCTCGGGAAAGCGGTCTTCGGCAGTGGCGGCACCGGGCTGTTCCTGTCCCGGCTGCTGATCCTGATGGTGCTGACCTCGGCGCTGGCCTCCGCCCAGACCACCATCCTGCCGCTGGCCAGAACCGTCTTCTCGATGGCCGTGCACAAGGCGGTGCCCGCCCGGTTCGCCCGGGTGCACCGCAGGTTCCTCACCCCGACCTGGGCCACGCTCGGCATGGGCGTGGCCTCCGTCGCGCTGCTGGTCCTGCTGTCGTCGTTCAGCAGCAACGTCCTCGCCGACTCGGTCGACTCCGTCGGTCTCGCGATCGCCTTCCAGTACGGTCTGACCGGCTTCGCCTGCCTCTGGTACCACCGCAAGGTCCTCACCCGCAGCCCCCACGACCTGATCTGCAAGGGCCTGATGCCGGGGCTCGGCGGGCTGCTCATGGTGCTGCTGTTCGTGTACGCCGCCTTCTTCGTCTACGCCGAACCGGGGTACGGCGCCAGCACCGTCGACCTCCCGGTGGTCGGGCGGGTCGGCGGGGTGACCGTCCTCGGGCTCGGCACGCTCGCGATCGGCCTGCTGCTGCTGCCGGTCGTCACCCGGGGCCACAGCACGGCGCTCAAGCTCCAGCGCAGCCTGCTGCCGGGCCGGCTGCCCCCGCAGACCGCGTGCGAGACGGCGAGCCGCTATCTGCCCGCCGACAACGGGTCCGGGGTGGGCGGCGACTGGTACGACGTGATCCCGCTGTCCGGCACCCGGGTGGGCCTGGTCGTCGGGGACGTGCTCGGACACGGGCTGCCCGCCGCCGCGACCATGGGCCGGCTGCGCACCGGGCTGCGGGTCCTCGCCCGCCTCGACCTGGCCCCGGACGAGGTACTCACCCGGCTCGACGACCTCGCCGAGCAGAACGCCCAGGAACGGGAACGCGCCCCCGCCCCGAGCGGCACCACCCGCCAGGGCCATGCCCCGCCGCCCGCCGACGAGGCGATGGTGACCTGCCTGTACGCGGTGTACGACCCCGTCTCCGGATGGTGCAGCATGGCGCGCGCGGGCGGGCCGCCGCCGGTGCTGGTGGCCGGGGACACGGGCGTCGCCCGGGACCTCGACGTGCCGCCGGGGCCGCCCCTCGGGGTCAGCGGCCTGCCGTACCGGAGCACCGAGCTGCGGCTCGCCCCGGGCAGCATCCTCGCCCTGTTCACCGCCGGTCTGCTCCAGGCGTCCGACCGGCAGGACGCGGGGCTGCGCCGGCTCGCCGGCTCCCTCACCGGCCACCGGGGGTCCCTGACCGGACTGTGCGAGCAGACGGTCACCACGATGCTGACCGGGGCGGTGGACGAGGACGCGACCCTGCTGCTGGCCCGCACCCGGCTGCTCGACCGGACCCGGCTCGCCCAGTGGGAACCGGCCGCCGACCCGGCGGCGGTCGCCGCGCTGCGCAGCAGCGTCAGCAAGCAGCTGGACGACTGGGGGCTGGACGAGCTGGCGTTCACCACCGAGGTCATCGTCAGCGAGCTGGTCACCAACGCCATCCGCTATGCCGGCGGGCCCATCCAGGTGCGCCTGATCCGCGATCGCACCCTGACCTGCGAGGTCTCCGACACCGGGCACACCACCCCGAACCTGCGGCACGCGGCGAGCGACGACGAGGGCGGCCGGGGGCTGTTCATCGTCGCCCAGATGACCCATCGCTGGGGCACCCGCTACACCCCCACCGGCAAGGTCATCTGGACCGAGCAGACCCTTCCGCCGCCGCCGAAGGGGTGAGCAGGGGGCGGGGGGTGCGCCGGCCGGCCGCGGCCAGTACCAGGGTCACGGCCACCGACCCCGTCGCCATCAGGGCCATCCCCGTGGCCGGGGTGGTCAGTTGGGCCACCGCGCCCGCGGCCGCCGCGCTCACCCCCTGCATGGTCAGCATGCCGGAGGAGTGCAACCCGAGTGCCTGTCCCGCCAGTTCATCTGGGGTGAGGTCCATCAGCCGCTCCTGCTGGACGAGGCTCGCGCCGAAGCCGACGGAGGCGAGGGTGGCGCAGAGCGCGGCGAGCGGCAGCGGCGGGTGCGCGGCGAACGCCAGGTAGGGCAGCGCGAGCAGGAGCAGCAGGGGCGTTGCCGGCCTCCGGCGCACCCGGGGCGGCAGCAGCCGGCCCACCGTGACGTCCCCGGCGAACATCCCGAGCGCCGCGCAGGCGAAGAGGGTGCCGGCCGCGTGCGGGGCGTACGACACGTACAACGACTCGCAGCCGACGACCATGCCGTTGGGCAGCCACAGGCCCAGATAGGTGAGACGGCGTGAACGGTCGGACCAGAGGAGGGAGTTGGTGTGCCAGGTGGCCGAGGCGGAGGGGCGGCCCGTGCTGCGGGGCGGGCGGGCGGACAGGCCGAGGCGCAGCGCGAGCCCGGCCGTCAGGTAAAGGGCCGCCGACAGGAGCAGGCAGACGCGGGGCGACAGCGCGGCCAGCAGGGCCCCACCGGTGGCGAAACCCGCGATCTGCGTCAGCCCGCTCATCATGTTGAACACCGAACGCCCGGGGAGGTAGCCGTCCTTGGCGAGGATCTCGTTCAGCAGACCCCAGCGGACCCCGCCGCCGAGCGAGGCCACCAGGCCCGTCACGAGCAGCACGGCGAAGACCGCGCCGACCGGCAGTCCGGGCAGTGCCTGGAGCGCCGTGCCCGCCGCGAAGACGAGCGCGATCGCCGTCAGGGCCGTACGCGGAGGCAGCCGGTCGGCGCCTGACAACAGGACGGTGGCACCGAGCACTTGGGCCAGCGAGGGGCCGAACATGCTCACCGCCGACAGCAGCGGGGAACCGGTGGCCCGGTAGACGAGGGTGCCGAGGGCGAGGCCGCCGACGGTGCCGGCCGCCGTCTGCGCGGCCGAGCCGAGGAAGAGCGGGGTGAACTCGGGGGTGTGGAAAAGGGATCTGTAGCTGGTCACACCGGGGAGTCTCGGCCGGGGCGGACCGGGCCGTTATTGTTTCGCGGCAGCGCGAAAGGCCGTCCCCGCGCGAATGGCCGTCCCCGCGCGATGGGTCGTACCGTGCGAAGGGCGTGCTGTGCGAAGGGCGTACGACGGGAAGCGGTTCGGGGGCGGTGGCGGTGGGCTGGTGGGAACTCAACGCGGACACGCTCGCGCGCAGCCGGTTCGTGATCTCGCCGCTCGCGGAGACGTTCGCGCGGCTGAAGCTGCTGCACGCGGGCGAGGCGGCGCATCCCGGTGAGCGGGAGTGGCTGCGGGCCCATCTGCCCCGGTACCAGGCCCTGCTGGCGGCCGACCCGGTGACGGACCGGCTGGTACGGGCGGGTCTCGGCCGGGAGTGGATCGCCGACTTCCTCACCCCCACGCCCCGCGACGGGGAGGAGTTCGCCGCGGAGGTCGCCCGGGTGCGCTCGGTCGCGCCGGACCTCGCCCGCGCGCATCTGCGCACCGCCCTCGCCGGTCCGCTGCCCGCCGTGCTGGACCGCGAGGACCTGCCCGAGCGGGCGGCCGCGCTCCTCGACCGGGTGTGGCGGGAGTCCGTACGGCCGTACTGGCAGCGGCAGCGGCGGGTGCTGGAGGCGGATGTGGCCGCGCGGACCGCGCAGGCCGGGCGGGGCGGCTGGGTGAGCGTGCTGGACTCGCTGCGGCCCGGCCGCACCCGCTGGCTGGGCCAGAACCGGCTCCAGATCAACCTGCACGCGTACCCGCCGCGCGAGATCTCCGGCGCCGAGATGCTCTTCGTGCCGGTCACCCCGCAGCGGCACGGCTGGGTGTCCTGGGACGACGGGGAGCGGTACGCGCTGGTCTACCCCTGCGCGGGCGTCCTCGCCGACCCCGGGGCCCGCGCGGTCCCGGCCGCCCTCGGGGCCCTGCTCGGCCCGGCCCGCGCGGGCGTCCTGGCCCTCCTCGGCTCCCCCATGACCACCAGCCAGCTGACGGCGGTGACGGGGCAGGGTCTCGGCTCGGTCGGGCGGCATCTGAAGGTGCTGCGGGAGGCGGGTCTGGTGGCGGGGCGCAGGACCGGGCGGTCGGTGCTGTACGGCCGGACCGCCGCCGGGGACGCGGTGGTAACGGCGGCCGCGCCGCTCGGGCCGGGATGAGGGGCGGGCGCGCGCCCCGAGGACACCTCGGCCGCATACCATCGCGCCCATGACCACTGTGCTGAACACCGAGATCGGCGCCCTCACCGGCGGCGCCGCGAACCTGCCGCAGTACGCCGGCCAGGCCGTCCTTATCGTGAACGTGGCCTCCAAGTGCGGCCTGACCCCGCAGTACGCGGGTCTGGAGAAGCTCCAGGAGCGCTACGCCGGGCGCGGCTTCACCGTGCTGGGCGTGCCGTGCAACCAGTTCCTCGGGCAGGAGCCGGGCAGCGCCGAGGAGATCGCCGAGTTCTGCTCGGCGACGTACGGCGTGACCTTCCCGCTGACCGAGAAGGTGGAGGTGAACGGCGAGGACCGGCACCCCCTGTACGAGCGCCTGGTGGGCTTCGCGGACGCGGAGGGCCACAGCGGCGACATCCGCTGGAACTTCGAGAAGTTCCTGATCGGCCGGGACGGCACCGTCGTCGCCCGGTTCTCGCCGCAGGCCGAGCCGGAGTCGGCGGAGGTCGTCGCGGCGATCGAGGCCCAGCTCGGCTGAACCCGCTTGACCTTGCCCCTGGGGCAGGGCCGAGCGTCACCGTCGCCGGGCGGGACGGAACCGCCCGGCGACGGAGGATGACATCGGTGCACGAGGATCTGCTCACCATCGGGGCGTTCGCCGCGCGGGCCCGGCTGTCCGCCAAGGCCCTGCGGCTCTACGACCGCCTCGGCCTGCTCGCCCCGGCGTACGTCGACGAATCGAGCGGCTACCGCTACTACCGTGCCGCCCAGGTCGAGCGCGCCCGGCTGGTGGCCCTGCTGCGGCGGCTGGACATGCCGCTGGCCCGGATCGCCGAGGTGGCCGGGGCCGAGGGCGGGGAGGCGGCCCGGCTGCTGGGCGCCTACTGGGCGGACGTGGAGGCCCGGCTGGCCGGGCAGCGGACCCTCGCCGAGTACCTCCGTGGACGGCTGTCCGGGAGGAGTGAAGAGATGTACGGGAAGTTCGCGGTCGAGACGGTGGACGTGCCGGCGCGGGTGGTGATCACCGAGTCGCGGCACACGCTGGCGGACGAGCTGCCGGCCTGGATCGGCGCCTCGCTGGGCCGGCTCGAGGCCGCCGCCCGGGAGTGCGGGGGCGTGGCGGCGGCGCCGTTCGTCGTCTACCACGCCGAGGTGTCGACGGAGAGCGACGGGCCCGCGGAGGCCTGCGTGCCGGTGGCCGACGAGGCGGCGGCACGGGCCTGGGCCGCACGGCAGGGCCGGGGCCGGGAGACCGGGGTGCGGGTGGAGCCGGCGGCCCGGCTGGCGTACGTCCGGATCACCAAGGCGCAGGTGGCGCATCCGCAGATCCTCGCCGCGTTCGAGGCGGTGGAGGAGTGGCTGGGCCGGGAGGGGCTGGAGCCTGCCGGGCCCTGCCGGGAGATCTACTTCGCCGACTGGACGGCGGCGGGACCCGAGGACCCGGTGTGCGACGTGGCGTTCCCGGTGCGCGCCCGCTGAGTCCGGGCACGACCGAGCCCTCTCGGCAAGGACGGCGTCTGGTCGAGAGGGCTCTTGGGTGGTGCGTGTGCTGTTGTGTTCGTCGGAACGAGGGTCAGGGACGAGCTCTTTAGGCCTTGACCGAGTCCACGAAGGCGTTCCACGCGGCGGCGGGGAAGGCCAGGACCGGCCCCTCGACGACCTTGGAGTCACGGACGGCCAGTTCGGCGGTGACGGGCGACTTGACCTCCACGCAGGCGCCGTTGCCCGCGGAGTAGGAGGACTTCAGCCACGTCTCCGAAGCGCCCTGAATCAGTGCCATGTCCACTCCTGTGTGCGAGTTGCGGTAGTGCGGTTCACGCCAACGCGATGTCCGATTGGCGTGATCGACGCTACCGGGCAACTGCCGCAGCCGGAGGCGGCGTTCACTCGACCGGATGGCATATTCCAACGTGCCTTCCAGGGAAGCGCGTTCACCCTGTACGATGACGCGCCCTCCGCGGCCGGGACCTAGTCGGTGTACCTCCGGGCCGTCTCGTCGATCAACTGCCGGGACGCCTCCACGCTGAGGGACTGGGCCCGCAGATGCTCGTACATCACGGCGTACTTCTGCACGTCCTGGGCCTTCTCCAGGTACAGGTCGCTGGTGACGCCCTCCAGGTAGACCACGCTGGAGTCGGCCGCGTCCGCGAACTCCAGGATCGCGTACTGGCCGTTGAGCCCCGGATGCGCGCCCACCTCGAACGGCATGACCTGCACGGTGACATGGGGCAGCTCGGACAGCTTGAGGAGGTGCTCCAGCTGCTCGCGCATCACATGCTTGCCGCCGACGACCCGGTGCAGCGCGGCCTCGTCCAGGACGATCCAGAGCCGCAGCGGTTCGTTCTCGGTGGTGATCCGCTCCTGGCGGCGCATGCGCACGCCCACCCGCTTCTCGATCTCCGCGGCCGATGTCTCGGGCAGCGCACCGCGCACCAGCGCCTCGGCGTACGCCGGGGTCTGGAGCAGGCCGGTGACGATCTGGGGTTCGTAGACCCGCAGCGACTCGGCGTCGGTCTCCAGACCGATGTACACGCTGTAGGGGATGTCCCCGAAGGTGTGCCACCAACCCTGCTGTCTGGAGTCCCGGGCCATCTCCATCAGCGAGTCCACGACCCGCTGGTCCTCGACCTCGTAGACCCCGCACAGGTCGCGGACGTCGCGCTGGCTGATGCTGCGGCGGCCGTTCTCCAGACGGCTGATCTTCGACTGGGACACGAGCAGGCGCTCGGCGACCTCTTCGGCCGTCATGTTCTTCTGCTCGCGGAGTTTTCGAAGCTCCTGGCCCAGCCGGCGCCGCCTTACGGTGGGATTGACATTGGACGCCACGGGACGCGCACCTCCGGCTGCTGCCTGTACTGACACTTTCCGTATCTGCTGCTGAGCAGACTGCCACCAAGGCGCTCGCCAGCGCTGGGAAATGCTCGATATGCGGCACGCACAGGCGTCTGTTCGGACGCCGGTTCACCCGGGCCGCCCGGGATGCCCGGGACACGCGGGGCCACGGATACGGCCGAGCGGGGTGGCGGGACCCGGAGGTCCCGCCACCCCGCTCTGCCTGCGGCTCCCGAACCGGGCCTGTGGGGACGTTCGTCGCGGCGCGGTGCGGATCAGTGCGCCACGGCACGGGCCATGACCCCGTGGCGCGACTGCATCGGCACCCCGTGCGCGGGTTCGGCCGCGCTCCGGGCTCCCGGCGCGGTCGGCCGGCCCGTGGCGGCCGGACCGCGGCGCGGCTGTGCGGCCGCGCCGTTCTGCACGTCCATCACGGCGTGCGCGACGAGCCCGCCCATCGGATCGTGCCGGATCAGATCCCGCAGCCGGGAACGGGACGATCGGCCCTCGTTGCCCGGATACAGATGCTTGCCGAGCCCGACGGCGTGCGCCAGGGCGGCGAGCGCCGCGGTCCGCGGGTCCGGCGGTACGCCGGTGCGGATCGCGGAGTCCAGCCGGCCTCGGATCTCCCGGCTGATGGCCGTGTCCGTCGCCTGGTAGCGCGTCGTCGGCAGCACCCCGCACATCTGGCCGGGCACCGCGGCGACCATGCCGCACCGCTCCAGGTGCGAGAGGTACGTCTGGCGCAACCCCAGCCGGGGCCCGCCGATCCAGTGGACGGCTCGCACCGGAGCGCCGCGCCTTCGCAGCAACTCCAACGCGCAGTCCAGAGTTGGATCTCCTGTCGGCCGTGGCACCACCACGGCGATACGATCCCCGTCTGGGGCTATCCGTCCGGCCAGCGCCAGCTCCACTAGCTGTGCACCGGCCAGACCGAGGTCGAGCGACTGCGGCTGCGCAGTGGTACCCGTGGTCGGGTCCAGTGCCAGCAGCAGAAGCTCCTCCGGAAGTGTTCTGCGGCTCCTGCCCATCCATGCCTCCCCGCGTGGATGAATGACAGGGTGACCCCTCTCACATTGGTCTGTCGAGGGTGCGTGACCGGTTCGTGAGGGAACCAGTAGGTATGTCGTTCTCGTCTACCACAGGGGCCAAGCCCTCACACAGGACACTGGTACATGGTTCGGACAGGGCGCGCGCGTGGGCGTGCGGCGCATGAGGAGGCATCGGTGGCGGGCGAGTCCCCCGACAGGTCGAAGCAGCGTGAGTCGTCGGCAGGAGCGACGTCGGGGAACGCGGGTTCGGTTCCCGAGGCCCGCGATCCCCGCCTCGCGGTGGCCCGAGGCGGGTCCGGCGGGAGTACCGGCGCCGGGCAAAAGGATTCCTCGAACGGCGGCACGGACACCGCGACGAAGGTGTTCCGCACTCCCGCGGTCGAGGAGGACACCGCCCTGCGCCACGCGGTCTCGGCATGGGTCCGGGACGCGGACGGGCCAAAGACGTCAACGGACGCCTCCGCGAAGGACGCTGAGGGTTCCGCCGCCGGGGTGGCGGAGGACGCGCCCGACGCGGGCGACGAGGGCGACGCGAACACGAAGGCGGCGACGGGCGCGATAAGCACCGGAGCGGCTTCCGGGAGCGACGCGGAGGAGGCGGACGCGACCGACACCGGTTCCGGTGCGGACGCGAAGGCGGCCGCCGAGGGCAACGGCGCGGAGCCGGACGCCGGTTCCGGTGCTGAGGACGCGCCGGGAGCGCAGGACGACGGCGCGGACGGGGACGGGACTCCGGCCGGTGACGCGGACGCCGGTGCGGCGACCGACGCGGCCGGGGACCCGGAGCCGGGCGCCTCCGTGACGGACGGGTCCGACACGGAGGCCGGTGCCGAGGCGGAGGCGGAGGACCCGGCGGACGGCGCGGCCGGGAAGGCCGACGCCGGCGCGAAGGCCGGCGCCCGGCCGAAGACCCCGGCGGACGCCGGGACGAAGGACGGCGCCGAGGCGAAGGCCGGCACCGCCGCCGAGGCTGACGCCGGCGCGGCCGGGAAGGCCCCCGGCGAGCCCGCGGACACCGACGGCGGCGCGAAGGACCCGCAGGACCCGTCCGCGGCCGACGGCGAGAGCCGCACGGACGGTGCGGACGAGAAGACCGACGGCGAGTCCGAGGCCGGGGCCGGGACCGCCGGGGCCGGGACCGTCGACCGGCCGACCGCCGTCTTCAAGGCCGTACGCCCCAAGGACCAGGTCGACCAGCCCACGACCATGCTCAAGGTCGGCAAGGGGGCGAAGCAGGACGAGCCCGACGCCGAGCGCACCAGCACGTTCGTCGCGCTCAAGGACGACGTCCGGCACAAGCCCAAGTCCGCGCCCGCCGAGGAGACCACCGCCGTTCCCCAGGTCGGCCCCGAGCGCACCACCCAGCAGCCGCTGCCCCCCAGGCCCCCGCTCGACCTCCTGGCGGAGCTGACCAACACCCCGCCGCCCCCGGAGACCCCGACCCGCACGCTCCTGCGGCGGGTCAAGATCTGGACCCCGCTGGTCATCCTGCTGGTGATCGTCTTCGCGGTCGTACAGACGCTGCGCCCCCTCCCGTCCCCCACCCTCGCGCTCACCGCGAAGGACAGCTACACCTTCGACGGCGGCCAGGTGAACCTGCCGTGGCCGAGCGAGGGCCAGGGCTGGATGGACGGCGACGGCATCGGCACGATGGGGAACTTCGGCAAGCAGACCCCGGTCGCCATCGGCTCGGTCGCCAAGACGATGACCGCGTACATCATCCTGCGCGACCACCCGCTGAAGCCGGGTCAGGAGGGCCCGAAGATCAAGGTGGACGCCTTGGCGGAGAAGGAGGGCGGCTACAGCAAGAGCGGTGAGTCCACCCTCAACACCATCCACGCCGGTGACTCCCTCACGGAGAAGCAGGCCCTGTCGGCCGTCATGATCCCCTCCGCCAACAACATCGCCCGGCTGCTGGCCCGCTGGGACGCGGGTTCGGAGGCGGCGTTCGTGAAGAAGATGAACGCCACCGCCAAGGAACTGGGGATGACCGGTACGACGTACACCGACCCCTCGGGCCTGAAGGAGACCACCGTCTCCACCGCCGAGGACCAGGTGAAGATCGGCCGCGCGGTGGTGAAGATCCCCGCCCTGGTCGCCATCACCAGCGCGGCGAGCTGGACCGACCCGACCGGCCACAACTGGCCGAACTACAACTCGCTGCCCTACTGGATCGGCGCGATCGGCCTGAAGACCGGCACCACCACCGCGGCCGGCGGCAACCTGCTCTTCGCCGCCCGCAAGAAGGTCGGTGGCCAGACCGTCACCGTCGTCGGCGCGATCCTCGGCCAGCACAAGGGCCCGTCGATCCTCGACACGGCCAACAACGTCAGCAAGACCGCGCTGCTGGGCGCCGAGCAGGCGCTGACCTCGGCGAAGATCCTGAAGAAGGGCGACGTGGTCGGCTACGTGGACGACCAGCTCGGCGGGCGGACCCCGATCGTGGTCACCCAGGACGTCACCGCTGTCGGCTGGTCGGGCCTGAAGGTCAAGCTGTCCTTCACCTCCGACACCGTCCCGCACACCGCGAAGGCCGGCACCCGGGTCGGCACCCTCACGGTGGGCGACGGCACCACGGCCGCCATCAAGGTCCCGGTGGCACTCCAGCAGGATCTGGCCAAGCCCGGCTTCGGCGCGAAGCTCACCCGCGTCGGCTGAGCGCACGCCCCGCACACCCCCGCGCACCCCGTCACGGCGCCCCACCCGGGAGCCCCGTGGCGGGGTGCGTGCTAGCGTCACGAAACGGGCAGGTCGCCGGTTCCCGGGACACGGCCGCGAATTGCACGGGAAGCGGCCGGGAACACCGGAGAAAACGGCCGGGAACAGAAGACGGGACACGGGGAGTGCCTTCAGGTGGCCACTACGGAGCCGACACGCGCCGACGACGCCGGACCGGGCCCGGAAAACGGCCCACGAATACGCCTGTCCACGCCTGACGCGGACACCGGCGCGAAGGGTCGTACGCGTCACCCGAGCGGCCGTACGGACGCGCCGGGCGGGACGGACTCGCCGGGCGCCGGCAGACGCGCCCCCGCGGCCCCCGAGACGCCCGGCGGCCGCCTCGCGCGCCTCCTCGCCCCCCTCGAACCCCTCCGCGCCCGCATGCTGCGCCACCCCGTCCTGTGGGTCACCGCGCTCGCGGGCGTGCTGCACATCATCTGGTTCTTCACGTTCGCGAACAGTGGCGGCGACCTCGCGGCGCAGGACGCCTGGGCGGAGTTCGTCGGCCGGCACCCGGACTCGGCGTACAACCTCGCCTGGTACGGCGGCATGCACCCGGTGTCGTACAGCGTGGTGTCGCCGTATCTGATGGCCATCCTCGGCGTCCGTACGACGATGATGGCCGCCGGTACCGTCTCGGCGGGCCTGCTCACGCTGATCCTCATCCGCAGCCGGGCCGTACGGAACCCCCTGTGGGCCTCGATGGCCGGGGTGTTCGCGCTGCTGTGCAACGCGCTGTCGGGCCGGGTGACCTTCGGGCTCGGCACGATGATCGCGCTCGGCGCGGTGGCGGCGGTGTTCTGCTGGCCGTACCGCTGGCGGCACAAACGCTGGGCGAAGGCCGCGGTGGCGGCCCCGCTGGCCGGGCTCTCCACCATGGCCTCGCCGGTCTCCGGGCTCTTCGTCGGACTGGTCGCGGTCGCGCTGTTCCTGCAGAAGCGGCGGCCGGGCGCGTGGGCGCTCGGGCTGGCGCCCGCGGCGGTGGTGGCCGCGTCGTACTTCCTCTTCCCCTTCTCCGGTACCCAGCCGATGACGATCGGCTCAGTGGTCATGCCGCTGCTGTACGGCCTGCTCTGCCTGTTCCTGGTGCCGAAGGAGTGGATCACGGTCCGGCTGACGGCGGCCGTCTACAGCGTCATGGTCGTGGGGGTGTGGCTGGTCAGCTCGCAGATCGGTTCGAACATCTCGCGGCTGCCGATGCTGTTCGCGGGCGCGACGCTGATCGCGGCGCTGCCGTTCACCGTGCCGAGATCGCGGAAGTGGTACGCGACGGTGGTGGCGTTCCTGGGGTTCGTCGGGTGGATCGGCTACAAGTCGGTCGACGACATCGTGCACACGACCCCGACCGCGTCCTGGGCGCGCGAGCTGGCGCCGCTGATCAACCAGTTGCAGAAGGTCGGCGCCGAGCGGGAGCGCGTCGAGGTCGTGCCGGCGCGTTCGCACCGGGAGGCGTCGGCGCTCGCGCCGTACGTCAACCTGGCGCGCGGCTGGAACCGGCAGGCCGACATGGAGCGCAACCCGCTCTTCTACGACGACACGCTCAACTCGGCGAACTACCACGAGTGGCTCCAGCGGTGGGCCGTGCACTTCGTGGTGCTGCCCAAGGACAACCCGGACGGGGACGGCGGCCAGCGCGAGCGGCAGCTGCTGCGGCGCGGGATGCCGTACCTGACGCAGATCTGGGGCGACGCCAACTGGCAGTTGTTCCGGGTGACCGACCCGACGCCGCTTGCCGAGCCGCACGCGCGGGTGGACCGGGCCGAGCAGGGCGAGATGACCCTGGACGTGCGGCAGGCCGGCCGGATCCTGATCCGGATCCCCTACTCCCCCTGGCTCAGCGTGGTCGACGCCGACGGCAAGAGCCTGAAGGGACCGCAGCCGATCCCCTCGCCGCCGGGCACGGAGAAGAAGTACCGCAACCTCAACGGGTGCCTCATGGAGACCCCGGAAGACGCGAACGGCGACAAGTGGACGATGCTGATCGCGCCGCGGGCGGGCACGTACCGCCTGGCGGCCCCGTACCAGCTGCCGCGGGGCACGCCGTGTCCCGACGCCCTGAAGCAGCCCTGACGCAGGGGCCTACCTCGGGTACCGGGCCAGCCACCCCGGTGCCGACCCCGCCGGGCCGTGCAGGGCGGGTCCCTGGGTCATCTCCATGGCGAAGTCGTCGGCCAGTTCGAGGATGGTGGGGCGGCCCTCCAGTTCGGCGATCCAGGCCGGGGGGAGGGCGGTCTCGCCGTGGAGGGCGCCCAGGAGCGCGCCGGTGAGGGCGCCGGCGGCGGCGGAGGGGCCGCTCTGGTTGACGGCGAGACACAGGCCGTGCCGTACGTCCTCGCCGACCAGGGCGCAGTAGACGGCGGCCGCGAGCAGCCCGTCGGCCGTGCCGTCGCCGGTCAGTTCCGCCACCCGCGCGGGACTCGGCATGCCCTGCCGTACCGCGCCGAGCGCGCACTGGAGGGCGGCGGAGACCGGCTGGTGGCCGGGGCGGACGGCGAGCAGCGCGAGGGCCTGCTGCACGGCGCCGTCCAGGCTCTCCCCGCGGGCGAGTCCGTGCACGATCACGGCGTACGCGCCCGCCGACAGATAGCCGACCGGGTGGCCGTGGGTCTGCGCCGCGCACTCCACCGCGAGCTGGACGACGAGCTGGGGCTCCCAGCCGACCAGCAGTCCGAAGGGCGCGGAGCGGGCGACCGCCTCCGGCCCCCGTTCGGCCGGGTTCTTGGGCTTGTCCAGCGTGCCCATGTGCTCGTCGCCGAACCCGATGAGCAGCGGCCGGGTCGGCTCGCGGCGCGTGTACAGCCACTCCTCGCGGGCCAGCCAGCCGTCCTCCGCGCGCCGCTCGTCCGGCCCCCAGTCCCGCTGGGTGGCGGCCCAGCGCAGATACGCCCGGTGCAGATCGGTCGGCGGATGCCACGCACCGGTGTCGCGGCGCACCTGCGCGCGGATCAGCCCGTCCACGCTGAACAGGGTGAGCTGGGTGTGGTGGGTGATGGTGCCGCGCCGCCCGTGCCCGGTGGTGAGGTCGAGCAGTCCCTCGGGCCCGTGGGCCTCGCGGATCTCCTCCAGGGTGAGCGCGTCGGCGGGCCCGCCGAGCGCGTCGCCCACGGCGGCCCCCAGCAGGGTGCCGCGCACCCTGCTGCGAAAGTCCTGCTGCTCGGCACGGCCCCAGACGGCACCGGTCGTCGTAGCCACCCAGACCCTCCTCAGGCACCGTCCGCCCGCTCGACGGTCCGCACTCTAATCGACCGCGAAGACGGCCCCCGGTGCGCCGGGGCGACCCTCACGGGTCATTCACGTCCGCCTATGACCGCTTCGACACCATCCAGAATGCGATCCAGCCCGAATTCGAGCGGATCGACACCGTCCGCCCGGAACGCACCGTCCGCCATGGCCTTGGTGAGTGCGGGGAAGCGTTCGGCGTGCCGTGCGAGGAGGTCGGCGGCGAGCCGGTCCCACTCGGCCGACTGCTCCTCCTCGTGGTCGGCCTGCTGCTGGGCGACGTTGCGCACGAGCCCGATCAGCAGCAGGAAGACGCGGTGCCGCTGGGCGCCGTCGAGGCCGGTGGGTTCGAGGGCGGCGAGCGCCGCGTCCAGCCAGCGCAGCTGCCGGGGGCCGAGGACGCGGCGGCGCAGGGCGGTGGCGGTGAGCAGCCAGGGGTGGGCGGCGTACACGTCCGCGCACTGCCGGGTCCACGCGCGTACGGCCGCCCGCCAGTGCCCGTCCTCGCCGCTCTCCGGCATCTCGGGCCCCTCTCCCATCACCTCCTCCACCATCAGCTCGACCAGCTCGGTCTTGCCGGGGACGTACCGGTACAGGGCCATCGCCGACACCCCGAATCCGCCGGCGACCTTGCTCATGGAAACGGCGTCGAGCCCTTCCCGGTCGGCCAGTTCGGCGGCGGCCGCGGCGATGCGCCGGGGGGTCAGCTTCGGCTTGGGCCCCCGGGTGGGCTGCTCCTGCTCGCCCCAGAGCAGGGCGAGGAGGGTACGGGGATCGCGCGTCTCGTCCTGCTGCCCCTTGCTCCGTACGCTGTCCCGTTCGACCACGATCCGCTCCCGACTCCCCTAGGGCGCCCGCCCCTTGACTGGCGCCCCACCAACTGTATATACCGTAAACCGCCGCCTATTGCTGGCGGCATAAACAGTTTAGGGGGAACACCATGTTGCTGACCTACCGCGCCCTGAAACGCCGCGCCCTCGCCAAGTCCCTCCGGATCACCGCCCCGAACGGCATCGACGAATCGTCGTACGTACGTATCGGCGGCCTCGACCAGTGGATCTCCGTCCGGGGCGAGGACCGGTCGAACCCCGTGCTCCTGGAGCTCCACGGCGGCCCCGGCGCCTCGAACTCGATCTTCACGCCGCGCACCCGCGCCTGGGAGCGGCACTTCACGATCGTCCGCTGGGACATGCGTGGCGCGGGCCGGACCTTCGCGGCGCACGGCCCGGCCGGCCAGGGCGAGCTGACCCTCGACCGCCTCTACGCCGACGCGCTGGAGCTCACCGACCATGTCCGCGCCCGCCTCGGCGTGCCGAAGGTCGTCCTGCTCGCCAACAGCTTCGGCACCGTCACCGGCCTGCGCCTGGCCCGCGACCACCCCGAGCGCTACTCGGCGTACGTCGGCACGGACCAGAACATCATCGCGGGCGGCACGGACACCTCCGCCTACGACGACCTGCTCGACCGTCTGCGCGGTGCCGGAAAGCGGCGGCAGCTGTCCCGCCTGACCGCGATGGGCCCGGACCACGCGGCCTGGTCCCCCGAGGAGTGGTCCTGCTACGCCAAGACGGTGACCACGACCGACCCCCTGACCTACGACACCATGAAGACGGTCGTCATCCGCTCCCTCTGGTTCTCTCCCCTCCACACCCTGCGCGACCTGCGCGCCTACCTGAAGGG
This sequence comes from Streptomyces malaysiense, assembly GCF_000980885.2. Lineage (GTDB taxonomy): Bacteria > Actinomycetota > Actinomycetes > Streptomycetales > Streptomycetaceae > Streptomyces > Streptomyces malaysiense. The sequence goes on along the minus strand of NZ_LBDA02000071.1, from coordinate 102,650 downwards.
CATGACCTTCTCCGAACAACTGGGCCCGCAGGCCATGTCCTTGGACGAATACGCGGAGGGCACCACCTTCCACCTCCCCGTCTTCCTCTTCCAGGGCGCCGAGGACGTCCTGACCCCACCGGAACCGGCCCGCCGCTTCCACGACCAACTGACGGCTCCGCTCAAGGACTTCGCCCTCATCCCCGACGCCTCCCACTTCGCCGCCTTCCGGCGTCCGGATGTGTTCCTGGAACTGCTGGTGGGGAGGGTGAGGCCGGTGGTGGCGGGGGTGGGGGTGGATGGTTGAGCCCGGCGGAGTGGGACCGGATCAGCCGTACCAGGTGATGTTGCAGATGTAGACGCACTCGTGACGGGGCACGGCGAGAAAACTGATGAAGCCTCGTCCGCCGAGGATGTCGAACTCACGCAGCCCTCCCTCGCGGTCAATCGGCCGCCCTACCTTGACGGCATCGTGGCCGAGAGCCGCCAGCTCGACCGCGAGGCGCTCCACCTCCGCCACTACCCCGGGGGTAGTCCGCCGGTGATGTACTCCGCGCTCGGGTTGTAGTCCCAAGCCCAGTCCGTCACAGTCCGGCCTCCGCCTCAGCCGCCTCGCGGATCGCCCGGATCTCGGTGATGGCGCAGGCCGGGTCCTGCTCGCCCGCGTCCACGACGGCTTCCAACTCCCGTAGATGGGCAGCACGGTGAGGATGCCGCTCAATGGCGACGAACACGGCCCAGGAATGCACGAAGGCACGCAGCGGAGCCAGGCTCTGCGTCTGTTGAGCGTTGGTCGTGGCCTCGAAGAGGTGCTGGGTGAGCGCGGGGATCCGGCTCGGGGCGATACGTGCCACCGCCGCCCGCAGCGCGTCCGGGGTCAGTTCAGGCATGGGGATCAGCGGTCCGTACGGGCCGTCGGTCTGGGCGCTCACGGTGACCTCCGGTGCGGGTGGGTCGGTCCTCGTACGGTACCGGTGGAGCCGACGGTACGACGGTGGCGCGACGCTCGTCGCCGGTCCCGCCCCCGTCCTCATGCCACCGCCGCGGACGTACGGCAGTCGCGGCAGCGGCCGGGTTCGGGTGCGCGGAATGCCCGATCGCAGCCGTCGCAGGTTTGGAGGGGAGCCGGGCGATGGGCCGTGGCGGCGTGAGCGGGCGGGACTGGGATGTGTGGGGGGAGTTGGGTGGCAAGGCGGTGGGAGAGGAGGGCTGCCGGGTGTTTGATCGGGTCCTGGGGTAGGCCCGACGTCAGTGAGTGGGTGATCACCGTCGGCGGCACGCCTCGCTCCAGCCACTCGGTGACGGCCGGAGTCAGCCGGTGCACGTCTCGTTCCGCCAGCAGAAGCCGTGGGTCGTGGGCGCGCAGGCCCGCGAGGAGATCGGCCGCCGGTGTAGGCCGGTCCGGTGCCGGAGGCGGCTCAGGAGCGGACGCGGGCACCGCCACGGGCGCGGGCGGGGGCACGGGATCGGGCTCGGGCGTGGCAGCCAGCCCGTGCTCAGGCTCGGCAAGTGGCGCCGCTGCCGCTCGCACCGCGCTGCGGGGCTTGTTGTACGAGATCGCCCGGGTCCTCACTTGTCCCGATTGAAGACGCTCCCTGGGGCGCGCGAGGTATCCGTGTTCTTCCAGCTCCCGCAGCGCCGCCGCGATTCGGATCTCGCCCTCGCGGAACTTCGCCGCCAGCGCCTTGATGCCGATCGGGGTGCCCTCGGGCAACGACTGGATGTGCGTGGCCAAGCCGATCGCCGTCAGCGACAGTTCCGGATGCTGGGCCAGGTGATTGCCGACCACGGTGAAGTTGTCGTAGTGCGGCTCATTCACATGGGTGACGCCCGACGAATGGCGGGACTTGGGACGCGAGGGCGCGTTACGCTGCTTGTCAGTCACGGGGAAGGGTCGATTCCTTGGTGATCAGGCCCTCGCATCGGGATGCCAGTCCCGGCGAGGGCCGACGCATGTCGGCGGGTTGTCATCGCTGACGCTGCACCACAAATGCCCCGCCACGCCAGTTTCGTCTGGCATATTCACTCCGCCGAGTGAGTGACGGGGGCGGTGGGGGTGGGTTCGGTTCTTTCCCCGGTTCTTTGGGTTTTGGGGTCGCGCACCACCGGGTCATGGACCACCGCGTCCCGGTACGAGCCGTACCCCCAGGCGGCCCCGACCGCCGCCTCCCGGTCCACCGGGTCGCGGAGCCCGAGGCCCCGGTCAAGCGACCGGGGGACGACAGGCGATGAAGGTGCAGGCGGTCGGCTCCTCACACGGGTGGACCCCCGAAGGTGATTTCTTCCGATCCAGCCATCCGACGTGCGGACTCTCCCTAGCCTGGGCGTGACATGGAACGCGCGGAGGGTGAGCGTGGAGGACGAAGAGGCCGCGGCCGTGCTCAAGGCGGTCGGGCGGCAGATCAAGCTGTGGCGCGAGGCGGCCGGGCTGCGGCAAGGGGAGTTGGGCGCGCGCATCGGGTACAGCGAGGAGATGGTCTCGTCCGTGGAACGCGGACGGCGAGCTCCCAAGCCCGAGTTCCTGGACGCGGCCGACGAAGCGGTCGGTGCGGGCGGGAAGTTGTCCGCGATGAGGGAGGACGTGGAGAAGGCCCGGTACCCGAAGAGTGTCCGGGACTTGAAGAAGCTGGAGGACGGGTCGGTCGAGCTGAGCGCCTACGCCGACCGCTACGTTCATGGCCTGTTGCAGACCCCAGAGTATGCGAGGGCTCTGTACAACATCCGGCGCCCGTCGTACACAGAGGAGGAGATCGACAACCTCGTCGGTGCTCGCCTGGCACGACAGGTGGTCTTCGAGCGGGTGCCGAGGCCGTCGATCACCTTCGTACAGGAAGAGGTGACCCTGCGGCGTCCCATCGGCGGCCGGGCGGTGCTGCGGAGGCAACTGGAACACCTTCTGGAGATGTCCGAGTTGAGGCACGTCGAGATCCAGGTGATGCCGACCGCCCGAGAGGACCATGCGGGTATCGGCGGGTCCTTCCGCCTGCTGATGCTCCAGGACGGCACAACGGTGGCCCACGAGGAAGGACAGACCTACAGTCGGCTGATCAGCGATCCCCAAGGAAGTCCGGCTTCTTGAGATCCGCTATGGGATCATCCGAGCGCAAGCTCTCCCGCCCCGGGAGTCGTTGGCGTTCATCGAGAAGGTACTGGGAGAAGAGACGTGAGCACCCACACTCTGACGTGGTTCAAGAGCAGCTACAGCAGCAACGAGGGCCCCGACTGCGTCGAGGTGGCCGTCGCCCCAGCCGCCGTCCACGTCCGCGACTCCAAGGACAAGGACCGCGCCCGGCTCACCGTCGGCGAGGCCACGTGGACGGAGTTCGTGGCGTTCGCAGTTCACTCCGCGTAACGCGCCTGGACCGCGTCCCGGGCCGAACTCCACTGCCGCCGGGCGGGGTGCCGGGCGGAGGCGGTCGGCTCCGGGGGCGGTGCGGAGTCCGTTGCCGTGGATGCGATGGCGTTCATCCTCGGGCGGTAGGTCCAAGGTTCTCGCGGAACGCGGCCGGTTCGCCGCTGCGGACGAAGCTCCCTCCACTGCGGCGCCCTTCCCCCCTCCCCCGAGCCCCCTCTCCATGATGGCGCAATGGCCACGCGCCAACCCGCCTTCCGCCGGGGGAGAATCCAGCCATGACCACCACCGACCCCACGCGGCGATCCAGACTCTCCAGTCACGCACTGGCCGCCGGTGTACTCACCGGGATACTCGCGCTGTACATCGCCCTCGTCGCGTTCGGCAACATCACGGACTTCGGGACGAACCAGCAGTTCGTGCGGCATGTGCTGGCGATGGACAGCACCTTCAAGGACCACGACCTGATGTGGCGGGCGATCACCAGCACCGCGCTCCAGGACACCGCCTACGTCCTGATCATCGCGTGGGAGACGGTGGCCGCGCTGGTCCTGATCTGGGGCACGTACCTGTGGGCGGCGCGCCGCGACGACGCGTTCGCGCGGCGCGTTTCCACCTATGGGCTGTTGATGCTCCTGCTGCTGTTCGGCGCCGGGTTCATCGCGATCGGCGGTGAGTGGTTCGCGATGTGGCAGGCGAAGGCGTGGAACGGCGAGGATTCCGCCACCCGTGTCTTCCTGCTCAGCGGGGTGGCGTTGATCGTGAATCACCTGCCGGGCAACGGCGGGGAATCCCCCACTACTTGACCACGACCACGTTCGTGCCCTGATCGCCGAAGGCCCACAGGGCGGCGCCGTCCTGCTTGCGCATGCGGATGCCGCCCAGCTTCTTGCCCTCCGCCGGGGGCGGCGAGGCGCCGTCCAGGGCGTTGGAGAAGGCTATGTTCACGCCCTGCGTCTTCGTGAAGTACATGACGTGTTCGATCTCCACGCCGTCCGAGCCCTTGAGGGACTGGGTGCGCAGCGTGATCGAGTAGCGGCCGGGCGCGGGGGGCACCGTCCCCGGCCACACCTCGAACGTCCTGGTCTCCTTGCCGGTCGCGTCGACCAGCCACAGCCGCTTCGCCCCGAGCGAGTACACGATCCTCCGGCCGTCCCCCGAGTCCGCCGGCAGCGCGGGCGGACCCGCCGGCGGCTTCGGCTTCGCCGACCCATGGGTGCTCGCCGACGCCGATGTGCTCGGCTTCACGCTCGCGGCCGTGGGATGCGGCCCGTGGTCCGCCTGCACGGCGAGGGCGACGACGGCCACGGTCGCCCCCACCGTCAGACCGGAGACCCAGGCCCAGGAGGGCAGTCGGGCAGCCACGGGTACGCATCTCCTCCGCTATGGGTCCCCCACAGGGTCCGGGGGTCGGATCATCGTACTCAGTCGTCCCCGCACCCCGTACCCGGTGCTCAGTCGAGCACCGGCAGCAGATCGGGCAGGTGGCCGTCGGAGGCCGCTGCCGCGTGCTGCCGCTCCCGCGGCACCTCGCCGTACAGGGTGGTACGGGGCTTCGCCGGGCGGCCGGCCGCCTCCGCGACGGCCACCAGGTCGCGGACGGACTTGTACGAGCCGTACGACGAGCCCGCCATCCGGGAGATCGTCTCCTCCATCAAGGTGCCGCCCAGGTCGTTCGCGCCGGAGCGGAGCATCTCCGCCGCGCCCTCGGTGCCGAGTTTGACCCAGCTCGTCTGGATGTTGGGGATCCAGGGGTGCAGGAGGAGCCGGGCCATGGCCGTCACCGCTCGGTTGTCGCGGGTGGTCGGGCCGGGGCGGGCGATGCCGGCGAGGTAGACCGGTGCGTTGGTGTGGATGAAGGGGAGGGTGACGAACTCGGTGAAGCCGCCGGTCTCCCGCTGGATGCCGGCCAGGGTCCGCAGGTGGCCCAGCCAGTGGCGGGGCTGGTCGACATGGCCGTACATCATCGTGGAGGAGGAGCGGATGCCCAGTTCGTGGGCCGTCCTCACGACCTCGATCCAGGTGGCCGCGGGCAGCTTGCCCTTGGTGAGGACCCAGCGGACCTCGTCGTCCAGGATCTCCGCCGCCGTGCCGGGGATGGTGTCGAGGCCCGCCTCCTTCGCGGCCGTCAGCCATTCGCGGACGGACATGCCGGTGCGGGTGGCGCCGTTCACGACCTCCATCGGGGAGAAGGCGTGCACATGCATGCCGGGGACGCGCTCCTTGACCGCCTTCGCGATGTCGAAGTACGCGGTGCCCGGCAGGTCGGGGTGGATGCCGCCCTGCATGCACACCTCGACCGCGCCGACGTCCCACGCCTGCTGGGCGCGGTCGGCGACCTGGGAGAGGGAGAGGGTGTAGGCGTCGGCGTCGGTACGGCGCTGGGCGAAGGCGCAGAAGCGGCAGCCGGTGTAGCAGACATTGGTGAAGTTGATGTTGCGGGTGACGATGTACGTCACGTCGTCGCCCACCACCGACCTGCGCACGTCGTCGGCGATCCGGCACAGCGCGTCCAGCGCCGGGCCGTCCGTGTGGAAGAGGGCGAGGGCCTCGGCGTCGGTCAGCCGGGTGGGATCGTCGGCGGCCGTGCGCAGGGCCTCGCGTACGTCGGTGTCGATGCGCTGCGGCGCCATCCCGGGGGCGGCCGCCTCGCGCAGGGCGTCCCAGTCGCCGTACACCTCGTCGTAGTCGTCACGGCGGTCGGCCGTACGGCCCTCGGTGTCGATGGTGCGGTGCAGATCGGTGCGGCCGGTGGGCGTGAAGGTGTCCTCGGGCTCCTGCCAGGGCAGGCCGGCCGGGAGCGCGTCGGGGCGGGCGAGGCCGGTCTCCGGGTCGGCGAGGGCGGTGACGTGCGGGCGCAGGCGGGGGTCCAGCCAGGGCTCGCCGCGGCGGACGAACTCCGGGTAGACGCAGAGGCGTTCGCGCAGTTCGAAGCCGGCCGCGCGGGAGCGTCCCGCCAGTTCCTCGATCTGGGGCCAGGGGCGTTCGGGGTTCACGTGGTCGATGGTCAGGGGCGACACACCGCCCCAGTCGTCGATGCCGGCGCCGATCAGCCGCTCGTACTCGCCCTCGACCAGGTTCGGCGGGGCCTGGAGGCAGGCGGTCGGCCCCATGATGTGCCGGGCGACGGCGACGGTGGCGACCAGCTCGTCCAGTTCGGCGTCCGGCATGCCGCGCATCGCGGTGTCCGGCTTGGCCCGGAAGTTCTGGATGATCAGTTCCTGGATGCCGTGGTAGGCGCGGGAGACCTTGCGCAGCGCGAAGAGGGACTCGGCGCGCTCCTCGTACGTCTCGCCGATGCCGATCAGCAGCCCCGAGGTGAACGGCACCGAGGAGCGGCCCGCGTCCTCGAGGACCCGCAGCCGTACGGCCGGTTCCTTGTCCGGGGAGCCGTGGTGCGGGCCGCCGGGCTCGGACCACAGGCGGGTGGCCGTGGTCTCCAGCATCATGCCCATGCTCGGCGCGACCGGCTTCAGGCGCTGGAAGTCGGTCCAGCTCATGACGCCCGGGTTGAGGTGGGGCAGCAGGCCGGTCTCCTCCAGGATGCGGACGGAGATGGCGCGGACGTAGGCGATGGTGTCGTCGTAACCGTGCGCGTCGAGCCATTCGCGGGCCTCGGGCCAGCGGTCCTCGGGCTTGTCGCCCAGGGTGATCAGGGCTTCCTTGCAGCCGAGCGCGGCGCCCTTGCGGGCGATGTCGAGGACCTCGTCCGGGGACATGAACATGCCGTGGCCGGCCCGGCGGAGCTTGCCGGGCACGGTGACGAAGGTGCAGTAGTGGCACTTGTCCCGGCACAGCCGGGTCAGCGGGACGAAGACGCTCTTCGAGTAGGTGATGACGCCGGGACGGCCCGCCTGTTCGAGGCCCGCGTCACGCACCCGGGCGGCGGAGGCGGCGAGGCCGGTCAGGTCCTCGCCGCGGGCCTGGAGCAGCACCGCGGCCTCGGAGACGTCGAGGGCGACGCCGTCACGGGCACGCTTGAGGGCGCGACGCATGGAGTTCTCGGTGGGGCGGCCGGGTCCGGGGGTCGCGGGAGTCGTCATGCCTCCACGATACGTAGGGGTTGATCAGTACGGACGGGGGACGAGGGACGGCCGCGCGACGGCGGTGGCCCGGTCTCCTTTTCTTCTGGGGGAGTTCACGTCCGGCCCGCACAATGAGGCCCATGTGTGACGACACGCACGATCACGCCCGGGGAATCGCCAGGCGCGCGCTGTTCGTGACCGGCGCCGCCGCTGCCCTGACATCGGGAACCGTGAACCTCGCCGCGGCGGACGGCCGGAGCCAGGAGACCCGGAAGGTGCGCGGCACCCTGCCGCCCGGCGCCCCCGACTTCGTGTACGTGCCGGTCGACGTCCCCTCGGGGGTGCGGGAGTTCAGGGTCTCCTACACCTACGACAGGCCCTCGGTCCCGGCCGGCACCCAGGGCGACGCGCTCGACATCGGCCTCTTCGACCAGCACGGCACCGAGCTGGGCGGCAAGGGCTTCCGCGGCTGGTCGGGCGGCGCCCGCACGGAGTTCTTCGTACGGGCCGACGACGCGACCCCGGGCTACGTGCCGGGGCCGGTGCGCGCGGGCACCTGGCACATCGCGCTGGGCCCCTACACGGTGGCGCCGCGAGGACTGGCGTACGAGCTGACGATCACTCTGACCTACGGCGAACCCGGCGAGACCCCCCGCCCGGTGTATCCGCCGCCCCGGGCCAGGGGCCGGGGCCGGGCCTGGTACCGGGGCGACTGCCATCTGCACTCCTGGTACTCCGACGGCCGCCGCACTCCCGCCGAGATCGCGGCCCTGGCACGGGCGGCGGGCCTGGACTTCATCAACTCCTCCGACCACGACACCCATGCGTCCCGCCCCCATTGGGCGGACGAGGCCGGCGACGACCTGCTGATCATGCTCGGTGTGGAGATCACCACCCGCAACGGGCACGTGGTGGCGCTCGGCACCGATCCCGGCACCTTCGTGGACTGGCGCTACCGTGCCCGCGACAACCGCTGGGCCCGCTTCGCCCACGACATCCGCCGCGCCGGGGGCCTGGTCGTCCCGGCCCACCCGCACGCCACCTGCGTCGGCTGCGGCTGGAAGTTCGGCTTCGCCGAGGCGGACGCCGTGGAGGTGTGGAACGGCCCCTACACCCCCGACGACGAGGTGACGCTCGCCGAGTGGGACAACCTCCTGGTGGCATCGGTGCGGCAGGGCCGCCCCTGGCTCCCGGCGATGGGCAACAGCGACGCCCACCGCGACCCGGACGCGGTCGGCCTCCCGCAGACCGTCGTCCTCGCCGACGAGCTGAGCCGGGAGGCGGTCCAGGAGGGCATCCGCGCGGGCCGCTGCTACGTGGCCGAGTCCAAGGACGTCACGGTCTCCCTCACCGCCACGGGCGGGCGGGGTCAGCGGGCGGGCATCGGGGAGCGGCTCGCCCTGCCCGCCGACGCCCCGGTGACCATCCGCCTGCGGAACGCCTCGCTCATCCTCGTCACGGCGCGGCCCGTGGCGGCCACCGCGCTGGAGGCCAGCACGCTGGTGTCGCCGACCGGCGCGCAGGCGAGCAGGGCGCTGTCGATCTGGTCCAGCAGTTCGTTCCTGCTCCCGGCCTTGGGGATGCCCGTGGCCAGGCCGGCCAGCCAGGAGCGGCGGCCGCCGGGTGTGTCGAGCGCCCCGAAGGGGTCCGGGAGGATTCCCGGGAATCCGGTCATCGGCCCGCCCTCAGTAGGCCGTCAGGGCCGACGGGCCACCGATGGTCACGCTCGCGACGCGTGTCGCCGCCGTATGGTCACCGCCGTGGTACGCCTGCTCGGCCAGCCGTACCTTGTCGGCCAGCTCGTGCAGTCCCGACTCCAGCGTGGCGGCCTCGTCCAGCCAGGCCGCGGCGAAGGCGTTGAACGCCGCGCTCGACTCGGGCCCGCCGAGGGCGTCCTGCGTGTAGCACAGGGCCGGCTGGACGGCCCGGTGTATGTGCCCGGCGTGCTCGCCCGCGTCGTCCAGCGCGCCCGCCTGCCCGGACATGCCGGACCTGACCGTGTAGCCGTCCGAAGACGTGCCCATCCCGCTCCCCCTTGCACGGACCCTGATCGCGGGGGAGGCTAAAACGTGGTGGAAGGGGGCCGGTCCGGGCACCACAGGCCCCGCACGCAGCCGACACACCATCACCGCCGCAGCCCAGCGGGGAGACAGGGGACCGAGGAAGATGCCGAGCCGCGCGGACCGCAAGCATCGCATCGTGACCGGTTTTCAGCGCCGGCTGAACCCGGTGCTGCGGCGGCTGCCGCTGCAGACCGTACTGGAGACCACCGGCCGGGTCTCCGGGGTGCCGCGGCGGACGCCGGTGGGCGGGCGGCGGGTCGGCAGGGCGTTCTGGCTGGTGTCCGAGTTCGGTCACAGGTCGCAGTACGTGCGCAACATCGAGGCCGACCCCAGGGTGCGGGTGCGGATCGCCGGGCGGTGGCACCACGGCACCGCCCACCTGCTGCCGGACGACGATCCGCGGGCCCGGCTGCGGGAGCTGCCCCGGCTCAACAGCACGGCGGTGCGGGCCCTCGGGACGGATCTGCTGACCATCCGGGTGGACCTGGCGGACTGACCGCCGGCCGGCCGGGTGGACCCGGCGGACCGGCGGCGGGAAGACTGCCCCGGTGAAGCTCACCACCGCGCCGTCCGCCGTCGAACCCGCCCGTGACTTCCCGGAGTTGCTGCCGCACGGCCGCCCCACCGTCCGGCTGCACCCGCGCCGCGGCACCCCGGGGCCGCACGACAGCCACATCGGCGGGCCCCTGCTGTGGCCGGCCGCCGAGGCGTGGCCGGAGTGCGCCGAGCACCGGGACATCAACGGCCGGGCGTACACACTGCCCCTGGTCGCGGTGGCCCAGTTGACGGCCGCGGACTTCCCCGAACTCCGCTTCCCCGAGGGCACGGACCTCGTCCAGCTGCTGTGGTGCCCGGAGTGGCACGAGCAGCCGCACCCGGCGGGCTGGGGCCAGGCCTGCCGCCTCCACTGGCGCCGGGCCGGCACGGTCGCCGACCCGCTCACCGAGCAGCCGGACCCCGAGGAGCACTGGGACCACGGGCCGGACATGATCCCGCGCGCCTGCGTCCTGCACCCGGAGCGGATCACCGACTACCCCAGCGACGAGGAGCTGCCGCCCGCTCTCGCCGGGCGCTTCCGTGCCTGGCTGGCGGAACGGGACCTGCCGGACGACCTCACCACCGTCCCCGGTCACAAGCTCGGCGGCTTCATGAACTGGTGCACCACGGACCGGCCGGACGCCCTGGAGTGCGGCACGTGCCGGGCGCCGCTGGAGCTGTTCCTCCAGTTCGACACCGCCGAGTGGTGGCCGGGCTCGTGGGGACCCGACGGCGAGCCGCACCGGTTCCGCCCGCTGGAGGACCGCGAGCGGGAGCCGGCGGACGGGACCGACGACCCGTCCCGCGAGCCGGTCGGCATGACCGTAGGCCGGGGCGGCCACGGGGGCCTCTTCGTCTGCGCCGCGGACCCCCGGCACCCGGCGTCCTTCTTCACCCAGTGAACGCACCGGAGCCGCTCACCCCGGCCAGACGATCGCCTGCACCTCGCTGTAGGCGTGCAGGGCGTACACGCCCACGTCGCGGCCCACTCCGCTCTGTCCGAAGCCGCCGAAGGGGGCCTCCATGTTGCGGGCGACGGTGTTGATGCCGACCCCGCCGGCGCGCAGGCGGCGGGCGACGCGGAAGGCGCGGGGGACGTCGGCGGACCAGACGTAGTCGACGAGCCCGTAGTCGCAGTCGCCGGCCAGGGCGACGCCCTCGTCCTCGTCGTCGAAGGGGATCACACAGACCACCGGGCCGAAGATCTCCTCCCGGGCCACCCGCATGTCGCTCGTGCAGTCCGCGAGGAGGGTCGGAGAGACGTAGAACCCCTTCTCCAGGGCGGGTCGCGCGCCCCCGGCCGCGACCACCGCGCCCTCCTTCCGGCCCAGTTCGACGTACGACTCCACGCGGGCCCGGTGCTCGGCGGAGATGAGCGGGCCGACGACCGTGGCCGGGTCGCGGGGATCGCCGATCGTCAAGCGGTCGGCGTAGGCGGCCAGTTGTTCCACCAGACGGTCGTAGACCGGGCGCTGCGCCAGGACCCGGGTGGGGGCGGTGCAGATCTGGCCGCTGTAGAAGGAGAAGGTGGTGCCGATGCCCGCGACGGCGGAGGAGAGGTCGGCGTCGGCGAACACCAGCGCGGCGCCCTTGCCGCCCAGTTCCATCAGCTGCCGCTTCATGTGCCGGCCGCACACCTCGGCGATGCGCCGGCCTACGGCGGTGGAGCCGGTGAAGCTGACCATGTCGACGTCGGGCGAGGCCACCGCCGCCTCGCCGACCGCGGTGGCACGGCCGGAGACGACGTTCAGCACACCGCGCGGCACCCCGGCCTCCTCCAGCGCCTCGGCCATCCGGTAGACGCAGAGGGGGTCCTGCGGGGCGGGTTTGACCACGACCGTGTTGCCCATGGCGAGGGCGGGGGCGATCTTGCCCGCGGAGTTGGCCCAGGGGTTGTTGTAGGAGGTGACGCAGGTGACGACGCCCACCGGCTGCCGTACCGCCAGCGCGCTCACGACGGCCGCCCCGCCCATCGGCCCGGCCTCGTTGACCTGCGGCGGGACGGGCCACTCGGCGGGCTCCTCCCGGGCGTAGCGGCGGAAGCGGGCGGCGGCCACGCCGACCTGGAGGGCGCGGGCGGTGGCCGTGGTGGCCCCCGTCTCGGCGCGGGCCAGGTCGGCGTAGGGCACCAGGCGCGCCCGGATGATCTCCGCCGCGCGGCCGAGCAGCGCCGCCCGTTCCCCGGGGCGGGTCCGCGACCAGGACCCGAACGCCTCGCGGGCCGCCGCGCAGGCCGCCCGGACCTGCTCGGGCGAGGCCTCGGGGGCGAGGCCGACGGTCTCCTCGGTGGCGGGGTCGGTGACCGGGTAGTGGCCCAGGTCCGGCTCGGCCCACTCCCCTCCTATGAAGAGCCTCTCGTTCACCGGGTGCCCACCGTCCGCGTGTCCCGCCCCGAACGCAGCACCCTGCCCGGCACGGCCCCGCTCACCACGTCGTCCCGGATCGCCTCCACCCCGCCGACCCATACGGCCCGCACCCCGATCGCCCGCGAGTCCAGCCGGGGGCTGTCCCCCGGCAGGTCGTGCACCAGACGGGCCGGCCCCGCGTCGATCCGCTCCGGGTCCAGGAGGACGAGGTCGGCGTGCCAGCCCCGCTGGATCTGCCCGCGTTCGCGGAGCCCGAACAGCCGCGCCGGGTCGTCGGTCAGCATCTTCACGGCCTGCTCCAGCCCCACCAGCTTGCGCCCGCGCAGGCAGTCCCCGAGGAAGCGGGTGGTGTACGGCGCCCCGCACATCCGGTCCAGGTGGGCGCCCGCGTCGGAGCCGCCGAGCAGTACGTCCTCGTGCCGCCAGGTCTCGGCGCGCAGGGCCCAGGACGCGGGGTCGTTGTCGGTGGGCATCGGCCATAGAACCGTGCGCAGCCGGTCGTCGGCGCAGATCTCCACCAGGCACTGGAAGGGATCCTGCCCGCGCTCCCGCGCGATGTCCCGTACGACCCGGCCGCCGAGGCCCCGGTTGGCCTCGCTGTAGGTGTCGCCGATGACGTAGCGCCCGAAGTCCGCCAGCCGGCGGAAGACGCCCGCCTCCTCGGAGCGGGCCCGGCGCAGCAGTTCGGCCCGGACGCCGGGGTCCCGCAGCCGCTCGATGCGGGCGGGGACGGGCAGGCCGAGGACCTCGCCCCAGCCGGGGATGAGGTTGAGGGCGCAGAAGGTGCCGAGGGACATGTTCATCGGGGTGAGGATCGGCATGGTGAGGGCGACGATCCGGCCGCCCGCCTTCCGGGCCCGTTCGCTCGCGCCGAGCTGCCGGGGCACGCGTTCCGGCACGGCCGCGTCGATGGTGAGGACGTTCCAGTTCAGGGGGCGTCCGGCGGCCGCGCTCATCTCGGTCAGCAGGTCGATCTCGGCGTCGCTGAACCGGTCCAGGCAGCCGGCGACGATCGCCTCGATCTGTGTGCCCTCGTGCTCCCCGACGGCCCGGGACAGCGCGAGCAGCTCCGCGGGCCGCGCGTGCCGGGAGGCGACGGGCCGGCCGTCCCCGTCGGAGTGCGTACGGGACTGCGTGGTCGACAGCCCCCAGGCGCCGGCGTCCATGGCCTCGCGCAGCAGCCGCACCATCGCCGCCAGTTGCTCCTCGTCCGGCTGCCCGCCGACGGCCCCGGGTCCCATGACGTACCGGCGCAGCGCGCAATGCCCGACCATGAAGCCGACGTTGACCGCCGTCCGCCCCTCCAGGGCATCGAGGTACTCCCCGAAGGAGTGCCAGCTCCAGGGCGCCCCCCGCTCCAGCGCGACCAGGGACATGCCCTCCACCCTGGACATCATCCGCCGGGTGTAGTCGGCGTCCTCGGGGCGGCCGGGGTGCAGCGGCGCGAGCGTGAACCCGCAGTTCCCGGCGGCCACGGTCGTCACCCCGTGGTTGAGGGAGGGCGTGGCGTACGGGTCCCAGAACAGCTGGGCGTCGTAATGGGTGTGCGGATCGACGAAGCCGGGCGCGAGGACGAGCCCTCGGGCGTCCTCGGCGGTGCGGGCCTCGGCGTCGATCCGGCCGATGGCGGCGACACGGCCGTCGCGGACGCCGACATCGGCGACGTAGGCGGGGTGGCCGGTGCCGTCGACGACGGTGGCGCCCTTGATGACGTGGTCGAGCATGCCCCGCCCCCTCAGACCGCCTGCCGGAACCGCGAGGTCCGGTGCACCGGATCCGTGTCGATCTCCGGGATCACGTGCTCCCCGATCAGCCTGATCGTCTGGAGCGTCTCCTCCTTCGGCACCCCCACCGGCAGCCCGAAGCTGAGCTGGTCCGCGCCCGCCCGCTCCCACCGCTCGCACTGCCGCAGCACCTCCGCGGGGTCGCCGCAGATCAGCAGCTCCTCCTCGATCAGCAGCTCCACGAACTCCGGGGTGTACGGGGGCAGGGTCTGCGGCCACACGGGGAAGCCCTCGGGCCGCGGGAAGGTGTCGTGGTAGCGGAAGACCAGCGAGGGCAGGTAGTGCAGCCCCCCGTTCACCGCGATCTCGATCGCCTCCGCGTGGGTCGGCGCGCAGATCGCCGTCGTCGTCACCATCACGTTGTCGTTGACGAACTCCCCCACCGGCTCGGCGTCCACGACCGCCGTCTTGTACTGCTCCAGCACCCATTCCATGTCGGCGACCTTCTGGATGCTGAAGCCGAGCACGCCGAGCCCCTTCCTGGCGGCCATGGCGTACGAGGGCGGCGAACCGGCCGCGTACCACATCGCCGGGTGCGACTTCCCGTACGGCTTCGGCAGGACCTTGCGCGGCGGGAGCTGCCAGTGCTTGCCCTGGAAGCCCTCGTACTCGTCCTGGAGCCACATCTTCGGGAACTCGGCGATGGTCTCCTCCCAGATCTCCTTGGTGTGGTTCATGTCGGTGATGCCGGGCAGGAAGCCGAGGATCTCGTGACTGCCGGCGCCCCGCCCGCTGCCGAACTCGAAGCGGCCTTCGCTGAGGTGGTCGAGCATGGCGACCTTCTCGGCGACCTTCACCGGGTGGTTGACCGGTGCGAGCGGGTTGAAGATCCCGGAGCCGAGGTGGATGCGGTCGGTGGCGTGCGCCAGGTAGCCCAGGAACACGTCGTTGGCGGACAGGTGGGAGTACTCCTCCAGGAAGTGGTGCTCGGAGGCCCACGCGTACTTGAAGCCGGACCGGTCCGCCTGGATGACGTACTCGGTCTCCTCCATCAGCGCCTTGTGCTCGGCGAGCGGGTCGGTCTCGGCGCGCTTGCCCACGTATCCCTGTACAAAGAGCCCGAATTCCAAGGCGGTTCACCGTCCCAGAGAGGAAGGGAGTCTGAGCTGACACATCGTCAGATCGAGGCCGACTGTCGCACCGGGCGTCGTGACCGTCAATACCTGACGAGTCATCAGGCTCTCCTCATGCGATACCCACGCCCGAGAGCCAGCCCCCGTCGATCACGAAGGGCTGCCCGGTGATGTAGGAGGAGTCCGCACAGCTGAGGAAGAGCGCGAGGCGGGCCACCTCCTCGGGCCGGCCCACCCGGCCGAGCGGCACCAGCTTGCGGTACAGCTCGTCCAGCGCCCGGTTCAGCTCCTCCGGGTCGGCGCCCGGGTCCAGGCGGGCCGGGTTGGACATGGGGGTGTCGATGGCGCCCGGACAGATGGCGTTGACCCGTATCCGGCGGGGGGCCAGCTCCAGCGCGGCCACCCGGGTCAGGCCGAGGATGGCGTGCTTGGTCGCCGCGTACGTGCCCACGGCCGCCATGCCGGTCAGCGCCGTGTAGGAGGCGGTGTTGACGATCGTGCCGCCCTCCGTCAGCTCCGGCGCCACCGTCTTGACGCCCAGGAAGCAGCCGACCTGATTGACCCGCACGACCTGCATGAACTCTTCCAGCGGGGTGTCCACGAGGGCGTTGAAGCGCAGGATGCCCGCGTTGTTGACCAGAGCGTCGATCCGCCCGTACGCCTCCTTGGCCGCCGCGACGGCCGCCCGCCAGCCCTCCTCGGAGCCCACGTCCAGGTGGACGTAGCGCGCCCCGATCTCCTCGGCCAGCGCCTCCCCCTGGTCGTCCAGCACATCCGTGACGACCACCCGCGCGCCCTCCGCCCGGAAGAGCCGCGCCTCCTGCTCGCCCTGCCCGCGCGCCGCGCCGGTGACGACGACGACCCGCCCGTCCAGTTTGCCCATGACACTCCCTGTCAGTCGGTGAGCAGCGGCGCGACGCTCTCCCCGAACGCGCCGATCTGGTCGATCAGTTCGGCCCGGCTCCGGCTGCGGAACCGCACCTGTATCTGGTCCACGCCCATCGCCGGGTAGGCCCGCAGCGACCCGGCGATCTCCTCGGGCGCCCCGGTGAGGGTGCGCGGCCCGACGTCCCAGTCCGGCTCCCCCACGTACAGTGCCTCGGTGATCGCGCCGACGGTGAAGTCCCCGTCCAGGGCGGCCTCCTCGCGCAGTCGGCGGATGCGGGCGATCCGTCCGGGCAGTCGCCCGCGCGGGTCCCCCTGCGGCAGCCAGCCGTCCGCCTTCAGCGCGGCCCGGCGCACGGCGGCGGGGGACGAGCCGCCGACCCAGAGCGGGACGTGCCGCCGCGCCGGACGGGGACGCTGGCCGAGTCCGGCGAAGTCGTAGCGCTCACCGTGGTGTTCGGGGTACTCCTCGGGCCCGAGCGCGGCCCGCAGCGCGTCGATCGTCTCGTCCAGGAGCGCGCCGCGCCGCTCGAACTCGGCACCCACGGCCTCGAACTCCTCCCGGACGTGTCCGGCGCCCACCCCGAGGACCAGCCGGCCGCCGGAGAGGTGGTCGAGGGTGGCGTACTGCTTGGCGGTGACAAGGGGGTGGCGCAGACCCACCACGGCGACATGGCTGAGCAGTCGGACGCGTTCGGTGACGGCGGCGAGGTGGGCGAGGGTGGCGACCGGGTCGTACCAGACCGTGCCCATGGCCGGGGCCAGCCGGCGCGGGATCGCCACATGGTCGCAGCAGGCCAGATAGCCGAAGCCGGCGCGGTCGGCGGCGCGGGCGACCGCCACCAGGTCGGCGGGCCCGGCCCCGGCCTCCCACGCCTCGGCGAAGAGGCCGCTCTGCGACTGCACCGGCAGCTGGATGCCGTGGGTGAGGCTCACGCGGGCCCCGGCCACAGGCCGTCCGGGGTCAGCCCCAGCAGTTCGATCGCGTTGCCCCGCACGATCCGTTCCACCACGTCCGCCGGGAGGTGCCCCATCTGCGCCTCGCCGACCTCGCGGGACTTGGGCCAGGTGGAGTCGGAGTGCGGGTAGTCGGTCTCGTACAGGACGTTGCCGAGGCCGATGGAGCCGAGGTTGCGCAGGCCGAAGGCGTCGTCGAAGAAGCAGCCGTGGACGTGCTCGGCGAACAGCTCCGACGGCGGGCGGGTGACCTTGTCGGCGACCCCGCCCCAGCCGCGGTTCTCCTCCCACACCACGTCGGCGCGTTCCAGGATGTACGGGATCCAGCCGATCTGGCCCTCGGCGTACATGACCCGGAGGTTCGGGAAGCGTTCGAACTTGCCGCTCAGCAGCCAGTCGACCATGGAGAAGCAGCAGTTGGCGAAGGTGATGACGGAGCCGACGGCGGGCGGGGCGTCGGCGGAGGTGGACGGCATCCGGCTGCTGGAGCCGATGTGCATGGCCACGACCGTGCCGGTCTCGTCGCAGGCGGCGAGGAAGGGGTCCCAGGCGTCGGTGTGCACGGAGGGCAGGCCGAGGTGCGGGGGGATCTCGGAGAAGGCGACGGCCCGCACCCCGCGCGCCGCGTTGCGCCGTACCTCGGCGGCGGCCAGCTCCGGGTCCCACAAGGGGATGAGGGCCAGCGGTATCAGCCGGCCGCGCGCGTCGGGCCCGCACCACTCCTCCACCGTCCAGTCGTTGTAGGCGCGCACGCAGAGCAGGGCCAGCTCGCGGTCGCGGGCCTCGGTGAAGGTCTGGCCGCAGAAGCGGGGGAAGGTCGGGAAACACAGCGCGGACTGCACGTGGTTGAGGTCCATGTCGGCGAGCCGGGCGGGTACGTCGTACGAACCCGGACGCATCTGCTCGTAGGTGATGACCTCCAGCCTGACCTCGTCGCGGTCGACGCCCACGGCGGTGTCGAGGCGGGTGAGGGGCCGGCGCAGGTCCTCGTAGACCCACCAGTCGCCGAGCGGGCCCTCGTCGCCCGGCTCACCCATGACCGGCCGGAAGCGGCCACCGAGGAACGTCATCTCCTTGAGCGGGGCGCGCACGATACGGGGGGCCGTGTCCCGGTAGCGGGCCGGCAGCCGGTCCTGCCAGACGCCGGCCGGTTCCACGGTGTGGTCGTCCACGGAGATGATCAGCGGAAACGTGCTCGCGTGGGTGTCCATGGCGCCCACGGTAGCGCTGATCTGACGGAGCGTCAGCTACGTGGGGGCGCCCGATGTGTGCGCAGAGCGTGTGAGGGGTTTGTGGACTGCCGTCCGGCGGTCTGTGATCGGCGTCTCGCACGGCTGACGCAACCACCCGGAACAAGGCAAACTGACGGGGTTGTCTGTGATGCCTAGGGGGCGAACGCATGGACGGTCGGCCGCGAGTGCCTGAGCAGCGGCGTCCCGGCTCCGCGAGAAGCGCGGAACCGGGGGCGCTGCGGTTCGGCGTGCTCGGTCCGGTGCGGGCCTGGCGCGGCGAGGAGGCCCTGAACACGGGCTCCCCCCAGCAGCGGGCCCTGCTGGCCGCCCTGCTGCTGCGCGAGGGCCGTACGGCCACGGCGGCGGAGCTGATCGACGCGCTGTGGGGACCCGAGCCGCCGTCGCAGGCGCTCGCGGCCGTGCGCACGTACGCGTCCCGGCTGCGCAAGGTCCTGGACTCCGGTGTGCTGGTGAGCGAGTCCGGCGGGTACGCGGTGCGCGGGCTCGGCGAGGGCGCGCTGGACCTCGTACGGGCGCAGGACCTGGGCGCGGAGGCGGAGAAGGCGCGCGGCACCGGGGATCTGACCCGGGCCCGCGCGCTGCTCGGCGAGGCGCTGGACCTGTGGGACGGCGAACCGCTCGCCGGGGTACCCGGGCCCTACGCGGAGACGCAGCGGGTGCGCCTGGAGGAGTGGCGGCTCGGCCTGCTGGAGTCCCGGCTCGACATGGACCTGGAGCAGGGCTGCCACGCGGAGGCGGTGTCGGAGCTGACGGCGCTCACCGCGGCGCACCCCCTGCGGGAGCGGCTGCGCGAGCTTTTGATGCTGGCCCTCTACCGCAGCGGGCGGCAGGCGGAGGCGCTGGCCGTGTACGCCGACACGCGCCGCCTGCTCGCCGAGGAACTGGGCGTCGACCCGCGCCCCGGGCTGCGCGAGCTCCAGCAGCGCATCCTCCGGGCCGACCCGGCCCTCGCGGAGCCCTCCGCGCCGGTCGCGGAGCCGCCCGCGGCGCCGGTGCGGCCGGCCCAGCTGCCCGCGTCCGTACCGGACTTCACGGGTCGTTCCGCCTTCGTGGACGAGCTCAGCGCGGTGCTGGCGTCGGCCACGGAGACGGAGGGCAGCGTGATGGCGGTCTCCGCGATGGCGGGCATCGGGGGCGTCGGCAAGACGACGCTCGCGGTGCATGTCGCGCACCGGGCCCGGACCTCCTTCCCGGACGGCCAGCTCTACGTCGACCTGCAGGGCGCCGGCTCCCGCCCCGCCGAACCGGAGACGGTCCTCGGCTCCTTCCTGCGCGCCCTCGGCACGGCGGACTCGGCGATCCCGGACTCCCTGGAGGAACGTGCGGCGCTGTACCGCTCCGTCCTCGACGGCCGCCGGGTCCTCGTCCTGCTGGACAACGCGAAGGACGCGGCGCAGGTACGGCCGCTGCTGCCCGGCACGGAGGGGTGCGCGGCGCTGGTCACGTCCCGGATGCGGATGGTGGGGCTCGCCGGGGCACATCTGGTGGACCTGGACGTGATGTCCCCCGACGAGGCGCTGGCGCTGTTCACCCGGATCGTCGGGGCGGAGCGGGTGACCCCCGAGCGGGACGCCGCGCTCGACGTCGTCGCCGCGTGTGGCTTCCTGCCCCTCGCCATCCGCATCGCCGCCTCCCGCCTCGCGGCACGCCGCACCTGGACGGTCTCGGTGCTCGCCGCGAAGCTCGCGGACGAGCGGCGCCGGCTGGACGAGCTGCAGGCCGGCGACCTCGCGGTGAAGGCGACCTTCGAACTCGGCTACGGCCAGCTCGACCGCGACCAGGCCCGCGCCTTCCGCCTCCTCGGCCTCGCCGACGGCCCCGACATCTCCCTGGCCGCCGCGGCCGCGGTCCTCGACCTCCCCCCGGAGTCCACGGAGGACCTCCTCGAGTCCCTGGTCGACGCCTCCCTGCTGGAGTCCGCCGCCCCCGGCCGCTACCGCTTCCACGACCTGGTGCGCCTCTACGCCCGCGCCTGCGCGGAACGGGACGAACAGCCGCCGAGCGAGAGGGGGGCGGCGCTGTCGAGACTGCTGGACTTCTATCTGGCGACGGCGGCGGGGGTGTACGCGATCGAGCGGCCCGGGGACCGGTTGGTGGATCACCTGGAGCCGACCCGCGTCCCCGGGCTGGTCTTCCCCGACCGGCGCACCGCACAGGACTGGCTGTACTCCGAGGCGGTACCGCTCCTGGCCTGCGTGAGACAGTCGTCGAACGGCACCACGCTGCGCCGCGCGGTCGACCTGCTCTGGGCGGCGGTCGATCTCGCGGAGTCGGGCGCGAACTTCAAGGAGTACGAGGCCGCCGGTGCCGCCCTGCGCGACGCCGCCCATGCCGCCCGCGACGGCCGGGCCGAGGGCCGGGCCGTCCTCGTCCTGGCCAACGCACGCCACTGGTCGGGACAGTTCACCCTGGCCGACGAGGAGGCCAGGCAGGCGCTCGCCCTCTCGGAGGCGGCCGACGACCCGCTCCCCTGCTGCTGGGCGGCGAACATCCTCGGCGCGTTCTGCTTCTACCAGAGTCGTTACGCCGAGGGCGAGGAGTACCTGGAGCGGGCCATCAGGGAGTTCCGCGCCTGCGGTGACCTCTCCGGCGCCGCCGCGGCGCTGTGCAACCTCTCCCGGCTGCACCTGCAGACCGAACGGGCCGACAGCGCGGTGCATCTCGCCCGGCAGGGCACCGACACGTACGAGGAGCTCGGACATTCCCTCAAGGCCGCCAACGGCCACTACGCCCTCGGGCTGGCCCTGGGCAGGAGCGGCCGGCTGGAGGACGCCGCCGCGCATCTCGGTCAGGCCCTGCCGGTCTTCCGGGTCAGCCGGCAGCGGCTGTGGGAGGGGATGACCCTCTTCCGGCTCGCCGAGGTGGACCTGCTCGCCCAGCGCCCCGCCCAGGCCGCCGCCCACGCCGAGCTGGCCCTCAGCCAGCTCAGGGACATCGGTGGCGAATGGCGCCGCGGCAATGTGCTGACCGTGCTCGGCAAGGCCCTGACCGGGATCGGCCACACCGGCAGGGCCCAGGTCTGCTGGCGCGACGCACTGGAGATCTACGAGCGGCTGGACTCGCCGGAGGCGGCGGAAGTACACCTCCTGCTGGCGCCGGCCGCGGCGGCCTGACGCGCGGTCCGTTTCCGCGTTCATCGTTCGTTTATCGCCCTCGGGCATTCTCCTGGGTATCGGGCCGTCGCGTCGGGGGGCGGACGGACCGTCGGTGAGGCCGCCAGGCTCGCGATCTAGAGTGGCGGCTCCAGCGGCCCATCCGGTCGGACTCGGGGGAGTGACCGGATGGGCCCGCCCAGCTGCAACACGATTTCCAAGGGGAGCACCTGATGAGCGACACCACCAAGGGCGAGGCGACCGTCAAGCCGTTCAACACCCACATCACGGACGCCGAGGCGGGCACGGCGGTGCAGCCCCTCAACACCCACATCACGGACGCCGAGGCGGGCACGGCGGTGCAGCCCCTCAACACCCACATCACGGACGCCGAGGCCGGTGCGACGGTGGAGCCGCTCAACACCCACATCACGTCCGACCCCAGCTAGACCATCTCCCGAACGGGGATCGGCCGCGGCGGCGCGGAGGGGGAGCCGTCGCGGCCGAGGTGTGTCCGGGGGCGCCGGGGTGCGGCGCGCGGCGCCGGCCGCCGGATCACCGCCCGGACGGGTCGTCCGGGGCGCGCCCCCGCAGATCCTCCTTCAGCACCTTCCCGCCCGCGTTCCTCGGCAGCTCCGCGACGAACTCGACCTCCCTGGGCACCTTGTAGTTCGCCATCTCGTGGCGGGACCAGGTGATCAGGGCGGTGGCGGTGAGGCGGGAGCCGGGGCGGCGGACGACGTAGGCCTTGGGGACCTCGCCGAGGCGGGGGTGGGGGACGCCCACCACGGCGGCGTCGGCCACCTCCGGGTGGGTGGAGAGCAGCCGCTCTATCTCGGCGGGGTAGGCGTTGAAGCCGCCGACGGTGAACATGTCCTTCAGGCGGTCCGTCACCCGCAGGTTGCCCGCCGTGTCCAGCACCCCGATGTCGCCCGTGCGCAGCCAGCCCTCCGGTGTGATCGCCTCCGCCGTGGCCGGCCCGTCCGCGTCGTAGCCGCGCATGACGTTGAAGCCGCGCACCCATATCTCGCCCGGTGATCCGGCGGGGACCGGCGTGCCGGCCGCGGACACCACCCGCACCTCCACCCCGGGGATCGCCCGTCCCGACGTCGCCGCGACCACCGCCGGGTCGTCGCCGCGCCTGCACATCGTGACCATCCCGGTCGCCTCCGAGAGGCCGTAGGCGGTGAGGACCGTACCGACGCCCAGTTCCGTGCGCAGGCGTTCCACCAGGCGGGGCGGGATCACCGCCGCGCCGGTCACCACCAGCCGCAGGGCGGAGAGGTCGTGGGCGGCGCGGGCGGGGTGGTCCAGGAGGGACTGGTGGAGGGTCGGGGGTCCGGGGAGGACGGAGACGCGTTCCGCCGTCATGCGGGCCAGCGTCGTGTCCACGTCGGACACCGGCTGCGGGATCATCGTCGCCCCGCGCATCAGACACGCGAGCACCCCGGCCTTGTAACCGAAGGTGTGGGAGAAGGGGTTGATGATCAGGTAGCGGTCCGCGGCCCGCAGCCCCGCCAGATCCGCCCAGGTCTCGTACGCCCGCAGCGTCTGGCCGTGAGTGACCACCACGCCCTTGGGCCGGCCCGTCGTCCCCGAGGTGAAGACGACGTCCGACACCGAGTCGCCGCGCAGAGCGGATGAGCGGCGGGCGACTCCGGCCGCTCCGACCTCCCGTCCCGACGCCGAGAACTCCCGCCACGTGCGAAACTCCGGCGGCGCCTCCCCGGACAGCACCACCACCTCCCGCAACGACGGGACAGCCGGCAGCGGACCCGGTCCGGCGGGGGAAGCCGCCGCGCCGCGCAGCGCCGCCACGTACGACGTGCCGAGGAACGGCCCCGTCACGAACAGCAGCCGCGCCCCGCTCGCGCGCAGCACGTCCACCGCCTCGCCGCCCTTGAGACGGGTGTTCAGCGGCACCAGGACCCCGCCCGCCGACACCGCGCCCAGCGCCGCGACGATCCAGTCGAGGGAGTTGGGGGCCCACACGGCCACCCGGTCACCGGTCACCACCCCGCTCGCCAGGCAGGCGGCCGCCGCGCGTTCGACGCGCGCGCCCAACTCGGCGTAGGTGATCCGGGTACGGCCCTCCACCACGGCCTCGTGGTCCGCGTACCGTACGGCCGACCATCGCACCAGGGCAGGGATGGTGTGCCACTCGCCCATGACCGGCCTCCCCGACCGCGCGGATCCATAGCTGACTATCCGTCAGATTAGCGGTAACCTGACGGGCTGTCAGCCACGGGAAGGGGGCCGCAGCCATGGCAGGGACGGGGTTCAAGGACGCCACGGCCATCGTCGGGATCGGGCAGACCGCGTTCGCCAGGCGCCTTCCGGAGGACGAGAGGACGCTGGCCTGCCGGGCCGTGCTCGCCGCGCTGGACGACGCC
The DNA here is from genome assembly GCF_000980885.2 of Streptomyces malaysiense. Classification (GTDB taxonomy): domain Bacteria; phylum Actinomycetota; class Actinomycetes; order Streptomycetales; family Streptomycetaceae; genus Streptomyces; species Streptomyces malaysiense. Next base: position 78,891 of record NZ_LBDA02000071.1, on the reverse strand, counting down.
GGCATCGCGCCCGGCGAGGTCGACGCCGTGGCCTCCTACACGATGGAGGAGACGGACGAGGTGGAGCTGGCGAAGGCGGTGGGGTTCGGAGATCTCACCTGCTTCGCGAAGGTGGGTTACGGGGGCGGCGGTTCGTGCGCCACCGTCGCGCTCCTCGCCGCCGCCATCGCCGCCGGGCAGGCCACCGTGGGCGTCGCCTGGCGCTCCCGAAAGCGCGGCAGCGGGCCCCGGCCGTGGTCCGGCGGCACCGGCCAACTGCCCACCCCCGCACAGTGGACCCGGCCCTTCGGGCTGCTGCGGCCCGTGGACGAGACGGCCATGCTGGCGCGGCGGTACATGCACGAGTACGGCGCCACCCGCGACCACCTCTTCAACGTCGCCCTCGCCTGCCGCAACCGGGCCAACCAGAACCCGGCCGCCGTGATGTACGACCGCCCGCTCACCCGCGAGATGTACATGACGTCCCGCTGGATCAGCGAACCCCTCTGCCTCTTCGACAACTGCCTGGAGACGGACGGGGCGCTGGCGTGTGTCGTCGTCGGGCGGGAGCGGGCCCGGGACTGCCGCCGCAAGCCCGTGTACGTCCACGCCGCGGCCCAGGGCCTCCCCGCCCAGCACCACGGCATGGTCAACTACTGGAGCGACGATCCGCTCACCGGCCCGGCCTGGACCGCCGCCCGGCATCTGTGGAAGCACGCCGACCTCACCCCGGACGACGTGGACGTGGCGCAGATCTACGACGGGTTCACCGTCCTCGTCCCGCTCTCCCTGGAGGGTTACGGCTTCTGCGGGCGAGGAGAGGGCGGCGCCTTCACCGAGCAGGGAGCCCTGGAGACCGGTGGACGGCTGCCCCTCAACACCGGGGGCGGCGGGCTCTCCGAGGGATATGTGCACGGCTTCAACCTCATCACCGAAGGGGTGAAGCAACTGCGCGGCACCAGCACCGCGCAGGTTCCCGGCGCCGCCACCTGCCTGGTCACCGCGGGGGAGAGCGTCCCCACCTCCGCGCTGCTGCTGAGGAGTTGATCCCCGATGCTGAAGCCGGTCACCGACGCCGACGGCGCGCCCTTCTGGGAGTACGCGGCCCGCGGGGAACTGCGCGTACAGACCTGCGGGGAGTGCGGCGAGCCCCGCTTCCCGCCCCGGCCCTGCTGCCCGCACTGCCGGTCCTTCGCGAGCGAGTGGCGGCCGCTGTCGGGGCGCGGACGGGTGTGGTCGTACGTCGTCGCGCACCCGCCGCTGCTGCCCGCCTACGCGGAACAGGCGCCGTACAACGTGGTCGTGGTGGAGCCGGCCGACGCCCCGCGCATCCGGCTGGTCGGCAATCTGGTCACCGGGGCGGGCGCGCCGCTCGGCTCCCTCGATCCCGCGCGCATCCGGATCGGCGCCCGGGTGCGGGCGGTCTTCCACGAGGGGCTGCCGCAGTGGGTGCTCGCGTGAGCACCGTGCGCCTGGCGGCCGACGAGGACACCGGGGTCGCCGTCGTCACCCTGGACCGCCCCGAGCGGCTCAACGCCGTCGACGCGGAGATGGTCCGGGAACTGCGCCGGACCTGGCGGCGGCTGAGGTTCGACGACTCCGTACGGGCCGTCGTGCTCACCGGGGCCGGGGAGCGGGCGTTCTGCACCGGGATCGACCGGGACACCGTGGTGCCGCAGCCGTCGTCGCCGTACGCGCAGGACGATCCGCTGCTGGGCGTCGGGCCGAAGGCGAACGGGCTGTGGAAGCCGGTCGTCGCGGCGGTGCGCGGGATGGCGTGCGGCGGGGCCTTCTATCTGCTGGGCGAGTGCGAGTTCGTGGTCGCGGACCGCACAGCGGAGTTCTTCGATCCGCACACGACGTACGGCATGGTCAGCGCCTACGAGTCGGTGCTCATGGCCGAGCGGATGCCCTACGGGGAGGCGGCCCGGATGATGCTCATGGGGACGGCCGAGCGGATCTCCGCCGAGCGGGCCCATGCGATCGGGCTGGTGTCCGAACTCACGGCGGACGGCGACCCGCTGGCGGCCGCCGTGCGCCGGGCCGAGGTGGTCGCCGGGTATCCGCCGGCGGGGGTGCAGGGGACCGTGCGGGCCCTGTGGGCGGCGCGCGAGGCCACCCGCGCGCAGGCGTTCGCCCAGGCCCCGCACCTCATCGCCCTCGGCAATCTCCCGCCCGCCCGGCAGGCGGAGCTGTTCGCGGCGCGGCGGCGGGAGTTCCGGGTGCGGTGAGCGGGGCCGTCAGTCCTCGGCGGCGGCCCGCGGCTCGGCCGCGCAGTGGTCCGGCAGGTCCGTGGAGTACCCGGCGTCGTACGCGACCCGGGCCCGCACCGTGCCGTTCGCCGGCACGGTGACGTCCCCCCGGCCGAGGTCGAGCTGCGTGCCGTCCCGGTCCTGGAAGGAGACCTCGACGCCGAAGGTGGTCCGGCGGTCGTTCGGGTTCGTCAACTCGACGGTCGCGTAGGGCTTTCCCGCGCTCGCGCAGCCGATCAGCCTCACCCGGCCGTCCTCGGGCGCGCTGCCGCCGCCGGAGGAGGACGCGGAGGGAGTGGCGCCGTGCGTGGGGCGGTGGCGGTACGTGCCGCGGGTGCCGCCCGTGGTGCCCGCCCCGCTCGTGCCGTCGCCGGTGCCGTCGTACGAACCGCCCCCCGAGGTGGAGGACGAGGAGGACGAGGCGTCGTGGTCCTGACGGGAACTGCTGCACCCGCCACCCCCGCCGCCGTGGCCGTGACCGTGGCCGTGACCGCCGTGTCCCCCTCGGGAGAAGCCCGTGAGACCGAGGACCACGAAGGCCAGTACGGCCGTGAACCTGAGCGCGCGCGTCCGTGTAGGCATGGGCATGACGACCACCCTATCCAGCACCGTTCACCACATGGCGGGGCACGGGCACGCCGGGTAGCGTCGGCCCTGGGACGGCCGCCGTCCGGAGCCCTTTCCGTGAACCGGTGCGACGGCCGTCACGCCTCGCGCGTCAGGCCGTACGAGCCGTGCCCGTGCCCTTCTCCGCGTCCAGCGCGTACACACAGCGGTCCTTGCTGCACGCGTACACCACTCCGTCCCTGACCACCGGGGAGCCGGTGATCTCACCGCCGGTGGCCAGCTTCCAGCGGAGCCGGCCGTCGTCGGCCTTGAGGGTGTAGAGCAGGTGGTCGGTGGAGCCGAAGTGGATCCGTCCCTCCGCGACCGCCGGTGCGCCCACCACGTCCCCGCCCGCCTGGAAGCGCCACTTGGGGGTGCCGGTGACCGCGTCCAGGGTGTACAGGCCCTTGCCGCTGCCGACATGGACGTGCCCGGCGGCCACCAGGACCGGCTCGACGGAGGAACGGGCCTCGGTGGCGATGCGCCAGCGGTCGCGGCCGTCGGCGGCGTCGAGGGCGTAGACCGTGCCGAGGTAGTCGACGAGGTAGACACCGCCGCCGGTGACGGCGGGGCCGGGGGCGAAGGCGGGCGGGCTGAGGAAGACCGCCGGGGCCTCGAAGTGCCAGCGCACCATGCCGCTGGCCGCCTCGACGGTGAGGACGCGGCTGCCTGCGGAGACGTACACGTAGCCGTCGGGGGCCGGGGTGAGCCGCACCGGGACGCCGCCGCAGGAGGCCGCGTCGCCGATCGGGTACGCCCAGCGCTCGTCCCCGGTGCGGGCGTCCAGCGCGCGCAGCCGGGCGTCCTGCCAGACGTACACCGTGCCCTCGTGGAGGAGCGGGCCCGCCTCTGGGGTCTCGAAGTCGGTCTGGCAGCCGCCGATCTCCCACAGGCGCTGTCCGTTCGCCGCCTCCCACGCCTGGACGCCGCCGCCCCGGGTGCCGGTGACGACGGTGCCGCGGTCGGCCTTGAGGGAGTACACCCAGGCGTCCGTGGACAGCCGCCACAGATCGTTGCCCTCGCGGGCGTCCAGGGCGAACAGGGTGGGACCGTCGGAGGCGTGCACCCGTCCGTCCGCGACGGCCATGGACCAGGCCACGTCCCGGGTCTTGAAACGGCGCCGGCCGGTGCCCACGTCGAGGGCGTGCACCTCGAAGGAGGTCACGTAGACGAGGTCGCCGTCGACCGAGGGGGTGCCCCAGACGTCGTTCGACATGCGGAAGCGCCAGGGACGCCAGCCGCTCGCCTGCTCCGGGGGGCCGGGCGGGGCGGCGGGTACGGCGGGGTCGGCGCCGGCCACTCCGGGGCGCGGGCGGGACCAGTTGGTGACGAGTCCGGCCTCCGGCGGGGGCGCCTTGACGGCGGCGGCGCGGGCGTCGGCGACGCGCGGGCCGGGGCCGATCGGGACCGGGGCGCCGGCGAGCCGGACGGGGCCGGTGTCGGGGGCGGCGGCCGGGGCCGCGAAGGAGGCCGACGGGCCCGGCGGGTCGTACGCCGGGGGCGGCGGGACCGCCGGACCGGCGGTGGGGCGCGGGTCGGGGCCGGTCGCCACCGGGACGGGCCTGGGGGCCGGCCGGCCGCCGCGGCGGGACTCGATCAGGGCGACGGCCTTCTCGGGCAGCCAGGCGGAGGCGGTGCCGCTGTCGTCGGACCCGGAACCGAAGAGATGCGGCGCGAGCTGGGCCTGGAGATCGGCGGGCGACGGACGGCCGGGGGCCTCCATCTGCATGCAGACCTCGATGAGGGGGCGCAGCTCGTCCGGCAGACCGCTGAGGTCGGGGCCCTCGCGCAGCAGCATGAACACGGTCTCGACCGGGTTGGCGCCGTGGAAGGGCGGGTGTCCGGTGGCCGCGAAGACGAGCATGGAGCCGAGCGAGAAGACATCACTGGCGCCGGTGACGCTGCGGGAGTCCTTGGCCTGCTCGGGGGACATGTAGGCGGGGGTGCCGACGGCGACGTTCGTCATGGTCAGACGGGTGTTCGAGACACCGGACGCGATACCGAAGTCGATCACCCGGGGACCGTCCTCGACCACGAGCACGTTGGACGGCTTGAGGTCGCGGTGGACCAGGCCCGCGCCGTGGATGGACTGCAGGGCCTCGGCGACACCCGCGGCGAGCCAGCGCACGGCCTGCGCCGGCAGCGGCCCGCACTCGTTCACTATCTCCTCGAGGGAGGGCGCGGGGACGTAGGCGGTGGCCAGCCACGGCACGGCGGCGCGCGGGTCGGCGTCGACCACGGCGGCCGTGTAGAAGCCGGAGACCGCGCGGGCCGCCTCCACCTCACGGGTGAAGCGGACGCGGAAGAGCTGGTCCTCGGCCAGTTCCGTGCGCACCGTCTTGATCGCCACACGCCGGCCGGACGCCGAGCGCGCGAGATAGACCAGCCCCATGCCGCCGGCACCCAGCCGGCCCAGCACCTCGAACGGCCCGATCCGCCGCGGATCGTGCTGCGTCAGCTGATCCACTTGCCTGCCACCTCCCCGTACTGGCCGCGCCAGCCCTTTTTACGCGACCAAAGTGCAGCGTCTCACCACCGCACCGCCATGGCGGCACGGACCCCGATTCTTCCTGGCCGGGCGGCCGGTTGCGAACCCGGGGACAAATCGGGATGTCCTACCGCTCCAGAAGTGCGAACGACGCCCCTTGATTGTCGGTGACGACGGCCACCCGTCCGTACGACGCCTCGAACGGGGGCGCCTGCACACGTCCGCCGAGCCGCTGGACGGCGTCGAGCGCCTCGTCGAGGCCGGCGACACGGAAGTGGGCGAGGATGTGCGGGGGCATCTCGGCGGGGAAGACGTCGGTGACCTCGGCCCGGCCGAAGTCGGGGTCGGCACCGGGGGCGAACAGGGCGTGGTGGAACAGGCCGCCGTAGAAGGTGTTCGCGCCGGTGGTGTCGCGGGCGTACAGCTCGGCCCAGACGAAGGTGCCGGGCTCGTGGCGGATCCCGAACCCCGGGTGCCGGCGTGCCTGCCACAGCCCGAACACCGCCCCCTCGGGGTCGGCGGCGAGTCCGGACCGGCCGAGTTCGGCGACCGGGTGCGGTGCCACGACCAGCTGACCGCCGGCCGCCGTGATCCGCCGGCCGAGCGCCTGGATGTCCGGCGTCGCGAAGTACACCGTCCAGACGGTGGGCAGCCGCCCGTCCGCCTTCCGCCCCAGCTGCGCCACCGGCCGCCCGTCCAGAACGGCCCACACGGACCCCGCCTCCCCCTCCTGGAAGCTCCACCCGAAGAGCTCCCCGTAGAACCGCTTGCCGCCTTCGAGGTCGGGCAGCTGCGCGTCGAGCCAGCAGGGGGTGCCTTCGGGGTAGGGGGGCGGGACGGCGCCGGGGGCGGGGGCCTCGGGGGACGGCTCCCCGGCGGAGGCTGGATGCGGGGCCGGGGCCGGTTTACCACCCCCGTGTGGCTCTTCGTTCGCGGATGCCCTGTTTTCGGCCATGTCGTCAAAGTAACCGGGTGTGGCGCAGCGCGCAGACCAGGCACACCAGGCTCGACAGGCCCGCGCACCCCATTTGCAGTCGGCCGAATCGCGCTCCCATCACCCCTCGGTAAGCTGACGGCATGACAGGACAAGTGCGTACCGTCGACGGCCGCGTGGCCGGTAGGCGTGGGCAGGCGACCCGGCAGAAGCTGCTCGACTGCCTCAGCGAGATGCTCAGCTCCTCCCCGTACCGGGACGTCAAGGTCATCGATGTCGCCCGGAAGGCGGGCACTTCGCCCGCGACCTTCTACCAGTACTTCCCGGACGTCGAGGGCGCCGTCCTGGAGATCGCCGACCAAATGGCGGCCGAGGGCGCCGGATTGACCGAGCTGCTCGAAGGGCGCTCCTGGGCCGGCAAGTCCGGCTGGCAGACCGCGCAGGAACTCGTGGACGGCTTCCTGGACTTCTGGAAGAAGCACGACGCGATCCTGCGCGTGGTCGACCTCGGCGCCGCCGAAGGGGACAAACGGTTCTACAAGATCCGCATGAAGATCCTCAACTCGGTGAACAACTCGCTCGCCGACTCGATCGCGGAACTCCAGTCCAAGGGCCGCGTCGACAAGGACGTGAACCCCTCCGCGGTGGCCGGCTCCCTCGTCGCGATGCTCGCCGCGGTCGCCGCCCACCAGAGGGGCTTCTCCTCCTGGGGCGTCAAGCAGGCCGAACTCAAGCCCAACCTGGCCCTGTTGATCCATCTGGGCGTCACGGGGCGCAAGCCGTCGAAATAGCACCTGCGGGAATCAGCGCGTCCCCTTAACAGCCAAGTCCTGTCTTCCAGGCGGTGGTTCACCGACGTGAGCCGCCGCCTGCCGTGCTGTGGCGGGCGGCACGGGGCTCACGCCGGGAGCGGCCGGTCCTGCACCACGTGCTTCATCACCAGGGTCGACGTCAGCCGCTGCACCCCCGGCAGCGTCGCGAGCCGCTCGTCGTACAGCCGCTGGAACGCCGCGAGGTCGGCCGTGGCCACCCGCAGGAGATAGTCCGGCTCCCCGAACAGCCGCTGCGCGTCCAGCACGTGGTCCAGCTCGCCGACCGCCCGCTCGAACTCGGCCACCGTGTCCCGGTCCTCCTGCCGCATGGACACGAAGACCAGCGCCTCGAAGTTCAGCCCGAGCGCCGTGGCGTCCACCACCGCCCGGTAGCCCTGGATCGCGCCGGAACGCTCCAGCTCACGCAGCCGACGGTGGCACGGCGAGACGCTGAGCCGCACCCGCGCGGCCAGCTCGGTCACGGTCAGCCGCCCGTCCTGCTGGAGCTCGGCAAGGATCTTCCGGTCCACGTCGTCCATGGAGTAGATATTTGCGCACAAGCGCGGATCATGGGCAAACTTCGGGAACACTTTCGGGAGGATCGCGCCTAATGTCCCCTCCATGGACTCGGGACTGCTCTTCTCCTTCCTCGTCGTGGACCTGCTGCTGGTGTGCGTGCCGGGCGCCGACTGGGCGTACGTCATCGCGACCGCCCTGCGCGGCGCCCGGGTCCCGCGCGCGGTGGCGGGCCTGGTCTGCGGATACGCCCTGCACACGGCCCTGGCGACGGCCGGCCTCGCGGTCCTGGTCGCGGGCTCGCCCCGGCTGCTGACGGCGCTGACCGTGGTGGGTGCCGGCTATCTGCTGTGGCTGGGCTGGGGCGTGCTGCGCCGTCCGGCCACCCCGCGGGCGGGCACGCCGGAGACCGCGGCGGGGCGTCCCTTCCTGCGCGGGGCCACGATCAGCGGACTGAACCCCAAGGGCCTGCTGCTCTACCTCTCCGTGCTCCCCCAGTTCCTGACCCTGCGCGGCGCCCATCTGCCCGTCCCCGCGCAGACCGCGGCCCTCGGCCTGCTCCACATGGCGTGCTGCGCGGCCGTCTACCTCACGGTCGGCGGCCTCGCCCGCGCCCTGCTCCACGCCCGCCCCGCCGCGGCTCGCGCGGTGACCCGCACCTCGGGCGCGGCCATGCTCGGCATCGGGGCGTTCCTGCTGGTGGAACGACTGGCGACGCTCTAGGTGTATTCGGTCAGCCGGAAGAGTCTGATCTCCCGGCTCGTCCGCTTCTGGTACGCGGCGTACGGCGGCCAGAACGCCAGGACCGCCGCCCACACCGCCGTCCGCTCCTCCCCCGCCAGCAGTACGGCGGTGACGGGCACGTCCGCGCCCCGCCAGCTGATCGACGCCCGCGGGTTCGCGAGCAGGTTGTGGGTCCAGGCGGGATGTCCGGGCCGCCCGAAGTTGGAACCGACGAGTATCCAGCTCCGCCCTCCGGCCTCGCCGCCCTCCGGCCGCGCCGCCGGTCCCGCGCCCCGCGTCCGCCCGCCGGCCGCCGCGCCCTCCGGCATGCAGGCCAGCGGCGTCCTGCGCGGCAGCCCGCTCCGGGCGCCCGTGGACGTGAGGATCACCCCGGGCAGCATCGTCGTGCTGAGCAGCCTGCGCCCCCGGGTGAGCCGGTGCACTCCCCGGTCGAGCGCCGGGATCACGTGCGGTGCGACCCGGGCGAACCCCCGGCCGGCGGACATCTTCCGCACCAGGCGCACCCCGACCCCGGCCCGCGCCCCGGCCTCCGCCGAACGCCCCGCCCGCCTCACGCCCCCGCCCTCCCCGCCGCCGCGAACAGTCCCGCCCGCTCGGCCGCCCGGCCCCGCAGCCGATGTCCCGGCCCGAACAGCAGCTCGTCCCCGGCCGCCCGCTTGAAGTACAGATGCGCGTCGTGCTCCCAGGTGAACCCGATCCCCCCGTGCAGCTGGATCCCCTCGGCCGCCGCCGACCGCAGCGCCTCCAGCGCCTGCGCCAGCGCCGGCCCCCCGAACCCCTCGCCGGCTCCCCCCGCCGCCACCCAGGCGGCGTAGTACGCGGCCGACCGTGCGGCCTGCACCCCCACGTACACCTCCGCCAGCCGGTGCTTGACCGCCTGGAAGGACCCCACCGGCCGCCCGAACTGCTCGCGCTGCCCGACGTACGCCACCGTCCGCTCCAGCACCCGGTCCGCCGCCCCCACGGCCTCGGCGGCGAGGACGGCGGCGACCGGGTCCCCGAGCGCCGCGAACGCCGCCCGCACGTCCGCGCCCTCCGTGAGCCGGCCGCCCTCCGGCCCCTCCGATCCCTCCGATCCCTCCGATCCCTCCGATCCCTCCGGCCCCAGTGGCTCTCCGCACACGTCGCGCAGTTGCACCAGCCCCTGCGGCCGTGTCGCGTCCAGTGCCGTCCGCCGGGTCCGCACGACCCCCGCGGCGTCCCCCTCGACCAGGAACAGCCGGGTCCGCGCACGGGCGTAGCCCCCGGTGTGCGCGGCGACCAGCAGCAGTCCGGCGCTGTGCCCGTCGAGGACCTGGTCCACCTGCCCGTACAGCCGCCACCCTCCTGGGCCGTGCCTGGCCTGGACCCCGCCCGCCCGGCCGCCGCCGGCGACGTACCCGCCGTTCCCGCCGGTCAGGGCCAGCGCGGTGGCGAGGTCGGGGCCCGGCACGGCGAGCGCCGCGGTGAGGGTGCCACCGGCGATCCGGGGCAGCAGCCGCGCGCGCTGGGCCTCGGTGCCGAGGGCGAGGACCAGCGGGGCGGTGAGGACGCAGGTGGCGAGCAGCGGGGAGGGGGCGAGGACACGCCCCGTCTCCTCGCAGGCGAGGGCCAGTTCGGTGACCGAGCAGCCGACCCCGCCGTACCGTTCGGGCAGCGCAAGCCCCGGCAGCCCGAGCCGCTCGGCGAGCGCGGCCCACAGCAGGGGGTCGTACCCGGCCGGGGTCCCGACGGCGGCCCTCGACTCGGCCGGCCCGCAGCGGGCGTGCAGCAGCTCGCGCAGGGACCGGCGGATCTCGCCCTGCTCGGCGGTGAGACGGGTGTCCATGGGCAACCCTTCCGGTTCCGGCTCTTCCCACGAGATCTGACGGACCGTCATATTAGGAGGGCCGACGCGATATGCCCAGGGGCAGGAGGTCTCCCATGACGCGCGTGAGCCGGAACGTCGCCGTGGCCGGCGTGGCGCTCTCCGAGTGCGGGCGGGTCGCCGACGCGACGCCGTACGCCCTGGGCGCCCAGGCGGCCCGCCGCGCGCTCGCGGACGCCGGTCTCGACCGGTCCGAGGTGGACGGCTTCGCCTCAGCGGGCCTCGGCACGCTGGCCCCGGTGGAGGTCGCCGAGTACCTGGGCCTGCGCCCCACCTGGGTGGACTCCACCTCCGTGGGCGGCTCCACCTGGGAGGTGATGGCGGCCCACGCGGCGGACGCGATCGCCGCGGGACACGCCGACGCGGTCCTGCTGGTCTACGGTTCGACCGCGCGGGCGGACGTCAAGGCGGGCCGCCGTACGGGCGAGTTGTCCTTCGGGACGCGCGGTCCGCTCCAGTTCGAGGCGCCGTACGGGCACACGCTCGTCGCCAAGTACGCGATGGCGGCGCGCCGGCACATGATCGAGCACGGCACGACGATCGAGCAGCTGGCCGAGGTCGCGGTGCAGGCGCGGGCGAACGCGGCCCTGAACCCGGAGGCGATGTTCCGGACGCCGATCACCGTGGACGAGGTGCTGGCGGGCCCGCTGATCGCCGATCCCTTCACCAAGCTGCACTGCTGCCTGCGTTCGGACGGCGGCGCCGCGGTACTGCTGACCGCCGAGGAGGTCGCGCGGGACTGCCGCACGGCCCCCGTCTGGGTGCTCGGCACCGGCGAGCACGTCTCGCACGCGGCGATGTCCGAGTGGCCCGACTTCACCGTGTCCCCGGCGGCGGTCAGCGGCCGGCTCGCCTTCGGACGGGCCGGGGTGCGCCCCGCCGAGATCGACCTCGCCGAGATCTACGACGCCTTCACCTACATGACCCTGGTGACGCTGGAGGACCTGGGCTTCTGTGCCAAGGGCGAGGGCGGGGCGTTCGTCGGGAAGAACCGGCTGCTGGTGCGCGGCGGCGATCTCCCGGTGAACACGGACGGCGGCGGCCTGTCCGCCCAGCACCCGGGGATGCGCGGCCTGTTCCTGCTGGTGGAGGCGGTACGACAGCTGCGCGGCGAGGCCGGTGAGCGCCAGGTGCGCCGCGCCGGCGGCCGGTTGCCCGCCCTCGCGGTCGCGTCCGGCACCGGGGGGTGGTTCTGCTCGTCCGGCACGGTGGTGCTCGGCCGTTGAGCCCGCCGGTCCCGCTCAGTCCTCGTCCCGCAGCCGCCGCCAGATACGGGTGCGGTGCAGGACGTAGAACGCGCCGCCGAGCACGCACACCTGAAGCCCGATCGCGAGCAGCCAGAAGACCGCGCGGCTCTCCAGCTCGTCCGTCAGGAAGGCGAAGTTCATGCCGAAGAAGCCGGTCAGGAAGGACAGCGGCAGGAAGATCACGGACACGATGGCCAGCCGGTTGATCACGTTGTTCTGTTCGCCCGCGACGAGGGAGGAGTAGCTGCCGTACGCCCGGCGGGTGGCCTCCTGGAGGCTCTCGATGTCGGTGAGGACCATGCGGGCCACGTGCTGGAACTCGCGGGAGAGCCGCTGCCGTTCCAGCGGGAAGTCGGGGCTCATCATCCGGCGGGTGATGACCTCGTCCACCACCTGGAGGTAGGGCAGCAGCGTGTGGTGCAGCAGGGCGGAGCGGCGGCGCAGCCGGGACAGCCGGAAGACCTGCTCGGGGCGCCGCTGCTGGAACATGGCGTCCTCCAGCTCCTCCACCTCCAGCAGCGCGGCCACCGCGGCCCGGCGGAAGGTGGCCAGGGCGGACTGGAGCAGCAGGAAGAGCAGGGCCACGGCGTCGCGGGGCCGCTCCCGCCGCACGTGCGCGGTGATCTCCGCGGCCAGGAACGCGGGGCCCCGGTGCGCGGTGACCAGGTAGCGGTCCCCGGCCAGGGCGTGGGCGTAGACGACCCGCTCGTCCTGGACCACGGGGACCACCAGGCCGACGGTGTCGCCGAGGAAGTCGGCGCGGGCGGGCTCGCCGGGGCGCCCGAACCAGTCCAGGTCCGCGTCGCCCAGACCGAGCCGCCGGGCCAGCCGCTCGTCCTCCTCCACCGGCCCCGCCTCCGGCAGCTCCACGTCCACCAGGAGATAGCGGGTGGCGGCGAGCCGGCGCCGGGCCTCCGCGAGGTCGACGCGCTCGACGGTGCCCTGCGGCATCGCCACCACCGTTACGATCATCGCCCTCACTCTCGGTCCCGTCGCTCCCGCTCCCAGCCTGGGCGGACCCCGGCGTCCGCGCACCCGGGTGCCCTCCTGCGCGCCGCCGGGCGGCCCGAACGGGTGAGCGCGAACGGCGGCCGGGAGCGGGCCCGCTCCGGCGTGCTTGGATACTCGGCCCCATGGCACAGAACGATCTCCACGCCCTGCTCCTGACCCAGCGTGTCTGGTCGCCCGAGGTGACGCGGCTGCCGCCGTTCGATCCGGGGACGGCCCCGCCGACCCCGCTGCCGCTGTTCACGAGCTGGTTCGCCGAGGCGGTGGACGCCGGGCAGACCGAGCCGCACACCATGACGCTCGCCACGGTGGACGAGGAGGGGCGGCCGGACGCCCGGATCGTGATGCTGCACGGCGCCGACCCCGACGGCTGGTCGTTCGCCACCCACGCCACGAGCCGCAAGGGCCGTGCCCTCGAAGCCCGCCCGTACGCCGCCCTGACCTTCTACTGGCCGGTGCTGGGCCGCCAGGTGCGGGTGCGCGGGCCGGTGGCGGCGGCGGCGCCCGAGGAGAGCCAGGCCGATCTGCGCGCCCGCTCCACGGGCGCCCTCGCGGCGGCGCTGACCGGGCACCAGAGCGAGGAGCTCGGCTCCGCGGACGAGCTGCGCCGGGCCTCGGCGGCCGCCTGGACCGAGGCCCGCGAGAACCCCGCCCTGCCCGCCCCCACCTGGACCCTCTACCGGCTGCGCCCGGACACGGTCGAGTTCTTCCAGGGCGCCGCCGACCGGGCCCATGTCCGGCTGGAGTACCGCAGCACGGGGTTCGGGTGGAGCAGGGGGCTGCTGTGGCCGTGAGCGGGCGCCGCGGTCAGGCCCCGAAGCCCCACACCGTGAAGTCCGCGACCCCCGCGTAGCCGAGCCGCTGGTACAGCCCGTTGCTCGTGGGGTTGGCCAGATCGGTGAAGAGGAGGACCTCGGCCGCTCCGGCGGCGCGCGCGGCCCGGCTCACCTCGGCGGTGACCGCGCCCGCGTATCCGCGGCCCCGCAGCGGGGCCGGGGTGTACACAGGGGCGACGCGCACCTGTCCCGCGATCTCCTTGGTCGCCCCGGCCATGGCGAGGGGTGTGCCGTCGGCGGCCTCCCACAGGGTGACGCCGCCGTAGGAGATACGGGCGTCCGCCCACGGCCCCGCGTCCCGCCCGGGGGCCTCGCCCACGGCTTCCCCGAACTCTCCGAACCAGCGCGTCAGCAATGCCCGGTCGGCCGGCCCCGCCACCCTCGGGCGGCCCTCAGGCGCGGGCTCCTGCGGCGTCAACTCGCCGAGTCGATACAGGCGTTGACGGCTGCGCACCGTAGCCTCCACGCCGGTCCGGCGCTGCCAGGCCGCCGCGAAGGCCGCCGCCGAGTCCCGCTCGGCGCTCACCTCCGAGAACCGGCGGCCGAGGCCGGCCAGCCGCTCGGCCAGCGCCTCGGCCGCCTCCGGGGTGACGGGCGTGAGGCAGAGGCCGTGGGGAGGCGTGTGGGTCAGCGCCGCGAGCACCGCGCCGTCCGCCGCCGCGAGGGTGCCGAAGAGGGGCGCGTCGGGGCCGTAGTAGTGGAGGCCGCGCCTGCGGAGCGTGTCGGTCACCGTCAGCGGCACGGTGTGCGGCGCGGGACGGGAACGCAGGAAGTCGCCCGCTCGCACGAGGAAGTCGTCGAGGTCGTCGGTCAGGTGCCAGGACTCGGGATGCATGGGTTCATGATCGGTTCAACCGCCGGGGCGGAAAACCGGTTTACCGTCCGTGAACGCCACCCGCAGCGGCATCCCCGCCGACAGCTCCGCCTCCTCGGCCGCCACGATCTCCGTCATCAGCCGCGGCCCCTCCGCGAGGTCGACCACGGCGGCGATGTACGGGGTGCGGGCGGAGAAGGGGGGCAGGTCGTTGCGGTGGACCGTGGACCAGGTGTAGAGGGTGGCGCGGCCGGTGGCCCGCTCCCAGGAGACGTCCTCGCTCCAGCAGTGGGGGCAGAACTCGCGCGGGTAGTGGTGCGCCCGGCCGCAGGCGGCGCAACGGCGGATCAGGAGGCGGCCGTCGGCGGCGGCCGCCCAGTAGGGACGGGTGAAGGCGTCGGCCTCGGGGAGGTCGCGGCGCGGACCATCGCTCATCGGATCCATATATCTGACGCTACGTCAGAAACTCGGTCCTGCCGACCCTTCCGCCCGCCATTCGCGCACACACCCCGCACATCCGTGATCAATCCGGAACCAATTCCCGTCTTGACCGAGACCCATCAAGCAGGGGGATGATTACGCTCCCGCTCATGGCCGTCTCACGCCCCACCCCCACGCACCTCCCGTCGACCCCCGCGGAGCACCCGGTGTACGTCATCGGCGCGGGTCCCGGCGGCCTCGCCGCCGCGTACGCGCTGCGGGCGCGCGGCATACGGGCGGTGGTGCTGGAGAAGTCCGACGCGGTCGGCGCGTCCTGGCGGCGCCACTACGACCGGCTCCATCTGCACACCACCCGCCGGCTGTCCGCGCTGCCCGGCCTGAAGATCCCGCGCCGGTTCGGCCGCTGGGTGTCCCGCGACGACATGGTGCGCTACCTGGAGAAGTACGCCGAGCACCACGAACTGGAGATCGTCACCGGTGTGCGGGTGCACCGCGTCGAACGGACCGAGGACGGCACCGGCTGGCTGCTGCACGCGTCCGGCGGCCGCGAGCTGACCGGCAGTGCGGTGGTCGTCGCCACCGGCTACAACCACACCCCGCGCATCCCCGACTGGCCGGGCCGGGAGGCGTACGCCGGCGAGCTGCTGCACGCCGGCACCTACCGCGACGCGGGACCGTACGCCGGGCGGGACGTGCTGGTGGTCGGGGCCGGCAACACCGGCGCCGAGATAGCCGTGGACCTGGTGGAGGGCGGGGCCGCGCGAGTCCGGCTCGCGGTGCGCACCGTCCCGCACATCGTGCGCCGCTCCACCCTCGGCTGGCCCGCCCAGTACACGGGCGTGCTGGTACGGCGGCTGCCGGTGCGCCTGGTGGACGGGCTGTCCCGGCAGCAGGCCAGGCTGTCCATGCCCGACCTGTCCGCGCGGGGGCTGCCCCGCCCGGACACCGGCCTGTACAGCAGGGTGAGGCAGGGCGCGATCCCGGTGCAGGACGTGGGCCTGCTGGACGCCGTGCGGAGCGGCCAGGTGGAGGTCGTCGCGGCCGTGGAGTCCTTCGAGGCCGGGAAGGTGGTCCTGGCGGACGGCTCCCGGATCGAGCCGGAGGCGGTGATCGCGGCGACGGGGTACGCGCGCGGCCTCGAAGGGCTGGTCGGGCACCTGGAGGTCCTCGACCCGCGCGGAAGGCCGGTGGTGCGGGGCGGCCGGACACCGAAGTCCGCCCCCGGCCTGTACTTCACCGGGTACACCAACCCGATCAGCGGGATGCTGCGGGAACTGGCGCGGGACGCGGGGCGGATCGCCAAGGGGGTGGCGGCCCACCTGGGCGGCCGCGGCAGGTGACCCGAGCCGGAGGCCCGTCGCGGCCGCGACACCGGACGCCGGACGCCGGACGCCGGACACCCACCGGTAACTTTCCCTCCCCGCCCCATTCCTGACAACCCGTCGGTTCGTTAATCTGACAGAGCGTCAGTTCACACGTGCTGTCTCATGCTGTCTCACAGGAGCGGGGCGGACCGATGCTTGGATCAACCCACGGGACACTCACCACCGACTCCCGCCGCGCCCGGATCATCGCCTGCGGTGAGCGGCGGTCCGGGCCCGCCGTGCACGGCCGGGTGGACGACCTCGACGTCGGCGGGCGCCCGCTGCACGCGGACGTACCGGACCTGAGCCGCTTCTTCCGCCCGGAGTCCGTCGCCGTGATCGGCGCCTCCGACACGGAGGGCCGCCCCAACACCGGCATGACCCGGCAGCTGCTGGCATGGGCCGGGCGCGTCGGCGCCCGGGTGCACCCCGTGCACCCGACCCGTCCGGCCGTCTTCGGCGTCCCCTGCGCCCCCTCCGTCGCCGAGCTGCCCGAACAGGTCGACCTGGCCGTCCTGCTGATCGCCGATCCGCTCCCCGTGATCGGCGAACTGGCCGAGGCCAAGGTGAGGTTCGCCGTCGCCTTCGCGTCCGGCTTCGCGGAGACCGGTGAGGCGGGCGCGGCGGCCCAGCGCCGGCTCACGGAGGCCGTACGCCGCTCCGGGCTGCGCCTGCTCGGCCCGAACACCAACCTGAACGCCTTCGAGCGCTTCCGGGACGACCTCGACGGACCGGCGATCGCGCTGATCACCCAGTCCGGCCACCAGGGCCGCCCCGTCTTCGCTCTCCAGGAGCTGGGCATCCGCCTCTCCCACTGGGCCCCGACCGGCAACGAGGCCGACCTGGAGAGCGCCGACTTCATCTCCTGGTTCGCCGAACAGCCCGAGGTGGGCGCGATCGCCGCGTACGTGGAGGGCCTCAAGGACGGCCGCGCCTTCCTGCTGGCCGCCGACCGCGCCGCCAGCCGGGGCGTGCCGGTGGTCGCGGTGAAGGTGGGCCGCACCGAGGCCGGCGCCCGTACGGCCGCCTCGCACACCGGCAAGCTCACCGGAGCCGACGACGTGGTGGACGCCGCGATGCGCCAGTACGGCGTGATCCGCGTCGACGGCCTGGACGAACTCCAGGACACCGCCGCCCTGTTGGCGCGGGCCAGGCCCCCGCTCGCCGAGGGCGTCGCCGTCTACTCCATCTCCGGCGGCACCGGGGCCCACGTGGCCGACCTCGCCGCGGCGGCCGGACTGTCGCTGCCGGCCCTCTCGGCGGCGAAGCAGGCCGAACTGCACCAGTGGATACCGGAGTACCTCGGCGTCGCCAACCCCGTGGACAACGGCGGCCACCCGGTCGGCGACGCACGCGGCCGGAAGATCATCGACGCGCTGCTCGCCGACCCCTCGGTCGGCGCCCTGATCTGCCCGGTCACCGGCCCCTTCCCGCCGCTCAGCGACAGGCTGGTGCGCGATCTGGTGGACGCGGCCGAGGAGACGGACAAGCTGGTCTGCGTGGTCTGGGGATCGCCGGTCGGCACCGAGCCGGCGTACCGGGACGTCCTCCTCGGCTCCTCCCGCGTCGCCACCTTCCGTACCGTCGGCAACTGCCTGCGGGCGGTGCGCGCCTGGCTCGACCACCACCGCTTCACCGCCCGCTACCGCTCGCCCTTCGACGAGGCCCCGCGCACCCCCTCCCCCTCCTTCCGCAAGGCGGCCGCCCTGATGAGCCCCGGGCGGCAGCTCAGCGAGCACGCGGCCAAGCAGCTGCTGCGCGCCTACGGCATCCGGGTGCCGCGCGAACAGCTGGTGACCAGCGCCGCGGCGGCGGTGCGCGCGGCGGCCCAGATCGGCTACCCGGTGGTGATGAAGGCCTCCGGCGACCGGCTCGCCCACAAGAGCGAACTCGGCCTGGTGCGCGTCGGCCTCACCTCGGCCAGCCAAGTACGCGACGCGTACCGCGACATGAACGACATCGCGCGCTACGAGGGCGTCCCGCTGGACGGCATCCTGGTGTGCCAGATGGTGGAGCCGGGTGTGGAGATGGTCGTCGGGGTCACCCACGACGAGCTGTTCGGGCCGACCGTGACCGCGGGGCTCGGCGGCGTCCTGGTCGAGGTGCTGCGCGACACCGCCGTACGCGTGCCCCCGTTCGGCGAGGACGAGGCCCGCGCCCTGCTCGGGGACCTGCGCGGCCGGGCCCTCCTGGACGGCGTGCGGGGGCGGCCGCCCGCCGATACGGACGCCCTGGTGGAGGTGATCCTGCGCGTCCAGCGCATGGCCCTCGAACTGGGCGATCACATCGCCGAGCTGGACATCAACCCGCTGCTGGTGCTGCCCCGGGGCCAGGGCGCGGTGGCGCTGGACGCGCTGGTGGTGTGCCGGTGACCGGAGTGGCCCACAAGGTGCGCGACCACGTCTGCCACCTCACCCTGAACCGTCCGGAGACCCTGAACGCCCTCACCCCCGCGCTGCGCGACCGCCTCGTCGACCTGCTGGCCGAGGCGTCCGCCGACCCGTCCGTGCGGGCGGTGGTGCTCACCGGCACCGGCCGGGGCTTCTGCGCGGGCGCCGACCTGCGCTCCGGGACGGGCTCCCCCGCCACCCGGATCCCCGGCGACGTCGCCCGCACCCTGCGCACCGGGGCCCAGCGCCTCGTCGCCGCCGTCCTCGACTGCGAGAAGCCGGTGATCGCGGCGGTGAACGGCACCGCGGCGGGCCTCGGCGCGCACCTCGCCCTCGCCTGCGATCTGGTCCTGGCCGCCGAGTCGGCCCGCTTCATCGAGGTCTTCGTGCGACGCGGACTCGTACCGGACGCGGGCGGGGCCTACCTCCTCCCCCGGCTGACCGGTCTCCAGCGGGCGAAGGAGCTGATGTTCTTCGGCGACGCCCTGTCCGCGCCGGAGGCGGAGCGGCTCGGCCTCGTCAACCGGGTGCTCCCGGACGGGGAGCTGACGGAGACGGCCCGCGAGTGGGCCACCCGGCTCGCCACCGGCCCGACCCGTGCCCTCGCCCTCACCAAGCACCTGCTCAACTCCTCCCTCGACAGCGACCGTCCGGCCGCCTTCGCGGCGGAGGCGTGGGCACAGGAGATCAACCTGACGACGGAGGACGCCGGGGAGGGGCTGCGGGCGTTCACGGAGCGAAGAGGCCCGGAGTTCCGGGGTCGCTGAGACCGTCCGCCCGGCCCGCGGACCGGCCCTTCGCACCCCTTCCGGTCTGACGCTCCGTCAGTTTCAATGGAGGGGTGATGGGACATGCAGGAGCCGCAGCCGCAGCCGTCCGCTACCTGGGCCTGAACCCGGTGGATCCGCTGCCGCGCCCGGAGTTGCGCTGCGTGCGGGAGGACGAGCGGGCACCGGTCGACCAGCGCGAGTTCCGCCGCGTCCTCGGCACCTTCGCGAGCGGGGTCACGGTGATCACGGCACCGGCCGGCGAGGGCGGGAGCGGCCCGGCCGGTTTCGCCTGCCAGTCCTTCGCCTCGCTCTCCCTGGATCCGCCCCTGGTCTGCTTCATGGTGGCCCGTACGTCCACCACCTGGCCCCGCATCGCCCGCGCCGGCGTCTTCTGCGTCAACGTCCTCGCCGCCGGCCAGGCCGGCCTGTGCCGGGCCTTCGCGGTGAGCGGCGCCGACAAGTTCGCGGGCGTCCCGCACACCCCCGCCCCGCGCACGGGCTCCCCCCGCCTGCTGGGCGCCGCCGCCTGGATCGACTGCACCCTCCAGGCGGTCCACCCCGGCGGCGACCACCTGATCGTGACCGGGCGCGTCGACGCCCTCGGCAGCGCCGACGACCCCCCGGCCCCGCTGCTCTTCCACCGGGGCCGGTTCGGCGGGCTCGCCGAATAGGTCAGCCCGCGGCGAGGACCGGCTCGGGCGGCCGGACCCCGCGGATCACCAGGGACATCAGCGCCGCCGCCGGTCTTCGAGGAGGGCCGGCTGACCGAGGAACTGGCCGCCACGCTCGCGCTGGTCCGGCCCGGCACCCGGCTCGCCTCCATCTGCACCGGTGTGTACGTGCTCGCCGCCGCCGGCTGCCTCGACGGCCGCCGGGCGACCACGCGCTGGGCCGAGGCGGACCACTTCCAGCGGCTGTTCCCGAGGATCGAGGTGGACGCGGACGTGCTGTTCATCGACGACGGGGACGTGCTGACCTCGGCCGGGGTCGCCGCCGGGATCGACCTGTGCCTGCACATGGTCCGCCGCGACTTCGGCACGGGCGTCGCCGACGACGTGGCCCGGCGGATGGTCGTCCCCCCGCACCGCGACGGCGGCCAGGCCCAGTACATCGAGCGTCCGGTGCCCGACCCCCAGCTCGCCGCCACCACCGGCGCCCGGCCTTGGGCGCCGGCCCGGCTGCACGAGCCGATCCAGCTGCGCGACCTGGCCGAGCGGGAGGCCATGCCGGTACGCACCTTCACCCGCCGCTTCCGCGAGGAGGTCGGCGCCAGCCCCGGGCAATAGCTCAGCCGGCAACGGGTCGAGCGCGCCCGGCACTTGCTGGAGACCACCGACCTCCCCATGGACCAGGTGGCCCGGACGTCGGGCTTCGGCACCGCGCAGTCGATGCGGCAGCACGTGCGGCAGGCGCTGGGAGTGACACCGACGGCCTACCGGCGGACCTTCAGAGCGCTCGCCGCGGACGCCTGACGACACGCGCCCGCACCGCCGGCGCCCCGCCGCACGACACCGGAAGCCGACCGGCCCCTCCGCACGCACGGCCCGCGCCCGTGAAGGGGGCCGGCGGGCGGCTGCCGGCTCAGAACGTGAGCACGGCCCGCGCCACCCGTCCCGCCTCCGCGTCCGCCCGCGCCTTCTCGAAGTCCTCCACCGGATACACCGCCGACACCAACTCGTCGAGCATCAGGCGGCCTTGGCGGTACAGGTCGGCGTACAGGGCGATGTCGCGCTGGGGGCGGGCGGAGCCGTAGCGGCAGCCCAGGATCGACTTGTCCAGATAGAGGGTGGAGACGCGGAAGGACGCCTCGGCGGCGGCCGGGGGCACGCCGAGGAGGATCGCCTGGCCGTGCCGGTCGAGCAGGTCGACGGCCTGCCGGATCAGCTCCACCCGGCCGACGCACTCGAAGACGTGCCCGGCCCCCGTCGGCAGCAGCTCCCGCACCGCGTCCGCCGAGGTCAGGAAGTCGGTCGCGCCGAACTCGCGGGCCATCGCCTCCTTCGCCGGGTTGGCGTCCACGGCCACGATCCGCAGGGCGCCCGCGAGCCGCGCGCCCTGGAGCACGTTCAGGCCGACGCCGCCGGTGCCGATGACGACGACGCTGTCCCCGCACCGCACCCGGGCCCGGTTCAGCACGGCGCCCACGCCGGTGAGCACCCCGCAGCCGATCAGCGCGGCGGACTCCAGGGGCATGTCGTCGGGGACGCGGACCGCCTGGACCGCCTGGACGACGGTGCGTTCCGCGAAGGCGGAGTTGGCGGCGAACTGGTGGACGGGCTCCGCCCCCGCCCTGGTGAACGGCCGTCCCGGCCGCCCGATCGCGTGCCGGCACATCGTCGGTCGGCCCCGGCCGCACTCCGGGCAGGTGCCGCAGCCGGCGAGCGTGGACAGCGCCACGTGGTCGCCGGGCGCGACATGGGTGACCCCCGCGCCGACGGCCTCCACCACACCGGCGCCCTCGTGCCCGAGCACCACGGGCACCGGGAACGGGATGGTGCCGTCCACCACCGACAGATCGCTGTGGCACAGTCCGGCCGCGGCGATCGCGACCAGCACCTCGCCCGGCCCCGGCTCCCGTACCGACAGATCGTCGACCACCCGTACCCGTCGGCCGTCGAACACCACGCCCCGCATCACCCGTCCCCCTTCGGCTCCCTGGGCAGGCCGAGCACGCGCTCGGCGATGATCGTGCGCTGGATCTGGTCCGAGCCGCCGTAGATGGTGTCGGCCCGGGAGAAGAGGAACAGGTGCTGGTCAGGATCGAGCCGGTACGGCTCCTCGGCCGACCACCGGGCCGGCCCCACGGCCGCCTCCGCGCCCCGCACCTGTACGGCCAACTCGCCCAGCCGCTGGTGCCAGTCGGCCCACAGCAGCTTGGCGACGCTGGGCGCCCCGGGCCCGCTCGCGCCCCCCAGGGTGCGCAGGGCGTGCCAGCGCATGGTGCGCAGACCGGCCCACTGACGGACGAGACGCTCCCGCAGGACCGGGTCGCGCACGGCACCGTTGCGTACCGCTGTCTCCACGACCCTCTTCAACTCCTCCTCGAAGCCGATCTGCTGGGCCAGTGTGGAGACCCCGCGCTCGAAGCCGAGCAGGCTCATCGCCACGTTCCATCCGTCGCCCTGCGCGCCAACGACGTGCTCCGCCCTGGCGCCGTCGAAGAAGACCTCGTTGAAGTCGCTGGTCCCGGTCAGCTGCCGGATCGGGCGTACCTCGACGCGGCCCGGCTGGTCCATCGGCACGAGCAGGAAACTCAGCCCGCGATGCCGCCGAGACCCCTCCTCGGTCCGCGCCAGCACGAAGCACCAGTCGGCCTCGTGGGCGAGGGAGGTCCAGATCTTCTGCCCGGTGACGCGGTGGTGGTTCCCCTCGCGTACGGCCCTCGTCCGCACCGCCGCGAGATCGGACCCGGCGCCGGGTTCGCTGTACCCCTGGCACCAGAGTTCCGCACCGGCGGCGACGGGCGGCAGGAAGCGCCGTTTCTGCTCCTCGGTGCCGTGCTGGATCAGGGTGGGCGCGAACAGGTTCTCGCCGATGTGCCCCGACCTCGGCGGCGCGCCGGAACGGGCGTATTCCTCCGCCCAGACGACCTGCTGGGTGAGCGACCCGGTCCGGTTCCCGAACCCGCCCTCCCGCCAGCCCAGTCCGACCCAGCCGTCCTTGCCGAGGGTCCGCTCCCAGTCCCGGCGGCCGACCGCCGCACCGACGTTGGCGGCAAGCCACTGCCGCGCCTCACCTCGAAAGGCTTCGTCCTCTTCACCGAATCCGAAATCCATGAGTCCCGCCTCCGCTGAGAACTCCATCAGGCGTTCGGCCGAGCCCCCGACCTCGCCGCCTCCTCCATCGCCGAAAGCCGGGACAGCATCGGCATCGGATCCACCCCCACCGCCCCCGGCAGGAACTCCGCTATCCGCTCCGGCGTCCAGGACCCGCCCTCGGCACAGGCGGAGCGCAGCTCGCGCGGCTGGGCCCACACCGCGATCCTCGCCCCCGCCACCGAGTACACCTGCCCGGTGATCCCCTCCTCCGCCGCCCGGTCCGAGAGCAGGTACACCACCAGCGGAGCGACGTCCCCCGCCGACCCCATCCCGGTCAGCTCCATGGGAACGTTCGCCGACATCCGCGTCCGCGCCACCGGCGCCACCGCGTTCGCCGTCACCCCGTACTTGTGCAGCCCCAGCGCCGCGCTGCGCACCAGCGAGATGATCCCGCCCTTCGCCGCGCTGTAGTTCGCCTGGGAAACGGAGCCCTGGTGGTTCCCGCTGGTGAAGCCGATCAGCGTCCCGGACCGCTGCCGCCGCATCACCGCGGCGGCCGCCCGGAAAACGGTGAACGTGCCCTTGAGGTGGGTGGCGACGACCGGGTCCCAGTCCTCCTCGGTCATGTTGAACAGCATCCGCTCGCGCAGGATGCCGGCGACGCACACCACTCCGTCGAGCCGCCCGTACGCCTCCAGCGCGGTGTCCACGACCCGCTGTCCGCCCGCCATCGTGGAGATGTCGTCGGCGACCGCCACCGCGTCCCCGCCCGCCGCCCCGATCTCCTTCGCGACCGCCGCGGCGACCTCGCCGGTCGGCGCCGTGCCGTCCGTCGCGACGCCGTAGTCGTTGACGACGACCCGCGCCCCCTCCCCCGCCGCCGCCAGCGCGACCGCCCGGCCGATCCCACGCCCCGCGCCCGTGACGGCGATGACCTTGCCTGCCAAGAAGTTCCCCACGCCCGGCCCCTTCCCGCGGTTTCTGACGGTCCGTTAGATTTTATGGCCCGGCTCACGCGCGGACACAAGCCCCGGGGAGGCACCGGATGACACTGCCGCAGGAGTTCCACGAGATCGCCGAGCGCGTGAACAACTGGGGGCGGTGGGGCGCCGAGGACGAGACCGGCACGCTCAACCTGGTCACCGACGAGGTCGTGCGCGGCGCCGTCGCCGAGGTGCGCACGGGCCGCCGGGTGCCGCTCGCGCTGCCCCTCACCCACGACGGCGTGCAGACGGGCGTGATCCCGGGCCGGGTCGATCCGCTGCACGCGATGACGCAGATCAACCAGGAGCTGTTCGGGCCCGGCACGGTGGCGTGCAGCGACGACATGGTGACCCTGGGCCTCCAGGCCGGCACGCACTGGGACGCGCTGCCCCATGTCTCG
The DNA here is from genome assembly GCF_000980885.2 of Streptomyces malaysiense. Classification (GTDB taxonomy): domain Bacteria; phylum Actinomycetota; class Actinomycetes; order Streptomycetales; family Streptomycetaceae; genus Streptomyces; species Streptomyces malaysiense. The sequence goes on along the minus strand of NZ_LBDA02000071.1, from coordinate 54,702 downwards.
CACGGCGGACGGCTCTACAACGGCCGCCCCGCGTCCACCGTGACCGCGCACGGCGGCGCCGAGTTCTCCGGGATCCACAGGGTGCCGCCGGTCGTCTCGCGCGGGGTGCTGCTGGACGTGGCGGGGGCGCTGGGCGCGGAGCGGCTGCCCGGGGGCCACGCGGTCACACCGGAGGACCTGGAGCGTGCGGAGGAGTTCGGCGGGGTGCGGGTGCGCGCCGGCGACATCGTGCTGGTGCGCACCGGCCAGATGCGGGTGTACCTCGGCGGCGACCGGCACGGGTACGGCCATCCTTCCCCCGGACTGTCGATCCGCACACCGGAGTGGTTCCACGCCCGCGATGTGGCCGCCGTCGCCGGCGACACGCTCACGTTCGAGATATTCCCGCCCGAGATCGACGGTCTGTGGCTGCCGGTGCACGCGCTGCACCTGGTGGAGATGGGGATGCTCCAGGGCCAGAACTGGAACCTGGAAGAGTTGTCCACAGCCTGTGGAGAGTCCGGGCGCCACGCGTTCCTGCTGTCGGCGACGCCCGAGCCGTTCGCCGGCGCGACGGGATCGCCGGTGGCACCGGTGGCGGTCCTCTGACCGCCGCGCTTCACCGGCCGGCGGCGCGGTCGCCCCCCTGCGCCGCACGCCCGCGCCGCCGTCCGGTGCGACCCGCTCTCGGCGAGGACCCCTGGCCACCGCCCGGCCCTCGCCGTCCCCTCGCGGCGGATCGACGCACACCAGCGTGTTCAGTCGGGCATGGATCGTCAATGCCGGGGCGGCAGTTCAGGACACGCGGCCGGTTCACGACGCCCGCGCACGGAGGCATCCCCCCGGCGCACCGCGACGCCCCGGGCTACACCGCTTCGAAGGCGAAGTCCTCGTACGCGGACGGACCGCCCCCGTACGCCACCGCGGCGCTCCCCTCCCGGCGCGCGCCGCCGTCCACCTCGCACCAGATGCTCTTGCCGGCGCCCTCACGGCTCCAGCCCCAGCGGTCGGCGAGGCAGTCCACGAGGGCGAGGCCCCGGCCGCCGGTGGCGTCACTGCCGGCGCAGCGCGGCACAGGGGCGCGGGAGCAGGTGTCCGTGACCTCCACACGCACCGTGGGCGAGGGGGCGGCGGGGGCCTGGGCGGCCGGCAGGGAGAGTCTGAGGACCGCCGGGCGGCCGGTGTGCACCACGGCATTGGTCACCAGCTCGGAGACGAGCAGGACCAGCGTCTCGGCCACCGGCTCGTCGGCCGCTATGCCCAGCCCGTCGAGCCGCGAGCGGGCCCACTTCCTGGCGCGCCCCACTTCCGCGGGGTCGGGCCGGATCTCCAGCTGCACTTGAAGCACCTGCACCGCTCACACCATCCGAACCGGCGGGACCGCGCTCCCACGCCATCGAACCGCCCCGGCGCGAGCCGTGACGACGATCACGAGGGCCACGATCGTAGCCATTTCCTGCATGGCCTGGACAACAGCCAGAGCAAGGGTCACGGAACGTGATCTCCTTGCCTCACAGCATGGTTGACGTACAGTCACCCCAACAAGCGCTTCGGGCATATTCCCTCGCGAAGGAGTACGCGTGGGGGATACTGTGCGACGCTTGCGCCGGGGAGTCGAACAGACGGGGACCTCACTCCGGTCCGCCCGGCGAGCAGCGGCGCGCACCGCGTGTCCCGGCGCCGCCCCGGGGGCACCGCCGGCATCGCCCGCGTTCGCAGCCACTCGCATCCCACACAAGGTACCGGAGCGCCCGCCGACTCCGGGCCGTGACGAGCCCTCGTGAAGGACACAACCCGGTATCGACGCTGTGTGATTCCGAGACGCCACGATCCGCGACATCTTGGGCCATGGCTTTGCTCCCGGTGCAGAGCAGCGGCGCTCAGCGCACCAGCGCGGCGGCGAGCAGTTCCTCACTCTCCGTGACTCCGCCGGAGCGCCCCGCGCGCACCCACGCCCGTTTCAGATGCAGATGGACGTCCGCCTCCCAGGTGAAGCCCATGCCGCCGTGCACCTGGAGGCAGTCGCGGGCGCCGCGCACGGCGGCCTCGTCGGCGAGCAGCCGGGCGGCCGCGATGTCGCCCGGGTCCCCGGTGACGGCGGCCGCGTAGACGGCGGCCCGCGCGGTCTCGGCCCGCACCAGGAGGTCCGCGCACAGGTGCTGGACGGCCTGGAACGCCCCGATCGGCCGCCCGAACTGTTGCCGTGTCCGGGCGTGTTGCACCGCCAGTTCGCGCAGCCGTACGGCACTGCCCAGTTGTTCGGCGGCGGTCAGGAGGACCGCGAGGGGGTCGGCGGCGGCCGGGTGCGGGACCCGGTGCAGGGGGGTCAGCGGATCGACCGACCGCAGCGGCACGGCTCCGCGGACGTCCCCCCGGACGACGTCCGCCGCCTCCAGCCATTCCACCAGCTCCCCGTCGACGGCGGCCACGGCCACCTCCCCGCCCGCCGCGCCCGGTACGGCCCCCGCCGCGAGGTGCGTGGCCACCAGCGGCCCCGGCAGCAGCGCCCGCCCGGCCTCCTCGAAGGCGAGCACGGCCTCGGGGCGCCCGAGTCCCACCCCGCCCTCCGCCTCCGGCAGCCGCAGCGCGAAGAATCCCGCCTCCCCGAGCGCCCGCCACAGCTCCCGGTCGAGCCGGCCGGGGGCGTCCACCGCCGCGCGCAGGGCCTCCCGGGGAAACCGCCGCTCCAGCAGCCGCCGCACACCCGTCCGCAACGCCTTCTGATCATCGGTGAGTCCGAAGCGCACGCTCATCTCCCCTTCGGCAGCCCCAGCATCCGCTCGGCCACGATGTTGCGCTGGATCTGCGAGGTGCCGGCCGCGATCGTGTACGACAGCGACGACAGCCGGTCGAGCACCCACGGCCGGTCCAGGTCGAGGGCACCGGCGCCGAGGACGTCGGCGGCGGTGTCGTACAGGTCCTGGCGGGCCGTCGAATAGCGGAGCTTGAAGACGGAGCCGGCGACCCCCGGCACACCCCCGTTCGCCGTCGCCTCGCTGACGTTCCACTGGGTCAGCCGCCACAGCGCGCGGAACTCGGCGTCCAGGCGGCCGAGCGCACGGCGCAGCACGGGGTCGTCCCAGCGGCCGTTCTCCCGTGCCGCGCCCGCGAGTCGGCGCAGCACACGACGACAGGCGACGACCTCGCCGACGAAGGCGGTACCGCGTTCGAAGGAGAGGGTGACCATGGTGACGCGCCAGCCGTCGTTCTCCGCGCCGACCCGGTTGGCGGCAGGCACCCGCACCTCGTCCAGGAACACCTCGGCGAACTCGGTGGACCCGGCGAGCGTGCGCAGCGGCCGTACGGTGACCCCCGCGGCGTCCATCGGCAGCGCGAGCCAGGTGATCCCCCGGTGACGGGGCGCGTCCGGGTCGGTGCGGACGAGGAGCTCGCACCAGTCGGCGACCTCCGCGTGCGAGGTCCAGATCTTGCCGCCGGTGACCACGTAGTCGTCGCCGTCCCGGCGGGCCCGGGTGCGCAGCGCCGCGAGGTCGGAGCCGGCGTCCGGCTCGCTGAACCCCTGGCACCACACCTGCTCGCCGCGCAGGATCGGCGGCAGCCAGCGCGCCCGCTGGGCGTCGGTGCCCTCGGCCGCGATGGTCGGCCCCGCGTGCAGCAGTCCGACGAAGTTCGCCCCGACGTAGGGCGCGCCCGCCTTCTCGGACTCCTCCAGGAAGATCATCCGCAGCGCCGGGGAGGCGTCCCAGTGGACGTCGGCGTACCCGGCGTCGTACAGCGTCCGCTGCCAGCCGAGGTCATGGGCGCGGCGCCCCGGCCAGTCGGCCGGATCGGGCTCCGGCCCGGCGGCGGGCACCGCCTCGGCGAGCCATTCCCGCAGACGCGCCCGGAACGCGGCCTCCTCGGGGGTGTCGGAGAGGTCCATCACCGGTCCAGGTCGAGGCCGAGCATGCGGATGGCGTTGCCCCGCATCAGCTTGTACACGGTCTCCTCGTCCAGGCCCCGCACATGGTCGAGGGCGATCTCCTCGGTGTGCGGGAAGGTGGAGTCGACGTGCGGGTAGTCGGTCTCGAAGGTGGCGTTGTCACGGCCGACGACGTCGAGCGAGGCGACGCCGTGCCTGTCGCGGAAGAAGCAGCAGTAGATCTGGCGGTAGTAGTACGTCGACGGGGGCTCGGGCACCAGATCCCGCACCCCGCCCCAGGCCCGGTGCTCGGCCCACACGTCGTCGGCGCGCTCCAGGGCGTACGGCACCCACCCCATCTGCCCCTCGGAGTAGGCGAGTCTGAGGCCCGGGAACCGCACCAGGACCCCGCTGAAGAGGTAGTCCATCATCGAGGCCATCGCGTTGTTGAAGCTGAGGGAGGCCTGGACGGCGGGCGGGGCGTCCGGGGAGGCGGCGGGCATCTGGGAGCTGCTGCCGATGTGCATGTTGACGACCGTGCCGGTGTCCTGGCAGACCGCGAAGAACGGGTCCCAGTAGCCGGTGTGGACGGACGGCAGCCCGAGGTGCGCCGGGATCTCGGAGAAGGTGACGGCCCGCACCCCGCGCGCCGCGTTCCGCCGTATCTCCTCGACGGCCAGCTCCACGTCCCACAACGGGATCAGGCACAGCGGGATGAGCCGCCCCCCGCTGTCCCCGCACCACTCCTCCACCATCCAGTCGTTGTAGGCGCGCACACAGGCGAGGGCGACCTCCTTGTCGTGCGCCTCGGCGAAGGTCTGCCCGCAGAAGCGGGGGAAGGTGGGGAAGCACAGACTGCCCTCCACATGGTTGAGATCCATGTCCGCCAGCCGCGCCTTGGGGTCCCAGCACCCCCGCCGCATCTGCTCCCGGGTGATCCCCTCCAGGGTCATCTCGTCGCGGTCGAAGCCGACGGCGGCGATGTTGCGCTTGTACGGGAACTTCAGGTCCTCGTAGATCCACCAGTCCGTCGCCGGACCCTCGGGGTCCATGGTGATCTGGTACTTCCCGCCCACATAGGCGAGTTCACCGATCCCCGCGGTGAGCGGCCGCGGCCCCCGCTCCCGGTACTTCGCCGGCAGCCAGGTCTCGAAGAGGTGGGCGGGCTCGATCACGTGGTCGTCGACGCTGATGATGCGGGGCAGTTCGGTCGCCATGGTTCCCCTCCGCCGGACCGGTCTCATCTGATGGAGCGTCAGTTAGCATGACATCTGACGATCCGTCAGCCAAGGCAGGTGGCAAACATGGACCCGACCCCATGGCGATCATGAATGAGACCGCGCGCTCCCTCGGTTCCGCCCGCACCCTGTGGGAACTGGCCGCCCGCCGCGCCGCCCGCACCCCCGACCGCCCGGTCTTCCTCCAGTCGTCCCGCTCGCTTACCTTCGGCGAACTGTGCGTGCGGGCGGAGCGGGTGGCGGCGGGCCTGTACGGCATGGGGGTGCGCGCCGGCACGGTGGTGGCCTGGCAGCTGCCGACCCGCGTCGAAACCGCCGTACTGTCCCTGGCGCTGGCCCGCCTCGGCGCCGTCCAGTCCCCCCTGATCCCCTTCTACCGGGACCGGGAGGTGGGCTTCGCGCTACGGGAGTCGGGGGCGGAGTTCTTCGCGGTACCGGGGGTGTGGCGCGGCCACGACCACACTGCGATGGCCCACCGCCTGGGCGCCCCCGGCGTCTTCCATGCCTACGACACCCTCCCCACCGGCGACCCCGCCACGCTCCCCTCCCCACCCCCCTCCGGCACCCCGGTCCGCTGGATCTACTGGACCTCGGGCACCACCTCCGCCCCCAAGGGCGTCCTGCACTCCGACCGCTCCCTGATCGCGGCGGGCTCCTGCCTGGCCCACGCGCTGCGGCTGCGCCCGGACGACGTGGGCTCGATCGCCTTCCCCTACGCGCACGTGGGCGGCGCGGACTACCTGGTGATGCTGCTGCTGTACGGCGTCCCGGCCCTCCTCCTGGAACATTTCGCCCTCCCGGACTCCCTGCCGGAATACCGCCGCCACGGCGTGACGGTGGCCGGCGGCTCCACCGCCTTCTACTCCCTCTTCCTCACGGAACAGCGCAAGCGGCCCGCCACCAGGCTGATCCCCACCCTCCGCCTCCTCGCGGGCGGCGGCGCCCCCAAGCCGCCCGAGCTGTACCACCAGGTGGTCCGCGAACTGGGCGTGCAGCTCACCCACGGCTACGGCATGACCGAGGCCCCGATGATCACCATGGGCGATCCCACGGACACCCCCGCCGCCCTGGCCACGACGGAGGGCCGCCCACCCGCGGGCATGGACATCCGCATCGTGGACGGCGAGATCCACCTCCGCGGCGAGGCCGTCTGCCACGGCTACCTCGGCTCCTCCCCGTCGCCCTTCACCCCCGACGGCTTCCTCCCCACCGGCGACCTGGGCCACCTCACCCCCACCGGCCACCTCGTCCTCACCGGCCGCCGCAAGGACGTGATCATCCGCAAGGGCGAGAACATCTCCGCGAAGGAGATCGAGGACCTGCTGCACGGGCATCCGGCGGTGGGGGACGTCGCGGTGATAGGTCTGCCGGACGAGGCGCGGGGGGAGTTGGTGTGCGCGGTGGTGGAGCGAGGGCCCGGCGCGGTGGAGTTGACCTTGCCGGAGGCCGTCTCGTATCTCCGCACCCGGGGGCTGGCGACGCACAAACTCCCGGAACGGCTGGAGGTGGTGGCGGAGCTGCCGCGGAACGGGGCGTTGCGGAAGGTGCTGAAGTACAGGTTGCGGGAGCGGTTCTCGCCGTCGTGAATCCGGGCACCCAAGGGTGGCCTCACCTACGGGGCCGACGTGATCGACCTCGTAGAAGGTACGCCGCTCCAGGCCGCCTGCACGATTTTCAGGGGGCTGCGGGAAGCGTCTTCCGCGCTGCCGAGGTTGGCTTGGCTCCAGCCAGAGGAAGTAGTTGGTGTAGCCGCCTCGACAACGAGCACTCCCAGAAGCCGTCGGACGCCCCCCCTGTTCGATGTGGTCGTAGACCTGACCACCTACTGAAGCCCGCCCAGCGGCAATACTCCGCCGGTCACCACGGCGTTCAGAAGCAGCGATCTTCACCCTCAGCTCGGCCGGACGACGGGCGCTTCCTTGGCCTGGAGTACTCCACACGCGGCACGCGGCCTCGGTACCGTCAAAGGGAGAAGCCCCGACGGATGGAGCACCATGCCTCGCCGCCCACTGGACCGTCGGCGCCCCACCGATAGGGGGGGCGCGCTGATGTTGGAAGAAGCTGAAGAGATCGGCCGTCGTGCCCGCCGCGCCAGGCTCCGCCTCGGCATGACGCAAGCTGACCTCGCTGCCGCTCTGGGCAAGACGCAGGGCTGGGTGTCCAAGATGGAACGCGGGCTCATCGAGTTGGACCGTGTCGGCCTGCTCAACCGGCTGGCGTCGGAGCTGCACGTTCACCCGAACGACCTGATCGAGCGGCCGTACAACAGTTCCCCGACCGAGAACCAGTGGCAGGTAGCGGCCGCTGCGATCACGCGTGAACTGCGTCGCTACGATCTTGCTCCGGTCTTTGACGGAACCCCCCGGCCCGCCCACCGACTCTGGCAGGAGACCGCTCGTCTGCATCGCCTGCGTGACGCTGCCGCCAACGTGTCCATCATGGAAGTACTCCCCGACCTGTTCCGCGAGGCACGCGCCCTCGCCGAGGTCTCCACGGGGCACGAGCGGGAAGAGGCGTTCGCAATCTACGCCGTGTGCTGCAAGTTCGCCCACACCGCCGCGCACGCTCTCGGACACCCCGAGCTGGTCGCCATGGCAAGTGAGCGAGCCGCTTGGTCCGCCCGGCAGTCGGCCGACCCCGTCATGCCCGCCGTCGCCGACTGGATGCGCGTCTGGGACATGTGGGCCACAGCGGACTGGGACGATGCCATCGCGCTGTCGGACAAGGCCATTCACTCTGTGCAACAGGCGTACGACCAGGGCGAGCCTCTCGCCCTCCGCGCGTGGGGTTCCCTCCAGCTTCGCGCGGCTGTCTCCGCCGCACGAGCGGGCCACAGCGCGGAAGCCGAAGACCGCATCACTCACGCACGGACCGCAGCCGACCGGATGGCGGGGTACGAGGGACCTCCCGTGTACGACCGTCACAGCCTGACGTTCTCCCCCGGCAATGTGCAGATTCACGCGATCAGCGTGGCTCTGGAGATGCACGAGCAACACAAGGCCCTGACGATAAACCGCCGTACGAGCCCGACTCTGATCGGTTCGCTCCCCAACTCCCGCCGCGGTCACCATCACATGGACCTGGCGCGCGCCTGGCTGTGGGACGGGAATCGAAGCAAGGCACTGAGCGAACTGGAGACGGCCGAGCGCATCGCGCCCCAGCTCATCCGCAACCATCCCATCGCCCGGTCAACCCTGCGCAGCATCGTGTACGCCGAGCGAGCGACCACCCGGGAGAAGCTGCGCCGCATGTCGGACCGGTTCCACCTCGACGGATAGGGGTCGTATTCCTTCGATTCATATTGTCTCCTGGAGACCTTCCTAGCTTCGAGGCATGAGTGAACAGACCTCGAAGCAACGTCCTGTCCCGAGGGTCGAGTTAGCGGCCCGCGCATCGTTCCATCCCCGCCTCGGCGATCTCGCTCTCGACCTCGCGAAGGCGGGCAGGATCGGCGTGGTCGTCGCTCTGCCGAGCGACATTTCTGCGTCGTACCAGTTGCGCCCGCCCGGCGGCGGCGAAGACTGGCGAGCCCGGTCCGACGGACGCACCCTGCGCCCGGTGCCGGTCTCGGTCACGCATGTCACGCCCCTGAAGCAGGCTGCCGCCTACGACCATCGCGCACGACAGGCCGCCGTTCCGGTGACTGTGCACTACGAGGACGGTGACACCTGCGAGACGATGCTCGTACTCACTTCGACACAAGTCGAGCTGTACTACATGCAGTTCGACCAGCTGATCGAGGCGGAGGAAGCGGCTCGGGAGCATGAGCTGCGATCTGGGCCGTGCTGACGCTCACGCCGGTGGCTTCCGTGCGTACCTCGGTGCGGTCGCCCATCGCCTTCCGCTGCGAGGCGACCGCCCGCGACCTCGGCGGCTCCCGCGAGGTCCTGCTCGCCACCTATCGGGGTCGGTCTCCTCGTCTAGCGGCACGCTGGCTACGCACCGAAGCGCTCCACCTCTCCCGGCTGCTGTCTCCGGATCCCGGAGCCATGTTCCTCGGGGACGCGCCACTGACTGTGGCGGGACCGGAGGCGCCGCGTCCTGACGCCGAGCTGCGCGCCTGGGCCGGCGGTGACCAGGCGTACGAGTACGCACTACGTGCCCTCGCCGCCGGCCACGCCTTCATGTTCGCCGTGACCGACCACGACGCCCGCTACTCCCTCCAGGTGTATCCGCTCCTCGCGCGGCACCCGGCACCCCCGGGAGCCTGCGTCCCCGGCCGACATCCATCCCACTCACCGGCACCAGCGCAGGTCCACCACCTGCCATGGGTCTTACCGTCCGACCAAGGGAACTGAGCCAATGGAGCAGTTCGAGCGTGCCCGGCTCGACTCGTACTTCGCACGTATCGCCCACGCCTTCGCCCCTGCGGAGAAGCCGTCGGCCTTCCTGATCACGCACCTGCTGCCCGAGCGCCCCTCGTTCGTGCGGGCCGTGGGCATCGGCACCGGCCTGCGCGCCGTGCTGCCCAAGCCGAAGTCCGTCGACCTCGCCGCTCGCCGCGAGATCGAGAGGACGACGCAGTGCGACGTCCTCTCGCGGGAACTGTTCGAGAGTCCTGAGAGCGCGGTCGACTACATGGAGTCCCGGGCGAGTGGTGAGGCTGTCGTGCTGCTCGATGTCGGCGGGTACTTCGCGTCGACCCTCGGCGCGATGTGTGAAAGGTTCTCAGGCCGGATTCTGGGTGTGGTCGAGGACACGGAGAACGGGCACAAGCGGTACGCGGGCGTCGGAAAACTGCCTTGCCCGGTCGTCTCTGTCGCCCGCTCCCCGTTGAAGGATCCCGAGGACTTCCTCGTGGGTCAGTCGGTCGTGTTCTCGACCGAGGCACTGATGAGGGGCCGCGGTGACATCCTGCACGGCCGCCCGGCTCTGGTGATCGGCTTCGGCAAGCTCGGTTCGAGCATCGCCCGGCTGCTGCACGCCAAAGGCGTACAGGTCACTGTCCACGACGTCGACCCTGTCCGACGCACACAGGCACTCTCGCAGGGCTTCACCGTCGCCAGGGACCGTGACGCCGCATTGCACGGAGCCGGTCTCGTCCTGTGCGCGACCGGTGCCGTGTCACTGCGGGGCGAAGACTTCTCTGCCCTGCGGAACGGCGCCTACGTCGCCACGGTCACAAGCAGCGAGGACGAACTCGACCTGGCCGGTCTCCCTGCCGTGTACCAGCGAACCCCGAACGGGGAACACGTCACCCGGTACCAGACGATCGGCCACTACTTCTACCTTCTCAACAGCGGCAACGCCGTCAATTTCCTGCACGGCGCCAGCGTGGGCCCGTTCATCCGCCTCGTGCAGGCGGAAATTCTCGCGGGCATCCGAAATCTCACGCGCGGAGATCTCGGACCCGGTATGCACGAGGTCGACGCCACGGATCGCGCGACCATCGCCGGAACGTGGCTGAACTACTTCAACCGCTAGGAGGAACAGCCTCATGTCGATCACCGCACAGCACGTGCGCGACGCCCTCGGCGCCTACCTCACCGACCACCCGGACGAGAAGGACGCCCTTGCCACCCTGCGTGAGGGCATCGAGGAAGCCGGCGACTCGATCGCCTCGCGCAAAGAGTTTCGCGGACATGTCACCGCCGGTGCCGCCCTGGTCCGCCCGGACGGCCGCGTTCTCATCATCGAACACCGCGCCCTGCGCGAGTGGCTGCTGCCCGGCGGACATGTCGAGAGCAGCGACACGAGCCTGCGGGACGCCGCCCTACGCGAGTTGGCGGAGGAGACCGGCATCAGCCGCGATCAGGTGGAGCCGGACGGGGAGGCGCCCCTGCACATCGACGTTCACACAATCCCGGCGAACGAAGCGAAAGGCGAACCGGAACACCTGCACTTCGACTTCCGCTTCCTGTTCCGCACCACCGCGGACGCGGTCGAGCTGCAGGAGGAAGAGGTCACGAACTACTCCTGGCAGTTCACCGACATGCTGACGACCGAGCCTCTGCGGTCCCGTGTGATGGCCGCCGCGAGCGCGTAAGGCCGCCGCTCACGTCCGGGCTGCTCCTCCTTCTGAACGGCATCAGGGGCAGTCCGGCTGTCAGCACACAACCGGGCACGTAAGAAGTGGCGCAGGAACAGATGCGCCTGCATTGGCCATCGCTATGCGCCAATCTCTTCCGTCGAGAGACACGTCTACTCACTACTGCTGATATCTACCTGGAAGTTGATGCGGATACCGGCCCGCCTGCGTCGAGGTCGCCGACACGGCCCCCGTCGGCCGGGCCGTCCGCGACAGCAAGCAGGACGACGGTCCCCTCCTCACCGTCTCCCGCGAGACCTGGCAGGCCTTCCTCCGTCAGTTCTCGTAGGCGCCGCGCGGAACAGCGAAGGGCGCCCGGCGGCACGTACTACGCCGGGCGCCCTTTCATGTGTCACAGCCTGCTCAACGACGCCGTCGCGTACAGCACGTCCCTGATCGCCTCCCGGTCTCCGAGTTGGCCCGCCGCCGCTTCCTCCGGGAGGAGGTGGCCCGCGGCCAGGTGGCAGAACTCGACGGAGTCCAGGGCCACGTGGGCGACCTCCAGGTCGGTGGAGGGGGTGGCGGAGGGGGAGTCGAGGGGGATCAGCCAGTCGCCGCCGGCGGGGCCCTCGATCTCCAGGCGGAGGGTGCGGCCGGGGTGGCCGGCGGGGGTCAGGTGGCGGGTGGTGCGGGGCGGGGTGGACAGGCCGGAGCGGCGGCGGGCGGCCAGGGCGTCCGGCAGGAGGCGGACGGCGAGGTCGATCATCTTGTTCAGGTGGCGCGGGGCCGGCGGGCGGTAGGGGTAGTCGACCGCGTCCGCGATGTCCTCCGCGTGCACCCAGCAGCCGAACGCGCGGTCCAGCATCGCGTCGTGCAGCGGGAGGTCGAAACCGCCGTAGGGGACGGTGAGTCCGCCCGTGTCGCCGCCGGTGAAGGACACCGTCCGTACCAGGGCGTGGGTCTGCTCGCGCCAGGGCACGCGGACCGCGCGGGTCTGCGGGAAGGGGGTGGACCGCCAGAGGGCCTCGGTGCGGGCCGTCGGGCCCGGCGCCGGGTCGGTGTCCCCGAGCGGGTCGTCCAGGCCGAGCGCCGCCGCGATCACGCCGTCCACGGCCAGCAGATGCGCGATCACACCCGCGACGGTCGTACGACGGCTCGTCCGGACGTCGTCCTCGAACCACCGCAGCCGCACCGGCGCATGCCACTCCGCGTCCCCGAAGTCCTGGAGCAGCGCGTCCAGGCGGGCGGCCTCCGCGTCGTACGGCGCGGCCCACTCGGGCACCGGGATGCGCGGCGGCCGGCGGTCGAGGCATGTCTCCAGGACGCGGGTGCGCAGCGCCGGATCCAGGTCGAGGGTCTCGTGCTGGTGCAGCAGGCCGACCGCCTCGCGCAGCCGGCGGGCCTCGTCGGCGCAGCCGCCGCAGTCGCCCAGGTGGTGCTCCACCGCCTCCGTCTCCGCTGCCGAGCACGCGGCCAGCGCCCACGCGCCGAGCAGCGACTTCAGCACGTCGTGGGGCAGGTCGAGCGGCACGGACCCGCCCTCGTCCCGGTCGACGGGGCCGGGCAGCGGGCGGCCGCCGTCCTCCACGCAGGCGCGGGGCGTCGGCATGCGCCGCTCGCGGGGCTCCCCGAACTCCGCCCGGAACTCAGCCGCCCCGCTCATGCCGCACCGCCGCAGCCCGGGGGAGCCCCCACGTCGTGCGCGGTGGACAGCAGTTGCAGGCCGAGACGGAGCCGGCGGCGGGCCTCGTCCTCGGTGACTCCCAGGTCGGCGGCCGTCTGGCGGTAGTCGCGGCGCTGGAAGTACGCCAGTTCGAGGGCGTGGCGCAGCGGGACCGGCATGGAGTGCACGATGTAGTCGGCGCGGGCGGCCACGGAGGCGCGGCGCACCTTGCTCTCCAGGTCCTCGCCGCCGACCGGTTCCTCGGCCTCGTCCAGGTCCTCGCCCGGCCGTCCGCCGAGGCCCCGTTCTTCCCGGTCCCGCAGGCGCTGGACGGCGAGGCGGTGGGTGACGGCCGCGATCCAGGTGCGCAGCGGGCCCCGCTTCGGGTCGTACGTCTCGGGGTGTTCCCAGATGTGCGCGAAGACCTCGCGGGTCACGGCGTCGGCGGCCTTCTCGTCGCCGAGGACGCGGTGGGCCAGGCTGTGCACCAGGGAGGCGAACCGGTCGTACGCCTCGCCCAGGGCGGCCGCCTCACCACGGGCGAGCCGCTGCTGCATCTTGCGGTCCCAGCGCGGTGGCGCGTCCTTCTTGGCCATGGGGTCCCCTCCCCTCGCCCGTCGTCCGGCCCGCCGGTGTCCGTTGTCCGTGCGACCGTTGTCCCGAATGTAGTCGGCACCCCGGCGGAGCACGTCTCTTCGTGTCAAAGCGCGGCGCGGGAGCGCCGCAGGTGATAGTGCCCCCTTCACAGTTCCTCCACGCACGGGCCGCGCATATCCGATCGAATTGGATCGGTAGTGACTGAAATAAGACCTTGAACGATCGTGTGCTGTTTGCCGCATCGAGTTTCAGGGAAACGCGGCTGGGCAGCCGCGCGGAATGAAACGTAGGAACGGCTTCCGGTTCCGGGCGGTTCCGGGAGAACCCGCGAGCGGAGGAGCTGGGCCGTGGCATTCAATGTGACCGGCGTCGAAAGAGGCGACTGGGCCGTGCTCCAAGTGCGTGGCGAACTGGACCTCATGACCTCTCCGGTGCTGCGCCAACACGTGCACGACGTCGTGGCCGAGGGCCACCACAGCCTGGTCGTGGACCTCTCCGACGTCTTCTTCTGCGACTCCAGCGGCGTCGGCGTGCTCATCGCCGCCCGCCGGCTGATCCGGTCCTGCCAGGGGCGGCTGCGGCTGATCCTGCCGGACCGGGGCGCCGACGACGGCTCGCACGTCAACCGGGTGCTCGGGGCGCTCGGCGTGCGCCGCCTCTTCGACTGCCACCCGGACCTCGACACCGCCACGAGCGATGAGGCGGGACCCCTGTCGGCCTGAGCCGCCGTGCCCGCCGCACCCGGTCACCCCCTTGTCGTCCGTGTCGCGGAATTCCCCCGGTCTTGGCACAACCCCCTGTTTTCCGTCACTTTGCCGTCACCCACGCCGTACGCTCCGTGCGAGGAACGCGAGATCACCCCCCACGCACACGTAAGGCGGTCCGAACAGACATGGTCAGCACCGAGTACGAGCGCCGGATCGCCGCCCGGTTCGCCACCTTCGACCAGGACGGCAACGGATTCATCGCCCGCGAGGACTTCAACTCGGTGGCCAAGGCGCTGCTCGCCGAGTTCACCGTGACCGCCCGCTCCGACCGCGGGCAGGCGCTGTACGCCGGCGCCGAGGCGTTCTGGCAGGGCATGGCCGGGATCGCGGACCGCGACGGCGATCAGCGCATCACCCGCCAGGAGTTCGTCGGCGGCGCGGTCAAGCGGCTGCGCGACAACCCCGACCGGTTCGCCGAGATCGCCCGCCCCTTCCTGCACGCGGCGCTGGCCGTCGCGGACGCCGACGCGGACGGCCGGGTCACCGTCGAGGACGCCACGCGGCTGCTGCGGGTGTGCCAGGTGCCCCGGGAGATCGCGGGGTCCATCGCCGCGGCCCTGGACGCCGACGGCGACGGCGAGATCGACGAGCGGGACGTCGTACCGGCGTTCGCGCGCTACTTCACCATCGCCGAGCAGTGAGCCGACGGGCGGCGACCCGGTAAGGGGTCAGGCGAAGACCACCGTACGGCGCCCGTTCAGCAGGATCCGGCGCTCCGCGTGCCACTTCACCGCGCGCGCGAGCGCCTGGCACTCCACGTCCCGGCCGATCGCCACCAGCTGGTCCGGGGTCACGCCGTGCCCGACCCGCTCGACCTCCTGCTCGATGATCGGCCCCTCGTCGAGGTCGGCCGTCACATAGTGCGCCGTGGCGCCGATCAGCTTCACGCCGCGGGCGTGCGCCTGGTGGTACGGCTTGGCGCCCTTGAAGCTCGGCAGGAAGGAGTGGTGGATGTTGATGATCCGGCCGCTGAGCTGCTTGCACAGGTCGTCCGAGAGCACCTGCATGTAGCGCGCGAGCACGACCAGCTCGACCCGCTCCTCGCGGACGAGGTCGAGCAGCTTGCCCTCGCTCGCCGCCTTGGTGTCCTTGGTGACCGGAATGTGGTGGAACGGAATGTTGTAGGAGCCGACCAGCTCCTCGAACTCGGTGTGGTTGGAGACCACGCCGACGATCTCCACCGGCAGCGCGCCGGTCCGGGCCCGGAACAGCAGGTCGTTCAGGCAGTGGCCGAACTTGCTGACCATCAGCAGGATGCGCATCTTCTCGTCGGCCCGGTTGATCTGCCAGTCCATGCGGAAGGAGTCACCGATCGCGGCGAAGCTCGCGCGCAGTTTGTCCACGGTGACCGGCTCCTCGGCCGTGAAGTGGACGCGCATGAAGAACAGGCCCGTGTCGTGGTCGCCGAACTGCTGGCTGTCCTCGATGTTGCAGCCGGTCATGAACAGGTAGCTGGACACGGCGTGCACGATCCCCTTCTTGTCCGGGCAGGACAGGGTGAGGACGTACTGGTCGGCCGGGGCGGCGGCGGGCGCGGACTGCTCGTTCATGCACTACAGGTTCCCACACGCGACCCCGGCGACGAGCCGGCGTCCGCTAAGCGGACCGGGTCACGATCCGCAGCACTTCCAGGCTCTTCGGCGGCGTGTCCGGCTCCTCGCCGTCGCTCGCCGCCATCCGCACATGCGCGTCCCGCGCCGCGTGCACGGCCTCCGGCCAGCCCGGGTGGTCGACGTAGGCGGAGACCGGCGCGTCCGGGCCGACCTGGTGCATGATCCGCAGCACCCGCAGCACGGCGGTGTCGACGAGCGCCGCCTCCTGCGAGTCGCGGAAGATGGTGCCGACGTATTTCTCCGCCGACCAGTTGTCCAGCCAGGTGTCCTCCACCAGCCGGTACACGGCGTCGGTGACGTCGCCGTAGCCGTCGACGCCGGCCAGCCAGACGTCCCGCTGGAAGACGGGGTCGGAGAGCATGTGCAGAGCCGACCGCACATGTGTGCGCCAGCGCCACCACGGCATGTCGTTCAGGGGCATGCCGCCCATGGTGGAGGAGCGACGGCCGCGACGGGAAGAGTTCTCCGAACCTTGCACGGTCACCGATCGTACGTTCATCGGTCCGCGCGCCGCAGCGACCCCCGCAATTCACCCGGGAGTCACCTTCCGTCGACCGTGGATCACTCGCGGGTTAGCGGTGTGAGGGAATCGTGCGGGTTCATGACCGGCAGGCCCCGCACCACCAGCACGCCCCCGCTTCCCTCCGCCTCCCCGAGGGCTTCCTCCACGGCCCCTCCCACGGCTTCGCCCGGCCGCCCCGGCAGGGCGACCGCCCTGTCCCTGGGCGCGCTGGCCGTGTGCGCCGCGCTCACCGCCGGATGCGGGGTCCTCCCGTCCGTCACGGGCTCCGCGGACACCGTCAAGGTCATGACCTGGGCACCGCAGGGCACCGATGCCACCAACAAGCCGGGCATGCCGGCGATGGCCCTCGCCTACGCCAAGTGGATCAACTCCCAGGGCGGCATCGGCGGCCGCAAGCTCCAGGTCCTGACCTGCAACGACCACAACAACAGCGTGGACGCCGCCAAGTGCGCCCGGCGCGCGGCCGACGAGGACGTGGTCGCCGTCGTCGGCTCCTACAGCCAGTTCGGCGACTCCTTCCTCGCCCCGCTGGAGAGCGCCGGCATCCCCTACATCGGGGGCTACGGCGTCACCACCGACGAATTCACCGGGATGATGTCCTACCCGGTCAACGGCGGCCAGCCCGCGCTGCTCGCCGGTCTCGGCAGGGCGCTCTCGGGGAGCTGCGGCCCGGTCTCGCTGGTCCGCCCCGACAGCATCGCGGGCGACGAGCTGCCCGCCCTGCTCGACTCCGGCCTGAAGGCGGGCGGGCACCCCGAGGCGCGGGACCAGCTCGCCGCCGAGGATCTCACCGAGTACGGCGCCCCGTCCGGCAGGGCGCTTCGGTACGCGTCCGGTGACGCGCTGAAGGAGGGGTGCGTGGTGCCCGCGCTCGGCGACCGCACGGACACCTTCATGGACTCCCTCCGGCGCGAGCGCGCGGACTACCCGGCGGTGCGGCTCGGCACGGTGCTTGGCAGCGTCGACCAGACGATGATCAACGCGACCGGCGGCTCCTCGGGGCCGTACGAGGGGGCCTACGTCACCGGCTGGTACCCGCCCGCGAGCGACGCCCGCTGGAAGCCGATGAGGCAGGTGATCGACAAGGAGGCGTTCGGCGACAACCGCATCGACCCCGCGGACGCCGGGGTGCAGACCACCTGGATCGCCTACACCGTGCTGAAGGCCGTCCTGGAGAAGATCGGCGACGGCGAGGTCAGCGCCGACTCCGTGCGCAAGACGCTGGACGGCGGCCTGGCGGTCTCCACCGGGGGCCTCACCCCCACCCTGCGCTGGCCCTACGAGGGCAAGCTGGCCTCGGTCGGCTTCCCGCGGATGGTGAACGCCGACGTCACCCTCCAGGTGGTGCGGGACGGCGAGCTGGTCGCGGCCCGCGAGGGCCTCGGCGGGGCCGGCACCGGCACCGGCAGCGACATGACCGGCACGCTGGAGAACGCGGACGTGCGGTAGATCCACGCCCGCGTGCCCGAGCGGCCGCCGGCGGGCCGGGTCAGAGCTGGGTGGGCTGGCGCTGGGTCAGGCCGTACTTCCGGGCGATGACGTTCCACAGCGCCGCCGCCTTGACCTTCTGCTGGCTCGCGGTGCCGCTCTCGCGGTTGCCGGCCTGCGTCTCCCCGGTGGACTTGGCGTGACCCTTGTGGCAGGTCTTCTTGCCGCCGCCCTTGACCTGCTCGGCCCAGGCCGCGTAGTGGTTGTCGGCCGCGGCCGAGGCCTGCCACGCCTTGGTCAGGGCGGTCGTCAGGGCGGCGTTGTCCGGCAGTTTGTCCACGCCGAGCTTGCCGAGCCGGGTGACCAGCTGGCGGCGCTGGCCGGACGCGCCGCGCAGATCCGTGGCGGCCCCGTCGAGGTTCGCGCACTGCTTGACGTCGGCCACCGCCTTGATCACCGCGGCGCGGCTGCTGCCGCTGTCGGCGAGCAGCTTGTCCAGCTCGACCGCCTGGGCGCGCGCCGGGTCGGCGGCGGGCACGGAGCTCTGCGGGGCGGCGGAGGTGGCAGCCACCGTCTTGCTGCCGTCCGTGCCGCCCGAGGAGCCGCCGCCCATGCTGAGCAGCGCGCCCGCGCCCACACCGACCACGACGATGCCGACGCCGACGGCCGCGATCATGGGCGCCTTCGAGGGGCGGCGACGGGGGCGCTCGTCCTGCCCGTCGTCGTAGCGCGTGTACGTCGAGCGGGGCGGGTCGTACGGCGGCTGGTGGGCCTCCGGCTGCTCGACGCGCGGGAGCTGCTGGGTGGAGCCGGCCGGGGCGTCACCGGCCGGGCCCCGGAAGAGGTTGTCGAACTCGGCGGGCGGCCGGCGGTCCCCGCCCTGGCCCTGCCCGGGGTCCTGGCCCTGGGCCTGGTAGGGCGGGATGTACTGGGTGGCCTCGGCGTCGGGCGACGGCGGCGCCTGGTTGCCGGCCCCCAGGTAGCGGGTCTCCTCGCCGGCCGACTCGGGCGGCAGCGCCCCGGCGGTCACCGGGGGTATGTACTGCGTGGCGCCCTCGTCGCCGTGGCCGGCGGACACCGGCGGCAGGTAGTGGGTGGCGTTGTCCGCGGCCGGGGGCAGCGGGGCCGCCTGGCCCGGGGCCGGGTACTGGGTCTGGTGCTGCTGAGGCTGCTGGTCCTGCTGGTGCTGCTGGTGGTACGGGTCCTGAGCTCCGTAGCCCGGCTGCGCCCCGCCGTACGAAGGGGCCGGCGCGCCCTCCGGGGGCAGTGGGCCCGCACCGGACGGGGGCTGGGGCTGGGTCCCCCGGCCGCCGTGGTCGCCCCACTGCTGGGCGGCCGCCGGGGGCCAGCCCTGGCCCTGCGCCCCGGTCTGCGGCGCCTGCTGTCCGGGCCCCCAGGAGCCGTCCCACGCCTGTCCGCCGGCCGGCGTGGCGTTCATGCCCGGCAGCAGGGGCGCTCCTCCGTCGGAGGGCAGCACGATGCCTTCGTGCGCGGGCTGCGCCGAGAGCTCCTCGCCCTGTCCACTCTGCGTCACCGGGACTCCTACCAATGGGGGACCTTGTGAATCGTCGGGCCACGCTACCGGGTCCCCGGAGCCCCTTGCCACGCACCACTGCCCGCGGCCCGCCCGCCCGCGACGGCAGTAACGGAACGGCCCCGCGCGACGCTGTATATGGCACCCGGCGGGTGCCGGGGTGGTGTTCGCCACATGTTCACGTCTGCGCGGGGCCGGTGTTCACGCGGCCTGCTGCAGATCCAGCCGGGCCCCGAACTCCCTCACGACCGCCTCCTCCCGGAAGGGTTCGAGCCGCTGCTGGAGGTCGTCCAGATACTCCGCGCCCCGGTTGGAGCGCAGCGTCTCCAGCAGTTCCACCGCCTTCATGCCGGTGGCGCAGGCCTGTTCGACCTCGCGCTGCTGCACCTGGGCGGTGGCGAGCAGCACATAGCCGATCGCGCGCCGGCGGGCCCGGGAGGCGGGGTGTCCGGCGAGGGACTGCTCGGCGTAGCGCGCGGACTGCTCGGGCTGGCCGAGGTCGCGGTGGCAGTGCGCCAACTCGTCGGCCAGATAGGCCCCGTCGAAGTGCCGGATCCACACCGGGTCGTCCCCGGAGCCGTCGTCGCACCGCTCCATCGCGGAGACCGCCCGCGCGGTCGCGGCGCCCGCCGCGCGCGCGTCGCCGAGCAGCGCGTGCCCCCGCGCCTCGGCCGCGTGGAACATCGCCTCCGCGCGGGGGGTCGCATGCCCGCGTGCGCCCTCCTGCGCGGCGCGCGCCAACTGGGCGATCTCGCGCGGGTTTCCGAGCTGTGCGGCGAGATGGCTCATGGACGCGGCCAGGACGTACCCGCCGTAGCCGCGGTCCCCGGCGGCCTGGGCGAGGCGCAGCGACTGGATGTAGTACCGCTGGGCCAGGCCGGGCTGGCCGGTGTCCACGGCCATGTATCCGGCGAGTTCGGTCAAGCGGGCCACGGCGGCGAAGAGTTCGCGCCCGGTCGACTCGCGGTAGGAGCCCGCGAGCAGTCCGGAGACGACGCTGTTCAGATAGTGCACCAGGACCGGGCGCACATGCCCGCTGCCGAACTGGTGGTCCAGGTCGGTGAGCGCCTGGGTCATCGAGCGTACGGCGGCCACGTCGGACTGGCCCACGCGCGGGCCCGCCTGCCGGGCCACCTGGGCGTCGGGCGCGGAGATCAGCCAGTCGCGGCTGGGCTCGACCAGCGCGGACGCGGCGACCGAGGAGCCGGAGAGGAAGTCCCGGCGCCCCACGTCGCTGCGCCACAGCTCGCAGACCTGCTCGATGGCGCCCAGCACCGTCGGCGAGAACTGGAGACCGACGCCGGAGGCGAGGTTCTTGCCGTTGGCCATGCCGATCTCGTCGATCGTGACCGTGCGCCCCAGCTTGCGGCCGAGTGCCTCCGCGATGATCGCCGGGGCCCGGCCCCGGGGCTGCTGGCCGCGCAGCCAGCGGGCCACGGACGTCTTGTCGTAGCGCAGATCGAGGCCGTGCTCGGCGCCGCACATGTTGACCCGCCGGGCAAGTCCGGCGTTGGAGCACCCCGCTTCCTGGATGAGTGCCTGCAGCCTTTCGTTCGGCTGCCTCGCGACGAGAGGCCTTGCGGCCATGTGCTACCCCCTGCGAACCCCTGGAGCGTGATCTTTCGGAAAGATCACTGCCCAGCTGACATACCGTCAATGCGTGACATGTGCGGTTTGCCGGGTACCGGCTGATGCCAACCCCACTCCTGGCTACCCAACTCACGCCCCGCCTCCTCCCGCGCGCCCCCGCAGGTGCACCCGTGCGCCCCGGACGGGCAGGCGGTGCTCCTCCCCCCGCAGGGCAGGGGCCGTAACTCCGGGTGGGTGCGGGAGTTGAGTGGGGCGTGGAAGAGACGATCGCGGCCGCCGAAGACAGTCAGATTGCCGGGCAGATTCCGCAGCAGCGCGGGGATTCGCCGCAGGAGACAGCCGTGCGCTACGCCGAGGAGCGGCACTGGGACGTGTTCCCGGGAACCTGGCTGGAAGCCGTCGGCGGCATCCCGCGCTGCTCGTGCGGCGAGGCGTCCTGCCCCGCGCCGGGTGCGCACCCCACGCGCCCCGACTGGGCGAACCAGGCGACGGGGAGCGCGACGGTGGTACGGCGGCTGTGGCAGAAGCAGCCGATGGCGTCGGTGCTGCTGCCGACGGGGCGCACGTTCGACGCGCTGTGCGTCCCCGAGACCGCGGGGTTCCTGGCGCTGGCCCGGCTGGAGCGGATGTCGCTGACGCTCGGCCCGGTCGCGCTCTCCCCCGACCGGCGGATGCAGTTCTTCGTGCTGCCGGGCGGCGCGGTGAAGGTGCCGGAGCTGGTGCGGAAGTCGGGCTGGGTGCCGGCGTCGCTCGATCTGGTGGCGCTGGGCGCGGGGGCGTACGTGGCGGCGCCGCCCACGCGGTTCGGGGCGAGGGGGGCGGTGCAGTGGGCCCGGCGGCCGACGCCGGCGAACCGGTGGCTGCCGGACGTGGAGGAGCTGGTCTCGGCGTTGGCGTACGCCTGCGGCCGGGACCGCTGAGGTTCCCGGTTCCCCGTGCCCCCGCCCGGGACGCCCGCCGTAACCTTCATGGCATGACCAACACCGCAGTGTGCATACGGGGGCTCTGGAAGCGGTTCGGGCAGCAGGTGGCTGTCGGGGGGATCGATCTGGAGCTGCCCTCGGGGAAGTTCATCGGGCTGGTGGGGCCGAACGGGGCCGGGAAGACGACCACGTTGTCCATGGTGACCGGGCTGCTGCGGCCGGACGAGGGCACCGTGGAGGTCGTCGGGCACGACGTCTGGCGGGACCCGGTGGCCGTGAAGGCGCGGATCGGGGTGCTGCCCGAGGGCCTGCGGCTGTTCGAACGGCTGTCGGGACGAGAACTTCTCGGCTACACCGGCCGGTTGCGCGGCCTGCCCGGCGCCGAGGCGGACAAGCGGGCCACCCAGCTGCTGGACGTGCTCGACCTGGCCGGCTCCCAGCACAAGCTGGTCGTGGACTACTCGACCGGCATGCGCAAGAAGATCGGCCTCGCCGCGGCCCTGCTGCACAACCCGGAAGTGCTGTTCCTGGACGAGCCGTTCGAGGGTGTGGACCCGGTGTCCGCGCAGACCATCCGGGGCGTCCTGGAGCGGTACACGGCCTCCGGTGCCACGGTCGTCTTCTCCTCCCACGTCATGGAGCTGGTCGAGTCGCTGTGCGACTGGGTCGCGGTGCTGGCGGCCGGCCGCATCCGCGCCGCCGGACCGCTCGCCGAGGTGCGCGGTGAACACCGCACGCTCCAGGACGCGTTCCTGGAGCTGGTCGGGGCGAACGGCCGGCCCGCGGGGTCCGATCTGGACTGGCTGGGCGGCGGGGCGCCCCGATGACGAACCTCACCGGCACCGTCGTACGCCTCAAGCTGTCCCTGCTGCGGGGCGGGCTGCGGCAGTCGCGGGGGCGGCGGGACGCGTTCATCGTCTCCAGCGTCCTCGCGCTGCTGTTCGCGCTCGCGCAGCTGCCCGGCATGATCCTGCTCAGCCGGCAGCCGCACGGCGAGGTGGTCTCCGTGACCGCCACGGCCGTACTGGCCCTGGGCTGGGCCTTCCTTCCGCTGTTCTTCCCGACCGGCGACGAGACGCTGGACCCGACCCGCCTGGTGATGCTGCCGCTGCGGCCCCTCCCGCTGATGCGCGCCCTGTTGGTGTCCTCCCTGATCGGCGTCGGCCCGCTGGTCACCCTGCTGTTGCTGCTCGGCTGTGTGCTGGTGCCGGCGCGGGGCGCGCCGGGCTGGATCACCGCGGTCGTCGCCCTCGTGCTCGCGCTGCTGGTGTGCGTGGCGCTCGCACGGGCCGTGGCCGCCGCCAACGTACGGCTGCTCACCAGCCGGAAGGGCCGCGATCTCGCCGTGCTCAGCGGGCTGGTGATCGCCCTCGGCACCCAGCTCGTCAACTTCACCGCGCGACGGCTCGGTTCGGGCGGTCTCGGGCAGCTGCGGCCGGTCGCGGACGTGCTGTCCTGGGTCCCGCCCGCGTCGGCGGTGGCGGCGGTGCGCTCGGCGAGCGAGGGGGCGTACGGCGTCGCGCTCGCCCGGCTGGCGCTCACGGCCGCGGCGTTGGTGGCCCTGGTCGTCGTCTGGGCGCGGAGCATGACCAAGCTGATGACCACGCCGGACGGGTCCACGCTCCCGGCCGCCGACGCCGGGCGCGCGGAGCGCCGGCGCGCGGGCGGGCTCGCGCGGCTGCTGCCCGCCGGGCGCACCGGCGCGGTCATGGAGCGCACCCTGCGCTACGTGTGGCGGGACCCGAAGACCAAGGCAGCCTGGGTGACCTCGCTGGCGATCGGGCTGCTCGTCCCGGTGTTCTACGCGCTCCAGCACACCGGCTCGGTCTACTTCGCGTGCTTCGCCGCCGGGATGCTCGGCCTCCAGATGTACAACCAGTTCGGTCAGGACACCTCCGCCTTCTGGATGGTGGCCCTGACCGTCTCCGCGCCCCGGGACGCGTACGAGGAGCTGCGCGGCCGGGCCCTCGCGCTGCTGCTGATCACCCTCCCCTACGCCGCGCTCGTCACCGTGCTGAACGTCGCCCTGCTGGACGCCTGGCCCATGCTGCCGCGGGTCCTGGGGATGTCCCTGGCGCTGCTCGGGGCGATGCTGGCGGCCGGGGCGTGGGCGTCCGCGCGGTTCCCGTACTCCATCCCGCAGGAGGGCCTCAAGAGCGTCGTCCCCGGGCAGGCCGGGCTCGCCTGGATCAGCGTCTTCGGCGGGATGCTCACCGCCGCCGTCCTGTGCGCCCCCTTCATCGCCCTCACCGTGTGGCTGGCCCATGGCACGCACGGCGTCGGGCACACCTGGCTGCTGCTGCCCGCCGGTGCGGCGTACGGCGCCGGGATCGCGCTGCTGGGGCTGCGGCTGGCGGCCCCGCGGGCGGCGGGGCGGCTGCCGGAGATCCTGGCGGCGGTCAGCAAGGGGTGAGCGCCGCCGGCCGGGCCGGGCGCTTTCGCCTCGCCCGGCCCGGCCGGGGTGCGTAGGGTACGTGCGGCCCGGAGCCGTGCGGTCGGTGCGGCCGGGAACCGGGACGGGGGTGTCGGGGATGGCGGACGCGACGGTCACCAGACCTGCGGACGACGAGGGGGACATCGACGGCGGGCGGCCCGCGCCGCCGGACCGGCGGGTGTACGCCGTCGCGGGGGCGGTGTTCGCCCTGCTGATGGCGCTCTCCGCGCGCTACGGCTTCCACCGCGACGAGCTGTACTTCCTCGACTGCGCCCGTCACCTCCAGGCGGGATACGTGGACCAGCCGGCGCTGGCGCCCCTGCTCGCCAGGGTCTCGCTGGAGCTGTTCGGGGTCTCGGCGACGGGCCTGCGGCTGTTCCCCGCGCTGGCCGCGGCGGGCACGGTCGTCGTGGGCGCCCTGACCGCCCGGGAGTTCGGCGGCGGGCGGCGCCCGCAGCTGCTCGCGGCGATCGCGACGGGCACCATGCCGGTGCTGCTGGGCAGCGCGCACATCGCCAACACCACGTCGTACGAGACGCTGGCGTGGGCGGCGATCGCGCTGGTGGTCGCCCGGATCGGCCGCACCGGGGACACCCGGTGGTGGCTCGCCGCGGGGGCGCTGGTCGGTGTCGGCGCGGAGTTCAACCACCTCGCGGCGATCTTCGGGGCCGTACTGCTGGCGGCGGTGCTGCTCGGTCCGGCCCGGCGGACCGCGGCCGACCGCCGGCTGCTCGGGGGCGCGCTGATCGCCGTACTGCTGGTGCTGCCGGATCTGTGGTGGCAGTCGCGGCACGGCTGGGCCGTGTTCGAGATGACGCGGGCGCTGAACGCCGAGCACGGCGGCCCGGGGAACATCGTGACCTGGATCGTGGGCCAGCTCGGCATGACCTGCCTGGCGATGATCGTGGTGTGGGTGGCCGGGCTGCGGTTCCTGTGGCGGTCCGCACGACCGCTGTGGCGGAGCCTGGCGATCGCCTACGGCGTGCTGTTCGTGCTGTTCGCGGTGACGACCGGGGCGCAGGTCTACTACCTGGCCGGGCTCTACGTGTGCCTGCTCGCGGCCGGTGCCGTGGCGCTCGACGGGACGCTGTACGCCGGCCGGGAGCGGCTGCGCGGCCTGGTGCTCGGCACCGCCGTCTCCACCGCGGTGTCCGCCGTGATCGTGCTGCCGGTGCTGCCGCCGTCCGACGTCGCCTGGACGTACCGCGTCAGCCCGATCTCCGGGGAGACCCAGGGCTGGCCCCAGCTGGTGGGGACCGTACGGCAGGTGTGGACCGGGCTGCCGGCCGGGCGGCGCGCGCACGCGGTGATCTTCGCGGCGGACTACGGCGAGGCGGGCGCCGTCGACGAACTGGGGCGCGGCACCGGGCTGCCGGCGGCCGTGGGCTCGCAGAACACCGACTGGTGGTGGGGCCCCGGCGACGCGCACGCCACGACGGTGGTGGCGATCGCGCCGAACCCCCGGTACGTCCCCGGGTACGCCGCCGAGTTGCGCCGGTACTTCCGGGACGTGCGCCAGGTGGCGACGCTGTCCGGCCCCGGGGGCGCTCCGAACATCGAGCGGGGCGGGCATGTGTACGTGTGCGAGGGGCCGCGGCGGGCGTGGGGGGAGATCTGGCCGGAGCTGCGGGTGTACGCGTGAGAACCCGCCATTTCCGCGAACTGGCATTCGAAAATACTGCCCCTGCGGATAACACCGCTCATTCGAGTGACACCGCGTCAGGAATGATCGCCGTCCTGGAGGGGATCTTTCTGGCGGGAGGCGGACCGCTCGGGGAAAAACGGTCCGAGGGGGACTGACCCTGAGAGCTCGGGGCTCCGGGTCAGCGCGGGGGAGGACAGGCCCCGGCGCCGCAAGGCGCCGGGGCCCTCTGCCGTCCCGGGGCCGGTCGCGGCTCAGCGCTTGGCGACGAACACATGGGAGGCGATGTCGGCCTCCAGCTCGGCAGCCTCACCGCCACTGCCGACCAGCACCCCGCCGGCCGACTCGGTCACGCTCACCACGGAACCGGGCTGCACACCCGCCCGGCGCAGGGTGTACATCAGCTGCGCGTCCATCTGGATGGGCTCGCCGATACGGCGTACGACGACGGTCTTGCCGTCCGTGCCCGCGTCCAGGTCGGCGAGCGAGACCATGCCCTCGTCCAGGAACGGGTCGGCGCCGTCCTTCTCGCCCAGCTCCTCAAGGCCGGGGATCGGGTTGCCGTACGGCGACTCTGTCGGGTGGCGCAGCAGCTCCATGACGCGGCGCTCGACGGCCTCGCTCATCACGTGCTCCCAGCGGCAGGCCTCCGCGTGCACCTGCTCCCACTCCAGGCCGATCACGTCGACCAGCAGGCACTCGGCGAGACGGTGCTTGCGCATCACGCGGGTGGCGAGCCTGCGGCCCTCACCGGTCAGCTCCAGATGGCGGTCGCTGGCCACGGAGACCAGGCCGTCACGCTCCATGCGCGCCACCGTCTGGCTCACCGTCGGCCCGCTCTGGTCCAGCCGCTCCGCGATCCGGGCGCGCATGGGGACGACGCCTTCCTCCTCCAGTTCGAGGATGGTGCGGAGATACATCTCCGTGGTGTCGATCAGTCCGGACATACGTGCCCCTCGATTACCTCTGCCGGCACCTGGCGCGTGCGCTGGCCTCAACCCAATTCTGCCGGATCCCACCGACAACCGGGTGTCAGCGGTGGGAACGGGGCGGGTTCCCGGGGTCCGGGCAGGTCCGAGCACCGGAACCGGCGGCGGCCGTATTGACACCGCACTGGTCCAGACCGCACCGTGATCCGCGACACAGACGCTGCGAAGGGGCACCGCATGAGCGACGGCACGCCTGCCGACCTGTTCTTCGACGCCGCCATCAACCTGTTGCGACGGCTCAGGGAGGAAGAGGCGGAGGCGATCGAGTCCGCCGGCGCCCTGCTCGCGGACACCGTCGAAAGCGGCGGCCGGCTGTTCGCCTTCGGTGCCGGGCACTCCTCGCTCGCCGCCCAGGACGTCGTCTACCGCGCCGGTGGCCTCGCCCTGATGAACCTGCTCACCGTCCCCGGCGTCGTGGGCGTGGACGTCACGCCCGCCACCCTCGGCTCCGCGCTCGAACGCGTCGACGGGCTCGCGAGCGCGGTGCTCGACACCTCGCCGCTGCGCTCCGGCGACGCCCTCGTGATCATCTCCCTGTCGGGGCGCAACGCCCTGCCCGTCGAGATGGCCCAGCACGCCCGCGCCCTCGGCATCAAGGTGATCGGCGTGACGTCGGTGGCCTACGCGGCGCAGACGACGTCCCGGCACTCCTCCGGCACGTTCCTGAAGGACCACTGCGACCTCGTCCTCGACTCGAAGATCGCGGTCGGCGACGCGGAACTCACCCTCGACACCATCCCGGCCCCCTTCGCCCCCGCCTCCACCGTGGTCACCACGGCGCTGATGCAGGCCGTCCTCGCCACCACCGCCGCCGCCCTCGCCGACCGCGGCATCGAACCCCCGCTGCTGCGCTCGGGGAACGTGGACGGCGGCCACGACTGGAACAGCCGCGTGATGGACGAGTACGGCGACCGGATCTTCTACCGGCGCTGACCCCGCGGCGGAGAGGGCCTAGCGCTCCCGGGTCGCGCCCGCGAGGTCCAGCGCCGCCGCTATCCGCAGCGCCACGTCCTCGGCGTACGACGCGTCGGAGCGCTCGAAGGGGGTGCGCGCGGCGCCGCGCAGGAAGGTCACCACGCCGAGGGTGCGGCCCCGGCTGCGCAGCACCGCGCACAGGGCGTGCACCGCGTCGCCGGGCCACTGCCGGCGCAGCGCCCACTCCCGGGTCAGCTCGGGCGGCACCGACCCGGCCTCCGCGCGCACGCACCCGGAGCGCTCCACGCAGCTCAGCGCCGGATGCCCCGGCTCGTAGCGCACGGGCAGTCCGGCGGCCCCGGTGAGCACGCTCGGGCCCGGCGCCCCGGCGGGGGTGGCGGCGAGCCGGACGAGGCGTACCGCGCCCGCCCCGTCCGCGTCCGGTGTGCGCGGCGCGTCGGCGAGCCGGTCGATCAGGGCGTGGTCGGCGAACCCGGCGAGGGCGTAGTCGAGGTGGACGGTGGCCGCCTCCAGCGGGTCCTCGCACTCGGCGGCGGCGCGGGCCGCGCGGTGCAGCTGCTTGGTGCGGAAGCGCAGCAGCGCGGCCTCCTGCTCGCCCCGCTTGGCCTCGGTGACGTCCACGAAGAGCCAGCCGACGCCGAGCGGCACGGGCTCCTCGGCGAGCGGGGAGGCGAGCGGCAGGAAGGCGTTGCGCCAGCAGCGGCGCCGCTCGCCCTCGGCAGGACCGCGCAGGGTCACCCACACCTCGGCGGGCGCGGGCGGCGCGCCCTCGGCGAGGACATGGGTCAGCGCGGCCTCCAGCTCCTCCACCCCCTGTGCGAGCAGTTCGCCGAGCGGCCGCCCGAGCGCGGACGTGCGCCCTATGCCGAGGGCGCGCGAGGCGTGCGCGTTGACGACTGCGGGGCGCAGATCGGCGTCGACCAGCACGACACCCCACCCGGCGTCCTCGAACAGGGCCTCGCTCAGGGCGATGGACCGCTCCAGGTCGATCTGCGCGTGCACCTCGCTGAAGGCGCAGTACACGCCCGCGGGCTCGCCGCCGGCTCCCCGCACGGCGGCGGACTGGATGCGGACGAGGACCCGGCCGCCGTCCTTGGTCAGCAGCGCGAACTCGTGCACCTGCCGTCCCTGCGCGCGCATCGCGGAGAGCAGCCGGGCCTGGACCTCCTCGGCGTCGGCGCTGCGCACGGCCCATCCGGCGAACCCGTGCCGCCCGACCGCCTCCTCGGCGCTCCAGCCGAGGATCCGCTCGGCCTCGCGGTTCCAGTGGGTGACGACGCCGTCCGCGTCGAAGGCGCACAGTGCCGCGTCCATGCCGTCCAGCAGCGCGGCCAGCAGTTCGGAGCCGCCGGGCTCCCCCGACGCGCCGGGTTCGTCGGGGCCGATTTCATCGGTGGCCCCACTCCGCCGGGAAGCACTCACCTGGACCCCCTGCACGCTGCGTCGGCGCACGTAAGGCGCCCGTTCCGCTCACTGCCCCTCATTCAACTCGAACGTGACTCAGCCCACATCCTGTTCCCTCAAGACGGACCGAATCATTCCCCGGGTCCCGTCACCAGAAGTCGCAGGTCGACCCATTCGTCCCGCTCGCCGTCCAGCACGTAGCGCTCGACCTCCTCGAATCCCCGCCGTACGGCGAACCGCAGTCCGTCGCCGTTCGCCGCCAGCACGCATGTCTCCACGACGCCCGCGTCCAGCGCGCGGGCCCGTTCCAGCGCGTTCCCGAAGATCACCGTCCCGAACCCACGCCGCCGGAATTCCGGCAGCACCCGCGCGATCACGGTCGCCACCCGCTCCTCGCCCACCGGGGGCCGCACGGTCGAGCAGCCCACGAGGACGTCCCCCGCGTAGGCGTTGTCCAGCAGGTACCGCTCCCGGCGCACCCGGGCCTGCGCAGGTGACATGGCGGCGGGCGGCACCACCGCGTTGTGCACGAGCCGCCACTGCTCCAGCATGTGGTCGCCCTCGACCGGGGCCGTCCGAAGATCGGGAAGTTCAGTCACAGCGAGCAGTCCTACCACCGATGCCGCTCGTCCGTTCGGGCGGTCCGGGGGCCCCGGCGGGCGTCCCGGAAAAAACAGTTGAGCCCGCTCCGGCCGGTTCCTAGGCTGTAGGCACACAGAAGGGAGGTGGTTCGGCAGATGTATGCATACCGGACGCGTGAGGTGGCTGCGGGCTAGCGGCTCGTCACCACGCTCAGTGCGGTGCCGGACCGGCACGTGAGAGATACGTGCAGCCGGCCCAATCCCAAGCAGTCACCCGACCCGCGAGCTGCCGGTACGTCCGGCCGGCTCCTCCCCGGAGGAACCCAGCTCGCGGGTCGTCCGCGTTCCCGGGGGCCCTCAGGGGCTGAGGCGGTCGACCCCCCAGGCCCCGTCCGGGCGGGCGGTGTAGCGCAGACGGTCGTGGAGCCGGTTCTCGCGGCCCTGCCAGAACTCGACGGTCTCCGGTACGACGCGGAAGCCGCCCCAGTGCGGGGGCACCGGGACCCGTTCACCCTCGGGATAGCGGGCCTCCAACTCTGCGTACGCGGTGTCCAGTTCGCCGCGCGAACCGATCACCGTGGACTGCGCGCTGGCCCAGGCGCCCAGCTGGGAGCCGTGCGGCCGGGTGCGGAAGTAGGCCGCCGTCTCGTCCCGCCCGGTGCGCCGGACGCCGCCCGTGACGATGACCTGCCGGGCCAGCGGGTGCCAGGGGAAGAGCAGCGAGACGTACGGGTTCGCCGTGAGGTCCCGGCCCTTGCGGGAGTCGTAGTTCGTGTAGAAGACGTAGCCCTCGGTGTCGAACTGCTTCATCAGAACGGTGCGTGAGCTGGGCCGCCCCTCGGCGTCCGCCGTGGCCACGACCATGGCGTTCGGCTCGTAGAGCGTGCCGTGGAGGGCCGCCCGGACCGCATCCTCGAACCAGCGCGCGAACTGGTCCATGGGGTGCGTGGCGAGGTCCTGTTCGGCGAGTCCGTCGGCCCGGTACTGCTTGCGCATCGCGGCGGGGTCGAGGACGGGATCCAGGAGTGGTTCGCGGTCGGTCACGCGGTCATCCTGCCGTACCCGACGGGCCTGCCGGCACCCAGTGTCGTCAAGTCTCTCCAAGGGAGACATAGAGGGTTATCGTGCTGATTCCAGGCCCGTTCAGAGCCGCGCCGCCCGCCCAGCACGAGGAGCCGCCTGATGTCCGACTTCGTACCGGGGCTCGAAGGAGTCGTAGCGTTCGAGACGGAGATCGCCGAACCGGACAAGGAGGGCGGGGCCCTGCGCTACCGGGGCGTCGACATCGAGGACCTGGTCGGCCATGTCTCCTTCGGCAACGTGTGGGGCCTGCTGGTCGACGGCTCCTTCAACCCGGGACTGCCGCCCGCCGAGCCCTTCCCCATCCCGGTCCACTCCGGCGACATCCGCGTGGACGTCCAGTCCGCGCTCGCCATGCTGGCCCCCGTCTGGGGACTCAGGCCCCTCCTCGACATCGACGAGCGCCAGGCGCGCGAGGACCTGGCGCGGGCCGCCGTCATGGCCCTGTCGTACGTGGCCCAGTCCGCGCGCGGGCAGGGCCTGGCGATGGTGCCGCAGCGGGAGATCGACAAGGCCGGGTCGGTCGTGGAGCGGTTCATGATCCGCTGGCGCGGGGAGCCGGACCCCCGGCATGTCGCCGCGGTCGACGCGTACTGGACCTCGGCCGCGGAGCACGGCATGAACGCGTCCACGTTCACCGCGCGGGTCATCGCCTCCACCGGCGCGGACGTCTCCGCCGCGCTCTCGGGAGCCGTCGGCGCGATGTCCGGCCCGCTGCACGGCGGCGCGCCCTCCCGGGTGCTCGGGATGATCGAGGAGATCGAGCGCACCGGGGACGCCCAGGGCTATGTGAAACGGGCCCTGGACCGCGGGGAGCGGCTCATGGGGTTCGGGCACCGGGTGTACCGGGCCGAGGACCCGCGGGCGCGGGTCCTGCGGCGTACGGCGCGGGAGCTGGGGGCGCCGAGGTTCGAGGTCGCAAAGGCGCTGGAGAAGGCGGCGCTGGAGGAACTGCACAACCGCAGGCCGGACCGGGTGCTGGCCACGAACGTGGAGTTCTGGGCGGCGATCATGCTGGACTTCGCGGAGGTGCCGGCGCACATGTTCACGTCGATGTTCACCTGCGCCAGGACGGCGGGGTGGTCGGCGCACATTCTGGAGCAGAAGCGGACGGGGAGGCTGGTGCGGCCCACCGCGCGGTACGTGGGGCCCGGACCGCGGGGGCCGCGGGACATCGAGGGGTACGCGGATATCGCACGATAGCGGGGGTGGCCCCGGCGGAGAGGGTGGCCGGGGGCACGTGGGCGTCCGCGGACCGGCCCCGCCCCGCGGCCGTGGTGGCACCCACCCGGCCAGGGCCTTTCGTCTGGATCAGGCCGGACCCCGCGAGCCCGGCCTGATCCAGACGAGAGGCCTCAGGCCGCGGCCAACAGGCTCCCGTGGTGCCGCTCCGCCACCAGCGGGTGGGCCCGCAGCTTGCCCTTCAGCTCGTTGTAGCCGTACTCGGCGAACAGGGGGTTCGCCGGGTCGGTGGTGACGCCGGGGGCCCGTGTGGCGCCCGGGAAGGGGAGCGGGGCGACCTTTCCGTCCAGGCGCGGGTTGTAGAAGAACGGGACCGAGAAGCGTTCCGTCGCTCCCGCCGGGCTGACCACGCGGTGGTTGGTGGCGAGGAGGTAGCCGTCGGTGGCGACCTCCAGGAGTTCGCCGAGGTTGACGACGAAGGCGTTCTCCAGCGGTGGCACGTCGTGGAAGCGGCCGTCCTCGCGCTGGACCTGGAGGCCGCCGACGCCGTCCTGGAGCAGCAGCGTGAGGAAGCCGTAGTCCTTGTGGGCGCCGACGCCCTGCTCCGCGCCGTCGCCCGCGCTGCCCGGGTAGCGGACCAGCTTGAGGTGCGGGTGGGCCTGGTCGCCGAAGATCGGGTCGTAGAAGTCGGCGGGGGCGCCGATGGCGGTCAGCAGTTCGCGCAGCAGACGCCGGGCGACCGCGCTGAGCCGGTCGATCCAGGCGAGGGCGGCGGTGCGCAGTTCGGGCAGGGCGGCCGGCCACTGGTTGGGGCCCTGGAGCCACCAGTACGGCGGCTCACCGGGACCGGGGACCCGGGCGGGGCGCTCGGCGCCGATGTCCAGCTGGTCGCGCCAGTCCCGGGCGCCGCCGGTGCGTTCGTCGCCGGTGCGCGTATAGCCGCGGAAGTGGGGGGAGTTGACGTTGTCCAGCGCCAGCCGGTCGGCCTCCGGGAGCTCGAAGAAGGCACGCATGGCGGTGCTCAGCGCGTCGGTCTCGGCCTTGGTCACGCCGTGCCCGACCAACTGGAAGAAGCCGACGTCGTGCGCGGCGCTGTGCAGCCGGGCGTGCAGCAGGTCGCGGCTCCGGGGGCCGCGGTCGGCGGCGGAGAGGTCGATGACGGGCAGCTGGGCGTACGACGCGGTCGTCGCGATGTGCGAGGTCATGGTGTGTCCGCAGGGTGTACGGGGCACGGGTGGCCGCAGGGGTGCGCGGCCCCCGGGTGCCGGAAGATGAAGAGTGCAGAGCGCAGAGCGAGTTGGGGGCTGGATCAGGCGACGTGGCGCCGACAGCCCATGCTCGTGACGCGCACGTAGTCCACGTGGCGGCGTCGAACGAGCATCGGAAGCATGCGCCCAGAGTACTGCGCTCACCGCGAGAGGGATGTGGCCCGCCTCACTCCGCCGCCACCGGCCGGGACCCGGCGACGAACGCACGTGGTCGGTGCGGTCAGGCCGCACAAGGCCCTCGGTCACGAGCAGGCCGAGCACCCGCTCGGCCAGGTGCCGCGCGCCGGCCGCCGCTGACCACGGCCCGGCGGCTCAGCCGAGCGACGTCTCCACCAGGGCCGCCCACTGGGCGACCACGCGTTCGCGGCGGGCCGTGTCGTCGGTGAGGACGTTGG
This sequence comes from Streptomyces malaysiense, assembly GCF_000980885.2. Taxonomy (GTDB): domain Bacteria; phylum Actinomycetota; class Actinomycetes; order Streptomycetales; family Streptomycetaceae; genus Streptomyces; species Streptomyces malaysiense. The sequence goes on along the minus strand of NZ_LBDA02000071.1, from coordinate 21,106 downwards.
CGAGGCCGAGGCCGCGAGCCATGTCGAGGAGGCCCTGGACGGTCTCGCGGACGCCGGCCCGGGACTCGTCGGCGCGCAGCAGGTCGACGGCGATGCGATGGGTCTCGCGGCCGACGCGGGCCTCCAGTTCGGTGACCCGGCCGCGCAGCTGCTCCTCGTTGGAGGCGGCCACCCACAGTTGCAGGGCGGCCCGGAAGAGGGGACCGGTGTAGAGGTCGACCAGAGCGGTGACGACGGCCCGGCGATCGCCCTCCGCGCCGTTCGGGAACAGTTCGCGCAGCGCGCTGGAGCGCTCCTCGGCGACGTACTCGACGGCCGCCGTGAACAGGTCCTCGCGGGTCGGGAAGTGGTGCTGGGCAGCGCCCCGGGAGACCCCGGCGCGCTCGGCGACGACGGCGACCGTGGAACCCGCCCAGCCGTGTTCGGCGAGACAGGCGACCGCGGCCTCCAGGAGCCGCTGCCGGGTGGCCCGGCTGCGGTCCTGCTTGGGCCGCCGGTCGCGGTCCGCCCGTGGCCCGCGGGCGCGGTCCGCCGTCGTGCTCATCTGCTCACACCACCCATGCCGGATCCCGCTTCTCCAGGAAGGCCGTCATCCCCTCCCGGGCCTGGTCTGAGGCGAACAGGCGGGCCGAGAGCGCGGTCAGATCGGCCGCGTCCCGGTCGAACGTTTCCAGCACCCTAGTCGTGAGCAGCCGTTTCGTCTCCGCCAGGGCCTCGGGCGCGGAGCGGCGCAGCCCGTCCAGGACCGGCGCCAGGGCCTCGTCCACGTCCTCGGCGACGGCCGTGAGCAGCCCGGTGCGCACGGCCTCCTCGGGGCCGAAGTGCTCGCCGGTGAGGTAGTGGCGGGCCAGGGCGCGCGGATCGGCGCGCGGCAGCAGCGGCAGCGAGATCACCGCGGGGGCCACCCCGATGCGCACCTCGGTGAAGGCGAAGGTGGCCGCCGCGCCGGAGAAGGCGAGGTCGCAGGCGGCGAGCAGGCCGAGGCCGCCCGCGCGGACGTGCCCGGTGACCCGGGCGAGGACCGGCTTGGGCAGCTCGACGAGCTGCCGCAGCAGCGCGACCAGCGCGTCCGGGTGCGGCGGCTCGCGCAGGTCCGCGCCGGCCGAGAAGGTGTTGCCGGTGTGCGTGAGGACGACGGCCCGTACGTCCGGGTCCTCGCCGCACTCGGCCAGCGCGGCGGCGAGGCCGGCGACGAGGCTCGCGGACAGCGCGTTGCGCGTGCCGGTCGCGTCCAGGCTGAGGGTCTCGACGCCGCGCGTGCGCGAGCGTCCGATGATCGTGGTCATATGCGCTCCCTGAGCTCGCGCCGCAGGATCTTCCCGGAGGCGGCGCGCGGCACGCTGTCGGTGAAGGTGACCTTGCGGACGCGTTTGTACGGTGCGACGCGCTCGGCGACGTGGATCAGCACGTCGTTCTCGGTCGGTTCGCCGCCCCCGGACCGGCGGACGACGAAGGCGTGCGGCACCTCGTTGCCGTCCTCGTCGTAGTGGCCGACGACGGCCGCGTCGGCGATGCCGGGATGAGTGAGCAGCAGGGCCTCCAGTTCGGCGGGAGCCACCTGGAAGCCCTTGTACTTGATGAGTTCCTTCACCCGGTCCACCACGAACAGCCAGCCGTCGGCGTCCACCCGGCCCACGTCGCCGGTGTGCAGCCAGCCGTCCGCGTCGATCAGGGCGGCGGTGGCCTCGGCCCGGCCGAGGTAGCCCTTCATCACCTGGGGCCCCCGGATCAGGATCTCCCCGGTCTCGCCCGCGCCGAGGTCCCGGCCGGGGTCGTCCAGGGCGACGATCCGCATCTCGGTGCCCGCGATCAGCTTTCCGACGGTTCCGGCGGGCGCGTCGTGCAGCCGGTCGAGCGGCACGACATGACTGCCCGGGGACAGCTCGGTCATGCCGTAGGCCTGGCCGATCGGGGGCAGCCCGAGACGCTGCGCGCAGGCGCGGGCGAGGCCGGCGTCCAGCGGGGCGGCGGCGCACAGGACGTACTCCAGGCAGGAGAGGTCGTAGCGGGTGACCGCCGGGTGCTTGGCCAGGGCGAGCACGATCGGCGGGGCGACGTAGAGGCCGGTGATGCGGTGCTTCTCGATCGCGGCGAGGAAGGTCTCCAGGTCGAAGCGGGGCAGCACGACGACCGTGCTGCCCAGGCGCAGGGGCGCGTTCATGAGGGCGGTCAGGCCGTAGATGTGGAAGAACGGCAGTACGGCGAGGATGCGTTCACCGGGCCGGGTCGGCGCGACCGACTGCAACTGGGCCAGGTTGGTGCCGATCTGCCGGTGCGTGAGCATCACGCCCTTGGGCACGCCGGTGGTGCCGGAGGAGTACGGCAGCGCCGCGACGTCCTTAGCGGCGTCGAACGCCGGCTCCGGCTCGGGCGCCGTCGTGCCGAGCATGTCGATCAGCGAGCGGTACCCGGGTGCGCTGTCGCACACGAAGACCTCCCGCACGCAGCCGGCGAGTTCGGCGGCGCGGCGGGCGGTGGGCAGCAGCGGGGAGACGGTGACGAGCCAGCGGGCCCCGCTGTCCCGCAGCTGCTTCGCCAACTCCTCGGCGGTGGCGAGCGGATGGGCCGTGGTGACGGTGGCACCCGCCCGGGTGGCGGCGTAGAAGGCGGTCGGGAAGGCGATCGTGTTGGGGCTGTGCAGGGCGAGGACGTCGCCCTTGCGCACGCCCGCCTCGGCGAACGCGGCGGCGAGCCGCCGGTGGAACCGGTCCAGCTGCTCGTACGTGACCGTGGTCCCGTCCGTGCCGTCGACCAGCGCGGGCCGGTCGCCGAAACCGGCCGCGTGGCCCAGCACGGCATCGTGGATGGGGAGGTCGACGGGCAGGACACTTGCGTACTCGCTGCGGAACACGGTTCCTCCAAGCGGCTGCGTTTCAGTACGACTTGGGCAGGCCCAGACTCTGGTGGGAGACGTAGTTGAGAATCATCTCCCGGCTCACCGGCGCGATACGAGACACGCGCGCGGCCGTTATCAGCGAGGCGAGCCCGTACTCACGGGTGAGGCCGTTGCCGCCAAGGGTGTGCACCGCCTGGTCGACGGCCTTCACACACGCCTCGCCGGCCGCGTACTTGGCCATGTTGGCGGCCTCGCCCGCGCCGATGTCGTCGCCCGCGTCGTAGAGATGGGCGGCCTTCTGCATCATCAGCCGCGCCAGCTCCAGGTCGATGTGCGCCTGGGCCAGGGGGTGCGCGATCGCCTGGTGCGCGCCGATGGGCGTCTTCCAGACGGTGCGGTCGCGGGCGTACTCGACGGCCCGGCCGAGCGCGTAGCGGCCCATCCCGACGGCGAACGCGGCCGTCATGATGCGCTCCGGGTTGAGCCCCGCGAACAGCTGGAGGAGCCCGGCGTCCTCGTCGCCGACGAGCGCCTCCCCGGGCAGTCGCACGTCGTCCAGGACCAGCTCGAACTGCTTCTCGGCCGCCTTGAGTTCCATGTCGATGGGCCGCTTCTGGAAGCCGGGCGCGTCCGTCGGCACGATGAAGAGGCAGGGCTTGAGGCGGCCGGTGCGGGCGTCCTCGGTGCGGCCGACGATCAGTACCGCGTCGGCCATGTCCACCCCGGAGATGAAGACCTTGCGGCCGGTGAGCAGCCAGTCCGCGCCGTCGCGGCGGGCCGTGGTGGTGATGCGGTGGCTGTTGGAACCGGCGTCGGGTTCGGTGATGCCGAAGGCCATCAGCTTCGTGCCGTCGGCGAGACCGGGTAGCCAGTCGCGCTTCTGCGCCTCGGTGCCGAAGCGGGCGATCACGGTGCCGCAGATGGCGGGGGACACGACGAGCATCAGGAGGGGGGAGCCGGCGGCGCCCAGCTCCTCCAGCACGATCGAGAGTTCGGTGATCCCGCCGCCTCCGCCGCCGTGCTCCTCGGGCAGGTTGACACCGAGGTAGCCGAGTTTGCCGGCCTCGGACCAGAGTTCGGTGAGGGGTTTGCCTTCGGCGAGGGTACGGCTGAGGTAGTCGCGGCCGTAGCGGTTGCCCAGGGCGGACACCGCGGACCGGAGTGCTTTGTGCTCTTCGGATTCGATGAGGGTGGTCATGCGCTTCCTCCGCGTGCGGGTTGTGTGTGGTTGCTCGCGCAGTTCCCCGCGGCCCTCAGGCCGGCCGCACCACCGCCAGCAGCAGGCCGGGCTCCACCTGCTGTCCCGGCTCGGCGTGGAGGGAGGTCAGGGTGCCTGCGGTCGGGGCCGAGATCTGGTGCTGCATCTTCATCGCCTCCAGCCAGATCAGGGGCTGCCCGGCGGTGACCGTCGCGCCCTCCGTCAGGCCCTCGGCGACACGTACGACCGTGCCGGGCATCGGGGCCAGCAGGGAGCCCGGGGCGAGCTGGGCCGCGGGGTCGGGGAAGCGGGGCAGCTCGATCAGCCGCTCGGTGTTCACGTGCACCTCGTCGCCGTACCGAGCCACCGCGAACCCCCGGCGTACGCCGTCCACTTCGAGTACGACGGTGCCCGCGTCGGCGCGTACGACCCGCACCCCGTCGGCGTCGAGGCCCTGCCGTGTGTGCCGGTACCGCACCTCGACCTCCTCCCCCGCCACCTCGTACCGCTTGACCTGGTCCTGGGACGGCACGTTGCGCCAGCCGCCGAAGCGGGAGCGGCCGTGGGCACCGGCGAGGGCGGCGGCGAGCGGGGCGAGCGGGTCGGGGGCGGGCTCGGTGAGCGAGGCGAGATGGCGGTCGTAGAAGCCGGTGTCCATGCGGCCGGACGTGAACTCCTCGTGGCGCAGCGAGCGGACGAGCAGGTCGCGGTTGGTGACGGGGCCGTGGACCAGCGCCGATTCCAGGGCGCCCGCGAGCCGCCGGACCGCCTCCGCACGGGTCGGGGCATGGGCGACGAGCTTGGCGAGCATCGGGTCGTAGTGCACGCCGATGGGGTCGCCGTCGCCGTAGCCGGTGTCGAGGCGCACACCGGGCGGTACGACGAGCCGGTGCAGGGTGCCGGTCTGCGGGGCCCAGTCGCGCGCGGGGTCCTCGGCGTACAGGCGGACCTCGACCGCGTGGCCGCGCGGGTCCGGCGGGTCCTCCTCCAGGGCGTGGCCCTCGGCGACGCGGATCTGCTCGGCGACCAGGTCGAGCCCGAACACCGCCTCCGTCACCGGGTGTTCGACCTGGAGGCGGGTGTTCATCTCCAGGAAGTGCGCGCGGCCGCCGGCGACCAGGAACTCGACGGTGCCCGCGCCGACGTAGGAGACGGCACGCGCGGCCCGTACCGCCAGCGTCCGCAGCTCCTGTGCCGACCGCTCGGGCAGGCCGGGCGCCGGGGCCTCCTCGATCACCTTCTGGTGGCGGCGCTGCAGGGAGCAGTCGCGGGTGCCGAGCGGCCAGACGGTGCCATGGGTGTCGGCGAGGATCTGCACCTCGACGTGGCGGCCGTTCTCGATGTACGGCTCCACGAACACCTCGCCGTCGCCGAAGGCGCTCGCGGCCTCGGCGCGCGCCCCTTCCAGGGCGTCCCGGAGCTCGTCCAGGCGGCGCACGATCCGCATCCCGCGCCCGCCGCCGCCCGCCGCCGCCTTCACCAGCACCGGCAGGTCCCCCTGGGTGACCTCCGCCAGGGGTTCCAGGCCCATCAGCCGCTTGGCGCGCGTCTTGGAGGCCATGGCCTCGATGGCCTCGGGGGGCGGCCCGATCCAGGTCAGCCCGGCGTCCAGGACCTCGCGGGCGAAGTCCGGGTTCTCCGAGAGGAAACCGTATCCGGGGTGCACGGCGTCCGCGCCGGCGGCGAGGGCGGCCTTCACGATCAGGTCGCCGCGCAGATAGGTGTCGGCGGGCGCCGCCCCCGGCAGCCGTACCGCCGTGTCCGCCCGGCGCGTGTGGAGCGCGTGCTCATCGGCGTCCGAGTACACGGCGACCGTACGGATGCCCAGCTCGGAGCAGGTGCGGAAGATGCGGCAGGCGATCTCGCCGCGGTTGGCGACCAGCAGTGTCTGGATCATGGGCCTCACATCCGGAAGACGCCGAAGCCGCCGCGCGCGCCCTCGTAGGGGGCGGTGTGGATCGCGGACAGGCACAGGCCGAGGACGGTACGGGTGTCGCGCGGGTCGATGACGCCGTCGTCGTAGAGCCGCCCGGACAGGAACATCGGCAGCGACTCGGACTCGATCTGCCGCTCCACCATGGCGCGCAGGGCGGCGTCCGCGTCCTCGTCGTACGGCTGCCCCTTCGCCGCCGCCGACTGCCGCGCGACGATCGACAGCACGCCGGCGAGCTGCTGCGGGCCCATGACGGCGGACTTGGCGCTGGGCCAGGCGAACAGGAAGCGGGGGTCGTAGGCGCGGCCGCACATGCCGTAGTGGCCGGCCCCGTAGGAGGCGCCCATGAGGACGGAGAGGTGCGGGACCCGGGAGTTGGACACCGCGTTGATCATCATCGCGCCGTGCTTGATGATCCCGCCCTGCTCGTACTGGCTGCCGACCATGTAGCCGGTGGTGTTGTGCAGGAACAGCAGCGGGATGTCGCGCTGGTTGGCGAGCTGGATGAACTGGGCGGCCTTCTGCGACTCCTCGCTGAACAGCACCCCTTGGGCGTTGGCGAGGATGCCGACGGGGTAGCCGTGCAGGGCGGCCCAGCCGGTCACCAGGCTGGTGCCGTACAGCGGCTTGAACTCGTCGAAGTCGGAGCCGTCCACGATCCGCGCGACGACCTCGCGCGGATCGAAGGGGGTCCTGAGGTCGCCGGGGACGATGCCCAGCAGCTCCTCCGGGTCGTGCTTGGGCGGCTCGGCCGGGCCCGGATCGGCCGCCGCCTTGCGGTGGTTGAGCCGCGCGACCACCCGGCGGGCCTGCCGCAGGGCGTCCCGCTCGTCCACGGCGAAGTAGTCGGCGAGCCCGGAGACGCGGGCGTGCATCTCGGCGCCGCCCAGGGACTCGTCGTCGCTCTCCTCTCCGGTGGCCATCTTCACCAGCGGCGGTCCGCCGAGGAACACCTTGGCCCGTTCCTTGATCATGATCACGTGGTCGGACATGCCGGGTACGTAGGCGCCGCCCGCCGTGGAGTTGCCGAAGACGACGGCCACGGTCGGGATGCCGGCGGCGGAAAGCCGGGTCAGATCACGGAAGACGGCGCCGCCGGGGATGAAGATCTCCTTCTGCGAGGGCAGATCGGCGCCGCCCGACTCCACCAGGCTGATGCAGGGCAGCCGGTTGGCGAACGCGATGTCGTTGGCGCGCAGGGCCTTCTTCAGGCTCCATGGGTTGCTGGCACCGCCGCGCACGGTCGGGTCGTTGGCGGTGATCAGGCACTCCACGCCCTCGACCACGCCGATGCCGGTGACGAGTGAGGCGCCGACGGTGTACTCGCTGCCCCAGGCGGCGAGCGGGGACAGCTCCAGGAACGGCGTGTCCGGGTCGAGGAGCAGCTCGATGCGCTCTCGGACCGGCAACTTGCCGCGTCCACGGTGCCGTTCGACGTACTTCTCGCCACCGCCCGCGAGCGCCTTGGCGTGTTCGCCCGCCAGTTCGGCGAGTTTGCCGAGCATGGCCTCGCGGTGGGCCGTGTAGTCGGGGTGGTGGGTGTCCAGGGCCGTGTCGAGGACGGTCACAGGAGGGCCTCCGGGATGTCCAGGTGGCGGGAGCGCAGCCATTCGCCGAGGGCTTTGGCCTGCGGGTCGAAGCGGTGGCGGGAGGCGACGCCGGCGCCGAGGATGCCGGCGACGACGAAGTTCAGGGCGCGCAGCCCGGGAAGGAGGTGGCGGGTGACGGGCAGGTCGCGGCTCTCGGGGATCAGCTCCCGGAACCGGTCCACCGTCAGCTCGTGCGCGAGCCACCGCCAGGCCTCGTCGGTGCGGGCCCACACCCCCACGTTGGCGTTCCCGCCCTTGTCCCCGCTGCGGGCACCGGCGACGAGCCCGAGGGGGGCGCGGCGGGTGGCACCGGGCGGCGGCGGGCCGGGCGGCTCCGGGTGCGGTACCTCGTCCAGGGGACGCGTCATCGGGGGCGGGGGAACCCTCGTGGTCCGCCCGTCGGGGAGCACGGCCGTGTGGGCCACCTCCTCCTGGGGCACGTAGGCGTCCTCGAAGATCCCGTAGGGGTCGCCCCTGCCGGGCGGGGCCAGCACATGGAATCCGGGGTAGCTGGCCAGCGCCAGCTCGATAGCCGCCCCGCTGAGCGCCCGTCCGACGACCCGCTGGTCCGGATCCCGTACGACGAGACGCAGCAGGGCGCTCGCGGTCTCCTCGGTGTCGGCGTCGGGGCGATCGGTGCGGACGAGTTCCCAGCCGACCTCTTCGGGCCCCGACTTGTCGAAGGCGAGCTGGTCGCGTACGAGGGCGGCCTTGGCCTCGACGTCGAGCCCGGTGAGCACGAAGACGACCTCGTTGCGAAAGCCCCCGAGCCGGTTGAGCCCCACCTTGAGGGCCGGCGGGGGCGCCTCGCCGTTCACCCCTTCGATCCGCACCCGGTCCGGGCCGTCCTGGCTCAGCCGGACGCTGTCCAGGCGGGCGGTGACGTCGGGGCCGGCGTACCGGGCGCCCCCGGTCTCGTACAGCAGCTGCGCGGTGACCGTGCCGACATCCACGAACCCGCCGGTGCCGGGGTGCTTGGTGATGACGCTGCTGCCGTCGGCATGGATCTCGGCGAGCGGGAAGCCGGGCCGTCGTACGTCGCCCTCCTGGAAGAACGCGTAGTTCCCGCCGGTGGCCTGCGTCCCGCACTCCAGGACGTGCCCGGCGACGACGGCCCCGGCCAGCTTGTCGAACTCCCCCGGACCCCATCCGAAATGGGCCGCCGCGGGACCGGTGACGAGGGCCGCGTCGGTCACCCGCCCGGTGACGACGATGTCCGCGCCCGCCCGCAGGCACTCGGCGATGCCGAACCCGCCGAGGTAGGCGTGGGCGGCGAGGGCGCCGGGGTGGGCGGCGGTCAGGTCGTCGCCCTCGACGTGGGCGACACGCAGGGGGATGCCGAGCCGTCCACCCAACTCTTCTATTCTCGCGGCGAGTCCGGCGGGGTTGAGCCCGCCCGCGTTGGTGACGATCCGCACCCGGCGTTCCCGGACCAGGCCGAGGCAGTCCTCCAGCTGGCGCTCGAAGGTGCGGGCGTATCCGGCACCGGGGTCCTTCAGCCGGTCGCGGGCGAGGATCAGCATGGTGAGTTCGGCGAGGTAGTCGCCGGTGAGGACGTCGAGTTCACCGCCGGTGAGCATCTCGCGCAGGGCGTCGAAGCGGTCGCCGTAGAAGCCGGAGAAGTTGCCTATCCGCAGCGGGTTCACCGGCCGACTCCGGCCGCCGGTCCGTCTGGTCCCACCGGGTTCTCCGCCGTCCTCCCCCTCGCCTTCCGGCCGCTTCCCGGCGGGCCCGCGAACGCCTGCGCGATGTCCAGCCAGCGGTCCGCGTCCGGGCCCGCGGCGATCAGGGCGAGGTCGTCGCGGTGGGCGCGCTGGGTGACGAGGAGGCAGAAGTCGAGGGCCGGTCCGGTGACGCGCTGCGGGGCGCCTTCGGGGCCGTAGCCCCACACGGCGCCGCTCGGCGCCGTGAGCTCGACGCGGAACTCCCCGGCCGGCGGGATGAGTCCGTGCACCGTGTACGCGAAGTCCCTGGTGCGCACGCCGAGTCGGGCGATGTGGGCGAGGCGGTCGGTGGGGGCCCGGGGGACGCCGAGCGCCTCGGCGACGTCCAGGCCGTGGGCCCAGGTCTCCATGAGGCGGGCGGTGGCCATGGAGGCCACGGCCATCGGCGGCCCGAACCAGGGGAAGCGGGAACCGGGTTCGGCCGCGCGCAGGGCCCGGTCGAGGGCGTCGCGCCCGGACCGCCAGGCCGCGAGGAGCTCCGCGGGCGGCAGCCCGGCGCTCTCCTCCGCGCCCTCGTCCACGAAGGAGGCGTCGCGGGCGAGGGCCTTCTCGACCAGCGCGCGGAACGCGTCCGCGTCGGTGACGGCGGCCAGCGCCGCGCGGTCGGTCCAGGCGAGATGGGCGATCTGGTGGGCGACGGTCCAGCCGGGCGCGGGAGTGGCGCGCGCCCACTGCTCGGGCGTCGACCGGGCGACGATCCGGTCCAGTTCTTCGCTCTCGGCACGCAGGTCGTCGATGACGGGCGTCGGGTCGGCCATGAGGGGAGCATGGCAGCGGGTACGGAAACAATCAAGCGTGCTTGCATGATTTATTCGACCGGCCTTGGCAGGCACCGCACTGACCGGCGAAGGTCTTCCTCTCCGGGGACGGACCCGGGTTCACCCGAGGAGCGAGGCGAGAGTCCGTGTGAAGGAGTCGGCCGAGTGGTCGGCGTGCTCGCGGATCCGCTCGGCCACGGCGGCCGCTCCCCCGCCCTCCACCAGCCGGACGATCCGCTCGGCCCGCCGCTCGTGCCCCTCGGGGCTGTCGTCGGCGGTGGGGAGGTAGAAGTCGGCCGCGTCGTAGGCCATGTGCAGGACGTGCTTCTTCACGTCGCTGAGCGTCAGGTAGTCGCGGTCGGTCGTCGGCACCGGCGCGGGCGCGCCGACGCAGACCACCGGGGTGCCGGCGCCCCAGGCGTTGACGCACAGGTGGTAGGTGTCGGTGATGACGAGACGGTAGCGGGGCAGGACACCGAGCAGGTCGCCGACGGTGGGGGAGCCGGGCCGGACGGGCAGGTGCCCGACCTGGCACGGGGCCTCCCCGTCGAACCAGGGGATCCATTCCAGGGGCGCGCCCAGCCGCTCCGCGAGCCCCTGGCAGAAGCCGGGGAGCCAGGCGGGGATCCTCGTACGGGCGCCGAGGAACACCCCGATCGCGCCGCCGTCCGGGAGGTCCTGGGACCAGGGCGTGACCGGGAGGCAGTCCAGGTCGCCGGGGCGGTTCAGCAGGGCCGCGTCGGAGCCGAAGTGGTCGGTCGTACGGTCCCCGCGCAGATGCCCCAGCTTGGCCGCCGACAGCGGATCGCGCACCCAGACGCGGTGGCTGCGCGTCATCAGCCGCGTGAACGAGGGGCCGTACTCCTTGTCCTCGTAGTCCGACTGCGTGTTGTGCAGGATCGTGCCGCCGTAGCTGAGGGTGCGGTCGAGCAGTTCGTCCGGCTGGTCGGCGAGCAGCAGGGTCCGGCCGAGCAGGCTCCGGGCGGCGTCCCGGTCCTTGACGAGCCCGTAGTCGAGGAGCCGGTTGGAGGCGTCCTGGTCGAGGTAGTGCCGGGCGTGCAGGAAGTCGCCCCAGAAGACGACCGCGTCGTGCTCGCGCAGGGTGTCGACCTCGTCGATCAACGACCGGAACCTGAAGGGGAGTTCCGCGCCGCGCACGCCCTCCCGCAGCCCGCGCAGGGGCACGGTCTGCGGCAGGTGCAGCGTGTACCAGCTCGCCTCCACCCCGTCCCCCGTCCGCCGCCGCATCGCCTCGAAGGCCAGGTCGACGGTCAGCATCCCGGTGTTGCGGTAGCCGATGTTGGGCGCGGTGATGACGGCGACACGTGCCATGCGTTCCTGTTTCCCCTGCCTGTTGCCGACGCCCCGCGAGGACGCCACGGACCCCTCCCCGCCAACGTACACATCGCCACCGCCCCGGCCCGGTCCCACCCCTGCCCATTCGGCCACCCCGCCACCACCGGGCCACACCCCCCGCCGTTCCAGCCGTTCCAGCCGTTCCAGCCGTCGGCCGTGGAGTTCCTGGCGGGACTCGCCGGGGAGGGCGGCCGCGCGCCGGGCCGGGCCGGACGGCGGTACCGGTGACCATCGGGGGCGTGCCCGGGTGGCAGAAGACCGGCGCGTGGTGACCGCCGCCGGACCGCTCCCCCGTGCGGGTGATGAGGAGCCCTGCGGCCCCTACGCGTCCAGGACGGGCGTCCTGGACCGGCCCACCTGGGTGCGCACCGCGCCGATGCTCGCGGCGACGACCAGGGCGATGGCGGCGATCTGCGAGGCGGAGAGGGCCTGGCCGAGGATGAGGAAGCCGGCGGTGGCCGCGAGGGCCGGGTCCAGGCTCATCAGGACGGCGAAGGTGGCGGCGGGCAGGTTGCGCAGGGCCAGGAGTTCGAGGGTGTAGGGCAGGACCGAGGAGAGCACGGCCACCGCCGCGCCGAGGCCGAGCGTGACAGGGTCGAGGAGGCGGTCGCCGGCCGAGTCGATACCGAGCGGCAGGACGAGCAGCGCCGCGACCGTCATGGCCAGCGCCAGCCCGTCCGCCTGCGGGAAGCGCCGGCCGGTGCGCGCGCTGAAGACGATGTACGCCGCCCACATCACGCCCGCGCCCAGCGCGAAGCCCACCCCGACGGGGTCCAGTCCGCGAAAGCCCCCGCCGCCGAGCAGGAACACACCGCCCAGGGCGAGCGCCGCCCACACGACGTTGACCAGGCGGCGGGAGGACACCACCGAGAGCGCGAGCGGGCCGAGCACCTCCAGGGTGACGGCGGGGCCGAGCGGGATACGGGCCACGGCCTCGTAGAACAGGCTGTTCATGCCGCCCAGCGCGACACCGAAGGCGATCACCGTGCCCCAGTCCGCGCGCGAGTGACCGCGCAGCCGGGGCCGGCAGAACAGCAGCAGGACCACGGCCGCCGCGACGAGCCTGAGCGTCACCACGCCCAGCGCGCCCGCCCTCGGCATCAGCGTCACCGCGAGGGCGCCGCCGAACTGCACCGAGACCCCGCCGGCCAGCACCAGCCCCACCGGGCCGAGGCGGCCCGGGGCGCCCGGGGCGCCCGGCGTCCCCACGGACGACCCGGAAGTGGCGCTGGGGGTGTTGACGGTGGTCACGGCGGTCCCGGTGCTCGGCTCAGATCATGTACATCTCTCTGTACTACCGGGTCCAGGGTAGTAGACCCCGTCAGGAGTGTGAACCTCTCATGACACTGTCCTGGATGCTGAGATCCGCCCCTCTCGTATGACGGTCACCCAGCCCGGCGCCTCCCTCAGCGGCGCGCCATATACACGTCGAACGCCTTGTGCAGCAGACGGTTCAGCGGGAAGTCCCACTCGCCCACGTACTCCGCCGCCCCGCCGCCCGCGCCCACCTTGAAACGGAGCAGGCCGAGGAGGTGGTTGGACTCCTCCAGGGTGTCGGTGATGCCCCGGAAGTCATAGACATGGGCGCCCAGCTCATGGGCGTCGCACATCATCCGCCACTGCATGGCGTTGTTGGGCTGCACCTCCCGCCTGCGGCTGGTGGAGGCGCCGTAGGAGTACCAGACATGGCCGCCGACGATCAGCATCGTGGCCGCGGCCAGCACCTCGCCGTCGTGCTGCGCGAGGTACAGCCGCATCCGGTCGGGGTCCTCGGCGGTGAGCGCCGTCCACATCCGCTGGAAGTACGGCAGCGGGCGCGGGATGAAGCGGTCCCGCTCCGCCGTCTCCGCGTACAGCCCGTAGAAGGCCGGCAGGTCCTCGTAGTCCCCCCGTACGATCTTCACCCCAGCCTTCTCGGCCTTCTTGATGTTGCGCCGCCACTGCTGGTTGAGCCCGCGCTGGATGTCCTCCAGGGACCGCCCGGCGAACGGCACCTGGCAGACGTACCGGGGCTGCCCCGCGGCGAAACCGTCCTCCCCGCCGGGCTCGGTCTGCCGCCAGCCCGTCCGGCACAGCCGGTCGACGAGGGCGAGCGCCTCCGGCTCCTCGGAGGTCGGCGGCGCGTCCCGCAGCCGGTGCGCGTCCGGGTCGGCGATGGCGGCCTTGACCGCCTCCGGGCTCCACCGCCGCACCACCACGGGCGGGCCCATCTTCACCGAGAAGACGCCCAGCCCCTTGAGGTGGGCCAGCATCGGGTCCAGCCAGCGCTCCAGATCGGGCGCCGCCCAGTCGATGACCGGCCCCTCCGGCAGATAGGCCAGATACCGCTTCACCTTGGGCAGCGACCGCAGCAGCACCAGACCCACCCCGACGAGCCGCCCGTCCGCCTCGAACCACCCCAGGCTCCGCGCCCGCCAGTCCGGCTTCACGTCCCCCCAGGACGGCAGCTGGAGGTGGCTGGCCGAGGGACGGGCCGCCACGAAGGCGAGGTGTTCGGCCCGGGTGACCGGACGGACGGTGAGGCTCATACGCGTGGCTCCTTCACGGTTCGCTGATCACCCCCACCCTAAGGAGGCGGCCGTCCGACGGCGGGCCGTCATCGCCCCTCCCCCGCGCCCGTGTCCGGGGCCGGGGAGCCCGCGTCCCGGTCCAGCGCCTCGGCCAGCACCTCCGCCAGGTGCCGTCCGCGCACTCCGCCCAGTTGCTCCAGCTGGGTGCGGCAGGAGTAGCCGTCGGCCAGGACCACGGTGTCCGGGGCCGCCGTGCGTATCGAGGGCAGCAGCTGCTCCTCGGCGCAGGCCCGGGAGACCTCGAAGTGGCCCCTCTCGAAGCCGAAGTCGCCGGCCAGGCCGCAGCACCCGCCCGAGAGTTCCCCGGTGAGCCCGGCCGATTCGCGCAGCCGGCGGTCCGGGGCGTCGCCGAGGACCGCGTGCTGATGGCAGTGGGTCTGACCGGCGGCGGGCCGGTCCACGGCGGGCGGGGTCCACTGCGGGGCGTGCCGCTCCAGGGCCTCGGCGAAGGTCAGGACGACGGCGGCGAGCCGGGCCGCGCGCGGGTCGTCGTACAGGAGTTCCGGGAGGTCGGTGCGCAGGGCGGCCGCGCAGCTCGGCTCCAGTACGACGACGGGGGCGCCCGCGCGCAGCACCGGCTCCATCAGGTCGAGGGTGCGGCGCAGCACCGCACGGGCCCGGTCGAGCTGGCCGGTGGAGACGTAGGTCAGCCCGCAGCAGACACGGGCGCGGCGGGCCGGCAGGAGGGAGCGGGCCGGGCCGCCGGCGGTGGCACGCGCGGGCGCCGACGGGCCGCGGCGCGGCGGCCGGGCCGGGGGGAGGGCCACCCGCAGCCCCGCGGCCTCCAGGACGCGGACGGCCGCGCGGCCGACCGAGGGGGACAGATGCTCGGTGAAGGTGTCCGGCCAGAGGACGACCAGGTCCCCGGTGCCCTCGGTCCGCGCGGGCTCCCGGCGCCGCCACCAGCTGGTGAAGGTCGTCCGGGCGAGCCGGGGGAGCCGCCGCTCGGGCGCGATTCCGCCGAGGCGTCTCGCCACGGCCGCCAGGGGCGGGACGGCGGCGAGCGCGTTGAGCAGAGGCGCCGTACGGGTCCGGGCGATCAGGCGCAGCCACTCGGGCAGCCGGCCCATGCTGTGGTGGGCGGCGGGGCGGCGCCGGTCCGCGTAGTGGTGGTACAGGAACTCGGCCTTGTAGGTGGCCATGTCGACGCCGACCGGGCAGTCCGTGCGGCAGCCTTTGCAGGCGAGGCAGAGATCGAGGGCGTCGCGGACCTCGGTGGAGCGCCAGCCGTCGGTGATCACCTCCCCCGCCAGCATCTCGTGCAGCAGCCGGGCCCGGCCCCGGGTGGAGTGCTCCTCCTCGCCGGTCGCCCGGAACGACGGGCACATCACGGCGGGGCCTGCCGCGGTGGTCGTACGGCACTTGGCCACGCCGACGCAGCGGCGGACGGCCGCGCGGAAGTCGCCGCCGTCGGCCGGGTAGCCGAAGGCCACGTCCACGGGTCCGGCCGGCAGCACGGAGAAGCGGAGGTTGCCGTCGAGCGGGGCGGGGCGGACCAGCATGCCGGGGTTGAGCAGGTCGTCCGGGTCCCAGAGGGCCTTGGCGCGCTCGAACAGCCGCACCGTCTCGGCGCCGTACATCCGGGGCAGCAGTTCCGCGCGGGCCTGGCCGTCGCCGTGTTCCCCGGACAGCGAGCCGCCGTGGGCGACCACCAGGTCGGCCAGTTCCTCCGAGAAGCGCCGGAACCGGCCGATGCCGGGCTCGGTGAGCAGGTCGAAGTCGATGCGGACGTGGATGCATCCGTCGCCGAAGTGGCCGTACGGGGTGCCGCGCAGACCGTGGGAGGAGAGCAGAGCGCGGAAGTCGCGCAGGTAGGCGCCGAGCCGGGCGGGGGGCACCGCGCAGTCCTCCCAGCCGGGCCAGGCCTCGGAGCCGTCCGGCATCCGTGTCGCCGTGCCGCTCGCGTCCTCGCGGATGCGCCACAGGACCTGCTGGGCGGCGGGGTCGGTGACCACGAGGGCGTCCACGACATCGGCGGCCCGGACGATCTCCGCCGCGCGGGCACGGGCCGCCGCCCGCGACTCCCCGCCGGTCTCCACGAACAGCCAGGCGCCGCCCTCGGGCAGTCCGGCCCCCGGGGGCACCAGGTCGGCGGCCATGCCCTCCACCGTCAGCGGGCCGTGCGGCAGCAGACCGGCGGCGGCCTCGGCGGCGGCGCTCTCGTCGCCGTACCCCAGGACCGCCAGCGCGCGGGCCGGTGGGGCCTCGACCAGGCGCACGACCGCCTCGGTCAGGATGCCGAGGGTGCCCTCGGAGCCGCAGAAGGAGCGGGCCACGTCGGCGCCCCGCTCCGGCAGCAGCGCGTCCAGCGCGTATCCGGAGATGCGGCGGGGCAGGTCAGGGAAGCCGGTGCGCAACCGGGCCGACTCGCCCTCCGCCAGCTCCCGCAGCCCCTCGGGCGCGCCGGCCCATCCCGGCCCGAGCCGCAGCCGCCGGCCGCGCGCGGTGAGGACGTCCAGCTCCGCGACGTTGTCGGCGGTCGTCCCCCAGGCCACCGAGTGGGAGCCGCAGGAGTTGTTGCCGATCATTCCGCCGAGGGTGCAGCGGCTGTGCGTCGACGGGTCGGGGCCGAAGCGCACCCCGTGCGGGGCGGCGGCGCGCTGGAGGCTGTCGAGGACCAGGCCGGGCTGCACGACGGCCGTGCGCGTGCCCGGGTCCAGCTCGACCAGACGGTCCATGTGGCGCGTGAAATCCAGTACGACCCCCGTGCCCGTGGCCTGCCCGGCGATCGACGTACCCCCGCCGCGGGCGACCACCGGCACTCCGCGGGCCCGGCACACCTCCAGTGCCGCCGCCACGTCCCCGGCGTCCCGGGGGGCGACCACTCCCGCGGGGACGCGCCGGTAGTTGGAGGCGTCCATGGTCATGAGCGCGCGGGCGGCGGCGTCGAAGCGGACCTCGCCGCGGAGGTTCGCCCGCAGCTCCGCTTCGAGGGCCGAGCGGGCAGAGGGAGCCAAGGGGGCGTCGGAGGTCGAGGAGGCTTCCGGGGTCGAGGAGGCGTCGGGGGTCGAGGGGTTCATCCCGTCCGTGCGATCCGTCATGCGTTCAGGATGCATCCGATCACCGACCGTCATCGAAGGTTATCCACAGCCCCGCCTCGATCGTCGTACCAACGCACCCGAAATCGTCGTACGACACGACAATTCTCTGTCCTGGCGATCTCGTCTCATCCGACGGACACGGTTCCGTCCCGTTTCGCCCACCCGATACCCTCCGAGTCGTGGCCGACATCCAGATTCCCGCTGACATCAAGCCCGCCGACGGTCGTTTCGGCGCGGGCCCCTCCAAGGTGCGGACCGAGGCGCTCGACGCGCTCGCCGCCACCGGAAGCTCCCTGCTCGGCACCTCCCACCGCCAGGCGCCCGTCAAGAACCTGGTCGGTAAGGTCCGCGAGGGGATCTCCGAGCTGTTCTCCCTTCCCGAGGGCTACGAGGTCGTCCTCGGCAACGGCGGCTCCACCGCCTTCTGGGACATCGCCACCCACGGATTGATCGAGAACAAGTCCCAGCACCTCAACTTCGGCGAGTTCTCCTCCAAGTTCGCCAAGGCCGCCAAGCTCGCGCCGTGGCTGGCCGAGCCGACGGTGATCGCCACCGACCCGGGCACCCACCCGGACGCACGGGCCGAGGCGGGCGTCGACGTGTACGCCTTCACCCACAACGAGACGTCCACCGGTGTCGCCATGCCCATCCAGCGGGTGGCCGGCGCCGACGAGGGTTCCCTCGTCCTGGTGGACGCGACCTCCGGCGCGGGCGGCCTGCCGGTCGACATCGCCGAGACCGACGTCTACTACTTCGCCCCGCAGAAGTCCTTCGCCTCCGACGGCGGCCTGTGGATCGGTGTCTTCTCCCCCGCCGCGATCGAGCGCGCGGAGCGGATCCACGCGTCCGGCCGGCACATCCCGGAGTTCTTCTCGCTGCCCACGGCGATCGACAACTCCCGCAAGAACCAGACGTACAACACCCCGGCCCTCGCCACGCTCTTCCTGCTCGACCAGCAGCTGGAGTGGCTCAACGGCCAGGGCGGCCTGGACTTCGCGGTCCGCCGCACCGCCACCTCGGCGCGCACGCTCTACAACTGGGCCGAGGACGTCAAGTTCGCCAGCCCCTTCGTCACCGACCCGGCGAAGCGCTCCGCGGTCATCGGCACGATCGACTTCTCCGACGACATCGACGCCGCCGCCATCGCCAAGGTGCTGCGCGCCAACGGCATCGTCGACACCGAGCCCTACCGCAAGCTCGGCCGCAACCAGCTGCGTGTCGCCATGTTCCCGGCGATCGACCCGGCCGATGTCGAGGCACTGACCAAGTGCATCGACTACGTCATCGAGAAGCTCTGACCTCTCGGCTACGACGGTGAGGGCGCCCGGCGGCTCGTTCCGCCGGGCGCCCGCTCGTCGTCACAGGGTCCGGCTGCATTGTTCCCCGTCCCCGGCGAACAGTTCCTCGGCGCTCGTCACGGTCAGGGAGCGGTCGAGCCAGGTCTCCAGCATCTCCAGCTCGGCACAGGCCATGACGCGCTCCCGGACGGACTCAAAAACCTCGATACCCCCCGCGCCGAGAACCCGGAGGACGACCTTGGCCTCGCCCTTGGCCTCGCCGTCGGCGTGGACCTTGCACCACGCCTCCTCCATCACGGTGTCGTTGCCGGGGAAGACCGGGGTGTGCGTGGCCATCAGCTTCCTCCAGTAGTCACGGGCCGGGCCCTCGCCCAGACCGACCTCGATGATCTCCGCCCAGTCCTTGTGGGGCCCCACCGCCGGCCCGACCTCGTCCGGTATCGCAAGCAGACCCGGCTCCTTGGCATGAGCGAGCACCGAGAACGCGGTGGCGGGACCGTCCTTCGCCACCTCCTCCAGATCGTTGATCACGGGCAGGCTCTTCGGCCCCAGCACCAGCGGGAAGACCCGCATGCTGGTGTGGAAACCGCTGCCCACGCTGATGGGCTCCGCCGCCCAGGACGCCGTCGTCCTGTCCTGGCACACCACCAGCAGGACGGGCGGCAGGCGGTACTTGGCGTACATGTAGGCCAAGTAGTACGTCCAGTTGTTGCGCTTGTCCGGGTCCGGCCTGCCCTGCGAGTCGACCGCGGGCAGAAAGCCGCCCTCGTCGCCGACCGTGCGCACCCGGAAGAGGCTGTCCACCCGCCGTTCCGACAGTCTGATCTCGGTCAGGTCGGTGTCCAGAGCTTCGATCGAGTCGTACTCGCGAAACGCGATGCCCGCCCGCGGCAGGAGACGGGCTAACAGATCCGGCTCCTTGCGGAAGATCTGATGCATCGTGTCCTGCGGTGAACTGACCATATGCCGGAACGTAGTCATGTGAGAGCGGTCTGCACTGGCGTATGGCAGTGCGGTCAACCGGATGAGTAAATACGCCTTCGGGATATGCCAACGACAGCGAGAAGAGCGCCCGGCGATTATCCGCCGGACGCCCTTCGTCGTTGTATATGGCCTACGAGAACTGGCGGAGGAAGGCCTGCCAGGTCTCGCGGGAGACGGTGAGGAGGGGGCCGTTGTCCTGCTTGCTGTCGCGGACGGCTCGACCGGCGGGGGCCGTGTCGGCGACCTCGACGCAAGCGTTCTCCTGCCCCGAGTACGACGACTTCCAGAAGGGGCTTACGACCTCGGTCACGATGTGTCTTCCTTCAAGCTCCGCAGTACGCCCCGGATGAGCTTCGCGCTCGCGTCCGGCGTCAACGCCGCCGATCGTAGTAGGTCGTACGCATTGGCGTAAGCGGCGAGATCCTCTGCCCCTTCGAGGACCGAGGTGCCTCGAAGATTGTCCATGGCCACCGCTTCGACCGTCGGCTCCTCGCCGAAGCTGAAGGAGCAGAAGGCGGAGGAGTAACCGGCCAGAACGCCCGCGCTGAGCGGCAGAACCTGCACGGTGACATTCTTCCGCTTCCACCTGGCCCGCGATCATCTCGCCGTCTGGACGGCGGGCGAACTCACCGACGACGAGGCCGTGCTGGTCGTGGACGAGACGGGCGATGAGAAGTCCTCCACCGACTGCGTGGGTGCATCCCACCAGTACTCCGGTGCGCTGGGCGGGGTGGGTCTGTGCCAGGTCGCCGTCCATCTCGCCTACGACTCCGTGCACGGTCACGCACTCATCGACCGTCAGCTGTACCTGCCGGCGGCCTGGGCCGAAGACGAAGAATGTCGGCTGCTGCGGCACGTGCCCGACGAGATCACCTTCGCCACCAAGCCGCAGCTGGCCGCCGCGATGCTGCACCGTGCCCGTGAACTGGGCCTTGCCGCCCGATGGTTCACCGGTGACGAGGTCTACGGCAGCCAGGAGTTGCGCCGCACCGCCCGCACCGTGGGCTTCGACTACACCCTGGCAGTCAAGGCCGCCCATCGCGCCACCACCGCCGTCGGCCGCTTCACGGCCACACAGCGGGCTGCGAAGGTCCCGGCCAGGGCCGGACTCGACCAGGGCCAGGTGACCTGCTGGACCTCCTGGATGCGCTGGAGCCTGGTCAGCCTGTTCGCCGCCGCCGTCCTCGCCGTCACCCACGCCCGCACCCGCACCGCCGACGCAGCCAGACACAGTCTGGAACTCGCCCCGGCCAGCGTTCGCGAACTCCTGGCCATCCTGCGGATCATCGCGCTTCCGCAACCCCGACGCGACCGGGACCACATCCTGCACCGGTCCGCCTGGCGCCGCCATCACCAGCACCAGGCCACCGAGGCCCACCGCCGGTGGAACAACATCACCGCCGCGGCAGCCACGTGACCGAAGCCCGTGGATCAAGACTTACAGCTGCCGTGGCAGTGCGCGATGACCTCCGCCGGGTAGCGGTGGCCCCTGTACGACGGCGACACGCTCTCCACGAGAGACCCCTCCCACCCGCGACCAACCCGAAGACCATCTCACCCACCGGCCAACGTGACAGAGCCTTTCGGCGGGAGTTCAGCGGGCAGGGCCGTTGCGTGCTCGCGAGTTGGGCGGTTGATTCGCTGATGGGCCGTCATGTCGGTTGTAGGTAGGTCCGGATGCGGCTGCAGGCACGGTCTGCGTGATCATGTGAGTGTCGAAGTCCCATGATCACAAGTGAAGACCGTGCCTGCCCTCTTATCTTCTCCCATGCCGCCGGGGCTGGATCAACTGGCCCGCACCGATATGCCGCAACCGTTG